>JAEWIS010000014.1 GCA_023386955.1 Bacillota bacterium
AACGTACCAAACGCTGCATCCGCCCCAAACGCCACCAACGCCCCCAACGCTACCATTGCCAACATATCGCTCACATCCCCACCACCCCTAGCTCTTATCACTCATACTATCGCCCAATATCGCCCAATATCGCTCCTACAGCCAACAAACCTCCACCCCATCCTCCTTGTCCCTCGGTGATCGCGTAAACGAAACTGCATCTGCTCCCTCACAACAGCCTTTACGAAGCCGACGACGGATTGGAGGCTTTGCCCGCTCCTTCCTGCAATCGGATATTTACAGCCCCGCCCGGATGCGGAATAATGAAGAGGCGGAACCTGCAGTCAAGAAAGGGGCGACCTGCACATGATGCATTCCCTGCTGGAAAAGCTACTGCCCAACAGCCTGAAGAACCGGCTGGTTTCGGTTTTCCTGCTGTGCATTCTTTTGCCGCTGATTATGTTAAGCGTTTACATGTTCAACTCCGTGGAGCGGGTGCTCCAGGATAAGGCCAACGAGCGCGACCGGGAGCAGCTGTTTTCCCTGCGGCAGCGGCTGGAGGACCAAAGCGGCATCCTCGTCAAAACCTGGACGTTGATGGACCAAGACCCGGGTCTGGAGGACATGCTCCTGCACCCGGATAGCTACGAATGGAGCGAGCTCAAGAAACGGATCGAAGGCAAGTTTTACAGCATCTCCAACAGTTTTTTTCTCACCGGCTCCCAGGTGTATTACACGCTACTGGACCGGAAGGGGAATATTTATACCTCGTTTTATCCTGAGGAGCCCATCCATTACGACAGGCAGATGAGCGAACCCGGCTTCCAGGGAGTGCTCCGGGGGAATCAGCGGTATCTTTGGGTTACCAACGATACCAACTACGTCAAGCGGGATGTGAACCGCAGCGCCAGGATGGTTTCCCTGTACACTGCCCTAACCAATGACTATGAAGAGCTATACGCGGTGCTCCGCATCAGCATGGACTATGAGGAATGGTTCCAGCGGGCAATCGAAGCCTCGGACCATAACGGCGGAGGGGTGTATTACGCCATCGCCGACGGCAGCGGCAGCACGGTGTTGTCCTCGCTCCCCGACAAGAGCCTGCCGCAGGAAAGCTTTCTCCGGGCTACCGCCAACAACGGGGAAAATGCCGGCATCAGCTGGCGGGATGAACAAGAGGGCATTCTCTACACCGCTGCCTATATTCCCTCCTTGGACTGGTACGTGGTCAAGGGCACCCCGCTTTCTCTTTTGTTCGCCGAGATTAACCAGATGAAGGGCCGGTTTTTTGTGCTTTTCGCCGTGTTCATGGGCCTGGCCATTGGGGTAACCGTGGTGCTGTCCTCGGGCATAACCAGACCCTTGTTCCGGCTCCAGAGGAAAATGGAGATTGTGGCGGGAAGCGATCTGAAGGCGGTGCTGCCCGAAAGCAAAAGCACGGAGGAGGTCCAGTCTCTGACCCGCAGCTTCAACCGGATGGTCAAGGATATCCACGATCTGGTCAACCGACTCAAGCTGGAGGAGCGGCAGAAGCAGGCGATCCGGTTCCAGGTGCTGCTGTCCCAGATGAACCCGCATTTTTTGCTGAATACGCTGAATACCATTAAAAGCATCGCCATGCAGCGGGACCAGGACGATATCCACGATATCTGTGTGTCCTTAGGGAAACTCCTGGAATCGGGCCTGAATTTGGATGTGGATCTGATTCATCTCAAGGAGGAGCTGGGGCTGGTCAGCGCATATATGCAGATCCAGAACTCCCGGTTCGGCCACCGTTTCGGGATGGACTATGAGATGGATCCGTCCCTGCATTACGCTCTGATACCCAAATCCTCCCTCCAGCCTCTGGTGGAAAATGCCATCGTGCATGGCTTCGGACATTCTGCAGCGGAGTCGGGGAATATCCGCATCCGGGCTTACCGGGATGGGGAGCGGCTTGTTATTGAGGTGGCGGATGATGGAATCGGCCTGGAGGCGGCTGGAGCAAGACCTAAGCGCCGGGCCAATGCCGGGGTAGGTCTCTCCAACCTGAGAGAGCGCTTGAGTCTGCTGTACCAGGACAGGGCGGCGCTGTCCCTAGAGCCGCTCGAAGCAGGCACATTGGCGAAGCTGGAGCTGCCCCTGCTAATGGCTACACCATACCGGAAGGAGGACGAAGCCCATGCGGACCGTGCTGTTGGTGGAGGATGAGGATCAGGCCCGGGGGTATGTGCGCAAGGTTCTGGAAAAGCTGGACGCGGGTTTTGTGGTGGCCGGTGAGGCGGTGAACGGGCAGGAGGGACTGCGGCTTATCGGCAGTCTGCAGCCGGATCTGGTCATTGCGGATATCGACATGCCGGTGATGGATGGGGTGGAGCTTCTGAAGGCTGCCCGCCGTGAGGGGTTTCAGGGGCGTTTCCTGATGCTGACATGCCTCAGCGATTTCGAATATGCCCGGCAGGCGTTGGAATTCGGCGCATCCGGATATCTGTTGAAGCTGTCCATGGATCCTGAGGCGCTGAGGGCCAATCTGGACCGCATCGAGGCGGAGCTGGCCAGCCGGGACCAGCTGAAGAAGCTGGACCGGGTCTGGTCCACCCTCCCTGCCAAGGACCCCGGCCAAGGGGCGACGGACCATCCCGATATCAACAGGGTGATCGTGTATCTGGAGGAGCATTACCGGGAGGAATTCAGTCTGAAGCGGCTGGCGGAATTGGCCTGTATGGAAGCCAGCTACCTGAGCGATCTGTTCAAGAAAAAAACAGGCGCCACCCTGACCCAATACCACCAGCGACTGCGGGTGGAGGCTGCCGCTTTAATGCTGCGGGAAACTGCCCTGCCCGTGACCGAAATCGGGGAGCGGGTGGGCTTTTCCGGGGATAGCTATTTTATCAAAATCTTCAAGCGCTGGACCGGCAAAACCCCCGCTGATTACCGGAGGAGCGCGGAAGTCTGAGCTTCCGTTATTTCACCCTCACTACATCCAAATATCGTTGCATCATTCTCCAAACCCCGTATCTGCCCTTCGTGTGGGGACAGATGATAAGATGAACTCAAGATGACCGAACCAAAAGGGGATGAAACCATGATAAAAGCAAAATGGTTGGCGGGTGGAATGGGTTTGGTAATGGTGTTGGGCATGGCGGCAGGATGCGGTGGAAGCGGGGACAGCAGCAGCAGCGGCGGGAAACAGTCGGCTCCAGCGGCAACGACAGGTGCCTCCCAAGCACCGGCGGCCTCCACCGCCTCCGGTAAAACCGTGAAGCTGAAGATGTGGGGAGGCGTGCCGGCGGAGTCTGGTCCCCAAGCAGTGGTAGAGGCATGGAACAAGCAGAATCCGGATATCCAGGTGACCTATGAGCGTTTTGTCAACGACGATCCGGGGAACCTGAAGCTGGATACGGCCCTGATGACCGGCCAGGATGCCGACCTCTTCGTCAACTATTCCTACTCCCGCCTGCAGAAGCGGAAGGATGCTGGGCTGGCCTTGGATTTAAGCGCTTACAGTGATTATAACGTGGATGACAAAATGGGTCCTGACGCCAAGCTATGGCAGATTAACGGCAAATATTACGGCATTCCCACCAAGAAGAATATGTCCTTCGTTTGGCTGAACAAGGATGCGCTGGATGCGGCAGGTCTTGCCGTTCCGGCTCTGGACTGGACCTGGGACGACATGAAGGAATATGCCGCCAAGCTCAAAACCGACAAACGCTGGGGGCTCCTCCAGCATGAGGCCAACTACATGGAGCAGGTGGATTCCGGTACAGCTGCGCTTGGTTTCGTGAAGCCGGACGGCACCTCCAACCTGAACAATCCGCTGGCCGCCAAGGGGTATGAGGTGGCCTACGAGATGCAAAAGGCCAAAACCATGCCTGCCTACGGGGAGCAAATGACCTCCAAAATGCCCACGGATACCATGTTCCTGAAGGGCGAAACAGGGATGCTGTACGCAGGGGAGTATATTTTCCGCAACGCCAATAATCTCAAGGATAATCCCCGCAGCTTCAAAATCGCCTTCGCCACGGTGCCGAAGCTGAGCAAAAACGCCAATGAGTTCAAATATCCGGCCGGTCTTGGGGACGTGGTGTCCGTCAATGCCAAATCCCCCAACAAGGAAGCCGCCTGGAAGTTCCTGAAGTGGTACGCCGATGGCGGCATGATGCCTATGGCCTCCGGGGGACGGATTCCCTCCTCTAAGGCGGTGAATGCCGATGATGCCATTAAGCTTCTCCTAAACGGTGTGGACAGCACCTATGACCTGGATTCGCTGAAAAAGGTTGTCTTTGGCACCTTCCCCACCTATGTGTCCAGCCTGGAGCAGCAGGTCATCGATCTGCGCAAGGAGGAGTACGAGAAGTACCTCCTGGGCAAGCAGGATCTGAAGACTACGCTGGAGACCATGGCCAAACGGCATAACGATTTCCTCAAACAAAACAAAAAATAAACCGGTTATCGCGTTAGGGAGGGCGTTCCCAGGTGGACCCTCCCTTTCCTTTACTCAAAAACCGGCTGCGGATGGAGGAGTTTCCCAATGGGTGGAAATTGGATGAAGCGGCAGCAGAGAATGGGGTACCTGTTTATTCTGCCGAACATGCTGGGCATTATCGTGTTTTTTCTGATACCGGCAGTGTTTTCCCTAGGTTTGACCATGACCAATTATCAGTTTGCCAACCCCAACTACCGGTTTATCGGCTTGGACAACTTCACCCGTTTGTTCCAGGACGAGAAGTTCATCATTGCCATTAAGAATACGCTGCTTTATCTGGCGGCGGTGCCGGTTTCCCTGATCGGAGCCTTCCTGGTGGCGGTGGCGCTGAACCGGAGCGTTTATTTGAAAAGTATGCTGCGCTCCATGTACTTCATGCCCTATATCACCAGCGGGGTAGCCGTAGGCTTCGTCTGGATGCTGCTGTTCCAGCCCAGCCAGGGTCCCATCAACGGGGTGCTGCGTGCATTGGGAATGACGAATCCGCCGGGCTGGTTCGCCTCCACGGATACGGCCATGCTGGCGCTGAACATCATCGCCGTGTGGGCCACTCTGGGCTACAACATGATCATCTACATGGCGGCTCTCCAGGAAATCTCGCCGGAGCTTATGGAGGCGGCCCGGATGGACGGGGCCCGAACGTGGACCCTGATCCGCCGGATCATCTGGCCTCTGGTCAGCCCGACCACCTTTCTTTTGCTTATCACCGGACTGATCGGCGCTATTAAATCCTTCGGCATTATCCAGGCGATTACCGGAGGGGGACCCGGCAGCAGCACCACTGTCATGTCCCTGTTCATCTATAAAACCGCCTTCAGCTATTACGAAATGGGCTATGCCTCCGCCATCTCCTGGATGCTGTTCGCCTTCGTGCTGGTGATTACGCTTGTCCAGTGGTACGGCCAAAAAAAATGGGTCCACTATTAGGAGGGATGAGATCATGACAAAGCAGGCTTCTTTGGCCAAAAAACTGGTGTTTACGCTGCTTCTCAGCATCCTGGGCCTGGGCATGGTTCTCCCTTTCCTGTGGATGATCAGCACCTCCTTCAAAACGCCCAATGAGGTGTTCGACTACAGCCGCTGGCTGCCCTCCACGCTGGAGCTGAAGCATCATATCAAAGTGTGGACCGGCGCCAACAGCTTCGGCACGTACTATCTGAACTCTCTGAAGATCGCTTCTATCAATACAGTAGGGGCCACCTTTCTGTCGGCCTTAGCCGCTTACGGTTTTTCACGGATCGAATTCAAGGGGCGCGATACACTGTTTCTGCTGTACCTGTCCATGATGATGATTCCGCCTCAGGTGCTGTTTGTGCCCAAGTTCATCATGTTCGATTGGATGGGCATCTACAACACCCATTGGGCGCTGATTCTGCCCGGCCTGTTCACCATCTTCGGCGTGTTTATGCTGCGGCAGTTTTTCATGGGCATCCCCAAGGAAATTACCGAGTCGGCTTTTATCGATGGGGCGGGGCATGGGCGGATTTTCTTCCGGCTGATGCTGCCTCTGGCCAAACCGGCGCTGGCGACGCTAGCCATACTGGACTTCTCGTGGAACTGGAACGACTTCGAGAATGCGCTGGTGTTCCTCACGGACCGCAGGCTGTACACCGTACCCCTGGGCCTGCAAAACTTCGTGCTGGAGTACAATGTAGATTACAACGGTATGATGGCCGCAGCTTCGGCGGGGATTTTGCCTATGCTGCTGGTGTTCCTGGCCGGGCAGCGGTTCATTATCCAGGGGTTATCGGGCACTGCGGTGAAGGGGTAGGGGGAGTAGCAGGGAAGAAACGAGATTCTAACGGAAGCAGGAGCCGTTATTATGCCTGATTTTGGTCCTCTCCAGTTCTAACGGCGGTGAGCGCTCTTATGGATGGGCATTTTGGTCAAAACATAACGTTTTGCGCGAAATAGCGTCTCTCAACGCCGTTAGAATCTGGAAGCCCCGCTTTTGGAGGCAAATAGCGTCTCCTGCCGCCGTTAGATCTGGCGGTTTTTTTGTTTGTTGCTTTGCTGCGAGTATCAGCTCTAATTATTTTCAGTACCGAATTACAACGGTAGGGTGATAGAATGGGGGAAAGCATCATGCGTAAGACTCTCTGCTAAAGGAGGTGCCTGCAATGGCAGGCAGTTGTGCTGCTGAGTTTCAAACCAAGGACATCGGAGTCATGTGGAAGACCGTCTCGGAGGCGTGCAACTTGGCTTGCGATTATTGCTATTACAGCACCTGCGGCGGCAAGCCGGGGGCGGTAAACCGCATCGACTCCGCGCTTTTGGAGCGGTTTATAAGCCAATTTATGGCCCGGTCTAACGGCCAAGCTTCCTTTGCCTGGCAGGGAGGGGAGCCCTTACTGGCCGGATTGGATTTTTTTAGGGAGGTGGTATCCCTCCAGGCCCAATACGCTCCACCCGGCACCGTCATCAGCAATTCGCTGCAAACCAATGCTACATTAATCACGCCGGAATGGGCGCAATTTTTCAAACGCTATCACTTTCTGGTAGGGGTCAGTCTGGATGGGCCGCGGGAGATTCATGACGCTCGCAGGGTATACGCCTCCGGTGGGGGGAGCTTCAACCGGGTGATGCAGGGAATCGCTCATCTGCGGCGGGAGCAGGTGGATTTCAACATTTTGACTGTGATTCATGAGGGCAATGTAGACAAGGGCAAGGAACTGATGGACTTCTACAGGGAGCATGGTTTTGGCTATGTTCAGTTTATCCCGGGCATGGATTTCTGGGCCCAGCAGGCGGACAAGCCGCCGTCCTTCCTGGTTTCGCCGCAGCAGTATGGGCGGTTCCTGTGCCAGGTATTCGATCTGTGGTATAACGGAGGCCAGCCGGTGATTTCCGAGCGGTTTATGGACAATACCATGAGCGTTCACCTGGGGCGGCAGGCGGAGATGTGTACCCACAGCGCCACCTGCTCCAAAACGCTGATCCTTGAGCAGAACGGGGATGCGTATCCCTGCGATTTTTACATTCATGAGGCTTACAAGCTGGGCAATGTGGGCACCCACTCTCTGGAGGAGCTGCTGGCAAGCCCGGTCTATCGGAGCTTTGCCACGTTGAAGCCCGAGCTGCCGGAGTCCTGCAAAAGCTGCGAATATCTGCGCTTCTGCTATGGAGGCTGTCCCCGGAACCGGCGGTGGGAGAAGGCGGCCCCGGAGGGGCGGGGTGTGCCGCATCCGGATTATTTCTGCGCCAGCTACAAGGCCTTCTACCGCCACTCCTTCCCGCGGATGGAGGAGTTGGCCCTTCAGCTGCGAAGGCAGTGGGCCAGGGAGTATGCGCAGACGGGCCTGAAGCTTCCCGGCCGCAACGACCTGTGCTTCTGCGGCAGCGGCAGGAAGTTCAAGGCCTGCTGCCAGCCGGCACTGGCCGGGGCGTAGCGGACGCGAAAAAACACTTCACCGTGCTGTGCGCAGGTGAAGTGTTTGTTGTGTGCGGGCGGGTCCAAGCCCGCTGGGGGGTCGCGGTGAGCTGCCATATCCCTCGGTTTACCGCGTAACGGAACCCAGCGCCTCTTAGAAGCTCAAAACCGGCGTTTTGGATTTGTAACGGAGCTCAGCGACTCTTAGCAGGAGTTTTGGAGCGATAACGGCTCATTGTCCGCCTCTAAGCGTCACATAGTTCCGTTACGTTTACCAAAGCAGCATTTTGCGAGTTTAAGGGCTTCTGAGTTCCTTTACAGCAAAACTGGTCCTCGCGCAGCGCCACGGCTTATTCACTACTCGCTGATACTCACCGACTTGCCGGTGGCCGCCGACAGGTTGGCCGCCTCCATCAGCTGGGTCAAGGCCCGGCCCTGGCCAATGCTGATGGTTGTCGGAGTGCCGTCAATCATATGATTAATCCATTGATCCACAGGCCGCGGCGGTGCCGGAGGAAGCTTGGCCGGGGACACCCAGCCCTCCTGGGCGCCGAGCCCCGATTTGGCGGAGCGGAAGCGGAACTGGAAGTCGTCCAGCATCAGGCAGCCTTCGGTGCCGTATACCTCCAGCGTAAAGGGGCTGAGACGGCTGGCAAAACCCGCCTCCACCACGGCCAAGGCGCCGTCCGGATACCGCAGCGTAACCACTGCGTTGTCCTCCACCTCGCGGCCGGTGACATAGCCGAACTGGGCGCTGACCGCCTCCGGCATACCCAAGTAATAGTGGGCCAGATACATGGGATGGCAGCCCAAATCAATCAGCGCGCCGCCGCCGCATTGCTGCTTATTGTAGAAATGGGGCGGAAGCCAGCCCTCCGCGGATTTTTGGTTAGGCAGACCGCCGTCATGGGCCAGTCTCACCCGCAGATACGTAATGTCGCCCAGCAGTCCGGCGTCGATGATATCCTTAACCTGCAGATTCGCTGCATGGGTAAGCCGGGGCAGGGAGATCATGAAGGACTTACCTGATTCCTCCACGGCTTGGATGATGCGGTCCGCCGCCTCCGTGGTAATGGCCAAAACCTTTTCGGTGAAAATATGCTTGCCGGCCTTCGCGGCGGCGGTTAACACTTCCTCATGCATGGAGGACGGGGCATCCACAACCACCGCGTCGATATTCGGATTGGCCAGAAGCGCTTCCAAATTTTCATAAAAAGGCACTCCCAGCTTCTCCGCCTGCACTCTGCCTCTCTCCGGAAGCTCATCCCATACGGCGGCAATACGGCACTCGGGCCGGGCCTGTACCTGACGGGCGTAATCCTCTGCATGGACATGCCAATAGGACAGCATAGCAACTTGAATGGTCATAATTCCCTTTCCACCTTCCATTGATAATAGGCTGATTTTATCTTACCATGGGTGTTGCGGGACGCACTATAACAGATGAAGTCTCATTTGTATGCGATCTTGCAACATGCTATGATATAGAGCGACAAAGCCGATGTACATCGGACATTATCTGTAGGGAGTGTATACAAATGTGGAGTTGGATCATTCCAATCCTGACATTGATTGTGGGGGCGGCCGGGGGATTTGCCGGCGGTGTTTTTTATTTGAAGCGCCAAATGGAAAAAATGCAGTCGAACCCCGACATGCTGGCCAAAATGGCCAAGCAAATGGGCTATAACCTGAACAAGCAGCAGATGAACAAGGTCCAAAATATGATGAAGAATCAAAAATTCAGATAAATGAAATAGGACGGCACACAGCATGCCGCCGGCAAGACGGGAGAGTAAGCCTATGTCCACTGAATACAGAAATAAGAAGGTTGAGGAAAACCGCGAGCAGCTGGAGCATCATGTCCGGGAAATCCTGCGCCTGATCGGGGAGGATGTAGAACGGGAAGGACTTCTTGATACCCCTGCCCGGGTGGTGCGGATGTATGAGGAAATCTTCGCCGGTTATTCCGTTGATCCTGCGGAGGTTTTGGGTGTAACCTTCGACGAACGCCATGAAGAGCTGGTTATTGTCAAGGACATTGTGTTCTACAGCCAATGCGAGCATCATATGGCGCCCTTTTTCGGCAAAATCCATATCGGCTATATCCCCAGCGGCAAAATTGCAGGTTTAAGCAAGTTTGCCCGTCTGGTGGAGGCGGTGTCCCGCAAGCTGCAGGTTCAGGAGCGGATCACCTCCGAAATTGCGGATGTATTAAACCGGGAGCTGAAGCCCCACGGCGTGATGGTGGTGGTGGAGGCCGAGCATCTGTGTATGTGCGCGCGGGGCGTCAAAAAACCGGGCAGCAAAACCGTGACCTCTGCGGTCCGCGGTTATTTCCGCAACGATGCGCCTCTCCGGGCTGAATTTATGGCATTGATCAAGGAATAATACCACAGCGTTAGTGAGCTGGCAGACGAAGTCCAGAGGGGAGTGAGCCCCTTTTGGGCTTTTTTTGATCCATGCTGGGAAGATTTACGACAAATTCCGACTTCCCTAGAAGGGAAATGGCCTGTATAATAAACAATCATTTAGGGATTCTTGAACGAAACCGACGATCTGCAGAAAGGTGGGAGATGAGTGACTGAATTGTCGAAGTCTGCAGCAGGCCAAAAGAAGACAAAGCTGCTGGAGCTGGACATTGTGCGGGCCTTGGCTATTCTGGCGGTAGTGCTCATTCATGGCACATCCAGCGCAACGGTGGAGCCGACAGAAGGCAGTGCCTCACAGATTTTATTTTATATTCTGAACGTAGGCAGCTCGTTTGCGGTCCCGTTGTTTATTATGATCAGCGGTATCGTGCTGTTTTACAGCTATGACGGCAGATGGAACGCCAGGACGGCTCTGGTATTTTACCGGAAGCGGGCCATTAGCCTGGTGATTCCGTATTTTATATGGGCCTTTTTCTATTATGGATTTAACCAATACATCAATACCGGGAAGATCGAGGTGGTTTGGCCGGATTTTTGGGGCAAAATAGGCTGGGCGCAGTGGTCGTACCATTCCTATTTTATGCTGATTATTTTCCAGCTGTATCTGCTGTTTCCTCTGTTTATGACCTTGGTAAACCGGGTTTCCTGGTTCCGGAAGTGGCTGCTTCCTTGTGGGCTTCTGATTCAGGAAGGGTTCTATGTGTACCGGCACTGGTTCAGTGAAGGGGTTCCTTATTCCGACCGGATTGCGCCTACCTACATGGCCTATTTCTTGATCGGCGGCGCCATCGGACTTTATTATCCTGCGGTAAAAAAATGGGTGGAGGAGCATAAGCTTCTGACGGGTGCCGCTTGGCTGCTTGCCGGCGTTTCCTATGTGTCCCTGTTTCTCTTCAGCCGGTATAAGCATATGTATGCGGAGAATACCTGGTATGAGGTGCTGTGGATCTTGTATGTCACGGCAGCGGCTTTATTCTTTATGCAGGTTGGCCGGTTTCTGCTGGCCCGGTTTCCCCGGTTGTCCAAGCCGATTGTGTCTATTGGGGTGTGCTCCTTCGGCATTTACCTGATCCACCCCGCTATTCTGACACTGCTTACGGTGCATTGGACTCATCCCACAACCATCCTCATGTACGATTTGTATACCTTTGGGCGGTATGCTGCCGTATTCGGTTCATCCTGGCTGATGGTGTATACGTATGGCAAGGTGGCGGGTCTGTTCAAACGGAGACCGGAGGTTCAGGCAAACAAGGCATATACACGCGGGAAGGCAGCAGGATTATAAGCATCAAATTTTTTGGAGAAAAGGGTTGTCAAATGCTGGGGTTATTTAGTATAGTAAGACAAGGAAATATGCGGAAGAACCGCTCCGACGCAGCAGCAGGCTGCCAGGGGCGGTTTTTATTTTTTATGGCGAAGATTTTTCTGTAAAAAGGTAGAAATATGGCGAAATATTGTCGGTTTGGATGAGACTGTAGACAACTCTCAGGATAAACGTGTCCAATAGAAAGAAGGGTTTACTGGGAAGAGATAAGGGAGGAATACATAGTGGAGCATGTGGGCAAATGGGCCGCGGGAATGACGGTTGCAGCGTTGTTGGCTGGAGGAAGTGCGGGGATTTGGCTGGGTAAGGATGCCGGAACCGCAACTGCGGCTGCTGCTGTGGCTGTGGAAGCTGCGGCTAACGTTGAGCTGCGGGATATCGCGGGACATTGGGCGGAAACGGCTATCCGCGGAGCGGTGAGCAAACAGTATGTGGATGGCTACCAGGACGGCAGCTTCTTGCCGGACAGGGAGGTCAGCAGGGCGGAGTTCGTAAAGATGGCGGCAGCAGCGTTGAAGCTGTCTGTGGCCGAAAGCGCGGGCGGCAGTGATTGGTATCAGGCGTATGTAAACGCGGCGGTGGGCGCTGGAGTCCATAAGTGGAGCGACTTTACCAGCGGCGACTGGAACACCCCCATGAAACGCTCTGAGATGGCCAGAATGGCCGTTCGCGCGTCGGGCCAGGACACGGAGGATAATCTGGAGTGGATGTACCTGGCCACCAAAGCCGGGCTCATCCAGGGAGTAGACGCAACAGGCAGCCTGGATGTAGACGGCACGACCACAAGGGCGCAGGCCGTGACCATCATCGAGAGGATTCTGGCCGTTAAGGATGGCCATGGGGAAGAGATCGCAGCGCAGGCTGATAAGCATGCGGTGAACCGGGCGGCGGTGCTGTGGCGGAAGACCAATATTTTTGAGGTGATGCCGCAATATTTTGGCAAACTGCACCCTAGCAGTAAATGGGATCCGGACGATCTTTTTATTGAATCCGGAGACGGACTGTACAGGGCCGAACTGGACGCGATTCTAGCTATTGATCTGGAGGACCCGGACGCACCGTTCCAGGAGGAGCTGCCGCCGGTGGAGACGTTGAAGTGGTACAACTATAAAACGTCTGCAAGTAGCCCATATCTGACCAAAGGGATGCCAGCATACTTACTGTATTACAAGGGCCGGACGGTATTTAACAATGATGAAAGCATTTATTATGCTCCTTGGGGGGATTTTGCAAACTTGAATCCACTTGGGGCTATGATGGAGAGCTATAAAGCACTTGCAGCCGGCGAGTTAGTTGGGATGACCAGTGTATTCCAAACGAAGGATGGAGACTTTCCGGCTTTTATATTCCCCAAAAAAATGAAAACAAAGGGACATTTAATGTTAGATATCTATACTCCGAGCATTCCGGGCAATAAGCAATATTGGAAACGAATTTTATGGTCCGAGACTCCCGAATTGATTGAGTGAGTAATAGGAGGAGACAAGCATGTTAAAACGGATGAAACAGCATCCGAAAAAAGTAACGGCTCTCCTTGCTATGATGTTGGTGGCAGTGTTACTGGCTGGTATCTTATGGCCCACTGGCAGCGGTATAGTGCATGCAGAGAACATTAATGTGACCTACGATAAGGACATTTGGGACGGATATGATTACAGCAAATATCCGTCCCTCTCTCCAACTAATACCTTGTCCAAAGAAAATTATAAGATCAAATCTTTGAAGGTTATCAATTATTCAAATAATCAAGTTGTTAAAACCATTGATGAAGCTGCAGGTCAAACCTCCTATACCCTTTCAGAAAGCCTTACCGGCATTCGTACGAAAGTGACTTCAAAAGAAAATAGGACTACGCAGGGTTATTATGCATGGTATCGATATGCTAAGGGCACCAACGGAGACAACTGGCATGCTAATTTTGCTCGGATAGATGATAGCTACAATGAATATGGAGATTCCAGAACCAGTAATGCCAGTCAATTGGACAGTTACGGTATGCCAAAGGATCCTGGCACTACAGATACCAATCTGAGTTTAACAGGTGTGAGAGAAGTCCCATTTAGGACGGATAGTGGTCAATGGGTAGATACTAAATACATCAGTCATGCAGAACTAAACGGTACTGCAGTGGTTAATCCAGGTGCTAATATTACTGGTCCTCCTGGAGAAGGCATTTCGGGAAGGGCAAAACCGGACACTATTTATAACAAAAGTGGTGAACGAGAAGTTGGGACCGTTGATGCTTTCCCTGATTTGGATACAATCGTTGTTCGATACGGACAGGATTTCAACTACGTGGAGGACAATTTCAAGCCTCTTGCCGCTTATGGCGCGGCGCTCATGGTATATTTCTCTGCCTTCACAGTAGACCTGGAATCGTATACCTATCATTACCCGTACAAGCTGGACGTAGAATGGGAACCGATTGGTTCACCCACACCCAGCTCAAGTGCGACACCCACACCCACCCCGACAACAGCGCCTACGCTGGATGATCTGGAAGTGGTATCTTTGTCATACGCTCCGACGGCCTTCACTGCCCGGGATGATGTGACTTTCACCTATATTTTCAGAAACAACAGCAATCGGGGCTGGTCCAATTTTTACTATAGCATTAATGGGACTCATTATCTCTTTACCGGCACGTTGCCTGTGGGAAGCAGCCACACCGGTTCGCTCACCCGGAAAGTCGACTCTCCCTTTACGCTAACCGTGAAAATAGATAGCCGAAATGAAATCCCGGAATTTAACGAAGCCAACAACGAAAAGACCGTAACGGCTGTTCCGAATGCGGTCGCGGATAATGATCCTCCCGAAGGCCGGCTCAAATGGTTTTACCAGGGGACGGACAGGATCGCCGACACGGTTGTAGAGGGCACACCGGTTGACCTGAAGTATGTGGATGTGAAGGATCCGGATAACGATCCTGTTGGCTACCGGATGAACTTTAGCGATTGGAATTCCACCTTCTACAAAACGTATATGACCAATCGTTATACCTCGGGGGACGGCTACGATGTGTTCACCAATATTAGTACCGTTGGAGCAGTTGGTTATCATATTGCCCGCGGGCGGTTGGTGGATCCCTATGGGGGTTATACGGATCTAAGTGCCTCCTTGACGGTCATACCACCGAATCCGGTTGCTATGTGTGAGGTACCATCCACGACGAAGTCCCGAAGGCCGCTGGCGGCTGGAGCCATTAACGCTAACAAGAGCTATAGTCCGTTAAACAGAACCATTGACCACAGCCGGGATGAATGGACCAACAACCTTCCCTTTTACATCAATGATACGGAAAGCGATACGATAGAGTCCGTCATTCTGGAAAAGGTCTTTGACAATACCGGCTTGGCCTCCTTGAACCGTGATGCCTGCTCCATTACCGTAAAACCGGATCTGCCGCCCATTGCCAAGGTGGTTGCTCCCGCACTGGGGATTCGGGGTGAGGACTTTGAAATCATGAGCGAATCCCACAGTCCGGACGGAGATCCCAGTGTGGAAGTGCTCTGGTATATGCGGTACGATGCCAATAATGACGGGGTGTTTAACAACAACACTGAACCCTGGACAGCCATCACCGGCACACCATCCAAATACATATTCCGCCCGACCAAAATCGGGAAGTACCAATTCAAGATTAAGGTGAAGGAGGATTATGGCAAGGAAGCCGAAGCGGTTTCGGGGATCATGGATGTGATTAACCTTGCTCCGGAGGTTAGCTTTGACTTAACCGGCTCTAATCCCAATCCGGACCAAAACATGCCGCAGGTGTTTACGGGCGATACCATCAAGAACACCTGGGAGCTATACCGCACCAACACCAATGTCCGGGTGAGCCGGATTCCCACGTATCGCTGGCAAACTGCGAACGGTGCGCTTGTATCGGGAGCCGGCAAGAATAATGAGTCGTACAAATCGGATTATAATTTTGTGAATAATCCCAATGGTCCCGGAACCTATCAGAACTACACGACACCTTTGAATGATAATGGTTGGGGGCGAAATGGTCTATCCATTTATAAGGCTTTTACAGCACCCGAAAATGGGTATTCACAGCCCTTGTGGCTGCCGGATGCCAATGGAAAACCATCCACGTGGGTAGATGCGAAAACCACTCCCATTGTGAGCGATAAAACGTACCTGTTTGTCGGTAACACATTGGAGAAGCTGTATGCCCTGAACAAAAGTAAAATTGGCCGGTACGAAAGTAAATTGGAGATGGATTTTCAGTACAATACCGGTACCTACAAGGCGTACTGGCTGGATGGCAACCCGTATGATTATGTCATTGACCTTTCTAAAGTACCATCCTCCAGTATTGTCCAGACACGCACCATCCCCTTTTATAGGGATAGCGTCTATAGGTGGGAAACCACGGCCATGGATGCAATTCAAGCAGGGAATGCTTATGTGGCGGGTCCCTATATTTACTATGTATTTTCAGTGAAAAAACCATATAAGGTGGTAGAGTCTGAGGATAGTGACGGATACTCCTATACGAATACGTTTTATGAGATCCAGCCCTACGGATGTTCCTTTAAGGCAGCCAATGCTGAACTGATCAGCTGCTTCCCGATGCCAGGTGAAACCTCGAATGGATCTTATGTATATAAACCCAAGGTAATCGTGAAGGGGCATAATCTGGTCACCCTTTTAAGCAATCCAACGGATGCAGCGGCAGTCCTTAATGGGTATTTCGGGCTCATTCAGCAAGAAACCGATGTAAAGGGGAACACGGTATCCACTACCTATAGTGATGGAAGCAATAACCCCACGGTGATGACGCCATACGAAAAGAAGACGGTACGTTGGCCAGCCACCGATACACCGGTCAGCTTTATCCCTCCGCAATATTCGGTAGCGGCTTGCAGCTTTACGGCAAAATTCGAAGATCCTTTCCGGGATGCCGAAGGAAATTTTTATATGTATGAAACAAAGTCATGTAGAGATGGAGATTCGGCAATTACACCCTTCGATTACAACATGCGGGCATATCCGGAATTGGGGTTGGGCTCGTATGTGGCGAAGTATGACCAGAATTACAAGCTGGTATGGCGGGCCCGGACCCGCGGCAATTTGTTCTCCTATACCCTCGTGGGATATGTCACGGATTACAGAGATAACGTCAGTACGATGGTGGTTAACTCCCTGAACCGGACTCTGGTGGCGAAAACGTTATATGTAACACCGGGTTCGTGGGGGGATAGCTACAGTGTCATTAATGATCTGATCGACTTGGATACGGGGGTTGTACAACCGTGGACCGGCCCCGTGTTAAATGGCATGTCCAGTACCCTGAAGGTGGACGCGTGGGGGAATTATACCTCTGCTAATGGCGCGTTCAATATTTTTGGTCAAAATGTGAATCTCAATCGGGCAGGGGGATCTAAATTAGCCGGGAATGTCAACCCATTTGCTCAGTCGTGGACGGAAATCGTGAGCCTCTCCAAATTTTATGAGGAGTTTGTAGGGGATGGATTGCTTCTTAGCGCCCATCAGACCAATAATTTAAGCTCCATGGGCTATAACAACCCGCCCAGCGGTTCAAGTGTATATTGGATCGACAAAGGGCCGGTTGCAGAGGCGGCAGCCATCCAGCCCCGGTACGATTACGGCCAGTTTATGTCCCCGGTTACCGCTGCGGATGCCGAGTTTTCGTTTGGCTTTACGACCGAACAAGTCAAGGTAGACAGCAGCCAGTTCGGATTTTCATTCCGGATGCAGGATCCTACCAATCGGCTTACGGTTGAGTTTGACGGGAACACGGTTTCCCTGAGTAAATACCAATGGGGGAACCGGTATGTACTCGCTTCTAATTCCTACAGCCTCCAGGATAACAAGGATTACAGCGTGAAGATCCGAACGGTGGGGAATAAGGTGAGTGTATGGGTGAACAAGGTGCCCTATTTCGTCGATGTGGCCGACAGTTCATTTTCTAGCGGGCGGTTTGGCCCCTTTTCGGATAAGTCCTTTGTCACGTTCCGGGGGATCTCCCATAAGGTTTACCAGGAAGCCAGCATCTGGGGATCGGACTTTGCGATTCTGGATGAAGCCGCCGGAGTGGCCCAACTGAACTATGACAACATTAACTTCATGGATCCGGAGCATGATCCCATGTCGGGCTCCTTCTTTTGGCAATACACCCATTCGCCGATGTTCTTGAATAATGGAGGCGTGTCGCCGTTAAATGGAAGCAGCTACAGCAGCGGTTTGCCCACTTTTGACCGGGTGGGACGTTGGGAGGTCAGTTTGATGGCCAAGGATGATCCGGCGCCTGAGCCGGGATATCGGTACCCGGACATGACCTTTGACGGCTACCGGAAAAACTCCAACAGCTTCAAACGAACCATCACCGTACACCGCAGACCTGTTAGTGTTCTCAACACGGCTCTAAATGGGAATACGGTGACCTGGAACGACAGCAGCTATGATCCGGACCGGTTCGATATCAACACGGGATATGCGGAGCTGGGGTATGCAGCCAACCGGGGGATTTTTGAAAGAAGGCATATTGCTATCTCTCCAAGTGGGGTCCAGTACAATTACATGGTGACCTCGTTGGATGAAAAGGGCACATGGACATTGGGGCTGCAGGTGAAGGATGAATTCGGGGCCTGGTCCTTCCTCGAAACAGCGCAAGTGGAGGTAGCCAAGAATGCCAACCGGAAACCGTCCGTTATTTTGACCAATCCAGCCGGTACGGAAGACTCGCCCACCTATCTGCCCGTAAATGTAAACCCCACGATCACGTGGACCCGGTCGGATCCGGACCCGGATACCTTGTATACGGCTTATGAGCTCGTAGCGGAAGCTATCTCAACCGGAATTTGGGGGGATGTATACGTCTATGAGCGAATATCCGGTGCAAAAGCGGAGCTGACAAAAGAGGTAAATGGGAGTTTTTTTGCGACACAGGTCTGGGGGAATACGGCCACCAAATATAGGGTGAAAATTCGGGTGAAGGACGAAACGGAATGGTCGGATTGGAGTAACGTAGGATGGTTCAGCAGCATTCTGCCACCATCTGCTACCCTGACGTTCCCGCTGGGTACCCAGGACAATCCCACTTACTTCCCCACCTTGAGGCCCGCGATAACCTGGGACCAAAAAGACCCCAACTCCAACCAGGTTGTGGCACAAGAAATAAATGTATGGAATGAGAACGGGACGTTGTATTCCAATCAGACGAGGAATGTAGCGTATGCGGATTATGCCAAAACCGCAGACAGCTGGCAGTTGAACACGGATGTACCCATGGGTGCAAAAATGCGTGTAACCGTGAGGGTGAAGAATTCCGCCAATGTGTGGTCGCCATGGTCCAATTCGGGATGGTTTATCACCAACCGGCCACCAGCCGCAAGTATGGTTGTGCCGGATGGATCGGAACATGCGCCGACGATGTTCAATACGCTGCGGCCAACCTTTGTCTGGTACCAAACCGATCCGGACCCGGGAACAGTGTTCACCTCCTTCCAGATCCAGGTGACGAATGCGGCGAATACCGTTACGCTTTTGGACTCGGGTGAGTTTTGGCAAAATACATCCGCTGCAACCGGCAGCTGGCAAGCTTCAGCCGATTTACCAGCGGGGCAAAAGCTCCGGGTGCGGGTGAGAGTGTTTGATGGTCATGTGTGGTCGGATTGGTCTGCACAGACGTGGTTTTACATTAACCGGGCGCCGGTTGCTGATTTCGATTGGTCTCCTAAGCCGGTGTGGGAGGGGGATGCCGTCCGGCTGACCAGCCTCTCCTATGATCCTGACGGTGATACGCTTACCCACCAGTGGCACATTGTGAGCCCGTCGGGCCAGGAGTTAACAGGCAGCTTGCCGGAATGGACAGGGGGGTGGACGGAGCCGGGAGGCTACAGGATAACCCTGACTGTGTCTGATGGCCTTGCGGAAGCATCAGCGCAGAAGACGGTGGAGGTGCTGCCCTTAACCATCGGAGCGGATATCCTCCATACTCCTGAGTGGCTTCAGTACCATGTGGAGCGTGGGCATGAGACCGGACATGCGCCTAAGGATTTTTATGCGGGGGAAAAGCTGCTGCTTCATGTCACCAGCGCTCCGGCGCCTGTTCGCATAGTGGAGGCTTACCTGGAAGCCACGGGGATCGGGGGAGACAGCATCCGGGTAGAGGTCCTGCTGGCCTCTGGGAGCACGCCTGTGTTGTTCGAGGGGGAGCTGTACGATCCGGTGATGGGTTCCTTGGATAACCGGCTGCCCGATGGTTTGCATGAGGTGCATTTCCGCCTGGTTTACAGCAATGGAGTCGTGAAGGAAACGACGGTGCCCTTCCGGATTATCGGGTCGGCATTGGGAGCAGTGGGGGTTCATAGGGTGCAATAAGTGGTTGTGATTCGACTTCCAGTTATTTGGTTAAAACGGAGAAAAATCACGACTTCTTCAAACAAGGAAGATGCCCATGAAGAAAATGACTTTTTTGCTTCTATTCGCAATGCTGCTGCTAACCGCCTGTAATCAGCAGGAAGCGGTCGGGGTATATGCCAAGTCTATGGATTGGAATGTAACCATCCGTTATGATCCCGAAGGAAATCAATATGTGGAGACCGCTGCGGTGGAGTATATCGGCCAGGGAAACAATGTGCACGATGCTCAAGTGGATATTCTTTATTCCAATGGAAGCTTTACAGGAAACCGGCTGCAGCAAGAGAATCTGGAGCTTGCCGGGGTTGTGGAGCTGATCACCCGTACAAAGGTGAAAAGATGGAAGGATACCCAAACCGTCAGAATTACCTGGAGCGATGACAAACAAACCTTCGAAGAAACCATCAAGCTTAAAGAGCAGTCCCAGCCCTAAACCGAAACCATAAAAAGGCCAGACCCTTACTTTCAGGGCCTGGCCTTTTTTACGATCCTATGCGGGTCTTTCGTCAATGTCCCATAGCCGGCATGCCGTTGTCCTGGCCGTCCTTGGTGACCCGTAGGGTGGCTACTGCGCCTTTGGAGGCATGGTTGAACTGGTGGGTTACGATGGGGTAATCCCCTTCTTCGGTTACGGTTACCTCGACCACCGCTCCGCCGCTGGCGGGAAGCATCACGGTTTGCATACCGTATTGGATGTTCCGCGGGTTGCCGTCCAGGTATACGGTGTCGAACATGGTGCCGACGATGTGGAAGGAGGACACCTCGTTAGGCCCGGCGTTGGAGACGTAGAAGCGGACCTTGTCGCCCACTTTGGCCAGGAATGGCTTTTCCATCAACCCGTAGTCGTTGCCGTTGAATACCACATACGAAGGCACGCCGTCCTGCATATCGGTGAAGTCATGCTCCTTGTAGAACTCGCTTTGCACAATGGTGTAGGAGCGGTCGATTTCCTGATCCGTAGGATATCCGTCAGTGGGCTCCACGATAATGGTGCCGTACATGCCGTTGGCGATATGGGCCAGCACCGGCTTGGTGCCGCAGTGGTACATGAACACGCCGGGATTGTTGGCCGGATAGGAGAAGCTGCCGGTTTCCCCGGGCATTACATCCACAAATTTGGAGCTGGGCGCCGCATGTACCGCATGATAATCCATGGAGTGGGCCAGGGAGGGGTCCAGGTTTTTCAGAGTCAAGTGGAGCATGTCACCCTGCTTGACCCGGAGCACCGGGCCGGGAACCGTTCCGTTGAAGGTCCAGGCATTGTAGTTCACACCCTTGGAGATTTCCACGTTGGTTACCTGGGTGGTCATTTCGATATAAACATCCTTGCCCTCGCGGCGGATTACCGGCTCCACCGGAGGCTGGTTCACCTGGGCAGGCTCGACGTCCTGGGAATCGAAGGTATCCGGGTCAGCGGACAGTCCGGGCCCGCCTACAATGGCATACAGTCCCACCGACATAAGCAGCAGTCCCGCGGCAAGAAATAGGATAATGGGTTTCATGATTCGGCACATCCTTCCCAATGCCGCCTGTTTATGAGGCAGCCTGATACCTAGAATGTACGCTATTGGGGGCTCCGGCTTTGTGATTCGGGTCACAAGCCGGATAAAATTCTACTTTTCCCGGTCAGGTCTGCCCCATTGCCGCAGCGCCTCCGGATCAGGCAGCAGAAAACCCTTGCGGTCAGCCTCAAGCAGCCCTTCCTTTTTTAGCTGGGCAAGAAGCCGTGTGACGGTTTCACGGGTGGTGCCGATGGTATTGGCCAGCTCCTGATGGGTTACCGGCAGGGAGACGCGGATGCTTCCGTCGGGATGCTCCGCCCCCTGCTTCATGGCGATGCCGAACAGGAAGGAGGTCAGCCGCACTTGGATGTCCTGGCCCGTCAGCTCCTGGAGTTTGGTCTGCAGCTCCTGGATGGTCTGGCTCATCACCCGCAGTACCTTGATTGCCATAGCTGGGGTAGAGGCAATGACCTGCTCGAAGGAGGACAGGGGCATGGCCAATACCCGGGTATCCATCACAGCCTCCGTTGTAGCCGGGTAGGTAGATAGCAAAAAGAACCCGGTATGCGGGAACATACTGCCGGGCCCCAAAAAATTCACGATCTGCTCGTGTCCCTCCGCATCCGTTTTGAAGGCTTTGACCAGCCCCTCCTGGATGATATAGATGCTTTCCCTGTCACTGCCCTCGTGGAAGATAATCGATTTTTTCTTGAAAAACCGGGGGATTAACAGCTCATCCAACAGACGCAGCTCGGCGTCATCCAATCCACGGAACAGCGGCACATCGGCCAGCTTACGGCGAGACGTTTCCATTACGCATGAACACTCCTTAAGTCCATTAGGAGTCTATCTGACGAGTAGTTGGGGTAAAGTCATATTCATCAAGTTTCATTCCCTACCGGAAAAGGAGTGCCTTGGATGCTCAAACACGTTTTGTCGGCCTTGATCGGATTTAACTATTAAGGACTCAAAGCCGCCAAAAAACTCGCCCTCAAGTCACTCCTTTTCCCCCCGGTCATTCCACATGAATATGAATTTACTTGTTTTTTTCCGCCAGATAGACTCCCTAGAAACCGAGTTGTTGTTTTGCTTCCGGTTTCATTTTATCAGGTGTCCAGGCTGGTGACCAGACGAGATCCACATTCACGTCCGTTACACCGGGCAAACGGGATACGGCATTGCGCACGCCGCCTACGATGGTGTCATGCAGCGGGCAGCCTTGAGTGGTCAGGGTCATCTGGATATGGACCACACCGGCCTCATCCTGCTTCAAGTCATAGATCAGGCCCAAATCCAGCACGTTCACACCAAGCTCCGGATCATAAACGGTGCGAAGCGTCTCTTCTAGCGTTTCCAATGTTGTCATTTGTAAACCCTCCTTAAGGTTAAGATGGTGAACCATTTATCTGGTAAATACCCGCGCCAGGAGCAGCATATATCCCAGGGACAGCACGGACCATACACCTGCGGCAATCTGAACGGCCAGTTCGGAGCCGACGGCAGTACAGCCAAGCAGAGCCAAAGCGGCGGCGACCCAAAGGGATAGGAGTACCTTTACATGGTTTTCCTTCACCAGATCGGCCATCACCGGCGTTTTTTCCTTGCCGACCTTGTCCCCGTATTTCAGCGTCCACCAGAGGAACGGAACAATCTTGGACATATACCCGAGAATCACGGGAGCCAGCCAGTTCCACAGGTACAAGGAAATGACGAAGGCGTAGACGGACTGCTCGGACAGAACAGCCGGATTCCAGATGGCGAATGCCACAAAGGCCAGTGCCGCGCCAGTCAGCAGATAGGTGGACCACACCGCCACCAGAATGCCGTAGCCGGGTGTTTTTTTATGCTTTTTCCGGATAATAAAATGAATCTGCACACAATAGGCGGCCAAGGCCAGCGTCAACAGAACGAGCGCGATCCACTGCATCCATTTGGACAGACCCAAGAGGGAGGAGACTGCTCCGGTCACCACCGCCGCACTCCAGAGGATAAGGGTCAGGCGCGCAGGCTTTTCGTTATGTCCGTGGGACAGGAAGAACATGGGCAGCATTTTGTAGCTAAAGCCGGTAATCAGGAGCCCGAACCAGCCAAACAGTCCGAACCACAGGTGGGCCCCCAGCCATTGGTCATGGCTCATACCCAGGAAAGCGAAACGGAAGTTCAAGCCCATACCCAAGCCTGTTAGTCCGGTGAAAAAAAGGAAGGTTACTGCTGCCAACGCACTTAGGGTAATAGGGTTCCACATTTTGACCGTAATCAGGGTAGCAGCGATGTTCCATACGAACAGAATAATGCCGGTAAAAGCAATGGTGGCAAACAAAGCGATCAGGGCCACGTTGCCCAGGAAAAAGCCTACCGTTAAACCGGAGAGCCCGGTGAGGAAAAAAGCGTAATGCCATTTTCCCAGCCTTTCGCTGTAAATACTGTGCTGGACGACGACGAATATCAGCTGATAAACCGCCCCCATGGCGATCATGGCGGCAAAGCCCAGCAGCATCAGGTGTGCGGCAGACCAGCCCTCCGGATTCCGCGGGGACAGCCCTGTCCAGCCGGCTCCGGTTGCGACGGATGCAATTTGGAACAGAAGAAACATGGCAATGCCGGTTAAGAGAAACCGCAGAGGGAGCCGGGACGGGCCAGCGGCGGACGGGTTGGATATCACAGGTCATGCACCTCCTGATACGCGGAATTATTGCTTGTGGATGGTAACAATGGCGCTGCCGTCAGGCTGGGGCTCGATCTCATGGGGGTAACCCAGGGTTTTGATTTCCTCCAGCAAAAAGGCCGGCACCCGGTCATTATGGATGGTGATGGTATCCCCGGGCCGTGCTTTTTCCAGGGCGTCCATGGTACGGATCATCGGCTTGGGCGGCTCCAATCCCCGGTTATCCAGATGGATGGAGCGGGGGGAACCCCCGGTTTCGTCAGGCAGACTGTCTGCCGACGCAGGACAGCCTTCGTGGGCCTCATCATGCCCGCCGGCTCCCGTTTCCGGAAGCTCATCCTGCTCACCCTCCAGCACAGCGGCATATTCCTTGCGGACAAAGGTAGTGATCCAATGCTCATGCCCGGCTCTGGAGGTGGTGGAGACATATCCCTTCAGCTTCATCAGCCCCAGGAGCGGCAACGGCTTCAGTGTGGCGTGGAGCACCAGCATATCCTGCTTACCCAGCTCCTTGACGGCTTTCATGATGATGGCAAAAGGGTCGCGCTTATTCTGCAGTTCCTCCCGCACATCCAGCTCAACGCGGTTCAGCTGCGGGAGCTCCTCGGTTTTTTTGGACTTCCAGAAGAACATGGCCTTCAGCTCCCTTAGTTCAGCTTGGTAATGGCAACCCGGTAGGTCTCCGGGCCTTCCTCAACATATTCCCAAACGAAGTCTCCCGGACGTTCAGCCTGGAACTGGTAATAGAGCGGCCGCGGCTCATGGTCGTTGACCAACAGCATGACTTCTCCGGCATCCAAGCCGTCGAAGCATTCAAAAATAGCTTGGTGGCGGATACGCGGCGGGTAGTCAGGGGCGTTGATTATAGCGGCAAAAGAACTCATTGTGAAGTTCCTCCTATCGTTTGGTTGTTGAGGCCAGTATAAGCCGCGGGAGAGGGGGGCTTTGTGATGGGGGTCACAAAGGCGGAAAAACTCGCCTTCCGTTAACGTTTCCTTTTGGCCCAAAAAAGAACCCCTCCCCGCACAAATGGCGGAGAAGGGTTTTGTGTATTGCCCAAGGGTGTGTTTAGCTGCACACCTTAACCCCGGGCGGGGGATTGCCGGCATCAGTAGGGCTGCCACATCAGTTTGCGGGCGGCTGCCAGCCGTTCATTAACCTGCCTCCAGTTCACCACGTTCCACCAATCCTTGATGTAATCGGCCCGTTTATTCTGGTGCTTCAGGTAATAGGCATGCTCCCACACATCCAAGGCCAGAAGGGGGACCACATCCCACTGGGAAAGGTTCTGGTGCTTCTCCGCAGTGAGGATCTCCGTGCGCTGGCTGCGGGGACTCCATACCCAAATGGCCCAGCCGCCGCCCTCCACCTTATCCGCCGCTTCACTGAACTGCTTCTTGAAGGCCTCAAAGCTGCCGAAGTCGGCGCGGATTTGCTCGGCGGCCAGACCTGTCGGCGGACCTCCGGCACCGGGGGCCATAATGGTCCAGAACAGAGTGTGCAAATAATGGCCTGCCCCGTGAAAAGCCAGCTCCCGCTCCCAATGCTTCACCAAACTGAAATCCCCGGAGCGGCGGGCTTCAGCCAGCTTATTCTCGGCATTGTTCAGTCCGTCCACATAGGATTGATGATGCTTGTCGTGGTGAATCCGCATGGTAGCTTCGTCAATATAGGGCTCAAGGGCGTTGTAGGCATACGGAAGCGGAGGCAGGGTGTGTTTGCCGATGGGGACAGGAGCAGCTGCAGGTTCGGCCGGCTGTGATTGCGGGCGCTCGACGGACTGGGGGTCGGAGGCGGTCAAGGCTTCCGACCAGGTTGTGACCCTCTCGGCGTCCTGCCGGAAGGAGAAGGCCGGGGCTGTTTGCCCGGCATACAATGGCTCGGCAGAGCCGGTTAGCTGCTCCGGTGGCGTGGACTGGATAATGTGGCGGATCAGCTGACCAGCAGCGGGATTGGCCTGAATGGCAGGGTGATACGCCTGCAGTGCCGACAACTGCCCGGTAAAGGTTTCAGTCTGTTCTTGGGCATACCGGTTAAGCTGGCTGATGGTCTCCTGTGCGTAGGGGATGCTGTTCCCCGGAGTATATAACAGCGCCTCCGCCCATTGGGCAGCGGCATATTCCGTCTGGCCCAGCACCGGCTCCCAGCTTCTCAGCCAACTGGCATATTCCGCTTCCAGTCCCGGCGCCAGCTCACGGATTCTCGCGGCATATTCCCGCTCCTTTATTTTGGTGAACCGGATGTCCTCCAGCAGGTAGAGAAAATTCAGATTGTCATCGCTCATGCTCCGCAGCCCTCCCATAATTATGGTTCCTCTTACCAGACTATGTATGGTCATGGTTGGCCTATACTCTCTAGCCGAAGCCTTTACGGGGGGTGGCAGATTGGGTATACTTGAAAAAGAAACTGTGTTTCGTATGATGAAACTAGGTGCGGAGTAACAGGCTGTTTCATGTCTGGCTGCGGCTTGTGCATATAGGGGGAGAAGGGTTATGGAGGACAACAAGCTGACCGTCCGCGCAGTGGAGCGGGCGTTGGATATATTGCTTTGTTTTACAGATACGCCGGAGCTCAGTCTAACGGAGATTGCCGCCAGAGCGGGGCTGCACAAAAGCACCGTTCACCGGCTGTTGGCCTCTCTGGAGAACAAGGGCTTTTTGCTGCGTAATCCCTCATCGGAAAAATACCGCCTGGGCTTCCGGCTCTGGGAGCTGTCCGCCAATTTGTCGGCCAGCGACGATCCCGAGGTGGTGCTGCTGCCGGAGCTGGAGCATCTTCGGGATGTGCTGGAGGAGACCGTCAGCCTGTATGTGCGCGACGGGTTGGAGCGGATCCGCATCCAGGCGGTTCAGAGCAACCAGGCCATCCGCCGGGTAGCCCAGGTAGGGGCGCGGCTCCCCTTGTTTGTGGGAGCCTCCAGTAAGGTGCTGGTGGCGTTTGCGGAGCCGGAGGTGCAGGCTCAGGTGCTGTCGTCGCCCACGTGGCCGCCCTCCCTGGACAAAGCCGTTTTCACGGCCCAGTTGGAGGAGGTCCGCAGACAGGGTTATGCCACCAGTGTGGAGGAACGTGAGGTGGGAGCGGCGGCCGTGTCCGTGCCCGTCTACAACCGCGCCCACCGGTTGGTGGCCGCGCTGGCCATCTCCGGCCCCGCTAACCGGCTCCCGCTGGAGAAGATGCGGGAGCAAGCGCCGGTGCTGATGGAGTTTGCCGCCCGTATGGGCAAGATGCTCAAGTAGCCGCGCGGGTGCAGAATAATAACGACATCAGATGTCTGTTATTCTGGTGAAGTCGTCTGGTTTTGGTGAGATACCGACATATTTTGTCTGCTATTTGGGCCGATCCGCCAATTTTACCTGTTATATGAGGCCTTAGCAGACATTTTATGTCGTTATTTCGAGTAAATGAGGCCATGCGAGCATGTTAGCAGACATTTTTTTCCGCTTACACATGCCCTCTCGGATCCCGTTCTATCCAACCAAAGCCCTATATCCTGAAAAAACACCTGCCCCGGCATCTTGCCCCGGAGCAGGTGTTTCTTGATTCACCGCCTGATTTCCGGCGGCGTTATCCTTTACTTCAAATCCTCGATGGAACCGATCTCCATGTAGGAGGGAACCACCAGGCCCAGCTTGGTGCCCTTCAGGTTCACGCCCAGGTCCTCCACCTTGTCCTTATACTTGTCCAGATAGTCCTGGTGGGTGGTGGGCAGCCAGGCTGCGACCATCGCGTCCGCACTGCCGTCGGAGACACCCGCCCACATGGGGCCGGCCTCCACCTGCAGCATTTCGGCCTTAATCCCCAGCCGCTCCTGCAGCACCTGCCGCACCACATTGGTGCTGGCAATCTCCGAATCCCATGCCACGTAAGCCAGCGTCAGCTTTTTGCCGTCTTCCTTAGCCAGGTCCTTGGTCCACACGTCTACCTTGGCAGCGTTATTCTTCACCCAATCCGCCGCGGCTTCCTCCGGCTTTTTACCGTCAATAATCGCGGACATCACCACCGCCATGTCTTCCGCGGTCCACTCGAACCGGTCCAGCACCGCATATGCCGAAGGCAGAGAATCCTTCAGCCCCTTGCGGACAATGGTACGGATTTCCTCATCCTTGCCGAAGGTGCCCTTGGGGTCTTCCAGATACTTCAGCTCATACTTGGCGAACATCCAGTGGGGCGTCCAGCCGGTGACGATAATCGGCTTTTTGTCCTTGTAGGCTTTGTCCAGAGCCGCGGCCATAGCGGCCCCGGAGCCTTCCACCAGCTTCCAATCCTTCAGCTCGTAATCCGTCAGCACCTGGGCGGCCTGCTTCATAATGCCGGCTCCCGGATCGATGCCGATAATCTGGTGCTGCACCTGGTCGCCTATGCTTTTGTCACCGGAGGCAGAGCTGTTATCCGAGCAGCCTGCCAGCAGGGCGGCGCCTAATACACCGGCCAGGCAAGCGGTCATCCATTTTCGCGGAAATAAGTTAGTCATCGTTTCTCTCTCCTTTTTGTTCAGAATATCGTTATGCGGATTTTTCGTGAGAAGGCCGTTTTTTGCGTTTCATCAAATATTGAGTCATCCGGTCCAGCAAAATCGCCAGCACCACAATGGCTAATCCGGCTTCAAAGCCCTGACCCGTTTTCACCTGGGTCACCGCACGGTACACATCCGCACCGATGCCCTGGGCGCCGATCATGGAGGAGATGACCACCATGGACAAAGCCAGCATGATGGTCTGGTTAACGCCCGCCATAATGGAGGGCAGCGCCATAGGCAGCTGCAGCTTCACCAGCACCTGGGAGGGGCTGGAGCCGAAGGCATTGGCCGCCTCTACCAGCTCCGGGGCTACCTGCCTGATCCCCAGCTCCGTCAGACGGATGGTAGGGGGGACGGCGAAAATCACCGACGCGATAACCCCGGGCACCACACCCAGCCCGAAGAAGGTAACCGCGGGGATCAGATAAACGAAAGCAGGCATCGTCTGCATAAAATCCAGCACCGGCGTCAGAATGCGGCGGACCCGTTTATTTTGGGCACACCAAATCCCCAAAGGAATGCCGCTTATTATGGACAAAAGGGCGGATGTCAGTACCAGCGCCAGCGTATCCATGGTATGGTCCCAATAGCCCAGGTTATAAATTAGAAGAAGACCAAGAAGGGCGAACACGGCGAAGGCCCATTTGCCCAAGTAATAAGCCAGGACAACGACCAGCGCAATCAGGACAAGTGCGGGGGTAAGATGGAGCAAATAGGAGATTCCAGTCACAATTCCTTTGATCAGCCCGGATATGATCGCGAATAATCCAGAGACATGATCGTCCAAAAAAGCCACAAGCGTTTCAATCCATTCATCCAGCGGCAATTTCGGCATGGGCCGTCACCTCCCTGTCTGCGGCAGGCTGTCTGGCCAAGGCTCCAAGCACCGCTCCACGAACAATCACGCCGAGAATTCGTCCGGTTTCATCCACAACCGCTACCGGATATTTTGAACTGCTGCAAATATCGAACAAATCGTACAGCAGCTGGTCGGGCGCCACTACAGGCACGTCCCGGACTACAATATCCTCCAGAGTACGCCCGTCCGAAGCGGCATCCGAGGAATCCTCGGCGGTAATCACCCCGATGAGCTTCTTGCCCCGGTCCACGACGAACAAGTTGGAGATGCCCGCTTCCTTCATCAGCTGCAGGCCTACCCGCGGCCCTCTGTCGAGGCCGATGGTTTCCGCACGCCGCATTACCGAGGAGGCGGTCAGCACCTTGGACAGGTTCACATCCTCCACGAACCGCTCCACATAGTCATTGGCGGGGCTCATGAGAATTTCCTCGGGCGTTCCGATCTGCACTACGCTGCCATCCTTCATAAGGGCGATTCGATCCCCGATCCGCAGCGCCTCGTCCAGATCATGGGTAATGAAGATAATCGTTTTATTCATCTTGTTCTGAAGCTCCAACAGCTCATCCTGCATATCCTTGCGGATCAACGGATCCAATGCGCTAAAGGCTTCATCCATCAGCAGAATGTCCGGATCATTGGCCAAAGCCCGCGCCAGCCCGACCCGCTGCTGCATCCCGCCGCTCAGGGCATCCGGCAGACTGTTGGACCAGGCTTCCAGTCCGACTAACTTAAGCGCTTCCAATGCTTTTTCCCGCCGGGCCTTTTTATCCATCCCTTGGACTTCCAGTCCGTACTCCGCATTCTCCGCCACAGTACGGTGGGGAAACAGGGCGAATTTCTGGAAGACCATGGCGATCTTCTCCCGCCGGACCCGGCGCAGCTCTTCTGCTCCCATACCCACAATATCTCTGCCGTGAATGCTGACCGTACCCGATGTGGGCTCGATCAACCGGTTTAGAAGCCGGACCAGGGTGGATTTCCCGCTGCCGGAGAGTCCCATGATCACGAAGATTTCCCCTTCGTTCACATCGAAGCTGACTCCGTTCACCCCGACCGTGTGCCCTGTCTCCTTATAGATCCGGTCCTTGGACCATTGCTGATCCAGGAGGGGAAGGGCGGACGCCGGATTTGGGCCGAACACCTTGGTTACATCCCGAACCTCAATAATAGGCAAAAAGCCTCACTCCTTTCCTTCGCGCTTCATGCACATCTCTAAGTGTAAGGAAATTCAAAGGGGTATGTCAACATAAATTTCTGCCAAAACAGTTCATACAGAAAAAACTGTACGGAATAAACTCCTGATTGCTCGGTTATGCTCTATGATCCTCTGGCTGCTGCATCTTTACTTTATGCGGAAGGTTCCATACAATAAGGGTCAGTGAAAGACCGCATTCATGAATTTCGCAGGATAGGGTGACAGTGGCATGGAGCAAGCGGAGGGGCTGCCCCGGGAGCAGCAGGAGATTGTCCTTAAGGCCAGGAAGCGGATTATCGAATCCATCGGCCAGAATATGGATTTATACGGTATCAATCTGTCCATCGGGCATTTGTACGGGCTATTATTCTTTCAGAATAAACCTATGACCTTAGATGAGATGACGGAAGCCATGAAAATGAGCAAAACCAGCATGAGCACCGGTGTCAGGACGCTGGTGGATTTGAAGATGGTGAATAAGGTGTGGGAAAAAGGGGCCCGCAAGGATCTCTATGAGGTGGAGATGGACTGGTTTCAAACCTTCGCCGACTTTTTCTCGCTGAAGTGGCGCAAAGCTGTGGAAATCAACATGCAGGCCCTGCGCAAATCCAGAATAGAGCTGCAGGAGCTGGCCCGGACCAACCCGGGGCAGGAGGAGCTGGAGCGGCTGGTGGAGGAGGACCTGGCCAAAATCAATGAGGCCATCCGTTATTATCTCTGGCTGGACCGGTTTATCGAGGTGCTGGAGACAGGGGCGATCTTTGACCTGGTGCCCAAGGACCTTCCGCAGGAATCATAATTTAGAGCACAGCAGCGTTTCGCGGTTACGCGGACGCTGTTTTTTTGTGCTAACGGTCGGCCAATATTCCCGCGCGGTATGTAAAAAATCCGTTTCCGGACAGCGTGGTATGCCATGCACAGGCTACAATGCGGTTATTGCACCGCCATGTCCCTGTATGCGGCCTCCAACATTGCCGGAGTGGTTAGCAGCATGGGCAAACGGGGATACGCCTCCTTAAAAGGCCTGATTCTCAATGCCAAAAATATTGAGAACGAGCAGGAGCTGGCCAAGCTGCTTCTTGCATAACTTTACTCCATTTGCCAATAATACCGTAGCGGGAAACACAGGCGGATTGGAGCCATCTATGGAAAAAATAAGCCCATATCAATTGGGAGTTATGATCATCATGTTCGAAATCGGCAGCTCCCCGTTGTTTCTTCTGGCCAGCGAAGCCAAACGGGATGCATGGATTTCCGTGCTGATTGCCATGGTTTGCGGCATGCTGCTGCTTGTTTTCGTCACTCTTCCGATTCAGCGCAGGGAGCCGGATCTGAACCTGATAGACATTTTGTTCCGCTATGGGGGCAAGTGGGTGGGCCATCTTTTTGCGTGGCCGTATGTAATTTATTTTTTGTACAAGTCCGTTCGAAACGTGCGGGAATTCGGGGATTTGATGAATCTTTACCTGCTGCCCCAGTCCCCCCTGGTTGTGGTTATCATCATCATTATGCTGGTGTCCACTTATGCCGTGTATATGGGAGTAGAGGTGTTTTTCCGGGTGACGGAGGTGCTGCTGCCTGTCATTACGGTGATCTATTTTTTTCTGCTGTTTCTCCTTTGGATCGTAGGGGTGATCCAGGTGGACAACCTGCTTCCCATTATGGAGGAGGGCCTCCGCCCGGTTGTGGACGCGGCACTTCCCGAGGTGGTGTCTTTTCCATTCGGCGAAATGGTGCTGTTTCTGATGTACTGGCGGTTCGTCAATGAGAAAAAAAAAATTATTCCGGCCACGTTGATTTCGTACAGCATGGCCGGGTTGTTTCTGGTGTTTACCAATGCATTGATTTTAAGTATCCTGGGTCCGGAATTGGCTGGAATTGGGGGAATTCCTCTCATGATAGTGGCCAGCCTAATCCGCATCACTCAATTTTTGGAGCGGATGGACCCCCTTGTGGCCATTTTGCTGTTTATCGGGGTTTGGGTAAAACAAACTGCTTATTACTTCGGGGCGGCTATGGCCTTGGCCTCAATCTTCAAAACGTCTTACAAACGCATGACTCTCCCTGCAGGTGTGGTCATCTTCATCGGCTCATTACTATTTGGCTCCTTTATGGAGCAAATCCGCTTCGGCTTTGAATACAACGTCAAATACCATTTTCCCATTTTTCAAATCGTGCTGCCGTCGCTGCTGCTGCTTTTTATGCTCATCCGCAAAAAGGGAAAAAAGGATACTACCATAGCCGGTCAGTCTTAACCTCCAGCCGTACGGAAAAAAGGCCTCTTATCATTGCGCTGGGCAATGGCAAGAGGCCTGTTGGCATTGAATAGTTCTAGTCTGCATGCTGAGCAGTGACGGCGGTAAAGTCCGAAGCGAGGTATGTCGCCAGCTCTACCTTAGAAATCACCATCGGATACATCATGTCGGGATTGGGCGGGGTCAGCTTGTAGCGGATGACCGCTTCCTTGTCCCCGGTAAAATCAATGCTGGTAATCACAGCTCCATAACCCGGATGGGGTACTTGGATCGTGACGGTGGCCTTGTTTACGCCATCAGCGGCCTTCTCCAGGGCTACGGAAGCTTCGCTCCATACAACAGGAGTATCCACGGCCGGAGCAGAGGTCGCTCCAGGAACGGGAGTAGCCCCAGGCACGGAGGCCGGAGTGCCGGCAGGTGTGGCTGCCGGAGTAGGCTCAGGCGAAGAGGTGTGATCCGTATGTTTGGCTACGAAGGCTCTTGCCTCGTACAACCAATCCGCCGCTTCGGAACGGGTAATGCCCGCCTTCGGCCGGAACTGGGATTTGTCATCCAGCTTGGTGATCTTCATGTTCAAAAGCGTCTGAATGCTGCCGGATGCAGCCGGGTCAACGGCATTCTCATCCGCCAGGATGTTGTACAGCTCAATGACCGCATAATCCCCCTTCTGCTGAAGGGCTTTATGAAGAAGCACGGCAAATTGCTCACGGGTCAGCTGGCTGGACGGGTCCACGTTTTGGGGAACCTCCAGTTTATTGTACTGGGCGATAATGAAATCCTCGGCGTACCAAGCATCATCCGGCACTTGGGTGTAATAATCGCTGGCCTTGGGAGCCTTGAAGAAGCTGATATGGGCAAGGCTCAGATCCAAACCCTTCACCAGGAGCCGGATGCCCTGATCATAAGTTAAGACTTCCTTAGGCGCGAAACGGTCGCCGTCCATTCCGGAAAGAACACCATCCTTACGCAGGGATTCAATCTTGGTTTGGGCGGGATCCTGGGCAATATCGCTGAAAGCAAGAGCGGCAGACCCTCCCAGCATAGCGGCAGCCAACACAACAACGGAAATTCGTTTGGTTAATTTATTCAAGGGAATCACCTCCAGCCTTACAGACGCCTTCAAGCTCAAAAAGGTTGCAGCAGCGGCCCTGCCTGCCAAACCGACTCATCCATGCCACCTCGTCGATACCGACCCATACATGCCAACTCGTCGATACCGACTCATTCATGCTGAATTCATTCATACCAGATTACCTATTCTGCAGTTGCAATCTTTTTAGCTATTCCCTTTTTTCTGCGAATGCCACCAGATGGCCGTCGGGATCAGTTCCATACGCCACATAGTCCCCCCAGTTTCGGACCGCGCCTGCACTCACCTGCCTGCCTCCAGCAGCTTCCAAGCGGTCATAATGGGCATCAGGTTGTTCCACATACAAATATACTTCACTCCGCGGCGCCCCACCTGCATGTTGCGGATGCGGAATCCGTCCTTCAAGAATTCTCGAGATTCCCTCCTCCGGCATAAGCCCGAGCCTGGCCGTTTCGGAAATCGCAAACTCCGTCATCCCCGGCACATCCAAAGAAGGCTCAATACCCAGAAGCTCCCGGTAAAAACTCCGAGACTTCCCCTGATCTTTAACAAACAGAATAAAAATCGCATGTGTATCCCGCAAAATCCCCACCGTTCCATCCTCCAATATATTTAATGATTAACTTCTACGTAGTTCTATTCTACAAAGATAGTATAGAGGCTGTCCCCACTTTCTTCCATCCACCACCAGCCCCAAGGAAATCTCAAAATGAATCCAACCTTCGGTCTCCAATCTTCCCCCTTTCTTGAATATCACTTGCACCTCCTTGTCGTCCACTCTCCCCTTCGCTCAGGAAACAGGAATGTAAAGTGGGAGGAAGCATAAAACAGGGGTAGGAGTATTAAACACCGGATTCATCCATGCTGGTCTGGACAAATATGGGGAAGCTTGATGTATGACAAAATAAATGAACCTATGTAAATGGGAAATGTGCAAATCATTATGTGAAGGCTTCGTGATTGCGTGTTTAGGAAAGCTTAGTATCATTCATGCTAACCTGGCCTCTTTAATGTGAATTGGAAGTAGCAAAGAAGTTGCCTGCGCCGTTTTCGCACATCAAGGCGTGGACCGTACCCGCTGAAAGTGGAAAGATAGCCGATTTCAATCAATGAGGGGCAGGATAGATGGCAGAGAGGGATTAGGCAGTCTTCGCAGAGCGGTAAATGATTTAGTAGGAATAGCAGATCGGGCGGGCACACATAAGGCTGATTTCATGGAATGGGTTGCGTCCTGCCAGTACCAAATTCATGCGGCAGCAAAATTCATTCAAGTACCGCTGCCTGTATTTGAAGCCTATTCCATGGAAGGTGCTGTTCAGCCATTCTGCGGTCTGACGCACTAGAGACCAGCCCTTTTTTAGCTTGCGGGGACCATAACGTTTGCATTCGAGAGAGGAAATCTGATCCTCTGGTGCGAGATGAAAGCTGCGAAAGTCCGCAAAGGTTTCAGCGGAGGGCTGGCCGCCTTCATAATTACTGGAAGATATGGCTTGCATGCGTACACGTGCCGGCTTGCCCTCCGGTGTAAGGGAAAGACCAACAAGAACGGATGGGGTAGTGGGAGCAACAAAAAAGCCGATGCCCGCCTCCCAAAGAGTCAAGGTGGCGCCGTGAATCTGTACCTGTCCGGAAAGCGGAGGCAGATTCTCGTCATGGGACATGGCTTGCCGAATCGCATGCAGCATACTCCATGCGGTTTTGTAGGTAACATGAAGAAGATGCTGCAAAGCAACGGCGTTGATACCTCTGTGCGGGTTAGATATATAGTAAATGGCTGTAAACCATTTGGTTAAAGGGGTGCGGGATCGTTCCATGAGGGTGCCTGCGGTCAGCGAGGTCTGATGCTTGCAGTATGAGCATTCATAGAGAGGCTGCCTCCGCGTATTGATGGTATATGCATGTCCATGACCGCAATATGGGCATCGGAATCCCTTGGGCCATTTAAGTTGAAAAAGGTACTCTGAACATTCCTGCTCCGATGATAGAAGCTGCTCCCAAAACGCCTGATCCTCTGATGGAACTGGTTGAGGAGTGATATGCAAAGCATTGTTTGGTTCCGGTATCACAACGCTGCAGGAACACATCCGGCCGTCCCTCCTTCCTTCAGATGGAACTTATAACCATATTATAACGAACATTTGTTCTTACTTCAAGCATTTTTTGGAGTGTGATTCTATTAGTTTTCTGGTAGTTGGAGCCTTTTAAAGTAGAGTGAGGTGGATATGAAGCAGTAGTTCAAAAAAAGGAGCGGATTCCAAGTAAGGAGAGATTTAAAGCATAATGCGATTAAAGTAAGATGTGATTCAAAACAAGAGGCGATTCAAAACGATCAAAGTAATTGCGATCAATGTAAGTTGTGATTTGAGGTAAGATGCGGTTCAAGGCGAGATAATTCATATTAAGTGCGATTCGAGCAAGGTTGATTCGAGTAAGGGGCGATTCGAGTAAGGGGTGATTCTAGGCAAGCTAAGATTCAGAGTTGATGTGGTTCAGCAGTGATATTTTTTGAGATCCTGAGGGAAGGGGATAGTGGACGATAAGGAGGCTAAAAGCAATATGGGGCGTGCCGAAGGGTGTGGGGAGACCCAAAAAATCTGGTAAGCCTTCACAAAAGTGCCTTGCCTGGAACGAACATTCACAGTTAGGTGACGGATCAGTGGAGACGGTGTGGCGGTGTGGCGATGTGGCGATGGATTGATAGTTTGATGGTTGGTAAGCAGTGGGGAGCGACGGATTGAGATAAGCGGGTATGAATAAACCGACCCCCACTAGAGAGTGGAGGCCGGTTGATGAAAAGATGCAATTTGTTTACGCCATTAATTGACGAAGGACAGTTTGAAGGATACCGCCGTTGCGGTAGTAGTCCACGTCCACCAGACTGTCCAGGCGGACGGCCGCGGGGAAGGTGAAGCTGCTGCCGTCGGTGCGGACCGCGGTAACAGTGACCTGCTGGCCGGGCTGGATATCATCGCTTAACCCGGACACGGAGAAGGCTTCGGTGCCCGTGATGCCGAGGCTCTTCCAGTCGGCTCCTTCCACAAATTGCAGAGGCAGCACACCCATACCTACCAGATTGCTCCGGTGGATCCGCTCGTAGCTTTCCGTGATGACGGCCTTGACACCGAGGAGCAGGGTGCCCTTGGCGGCCCAGTCCCGGGAGCTGCCGGTGCCGTATTCCTTGCCGGCAATAACCACCAGATTGGTGCCGGTTTCCTGATATTTCATGGAGGCGTCATAGATGGACTCCACCTCGCCTGTTGGCAGATAGGTGGTAACGCCGCCCTCTGTGCCCGGGGCTACGGCATTGCGGATGCGGATGTTGGCAAAGGTGCCCCGCATCATCACCTCATGGTTGCCGCGGCGGGAGCCGTAGGAGTTGAAGTCCTCCCGCTTGACGCCATGGCTGATGAGATATTTGCCCGCGGGAGAATCCGCCTTGATGTTCCCTGCCGGGGAAATATGGTCGGTGGTGACGGAGTCGCCCAGCAGCGCCAATACCCGTGCGCCTCCGATATCCTCGATATGACCCGGCTCAGCGGCCAGATCCTTGAAGAAGGGAGGCTCTTGGATATAGGTGGAGGAATCATCCCATTCGTAAAGCTCGCCCTCTGGCACCTCGATGGCATTCCAGCGCTCGTTGGCATTGAAGACGTTCTTATATTTATCCCGGAACATGGCAGGATTGAGAGCAGTCTTTACCGCTGCCTGGATTTCCTCATTGGTGGGCCAGATGTCCTTCAGGAACACCGGGGTGTTGCTTTTATCGTAGCCGATGGGCTCGTTTGTAAGATCGATGTTTACGGTTCCCGCCAGGGCATACGCTACAACCAAAGGCGGAGAAGCCAGGTAGTTGGCCTTCACCTGGGCGTGGACCCGGCCCTCGAAGTTCCGGTTGCCGGAGAGGACGGCGGCTACTGTCATGTCGTTGTCAGCGATGGCCTTGGATACTTCATCCGGCAAGGGTCCGCTGTTGCCGATACAGGTGCCGCAGCCGTAGCCGGTCACGTGGAAGCCAAGCTCCTCCAGGGCAGGAAGCAGTCCGGCGTTTTTCAGGTATTCGGTGACCACCAGGGAGCCGGGGGTCAGGCTGCTTTTGACGTAAGCGGGTTTGGTCAAACCGCGCTCCACGGCTTTTTTGGCGACGAGGCCTGCGCCCAGCATCACGCTGGGGTTGGAGGTATTGGTACAGCTGGTGATGGCGGCGATGACGACGGCGCCGTTGCGCATGAGGGAGCTTTTGCCGTCCGGGGAATAGATGGTAGCTTCTTCCTCAATCAGCTTTTTCTCCGGCAGGCCGTAGCCGCCCTTATCTACAGGCGCCCGTACGATGGCGTTGTATGCTTCCTTCATGCGGGACAGCTCCACACGGTCCTGGGGACGTTTGGGTCCGGCAAGGCTAGGCACCACGGTAGACAAATCCAGCTCGATGGTGTCGCTGAACACCGGGTCGGGCGTGCTGTCCGTGCGGAACATGCCCTGTGCCTTGTAATAGGCCTCCACGAGGGCGATTTGCTCCTCGTCCCGGCCGGTCAGGCGCAGGTAGTTCAGGGTTTCGTCGTCCACCGGGAAGAAGCCGACGGTGGCTCCGTATTCCGGGCTCATATTGGCCACGGTAGCGCGGTCCGCCAGGCTCATGCCGGATAAGCCGGGGCCGTAATATTCCACAAATTTGCCTACGACGCCTTTTCTGCGGAGCATCTGGGTGACGGTCAGCGCCAGGTCTGTGGCGGTGGCGCCTTCAGGCAGGCTGCCGGTGAGCTTGAAGCCGATGACATCCGGTGTGACGAAGTAGAGAGGCTGGCCGAGCATGCAGGCCTCCGCCTCGATACCGCCTACGCCCCAGCCGACGACACCCAAGCCGTTGATCATGGTGGTGTGGGAATCGGTGCCCACCAGGGAGTCGGGATAAGCGACCAGCTCGCCGTCCACATTCTTCACGGCGGTGACGGACGCCAGGTATTCCAAATTGACCTGATGGACAATTCCGGTACCCGGAGGCACGGCGCGGAAGTTATCAAAGGCGGTTTGCGCCCAGCGGAGGAACCGGTAACGCTCTTCATTGCGCTCAAACTCCACCTTGGTATTATATTCCTCCGCTTCCTTCGAGCCGAAGGCATCCACCATGATGGAGTGGTCGATGACCAGATCGACAGGAACTAACGGGTTGATTTTCCTCGGGTCGCCGCCGGAGGCCTTCATGGCTGAACGCATGGCTGCCAGATCCACAACAACAGGCACGCCGGTAAAGTCCTGCAGCACGATACGCGCCGGGATGAAGGGGATTTCCTTATTGGCATCACGTCCCTCCGCCCAACCGGCGATTTGCTTCACATGCTCTTCTGTAATGGCGCGCCCGTCGAATTGGCGGACAGCGGCCTCCAGCAGCACCTTGATGGAGAAGGGGAGACGGTCGATGCTTCCGAATTGTGTGGTTAAGGCGGGTAGATCGTAGTAAGCGTATTCCTTGCCACCTGCGCTGAGCTTCTTTTTGACGGAATAACGGTCCTGATAAGCCATGATAGTTAACCTCCTTAGTTTCATCTAATGAAACTTTATTTCAAAATTTCGTTACCTTTAGTATAGCGGGTTTCCTGCGGTTCGTAAATGCCAAATTGCCCCGTTTCCGATTCATGAACCCTCTCCAACTGTCATATATTGTACCTGACAACTTTCAAGACAGGAGGAGACCGGCATGAGCTGGAAGCTGGCGTTATACAATTTCATTCATGCGCGCAATCAGGCGGAAACGGACTATGACACCGGTCCGCTGCGTCAATTGACGGCAGACGGAGAATTCCTGCGGCGGATGGAAGCGCGGCAGGAGCGCCGCAGGTTTCAGCATCTGATCCGGGGGCTTGTGCCGGTCCGCTCCGAGATCCGGTTGGCGGTGAAACGGGTGGAAACCTCGGACCGGGAAGCAGTTCTCCATATCCGTCTCTCCCAATCCTTCCAGGGGAGCGTGGGCAGCCGGACCTTGACAGAGAACAGCTGGTGGACGGAGCGTCTGACGTTTGCTTTTGCACGGGAGGGTATCGCCGTATTGCAGCGTGTGGAGCAGTCCGCCCTTGACGACCGTGACGACCGGCTGGGGTTGTTGCCCGAGATGGCCGAGGAAATCCGGCAGAAGGTTCCGCCTCCTTTTCTCAAGCAAGGCCTGCAAACCTCTCCCCGCAGCAAAGGCACCTATAACCGGCAGTTGGCCGTGGAATATGCCGAGAAGTTCTGGGAAACTCCCAACCCCGCTTATTTAGCCTTTAAAGTGGACTGCTCCAATTATGTCTCCCAGTGCATTCTGGCGGGAGGCCACTATATGGATTATACCGGACGCCGGGAGGCGGGATGGTGGTACCGGGGCAGAAGCGGCAGCCAGGAGCTGTGGAGCTACAGCTGGGCGGTAGCCAATGCCCTGCAGCTGTATCTGGGTGGCAAACGGAGCACCGGCCTCCGTGCGGAGGAGGTGGGTTCCCCCAAGGATCTGGAGCCGGGGGATGTAATCTGCTACAGCTGGAACGGGGACGGCCGTTACGGGCACAGCACCGTGGTGACGGATTTTGATCCCGACGGCATGCCGCTGGTGAATGCCCATACGGTTAACTGCCGCCACCGCTATTGGGACTATAGCGATTCCTATGCATGGACCGAAGCAACCAAATACCGGTTCTTTCATATCCTGGGACCGTGAGCCGTTTCATATCCAGCCTGAACGAAAGAAGGGTCGGCCTTGAGTGATGCAATGCGTATCGGAGTGATCTATATCCGCAGTCCGGATAAAGCGGAGCGGCGGCTGCGCAAGCTGGCGGCCAAAAATATGGCGGAGCTTTTCCAGGCGGAGGGGTATGCCGCGGTAATAAAAGAGCTCCCCGCCGAACATGCGCAAGCCGGAACCGGAAGCTGCCCCGAGGCGGATGTGCTGGTGGCTGCAGGCGCCCACAGCAAGCGGGAGCTGTGCCGTTTAGCGGCTTATGCGGAGCTTCTGGGTTTGGTTGCGGCGGGGTTGGACCCGACGGGGGCAGTTCTGGGGGCCGACCGGGTGCTTCTGCGCAGGCTGCTGGCGGGGGAACGGGTTCCCCAAAGCCTCTTCCGCACTTTTACCCGTTCCCAATGGGAGCAGGATTCCGCTTATTTTCTCATCGAAATAGAAATGACTCTCGGTTATCCCTGCCGGATTGGGCCTCCGGAGACCGGCTGCGGCCGGGATGCGGTGCTGGTCGCTACCCGCGAGGAACTGCAGGCGGCAGTGGAGGAGGTATTCCGCAAAGCCGACCGGCTTTTGGCGGAGGAAACCGTTAAGGGACGGGTGTATGCTGCCGCCTTAGGCGGAGGTAAGGAGGCAGCGGATATAGCCGTGATGGAGCTGGGCGGGGTTGTGCCCCCCGCGGAGACGGGATATAAGCCTCCCGCCGGAAGCCAGTTGGAGACGGAGGTAAGAAACGCTTCCCGGCGCGCTTTTGCCGCATTGCAGGCCAAGGGACCGGCAGTGCTTTACTTTGTAACGCCTGATGGACATAGCAATGTGCTGCTGACGGATGCGGATTTATGCCCGGAGCTGGGACCGGAGGGTGTTCATGCTGCCGTCTGGCGGGATGTCGGTACTCCCGACGGAGAGAGGCTAAAGCGGCTGGTCCATGCTGCCTGGAAGCAAGCGGCCAAACCGGCCGGCTTGACTGGGGATTAAGCAGGATCTGCGAGAGGCCAGGCCGGGTAATTGCCTGCAAATTATGGTATTCTTAAAGGAAAACCCCCTTTAGGAGGAGCACGATATGGGATTCTCTACGGAATTTAACTCGGTATGTAAATTTAAAAATGAGCAGGAGCTTCACGATTTGCTGGAATATGGCAAGTGCAAGATGGTGAAAACCGGCTTCCGCGTGTACCCTACCGGCCAGAAGGTGATTGCCTATACCCCCCAGAACCAGGCTATCGCCATTGTGAAAATTACAGCCTCCATTGCCGAAATTAATTTTCAGGGCAAAGAGGTGACGCTGGTAGAGATGGATTTGCTCCGCAAGCTGACGGAGGAGGAGGCCAGAGTGCAGACCGCGCTGGCTTACGAAATGTTTTTTGGAGATAAACAATAAGGATGATTTCGGCAGGTGGAGGGAAGGCTATCCATATATGGAAACCGACTACTTGCCGGGAGTGAATCGCTTGTGATTGTCCGTTTTGGTTATGTGGCCATGTCCACTGTTGTATCCCAGGCTTCCCCCTCCAAAACAATGACCGCCACCGTCTTCGCTAAGTTGGGTGACCGGGAAGCCGCCGTCCGCAAGCTGGAGCGTATCGCTGCGGAGAATCTGCACAATACCCTTCGGCTGCTCCGGCATAACCGGGCCAGCGATATTCATCTGTACCGGTTTTCCTCCAAGCTGATCCCGCTTGTGGGCCATGGGATGCTTGCGGGCTGGGATCCCTTCGCGGCATTGTCGGAGTCCTTCGCCGAGGTAGGGGAATATGTCCGTTTGCACCGGATGCGGACAAGCTTTCATCCCGATCATTTTACGGTGCTGTCCACCCCGCGGCAGGATGTGCTGGACAATTCGGTAGCCGATCTGATGCGGCATCATACCATGCTGGAGGCCATGGGCCTAAACCGCAACGCCAAGTGCAACATCCACGTGGGCGGCAGCTACGGGGACAAGCAGGCGGCGGGGCAGCGGTTCAGGCGCAATTTTCTTGCCCTCCCGCAGCAGGTGCGGGAGCGGGTCACCCTGGAGAACGATGATAAAACCTTCACCGCGGAGGAAACCCTGGCCATTTGCGAGGAGGTGGGGGCCCCCATGGTGCTGGATCTGCATCATCACATGGTGAACAATGACGGGGAGAAAGCAGCTTCCCTGTGGCCCAGAATCCTGCGGACATGGGAGGGTGCAGGGACGGAGGAGCAGGATGCGCTGGGTTTGCCTGCTCTTCCGCCGAAGATCCACGTGTCCAGCCCCCGCGAGGGCAAGGATATCCGCGCTCATGCGGATTATGTGGAACGTGGTCCGCTGCTGGAATTCATGCGGGAGATTGCACAGGACACACCTGCCTTGGATGTGATGCTGGAGGCCAAGATGAAGGACGGGGCGCTGTTCCGTCTTATGGAGGATCTGGCAGGAGTGCAGGGAGTCCGGCAGGTGGATCAGGCCACTGTGGAGCTGTGAAAAAAGGAATACGGGATAAACGCTTGGCCGGACGCGGTCAGGCGTTTTGCTTTTGGGCCGGCAATAAATCTCAAAAAAGTGTTAGCGCTTCCGTGCAGATATAATACAGAAGTTTTAAAAAGGTATAACAGTTATAGTGGATAGGAGTTATGTGCATTTTTTCACAAGTAAAAACCAGGCTTTTTAGTTAAAAGTGACAAATTTTTGACGGAAACAAGAAATTTTAATCAGTATAACAAATGAATTTTTTCACAATGTAGGAAAACGGTTCAACTTGTGGAATTGGTGAAATATGGTGATAGCGGGGGAGAATTTCAGATGTGAAAATCAGCGTTGGCTACTATTGCAAGCGCTATCATTTTTGGAATGATTCTAATCGGAGGTGCGTCAGATTGCTTCATGTGGTGGTTTGTGTCAAGCAGGTGCCCGACAGCAGGGAAATCCGGATTGATCCCAAGAACAATACCCTGATCCGCCAGGGAGTGCCGAGCATTGTGAATTTCTATGATATGCACGGGCTGGAGGAAGCGCTGCGGATTAAGGATGAGCTGGGGGCACGGGTAACGGTGGTGACCATGGGTCCGCCCCAGGCAGAGAAGGGCTTGAAGGAATGTATTTCTCTCGGAGCCGATGAGGCTGTGCTGGTGACGGACCGGGCTTTCGCCGGGGCGGATACGCTGGCTACCTCCTATGTGCTGGGAGCGGCCATCCGGAAGATTGAGACGGCTTGGGGACCGGTGCACATGGTGTTCTGCGGCAAGCAGACTTTGGACGGAGATACGGGGCAGGTGGGGCCGGGTGTGGCATGCCGGTTGGATATGGACCAGCTCACTTATGTCTGCAAGGTGGATAAGGTGGATGAGGAAGCGGGACGGGTGCGTGTCCACCGGCAAATGGAGGATGGTGTTGAGGTGGCGGAAACCTCCATGCCCGTGCTTTTTACAGTGCTTAAGGAGCTGAACCGCATCCGCCGGGCGACGCTGCCGGGTATGGTCCGGGCGGCGCGATATAAGCCCGTAATGTGGACCATGGCGGATTTTCCGGAGATGGACCGGACCAAAATCGGACTAAAGGGGTCGCCCACCATTGTGGGCCGCACCTGGGTTCCGGAGATCAAGAAGGCCAATACGGTGCAGATTGGCGGCGCTACACCGGAAGCCCAGGCGGAGGAAGTGGCCGGGAAGCTGTGGGAGGGCGAGCTGCCCCGCAGGCTGGGATGGATATAAACATCCCCCAAAAGTGAAGGGATGCTCTGATGCTGATTCCGGGTACTTTTGGGGGAGCCCCCATTAAAAAGCGTAAAAGAGATTTATGCTCCGGCCACGGGGCAAGAGGAGGCATGAAGAATGAGTGAGGAACGCAAAGCCGCCCAGGAGCAGGATTGGTCTGCCTACCGGGGCGTTATGATCGTCATCGAGCACCGGCGCGGTGAGGCTAAGAAGGTCTCCTGGCAGCTGCTAGGGGAAGGGCGGAAGCTCGCTGATAAGCTGGAGACTTCGTTGTTGGCGCTGGTCATCGGCCATGATGTGGAGCATCTGGCGGCGGAATCCATCCGCTACGGAGCCGACCTTGTCTACCTGTGCCAGGCGCCAGAGCTGCTGGATTACCGGACCCGCCCGTACAGCCGGGTGTGCTTGTCGGCTATCCACGAGATCAAGCCGGAGATCGTGCTGTACGGCGCCACCGCCACCGGCAGGGACCTGGCGGGAGCCATCGCCACCCATCTGCCCACAGGGCTGACAGCGGATTGCACGGAGCTGGATGTGGAGCCCCATCCCTCCCGGCTTCTGATGGCAAGCCGTCCGGCATTTTCGGAGAAGATGATGGCCACCATCCTCTGCAAGCAGTACCGGCCCCAGATGGCCACCGCCCGGGCGGGGGTGTTCCAGGCCTTGGCGCCGGACCCGGAGCGGACGGGCGAGGTGGTGCATCTGGAGGTGCGGGAGGATTATTCCAATACCGCCGCCCAGGTCATCGCCTTCCTGGAGGAGAAGAGCAGCGTCAATCTGGAGGAGGCGGACATTATCGTGGCCGGCGGCCGGGGATTGGGCGGACCGGAGGGCTTCAGCCTTCTACGGGAGCTGGCGGAGGTGCTGGGCGGCGAAGTAGGTGCCACCCGTGCCGCAGTGGACGCGGGCTGGATCACCCATGAGCACCAGATCGGGCAGACGGGGCATACTGTGCGTCCCAAGCTGTACATTGCAGCGGGAATCTCGGGGGCAGTTCAGCACACGGTGGGTATGCAGGGCTCCGACGTGATTATCGCCGTGAACAAGGATCCTCAGGCGCCGATATTCCAGATTGCACACTATGCCATGGCAGGGGATCTGTTCCAGATCATCCCGGCGCTGATCCGGGAGTTCGCCAAACGCCGGGGTGCGGTGCTGACGTCAACGGATGCAGCCGCTTCGCCGCAGAGTGTGGCGGCCCCGGAAGCAGGCATCCCGGATGAAGCAATGACCCAAACAGCAGCGGGAAGAGGGGTATAGGCGGCCATGAACGAAAAATTCGATGCGATAGTGGTCGGCGCAGGACCGGCCGGGAGTTCGGCGGCGCTGACGCTGGCCAGAGCGGGGCTGAAGGTTGTACTTCTGGAGCGGGGCGAATACCCCGGCGCCAAGAATGTATTCGGAGGCGTTCTGTACCGGCAGCAGATTGAAGAATTGGTGCCAGGTTTCCTGAACGAAAAGAATCCGCCTGTGGAGCGGCATATTGTGGAGCAGCGGATTTGGATGATGGGCAAGGAATCAGCCGTCACCCTGGGCCACCGGAATGAGGCATACAAGACGCCCTTTAACTGTTTTACCGGCATTCGTGCCAAGTTTGACCAATGGCTGGCGGAGAAAGCGGTGGAGGCGGGGGCCATTCCCGTCTACGAAACAGCAGCGGTAGATGTGATCCGCCAGGGCGATAAGGTGGTAGGCGTCCGCACCGACCGGGAGGACGGGGACCTGTATGCGGATGCGGTGATTATTGCCGACGGCGTGAACTCCCTTTTGGGCAAAGCGATGGGTGTGCACCAGGAATGGAATCCCGATGAGGTTTCACTGGCGGTGAAAGAAATTATCATGCTCCCCCGCGAAAAAATCGAGGACCGCTTCGGTCTCGAAGGAGACGAAGGAGTCACTGTGGAGTTTATGGGCGAAACCTCCCGGGGCATGGCGGGAATGGGCTTCATGTATACCAACAAGGAGTCCATCTCCATTGGCATCGGCGTGATGGTGAACCACCTGCGGCAAAGCGGCGCCAAGCCCCATGAGCTGCTGGAGGAGGTCAAGCGTCATCCCTCCATTCGCAAACTGATTCAGGGCGGGGAAGTGAAGGAATATGCGGCTCATCTGATTCCCGAAGGCGGTTACCATTCCATCCCCCCGCTCTCCGGCAGCGGCTGGTGCATTACCGGCGACGCCGCCCAACTGGTGAATTTTGTCCATCGGGAGGGAACCAACCTGGCTATGGTCTCCGGCAGGCTGGCGGCGGAGACCGTCATCAAGGCCAAGGAGAAAGGGGATTTCTCTGCTGCTTCCTTAAAGCAGTACGACAATGCCATGAAGAGCAGCTTCCTCATGAACGACCTCAAAAAGTACAAGGGTATGCACAGCCTGCTGAAGGATTTTGACCCGTCGCTTCTGTTTGGGGACCTGCCTCGGGCCATCAACGAGGCTGCTTACGAGATGTTTCTGGTGAACGGGGTTACCAAGGCGGAAAAACAAAAGAAAGCCATCCGTCTGGTGAAGCAGGCGGCAGGCGGCACAATGAATCTGATGAAGCTGGGAGCCAAAGGCTGGAGGGCGATAAACGGATGAGCACCCAAACCATGACCGATAAGCTGTTTACAATCCGCTACAAATGCGATGATGTATCCCACTTAGCCATCAAGGATGAGGCAGTCTGCGCCAGATGCGCCGGCAAAAGCTGCAACAGCTTCTGTCCGGCGGAGGTATACAGCTGGGATGAGGCAGCCAAGACCAATCACGTGGCCTATGAAAATTGTGTGGAATGCGGCACCTGCCGGATTGCCTGCGCCTCGGACAATGTGGCTTGGGTTTATCCGAAGGGAGGATATGGGATATCATACCGGTTCGGCTAAATAAAGTTAATTATACGCTATGAAAAAGAGGCTGCTCCGCTGGCAGGTAATCCTGCCTTGGAACAGCCTCTTTGTTCATCCAGTCTATGTTTTCACATTACTGGATAAAGCCTGTTTTTTCCAAGATGCGCTTCAGAATCACAGCTGCTTCTGCGCGGTTGGCGCTTGCTGCCGGATCCAGCTTGTTGGAATCTGCGCCTTGGGACAGACCCAGCTTAATGACAGCTCCTGTTTCAAGCTGTGCCCAAACCAGATCCTCGGCATCCTCGAAGCGGGACAGGGTTGTAGCCAGCTCGATGACGCTGAAGTCTGCTTGGCCGCCTGCAAACCGGTAAGCGCGGTAGGCCAAGGCCAGCAGCTCCTCGCGGTTGATGAAGCGGTCCGGACGGAAGGTGCCGTCCTCGTAGCCTTCGATCAGACCGGCATTTTTGGCGGCGAAGATATATACCGCATGCCATGCCTCGGGGTCCACGTCAGGGAACTCGCCTACGGCAGTCTTCGGAGGTACGGTCAGGCCAAGGCCTTTCACCAGGAGGGCTGCGAACTCAGCGCGGGTCACCCCGCGGTTGGGCTCGAAGCTGTTGGCGGCGGTGCCTTCAACAATTTCTCTGCCGTTCAGCAGCTTGCTGGCCAGCAGTTCAATGTCCGTTTCCGCCCAGTGACCATTCAGGTCAGCGAAGACGGTATTGCGCTCCAGCACCAGGTAGATGCTGTTGCCGGGACGTTGGAAGGTGGCGGAGGTGCCGTTAATGACCGACGGTACGAAGGTCAATGCATCGGTAGCCGGCAGATATTGAACCACCGTAGCCTTACCATTGCTTTCGCGGGTCATAGTAATGGTGCGTTTTACATAAGTGCTGCCGAAGTTATCCAGAGCCAGCTTTTTGCCGTCAGCGCCAATAGCCAGAAGCTCAAAGCGCACAGGATCGGACAATGCGGTTCCGTTGGCCTTCGCTACAGCCGCTGCAACCTGCGCCGCTTCATCACCGGTTACCTTGGTGACGGTCAGCTTCAAGGTCAGTCCGGCTGCGCCGGTGTTCAGCATGCTGCTGATTTGCGTCAGGTTCAAGACGGAGAGCGGAAGCTCGTAGGTCCCATGATCCCCTGTCAGAGAAAGGACAGTGCCGGTGCGTGTCATGGCCTCAGTGAGTCCGGAGAAGGGGATCTCTACGGATTCTGCGAACCGCAGAGTTACCTTGTCGGAGCCATGGAAGGCATCCTTCAGATCATCGGCCTTAATGACCGTTACATCCGGATCAGTTTCCGTTCCGGGTGTAGGGGATGGCGACGGTGAAGGCGTATATGTACCGGAGCCTGAACCTGATCCAGAACCGCCAGAGCCGGAATCACCACCGGAACCGGAGTCTGTCTCACGGTAAACGGCATTGGATACGGTGGAGTAATTCAATGCTTCATTTTGATACTTGATGACGATGGGATTATGCTGGGAATAGTTCGGAATGACCTTTGGGTTGAAGGAGTAGTAGTATTTTCCATCGCCATAAGTTGTGTACGTTGCTGTCACCGGCGTGATGAATGTCCCCGCGTTATCATAAACGGACAGGGTGACCGGTTGTCCCGATGCGTAAACGCTCGTCCCTACCGTACCGTCAAAGTAAACCTGCCCGGTTACGGTGCCGTTGGCTTGGTAACGCACATCCTTAAAGTAAGCGTCAGCCAAAGCCAGAACAGGGCTAAGCAGGGAAACAACAAGCATGACCGCCGTGACGGTAGCCAGTTTTTTCATAACCGCTCCTCGCATGCCTTTTCCTCCTGTTAGTAGAATAATAGAACAATACGCCTGGCCCGGCGGCCTCACCACCTTTCATAGGGTATAAAAAGGAGAATGAAAAAAGTTGGATGGCGCTGACAGTTAGCCAGCAGTTCGGAGTAAATTTCCAAATGTAAGCATATTTACCCGGCGTCACAATTTTGAAACAACTATTTTTGAAAAGGAAATGTAAGCGTTTATTGTACATTGTTACGAGTTTTTTTGGTGCATTCGCAAGTAGCTTTTAAGACAGAGATTGACTATACTGAAGGTATCTAAAAGTAAGCAAAGAAGAGAGTTGATGACAATGTCCAGTGAGCAAAAAGAACCTTTTACCGTAGGCAGTAAAAGTTTTACGGCAGTTGCCATCAATACGGCAGCCAAGGCCGGCGAATGGATCAAGAGCAAGCTGGGGGACTTCTCCAGCCTTACTATAAAAACCTCCCCCCACGATCTTGTCACGGAAGTAGATAAAGGCTCCGAGATGATGATCCGTAATCTGATCATGACGCATTTTCCCACCCATTCCATTCTGGGTGAAGAAGGCGTGGAGCCGGGCGCAGCTGCTTCTATTAAGGCGCTGCAGGAGGCAAGTGACGCGGAATATCTGTGGATTGTGGACCCGGTGGACGGGACAACCAACTTTATCCACGGCTTCCCATTCTTCAGCGTATCCATCGCTCTTGCCCATAAGGGTGAGATTATTGTAGGCGTTGTGTATGACCCGAACCGGGATGAATTGTTTGTTGCCGAAAAGGGCAAGGGGGCATATGTTCATGGCCGGCGCACCATGGTATCCGGTGAGGAGCGGCTTCTGGACAGCCTCGTGGCAACGGGCTTTCCAACTGACCGCGGGCCGAATATCGCGGGCAACATGAGAGGACTGGAAGCAGTGGTGCCCCGGGTGCGCAATGTCCGTTCCGGCGGGTCCGCTGCACTTCATCTGGCTTACGTAGCGGCCGGACGGCTTTCCGGCTATTGGGAGCTGGGTTTGAATGCCTGGGATATTGCCGCGGGTATGCTGCTGGTGAAGGAATCCGGCGGCCATGTAACGGATACCAAGGGCAACCCGTATCATCTTGAAGTGCGCAACATTGTGGCCACCAACGGCCGCATCCATGATGAGCTGGCACAGCTGCTGCAGGAATCGGACGCAGCAGGAAATTAATCCGCAAGAAAATAGCCGTTCGGACCTTGAGCCGGGCGGCTTTTTGCTTTTTGTTCCGTCGCGTAAAGTGACCCCTTAGTCAAAGATGCTGCGGACCAGGCGGAGCATACCTTTGAAGAGTGCAGGGATCAGCTCCAAAATGACCTCGGGGAAAATCTCCCACCAGTCGCCGGAGCGGCGCCGTTTTTTTTCATGGGACATAGGGATAACTCCTTTTGGAAAAACCGATATGCTTTTTATACGCGGTGAATGGAAAAAAGTCACCAAACTTGGGTGAGGAGTTGAGGTTATGTTTGATTGGTTTGCCTTTGCCGATTATTCCGGGGCAAGGGATGCAGCGGCCCAAAGGAAGGCTATTGTTTGGGTTCGACCATAACTATGGGTTTCTGGCGGGATTTTACGAGGCGTTATGGGGAGTGTAGCCGGACAGCTGGGAGCAGGTTCTTGAAGAATATTATAGGAGCGTTGAACAGTTTGCAGGGTGGGAAAAAGAAAGCTTCGGCATGAGGAGCGATCCGATGGATGAGGCTGCGCCCACAGCTGCTGGGCACGTCCGGAACGGGGCTGATTGGTTACAGCTGGAGCAGTGGTCGCCCCGGGAATGGGCGAGAGAGGCGAATATGCAAATCAGCTGTTTGTGGGATATAAAGAAAGGGTCGTTTTGGGGCAGCCGTTTTGGACCAAAGCCGGATGCCGGAATGTTCCGGACCTATCCCCTCCCGGATGGTCGGTCCTTTGCACTCCATGACCGCAGGCTGGTGGAAATGCGCTACCGCCGCCTCCAACCTCGGCATAAATGGGCGCTTGGCCCCTGGCCTATTCCCCAGACTTATCCCTCCCGACTTATGCCCCCAGCTTAGTTAGCCTAGCCAGTTACTGCGCTTCCCCGTGGACTCAAGCATGCTTAGGGAGGAAACTCTTGAGAAAGGCCCTTGTCGTCCACTATCCCATTGGCTCAGGTAGAGTTAAGGGAGGATGGATCGATAACCAGAAGCTTATCGTGCATTGTCCCCGTAACTCAGGATAGTTAACAGATGGAGTTCGAGTCGCAGTTCTTATCGTCTATTATCCCATTGGCTCAGGTAAGAGTTGAGAGAGGACGGACCGATAACTAGAAGCTTGTCGCGCATTATCCCCATAACTCAGGATAGTTAACAGATCGAGTGCAAGTAGGCGTCCTTATTGTTCATTATCCCATTGGCTCAGGTAGAAAAGTGAGGGGATGGGTAGGAGTGTTCCTGTCTAGCTTGATATTTGCCAATTCTGATTCTGAGAATCTTGTTGTTCCCTGAGTAAAGGGGATAATGGACGACAAGGGTGTTAATGCAGCTTAAGCTTCCTTTGGCATGGATTTGCTGTACCTGGATTTGCGATTTTTGAGCCTTTGTAGCTTCGAGAGCTTCGTGAGCTTCGTTATTCCTGAGTGGGGGGGATAATGGGCAACAAGGCGAAGATGTAAAGTGCAAAGGGATAGTGGGCGACAAAGGCGACTAGTTTGTCCTGAGTAACGGGGATAGTGGGAGACAAGGGGTGTGAGAGTGACCTGCACCGAATAACGGAATGCAATGTTTCGTCATTTGGGGCGGTTCACTAGTTTGGGGAGGATAAGGGAAGGGGAGTTTCCCTTATCATGCCGGAATGTATGGGTGTTGTGAGGAAAGTGCCGGATTAGCGCAAGTAGGAAGGGTTCTATTGTATGCTTGGCCATCATTTATGCTGAGATAGCGGAAGTTTGCCTTCCGTTATTTGGCTGGCAATTGTTTGAGGACGAGGCTTGGGCTAGATTGGATAAGAAAATCCCCCTGGTGCCGTATGCCGGGACCAGGGGGAGAGGAAGTATATTAGTTACGAAGAAGCGAAAGTTTACCTGTTTGTGCGTCCTGCAAAATGAGGGTGCCGCTGCCGGCGGTTTCGCTGTAAAAGGAGGTTTGGCCGGTTCGTAACAGGCTGGTTACCATGGTGTCATTGAGGTTCACACCAAAGCCGGTGTCCTTCCACAGCACGAAGGTGCAGCCCTGGCGGAAATGAGTGCAGCCGTAGCCGGTGCTGCCGAAGATGATCCGCCCGCCGCAGCCCGGGCGGGGGCAATTCCCCAGCGCCTCCCGCATAGCGGGTCGGCTGGGGGGGACTTTTGGCGCCGCTGTTCCCGCCCCGGCGGCCGACCGGCCTGCCGCGGCAGCTCCGGCGCCAGTGCCAGTGCCTGCTGCCGATGGTCTGCTGGCAGCTCTCGAACCTGCTGCGCCAGCGTCCGCGGGCAGCGGTAGCACTACCTGCGTGCCGCCCGCTTGAGCGGCGGCACTTGCACTTGCTCCAGCAGCGTCGGCCTTGCCGCTGCGGCGTTTCCTGGCGGGCGCTGCAGCCGCCGCCACGGTTTCCGCGGCGCTGCCGGCTGCCGCGTCCGCCTTGCTGCGCCGCTTGCGCGCCGGCGCAGCGCCTTCTTCGCCGGCAGCGGTCCCGCCGGCGCCAACATCCTTGGCAGCGCTGCTGCGCCTGCTGCCCTTGCCTGCGCCAGCCGCCGGCTCCGGCTTGGCGAAGTGCGCCTTGTCCGCCCGCGCCTGCAGGCGGACCTTGTCCACGATCAGGCGCGCGAAGGCCCGCACCTTGTCCATAAAGGCATCCTTCGACGCCTGGCCTCTGGCGATTTCGTTCAACCGCCGCTCCCACTGGCCCGTCATCTCCGGCGAAGCCAGCAGCTCCACACCCGCTCCGCGGACCAGTTCCACGGCGGCCCGGCCTTTGGGAGTGATGCTGATCCGTTTGCCCTGCATGGCCACATACCCCACCTGCTTCAGCCGTTCGATGGTGGCCGCCCGGGTGGCGGGTGTGCCCAGGCCGGAATCCTTCATTACATCCCGCAGTTCGTCGTCCTCAATGGACTTGCCCGCACTTTCCATTGCCTTCAACAGAGTGCCCTCCGTAAAAGCCTTGGGCGGTTGGGTTTCCTTTTCCTTGACCTCCGCATCAGAGCAGAGCACACCTGCCTGCGGATTCACAGAGAAGGGAGTATCCGTCTCCACCTCCAGCTCGGAGGGACCGTTGTTTTCGTCCTTATCCCCATCCTTGTCGGAGCCCGCATTTTCCCCGTCTCCGGCTTTGCCGGTTTTGCCCTTGCCGCCTTTAGCACCGGCGCTTTTCTTCTGGTCCGGGTACAGCACCTTCCAGCCCAGGGAAAGCAGCTCCTTAACCGTGGTTTTGAACCGGTCGGCCGCCTCTCCTTCGCCTACCTCCGTAAACACTGTATGCACCTTGTACTCGGCCGCCGGGTAGAAGTGGGACAGGAAACGCCGTACGATCAGGTCGTAAACCTTGGCTTCATCCGGCGATAAGCCGCTGGCCTTTTTGAAGGTGGGCAGAATGGCGTGGTGATCCTCCACCTTGGCCGGATTACAGACGAACTTGTTGTTTTTGTGCACCAGCTTCTTGTCCGCATTTTGGGCGAAGGAACCATAGTCCACGGAGCCCTTCAGGGACTCCAGCGTTTTGTGCATGTCCGGAATATTCTCCGGGTTCACATAGTTGGAGTTGGTTCGGGGATAGCTGATGACCTTATGCTTCTCGTACAGGGCCTGGGCCGTATCCAAGGTTTTTTTGGCGGAAAAACCCAGCTTGCCGTTGGCCTCCCGCTGCAGCAGGGTCAAATCATACAGCTTGAAGGGAAACTCCTTGGTATCCTTCACTTCATAAGAAGCAATCCGTCCCGGTTTGCCCTTGACCCGGGTGACCACTGCCTCGGCCTTGTCCTTGGCCTTGAACCGGTCTCCCTGCCACATGCCCCGGTAGGTGGTGTCCCCCTGCTGGAAGGATCCCTCCACCTCGAAGAATTTCTCCGAATCAAACGCCTCGATCTGCTTTTGGCGGTCATAAATCAAGGCCAATACGGGCGTCTGCACCCGTCCGACAGACAAAAGCTCATTATGCCGGGTGGTAAACGCCCTTGACCCGTTCATTCCGATGAGCCAGTCGGCCTCACTGCGGGCTCTGGCCGCCTGGGTCAAATTTTCGTATTCGCTGCCGTCCTTCAGCTCGGCAAAGCCCCGGCGAATGGTTTCCGCCGTCAAGTCCGAAATCCACAGCCGCTGCACCGGCTGGCGAAGCTTCAGATGCTGCTGGATATAAGAGAAAATCAGCTGCCCTTCACGTCCGGCGTCACAGGCATTGACGATCCGGTCGCATTCTTTGGCCACCTGGGCGATGACCTTCAGCTGATCCCGGGTTTTTACATTGGGTAAAAGTTTGAAGGTATCGGGAATAATAGGCAGGTCGCCAAGATTCCACTTTTTATACCGGTCGTCGTAATGGTCCGGCTCCGCCAGCCCGATGAGGTGCCCGATGGCCCAGGTTATGATGTAGCGTTCGCCTTCAAGGTGGGTCCGCTTGTTGGAGGCCTTCGGCTCCAGTACAGCGGCGATGTTCCGGCCCATATCGGGCTTTTCCGCAATCACAAGGGTTTTCAATGGTCAAAATCCTTTCACGGGAGAATCGGTGCGCCCCCGGTAGAGGCGCAGCAGGCCCTTAACGATATAAGGGGCAATAAACAAAATGAACAGCAGCCGAAACATCTGGTAGGCCACAATAATAGATAGATCGGCACCCAACGCTGCTCCGGTGACACCCATTTCTGTCATGCCCCCGGGGGCCGAGCCCAAAAAGGCGGTTAACAGCGACATGGGATGCCACAAGGTCAAGAGATAGCCAGTACCCAGGGAAAACAGCACAATCCCGATGGCCCCGAAAAGTGCGTAGGGCAAAAGCTTCTTCCAATTGTCCAGGGAGGAAAGACTTGTGGTTACCCCCATATGGGCACCCACCAGTACCTGGGCGGTCAGCACCGACCAGTGGGGCAGAGACGGCGCCTCAAGCCCCGCCACCGACAATAACGCGGCGCCCAGCATCGGCCCCAGCATGTAAGGGGTGGGCAAATGGAGCTTGGGACCCAGCACCAACATGATGGCTACGGCCAGTACAAACCACAGGGTGTTGGAGGACATCCAGGAAACAGATGACACTGCCGAGGCCACAGCTGTTGCCGCAGATCCGGCTTCTGTCCCGCCGGAGGACAAGCCGTGGAAGGCCAGGAAGGGCACAATAAACACCACGGCCATAACCCGGATGGTTTGCATGAAGGTCACCACCGTCATGTCGGCATCCTCCACCTCGTCGCAGAGGACGGCCATCTGAGAGAGGCCGCCCGGAATACTTCCGAGAAGGCCCGAAGCCATGCTGATGCCCGTGCGTTTCACGGTAACCCAGCCGGCCACAAGTCCGAAGGCGACAGTTAAAAGGGTGGCCGCAGCCATGGAGGGCAGCTGCACGGCAATTTGCCCTGCCACCTCCGCGTTAAAGGTGATGCCCATCATGTAGCCCAGCACGCACAAGCCTGCGTTGCGGAAGCCGCGGTGCCATTCGGCCTTCTTTTTGAACACCTCCCGCCACACCAGAAGAATGGTCATCGGCCCCAAAAGCCAGGCCAGAGGAATATGAAGCAGTTGGAAGATTGTGCCCCCAGCCAATGCCAAAATCAGTGTTTTGCCTGTCTGTAAGCCCATGCTGCAAAAACTCCTTTTCCATCAAAAAATCATAAAAAAACCGCTCCGCTCTATACCGGAAAGTGTAGCACCCTTGGCTTCCGAGCGCAATGAAGGGAGTGAAACTGCCTCTTTACCATCTCTTTACCTAAAAAAAATCCAACAAATCGTCGTAGAAATGCCTGCCGCAAAGTCTTGAAAGTATGGTACAATGGAAAACAGGCTATAGCAGGAAACACGGCGCAATCAAGAGCGGAACACGTGTTCAATGGTGAAAATCCGATTATATTCCCGTTTTGGCCATATGAAAAGCGGGAGCAGGTGGAGGCTGAAGAATGACACAGGCAACGAAAGAGCAGCAATACATTCCGGAGGTTCTGACCTTCGGTGAATCCATGGGACTCCTGATGTCCACGGGCAACAAAGGAATTGAATACTCCGCCACCCTGGACAAGTCCTTCGGCGGCGCAGAGAGCAATTTCGCCATCGGCGTGGCCCGTCTGGGACACCGCGTTGGCTGGTTCGGCCGGCTGGGCAAGGACCCGTTGGGTCTCATGATCCAGAAGCGCATCCGCGGCGAGGGCGTTGACGTCTCCCGTGTGGAATTGACTGACGAGGCTCCTACCGGACTGATGCTGAAGGAAGCCATCTCCGGCAAGTCCTTCGTGTATTATTACCGCAAAAATTCCGCAGCCAGCCTGATGCGTCCCGAGCACCTGGACGAGGAGTACATCAAGCAGGCCAAAATTTTGCATGTTACCGGCATTACCGCAGCTCTTTCCGAAAGCTGCCGGGAAACCCTCTGGGCTGCTATCCGCATGGCCAAGAAGCATGGTGTCAAGGTTTGCTTTGACCCCAACCTGCGTCTGAAGCTATGGACCCTGGAGGAAGCCAGAGAGGTGCTTTTGCCAATGGCTGAGGAAGCCGACTACTTCCTGCCCGGTCTGGACGAGCTGAAGCTCATGTACGAAACCGAGGACTTCGACGAAATCGTAGCCCGTCTGTCCAAGCTGCGCGCCGTTTCCATCGTGAAGGGTGGAGATGACGAAACCTACCTGATCGAAAACGGCAAGGTTACCGCCATCCCCTTCTTCAAGGCTGAACGCATAGTGGATACTGTAGGCGCCGGCGACGGCTTCTGCGCAGGCTTCATCGTAGGTGTGCTGAAGGGGTATGACCTGGCTGAGGCTGTCCGTCTCGGCAGCCTGATGGGCTCCCTCGCGGTACAGATGGAAGGCGACTGGGAAGCTTTGCCCACTTGGGAAAAAGCCCAGGCGGTGCTCCAGAACAAGAAGAGCGTGGAGCGCTAAGCTGGATTTACTGCGTTAACCATTAACGTCCTTGACCATTAACGGGACGAAGAAAAGGAATGTGGAGAACCATGAAAAAAATTAAAGTTATTCAACAAATCGCCGAGCAAGGCGTTGTGGCCGTTCTGCGTGCCGATACTGCTGAGGATGTTGTACGTATGGCTGAGCAAGCCATCGAAGGCGGCATCAAGGTTATTGAAATCACCATGACTGTACCGGGCGCTCTGCGTGCCATCGAAACTCTGGCTGCCAAGTATTCCAGCACCGCCAAGGACCCGGCCCGCTTTGCCATCATCGGCGTAGGCACTGTGCTTGATCCGGAAACCGCCCGCGCCGCTATCCTGGCCGGCTCCGAATTTGTTGTAGGCCCGAGCCTCAACCCCGAAACCGTAATGCTGTGCAACCGGTACCGCATTCCCGTTATGCCGGGCTGCATGACCATCAAGGAAATCCAACAGGCTCTTGAGCTGGGCGTAGACGTAGTGAAGCTCTTCCCGGGCAACGCCTTCGCTCCTTCCATGATCAAGGCGATCAAGGGTCCTTTGCCGCAAGCCAACATTATGCCGACCGGCGGCGTATCCCTGTCCAACCTGGGCGAGTGGATCAAAGCCGGCGCTACTGCCGTAGGCATCGGCGGCGACCTGACTGCAGACGCCGTGAAGACCGGCGACTACAGCATCATTGCCAAAAAAGCGGCTGAATACGTAGCTGCCTTCAAGGCTGCCAAGGCGTAAGCGAGCATAGAGTATAGTACAGAAGAACCGCAAGGGGCCAGTGCCTCCCTGCGGTTCTTTTTTTAACCGGCCAACAGCACGGCAGCGATAAAAATAAGCTGGAGCAGCGTACGCACCGGAAGCTTGGGCACAGGCCGCCCTCCGAGGGTCAAGGATTCGTTGGCCGCTTTTATATTGGCGGGAAACATGGCAACCAGCAGCAGGGCCAAGCAGATCGAGGCAATTCGGGAGGTGACGGGGAACAGAAGCCCGGCTGCTCCGGCAATTTCCAGCAACCCGGTAATGGTAACGATGAGATCAGGCCGGGGAAAGGCTGGGGGCACCATCCGGATTAAATCCCGGCGTTTGGAGCCCCAGTGGGCCGAGGCGGCAACCAGAAGCATAACGGCAACTGCGGCCTGCAGGGAGGATTGCCACTCCGAAAAGTAAGCAAATCCGGCCACGCCCGAGGCGCGAAACATCACAAAAGACACCACCAGCACGTACAAGGGGATCATAGTGGTTGCTCCTTTTCATTTTTATCCGGGCTGGGCTGTAATACGGAAGTGATGAAGGCCGTGAAGTCGGCCCCTGTGAAGGCTGGCCCGTCCAACGGAATGGAAGCGCGCATCCGCAGTCCGAAGGTGAGAAGCACGAGCATGTCGGCTGTTTTCGCCGCGTCCACCGATGGGGGAATGACGCCATATTGCTGGCCAGTTTCAATCCAGCTTTTGGATAGCTGCACCGACTTTTTGTAGTAGTGTCTTACCGCTTCGGCGATTAGGGGCTGATCCTCCTTGCCAAGCAGATACAACAACACTTTGTTGGTGACATTGCCCGCCTCCCCATAGGAGGAGATGCTGTCCGCAATGGCCTTCATCGGCTCAGCAAAGGTACGGCGCCCGGAGGCCACCTCATCCAAAAAGCGGTTATTCGTTTGCTCCAGCTGCTCTTGCAGCACCCAGACGAACATTTCATCCTTGCTTTTCACATAATGGAAAATCGCTCCCTTGGACAGGCCTGCTGCATTGGCGATATCCTGCATCGTCAGCAGATGGCAGCCTTTTTCGGCGATGAGGGCAATGGTCGTATCCAGCAGCAGACGGATGGTATTCCGCCTGCGTTCCTCCTGCTTCACGTTTATCACTCCCTATATGGATGTATGAAACGAAGCTGTATAAGCTCATTATAAATACCGACCAAAGGTATGTAAATGTGAAAATAAAATATTTATGGGGGAGGAAGGGGCAACAAGCAGAAAAAACTGTACAGGCACAAGATTGGCCCAGACGTGCATACATCATTACATAGGGCGGAGGCTTGCACCGAATCCCGCTCCGCCGCAGGAGGAAATATGGGCTACTATTACTTGTTTTCCTATGGAACCTTCATCGATCAGGAGGTTCAGCATATTCTCTTCGGGAGAAGCGTAACGGTTGGCACTGCTTCTCTTCCCCAACACGGCAGGCATGCCGATGCGGACGGCTTTTATTATGTGACCCCGGAACCCGGCTGCAGTGTGCGGGGGGAGCTTCTGTGTCTGTCGGCGGATGAGCTGATCACGGCGGATCTGTGGGAGAATGTGCCCGATTATGTGCGGGTTCTGGTCCGGGTCCGACTGAATAACGGGTCCACCCTCAACGCTTATATTTACTACCGGAGCAACCCGCAGGCCAAGCTGCCTGCACCTCCTGGAACCTTGGCCGCTGTGCCGCGTGCACAGGTTATAGCGGCAGCCCAAGAATTGGCCGCTGAGCTGTCTGCAGGCGGCTGTATATGATGAGGACCCGGCAGGGTCCTTTTTTCATGATGGAAGGCATGAAGAACGGCTTGTGAACGGGAGTTGGAACGGGTATGATCAGAAAAACAAGCATCTTTATCCAAAAGAGAGGACTCTGCCATGACATTGCAGCAGCTGCGTTATGTGCTGGAGGTGGCGGCCCGCGGCTCCATGAATGAGGCGGCTAAACGGCTGTTCATCTCCCAGCCCAGCCTGTCCAGCGCCATCAAGGAGCTGGAGGAGGAGCTTCAGCTTATTATTTTTCAACGGACCAATAAGGGGATTATGCTCTCCAAGGAGGGTGCCGAGTTCCTGGGTTATGCCCGTCAGGTCATCGAGCAGGCGGAGCTTCTGGAGAGCCGATATCTGAATGCGAAGCCGTCGCCCCAGCATTTTTCCGTGTCCACCCAGCATTATGCCTTCGCCGTCAACGCCTTCGTCAAGCTGGTGCGGGATTACGGGCACGAGGAGTACGAGCTGTCCCTGCGGGAGACCAAAACCCATGAGATCATCCAGGATGTGAAGGATCAAAAAAGCGAAATCGGCATCCTTTATATGAACGATTTCAATAATAAGGTTATCAGCCGCCTTTTGAAAAATGCCAATCTTATGTTCAACAGCCTGTTTACGGCCAAGGCCCATATTTTTGTGAGCGCCCATAATCCGCTTGCGAAGCATTCCGTGGTGACGCTGGAGCAGCTGAGGGAGTATCCGTACCTGTATTTTGAGCAGGGGGAATACAATTCCTTTCACTTTTCAGAGGAAATCCTGAGCACCATCGCCCGTCCCAAAAGTATTCGCGTCAGCGACCGGGCCACCCTGTTCAATCTGCTGATCGGCCTAAACGGCTACACCATCTCCACCGGTGTCCTGAGTAAGGATCTGAATGGAAATGACATTATTCCGGTGCCGCTGGCAAGCGACGAGACCATCCATGTGGGCTGGATCTGCCATCAGAATGCTGCCTTGTCCAGACTGGCGGTTGCCTATGTGGAGGCCCTGCAGGAGGCGATCCAATAGCCCGTTTTTCGGCGGGTTGTTGGCGCAGCTTGGTTAGGGCTATATATTTTGGCTATATCCAGCCATAGCTTTATGGTCATACCCTATATCCGGCCGGATATGTTATCTTTCCAGTAACAACGGATTGGCGATAAGGAGAGATGGCGGATGAAAAGCGGCAACCTGGGTTATCCCCGTATCGGGCTGGAGCGGCAGTGGAAAAAAGCGTTGGAGTCCTTTTGGACGGGGGAATTGGCCGAGGCGGATCTGCATACAAGGCTGAAAGAAATCCGCCTGTCCAACCTGAGGCTGCAGCAGGAGAAGGGCATTGATATCATTCCTGTAGGGGATTTTACGTATTATGACCATGTGCTGGATACGGCGGTGATGTTCGGGCTGATTCCCCGGCGGTTCGGTTATGAGGGCGGCACGCCTTCCCTTGCTGTCTATTATGCTATGGCCCGGGGCAGCAAGGACGCTGCGGCCTGCGAAATGACCAAATGGTTCAACACCAATTACCATTATATTGTTCCGGAGCTGGACGGCGCCCGGCCTGTGCTGACGGGAAACCGGCTGCTGGAAGCATACGCGGAGGCCAAGGAGGAGCTTGGGATTGAAGGCAGGCCGGTCCTGATTGGGCCGCTGACCTTTGTGAAGCTGGCCAAGGGGTATGCGCCCGGTGAGCTGGGGGATTGGACCCGTCGCCTTCTGCCCTTGTATGTGCAGGTGCTCCGGGAGCTTGCGGAGGCAGGTGTGCAGTGGGTGCAGGTGGATGAGCCGGTGCTGTCCACCAATGTAACGGCGGAGGAGCTGGCTCTGGCGGAGGAGCTTTATGGGCAGCTGGTCCGGGAGGTGCCGGACCTCCGGCTGTTTTTGCAAACCTATTTCGAAGCGGTGGAGGCGTATGAAAAGGTGGTGGCGCTGCCGGTTCATGGCATTGGGCTGGACTTCGTCCACGACCGCGGTCTGAATCTGGAGGCGGTGCTCCGCCACGGCTTCCCTGCCGGGAAGATGCTGGGGGCAGGGCTGGTGGACGGGCGCAACATTTGGGCTTGCGACCCCGATGATAAGCTGAAGGTGCTGGCCGCATTGCGCAACGGGGTGGAGGACAGCCGGCTGGTGGTCCAGCCCTCCTGCAGTCTGCTGCATGTGCCGGTTAGCACAGTGAAGGAGACAGGGCTTGACCCGGTGCTGCACGAGGCGTTGGCTTTTGCCGACCAGAAGCTGGAGGAGACCGTGCTGCTGACCAAAGCAGGCAAGCTGGGCGAAGCCGCTGTGGCAGCGGAGCTGGAGGCTTTGCGGAAGGGAAGGGCGGCGCTTAATGAGTCCTCCTTCCGAAATAAAGCGGGAGTGAGAAAACAGATGGCGGGTTTGGCAGCCCAGCCGGTAACCCGGGCAGGTACCTTCGAGGAGCGGCGGGAACGGCAGGAGAAGCGGTGGCAGCTTCCGCTATTGCCGACGACCACCATCGGCAGCTTCCCCCAGACGCCGGAGGTGCGCAGTGCCCGCCGAAAGTGGCGCAAGGGAGAGTGGACGGAGGAGCGGTACCAGACGTTCATTAGGGAGGAAATTGGCAGATGGATCGGTATCCAGCAGGAGCTGGGGCTGGATGTACTGGTGCACGGCGAATTTGAACGCAACGACATGGTGGAGTTTTTCGGGGAGAAGCTGGAGGGTTTCGCCTTTACGGGGAACGGCTGGGTGCAGTCCTACGGCTCCCGCTGTGTCAAACCTCCGGTCATCTTCGGGGATGTGGAATACACGGCACCGATGACCGTAGCGGAAACGGTCTACGCCCAGTCCTTGTCGGAGGCTCCCGTGAAAGGAATGCTGACCGGTCCGGTGACCATCCTCAACTGGTCCTTTGTGCGGGATGACCTGCCCCGGAGGGATGTGGCCTTCCAGATTGCGCTGGCACTCCGGCAGGAGGTGGAGGCGCTGGAGGCGGCAGGCATCGGCATGATCCAGGTGGATGAGCCGGCCCTCCGGGAGGGGTTGCCCTTGAAGCAGCTGCTGGTGGAGGAGTATCTGGAATGGACGGTGAAGGCCTTCCGGCTGTCCACCTCCACGGTGAAGGACGAAACGCAGATTCACACCCACATGTGCTATTGCGAGTTCCAGGACATGATCGGGACCATCCGTGCTTTGGACGCCGACGTTATCTCTATCGAAACCTCGCGCAGTCATGGGGAGCTGATCGCCAGCTTCGAGGAGGAAACCTACGAGCTGGGCATCGGCTTGGGCGTCTATGACATCCACAGCCCCCGGGTGCCTCCCGCAGCCGAGATGGAGGGCATGATCCGCCGGGCCTTGCAGGTGCTGTCCCCCCGGCAGTTCTGGATCAACCCGGACTGCGGGCTGAAAACCCGCCGGATGCTGGAAACCGTAGCTGCCCTGGGCAACATGGTGCAAGCCGCCAAGCAGGTGCGGACGGAGCTGGAGGGCGGAGGCGCGGGTGCTTGACCAAGAGGTGGGGCAGGTGCTGGAGCTTGAGCTGATGTCGGCGAAGGGACTGGAGCTGGTGCAGTGACTGGAGCTAGTGCAGGAGTTGGAGCAGAAGCGGGTACAGTGACTGGAGCTAGTGCAGGAGTTGGAGCAGAAACGGGTACAGTGACTGGAGTTGGAGCAGGTGCAGGTGCGCAGGATTTGGAGCAAAGGTTGGGACCCACTCGGCTAACGGACTCCAGAGGCGCTATTAACGAGAAAATCTCCGTTTCCTGAGTTTCGCGGACACACGATCCGTTATTTGGGGCAAATGGGGTCAATATAAGACGGAATAGCTAGAATAGCGGAACCTGTGTCCGCGAAATGAGCAAAACCCCCGTTTTTAGCAAAATAACGGCCTCTCTGTCCGGACGGGTGGCGAAAAAATGCGGCTAAGCAGAAATCCGGATGAGCGGCGGGAGAACGCAGCAGTCAGAAATCCGGATGGGCGGCGGGAGAACGCAGCAGGCAGAAATCCGGATGAGCGGTGGAAGAATGCAGCTGGGCAAAATTCCCGCTGACCGGTTGTCCGGGTGACACACAATGGGTGATCGTCTACATATACTGTCGTGTAAGCTAGACAAACGCACAGGAAGGAAGATGATCATGTATCGTCAAAACCCCATTCAAAATATACTGGGCGGGTTGGTCGGCTCCCCGGGAACACCGGGCGGCCCCGGCTTCGGCCCTGGCTTCGGCCCTGGCTTTGGCCCCGGCGGCCCCGGTGGCCCCGGTGGCCCCGGTGGCCCCGGTTTTGGCCCTGGCTTTCCCGGTGGCCCCGGCTTTCCCGGAACACCGGGCGGCCCCGGCTTCCCCGGCGGCCCCGGTTTCCCGGGTGGTCCGGGTCCTGGTCCCGGCGGCCCTGGTTTTCCAGGTGGACCCGGTGGTCCAGGTGTCTCCGGCGCCCCCACAGGACGCCCGCCCAGCTATATCCCGCCTAAACCGGGTAGCGGCGGATTTTCCGTCATGGCGGTCAATCCCGGCTCCATTGCCGGCTGCCGTTTCCGGTTTGTCTACATTTGGCAGAGCAACGGTGACGAATATTGGGCGTATCTGACCTTTGTCGGACGCAACTCCGTAGCCGGCTTCCGCTGGATCGGCTTCACCTGGGTCTACTTCGGCCTGGATCTGCGCTTCATCGACCAGTTTGTATGCACCTAAGCTGCATGGCGCTGGAGCTGCCCGCTGGCTGCAGGCAACTCAAGAAGCCCAAACAAGCAAAAATACAACCCGCCCGGCCTTCTACGGCTGAGCGGGTTGTTGTTTAATGAAGGGAACTGCCGGAGGGAGCCTGACGGGAATCAAATAAATAGATTAATACCGGAACGGTTGGCTTTGCCCAAATAATAACCGACGCCTCCGACGGTGGCGCCGTCGATCAGCTCCTCCTGCTTGATGCCCATCACATCCATGGACATCTGGCAGGCGACGATTTCCACCCCTTGGGCAACGGCTGTTTCCATCAGCTCCTCCAGTGAGGAAATCTGCTTTGCCTTCATAACCCTGCGGATCATGGGAGCGCCCAGCCCCAGCATCTTCATCCGGGAGAGGGGGAGCTTTTTGCTGCCTCTTGGAAGCATTAAACCGAACATGCGGTCCATGAAGCTTTTGGCAGCCGGGACATGCTCCGGCTTGCGGATGATATTGAGTCCCCAGAAGGTAAAGAATAAGGTCACCTTCTTGCCGCTGGCCGCTGCGCCGTTGGCGATGATGAAGGTAGCGATGGCCCGGTCCAGATCACCGTTGAACACCACCATCGTTGTTCCTTCCTGCGCTGCCGCAGGCACCGGCGGTGTACCCGTTTCTGCGGACAAGCCGCCCGTCCGGCCTTTGCCCAGCAAGGCTTCAATCCGGCCATCCGGCCTGCGGGCTGCCTCATAAAAATGGTTCCCGGACATCTCCGCCCAGGAGCGGATATCCGCCTCGAAGCCCGGGTCTGTGGCCAGAACCCGCAGCACCTGCCCCTCCGACATCCGGTCCATCCGGTTCTTCACTTGAAGCAGCGGCCCCGGGCAGCAGAGTCCGGAGGCATCCAGCTCCTCATCGGCGGCCATCGCTTCCATGGGGACCGGCTCCGCCGTTGCCGCCACTTCTGTCGCGGCAAAAGCGGCTGCACCTGCGTCAGCTCCAGCCGCCATGCCTGCGGCAGTGTCCGACGGTGCCATCTGACCGGGCTGGTATTCCGCCATCAGCCAGGTTTTGTAGCCGCCCGAGAGATTGCGGACACGGTAGCCCAGCTGCTGCAAAATACGGGAGGCAGTGTATCCCCGCAAGCCCACCTGGCAGTAAACCCAGATCTCCTTCTCCCGGTCAAGCTCCGCCAGCCGTTCCCGCAGCTCATCCACCGGGATGTTGATAGAACCGGGAATGCTGCCCGCGGCATGCTCCAGACCGGTCCGCACATCCACCAACAGAGTGACGGCAGCGTCCCGCTCCGCCAGCTCCCCGGGCAGGAATACCCGGGTGAGACCGGCAAGAATATTTTCGGCTGTGAAGCCGGCCATATTCACCGGATCCTTGGCGGAGGAATAGGGGGGAGCATACGCCAGTTCCAGCTCACTCAGATCCTCCACCGTCCCGTGGAAGCGGATCACCGTGGCAATATCGTCGATACGTTTGTCGACACCGTCCATCCCCACCGCTTGGGCGCCCAGCACCTTGCCCTGACTGTCGAAGATCAGCTTCAGGGACAGAGGCAGGGCTCCGGGATAATAGGAGGCATGGGAATTGGGGTGCACATACGTCACGTGATAGGGAATGCCCAGCCGGGTGAGTGTTTTTTCGTTATTGCCGGTGGCGGCTCCGGTTATTCCGGACACCTTGATAATCGAGGTGCCTTGGGTGCCCTTATATACCCGGCCCAGCCCGCAGACATTGTCGGCGGCAATCCGCCCTTGTTTATTGGCGGGACCGGCAAGGGGAACCGCTGTTTTGGAGCCATTTACATAATCGGTAACCTCCACCGCATCGCCAACAGCGTACACATGATCAAGATTGGTCTCCATGCGGTCATTGACCAGAATATGGCCCCGGGGGCCCATGGATAACCCGCTGCCTGCCAAAAATGCGGTATCCGGCGACACGCCTGCTGCCAACAGCACCAGACCGCTGCGCAGCACCCGGCCATCCTCCAGACGGGTATCAATCCCTGTCCCGTCCTCCCGGAAGCCGGTCACCCTGCCGCCTAATACCAGCCCCACGCCGTGCTGCTCCAGCTCCTTGGCCAGCACAGCGGACATTTCCCGGTCGAAAGGGGTAAGAATTTGCGGCCCGGCTTCCACCAAGGACACCTCTAACCCGGCTTCCCGGAGATTTTCCGCCATTTCCACTCCGATGAAGCCGCCGCCGATTACAACGGCAGACTGCACCTTTTCCTCCGTCAGCCGCTGTTTGATCAGATCCGTATCCGCCAGATTCCGCAACGTATGAATTCTGCTGCTCTCCACTCCGGGCAGGGGAGGGCGGACCGGCTTAGCTCCCGGAGACAGAATCAGGGCGTCATAATGCTCCTCATATTCCCTGCTCCCATTCTCCCGGACACGCACGGTTTTAGCGGCGGGATCAACCGACAGCACCTCGCTTCGGGTCCGCACATCAATCCGGAAGCGACGGGCCATGGCCTCCGGGGTGGATACCAAGAGCCGGTCCCGGTCGGTGATGGAGCCCCCGATATAATACGGCAGGCCGCAGTTGGCGAAGGAAATATCCGGCCCCCGTTCGAACATCACAATCTCGGCTTCCTCATCCAGCCGTCTCAGCCTGGCGGCGGCGGATGCCCCACCGGCTACACCGCCCACAATCAATACCTTTTGCGCCATGATTATTCCTCCCCCAAAAGAACCAGAATCAGCTGCCGGACCCGCTCATCGGCCAGCGAATAGTTTACCTCAAGTCCCTTGCGCTCGCAGGTGACGATGCCCAGGCTCCGCAGCTTCTGAAGATGCTGGGACACGGTGGACTGGGGCAAATCCAGACATTCCTGCATGTAGGACACATTGCAGGCTTCCTTTTTGGCCAGCCCTTTGACAATACAAAGCCGCACCGGATGGGCCAGAGCCTTCAGCAGCTCCGCCGTTTCGGTATAAGCCGTAAAATTATGATCCATAAGAAAACCGCCTTTCGATAAATCGTTATATTCAAATATTACGATATAACGATATAAAAAGCAAGCTGCCTGATGCACAACGGCAAAATCCAAAAAGTGGCGTGATAACTTGAAGCGGAGCTCGGGGTTCTTTACGGGAGCCCCCAATGAAAAAAACGTCGTATCGGGCATTTTCCGCACAAAAAAAGCCCTGCTCTGCAGGAACATCCGCCGGATCACCGCGGGGCGGAACCCACGGCAAGCCGGTTGCATGTTCTACAGACAGGACCTGTCTGGATTATGGATGGAACAAGCAGAGCACCGGCACGGAATTACTGCCACAGGCCCAGAATAACACCCATCAGCGGGAAGGCCACGGCGTGGTAACCCGCGTTAATAAGGAACAGCTTGTACTTGCGGTAATCATCAAACAGCATGGTAATCGCAGAGGCGGAAACCAGCGCCAAACCGGCCATCAAACCGGCGAAAATGCCGGGTACAAAGCCGCTTACCCCTGCAATTTCAAACAGGCAGGCCAGAGCAAAAGCGGCGAAGACGGTAAGAATGAAGCACAGGATGTATAAAAACGGGTTAGGGCTTTTTTCCTCCGCCTTGCCCGTCTCCCGCTTCCAGATTTCGGCGAAGAGCACCGGGGAATACCAGACCATCCCCACAAAAAAATAAACTATGGCCGAAACAACGATGGCCAACGCATTCATATCACTGACGGAAAATTCCATAGAGCTGCCTCCTGTTTGGTGTTCATGATCCTGCCAACATTGTACAACAGATTGCGGTATAGTCAAAGAATCCCTTGAGAATTTTCTTGCTGTACTTATATAAAGTAAAGTTTAATTTCCTAAATGTAAAATATAATTGACATTATGTATATCAAAGTATATATTGGTATCAGAGAGGTGACGGTATGGCAAAAAATCTGCGGCTGAAGGCGGCCCGCGCTTCCCTGGACCTGTCCCAGAAGGAGCTGGCCGAGGCGGTTGGGGTGACCAGACAAACCATCAACGCCATTGAAAACGGGGATTATAATCCCACTATTTATTTGTGCATTGCCATTTGCAAGAGACTGGGAAAAACTCTGGATCAGCTGTTCTGGGAGGATGAGGAGAATGAATAAAACGGAGAAGGGCCTTGACGAAATGCAGGTGAAGCGCCGGGACCATATCGGCAACCAGTCGTTTATGCTGCTGTTTTATCTGCTGCTGCTGGATATCGGGCTGCGCGGCCTTGGGGTAACCTGGCTGGACTACCCGGTGAATGTGTTTCTGATTATGATTGTGGTGATGTCCAGCTATCTGATTCGCCTGATTGCGGCCGGAGCCTACGTGGGAACCGTCGAGAAAAAAGCTAAATCCTCCCGTGCAGCTTGGGTTGCCTGCGGCGTATCCTTAATCACCTGTGTGACGGCTATTGCCTACTCCTCGAAGCTGAAGGAGGAGACCGGGGGAGATGTAGGCGGTTTTCTCTTGCTGGGGATTTCCGTCGTTGTTATGGTAGCCGTTATCTTCGTGCAGCGCTGGAGTGAACGGAGAAACAACCGGGGCGACGATTGAGTGCTGCCGGGACCCAAAAAAGAAGCCCCTTGACCCGGACATACCGGGACAGGGGGCTGTTTCATTTATGCGTGCGTTTTGGTGACTCTGCTTAGAGAACGGAAAGGCCTGAATCAGGAAGCGCGCTGCTTAAAGTGGGCGTGCCTTCCGCTGCCTTAGCGGTTCATCTCGCGGAATACTTCCTCTGCTGCGGCGATGGTGGCGTCCACATCGGCTTCCGTGTGGGCAATGGTGAGAAACCAGGCCTCATATTTGGAGGGGGCGAGGCAGATGCCCCGGTCCAGCATCAGCCGGAAAAACTGGGCGAAGCGTTCGCCGTCCGTGTCCTGGGCCTCTTCATAATTGTGCACGGGATGGGCACAGAAGTGGGTGGAGAAGGCGCCGCGGATGCGGTTTACCGTCAGCGGCTCGCCAGAAGCTGCGGCGGCAGCGGCGATGCCGTCGGCGAGGCGGGCGGCCAGGGCATCGAGCCTCTCGTAGGTGCCCGGTTCCCGGAGCACCGAGAGGCACGCGATGCCTGCGGAGATGGAGGCAGGGTTGCCTGCCATGGTCCCGGCCTGGTAGGCCGGACCCAGCGGGGCAACTTGCTGCATAATCTCCGCCCGCCCGCCGTACGCGCCGATGGGCAGCCCGCCGCCGATGACCTTGCCCAGGGCGGTGAGGTCGGGCTCGATGGCGGCGAAGGCCGCCTTCCGGGCGGCTTCGTCGCCGCTTGCCCGCACCGCCTCCGGCAGAAGACCCTCGAAGGTCTGGGCGGAGCCATAGTGGAAGCGGAAGGCGGTGATGACCTCGTCATAAATGACGACGGCCCCAGCTTTTCGTGTCAGGCTGCACAGCCCCTCCAGGAACCCCGGCTCCGGCATAACCATGCCGAAGTTGCCCACGATCGGCTCCACCATAACCGCGGCGGTTTCGGCTCCCCAGCGGTCCAGAGCGTCGGAGAGTGCCGTCAGGTCATTAAACGGCACCGTAATCACTTCCTGGGCGATGGTGGGAGGAACCCCGGCGCTGTCCGGTGTTCCCAGGGTGGACGGGCCGGAGCCCGCCGCCACCAGCACCAGATCGGAGTGGCCGTGGTAACAGCCGGCGAATTTGATGATTTTGCTGCGGCCGGTATAGGCACGGGCCACCCGGATGGTGGTCATAACGGCCTCGGTGCCGGAATTGACAAACCGCACCTTGTCCAGGGAGGGGATGGCCTCCTTGAGCATTTTGGCGAAGATAATCTCCAGCTCCGTGGGGGCGCCGTACAACGTGCCGTTGGCGGCCGCCTTGCAGATCGCCTCCGTAACCACAGGATGGGCATGCCCGGTAATAATCGGCCCGTAAGCGGCCAGATAATCGATGTAGCGGTTGCCGTCCTCATCCCAGAAGTAGGCGCCTTCCCCGCGTTTCATAAATACGGGGGCGCCGCCGCCCACCGCCTTGAAGGAACGGGAGGGGCTGTTCACCCCACCCACGATATGCTGAAGTGCCTCTTGGTAGAGGGCTTCCGAACGGTTGCGTGATGTTCCCATAACGATTGCAAGCTCCTTTGCGACAGATGTTAAACACATCCGTCTATTTTACCACTTTTCCCACAGGGGGGACAGGTCTGTTCCGGGGCTTCCTCCGGGCTTAGAGACTGCGACGAAATAAAGTACCGCTAATTTGCTGACAAAACTCCCAAAACCGTGGAGATTTTGTCAGCAAAAGCGGGTACTAATTTCCTCGCAGCTCCTTACTTCCCGGCCTTGAGCCGGATACCGGAAACCACCTTCCGCATGGTCTCTTCATTCACAGCCGCTTCATTAAAATAAACGCCGTATGCCAATTTAGCAGTGGAATCGGTCCAGTACCAGCGGCTATCGTCATAACGCCAGTCCGGGTCCAGCTGTGCAGCAGGTTTGGTCAGCACCAGTCCGATTTTGTACAGACGGAGGTCCCGGGATTGTCCGGGAGCGGGAGAGGGAATATCCGTCACTTCCGTAAACGACCTTTGCTCCGTATGATTGGGCCGGTGGTGCACCCAGCTTTGGGCATCGAACCAGTCCAGCGTCTCCGTCTCCCCCACCTTTTCCCCGTTCACGGTAAAAATCAGCTCCTTGCCGTTTGCCTCGGCGCTCCATGCGGCAGGAACCGCCAGGGTCAGAAGGGAGGTTTCCGCTTGTTTGAACCCCTCCGGCAGTGGAGCGGCAGATGCCTGGGCGTACGCTGTATCCGGCTTATCCCCCGCTCCGGTGAAATGCCACACCGTCAAACCCGCCAGCAGCACAACAGCCGCCGCCGTCCCCCACAACTTTTTACGCATACCAAAGCACCCCTTTAATAAATAGTGCCCACCCGGCCTGCTCAGGCGCGGATGGGCTGCTGTTGGTTTGACGAAGGGGGGAGCGGAAAAGTTCATCAGGCAGTTTGAAACGGGCTCGCGGCTTCCAAAGCTGATTCTGTCTCGGGTTGGACCGTGTTAGCTCAGGATAGCGGAAGAGTAGTTCAACCGCCTGTTTGTGCCATCTGCTGCTTCAACGGAACCTCAAAATCGGTGGAGGCCAGCTGGTCGTAATACCGCCCCTTCTGTGCCGTAAACCGGTAGACGCAGTAATCGGGGTCGGTCCGGCCCAGCGGGTAATAGATCTCATCCCCCTCATGCCAGATCAGATCCTTGAACTCCTGGTCATGAAGCACCTCCATGGTTCCCAAGAGCATCAATCCGTTAAATTTCCCCTCGTCGGCAAAGTAAAGGCCGGCTTGCGGCCTCTTATTAAATTGCGCGGTACGGCGGGAGGAGGTATTGGTGGAGAAATAAAATACCGACATTCCCTCCCGGACCCGGGCGTTAAACATCATCTTCATGTTGGGGAAGCCGTCCTCCCCGATGGACCCGACCACCACATTGGGGCTGCGTTCCACCAGGCTAAGTGCTTTTTTTTCAACATCTGTTTCCATCATTTGTTCTCCTCCTCATAACGGTTTAAATTGGCGAGAATATGCCGCAGGGTGGCTTCGAACCGGTTTACCTCATCCTCTGTGAGCCCCTCATAAAACAGGAACAGCATATCCTCGGAAACCTCCTGGTACTTGTCCATCATGCTTTTGCTGCCGGCAGATAGAGCCACTAAGGTGCTTCTTTTGTCCGCGGTGTCCGCAATCCGCTCGATATGTCCGGCCTGCTCCATCCGCTCCAGCATGCTGGATAAGGTGGTTTTGCCCAGGGCGGTTGTTTGGGCCAGCCGCCGGATCGGGACACGGTCCTCCTTCCACAGGGCGAACATAATCCGTCCCTGGGCGTTATTGAGATCCTCAATACCGGCTTTTTTGAGAAGCCGGTCGAATATCCGGCCGGACAGCTGCTTGATCATCGAAATCAAAAATCCGCCTTCCCGGAGTGTGGCCATACGGTGTGGACCTCCTTTCAGGTTAGTTCTATATAGTACTATATTAGTCCTATATCGAACTAAAAGTCAACCTTTTTTGGAATCCGGATTCCTTTTCCAGTGCGGGTTTACTTCACCGCCTGCCGATAAGATGATAGAATCAGACTTTAGAGAGAAACCAATGAAAGAAGGAGTGGGCGTATGGGCTACAAAATCGTATTTTTTGATATTGACGGCACGCTGTTGGACGAGGACAAAAAGATACCGGAGGATACCCGTCTGGCTGTGGCACAGTTGAAGGCCAACGGTATTGAGCCGGTGATTGCCACCGGCAGGGCGCCTTATTTTTTTGAGCCGCTGGCCCGGGAGCTGGGCATCGATTCTTATGTCAGCTTAAACGGGGGATATGTGGTGTACCGGGGCAAGGAATTGTACCACAGGCATATTCCGGTGCCGGTGCTGGAGCGTCTGGTGGGGCTTGCCCACCAAAGCGGCCATCCGCTGGTATATCAGGGCAAAAGCAGCTACCACACCAACAGTGTGGAGCATGCCGCAGTGTTGGCGGCTATTGATTCGCTGAAGGTATTTTATCCCGGCGGGCAAAGTGAATTCTGGCGGGACGAGAGTATTTACCAGGTGTTCCTCCACTGCCGGCACGGGGAGGAGCAGCCTTATCTGGCGGAGCTGCCGGAGCTGCGTTTCATCCGCTGGCATGAGGATGCCATGGATGTGCTGCCGCTGACCGGCTCCAAGGCCGAGGGCATCCAGGTGATGCTGGACACACTGGGCATCCCGCGGGAGGAGTCCATAGCCTTCGGCGACGGCCTGAACGACAAGGAAATGCTGGAGCTGGTGGGTCTGGGCATCGCCATGGGCAATTCCCACCAGGAGCTGCTCCCCTATGCGGACTATGTCACCGCCCGGGCGGACGAAGGCGGCATTGCGGCTGGCCTCCGCTACGCAGGCTGTCTGGCGTAGGAGGGAATTAGCAGTGTATGGGAGTTAGCTGCGTGCGGGCATTAGTGTTGTAGGGGAATAAGCTAGTGTGCGAGCATTAGCGGTGTACAGGAATTAGCTAGTGGACGGAAGTTAGCAAGCGTGGGCATAAATGGTGTACGGAAATTAGCTAGTGTGTGGGCATTAGTGGTGACGGGAATAAGCTAGTGTACAGGAGTTAGTTGGTAAGTAGGAATTTAGCTGGTGCGTTGGAATCGAGTGGCCTGCGAGATTCTAACGGAAGCTAAGGCCCTTATTTGGCTAAAAAGCGGGGTTTTTATTTTCTAACGGAAGTGAGCGCCGCTATTGACCCCGAATCAGCCTCTGCGGAGTTAATTTACGCCGAATAGCGTCTCTCACCGCCGTTAGAAATCCGCAGCGATCATTTTGAGGCAAATAGCGGCGCTGGCCGCCGTTAGAATTTTTCGCGGCCTGGCCGAAGCAGCAAATGTAGTCAGCGGCAACTCACCATAACCCCAATGGAAAGCCAATTCAGATTGCAGCGGTGCACGGGGCCGATCGATGCCAAACGCAACGCCCGCGTGGGTCTCCCCGCAGGCTCAGCCGCGCCTTACCAGGCCGCACCTCCGCGCCAGCGCCACCACACCAAAAAGAGCATCCTCCCCTCCCGGGGAGAATGCTCTTTTTTAGCTGTCCGCGCTGCGGACGCAGCAGGCTGCCCGCTCTGCGACGCAGCCGCACGCAAGGGCCTGCCGCGCACCGCTGCCGTAGCGTGCGCTGCCCGCCGCGCCGTCAGGGCGCGGCCGTAGCCGCGGCTCCGCCTGCTGCGGCATCATCGCCGCTTGCGCCGGCGGCTGCACCCCCAGCGCCGGCTTCGGCACCGGCGCCCGCACCGTCTCCGGCAGCAGGCTCATCGCCGCCTGCTGCCGGCTGGCCCAGATCAATAATGCCGGCTTCCTCCCCCGGCAGCTTCACGGCTGTGCTGGCCGCAGGCTGCGGCGTCCCTGCCGGATTAGGCGTAGCGGACGCCGCTTCCGGCGCCTTGGGGCTGGCTGACACCGCCGGCTTCACCGATGCCGCAGGCGTCGTCGGTGTTGGCTTCACGGTGGGCTTCACTGTCACCTTGGGCTTCACAGTGGCCTTCGGCGAAGACGTGGGTTTGGAGGTGGCGGTTCCTCCGCCGGAGGAGGTTGTTGTATCCGTACCCTGGCTCAGCTTCCCGCCGGAGATTGGTTTGTCGGACGGCGTGATGGATACATCGCCGAACAGCTGCTTCACAAATACCTTAAGTGCGGCCTCATCCACGCCCAATACCTCGGCTCCGCCGACCCTTTTTTCCTGCAGCAGGTCCATAGGGGGGATCTGCTGGCTGACCATACCGTCAGTCTTTACCTCGAAGCCCAGAGAAGCTAGCTTGATCATTTGGTTCACGTTAAGATTGGTTTCGATATACGGATCGATGCTGCTGAGAATAGAAGGCAGCTTAAGGAGCGAGGTAGTGGACTGCAGCTTCTCCGCCAGAGCCTGCATGAATTTCCGCTGCCGTTCAGTGCGGGTGAAGTCACTGGTAGCGTCATGCCGGAAGCGCACATATTGGAGGGCCGTATTGCCGTCCAGATGCTGGTAGCCCTTTTTCAGATTAATATCGTATTGGTTGTCATCCGCAGAATCGGTGTAGTACATATCCTTTTCCACTTCCAGGTCGATGCCGCCCAGGGCATCCACAAGGGCAATAAACCCCTTAAAGTCGGTGTACACAAAATACTGAATGGGGATGCCCATCAGGTTACTCACGGTTTTCATGGCCAATTCCGGTCCGCCTCTTGCGATGGCGGCGTTGATGCGGTCAGAGCCTTGGCCGGGAATATCCACGTACGTATCGCGCAGAATGGAGAACAGATAGGATTTTTTGGTGACCGGATCAAGGGAAGCAATCATCAGCGAGTCGGAGCGGGGGATTTCATTCTTCCCCATACCCCGGGAGTCGCCGCCCAGAAGCAGGATGTTTACCCGTTCCTTGCCCTCCCACTTGGGGGGCTCCAGCTCGGCGGTTTTGGTCAGGGAAGGAATATTGCTGAAAATGGAATCCTCTGGCGACTTATTGATGTTGTCTGCGAAGGAATATAAGGAATACACATAATAGCCGGTGAAGCCAAATATGATTAGCACCAGTCCCGCCACGGACCAGAGAATTTTTTTACGCACACTCATGTGTTTGGCTTTGCGCATAAATAAGCCCCTTTCATCGGGTGATTTGGAATGCACATTCTTTTTTCAAAGGGGATGGGCATTAATGGGGAAGAATAAAGGCTGATAAAGACTACATCATTAGACGGAAAATGCCAGAAAAAAGTTTCATTTAGGACAAACTTCCGCCCAATGCTCCTTTATTGTGCATGAAAAGCTAATACGATTATACCCGAATTGGCGAACAAAATCACAGCTTATAGACATCCCTCGCCGTTCCTGGGGAACCGGGCCGTTCCGGCTTGCCGTTCTCCGGCATCCATAGTAAATTAAGAGGGTTAAACCCATCCCCCAAAGTGGCGCGGAGTTCCAATAAGGAGCTTCGGAGGCTGGGAAGGGAACGTAAGCTTTAAGGAGAGGAGCTTTACTTCGCATGTGGGCCATCGACGTCAAGAATCTGCGCAAGGACTTCCGCGTCCAACAGAATAGAGAAGGATTGGGCGGGGCTCTGCGCGACTTGTTTAAGCGTGAATACAAAAGCATAACCGCCGTCAACGAGATCAGCTTCCAGATCCCCCGTGGGGAAATCTGCGGCTACATCGGGGAGAACGGCGCAGGCAAGTCCACCACCATCAAGATGCTGACGGGGATTCTGGTTCCCACCTCCGGGGAGATCCATGTTAACGGACTGGTTCCCTACAAGGACCGGGAAGCCTTCGTACGGGGCATCGGTGTTGTATTCGGCCAGCGCAGCCAGCTGTGGTGGGACATTGGCGTCATCGAGTCCTTCCGGCTGCTTAAGCGGGTCTACCGGGTGGACGAGCAGGACTTCAAAAAAAGGCTGGACGAACTGGTCGACCGGCTCCAGCTTGCCGATATCCTGAACCGTCCCGTGCGGAAGCTGAGCCTGGGGCAGCGGATGCGCTGCGAGCTGGCGGCATCCCTGCTGCATAATCCCTCCATCCTGTTTCTGGACGAACCGACGATTGGCCTGGATGTGATGGTCAAGGCGGAAATCCGGGATTTCCTGAAATCCATGAACCAGCGTTACGAAACCACCATTTTGCTGACCACCCATGACCTGCAGGATATTGAAGCCCTGTGCTCCCGGGTGATTATGCTGGATGACGGGAATATCATCTATGACGGTGGGCTGGAGGAATTAAAGGCAAGATGGGGCCGCGGCAAGGAAATTGTGCTGCAGCTAACCCGGCCGGCGGAGCCTGACTTCCTGTCCCGCCTGACTGCGGACCTGAATGTGGAGTGGAGTATGGAAAATGATCTTGTAGCCCATATATGGGTGCCCTTCGGACAAACCAATGTGTCGGAGGTTCTCGCCCGGGTGGTCGGATCGGTAGAAATCGACGACATCCGCATTATTGAAACCCAGACGGATGATATTATCCGGGAGATCTATAAGGCGGGCCATGCCTCCGCAGACCGCTCCGAGCCGGATGCAGGAAACGATCCGTCCGGAGCAGCCCCGGCACAGCCGGAGGATAAGGCCGCAGGGGAAAAGGATCTGGCTGCCGTCAAGGGAAGTGACGGGTCATGATTGGCTTGTATGCGGAGTTCATCCGCATCCGGTTTTTGTCCATGCTGGCTTACCGGATGAACTATTACACGGGTATCATCATCTATTTGGTGAATATCGGTGCGCAATATTTTCTGTGGAGCGCCATCTATTCGGGAGCCGATGGACTGGGCGGCATGAATATGACCCAGATGACCACCTATGTGGCCGTGGCCTGGATGGCACGGGCTTTTTATTTCAACAATCTGGACCGGGAAATTGCCAATGAAATCCGCGACGGCAGTGTGGCCATCCAATTTATCCGTCCCTATCCGTATTTGGCGGTGAAGATGATGCAGGGACTGGGCGAAGGCCTGTTCCGGCTTCTGTTATTTTCCACACCGGGGATGCTGCTGGTTTGGCTGTTGTTTCCCATCCGGTTCCCTCATGACCCGCAGGTGTGGGCGGCTTTTTTCCTGATGCTGCTGTTCAGCTTCGTGATTAATTCCCAGATCAATATCCTGACGGGACTATGTGCCTTTTTTATGGAAAACAGCGACGGGATGATGCGCTTCAAAAGGGTAATGGTGGACCTGTTCTCCGGTCTGATCATCCCGGTATCCTTCTTCCCGGGTTGGGCCGAAACCGTGCTGCGCCTGCTGCCTTTCCAGGCCATTACCTACTTGCCCTCTGCGGTATTCTCCGGCAAGGACGGAGGCATCGGCATTGCCAATGTGCTGGGTGTGCAGGTGCTGTGGCTGGTGCTGCTGTTTATTCCGATTTTACTCATGTGGCGGCTGGCAAGAACGCGGCTGTTTGTGCAGGGAGGGTGAGCGGTATGTTCTATCTGTCTCTTGGCTGGGACTATCTGAAAACCTATATGAAAATCCGGCTGGCCTACCGCATGGACCTGCTGGTGGAGATTTTGTCCGATCTGATGTTCCAGGGTGTAAACCTGTTCTTTCTATTAGTGGTGTTTCTGCATACGCAGCTTCTGGACGGCTGGACGGAGTCCCAGATGCTGTTTGTTTACGGGTACTTTATGGTGCCGTACGGGATTTTCAATTGCTGCTTCAATCTTTGGAACTTTACCGAGCGCTATATCGTCAAAGGGGAGATGGACCGGATTCTCACCCGGCCCGCTTATAATCTTACCCAGCTTGCCCTGGAAAATCTTGACCCGCCGTCCTTGGCCGGCTCTGTTGTGGGGCTGGTGATTATGGCGCTGACCTGGCCTTCGGCAGGGTTGGAGTTTGTCTGGTACGATCCCTTGGTGCTGGTGCTGCTCGTCCTGGGCTCTATAATGGTATATGCAGGCATATATATTACCTTTACCGCCATTTCCTTTTTTACGGATGCGCCCACAGGGATTTTGCCCCTGGTGTGGAACATTCAGAATTACGGGCGGTACCCCGTTACCATCTACAACCGGGCGATTACGGTGCTGCTGACGGGGATTTTGCCCTTTGCCTTCGTGGGCTTTTATCCGGCGGCATACTTCCTGGACCGGGCTTCATGGGGGCATATTGCCCTGTTGACTCCGGTAGTGGGCGGCGTGTTTTTTGGTGGGGCGCTGGCCTTCTGGAATTTCGGCGTCAGCCGGTACCGCGGCGCAGGTTCGTAAAAGGGGAAGCTTAGCTTACAGAAGGGAGGAACGGCATGTACGCACAGCTTTTTCTGGGCATCGCGATGCTTGTTATGGCATTCGGCCATTGGAGGGGGAAGGCCTTTCTCGTCCGCAGCAGCATCAGGGATGTCCTGCATGGGGATGCGCTGAGGTCGTTCCAAAAAAGCCTGGCTCTGCCGTATACTTATTTAGGAGTCCTTTTTATCGTGATGGGGCTGGTGGAAAAACAAAGGGGCTTACAAGGTCTGGTGTTTGTAATGGTGTATATCCTTCTGGCGCTTGTGCCCATACTGTGGGCCATCCGGAATAATAAGAGGCATCTGGGCCGTTACTGGTAATATCACATTCTCGCGCTCCATCATCCGGGAGGTGGAAGCATGGGCGGTTTGGAGAATACGCAGGATAAAATCGGCAAGAGAGCATGGGAGCGGGAGGCGATCCTCCTGCTGATCCGGGAGTATAACCGGCTGGGCACCGGGCCGGGATATAGGCTGTTGTTCCAGCAGGAGCGGCCGGATGCCGTGCTGGAGGAAAAGGGCCCCCTGCGCCGCAAGTTGGGCGTAGAGATTACCCATCTGTTCGCCAGCCAGCAGGAGGCGATGGATGTGTTCAACCGGCGGATTCCGGCCCCTGAACAGGAGGGGGTTACCATTGACCACCTTCTGAAGGAGCTGAATCATCTCATCCGCAAAAAGGTGGGCAAACGCAGCGCCTACAGCATGAGCTATCCCATCGCGCTGTTGATCCGCAACGCCTCGCCGGTGTTCGGCATGTCGGATTTTCTGCCCCGGCTGACGGAGGTGGACCTGCCTGCGGGGGTATTCACCCACATCTGGTTCCTGTCCCGGGACGGCTCCCCGGAGTGGAAGCTGGCGGAGCTCTTGTAGAGAGCCGCAGCATAGAAAAACGCATTCTCCGGTTAACGGGGAATGCGTTTTTTGCTGCGGAAGGTGGGGGAGCGGGCACGCAACACTACAACTCCTGCCTGAATACACCTGGAGCGGCTGCGCGAAATGCAAAAGTGCAGTTATTTCGGCTGGATGGGCCTGCTGCTGACGGGCGAAATGCAAAAGTGCAGTTAATTTCTCGGTTTTCCGCCCCATGCGGCGTTCTAGGCTAAAATAACTGCACTTTTGCAGGATAGCCCCTATATTATCCGGTTTCTAGGAAAATAACTGCACTTTTGCAGGGTGTACCGTACCGGGAGGAGAAACAGGGCGGCCAACCAGACGGTGGAGTCATTTTCAGTACTAATACCCATCCTCCAACTCGTTCGCCACCCGCCAATCCATCAGCCCGTTCCACATCTGCCAATCCATCGACCAATCAGCCCGTTCCACATCAGCCAATCCATCGACCAATCAGCTCGTTCCACATCAGCCAATCCATCGATCAATCAGCCCGTTTCACATCAGCCAATCCATCGACCAATCAGCCCGTTCCACATCTGCCAATCCGTCAACTAATCAGCTCGTTCCATATCAGCCACCATGTCGATCAATCAGCTCGTTCAACATTAGCCACCATGTCGATCAATCAGCTCGTTCAACATTAGCCAACCCGTCAACCCACTTCCCCGTCACACCTACGGCAGGTCCACCGCCATATGGTCCTCGATGAGGAAAACGGCGATCCGGCCGGGGCCGTGGACCCCAATGGTCAGGTCCATCTCAATGTCCGAGGTGCGGCTGGGGCCGGTGATGATGTTGACGCAGCTGTAGTCCAGCGCTTTGCCCGGCATTCCGGCCAGCACCTGGGTAATCCGCGGCACCACCGTGCTGCCGCGTACCACTACCAGGAGCTGGTTGGGCAACAGGCTCACCACCCGGCCGCGGTCGCCCCGGTTATAGAGCACTACGGAGCCGGTTTCGGAGAGGCCGTGGGATGCATATACCAGCCCGGCATGGGCCGCCTCCGCCGCCCGGACCAGGGTGTCCCGGTCTCCCGAAGCGCTCCACCGGGTGACCTCATACCCCTGCTCCTCGAACACATCGGCAGGCTCGGCGCCGTCCAGATCCTCTCCGGCCGGCCAGAGGATCAGCCGCTTGAACTCCGCCTCCGTCAGATATGCATTGACCGCCTTGGGCAAAAGCTCCCCGTTGGCCACGGGAATCACTACGCCGCCCAGCTTCATCAGCTCATCGGCGAATTGGGCCACCAGTCCCGCCTGATCCAGCTCCTTGTGGAGATGGTCCCAAGGCTGGGTGTCCCAGCGAGGGCGGGAGGCCTCATAGATCCGCTCCCGGCCCATTTTGTCGGCAAGCTTCTGCAAAAAAGCCTCCTTAGACGCCATCCGACCCATCTCCCTTCGGCTTATTCTGTGACCGTCCCCGGGACGTTCCGCCTGATGCTCCACCTGATGCTCCACCTGATGCTCCACCCGGTGATCCGGCCGATTCACCCTTGCCCTCGCGGTCCCACCATTCCCGGAAGCTTTCCATAGGGGGAGCGGGCAGATCGCGGGCTTTGGTCCATTTGCCCAACAGACTCGGTCCCTTGCGGATGTAGCCGTCCTTGGACAGGGGCTTGAGCCCGTATTTGGCCAGCTTCAGCCCGGTGCGGTACATCCACGGATTGGCCATGGCGGTGCCGAAGCCCTTGAAGATAGCCCGCTCTACGGGATGGGTCCGCTTCTCCTCCACCTCATCCTTGCGCAGCTCCAGGAGATAATCGTGGAGGGGGATGCGCACGGGACAGGCGTCGGTGCAGGCGCCGCACAGGCTGGAGAGATAGGGCAGCTTCTCCCAGCTTTCGAAGCCCTTCAGGATCGGGGTCAGCACTGCGCCGATAGGCCCCGGATACACGCTGCCGTAAGCATGGCCGCCGATATGGCGGTAGACGGGACAGACGTTGAGGCAGGCGCCGCAGCGGATGCAGTTCAGAATCTTCTGGTATTCTGTGCCCAGGGCGTTGCTGCGTCCGTTGTCCACGATGACCACATGCAGCTCCTCGGGACCGTCCACGTCGTCGCTTTTGCGCGGACCGGTAAGGGCTGTCACATAGCTGGTGACCTTCTGGCCGGTGGCGGAGCGGGGGAGAAGGGAAAGCACCGAATCCAGCTCCTCCCAGCCCGGCACAATCCGCTCCATACCCATCAGGACCACATGGGTTTTGGGGATGGAGGTGGACAGGCGGGCGTTGCCTTCGTTGGAAACCAGCACCACTGATCCGGTTTCCGCCACGGCGAAGTTGCAGCCGGACAGCCCGATGTCGGCGTTCTGGAATTTGTCCCGCAGCACCGTACGTGCATATCGGGTCAGCTCCTTGGTATCCTCCGGCATCTGCTCTCCCGATACTCGCGAGAACAGCTCGGCCACTTGCTTCCGGTTTTTGTGGATGGCCGGCACAATAATGTGGGAAGGGGTCTCACCCGCCAACTGGATGATATATTCCCCCAAGTCCGATTCGATGGCCTCTACGCCGATTTCCGCCAGCCGGTGGTTCAGATGGATTTCCTCGGAGACCATGGATTTGGCCTTGATGACGGTTTTGGCGTTTTTGGCCTTGGCCAGATCCAGAATGTACTGCACCACTTCCTCATCGCTCTCCGCAAAAAAAACCTTGCCCCCGTTTTTCTCCACATTCGTAGAGAACTGGTCCAGATAGGCATCCAGATGAGCCACCGTGTGCGTCCGGATAGCTTCCGCCCGCTCCCGCCATTCCTCAATATTGCCAAGCACCTCGGCGGCATTGGCCTTGTTCATACGGAAGCGTTCCTGGGCTACCGCCAAGGATCGTTTGAGAAAGGGATCCTTAATGGCAAGCTCCACCCGTTCATCGAGCGTTGGCAGTGTGTCAGGCTTCATAACGTCTCACCCCTTCCTCCAGCAGCTCGGCGACATGGTAGGCCTTGATGGGGGAGCCCAGCCGGCGCAGCCGTCCTTCAATATTCATGAGGCAGGCCATATCCGAGCCTAACAGTACCGTTGCCCCCGTATCCATGATCCGGCGGGCCTTTTCGTCCACCATTTCGCCGGAGATGTCGTGCATCTTCACGGCGAAGGTGCCGCCGAAGCCGCAGCAGTCTTCTTTATATGGAAGCTCCACATAGTCCAGACCCTCAATGCGCCTTATCAGCTGGAGCGGCTCCTCGGTCACACCCAGACTGCGGGTCATATGGCAGGAGCAGTGGTAGGTGGCTTTGCCCTGGAATTCAGCCCGGAGTGTGTCCACACCCGGTGTACGGACCAGAAATTCGGAGAATTCATAGGTTTTGGCTGCCAACTGTATTGCCTTCTCATGCCATTCCGGCTCCCCGGCCAACAGGGGCGGGTAATGATGCCGGATCATGGCGGCGCAGGAGCCGGAGGGAGTCACCACATATTCCGATTGGGCGAAGGCCCGGATCAGCTGCTTGGCGGCTTTTTTGGTATCCTCGTGATAGCCGCTGTTGAAGGCCGGCTGGCCACAGCAAACCTGACCCTCCGGAAAATCCACGGTGCAGCCGCATCTGCGCAAGAGGCGGACGACTGCTTTGCCCACTTGGGGGTACATGGCATCCGCCACACAGGTAATAAACAGGGAAACCCGCATATCCAACTGCTCCTTTCAATAGATAAGAGTGTATTGCGCACCGTTTAGTCATCTGATGACCTGACGAGTAATTCCGGACTATTCCTTATCCTGATCCAGCCAATGCCGCAGGAGCAGCTGCTCCACCTTGGACAGATGCGCCAGCATCAGCTGTCCGGCCAAAGGGGCGTTCCCTTCTTCAATAGCGTCCAGAATAGCGCTGTGCTCCTTGTGCAGCCGCTCCAGCGTCAGGTCCTCGGAGAACAGCCACAATCGCCGGGCCTCCTTCATGGTCGCCTGGAGGGTATCGGAGATTTGCAGCATCAGACCCGCCAGCATCCGGTTCCCTGTAGCAGCGGCAACTGCCAGATGGAATTGGGCGTCGGCTTCCTCACCCAGATGATCGTCCCGGACGGCGCTCTGCATACCCTGCAGGGCCGTCCGCATAGCCGCCAGCTGCTCCGGTGTCCGTTTGGAGGCTGCTGCAGAGGCTGCCCCGGCTTCCACGATTTTGCGAACCTCAAAAAATTCCAGCACCTCCTGCCGGGTCAGACCGGCTACCAGCCTCAGGGGACGGTTGCTTTCCGAGGTGTTTGGCTTGGACACAAAGGTGCCTTCGCCTTGGCGTATATCCACCAGACCGGTGGCGCGGAGAGCGGACAGGGCCTCGCGGATAGTAGAGCGTCCCACTTGAAAGCGTTTGCTTAACTGCTCGACGGAATCCAGCCGTTCTCCCGGCTTCACCAAACCATTCTTGATGCTTTCCTCGATCTGCTCCGCAACCAGCTCATAGCTTTTGCGGCGCTGGACCCGGGAAAACTCCATAGGATCACCTCACTTGAAGTAAGCAGGCTGCCATCCGATAATCTGGTCATCAGATGGGTTCATAATCAAGTATAGCCTCATTCACATTTTCGTCAATAATAATTATTGTAATTTAATAAAAATAATTTCGGGATAGCTTGTTTCAAAAAAGCCCTGGAGAGGTATATGAACTAATATATTTGAGTAAAACAACTGTCTTTTCCCAATGGGCACGATAACGTGAAGGGGGCGGTTTTTATCGGAGGGAAAACCCCCGGAAAGCGTTTTCTCTAACGAACAAAAAGGAAGTAAATACCTTTGCCCTGAATTGTCGAAACAACCGGCGGGGTTACAGACATTAGTCGAGGAATTTTAAAAATTGCGTCCAACCGGTGTCGAAACGTGGATAATGGACAAAGAATGATAGTCATTATCAAATAGTAAAAATAATATTTTTGAAAAAGATAAAAAAATTTTCCTATATAGAACAAGGTTTTAAAGCAGATCCTAGAAAATATCAGGGTATTCGACAAAATGCGGCGGTTTACAGGTTCGTTTTAACGAAGTATAATCAAAAACGTCAAGAAAAATTCATAATTGATCACGACAACAAGAGGTGCTTGACTTTTCATATAAACGGGGATTTTTGAAGCGGCGGAGCGCTTATGAATCTGTGAAGGAGCGGTTAGCAATGAAGATGATTCTTGATCTGGACCATATCGTCCGGGAGTTGGGTATCTCCCAAGACGCCTTTTCACAGTGGAAAGCCGCCAACCTCGAAAGTGCCTCGGCAAGCGGCTCTGCGGCTTGGTCAGTATTGGAAGAAAGCGGGTTTAACGGCAAAGGCTACTCTAAAGCGGCGGATTTGATGACCGGTTGAGTGTGGTTGATGGAAAACCTAGCGATTCATGGAACGGTCAGCGCGGATAAAGGCGATGAAGCGTCTTGATTCTTCAGGGGTGAGTTTTCTTCCGTCTACGGTAAAGGCAAACTTCTCCAGAAGCTGTTCGTCTGACAGTTCCAGATTTTCGCTGAAATCCCGTACTGCCATATCCGTCACTTGGGTCGGTTCTGATGTGCGGCCCAAAAGATAATCTACCGAAACATGGAAGAAGTCGGCCAATTTCGTCATGGTGGTGTAATCCGGTTCGCGGCGGTTTTTCTCATAGTGGGAAAGCGAAGCGCGGGATATGCCGATTTTATTGGCCAAGTCCTCCTGGGTAAGTCCCCTTTTTTCCCGTAACAGGGCGATTTTATCTCCACATGTGAACATGAACTAGCTCCTTTTTCCTCGGTGTGCCTCGCTCTTTACAGGACCCTTTTTAAGATACATTATGAATCATAACCAATTTTTTTTCAATGAGACGTTACATTATGTATCTTAAATTCAGCATATGTGGAGAGCTGCATAAAATTTCAAGGTAATTATTATAATGATTTGGAAATATCATTTATAAAATGTTACAAAATGTAACTATTTGGGGCGTTCATCAGGAAGGGGGAGCTTTATGGCAAACCGGGATCGGCATTCTCCTTCACCGCCTTCACACGAAAGATCCCTCCATATCGGCCAGAAGATCCGGCAGATGCGGCAGGAGCGGGGGTTGAGCCTGACGGCCTTGGCCGCGCGGGCAGGGATCGCCAAATCCTATCTGTCCAATATTGAACGCCGGGTCCAGTCCAATCCGTCCATGCTGTTTCTTGAGAAAATCAGCGGGGTTTTCGGGGTGGAGGTGGAAACCCTCGTCAAGGACATGCGAATGCGCCCGGAGCTGGACGGGGAATGGGTGGAGCTGGTGCAGGAGGCCGTCAAAGCAGGGGTAGAGAAGCGCGAGTTCCGCACCCTGATCGAATTCAAGAAATACCTGAAGCAAACCGACAGCAGTTCCTGACCATTACCGGTGCACCCGGCAGCTCTTCGGCAAAGTTAATCTTTGCGGGGCTCACGCGGGAGTGCCTTTTTTATTGGGCGGTATCGGCTGGGTAGCCGAACCCCGAACCTCGCCTCCGAACCTTCCTCCGACCTCCTCTGTGCTCCCGCTCCCCCGCGTTTTCAAGTAACCACTCTCTGTAACGTAATTATGTGACCCTTAGCGCCACAAAATCCAGTTATTCGGATTCTTACGGAACTGAGCGACTCTTAGGCAGTTGGAGGGAACCCAAACTACCTGCATCCCCCCTCTAAGGGCTTCTGAGTTCCGTTAGCGCGGCAGAAGTGTGTTTTAGAGCCCGTAAGCCTCTCTGAGTTCCGTTAGCGTGAGAATGAGCGGGCGCTGAAGATATGGCGAAGCTCTAAGCGTCTAAGAGTTCCGTTAGCGCGGGCAGCGGAAGACAGAGTGTCTGAGTGCATGGCAGCAGGTGTGATCTAATTTGAACTGGTTTGCCGGATTCTGGTATGATCGTCACAAACCAACGAACCAACGAGGAGGTTACGGCATGGCGAATCATACGGAAGCAACAACAGAGGCAGCAACGGGGCAAAAGGCGCCGGATTTCCGGCTGCAGGCAGCGGGCGGGGAGGAATACAGTCTTGCGGATTATGCGGGCAAGATGGTTGTGCTCTATTTTTATCCTAAGGACAGTACCCCCGGCTGCACTCAGGAGGCCTGCGATTTCCGCGATTACAACGGGAGAATTGAAGCCGAAGGCGCCGTCATTCTGGGCATCAGTCCGGACAGTCTGAAGTCCCATGGGAAATTTGCGGACAAGCATAGTCTGCCGTTCCCTCTGTTGTCCGATCCGGAGCATGAGGTGTGTGAGCGTTACGGCGTGTGGCAGCTGAAAAAAATGGCGGGCCGTGAATACATGGGTGTGGTGCGGTCTACATTCCTTATTGACGGCGAAGGGCGGATTGCCCGGGAGTGGCGGAAGGTAAAGGTAAACGGCCATGTGGACGAGGTGCTCCAGGCGATTCAGGAGCTGAAGTCTATCAACTGAACCGGCATTATCTCCTGCAGCTAGCGGACTATACTGGACTTCATGGACTGTACGGACTGCGGAAGCGTTTGTCATAAGGGTGAGTGGCCTCCCATATACTCTATCAGAATGATCTGGTAGAAATGACGGGAGGCCTTTTGCATGTTCAAAGGGAAACAGGGCAGGGGACGATGGGGTTGGAAACGGTTCGGCGGCCTTCTGGGAGCCGTATGCCTTTTACTGGAGCTGGCAGGCCCGGCTGTATATACTGCGCGGGCAGAATCTGCGCCCCAAAAAGAGACTGCAGCCCAGGCGGCACAAGCACAGCAGATCCTGTCGGAGCGGGACAACGAAGAAGCGTATGCCGTTTTGGCGGGAGGCAGCCGCATCCGGACGGAACGGGAGTATACCGTACCGGAGCAGCCCACCGTGTACCTGACCTTTGACGACGGGCCCAGCAAATATACGGAGCAGGTTTTGGATATTTTGAGAGAGGAAGAAATCAAAGCGACGTTTTTTGTGGTGGGACAGCTTGTCCCGGACCGTAAGGCTGTGGTGTCCCGGATCGCCCGGGAGGGCCATGCCATTGGCAATCATACGTATAACCATGTATACAGCGAGCTGTACGGCAGCTTCAAGGGGTTTTGGAGCCAGGCGGTGAAAACGGACAATGTGCTGGAGGAGATTCTGGGGGAAAAGCCGTTTTTGCTGCGGGCACCGGGGGGGACCGCTACCAATTTCGACGCCTTCTACTTCTATTATCTGGAGCAGGCGGGGTATACCGTGGTGGACTGGAATGTGGATTCCCGGGATGCCACCCGGCAGGGAGTTCCAGCAGAAGAGATTGTGGCCGCTGTCAAAAAAAGCCCGCTTAAACATCAGCTAACCGTTCTGATGCATGACGGGGCGGGGCATGGGGAAACCGTCAAGTCGCTGCCGGAGATTATCGCCTACTACAAGGAGCAGGGATATGCCTTCGCCGCACTGGACAGAAGTGTAAAGCCGGAGCAGTTTTCCCTTGCCCGGAGCAAGTGGGCCAGAAGCTATTCCCCCGACAGCTTCGCAGCCTCCACTGCACTTGTGGCCGCATCCGGTCTGGAGCGGCAGGAAAAGAATCAGCAGGCCGAGCAGGAACGGCTCCTGGCGCAGCAGTCCCTCCGGGCGCAGGAGGAGGCTGCAGCCGCGCTGGCAGCGCTGGCCAGGCAGCGGGCGGAGGAGGTGCCGCTGACCGTAGCCTTGGAGCCCCGCAGCACATGGACGCTTGCGCCCGGCAGCTATTCCTTCGCCCACGGCCGGTTTGCCGTCCCCTTGAGAGGGTTGGCGGAGCGGCTGGGCGCCCAAGTAGCCTGGGATGAAACCAAACGGATCGCCACCGTCCGCTCCGGCCTCCTCTCCGTAGAGGTGGATCCTGTGCAGCGGACCATTACGGAAATCCGCCCCGGACATGCGCCTGCCGTCCGTTACCTGGCGGATGTGAGCCTGACAGACGGCGAAATCCGCATTCCGCTGCGCTATGGCGCGGGACTATTGGGAAGCAGCATACAAAGCTATTCCCTTGATCCCTCGGACCGCAATGTGCAATTAGCCTCCAAAAGCGGCAGGCCCACCGCCATACTCCATCCTTTTGACAGCTGGCCGCTGGTGTAGGAGACGGTGCCTCAAATCTCTCACTCGCATGTCTAAAACGCTAGAAATCCGGAAAAGCTAGAGATACAAGAATCCGGATTTGGAGGTTTTAACATGTCTAGTCTGTCCCATAACATGTCCTTTGAGGAACCGCTGCTGCAATTGGAGCGTATCATTGCCAATATCGAAAAGGTGATGGTCGGCAAACGCCGTCCCGTGGAGCTGGTTTTGACGTCCCTTTTATGCGGAGGCCATGTGCTTCTGGAGGATGTGCCGGGTGTGGGTAAAACCATACTGGTCAAAGCCCTGGCCAAAACCGTGGATGCCGGCTTCAAGCGCATCCAGTTTACCCCTGATCTTTTGCCCTCGGACGTAACGGGAGTGTCCGTCTACAACCGAGGCCTGTCGTCCTTCCAGTTCCGCCCCGGCCCCCTGTTTACCAACATAGTGCTGGCCGATGAGCTGAACCGTACCTCTCCCAAAACCCAAGCCGCCCTTCTGGAGGCTATGGAGGAGCGGCATGTTACGGTGGACGGGGAAACCTATCCCCTCCCCCGCCCCTTCCTGATCCTGGCCACCCAGAACCCGCTGGACCATGCGGGCACCTACCAGCTGCCGGAGGCGCAGCTGGACCGTTTCTTCATGCGTATCCGGCTGGGGTATCCCGACCGCGGGCATGAGGTGGAGATGATGGGCCGGATGCAGGAGGTCTCGCCATTGGACACCTTGAAGCCGGTGCTGTTAAAAGAAGAGCTTCAGCTGCTCCAACGGCAGGTCCGGCATGTCCATGTGGACGAATCATTGAAGGAATACATGGTGGAGCTGGCCTCCGCCACCCGCAAGCATAAGGACGCCATGCTGGGAGCCAGCCCCCGGGCGGTGCTGGCGCTGATGCTGGCGTCCCAAGGCACCGCCTACCGCAAGGGCCGCAGCTACGTGGTGCCCGACGATATCAAGGATATGCTGGAGCCGGTGCTGGCCCACCGGATTCTCCTGACCCAGGAGGCCCGTATGGCCGGGCGCGTCTCTGAGCTGATTCTCCGCCAGGCGGCCGCAGAGGTGCCGGTGCCGGGCCTGCGCTATGCGCCGGGCTCGTAAGGGGGGTGTGGGCGGCATGATCATCCGCAGCCTATACCGGCTGGCATTCTTCCTATTATTGGCCGCAGGCGCCGGTGCGCTGGCTGTGCTGCGGGGCGGACAGGCGGCCTGGTTTTTGGCCTGGCTCTTGACGGGGGCGGGAGCGGTGTCCCTGTCCGTCTTTTTGTTTACGCTGATGAAGGCGGAGGTTTCCCGCAGCGGGGAGAACCATATGCTGTACCCCAAGGATGAGCTGACGGTGGAGCTCAAGATCCGCCATACCTCTTTTTTGCCTGTGCTGTGGATGTCCGTAGCCGACCATTTCGTGCGGGAGGCCGACGGGCACTTGTATACGGTGCGGAAACGGGTGTTTCCGGGCTGGAAGCGGACCTTCACGGTCCGTTACCGGATTTCGGGGCTGGAGCGGGGAAGCTACCGGTACACGGGAACGGAGCTTGCAGCCGGGGATTGCTGGGGACTTGTCCAAAAAAGACGGCTGCTTCCCGGCTCCGGCGGCTTTACGGTGCTGCCGGAGGGCAGGGCCGTACTGCCCGTTGGCCTGCCGAAGGGTTCAGGTGGTGATGAAACGGAAGGGGCTTCTCCCTTCCGTCCGTCCATGCCCGGGCATGGGGTCCGCCCGTACGAGAATGGGGATCCCCTGCACCGGATCCACTGGAAATCCACCGCACGCCGGGACGGGCTGATGACCCGGATGGAAGAACCCGCCCTGGAGTGGCGGTTTCAGGTGTATGTGGACGCCAGCGCCTCTTCTTATCAGGGGCGGTCCGAGCTGTTCGAGCAGGCCATCCGCTGGGCGGCGGGCATCCTCCAGGCGGCCGGGGACATCCGGGCCATGGCGGGGTTGGCTGCTAACGGCAAGCCGGAAATCCGGCTGCCTCCCCATCTGCCGGATAACGGCCTGCCGGCACTGCGTCTGCTTGCCGTTCTGGAGACAGCCGGCGGGCAGAGCTTCGCCGAATTGCTCATGAACGGCGGGAGCCGTCCGGGGAGCAGCACCGATGCGGCGGTGGCGGTAACGCCGGTAATCGATTTTGCGGTGGAGCGGGCATTGGGCCAGCTGTGCCAGGGAGGCCGCCAGGTATTCGTGTATCATCTGCTGGGAGCAAGGCTGGCGGGAGAGCGGGAGCTGGAGCAAAAACGGCGGCTTGAGGCGGCAGGCTGCCGGGTGCACCAAATCCGCGAAGCCCGCTTGGAGAGGACGGTGAGGCTCCATGCCGAATCGGAAGGCGCCTGAGCCCCTGCGGCTGCGCAGAAGGGCCTTGGCAGCAGCCGGTGCCCCCAACGAGGAAGGCCGCGCCGGCAATGCTGCGGCGGGACTATCCGGCTCCTCCACGGCCGCAGCTTCATCTAACGCATCGCCTCCGGCGCCGCTTGGGCACGGAGGTATGTATCCCGCCCTGCCGGGTACCCGCTGGGCGGCAGGCTTGTTGTTCCTGGTGCTCCTTTGGGCATGGATCAAACCCATTGCCATGCTGTCCGGCTGGAAAACGCCGGACAAGCTGGGGCCGCTGCTTGCGGCTATGGGCATTTGTGTGCTGCTGGATATGGCGAATATGTCCGTATGGAAAAGTGTACCCTTGAAGGGTTTGGCCGCATGGCTGGCGGTGGGCTGGATTTTCCGCGGAAGCGCAGGGGAGGAAGCTTTCCCTATGAGCTGGTTCCGGCAATATGGCGCTGTGCTGGCCCAGGATACGGAGGCATTCCTGGCGGGAAATGCCGGAGCCATCAGCGGTGAGCACCGGACCCTGATTTTCCTGGCAGGCTGGATGGTGCTGGCAGGGGTGGTTCAGGCGCTGCTCCTGCATAGCCGCAGGGCCTTATGGCTGTTGGCCGTCACCTGGACCTATCTGGCAGGGCTGCAGCTATGGCCCGGCGTGGATACCACCGGCGAGCTGATCGCCTCCGGTGTGGCGGGTCTGGCTTTATTGGCGATGCTGAACCTGGACCGGATCGGTGCGGCAGGCAAGCCGGAGCTGACCCGGACTCCACCGGCCAACCGTCTTGCCGGCACAGCCCCGGCTGCTCCAATAAACACAGATTCACCGTTGGCCCCGGCGGCCAATACGCCTCATATTTCTCCGGCTGCGGGGGAAACCCAAGCCGTTCCGTCTCCGGCCAGCCCGGTGCGGATTGCTTATGACCGGAGGGGCAGAGCCTTTGTCCCGCCTTGGGCATACGGACTGGCGCTTATGCTGACATTGGCCTTGTTCCTGGCCGCATGGGCCGGGAGCGGCGGGCAGAAGGGGCCCCTGCGTCCGCTGGAGATGGGGGATTTCAGCAAATGGGCGCAGACACTTGTGTCCCTGTGGTCCTCCGACGGGGAGGACAGCCCTTCTGCCCGGGCGGTTTTTGCAGGCGGTGGCGGCGTCACCGGCTACAGCAGCGGCGATTACCGGCTGGGCGGACCGCTGACGGTACGGGATGAACCGGTTTTTACCGCACGTTCACCCGTCAGCACCTACTGGCGCGGGGAGAGCAAGGATTATTATGACGGCTCCGGCTGGAGCAGCCGGTCGGCAGGTCCAGCAGATGCGGCAGACGGACAAACGGCAGATCTTTTTGCACAGACCGTCACCCAGGAGCTGCTGTACAGCGGGCGGCAGGACATGAATCTGCTGTTTGCCGGGGGCAGGATTGAGCAGGTGGAAGCCTTGTATGCTGCCGACGGCAGCCAGGCTCCGGCAGGCAGCTTAGCCTTGGATGCTCCATCGGGCAGGTATGATTTCCGTGCATCCTCCGGCAAACAGCTGGGCTATGCCCGTTTTAAGGCCAGGCTGAACGGGTATCCCGAAGCGGCCCTGATGAATGCGGCGGGAGAGATTTCCCCGGGGATAGCGGCAGCGTATCTCCAGCTTCCGGACAAGCTGCCCGAGCGGGTGAGGGAGCTGGCTCTGGCCGTTTCCGCACACGGGACAACTGCCTACGCCAAAGCGGCTCTGCTGCAAGCCTATCTTCGGGAGCATTACCGCTACAGTTTGACCGATGTAGCCGTTCCGGCCAACGGACAGGACTTTGTGGATGCTTTCCTGTTCGGCTCGGCGGGAGGATATTGCGACTATTTCTCTACCTCCCTCGCCGTGATGCTGCGCGCCTCGGGGATCCCGGCCCGGTGGGTCAAGGGCTTCGCTCCCGGTGAGGCCACCCCGGATGAAACCGGCGCTGTGCAGACCATAGCCGTCAGCACCCGCAACGCCCATTCCTGGGTGGAGCTGTATCTTCCGGGCCTCGGCTGGGTGGCGATGGACCCCACACCGGGCTTCGCCGGCTTTCAGCCAGCGGATACATCCGCATCACCGGAGCAAGCGCTTGCTCTTCATACGGAGAGAGAGGCAGCATCCTCCGCCGGACCGGTTCGCCGGCTGTTGGAACAATGGGATAACAGCTACCGCGAGTTTAAGCAGGCTGCGGGAGAGCAGCTTTCCCATTGGTCCGCTCATACAGCGGAGGCTCTAAGGAAGCACCGCTTCACGGCATTGCTTCTGGCTGCTGCTGCCGCACCGCTCCTGTACTGGGTGCTCCGCAGGCGGCATCTGCTCTGGCTTATGCTCAGCCTGCACTTCCGCTCCCGCGGACGGAAGGGGGGCGAGGCGGGACAGCGGCTGGTGGAACGGCTGTGGCAGCGTGTGTTCCGGCTGTATGGCCCGCCCGTGCCCGGGCAGACGCTCCGGGAATATGCAGCCGAGACGGGCCGGCGTTGGCCGGGTAAGGCGGATGCGCTTTACGAGCTGACGGAGCTGTCGGAAAAAATCCATTTTTCCCCGGAGGGCCCCGCCTGGATCAGCGGCAGGAAGCTGGAGCGTTTGTGGCGCACCTTTTTCGGACCGTCCCTTGCTTCTTCAGGTAAGCTTCCCGCTGGGGGACCTGCCGGAATGGAGCCGCCTGTATCCCACTAAGCTGCACTTTTTTTCGATTTACGCTATCCTTTCGTCCTTGACGGAGGATAGCGTTTCTAGTTTTTGGAGAAAATCTTGAATGAAGAAGATAGTCCTTATGAAGGGGTGGGTCTCATGATAATGCTGATGGGGTGGTTATTGTTTCTGCCGCCATGGCTTTTGCTGGTTTTCCTCAAGCCGGAGCGCAAGCGGCGGTTTTTGTCCGCCACCTTTTTGGTTATTGCGCTGTGTGCACTTTGCTACGAAATATCCGCGCAGCTGGGCTGGTGGGAGCAGAGGGAGCGCGCCTTTTACTTCACGAATATGAACTCGCTTGTTTTCGGCTTATTGCCGGTGGCGGCGCTGATCATGTTCTATCTGACTTACCCCAACCCATGGCTGTATTTCGGCGGAAATCTTGCCTTGGATGCGGTTCAGTGTTACCTGATCGTCCCTTATATATTGGAGCGGGTAGGGCTGTTCGAAATGAGGACAATGAGCCATACCGGGCTGTACCTGCTGCAGACGCTGGTGGCCGCGTTGATTTTCTTCTATCAGAAATGGTATGAGCACGGCATGTCCTATGACACCGAGGCTCCTCTGGAGGAATGGCTCCGCCGTTGGAGCTTCCGGCAGCGCGCCAGGTAAAGCCGGAACTTTCCTAATTTTCGCATTCAAAAGAATCGGGGTGTAAGAAATGTCTACTTGGCTTGCATGGCTTTTATTTTTACCGCCGTGGCTGCTGCTGATGTTTCTGGAGCCGGAGCGCAAAAGGCGGTTTACCGCTGTTGCTCTATTGGCCTGCCTGTGCTCTACGGTAACCTTCCAGATGGCTGTTAAACTGGATTGGTGGACGGTGACGGGCAATATCTTTTATTTCACACAAATCTCCGCCTTTGTTTACGGCTTTCTGCCGGTGGCGGCGCTCATCTCCTTTTATTGGACCTACCCCAATCTGTGGTTGTACTTCGGCTTGAATTTGTCCATCGACGCCGTACAGGCTTACGTGATCAGCCGGCATATTTTTGAAAAGGCGGGTTTTTACCAGCTGACCGGGATGAGCCGCACGGGCTTGTTTATGCTGGAGACCTTTGTTTCCGTTCTATTGTACCTTTTTCAGGTGTGGCTGGAACGCGGACGGCATGGGGAAGGGGACGAGGTGCCGATGGAGAGGTGGCTCAGGAGATGGTCCTTCCGGGCAAAGGCCAGGTGAGGTGAGAGCATGCGCAAATTGGGGTGTGTTGTCAGGAAAAGCTTGGAATTTGTCCTGAATCGGCCACATATGGGGACAACTCTGGCCTCCCTGGCCGCTCCCCCCCTTTACAAGCCTGCTATAGAACGTTTAGAATATTATGCATCAAATATGTGGGCGCAGCCGTGTTGGACGGGCGTCCTGGAAAGCGCAGGTAAATAATGAAGCCGAATGAAATCGTTGTCGTGCTGGACTTTGGCGGCCAATACAACCAGCTGATTGCAAGACGTATCCGGGATTTGGGAGTGTACAGTGAGCTGTTGCCGTACAATGTTTCACTGGACAGGCTCAAGGCGCTTGCGCCTAAGGGCATTGTATTCTCCGGAGGGCCTTCCAGCGTGTATGCGGAGGGAGCGCCTCATGTGGACCCGGCTATTTACGATCTGGGCATTCCGGTGCTGGGCATCTGCTACGGCATGCAGCTGATGGCATTCCAATTGAACGGTAAGGTGGAACGGGCGGCCAAGCGGGAATACGGCAAGGCTGACGTGGAATTCGCCGAAGGCAACAAGCTGGCCCATGGCCTGGAGAAAAAGCAGACGGTATGGATGAGCCACGGGGACATGGTCTCCCAGGTGCCGGAGGGCTTCGTAATTGATGCCTTCACCGCCCACGCCCCTGTCGCCGGTATGAGTCATGCGAAGCGGGATATGTACGCCGTGCAGTTCCATCCCGAGGTGGTGCATTCCGTTTACGGCAACGAGCTGATTCATAACTTCCTATATAATATTTGCGGCTGCCATGGCAACTGGAGCATGGAAACCTTCATTGAAGATACGGTCAAAAGCATCCGCGACCAGGTGGGCAGCGACAAGGTGCTGTGCGCTCTCTCCGGCGGTGTGGATTCCTCCGTTGTGGCGATTCTGCTCCACAAGGCCATCGGCGATCAGCTGACTTGTATGTTCATCGACCATGGACTGCTGCGAAAGGGTGAGGCCGAAAGCGTGATGGAAACCTTCGTCGGCAAGTTCGATATGAAGGTTGTGAAGATTGACGCTAGGGACCGGTTCCTGGGCAATCTGGAGGGTGTGGACGATCCGGAGAAGAAGCGGAAGATCATCGGCAACGAGTTTATCCGCGTGTTCGAAGAGGAATCCGCCCAGTTCGACGACTTCGCTTATTTGGCGCAAGGAACCCTGTATACGGATATTATCGAAAGCGGTACGGCTACCGCCCAAACCATCAAGTCCCACCACAATGTGGGCGGTTTGCCGGAGGATATGAAATTCAAGCTGGTGGAGCCTCTGAAGGAGCTCTTCAAGGATGAAGTGCGCAAGGTCGGTGAAGCCTGCGGTCTGCCTAAGGCGATCGTATGGCGCCAGCCGTTCCCGGGTCCGGGTCTGGCTATCCGGGTGCTGGGCGAGGTTACCGAGGACAAGCTGCACATCGTCCGCGAATCCGATGCCATCCTGCGTGAAGAGATCGCCGCGGCAGGACTGGACCGGGAAATCTGGCAATACTTCACCGCCCTGCCCAACATGAAATCCGTAGGGGTTATGGGCGACGAACGCACCTACTCCTACACCGTCGGCATCCGCGCCGTCACCTCCATCGACGGCATGACCGCCGACTGGGCCCGCATCCCATGGGACGTGCTGGAGAAAATCTCCGTGCGCATCGTCAACGAAGTCGAAAACGTCAACCGTGTCGTCTACGACATCACCTCCAAACCCCCGGCTACGATCGAGTGGGAGTAAGAGGAAGTCGTTGAAGCCAGAATAATATGCTTTATCTGCAAAAATCTGCCCAGCCGCGTCTCCTTAAGACGTGCGCCAGGCGGATTTTTTTGCTGAGGACACCAACTCCGGCCTGTTCTTGGACCGACCCTACAGCATACCGCCCAACCGGTCGAATCCTTGGACCGACCATACAGCGTACCGCCTCATCCCGGGCGAATCCTTGGACTGGCCATACTTCATGCCGCTGCCCCAGCTCCGTGTTCCGTTTTCCGTGCTCGAGGTAACGGACCGTGAGGCCGTTATTTCCCCCATTATGTCCATTTCGGGGATCTTACGGACCGAAGAGCCCTTATTCACTTGTGAAGGCCGGAGATTCTCTTGATTTCTCACAAATAACGGCTTCTGTGGAGCTAGAATAAAAAGTGGACACCTATTAACGGACAGACCCATAATGAAAATAAACGGGAGGGTGTTCACATGGGAGAGCAGCGGCAACGGTATAGCGAAGATTTTAAAAGACAAACCGTCCGATTTATCCAGGAACAGAAGAAAACCTTCGGTCAGCTGACCGAAGAACTGCAGATTCCCAAAAGTACGCTCCATCAATGGATTAGCCTCTATCGGGACCTGACATATGAACCAGCGGCGAGCATAGATCGGGTACGGGAGCTGGAAGCCCAATTGAAAGAAATGAACCGTCAACTGCAGGAGAAAGAGGAACAGTTGGCGGACGTTCAAGAGGAGCTGGCCATCGTAAAAAAAGCAGTGCACATCTTCAGCAAACCAAGGAACTGAGGTTTCAGTTTATTGAGACCCACCGCTCCGAGTTCCGCGTGAAGAAGATGTGCGAAACCCTACAGGTATCCCGGAGCGGTTATTACAACTGGCGGGCGGAAAAGCCTCCAACTCCTCGTCAAATCCGTAAGGCTGCCGTGATGGAGCGGATTCAGTTTCATTTTAGCGATCACCATAAACGGTACGGCAGTCCCAAGATTACCCGGCTGCTGCGCGATGAAGAGTTTACCATTGCCGAGCGTACGGTGGGGGTGTACATGCGGCAAATGGAGCTGCGTTCTGTCGTTTCTAAGCCATTCCGGGTGCAGACGACCCGTTCGAATCCTGACCATGCCGTTGCTCCAAATGTGTTGAACCAACAATTCAAAGTCCTTCGTCCCAACCAGGTATGGGTAGCCGATATTACGTACATTCCCTGCCGCGGAAGCAGCCTGTATCTGGCCAGCATCATGGATTTATGCACGCGCGAAATCGTCGGATGGCGTTTGTATCCCCATATGGAAACCAGCTTGATCGTAGAGGCGTTGAAGGATGCCTATACTAAAAAACGTCCCCCAAAAGGATTGTTGCATCACTCCGACCGAGGGACTCAATACACTTCTCACGAGTATGGGAAGCAGTTGGAAGCATACAAAATGAAATCCAGCATGAGCCGTAAGGGAAACTGCTACGACAACGCCTGCATCGAGTCCTGGCACAGTATTTTGAAGAAAGAGTTAATTTACTGCATGCCTCGTTTTCAAACCAAAGAACAAGCGTATACGGCCATTTACCAGTATATTGAGTTTTACTACAACCGCAAACGAATGCATAGTGCATTGGGGTACATGTCGCCCGTACAATTTGCTAGGCAATTTAACGGAAAAACGTCGGCATGACTGTCCACTTTCTTGACATAGGTCCAGAGGGGACGCTATTCTCCGTTTGGGGCTTCCCAACCCCCACTTTTCGTACAAATAAGGGATCTGCAGTCCGTTCAAAAGGAAAAACGCCGGTTTTGCCTCCAATAGCGGATCCATGGTCCGTTAGGGACCCACCGCGCCTTGTCCGGCGGCATAGGTTAGGCGAGATGGGGAATGAGACGGCATAGGTTTGGCGGGATGGGCATAGGTGGGATGGGAGGAGGCGGCGGGATGGATTAGCCGGCATGGGCAAACGCTCCCCGCAACAAAAAAAACCGTCAGGAAGACATTCCCCTGACGGTTGAGGCCGTTTAAACACTATTCGTCTTCTCGCTGGAAACCTTGGAAAATCTGCTGTGGGTGCTGCTTGTCCGACAGAGAAACCCATTCGCTTCCCTCGGCCACCTCACCGGCTATTCCAACACTACCCCCGCAACTTTTCCGCTCACTTCACCTGCTCTTCGCTCACTTCACCTGCTCCTTCGCTCACTTCAACTGCTCCTTCGGCCTCTTCCCCAGTTCCTCCGGTTCTGGCAGCTTCTACGGTTTTCCTGTTCCGGTCCGGCATCTCACCGCCCGGCCCGGTGTATGAGACAGGCCCCAGAGTTGTGATGTTGCCGCCCACATTGGCGCATTCTACATGGCCCATGGCGCTGACGCTGCCGCCCACTTCGGCGCAGGTTATATTGCGCCCGGCCCCCGCATCACCGCTTACGTTGCCGCACCTAACATCCTGGCCGGCGGTCACACTGCCGTCCACATCCGAGCACTGCACATCGCGCCCTGCTCCGGCATCCCCCTGTACGTCGAAGCACAATACATCCCGCCCGGCGTTAGCACCTCCGCCCACTTCGCCGCACCGGATATCCTGGCCCGCATGAACATTGCCCTCCACATTGCCGCACTCTACGGATACCCGGCTTTCCACATTCAGCGCCGCCCCTTCATAACGGAACACCATCTTAGGCGCCTCCGCATCATCGGACTGAAGCAGCGTCCTCCCTTTATACAGCACCACCCGGAGGTTACCGTCGTCCTGCCAAGGCAGCTCCTGCAGGCTTATCTCTATTGCAGCAGTTGCAGACTCCACCGCCTGAAGCGACCGCTCTTTCTCCGCCGGTTCCGGCTTCTCCAGACCAAACAAGCGGTCCACCGATACCTGAAAAATCTCCGCCAAACGGGGCAGCAGCTGGATATCCGGACTGGACTGGAAATTCTCCCACTTGCTCACCGCCTGAAAGGTCAACCCTAACTGTTCGGCCAAAGCCTCCTGAGTCAACCCCGACTGCTTGCGGAGATTGCAAATATTCTGCGCCAAATTCTGAAGATGTCCCGTTTCACCCACTTGGACTCCTCCTTCCAAAAGATACAGCCATTATAGCCTGCACGACCCGGGCGGTGTAATAACCTGTCCGTTGAGAATAATGGACTGGACTCAACCACCAGTTGAATGCCTTTATCCCCGTACCTGCCCCTCTACCGCTCACTCCGCCACTCACTGTCCCTCCAGCAAAAATAGCAGCCTCTCTCCGTGTTTCTCCACCTGTCCCAACCGGGCAGCGGTATCGGGAATTTGCCGCAGCAGCATGGAGGCGTCGTCCACTCCATCCCGGTACCGGCCGAGAAAATGCAGGAACACATCCAGGCTGCGCAGCTGCATCAGCTCCGGAATCACCCGGCATTCCGCCGCCGAAAGCGGGCGCATCTCGACAAAGCCCCGCCAGAAAGCCTCCAGGCTAACCCATGCCCGTGCTTCTGCCTGATTATCCGCACCGGCCTCCGGCAGCAGTCCCCACAGACAAACCGCAGGCTCCATGGCCTTCAGGTCCCGGGTAACAAACTCAAAATCCAGCAGCGCAGCGATCTCTCCTGACGGGGTCACCAGCGCATTGGAGGCATTCAAATCCCCATGAATCAGCTGGTGCGGCAAAAGGGCCAGCTTGTCCAATACGGGGATTACCTTCTCCAATTGTCGTCCCAGCACATCAAGCGCTTCCATACAGCCTGCAAACTCATCCGAAGGCTCCCAGCAAAACTGGAGCACCTCATCCAGCGGGCAGGAGGGGTGAGCCTCTGCCAAGGCGTAATAAGGCGGGTATGCAGGCAGATCCAGCCCGGCCTCCTGCTGCTCCACCTGCTCCAGCGCTCCGGATAATTGACCTGCCGCCCTGCCGAAGGCCTCAGCTTGTGCAGGCAGGCCAAAGTCCGGCGCCGCCCCGTCCAGATACCGGAACATGGCGGCCAGCTTACCGTTCTCCAACCGTATAAGCCCCGCTCCGGCCGCTCCCATCTCAGGCTGAGGAATCACAAACGGCAGCCCTGGCATAAGCCTCCCCAATGCTATCAGGAGCTGGTGCTCGAAGGCTGCCTTTTCCCATTCCTCATGGGTATTATATAACCGAAGCATATAGGCCTGGCCTGCATAGGCCAGATGTCTGGTCGTATTGTTGGTTCCTCCGCCGCAAACCTCGAGACGGTAATCTGCCGAACCGCAGAAACGCAGCGCCGCCTCATGCGCCAACGTATCCTCGTTAGAATGTTCCACTATTATTTCCTCCTTACATAAAGGTAAGCAAGGCAACCTTTTTTCAGTCCTTTTCCTGTCCTTCCCTTTTGTTTATAATAGCCTCGTACCCTATTACTCTGCAATCCATGAGTATGAATCAACAACAGATGCCTACGAAGCCGGTTTTTCGGATTGGCCACAACAGTGGCAACCCAACTCAAACCTTTTAGGAGGATACTTGCATGCGCTATCAAGCGGCAACAGAACGGTACGGCTCGATGAAATACAACCGGTGCGGACGCTCCGGCCTGAAGCTGCCCGCCATTTCCCTGGGGCTGTGGCATAACTTCGGCGGTACGGACACCTTTGAGAACGGACGGGCGATGATCCGCAGGGCCTTTGACCTGGGCATCACCCATTTTGACCTGGCCAACAATTACGGGCCGCCTCCCGGCTCGGCGGAGCTGATGTTCGGACAGCTGCTGAAGACGGACCTCGCCCCTTACCGGGATGAACTGATCATCTCCACCAAAGCCGGCTACCACATGTGGGAGGGCCCTTACGGCGACTGGGGCTCCCGCAAATATCTCCTGTCCAGTCTGGACCAAAGCTTGAAGCGGATGGGCCTGGACTACGTGGATATTTTCTATTCCCACCGTCCCGATCCCGAGACTCCTATTGAAGAAACCATGATGGCGCTGGACCATGCGGTCCGTTCCGGCAAGGCGCTGTATGTGGGCATCTCCAACTATACTGCGGAGCAAACCGCCGTAGCCGCCAAGGTGCTGAAGGAGCTGGGCACGCCGCTGTTGATCCACCAGCCCAAATATTCCATGCTGAACCGCTGGATTGAAAACGGTCTCCAGGATGTCCTGGAGGAGAATGGCGTAGGCAGCATCGCCTTCTGCCCCCTGGCACAAGGATTGCTTACCAACAAATATGTGGCCGGGATTCCGACCGATTCCAGAGCGGCCCGCAACGGCTTCCTGAAGGAGCGCGACATTACCGAGGAAACCATCACCAAGGTGAACAAGCTGATCCAGGTGGCGGCAGCCCGGGGACAATCCCTGGCCCAAATGGCCTTGGTCTGGGCGCTCCGCGGCGGCAGACTGACCTCCGCTCTTATCGGCGCCAGCCGCGTCAGCCAGATTGAGGAGAATGTGGCTGCCCTGGCCAATTCTGATTTTACCCAAGAGGAGCTTGACCTGATCGAGGAAATACTGAAATAAAAGCGGATCTTCCACCGCAAGCGACAAAAACACCGCCTTAGCCGCAAGGGAAACCTTCCCCCGGTAAAGACGGTGTTTTTTCTCTGCAAGCTGTTATTTCTCCTTGCTGTTCATGGGCAAACTGGAACCCGACTGCTCCTTCAGCTGGGGCAGGGACACGCTGGGCGGCAGAGCTGACGATCCGCCCACAGGATTGCCCTTGTTGTCCATATAATACATGGGTGTTCCGCCCACCACCAGCACGTAAGTCACCGGAATTTCCGTTTCCACCACCTCGGGTTTGGAGTCGAAAGGAATAATGACGGATACCTCGGCGATAATGCGGATGTACACCTCCACCAGAATCATGTTGATGCCGGCGTTTTCGTAGCGGGTGTTCAGCGATACCTGGGCGCTGCCCATGGGAACCAGCCGCACCGGCACCTTCGGGCCGAAGGAGGCCAACAGCGCGCTGCCCATTGCCTGCCCCAATGGGATATGCTCCGGCATGGACTTCAGCTGCAGCAATTGGTTCTGGACGGTGGACACCGTATCGGCGGTAATCCGCATATGCTCCGCATAATTCAGCACGAAGCTGGAAACATTGCCATTGTTATCCCGCTGCCATTCGATCAGCTTGTCGTAGTTGGCCCCCTGGGACAGGCGGTCGGTAATGGCGCTGTTGATGGCCTGGGTGGCAATCTGCTTTACCCGCACCTTGGCCAGGTTCATCAGCGGCGGCTTCAGGTTTTTCTCCACAAAAATAAAGGACTGCAGCGCAAACGCCATCGTGATCAGAAGAAGGAGAAAAACCACACGTCTCCGCCGTTTTCTCCTGGGGGGACGGCCGTAAAATCCGCGTTTTTGCATAGGCTTGCCTCCTGCGGTTTGATCCGTGGAAGATCTGTCGGAACGGCCAACTCCGTCCTGTAGGGGACGGCCGGTACATATTCTCGTATAAGCCTATGCGCAGGAAACGGAAAATATTGCCCTGTGTTATTCCTCTCTCAGCTCTTCTCCCGGATGGCCGGTACGGTAAACGGAAGGGGAGAGTCCCCGGATTTTCTTGAAGCTTTTGCTGAAATGGAACTCGTCATAAAAGCCGCAGGCCGCAGCAATCCGCTTCAGAGGCTCATCCGTATGCTCCAGAAGCCGCAGGGCATGCTCATAACGAACCTTGTCCAGATATTCCTTGGGGCCAGCACCCAGCTCCTCCAGAAAACGCCGCCTTAGCTGACGCAGGCTGATGCCGCAATCCTCCGCCACTTGTGAGAGCCGGATATCCGCATAATAGTGGGTATCCAGATAACGTTTGGCCGCTTCCCAAGGCGGCGGTCCGCCCGTGGCACCGTTTCCTGCTCCAAGGATAGTGCGCTCCTGCCCTCCACGGCCTGCCCGGTGTCCGGAGAGGGACCGGATCAGTCTCATAAGCAGGTTATTCGCCGCCGCTTCACGGCCGTCGTCTCCCGGAGCCCAGGCTGTCCGCAAGGCCTTGATCCGGGCCTCACAATCCTCTTGGCCGGGACCGCGCAGGTTTTGGACCTCCGCTGTTTCCAGTGCAGCCAGCTCCTTTGCCTCCCATACGCCATTCCGGTGGGTGACCGCCGCTGCCTGGAACAGGATCATGGTCATGTGCAGCGGATTAGCCGTATCCGAGGTCATCCACAGCTCACGCCCCGGACGCAGATACAGGAGGCTGCCTGGACCCACAGCTATCTCCGGCCCGTCCAGCGTAAACCTGCCTGTTCCTTCGTGCACCCAATAGATGCTGTGGAGATGGACACTCCGCCGTGTATCCTGCCAGCCCGGCAGCGGGGGTTTGTCATAAATCAGCTCGATTTTGAGCATCAGCTCGGAAAAACGGATGGCCATCTGTCCTCTCCTCTCCTGTCCGAATGCATGTTTTGAACGCTATCCCAATTGTACATGATCTCTGTCCCTTTTTTACATGGAGAAATGAAGTATCGGGTGTTACGCTTTCTGTAGAAACCAAAGGAGGCAAAATCAATGAACCGCGCATTTATGGATCATGCCGTACGGCAGTGCAGAAATTTGGACGGACTGTGGGATTTCGCCACAGATCCGGAGGATATCGGGCTTTCCCAGGATTGGCAAAAGCAGTTTCCCGCCGACCACGGACAGATGTATGTGCCTGCCTGCTGGAACAATGAGCTGGGACTGTACGATTACCGGGGCGCTGCCTGGTACCGCACTCAAGTGAACCTTTTGGAGGAACAAAATCTGCAGATAACCTTCCACGCTGTGCAGGGATTTGCCGAGGTATTTTGGGATGGGGAGCAGGTGGCCAGTCACTTCGGAGGGTTTACGCCCTTCTCGTTTATCGTGCCCCATGCTGTCCCCGGTGTACATGAGCTGGTAATCCGCACCGATAACCGGCTGGGTGAGGATACAATTCCGTATCATGTGGTGGACTGGTTCCATTACGGCGGCATTATCCGCCCAGTGGAGGTGCAGGTACTGCCTGATGTATTTATTGAAGGGTTAAAGATGGACTATACCCAAGGGGAAGGTGGACAGCTGGAAACCTCCTGCAGGGTAACACTGCGTTCCTTGGGGAAGACCGCGATGGTGCCGGTGTCCTTGACTCTGGAGGAGGAGACCATCGGCAGTCAAACGGTGGAGGTGCCTGCCAACGGCTCGGTCAGTCTGAGCTTCTCCCATACGGTGAAAAACCCCCGACTGTGGGACGTGGGCAAGCCGGAGCTGTATCTGATCCGTGCCGCAACACCAGAGGATGATCTGGCAGACCGCATCGGCTTCCGGTTCATCCGGGCGGCGGAGGGCAAAATTTATTTGAACGATAAGGAAGTTAGTTTCCAGGGAGTCAACCGCCATGAGGAGCATCCCGAATGGGGCTTCGCCTTCCCTCCCAAGCTGATGATGAAGGAAATCGGCATCCTGAAAGACCTGGGCTGCAGTTCCGTCCGGGGCAGCCACTATCCCCAATCTCCTTACTGGATTGATCTCTTAGATGAACACGGGCTGCTTTACTGGAGCGAAATTCCCATCTGGGGGGCGCTGCTGCCGGTGCCGGTGATCGGCAATCCGGTGGTGGAGGAACGGGCCAAAACCATGATCACCGAAATGATCCAACGGGATTTCCATCATCCGTGCATCCTGTTCTGGTCCGTCCACAACGAAATCGACACCCGCAGCCAGGAAGCCTATCATTTAAGCCGGTCCTTGTCCGGTCTCGTCCGGGAGCTGGACACAAGCCGTCTGGTGGCGTATGCCACGATGCATCCGCTGGATGATATTGTGATGGGTTTCTTTGATGTTATCGGCATCAATTATTATCACGGCTGGTATAACGGCAAGGTGGAGCAGTTCGAGGATATGCTGCAGGGTTTCCACAAACAAGCCGCCTCCTTGGGCTGCGCCGACAAACCGGTGCTGATGACGGAATTCGGGGGAGCGGGCATTCACGGGGATACCGGCTGGGAGCCGCGGCTGTTCAGCGAGGATTACCAGGCGGAGATTCTGGCAACTGCCCTGCGTATTTTCCGGACAGACCCCAAAATAAGCGGCACCTTCATCTGGCAGTTCGCGGACATCCGGGGTGACCTGCGCAGTGAACGCGGCTTCTTCCGGGACCGGGCCAGAAGCTTCAATAATAAGGGGCTTCTGAACGAATACCGCAAGCCCAAGCTGGCTTACCGAGTGGTGCGGGATATTTACCGGGCGGACCGGTATCCGCTGTCCTGACCGAAGGAGCGAATGCAAATCCCGGGCAAGGAAATGATACACCGCCATAAAAAGCTATGCTATAGTCGCTTCAGAGGCTTGTTATGATCATGGAGTGTGATGAATGTGGAAGAACTGATGAAGCAGATCCTGCTTGAGATGCAGCAGCTTAAAGCTGAGGTGCAGGGAGTCAAATCCGAGGTGCAGGGAGTCAAATCTGAGGTGCGGATGTTAAGTGCCAAGGTGGACCGGATCGAGACGAAGCTGGATGCCACTTTTGAATGATCAGCAGTAATTCTTATATAGAGTAGACCATCATCCATTGTGAGGAGATGGTCTATTTTTATTTTGGCTGCTGCTTCCCATCTTTGTGCTTCCCTTATTTGGATATGATGCTCTTTTTGTTGATTACCGCTCCACTGTGGTATAATGAAATATCTGGCCCGTCTATACTTGAACGGCCGGGTTACAATTGAATAGCAAATCTGCACCGCTAAGTACGCCTATGGCGCTTAAGATGCAGGAGAGGTTCGCGAACTCCCTCTAAAAAAAACTACAGACACCTTCGGGCCGGCTTTTTTGCTGCGCACCCTGAGGCTTGTTTTTTGCGGATATCCGGTCCTCTCGTTTTTCCAACATTATTTGGAGAAGGAGAGATTTTTTTATGCTTAAAAATGAAAAAGCCTTTGTTGTTTTCAGCGGTGGTCAGGACAGCACAACCTGCCTGTTCTGGGCCAAGTCCATGTTTGCCGAGGTGGAGGCCGTCACCTTCGATTATGGCCAGCGCCATAAGGCGGAGATCCAGTGCGCTACAGAGATTGCCAAGGAGCTGGGCATCCGCCAGACCATCCTGGATATGTCTCTGCTGAACCAGCTGGCTCCCAATGCGCTGACCCGCCAGGATATCGACATTGACCAGAAGGAAGGCGAGCTGCCTACCACCTTCGTGGATGGGCGAAACCTGCTGTTCCTCAGCTTCGCCGCCATCGCTGCCAAACAGGCCGGCGCCCGGCATCTGGTCACCGGCGTATGCGAAACGGACTTCAGCGGATATCCCGATTGCCGGGATTCCTTCATTAAGTCACTGAATGTGACCTTGAATCTGTCCATGGACTACCCCTTCGTGATCCATACGCCCCTGATGTGGCTGGACAAGGCCGAAACCTGGCGTCTTGCAGATGAACTGGGAGCCTTCCAATTTGTCCGCGAAAAAACACTCACCTGCTACAACGGCATCCCCGGGGACGGCTGCGGGGAATGTCCCGCCTGCAAGCTGCGCCGCGGGGGGCTGGAGAAGTATCTGCAGGAAAAAGGAGGCACACAATGACCCACAACAATCATACCTGCGGTCCGGGAGCCTTTGCCATTCCGGAGCGTGTCCAACGCCTGGGCGAGGATATCCGCCGGGACCAGCTGCAATATCACCAGCGCCGGGTCATGGTGGTGAAGGAGTTCACCTTTGATGCCGCCCATCACCTTCACGCTTACGAGGGCAAGTGCATGAACCTGCACGGCCATACCTACAGGGCTGTGTTCGGGATTAGCGCGATTCCCGGAGAGACGGGGCTGGCGATGGATTTTGGGGATATTAAGGATATCTGGAAAAGCTCCATCGAAGGCTGGCTGGACCACCGTTACCTGAACGAAAGCCTGCCTCCCATGAACACCACTGCCGAAAATATGGTGGTTTGGCTGTTCAATAAGATGGAGGAGGCGCTGCACTCTGAGCCCTACCGCGGACAAATTCGGGAGGGACGGACGGAATTCGTCCGCTTGTTTGAGACCCCCACCAGCTATGCCGAGGCCAGACGGGAGTGGATGGTGGATGAGTAGCATTTACATGGAGACCACCAACACCGGAGCCGCAGCCAAAGCAGCTATCCCGGTTCTGGAGATTTTCGGTCCGACGGTGCAAGGTGAGGGGATGTCCATCGGTCGGCGCACTATGTTCGTGCGGACGGCTGGCTGCGACTACCGCTGCTCCTGGTGCGACTCGGCCTTCACTTGGGACGGCAGCGCCCGGGAGGAGCTTAAGAAGCTTAGTGCGGAGAATGTCTGGACGGAGCTTACAGCCCTGGCAGAGGGCGGCTTCGACCATGTAACCCTGTCCGGGGGCAATCCCCTGCTTCTGCCGCAGTTGGGCAGTCTGGTGGAGCTTCTGCGGGCCAAGGACATCCGCATCGCGGTGGAAACACAAGGCTCCGTCTGGCAGGATTGGGTCCTGCTGACGGATGAGGTGACCCTTTCGCCCAAACCCCCCAGCTCCGGCATGAACACGGATCTGGCGCAGCTGGACAACTGGGTGTCCCGGCTTAAAGAGGGCCGTCCGCCAGTCAACGCGGGATCAAATGCCAACCCCCCCCGCACGGGACCGGCCTACACACTGAAAATTGTGATTTTTAACCGGGAGGACTTGGACTATGCCGCCAGGCTGCATGCCCGGTACCCGGAGGTTCCCCTGATCCTGCAAACCGGCAATCCCGAACCCGTCGGCGGCGAAACGGGAGATACCGCTCTGCGGCTTTTGGCAGCCTATGAGAACCTGTTGGGTCTCGTCATGGAACGCAAGGAATTGAAGGACGTGCGAGTGCTTCCGCAGCTGCACGCTCTGGTTTGGGGCAACAAACGCGGGGTATAGCTTTACACAAGGAGGACCATACAATGGCAGGAAGACAATCGGATGAAATGCAGGATTTGACGCTGCTCGGCAATCAGGGGACCCGTTACCCCCAAGACTACGATCCCTCCGTATTGGAGAGCTTCGATAATAAACATCCCAACCGGGATTACTTCGTGAAATTCAACTGTCCCGAATTCACCAGTTTGTGCCCCATCACCGGTCAGCCGGACTTCGCCACCATCTACATCAGCTACATTCCCGATATCAAAATGGTGGAGAGCAAGTCGCTGAAACTGTATCTGTTCAGCTTCCGCAACCACGGGGATTTTCACGAGGACTGCATGAACATCATCATGAACGATTTGATTGCCCTTATGCAGCCGAGGTATATTGAGGTATGGGGCAAATTTACGCCGCGCGGCGGCATTTCCATCGATCCTTATTGCAACTATGGCAAACCCGGCACTCCCTTCGAGGAAATGGCCCGCCACCGGCTGATGAATCATGATCTGTACCCCGAAAAGGTGGACAACCGATAATGGAATCCAAAACACGCAGGATTGCCGGCATATCCTTATTTGTGATGGGAGCCGGCTTTGTGGCTATGCTCCCGTTTCAGGAATATGCCGCTGCCCGGCTTCTGGCAGGGGCTTTTGAGGCAGGGCTGGTGGGCGGCCTGGCCGACTGGTTTGCAGTAACAGCCCTGTTCCGACATCCGCTGGGCATCCCCATTCCGCACACGGCCTTGCTGCCCCGGAACCGGGAGAAGATGACCCAGGCACTGGTCACCATCGTGCAGAATAATCTGCTCAATAAAGAAAGCCTGGTGGACAAGCTCCGGGAGCTGGAGGTGGCGGAGCGCCTGATGGGCGCAGCCCGGAAGGGACTTTCCTCCCCCCGCTTCAAGGACACCGCCAAAGCCTGGGTGCTCTCCCTGCTGTCAGGCCCTTTGGACAAGGCGTGGGGCGCTGTACTACCCCAGCTTTCCCGCTTCGTCCGGTCCCGGGATTGGGCCGACGGACTCCTATCGGTGGCCGGAGGCGAACCTGCCGTACGGCAGGCAACTGAGAAGCTGCTGGACCTGGCCGTGGACAAAGGAACCCACTGGGTGGTTACCGATGACGCCCGGCGGATGATGGGGAAGCTGGCCATCACCGCCATCGGCGGCCTCAAGATGAACGGCCTGATGCAATTTGCCGTGAATGCGGCGTTGAATTATTTTGACGAAGACCAGATCGGCAGCGCTATTCAGCTTGCTCTGGTCACCAAGCTCCGGGAGATTAGCCTGGAGGGCCATCCTACGAGGGAATCCATTCTGGCCTACCTGAAGAAGGAATGGGATGTCCATGTGCAGTCGCCGGACAACCGGGACAAGTGGAATGCCAAGCTTCAGGAGCTGCTCGGCAGCTGGGTGGAAAGCGACAAACCGCTTGCTCTTCTGGAGGAGCTGCGGGCCAAGCTGCATGATCAGGTGGAAAACGGCGGGCTGCTGGAGAAGCGGGTGTTCCCCTTTGTGGAAGACACCGCGGAGAAGCTCAGCCGCAACGATCGCCTGTTGGGCAACGTGAACAGCTTTCTGCAGGACACGACAGTCCGGTTCCTGGAAGCTAATCATTCCCGCATCGGCGGCCTGGTTCGCGAGAACATCGAGAAGATGGACAATGACACTCTGATTGCTCTCGTGGAGGACAAGGCCGGCAAGGATTTGCAGTGGATCCGGGTAAACGGCGCCGTCTGCGGCTTTTTCCTGGGGCTGGTGTTCACCACCGTGCGGATGCTGCTGGCGTAGGGCAGGAGTTACTCTTGTTGTCCTGCTGCTCAGGAGGCTTATATGGTTGGCCTGCCAACAGCCGTGATAGCGGACCACAAATGTCTGCTAATCGGAGATTTTTCATATTTTGGCTTCAATAGCAGATATAAAATGTCTGCTATTTTTGTTTTCAGATCCCTTTTTGAACAACATCAGGCCATTAGCAGACATTTGATGTCGCTATTTCCAAAAAAATAACCACCTCAGCGTAATAGCAGACATTTTCTGCCGCTTACATGTCCCCTCTCTCCGCCGGGCAGCTGGGTTTACTGCTCATCGCACCAACACAAAAAGACCATTCCATAAGTTGCCCCGAGGCAGCTCACAAAATGGTCTCCCTTGCCATTAGATTCTTTACTTGTTCAAGTGGTACGGCACGGTGGAGATGGTGACATCCTTATATTTGAACAGGTAATAACGAATCAGCAGGCTGGTTTGATTATGCAGGATATTCTGCCACCAGTGTTTAGGAATAAACTGCGGGATCAAGATGGTGATGTGCCCCGTCTCCGAGTTTTTCCATTCCACCGTTTCGATGAATTTCACCAGGGGTTTTATGATGCTTCTATAGCGGGAACGCAGCACGATAAGACGCACGCCGCAATCCCATTCTTCCCACTTCTTCTCCATCTTCTCGATATCCTCATCGTCAAAGCCAATGTATACCGCTATCACATTGTCAGTCATGGACTTGGCATAGCTGATGGTATTCATGACCACCCGTGTAATGCCCGCCACCGGAATGACAATTGTGTTGCCCTTGGCTTCCGGCTTGTCGGTAGCCAGATCAATCCGCAGCTCATCCGCAACTGCCATGTAGTGGCGGTGAATCTGCTGGAACATAACGTACACCACCGGCAGGAAGATAAACACCATCCACACCTGGCTGAACTTGGTGAACAAGAAAATCAGTGTTATCGACAGTGTGGTCACCATGCCGACTCCGTTAACCAAGAACCGGATTAGCCAGCCCTGAGGCTTTAACCGGTACCATCTGCGCATCATTCCCAGCTGCGAAAGCGTAAAGGGAATGAACACCCCGATAGCGTAGAGGGGGATCAGGTTCTCCGTGTACCCGTTGGAAACAATGGCAAGAACCCCTGCCAGGAGGCCCAGCACGATAATGCCGTTGGAGAAGCCCAGCCGGTCGCCGCGGATCATAAAGGCGTGAGGCATGAACTTATCCTTGGCCAGCATAAAAGCCAGCAGCGGAAACGCAGCATAAGCGGTATTGGCTGCCAGGAACAGGATCAGGGCAGTGGTGCCCTGAATGAAGAAGTAGATCGGTCCCCGTCCGAATGCCGCTTCGGCAATCTGTGAAACCACCGTGACATCCTTCATGGGAGAGATGCCGTAGAAATAAGCCAGCAAGCTGATCCCCAGGAACATGGAGCCGAGGATAATCCCCATCAGCGCCAGTGTGGACGCCGCATTCTTCTCGGAAGGAGCCTTGAAGCTGGGGATGGCATTGGATACTGCCTCTACCCCGGTAAGGGCCGAGCAGCCGGAGCTGAAGGCCTTCAGCAGCAGGAACAGGGAGATGCCGGAAACATCCAGACCAAACTCCGCAGGAGTGGCCTGCACATCCCCTGTAGCCACCCGGAAGAGGCCTACAATAATCATCAGGAAAATACCCGCAACAAACAGGTACACGGGGTAGGCTAACACCTGGGCGGACTCCGTAATGCCGCGCAGGTTCATAATCGTAAGGAATAATATCATCACCAACGCAATTTCAATCCGGTACGGATGCAGATTCGGGAACGCCGAGGTCACCGCATCGGTAGCCGCAGAGGTGCTTACCGCCACCGTCAGGATATAGTCCACCAGAAGCGATCCGCCTGCTACCAGGCCGGTCCGGACGCCCAGGTTATCCTTGGCCACAATATAAGCGCCGCCGCCGGTGGGATAAGAGAATATGGTCTGCCGGTAGGACAGCACCAGTATCGTAAGCAGAGCCAGTACCGCAATGGATATCGGGATGGAATACCATAAGGCCGCAAAGCCCAGCGTAATCAGCACGATCAGTATTTGCTCCGTACCGTACGCTACCGAAGATAAGGCATCCGAGGACAGGATAGCCAGTGCCTTCAGCTTGCTGAGCTTTTCGTCTCCCAGCTCATGGGATTTCATAGGTCTGCCGATCAAAAACCGTTTTAAGCGCAATAACATCGTTTTTCCCCGCCTGTGCTGTTTAATAGGTATCAATAAGCTGTTTGTAAACGGGAAATCAGGAAGTGAACCATTCATCTTGGTTAGAATTTGTTCTACCGCCGCATCATATCCTCTTCCGCTGTCCAAAGTTCCTTCCATTTTCAGACAGCAAAAAAACACCACGAAGAGCCGTTCTCCGTAGTGCCGACGCACCAAGAGCCCCCTTCCCCTTATCAACGCTTGCGAGGTTAGCTGCCGGATTCGGACGGCAAGAGTCGCCCTACCCGTACGTCTGGACAAGCCCGCACAGGATTCACCCCGTTGTTCCCGTCAGGCCGTTAAGCCCTCATAAGAACAGTTGGTTCCCCCGTATCCCGCCAGCCGCGGGACTTCAGCGATACACCAGGAACATCCATTTGTGATTCCTCAGTTACAGAACGTATGTTACTCGTTTCGGCCTTCCTTGTAAAGGTTCGGATTCAAAGGGAAAGGGGCCAGATTTCGCTTACCGGTGTGGTTGGAAGCGATTTCTGTCCCCCAATTCAGCCATTCTCTTCATTGTTCTGGCTGTATCTCCGTTTATCGTTAAGGAAGAATTTCGAATACGTTGTTCAGACGGGTCAGTTGGAACACCTTCAGCACATTCGGCGCCAAAGCCTGCAGTCTGATCTTGCCGCCGGCCTCTACGCACTTCTTGTAGGCACTGACAATTACCCCTAACCCCGTACTGTCAATAAACCGGCAATCGCTGAAATCCAGAAGAAAATGTGTTGTCCCGTTGCTCACGTATTCCCGCATACTCTCTCTGAACAGGGACGCTTCCTCAATGGAGAAGGTGGGAGGAATACGTATGACCTTTTCCTGCTGCATGTTAGTCACCTCTTAATTTGATATTCTCAACCATACCCTCCAGCTCATTGGCCATCGCACTGATCTCTTGCGCGGACGAAGCAAGGTTGCTGACCGTGGAGGACTGCTCTTCGATGGCGCTGGACACACTTTCGCTATTGGACGCGGTTTGCTCGGATATGCTTCCCATGGAATCAATAAGGCCGATAATCTGGTCGGAGGTGGCCACCTCGTCCCGGGTAATCTCTTCAATTTCCTTCACATTATGGGTGATCACCTGAACAGTGTCAATAATATGCATGAAGGCCCGGTCCGTTTCCTGGACAATGTCCACGCCTTGGGTAACCGCGGAGGAGGCTCCCTTCATAGCACCCACGGCTTTGCCGATCTGATCCACCATCCGTTCCACCAGCTCCGATATTTCATTGGCCCGTTTGTTGGATTCCTCGGACAGCTTGCGGACCTCTCCGGCCACCACTGCAAAGCCTCTGCCGTTTTCCCCGGCACGGGCGGCTTCGATCGCGGCATTAAGCGCAAGCAGATTGGTCTGCTGGGCGATGGCGTTAATTACAGCCACAATTTCCGTCACGGTGGCGGATTGGGTATTCAGGGAGGCCAGAATGGCTTCGGTTTCGCCGGTGCTAATGCTGATGGTCTCCATGGCTTTCACCGTTTCCTGGACGCGTACGCGGCCGTCCTGGGCGGCTTTGTCGGAGATGTCCGCATTTTCGCTGGCAGTAGAGGCTTTGTTCAGGGCCAGCTGCACCAGACTGGACAGCTGCACCAGCACCTGCGACGCATTAACAACAGAATCGTTATTGTTCTCCGCCCCTGCTGCAATCTCCTGCATGTTGGCGCTGATCTCCTCGATGGAGGCGTTGATTTCCTCCGAAGAGGCGGCCATTTCCTGGGACATATTCATCAGCAATTCGGAGCCGTCGCGGATTTTGCGGATCATCAGATCCTGCTTGTGGATCATCAGGTTGAAGGATTCGCTCAGCTCTTGGAACTCATCCTTGGAGCGGATGGACGTATGGGCCGTCAGATCCCCGTCCCCTGCCTGCGCCATAGCCTTCTGGAGCTTCCGGATTGGCCGGATGACACCCATTTCGCTCATGAGATACCCGAGAAGCAGAGCGGCCAGGATACACACCAGGGTAATGACGATGGTATCGTTGCGGATGCTGAAGGCAGGCGCCATGTAGTCGTCGTAATTGGCCGTAGTGGCGACAATCCAATTGCCGGCTGGCTGGAATACAACATATTTATAAATGCCTTCAAAGGTGTAAAATCCGGCTTTTTTCTTGCCGGCCAGGACATCCTTCACCAGATTATTCAGCTCGGGAAAACCATTGTCAGCAGCATTCTCCTTCAGCACCTTGTCTTTGATGGGATGGGACACCAAAAGACCGGTTTTATCCACCATGTAGGCGTACCCGCTTTCACCGATTTTGACGTCGGCTACGGCTCCCGTAAGGGCCGGGAAGGAAACGGTGGCCAGAAGCACACCGGAGGTTTTCCCTCCGCTGGACAACGGCAGGGCGATGACAACGACAGGCTGGTTGCTGTCCTTGGAAATCAGCACCTCGCTGGTGACTGCAGTGCCGCCCAGAGCCTGCTTGAAATAATCACGGTCAGACACATTCAAATCCGGCGCTGCCGAGGAACTGGTTACAATGGCCTTGCCTTGTGCATCCGCAACAGCCAGCAGCTCGGTGAGTCCGCCGTTGTCCTTGTGCACGTTGACCAGATATTGATACGCCTCTGTCTTCAGCGCGGCATCCGCGGGCTTCAGAGGCAATTGGGACAGCGCCGTATTGCGCGCGGCAATCTGGAGGCTTTGGTGGACCTGCGTCAGCCTGCCCTCCACCTCCTTGGAGGTGGAAGCGGTAGTGGCCGCCAGTTGCTCCTCTATCGTGGACTGGAGGGCATCAGACGACAGGTTATAGGACAGGATACCGGACAAGACCAGCGGGATACAGATCAGCAGGAACAAGAGCGTACTTATTTTGACACGTAAACTCAACTTCATTTCGTTCTCCTCCATCTCCACGGGACATTCAAATTGGGTCTATTGGCATTCCAGGATTTTCACAATGTTAATCGTATTGTCCACCATCTCCACATGATCGGAGAAACTGCGGATCAGATACAAACCTCTGCCTCCTTCATCCAATAGCCGGCTTTCGTCAATATCCAGCGGAATGTCCCGGTAACCCGACTTCCCCCCCGTGTCCTCCACCTGCAGATTCAGATGGGAGCCGTCCAAGGAATAGCGGATATAGATGGGTTTGGTGCAATCCTCGCTGTTTCCGTGAAAATAAGCGTTGGTCACGGCTTCGGCCAGAATCAGCTTCACATCAAAGGCCACCTGCTCCACTTCGGGACCCAGGTCACGGATAATCCCGTCGATCAGGCCCTGATGGTGATCCAAACCGAATAAAACCACTTCTTTTACACAAACTGCCATCCGTATCTCCCTGCCTTCACCTGATTGTCAACTCCAGCCATGTGCAGTCATCCTGCAGGATGGAGTCCTGTGTCGAGCGCTTCAGCGCTTCATATTCCCAATACGCAGTCTCCCCGCCTTCAAGCAGCTCCAAACCGTCCGTGTAAAAACAAAACCGGTCACCGGAGGAAAAGGGAATCTGTACAGAATCAAATCTGCTGTTCTCAAACATTCCGACGGGGGCACCCTTCACCTGCAGCCTGGTCCATTGCCCGTCCGCCCTGCAGTGGTCAAATTCGTTGATGCCCGCCGCCGCTGCAGTCAGCAGCCCTTCTTCAAAGTCAAGCAGGAAGCAGCAGACCGCTATATAGTCCTCGTCCAGATGCCGGACAATTTTGAGATTCAAATCCCGCAGGACCTCCTGGGGATGGGCATGCTCCTGCACGCTGTCGAAGAATAGCAGGCGCATGGCGGAGATATTCAACGCCGCCGTTAACCCCTTGCCGGTTACATCGCCGATGATGCCAATGACCTTGTCCGAACTGATCCGGTGAAAAAAATAAAAATCGCCGCTTAGGGTTCCGGCAGGGACATAGAGCTTCTGGAAGCCCGCCCGTTCCGGCAGGGGGAAATCCGCAGCCAGCCGGCGCTCCTGGAGCTGCACCGCACGCTTAATTTCCTTCTTGCTGTCGGTCACATCCCGCAGCAGCAGCTGGGTAGCGCTGACTCCGGCGAAGCTTACGGGAGCGCAGACAATGTCCAGATCGGCAGCCCGCCCGTCGTTCAGCACCGCCTTGATCTCCACCCGCATATTCTCTGTGGACTGGTCCAGATAGTTCAGAACTTTATTTTCCTTGCTTTTGAGAAACCCCCGATGAAAGAAGCTCTGCAGGCTGCAGCCTACCATCTGCTCCCGGTCCAGGCCAAACAGCACCTCCGATTGTTTATTGGCGAACAGCACCATGTCCTCCCGGAAGACAATAATCGCATCGGGACACAGCTCCACCAGATTCCGGTACCGCTCCTCGCTTTCCTTCAGAAGAAGGTCCGCCCGGACCCGTTCGGTGACGTCATGGACAACGGAATAGATGCAGTTGACTCCAAGCATGGTGATCATGCCGGTATGTATCTCCACGTACATGGTGGCGCCGTCGGCTCTTTTGTGACGGTCCATCAGGATCTGGTTAAGCTCCGTCCCTTCCTTCACTCTGTCCACGAAGGTTTTGTCCAGCGGGATACCCGCCATCCGGGCTATACCGTCCTGGTCCTTAGCCTTCAAATCCTCAATGCTCAACGCCCGCAGCTCCGCCAGTCGGTACCCGTAGAAGTCCAAAGCGGCTTTGTTGGCGTCCACTATATTCCCGTTATCGGGGTCGACCAGAAGCGTAACCAGATGGTTATTGTCGTAGATGCAGCCGTAATGCTCCATACAGGTTTGGGCTGAGGGATTGTTTTGCAGATTCTTGCATGAATGGTGGTTATTCATCGGGGGCCACACTTTCCCTGAATAGGTTATTTTAATCAGTATAACATATTTTTTATTTCATATGTCGTCCTAAATCGACAACCGATGACAGTGCTTTTTACTGGAAATAGTTCAAACAGCGGTCTACGGACAGCAAAAAACCGGCATTCGCATGCCGGTTTGTCCCGCGTTTAATAGGTATGGACGAACTCTCTGAAGCGGCTTCTGGAGGAGGCGTAAATGGCGTCCAGAAGTCCCATGGAGGCTGCCGCATCGCTTAATTCCGTATACTCCTTAACGCCTGTTTGTCTGCTCCTGTAGTACAATGCCACCAGCTTGGCATGGCCTTTGCCCCAGTAGGATTTGCCCAGCTCGGCCGCCGTATCGCTGGCCAGCACCTCCTCGGTGCCATCCCGGATCAAGAGCAGGCGGTTATCCGTGTAGCGCAGAAGCCCCTTCTCCATATGCATCTCCACAAAAAACGGGCTGTTGCCGGAATAACCGTTGGTGGCATAGAAGAAGCCCTTCTTCCCATCCTTGTAATACAGAGTGGCCTCAGCCGTATCCTCCACCTCAATCACATCCTGAAGCACCCGGGTATCGGTGGTTCCTTTGACCGATTCCACCTGGCCGCCCAGATGATAGAGCATATCCAGCATATGCACTGCCTGGTTGATCAGGAGCCCGCCGCCTTCGGTGGCCCACTTGCCGCGCCATTCCTCGGAGCGGTAATATTCCGGTGTCCGGTGCCAGGTGAGAATGCAGCGCAGACCCAGCATCCGGCCAAGCTCTCCTTTATCAATCCACTCCTTGGCCTTCTCCACGGAAGGGTTGAAGCGGTTCTGGAGGATGACACAGCAGGTGACACCTGCCTTCTCCACCGCACGGACGATGCCTACAGCTTCCGCTGCATTCAGGGCCACCGGCTTTTCCAGGACGATGTGTTTGCCCGCCTCCGCGGCCCGGATGGCCATGGGCGCATGGAGATAATGGGGAAGGCAGATATGGACGGTGTCCACTTCGGGGTCTGCCAATACCTCATCCGCACTTGTAAAGCTCTTGCAGCCATATTGCCCTGCCAAAGCGGCACTCCGCTCCGGCACGATATCGCAGACGCCGTAGAGCCTGGCATCCGGCGCCTCCGCTATAGCTGCGGCATGCACCGGTCCGATGGCTCCGCAGCCAAGAATGACGGCATTCTTCGCATCCATGTTATGCGAAACCTTCCTTCTTCAGGTTGTTGTAGCTGATGGTCAGGCTGTCGAAGGCTTCGGTAGGACCGGCATCCCGTTCGATGAGGTACCACTTGACCTTGGCTTCCTCAGAGGCCTTGAAGATTTCCGGCCAGCTCAGGTTGCCCTCCATCACCTCGGACATAATCTGCTTGTCGTCGATAATCGCCAGATCCTTAAAGTGGATGGCATCCACCCGTCCGGCCAGCTTGCGGATCCATTGCACCGGATCTACGCCGCCGTATTGCAGCCAATAGGTATCCAGGGTGAACATGAAGGTTTCCGGATTGGTTTCCTCCACAAGAACATCCATACCAAATTTGCCGTTAAACTTTTGGAATTCAAAATGATGGTTATGGTAGCTGAACTTCAAGCCGTTTTTACCCAATTCATCGGCAATGGCGGAGAATTTCCGCGCGAAGGCGGGATACCCCTCCGCGCTGCGGAATTCGGTGGGCAGGCCGCCCAATCCGGCGATGCCGCAGCCCAAGGTATGGTGATCCTTAATCAGGGTGTCCAGCTCATCCACGAATTTGGAATAAGGCGTATGGGTAATCACAATCTTCAGGCCGTGGGAATCAGCGATGGCCTTCAGCTCCTCCGCCGGCAAGGCAACCTTGATGCCCGAGGCCTGGATGGTGGTGTAGCCGATCTCGCGGACTTTCTTCAGCGTCGCATCCAATTCCTCTGCGGTATTGGTGTAATCGCGCAGGGTGTACATTTGGGCGCCCAAAATTTTGGTCATGGGGATCGTCTCCTTTATTAGTGGGTTCCGGCTACATCGGCCACGTTCTGAACAACATCGGGCTTGACGTATGTGGAGGTTTTGATTTTGTCCTGAAGCAGGTTATAGAACCCGTCATGGTCAAAATTCTCCAGATCCGCCCAGCTGTCAGTCCAGGCCGAATAATGGATGCCGTTGGAGATGAGCAGGCCGAGAACTCCTTCTTCCCCGGGGGCCAGCAGCTTCTCACCCTTCAGGATGGCGTTGGTGAAGTTCTTCATGATGCCCACATGCTGCTCCCCGCCGTTGGTATCCGCAGGAACCTCGCACTTCCAGGCCTCGGGGCGGCCGAAGGGAGCGGTGTTAGTCTTGTTAAATTCCCGTTCCGACACACGATTGCGGTGGAAGGTAATCACATTCTTCTCTACGACAATCTTGCCCATGTCGCCGGAGATTTCCAGGCGGTTGGTGCCCGGAGACTCCGCGGTAGAGGTAATATATACGCCGCTGGCGCCGTTTTCGAATTCCATGTAGGCGGTGACATCGTCCTCCACCTCAATATTGTAAAACTTGCCGAAGCCGCAGAAGGAACGCACCCGTTTGGGCATGCCGAGAATCCACTGGAACAGGTCCAGGTTATGCGGGTTCTGGTTAATCAGGGTGCCGCCGCCTTCCCCCTCCCAAGTGGAGCGCCAGGTGCCGGAATCGTGGTAGCATTGGGGACGGTACCAGTCGGTGATGATCCAGACGGCGCGTTTGATGCCACCCAGTTCCCCGCTTTTCACCAGGTCCCGGACCTTCTGGTACACGGGGTTGGTGCGCTGGTTGTACATGATGCAGAACAGCTTGTCGGACTTTTGGGCAGCTTCGTTCATTTCCAGAACCTGCTTGGTATGCACACCCGCCGGCTTCTCCACCAGCACATGCAGCCCATGCTCGAAACCTTGGATAGCGAGAACCGGATGGTCGTAATGGGGCACCGCGATAAGCACCGCGTCGATCAGGCCGCTTTTGTACATGGACAGGGCGTCCTCGAATACAGGGACCTCCGGCAGCGTGTTCCGCGCCCATTCCCTTCTTTCCTCACTGATGTCGCATACGGCGCCGAGAACAAGATTGGGCACCCGCTTCTCCAAATGAATATGCTTGGTATGGGATGAGCCCATGTTGCCCAGGCCGATTACACCAATTCTGACTTTATCCATAAGCTGACGCTTCCTCCTTGGGATTAAAACGGTTTCAATTTTCCCTTTCACTGTACCATTTATGGGTTCCGCGATCTATACAATCCTTGTTTGATACTATGCAAATCTTGCGGTAATATGGGGAGGGGTGAAACATGTGAAAACAGAACACGGCAGAATCCGGTACGGGGCCGCAGACGGCTCCTTTTCGTTCCATCATACCCGTGACGAATCGCCCAATCCGGAGCATTTTAAGCTGCATTATGAAGTGGGCTATGAAATTTTCCTGTTCCTGGAGGGGAACGGAACCTATATTATTGAGGGCAACCGGTATGAATTGTCCCCCAATTCTCTTCTGATTATGAACTCCAATGAGCTTCACGTCTTGTCCATTTCGCCGGATCACCCGTATGAGCGCATTGTGCTGACGCTGAAGAAGGATTTTCTGCCTCCCTTTTTGTCCCACGGGGTGGACTTCCTGCGTTCTATTAAATACCGGAAGCTGGGGCACGGCAATCTGATCCAGGGCGAGCTGGTGGTGAATAACGGTCTGCTGGACTATTATCATAAGCTGCGGCGCTTGCTTGCCCGTCCCGGCCCTGAAGAGGAGTTTATGGCAAAATGTGTCATTGTGGAGCTCCTGGCCGCCATCAACAGCATCAAGGAAAAGGAGCTGCTGGATGCCCAGCTGCATAAGCCGGCCATGACCAAGGTAAGCGAGCTGCTGGAGTACATCAACGGGAATCTGAATGAAGCGCTAACCCTGGACGCCCTGGCAGAGCGGTTTTTCCTGACCAAGTATCATCTGTGCCATATTTTCAAGGAAGCCACCGGTTATTCCATTAACCAATATATCTCGTACAAGCGGATTCATATGGCGGATGCGCTGATGCTGGAGGGCCACACCCCTACCCAGGCCTGCTTTATGTCCGGGTTCAACAGCTACTCCAATTTCTATAAATCCTACCGCAAGCTCACCGGACGTTCGCCCCGGCATACCAAGGAGGAATGATTTTTTTAGTAAGCATGCCAAAAAGCTCTTGAACTCTATCAAGAGCTATAGTAGTTTTATAGATGTAAGCCCATTTCCATTTGAAGGGAGGCGACGGCATGGAGAAGATGATGAACATGATGATGTGTATGTGTATGGACGACATGATGTGCAAGATGCGTTCCATGAAGATGATGATGGAAGAAATGAAGGGTATGGACATGAAGGACTGCGGAATGGACATGGATATGATGATGGCCAAAATGCAGGAATGCGACGAAATGACCACCATGATGATGGACATGATGCGCGACATGAAGAAGGTTTCCATGTAATTGGCTTCAGGTTTGCGGGAATCTGACCATTCCGGCAAACAGTACGACTATTGTCGGGCAAGCGGACAGCCGCGGTACCCGACAGGTTGATAAGGCCCAGCAGACCGCTGCACGGCCATTCATATTTTCCCGGTTAGCGGACAGCCGCATTCCCGGGGACCCATTGGAACGTTTCGGTTAAGCAGACAGCTGCAGACCGGCGTTTTTTTATTTGGGGCGGATTTATCCCAGGGTGTGTTTGAAAACTCCGAGGGGAGCAAATTTTAGCGAATTTTCGTTCATGGCAAGGCAGTTACACGCAGGCGTACCGGGGGTACGTCAAGGGGAAGTAACGAAGTCAGGGACGAAAAGGCGTGAAAAGGTGCCCTCAAGCGAGTTTTCAAACACACCCTAGCTGCCGGAGCCGGATGCCAATCCGCGTACGCTGCCGCTTCAGCTCCAGCGCCTCTTCACGCAGCGCCTGCTCCGTGCCGTAGTGGCCGATGGAGCGGATTTCCCGGTACAAGGCTAGCATTCTACCGTTGATCTCATCGAACCGGCGCCACAGCTCCCCACGAGTCCGGAGCTCTGTTTCCTGCCGGACCAGCCGTTCCCCGTCCATAAGCTTCGCAAGAACCTCCCTCTGCCATGCCATATCCCCCAGACTGACTGCCAAATTGTACAAATCCAGCTGATCGTTCACCCATGTTTCGGCAATTGCCTGTGCAGATATCATGACCAACAACTCCGCTCTTTTCCGATTTCAAGCTTTATACCTAGTATTATACTAGGTTTTTAAGGTTTTGCAACAATAATTCCACACTGAGCGTTGGGTCCTGCGCCGGGGTTGTGTGAAGCTTGCTGTGGAATAAGGGGGGCTGTTCCGGAAGCTACCCTTATATGAGGAAAAAGGATGGAATAGCGGAAAAATGCTTCCGTTATTCCATCCTTATGGTGAGTTAGCGGTGGAATAGCGGACATCATGTTCCGCTATCCTGCTAACCCAACTCCAACACCGGCCGGGCAGGCTGTGTTATTCCTCCAGCCAAAGAATCGAGGTTACGCCCCGGGGATAATACTTGCTGCCTTTGGCGAACCCGGACAGTATCTGGTCGCTCCAGCTCCAGATGCCGTTCCGGGGATCGGTCAGCCAGGCCGCATGTGCAGCGTCCGCCCTCCGGCCTGCCTCATCCCGAGGCAAACCCAGGATATGCCGCGCAATAAATTGGCACAGGTAAATTTTGCTGAGCCAGGAGTTATTGCTGGTGGATGAAAGCTTCCAGCCGCCGTCTTCGAAGAGGCATACCCTCTCCACCAATACCGTCCGCAGGTGGCGGTCCAGCGCATCCAGATATGCCTTATACGTCCCTTCGCGATCCAGGGCCAAGGTGCAGCCCGCCGCATAGGGAAAGACCAGCCCCTCTATGGCGGGGATAATCCGTGAGTCATTGTCTTCATGAATGACCGCCGGGATATATCCGCCCTCCGTCATTTGGGCAGTCAGCGTGCCCGCACAGCGTCCTGCCTGAAGCTCTGCCAGGGCAGCCGCTTCGGCCAAGCCGTTAGAGCGGAAAATCTGCTCCAATACCACATAAGCCGCCCAACATTTGCCCGCCAAATAGATATTGTTCCGCGCTTGTCCCAGGGATACATCCAGACTGTCGTAGGTGGTAATTTCCGCGCCGCTTCCGCAGCGGGAGCTGTCCAGGCCCATGATGCCGTTGCGCTGCTCCGGATCGGGATGATCCCGGTTGGCCATGCTGGCCAGGCATTGCTCCAGCAAGGGCAGCTTCCCTTCCAGCCAGGCGTTATCCCCTGACTGGTGGGCATAGACGGCGGCGCACAGCACCCAGTTGACCAGCTGCTCATGGGTCATATACGAGAAGCATCCGGTCAGGTCCGGCTGTTCGTAGGTGGAATAGCCTGGCACCGAAAAAGCGTTGGCCACCCCCATATCATGGGTGAAGCTGATGCCGCCGGGATAAAGCCGCTCCTCCCCGGGGAAACGGACCTTATCGGTATAGCTGAACCGTTCGGCGAATACGTCCAGCTCATTTTTTACCGTCCAGGGATTCATCCGCATCTCAAAAAACAGCTGGTCCACGGTCAGGTCAAAGGTATTCATCATCCGGTATTGGCCTTCGTTCACCACCCAGAAGGGGCGTCCCGCCCAATCCAGCAGCTGGGTATTGCCGTAATAGCTGCGGATGGAATGGATCAGCATAAACCGCTGGTCGTCCGACAGTTTGCCGTCGTTAAGCAGGACATCCGCATCGGTGCAGCTTTTGCTGATGGCTTGGTAATGGTCCAGCGCATAGTGGGCCACCTGCTCGATATCGGCGAAATAGCGGGTATACCAATAGCTCATGTCTTCTCCGGCGGTAACATAACCGCCCCTGTAAAAGCAGAGGGCAAACCGGAAGGTCCGGACTTCCCCTGCCGGGGTTTCCATTATAAAAGCGGCGACGCGGCCCAGGCCGTTTTGGGCGGGATTCCCGGCTGCGCTTTGCAGGATGATCTTCTCAATGGTGTTGTGCTGGGTGGAATGGACATTACCGTCCAGCGTGGCGATAGCCGTATGGCGTCCCTGTCCGATCCCCTTCATCCCGGACCCGGTCTCGAAACGCCGCATATTGGAGTAGGGGTCCGTCCCCTGATAGCCCAATATAGCCTTACGCGGGCGGCTGCCTTGGCGGTTGTCCACGGTAATCTCGGCTAATACCGCCGGCACCAAGGCTTCCCGGAGCTCCGCTTCTTCGGCGGTTTCAGGATTGGGCACCGGGCGGACCTGGGACAGGATGCGGAGGGTCAGATCCCCCGCCTGCCAGGTATCCGTCCCCAGCCGGAGCTCCCGGCGGATTTCGTCCTGCCGGAACGGGCGGAGCAGCGTTTTGCTCTCCTCCTCCGTGTTTGACGCGTTCTCCGCCAGCGTAAACCATTTGCTTTCGTCAAAGTTGTCGCCGAAGAAAGGAAGGCCTTCATAGCCTTCACCCTCGGGGCATTCCAAAATGACATAGACATGCTCCCGGGGCGGCTTGGCCTGCTCCAGGTCGAAGCCTCCCGCAGCTCCCGGATAACCCAGGGTAAAGCTGGCATAAGCCCCTATTGGGGAGTGATGGGCGTTGAAAAACTGGTTTTGCGGCATCGGACAGTCTCCTTCCAAACATCTGATGCCCTCATCCTACCCCATTCCGCCGCTGGTGCCCATGGACAGAACCAACCGGGATTTGTACAAATCCGAAGTAAGGGGAGTGTGAGTTCAGCTGTCTATCGGGGGCGACTGTAATTAGGAGGGAGAAGCGGAATGATAGCGGATCGCAAATGTCTGCTATTTTAGAAATTCCTCTTCATTCAACAAAATAACGACATGAAATGTCTGCTATTCCTTCTATCCCCCCGATTTCCGGGCGAATTGAAGCAAATAGCGTACTTATTTTGTCGTTATTTAGGCTAAATGCAGAATTGGGAGCAAATAGCAGACAATGTTTGCCGCTTACATTCCCTCCGGATGATGTTCACCTAGAAATCACACCGCCAGAACTCGAGAGGGTGGCGCTCACCAGTGCCTGGGGGCTGTTATCCGGGGGCTCCCCCAAAAGTAATCGGAATACGCTCCGGAGCATCCGCTTCACTTTTGGGAGGTGTTATCCGGGGGCCCCCCCAAAAGTAATCGGACTAAGCTGCGGAGCATCCACTTCACTTTTGGGGGTCCATTAGTGCATGTGGCGGTATTCCGACGGCGACAGCTTCGTCCAGCGTTTGAACTGCTTGCTGAAGTGGGCGGCATCCCGGAAGCCCAGCCGCTCCGCAAGCTGCTCCATGGTCAGCTCCCGGTTCAGAAGCAGCAGCTGGGCCTCCCGCAGCTTAACGGTGGAGAGGTACTGCCGGGGGGAAACGCCGTATACGCTTTTGAACAGCCTGGCGCAATAAGCCGGGCTGTACCCCAGCTCCCGGGCGATGCCGGCGATGCCCTGCTTCATCAGCTCCTCCCCGTCGAGACGCGGCTGCTCGGAGGCAAGGCTGCCGATTCGATCGGCGATGTCCATAGCCAGTCTGTCCCACCGCCCTGTCTCCCGCAGGAACCCCTCCGGCGGATCGGCCAGCAGCCGGCTCAAGGCGGAAATCAGTTCCAGGCACAAGGACAGGCTTTTCATCTTGTTCCCGCCGATCTCCTGCTCCATCATCCCAGGTGCCCCCAAATTGGCCAACAGCGGGTAAAGCACCTCCCACAAAGGGCTTCCCGGTCCATGCAGGGAATGGCCTACCCGTCCCAGCTGCAGCTTCAGCTCCGGCTCATCCACACCAAAGTGGATGCAGAGGTAGGTCATCCCCTGCCCGGGTTTGGTGCTGCAGCTGTGGGATTCCCCGGGCTTCAATAGCAGGATTTCTCCGGCGCCCACCGTAATTTCCCTGCCATCCACCAGAAAATGCTGCTCCCCTTCCAGCGCCATATTCAATTCAAACAAGGGATGGTCGTGAAGCGGGTACGTCCAGCCCCCCTCCACTTCCCGGCGGTGAACCGAGTAAAAATCCATGGCAATGCGGAAGCCTGCAATAGAGGTATGCCGGAGGCTTTTCTCCTGGTGGCGGGGCAGCTTTTTCATGTCCGTCTCCTTCCTTTCTCTCTCTTGTCCTGTGCCGGAGCACTATGCCGGAAAACAGAGCCAGGAACCACCCTCCCCGGCTGCTAAAAGCCGGAATGGCGGTTCCTGTCGTTACTGGTTATGCTGCTTCCTTCGTTTATGCCGCTATGCTTTATTTCTTGCTCTTCAGGTAAGAGGCCTTATATTCCTCCATCATCTTTTCCCCGCCGTTCTTCTTCCACTTGTCCACTTCCGCCTTCCAGCCGGCTTCATCAATTTTGCCCATGATGAACTTGGTTTCGGCGTCGGTGATCTGCAGCTCCAGCTCGCTGCCCCGCTCCGTATAGGTGGCGGAGGCCAGGGTCAGAGCCGGGTTCGGTACGGCATACTTGTCATTGTCGGAGACAATCTTATTATTCTTCAGGAACAGGTCCGTTTGCTTCATCGGCTTATCCATGTTGTAAGCCTCTCCGCGCTGAAGCAGGGTATCCCGGTAAGGCTTCACTTCCTTGGCGTCGGCATCCTTATCCAATTGGACGGTAAATTCACCTTCCACCTTATAATGTTTTCCTTCGATACCCTTATTCAGCAGGTTAACCATTTCCTTTTCCAGCAGCTGGTCCAGGAAGGTCAGGATCCGCTTCATCTCAGCTTCGGTTTTAACGGAGGATTTCGGGATGGCCAGAATACCGGCGTTGCCGCTTTCGCCAGGCACCCGAATGCCGCCTGCTCCCTCCATGGGAACCGCATCCATAGCTGCTGTCGGGACCACCTTGACCAGGTTGGTCAGCATGGACTGGGCGTTGCCGCCGGAGATCCGCAGGGCCACACGGCCGGATTCATAGGTTTTGTCGATGGTCAATGCATCGGTAACGGCAAAATCCTGATTGATCAGCTTTTCGTCGTACAGGCGTTTAAACAGCTTCAGGGTGTTGGTAAATTCCTCCGTCATAAATTCCGGTGTGAAATTGCCCTGGGCATCTACCTTCCACTTATTCGGGCCGCCTTGGGCCACACTCAGACGGGTCAGGGTGGAGGCAACCCCTTGGTTGTAGTTCTTATCCAGCATCAGACCGTAGGTATCCTTCTTGCCGTTTTTGTCCGGGTCGGTGTCTGCTACCGTTTTCAAAACATTATACCACTCATCCAGAGTTTTCGGCACCTTCAGCCCCATAGCGTCAAACCAGTCCTTGCGGTAATGGAGCACGGCACGGCCAATGCCGCGGTAAACCGGAATGCCGTACAGCTTGCCGTCCACTCTAATGTTGTCGTAATAGATTTCGGATTGGGCGGCCAGGTTCTTATAATCCTTCAGGTACGGCCCCACTTCCCAGAACACGCCGGATTGCATGGCACTGACAATGGTAGGCACGTAGCTGACCTTCACCAGCTTGGGAAGCTCGCCGGAGGCGATCATAACATTAATTTTCTCGTCATAGCCGGAGGTGGGGATCCATTGGAAGCTCAGATTGGTGTTGGTATATTTGGCAATACCCAGCTCCATGGGATTTCCCTTTGCCGGAATTTCGCCGGGCTGGTGGACGGCAATGGTAAGGTCAAGCGGCTTCAGGTCTTCCTTGGCCGCTTGGCTGGCGGCAGGGCTGGCGCTGCCCGCCGGGCTTGCAGTGCCTGCGCCTTGCCCTTCGTCGGAACCGCAGGCTGTTAATACAGTGGTGGCCAGCATAACGCCGCCCACAAGACATGCCGTTTTTTTCATCATTTTTTCTACCCCTCCGGTATTTGGTAATGTTGATTCTATGGGAAACCCAGCCGGTTCCGCCGCTTGAAGCAGGCCAGCCGGATATTCATAGCGGACATCTTCTGCCGCCGGGCAACCTCAGCCTTTGACCGAGCCCAGCATAACTCCTTTGGCAAAATGCTTTTGCAGGAACGGATACACCAGCAAAATCGGCACCGTTGCAAACACGATTACCGCCATGCGGATGGTAAGCGGCTGGATCTCCGTGGTATCGATGGAGGTGTCGCCGATGCTGCTTTGGGACAGGATGACAATCTGGCGGAGCAGCACCTGAATGGGATACAGGTGGCTGTCGTTAATGTAGAGAATGGCGTTAAAGAACTGGTTCCAGTGGCCCACGGCATAAAATAGCCCGAAGGTTGCCATGGCCGGCAGGGACAGCGGCAGCACAATGCGGAAGAGCACACCCACATCCGTACAGCCGTCGATCCGCCCGGAATCCTCCAGCCCGTCGGGAATCTGCTGGAAGAAGTTCTTCAATACGATCAGGTTGAATGCGCTGATGGCCCCGGGAATCATCAAGGACCACAGGGAGTTGGTCAGATGCAGTCCCTTTACTACAAAATAGGTGGGGATCATACCGCCGCCGAACAGCATGGTGAACAGCACACCCAGAAGAATCAGCTGGCGGCCCCGCAAGCGGGTTTTGGCAAGGGGATACGCCATCAGAGAGGTAAAGAACAGGTTGATGATGGTGCCCACCACCGTTATATAGATGGAGACCAGCATGCTCCGGAACAGAGTGTCCGTGGAGAAAATATAACGGTAGGACGCCAGGGACCATTCCTTAGGCCAGAGAATCAACCCGCCCTTGGCCACCTCCGCCGGGCTGGTAAACGACACGGCCAATACATAAACAAAAGGCAAAACACAGACGGCCGCGATCAGAATCAGGAGCAGCGCGTTGACAATATCGAAAATCCGGTTGCCCAGTGTCTTATCATGATGCATTAGTAAATCCCCTCCTCACCGAATTTCTTGGCCAGCCAGTTGGACCCGAGGACCAGCACCAGGCCTACGGCGGATTTGAACAGCCCTACCGCTGCGCTGTAGCTGTATTGGGCCTGAGTCATGCCCTTGGTGTACACATAGGTGTCGAAGACCTCCCCGACCTCCCGGTTGGTGGGGGTCAGCATGAGGAAGATATGCTCGAAGCCGGAATCCAGGAAGTTCCCCAGACGCAGAATAAACAGGATGACGATGGTGCTGCGGATTGCGGGAAGCGTAATATGCCATAGCTGGCGCCAGCGCCCTGCCCCGTCGATCCGGGCTGCCTCATACAGCTGGAGATCCACGCCGGCCAGTGCGGCCAGGAAGATAACCGTGCCCCAGCCCACCTCTTTCCAGATGGATTGAGTGATAATCATGGTCCGGAACCATTCCGCTTCCAGCAGGAAGGCAATTTTCTTCCCGGTAATCTGGTAAAGAAGCTCGTTCAACACCCCGTTCTCCGTAGTCAGCAGGATATAGAAAATCCCGACCACCACCACCCAGGACACGAAATGGGGAATATACACCAGGGTTTGGATGAAGTTTTTAAATTTGGCCTGCCGCACCTCATTCAGCATCAGGGACAGGATAATAGGCATGGGAAAAAAGAAAACAAGGTTATACACCGCCAGAATAACGGTGTTGCGGAACAGCATGCCGAACTGCGGCTCCGAGAAAAACCGTTCGAAGTGTTTAAGACCGACCCACGGACTGCCCAAAAATCCGGTATAGGGCTTGTAATCCTGGAAGGCCATGGTTACCCCGTACATGGGCACATATTTGAATACAATAAAGTAGATAATGCCGGGGAGCAGCATCAGATACAGCCATTTGTCCCTGACGATGTCCCGCAGCAGGATGCCCAGCTTGCCCTTTTTGGCCTGCAGGCCGGGAGCCCCCGCCGGAGCAGCCATTTCCTGTTTCATCTTCGCAACCTCCTATGTGATCTCTTTATGTTCTGATCCCCATCTTGAAGGAAGACGCCATGACAGGCTATAGGGCTGACAAAACCATGTTGCCGACGGTGGCAGATTCCGCAGCAATATGCAGGTCATAACCTTAGGCATACACAAGATAAAACCATAGAGAGCCAGCCCCCACGCATAAAAAGAGCCGGAAGCAGCAAAAAGGCCCCGCCGCTGCAACATGCAGGACGGAGCCGCAAAGCCAACAAGCTGTATAGATGACATCTTATTTCCTGTTCTGCCTGCTGTAGGACTCCTCATATTCACGAATCACCCGGTCGCCGCCGGCATGCCTCCATTTGGCCAGCTCAGCCTCCCAACCCGCTTCATCGATCAGACCCATAATAAATTTGGTTTCGGCATCCGTGATCAGAGTATCCAGCTCCTTGCCCAGCTCGGCAAAGGTATCCGATTCCAGAGTCAGTGCCGGATTCTCCACAATATAATCCCGGTTCTCTCTGTTGATCTGCTGGCTTTTCCGGTAGAGCTCCGGCTGGGAGCTGGGTTTCACGGATTCCGGCTCCTCCACCTGACGAAGGAGCATATCCCGGTAGGGTTTTACTTCCTTCAAGTCCAGGGTGCGGTCCAGCACCTCCGTAAACTCCCCCGTGTCCTTCCAATGGCGGTTCTCCACTCCTTTGGAAATGACCGTTTGCATAGGAGGCTCCAGCAGCTTGTCCAGAAACTCCAGGATCCTTTTGGCCTCCTCCACCGTTTTAACGGAATCCTTCGGCAGAGCAAAAAATCCGGAATTCCCCGCTTCCCCCGGCAAACGAATGCCCCCGGGACCCCGGAGGGGAGCCACATCCACCTCCGCCTGCGGAACGGTCTTGCCCAGCTTATCCATCCAGGTCTGGGCGTTGCCGCCGTTAATCTGGATGCCGGCGCGGCCGGAATCATAAATTTTCGCCGTTTCGTTGGTATCCACCACAGCAAAATCCGAATTGATCAGCTTCTCCTGATACAACCGCCGGAACAGCTTCATGGTCTCCAAAAAAGGCTCCGTCATAAATTCCGGGGTAAACCGCCCGTTTTGCTCCAGCCACTTGTTGGGGCCGCCCTGGGATACGGAGATCCGGGTCAGCAGGGAGCTGACATCCTGATTGTACTTTTTCTCCAGAGCCATGCCGTAGGTGTCCTGCTTGCCATTGCCGTCGGGGTCCTCCATGGTCATGGCCCGCACTACCTTGTACCAATCCTCCAGGGTAACCGGCAGCTGCAGGCCCAGCTTGTCCAGCCAGTCCTTGCGGTATTGAATCACCGCACGGCCCAGCTCCCGGGCAATGGGGATGCCATATATTTTGCCGTCCACCGCGATGTTGTCATAATACTGCCGGTCCACCGCAGACAAGGAGGGGTATTCCTTCAAGAGCGGGCCCAACTCCCAGAACTGCCCCGCCTTCATGGTGGCAATGTACGTAGGAGAATAGCTGATTTTGATCAGCTTGGGCATTTCGCCGGAAGCGATCATCAGGCGGAGCTTATCATCGTAGGCGGACAAGGGAATCCACTGGATTTGCAGATCGGTATGGGTATAGGCTTCAATGGCTTGCTCCACTTCATTGTTCTTCGGAGGCAGTTCTCCGATCAGCGGAGCGCCGATGGATAGATAGAACATGTCCTTCTTTTCGGAGCCTCCGCCGTTTTTTGCCCACGGGCCGCAGCCCGCCAGCATCACCGCCACAATCAGAACCACACAAACCGCAGATCCCCCTCTTTTCATCCGGCCCCACCTTTTCCCTTTAGGATTGGTTTGTTTTGTTATAATGCCATACATTCATCTCGCACACAGTCAATTTCCGGGGTTCCTCGGTGCCTGTGAATACCACCTTCACATAACGCGCCGTCTGCTCCGGGAAAACCGCCCTGGTTCCAGCGCTGTCCGCCTCTCCCCGGCCCGATGCCACAGCCGCACCGAAGTCCGTACCGTCATCCGATACATAAACCTCGAAAACACCGGGTCCCTCCTCCAATTGATGCTGAAGCGTAATGCCGTTGAAGCATTGCCGGTCCTGCATATCGATCAGAATATGGGCCCCCTCCGAACGGAAGGTAATGCCCCAGGCCGTGGAGGTGTTCCCGTCCAACAGGGTGTACGCATTCAGGCCGTTCCGGGAGGTTCTGGCGGTCCAGCCCGTCCGGTCCAATCTTCCGTCATCCTGCAAAAATTTGAATTTATCCAGGTTCAGCAGATTATCCTCGGAATTGCCGTAGAATTTCAGAACCACGTGGTGCCTGCCTGTGGTACGGGCAATAGGACAGGTGACGGTTTTCCATTGTTCATGGCCCCCGGTATGGGGCACCGAACATTCTCCCACCACCCGGCCGCCTACACTGTCCAGCACAATCTCCATTCTGGACCCTTCCGCCGTACTGGCCACCTTGGCAATAAAGGCTGCGGAGCCGACCTCCCCGAACTCCACATTGTTTAGCTTGATATAGTCGAAATTATGGCAGTCCGTTACGTACCAGGTGCATCCAACAGGAGTCACCAGAGTCACACCCGCCGTTTCATCGGCGCTCTCCGCTTCCATATAACCGTAAGCATCCCGCAAGGCAGAAGGCTTCGCCCCATCCGCTCCGGTAGCCGGTTTGGCCGGCAGCGGCGGGGAGGCCGGACCGGGATCGCCACAGACTACGATTCGGATGCCGCTGCTGTCAACAATTCCTTCCCAGGTCACGGTCAATTCCCGGGCATAACCCGTTCCGGTGCGCAAACAGGGGCAGGGTTGGCCGTTCACCGTGACTGTAACCTCCGCTCCATAACAATCCGTCAGATGAAGGGTTCCAATCTCCAGAGGGAAGTCCGTGCGGAAGAGTATTTCCCGGTTCTGGCGGGCATCCCCGCTTAGGAAGCAGCTTATGGTGCCGTATCCCTCAGGCATCATCACCGCAGCCTCCGTCAGCTTATGGTTCATTTCCTCCAGGATAATGGGTTGGAGCCAAATTTCCTTCCGGTTTTTATTCCGTTGAAAGCCGATGATATCATAATAATTCCGCCACAGCCCCGGCATGCTGATATATTGCTTGTCCCCCGAGATTTCGGTGGCCAAATAATGGGGCTCTCCCGCGGCCGGAAGTATATCCAGGGGATGGTTGAACACATAGTCTCTGTTGCTGTACTGCCGGGTGTAAGCATCCTTTTGCATGGCAAGCCATTGATTGGCCCTCCGGGTAAGCAGCAGCAGTCCGCCGTAGTGGGTCAGCAGATAAGGCGTCCACTCGTTGTAGGTCCCCCCGAGATTGCCCATCCCCCAATAATACGGGTGATAATAGCTGTCCAGCTGCTCCAGCACCCGGTCTGTTTCTTCGGCGCTCCATATTTCCCCCAGACGCAGGTGCAGAGAAAGCCACTGTCCGGCAAAATAGGATTCACAGCCCCTTCCCGTTGGAAAGCCCTTCTCCAAATAACGCTGCCTGTAGGAGGACACCACCGTGGCATAGGCTGTTTCATAAGCTTCAATGAAGTCTTCGTTCTCCCCGAATTCACCGCCAAGAAGCAGCATAATCCGGTAGGCCACAGCCGACAGACTGGCGTTGAAGGGATTGGGATCGCCGCCGGCATCATAGGAATTCTCCGAATCCTCAAAGGTATACGGATATTCGGTGCTGCCATACAGCTCCACCTGGTCCAAAATCCGCTGCCCCGCTTTTTTCAGATACGGCCAAAAGTAGTGAAGCTGCTCCCCGTTTCCCGTAGCCAGATAGGTCTCATAAACAGAGATGATAAGGCCGCAGTTCAGATCCACCCACTTATCGATATTCCGGTAATCGGCATGCTCCCGGTCATCCCAGTCCACCAGCACGGATTTATCCGGCCCAGCCGTATTGAAATCGTGATGGATCTGACCGTTCCCCTTCTGGGTCCTGGCCCAATACTGCAGCTCCTGCCAGGCGAAGGACGGAATCAGCTGGTTAATGATCTGCCTGGCATGCCACATTTGGTCCATGGTGCCGAAGCAGGTCCACTCTCCTTCGGCGAAGGCGAGTCTGCCGTCTTTTTTGTAGAGGGAATTATTGGTCAGATTGACCAATGTGTTCAGGGTATGGGTCACCAGCCACTCCGGCAGGTTGGAGCTCCTCATCCGGTCCACCAGCTTAACAGCCTTTTCCTTCAATGTATCAAAATGCTCCAGGCCCAGCCCGGCAATGGCGGCGGAGCTGTCATAACGGCCCAGATAATAATGCCGCTCCGGATCAGTGTCGTCATACCAGGCCAGCACAAAACGGATGGTTTTCGTCTCGCGGGAAGCCAGCTTCACCTTCACCGCCACCCGGTTCAGCATATCTGCCAGAGGCTGGCTGCATAATCCATCCTCCAGAAATCCTTCGCCGCCGCCCACCGTCAGAACCGCACCGGGATCACTGCTTCCGGCCAAAACCGTCCAGCCCCGGGAGGCAAACCCTCTGCCGACGGCAGAATAGGCCGAGTCCATCTTCATATCCAATTGGAAAGCGCAGGCCGCCTCAGCAGCACTGTCCGCTTCATTGGTAAGCTCCAGCTCATAAAAAGCGCAGGGCAGAGACATCAGCTCCACATTAGCCGGGTCAAAAGGGGCAAAAGCCAGCATGTGGATCCGGATATCCTGAACGGTCCCGAAATAAGCACGGTGCAGCGGCCATATGGCATCATCGGCAGAACGGCCGTTGGCCACCTCCGACTTCAGGGTTGACACATTTGCCTTAAGGCCGTTCCGGCTGGTATAGAACTGGAGCCGGGTCTCTCCCATGGGAATATAGTCATTTTGATCCGCAGGCGCTTGCGTCACCGCAGCGAAGGTGCCGGTATGGGCGCAGAATTTCACCGCTCCCGTCCCAAATCCCCCCAGCGGTGTTCCGGTTGTGCCGTCAACAGCCGCATCGGAGGCTGCTTTGGTTTTGAACATCCTTCCACATCCTTGTATAATCAGATTGATCTGCAGCGCGCATACAGAAGTGATTCCCATTATAGCCTTCGCCTGCAAAGCCAGACAGTAATTAATTGCCCGCCACTGGACAAAAATTGCTCCGTTTCCCCTCTGCCGCTGACTGCCGGCGAGCCCGCACAAAGGAGGACTGCCCGATGAAGGCCTATTACGAAAAACGCTCCTATCCCCCCGAATTGCCCTTGCGGATTTACAGGCATGAGCGCAACTCTTTCTCCTTCCATGCCCATTGGCATCCGGATGTGGAGCTTGTGCTGGTCCGGGAGGGCACCCTGCGCTTCGGCATCAACCGGGAAATCCAAACCCTGCAGAAGGGCGAGGTAGCCGTTTGCTGCAGCGGCGATATCCACTTTTATGACAGTGTGGACAAAAACTCCACAATTGATATTCTGATTTTCCAGCCCAGCCTCATCGGCTGCCACGGGAACTGGCCGCAGCATCTCCGCTTCGACCATTCCTTCATAACAGGCTCCATGCTGCGGGAGCAGGGGCTTCCCCTCTCGCTGCTGGACGGGATTCGGGATATCTTCCAGGACGTCCACCGGGAAATGGCGGAGCGCAAGCCGTATTACTCTATGTTTGTTACCGGCAAAATGCTGGAGCTATGCGGCCTTTTCCAGCGTACTCTGCCCGCATCCCCCTTGGACCCCCGGCAGGAAAACAAACGGATTACGGGACTTAAAACCATGCAAGATATTATCCAGTATTTGGAGGAGCATTACAGAGAAGCGCTGACCCTTCCGGAAACCGCCGCCCATTTTAACATGAGCGAGTTTCATTTTTGCCGGTTATTCCAAAGCCTCGTAGGCACCAACTTCAAGGACTACCTGAACGCCATCCGGGCGGATGCCGCCGAGGAGCTGATTCTCTCGGGAGGACAATCCATCACCACCGTGGCTATGGAATGCGGCTTCAATAATATCCGCACCTTCAACCGGGTGTTCAAAGCCGTCAAGGGATATACCCCATCAAGCCTCCGGGCTTAGGGCCTGTCTTCAAACCCACTTAAGGGGCTTTCACCCTCTTTTCGCCCTTTTACTCCAGCTTCTCCTTGAGAATTTTGTCCCGGTACTGTCCGGGTGTGAGATGATACATTTTCTTGTAGCTCCGGATAAAGGAGCTGACGTTATTGTAATGCAGCCGTTCGCTGATCTCGGAAATCTTCAGGTCCGTGGTTTCCAGCATGGTTTTGGCCATTTTCATCCGGTAATCGGTGAGATATTCACTGAAGGGAATGCCGATCTCCTGCTTGAAAATCCGGCTCAGATAAACAGGATGGTAATTGAGAATCTGCGAGCAGGATTCCAGGGTAATATCCCGGTCATATTGTTCCTGGATCATCTGCACCAGCTTGTCTGCGATCTTGATATATTGGCTCTCCGATTTTTCGGATAAGGCCTTGATCATCGGACCGAACAGCTTGAAATCGAACCAATGGATAATTTCCTCCCGGGTCTGCAGGTGGAACAGCCTCTCCATCACCCCTTCATCCCCCCACACCTTCTGCAGGGAAATTCCCTGCTCCTGCACCAGCTGGATCAGCCGGGAAGCCAGCTGGACAAGCAGGATTTGATGCTTCTCCAGATGCCCCTCCTTGTACAAAAGCGCATTCAAATATTGCTGGAAAACCGTAGACGCACTTTTGGGCTGCAATTCCTTGATGGCATACACCAGCCGTTCCTCCAGCACCTTCAGATGGGAATTTTCGTAATGGTCCGTCCCCGGATTGTTCTCGATATCCCCGTAATGCACAATGATCTCCGGACCCAGGTTGATCCGTGCCTTCAAGGCGGTGAGACTTTCGCCGAATGCCTTCACCGTATCGGTCAGCTGCCCGTACGGATTGCTGATGCCGATGCTCACCTTCAGCTGCAGCACCTGGTCGGCATACCGCTTAATGCCTTCCGCCGCTTCATAGAACAGGCGCCGGACCTCCTCCCGGTCCTCCTGTTCCGCAGCCAGCAGCGTCACTTGGGACTGGTTGATGGTAATCGGGGGAAAACGCATGGAGGCCGGAAGCACCTCCTGGGCAATGTTGCTTATGGCATACAGCAGCAGCTCCCGGTCCTCCTCGCTGTAGCGGGTTTCCTGGAGATTGTCGATCTGGAGCGCCAGCACCCCCAGCCACCTCCAGCCTGTGGGGAAACCCTCCCGGGAGGAACGGAACAGGTAATCGTTCTCCGTCATCTGGCCGGTAAACAGCTTCAGCACAAAAAACTCCTTTAGATGGCTGGCCTGCCCCAGCATCTGCTGCTCCACCCGGTCCCGTGACACAGCCAGAGATTGCATGCTGTTCTTGATATACTCCAGCTCGTCCTTCTTGGGCTGGCCCTGATGCTCCTGGCCGGATGAACCCAGCCTGCTGGCTACCTCCAGCAAGTTGCCGATGGGCTTATACATCCGCCTGCTGCCATACAGCGCCGCGGCAACCACGATCAGGAGAATGAAGGCGCAGACCAGGAAGGTCAGCTGGGCGATTTTGGCCGTTTCCTTCTTCAGCTCACCAATGGATACCACCGACACATACGTCCAGCTGTTGTAGGTGGAGGTACGGTACAGCACAGCTATTTCCTCACCGTCCAGCTTCGTATTGAAGAGTCCCTGGCCCTGGCGTTCATCCTGGGCGGTCTTGAGACGCTGCTCCACGGCCAGGCTCACGGCGGCATAACGGTTCTCCTCCGTCCCGGAAGCTAACACATCGGCTCCATTCCGGTCGAGGATATAGTTGCGGTTGGATATATTGGACGAGGCTAACGCCTCATTGATTTCCGATGCCACAATCCGGATCACCAACAACCCCTGGGGTTTGTCGGTCTGGGGCAGGATGGGGATTTTGTGCACCAGGGTAATAGATTCCACCGAATCGGCAAACTCGTCCCCATTGGAGGGAGCCATCCCCGTATACCACAGAATACTCTTTGGCTCCTTGGCATACCGGGCGAATTCCTGATTATCCTCAAAGTGCTCCAGCGGCTTCAGGACATTGAGGTTCAGTACCCAGTTGCGGTTAAAATTCACCAGATACGCCTGGGTAATGACCGCGTCGCCGGATTGCAGATTGTACAGCTCCTTGGAGAGCTCCCGGACCGATTCAAAATCTGAATTGCTGTACGCTGTGTTCATGGAGGCTTTGACCAAGGAGGAGTTGGCGAATTGGGTGGCGGATTTTTCGATGGACTTGAGCATCTGCTCCACCCGCATCTGGGTTTGCGCCAGCCACTCCATATTCACCTCTTTTACCTTTTTCTCAATATCCCCGGAAGCCATGGAATGGGAAACGAAACCGATCAGCACCGCGGGGAGCATGCCTAAAACCAGACTGTACGAAAGTAAACGCAGCGAATATTTGCTCAATCGGATTCCTCCTGAATCTGTAATCACATAGTCGTTGCCGATAAAGCCATATGGAGGTTAGGCTTGGTATACGAATTCACTTCAGACAACCTGAACAGGCTGTTTGCGGCCATAAATCTTTCATCAGGCTTATATAAGCATCATCTCCCGCCGGGAAATTGCACGCAATATACCTGATATAACTTTTTCCGGCGCAAAATCCGTTCCTAATGAAATGATTGGCGTATTATTCTCCGCCGGCAGCATAAAAGCCTGCAGGAAATTCCTGCAGGCTTATTGGGCAACCTTTGACGGATGGAGTCTAACTGCTTTTCCGCACCTTGTTCCAGACCTGTTCCGCGTGAGTCCGGTTTGCCTTTTTCACAAAAACATCAAAATCGGTATTAAAGCCCATGGCCGAAACCGATCCGGGATAGTCGGGTGAAGCGCCGGTCTTGTATGTCACTTTGGGTTCATGATTCACGCGTGTCCGAAATGTGGTGCCGCTTGCCTTCAACTCCCGAAGAAGATCTTGGTATTGCTGCTCTGAGGTAACGGTGACCAGGCGGTGCCGGTGTTTGGTAAACAAAAAGGTAAATAAATCAATGACTGTCCGTTCGGGTGATATCAAAAGAATCCCTCCCACCAATTTATCCTTCTTTTTACATACGAAGATAATTTGGGAAGGGTTTCAAAAGAATTCAGTCCCTATAATGCCGCTGCCGCACAGCCTCGTACAGCATAATACCTGTGGCCATGGCCACGTTCAAAGACTCCGCCTGGCCAGGCATAGGAATAATGATGTCCTCGTTCACATATGGGGCAAGCTCGGGTGATAACCCGCTGCCTTCATTGCCTACGAGAAACCAAACGGGCTGCGTTAGGTCCAAGTTGTAACAATGCTGCCGCGCATCAAGCCGGGTACCCACCAGCCGGATTCCTTTTTGGCCTGCAGAAGGCAGCAGCTCCATCAGGTCGCATTCTGCAATGGGCAGATGAAATAGGGAGCCCATGGTGGAGCGGACTGTTTTGGGGTTGTACAAATCCACCGTGCTCCGGCCCAGCAGCACGCCGGTTGCTCCCGCGGCATCGGCCGTGCGAATGATAGTCCCCAGATTGCCGGGGTCTTGGACACCGTCCACCGCTACCACAAGGGCTAGTTTGTGCTCCAGGAAAGCCGCGGCGTCATACTCCGGTTTGGCGCAAACCGCAACAACACCCTGGGGGGTTTTGGTTTCCGTACATTTAGCCAGTACCGCTTCACTTACCCCTACCCATTCGATATTCTTACCCTGCTCCGCCCTGGAATGGCCGGGGCGGTAAGGCTCCAGCTCAGCAGGCAGCTCCCGGTCGAGATTGTATAGGATGGTCTTTACCTTCGCTTGGGAACGGAGTGCCTCCTCGATCAGATGCACACCCTCCAGCAGGAAAGCGCCCTGTTCATCCCGGCCCCGTTTGGTCAGAAGAGCACTCCAGCCTTTCACCCGGGGATTGGCTGCCGATGTAATGATCATGCTTCGTTCCACCTTTATGTCATTGTTTTTTCAAACCGGTTCAGGTTAGCATTCTCTCCGATAATCACCAGGATGTCCTGCTCCTGCAGCTTTTCATCGGCGTTGGGGGCAATATTAAGCTTGTCTCCCCTGCGGATGCCCATCACATTGCAGTTGTACCTGGCCCGTATATCCAGCTCCCGCAGGGATTGTCCCGCCATTGCCTGTCCGGCCCGAATCTCCACAATACTATGCTCCTCCGACAGCTCGATGTAATCGAGGATATGCGGCGAAATCAGATGATGCGCCACCCGTTTACCCATATCCCGCTCGGGAAAGATGACTTTGTCGGCGCCGATTTTGGCCAGCACCTTACCCTGGAGCTCACTTGTTGCTTTGACGATAATGTTGGGAATATTCATTTCCTTCAGAATCAAAGTGGTCATGATACTGGCCTGGACATCCTGCCCGATGGCCACCACCACCACATCAAAATTGCGAAGCCCCAAGCTGCGCAGAGCATCCTCATCGGTAGAATCCGTCTGGACGGCGTGGGTCACCCGGTCGCTGATCTCCTGGATTCTGGCTTCATTTTCGTCAATGGCCAGCACCTCATACCCCAGCTTGTTCAGATATTCCGCAACACTGGAGCCGAAACGCCCCATTCCGATCACCGCAAACTGTTTTTTCATCCTCCTGGCTCCCTTCGCCGCGGTATGCTTTATCTCTTCATTGTAGCATAACCCGGACCCTGCCGCTGGAACCACCTGTAAACCTTCAGGTAGCATGAACCCGGGCCGGGTTGCGCATATTAGTAAAGGAATATCAGTTTCTTGAAACGGGGGATCAGGCAAATGAATCTGGATTTGCGTCAGGCGATTGTCCGCCGGGTGGAGGATAAAAGCAATGAAGAGCTGCGCGAGGTCATTGAAGGCTCCATCGGTGGAGATGACCGTGCGCTGCCCGGCTTGGGTGTGTTATTCGAAATCATCTGGACCCATACGGATGAACAGATTCAGCAGGAACTTGTAAATACACTTAAGCAAAATCTGCAGCATTAACCTAGGGCCTGTCTGAAAATCCTCCTGGTGTTTTCAGACATACCCTAAAAAACCGGCGCAACCGTCCTGAAGGATGGTCCGCCGGTTATTATTTTATCCTTTAGCTGCCAAATCCCGGGGTTTGGCTGGAGGTTTTACCTTGGCCGGAGCCGTAACCGCTTCATCGCGGTGGCCATAGGTTTTGCTTAAGAAATGAGCATAGGTGGAGGCTAGAATCTGCTGGAACAGTGTACCCACCATAACCGGGAAAACCACTGGAGCAGGGAAATAAGTGGCCGCGATAACAGCTCCTGCGCTGATGTTGCGCATGCCGCTGTTGAAGGTCATCGCCACAATAACCCCCTTATCCCCCTTAAGACGTTTGCCGGTCAGCCAGCCCCATACATAGCCCGAGGCTGCAATAACCAGAATGGTGGAGGCTACTGCCAGGAATTTACCATCAATATGCTTAAAGTTGGGAGCAACCACGGAAGCGTTGATGGCCACAACCAGAATCAATCCGATTTTGCTGAAGGGAGCCAGCTTGGGGGCCAAGGTTGTTTTGACGCCGCCTTTGGTCCAGTGGTTCAAGGTCATTCCCGCCAACGACGGCAGCACCACCATCCAGATAAGCCCCTGCATCATACCCCAGATATCGATGGACACATTAGCTCCTACCAGAAGCCGCAGGGTAAAAGGCACCACAAACGGAGCCAGAAAGGTGTCTACCAGAATAATAGACAGGGTAAGAGCGATATTGCCCTGGTAAAGACTGACCCACATAAAGCTGACAATCCCTGTGGGAATGGCAAAGGCCAGTACAATTCCGGTAATGGTGTACGGATCACTGGAGAAGAACAGATGCCCGGCACCCCAGGCGATGAGCGGCATCCAGATATGCAGGATCAGCATACAGGCCAAAAGCGGGGCTGGGTGCTGCATCACCTTTTTCATGTCCTTAAAGCCTGATCCCAGCCCTCCGGCAAAGGTCATAAAGGCGAAGATCCAGGGGACAAGGAAAGAATACGAGGTGAGCCAGGTGGAAAACAAGACGCCAAGCAGCAGGCTGCATGGCGTTACAAACGGCATCCATTTTTCAATAAAACGGTTAAAGCGGTACATCACTTGCATGGCTTGCTGCTCCTTTCAACGCGGCTCTTGGTGCATGAGTCCCTTATCATGCTTGCTTTCTCTACTATACACCAAAATGAAAGGAGAGCAGCAGGAAGTTTTTACGAAAATGCTACAATATGAAGGTTACCTGGATTTAATCCGTCCGTAGGCCTTGGCATAACGAATGACCCTGCGGAAAATCTCCTTATCCTTTAAGATACGGAAGATATACGGATCCGGGCAGGTGTTTACCTCCAAAATCCAGCTTTTGTGGCTTCGGTCCACCGCAATGTCAATACCGATCTCCTTGATGCCGGGATAGGCCGTCTCCAGCTGTTTGGCAACGGACACTCCCAGCCGTTTCAGCCCACCTGTAAAGGCTGTTAGCTCCTCCGGTCCCATATGGGCCTGCAGCAAGGCGGGCACCGACTTGAGCGTACCGCCACTGTGGTAATTGGTGACGATTTTCCCCGGGTAGGCCACACGGCCGACCATAGCGGTAGATTCCCAACGCCCCGCCGGGCTCTTCTGCACCATAACCCGGAGGTCAAACCGCCTGCCGCCGTGCTTCAGCAGATGGATTCCCTTTTGAACCAGATACAGCCGTTTTCCTGTTTGCTGCTTGAGGCCATCATACAGGCCGTCATACGAGGTAAAGGTCCGGATTGTCGTACCCGATTGAAACTTGAAGCCGGCGCCGTCCTGTTCAACCCGGATGACACCCTTGCCAAAGGTGCCTTTGTCGGGTTTAACATACACCATGCCATATTCGGAGAGCATCGATTGCAGGGTAGCCCTCCCTAACTGCCGGGTATCGGGAATATGCTCCCGCACCACAGGATTCACCTTGATGGCCTCCGTCTTCCTCCACTTGCTGTGAACAAACCTCTGCACGTGTCCGTCCCCTCTTTTCCCGTCAAATGCGTGATGCCCATCATCCATATCCTATGTGCAGATCTGCCGGTTGGAGCAGGCGAAGTGCAGCCCCGTACAAAATTGTGCGTCAGCCTCTTCAGCAGAACCGGCAGGATCAGCCTCCCGTCTGAAGACGGCCTCACCAAAAAAAGCCCCTTATCCGGCAGCTAAACCGGGTAAGGGGCTTTTGATCATGAAACACGGCGTCTCTTTAGGGCGCTGTTTCCAGGAACTTGGCTGTGGGATTCTTTTCCGTAGAGGTACGCAGGGCGTATTCATTTTCGAACAATGCCACGTAATTCCCGCTTTTATCCTTCACCAGCTGGGAGTTGACGCGGAACTTGCCCGGGTCTACCTTCTCATCCACAATCCAGCGGGCAAATTGGAACGGCAGCCGCTGCAGCAGTACATCGACGCCGTATTCGTTTTTCATCCGGTACTCGAAGACCTCGAATTGCAGCTGGCCGACTACACCGAGAATCATATCCTCGAAGCCGATGGATTTGAACACCTGAATGGTGCCTTCCTCCGTCAGTTGGTCTATGCCCTTCAGGAATTGCTTCTGCTTCAAGGCGTTTTTGATGGATACCTTGGCGAAAATTTCCGGAGAGAAAACCGGCAGCTCGTCAAAGGTCCTCTGGCTGCCCTGGCACAGGGAATCCCCAATGCGGAAGATGCCCGGATCGAACAAACCAATGATATCTCCCGGGTACGCCGTATCCACAATATCCCGGTCTTGGGCCAGAAATTGCTGCGGCTGCGCCAGCTTAATGTCCTTGCCGGCACGCACATGCTTCACGGTCATCCCCCGCTCGAACTTGCCGGAGACAATCCGCAGGAATGCCACCCGGTCCCGGTGGGCAGGGTTCATATTGGCTTGGATCTTGAATACATAACCGCTGAATTTTTCCTCCGAAGGCGGCACCACGCCATCGCTGCTGGAGCGGGGCTGGGGCTTCGGCGCAAGTGACAGGAAGTTGTCCAGGAAGGTCTGAACACCGAAGTTGTTAATGGCCGAGCCGAAGAATACCGGCGTCAGCTCACCTGTCCACACCTTCTCATAATCGAAGGCATCACCGGCAATTTCCAGCAGCGCCAGCTGCTCCTGCAGCTGCTCATACAGATAATCCGCTCCGGCCACTTCCTTCACCAGAGGATCGTCATAACCGCTGACTTCCCGCACGCTGATATTGTGGTGCTCGTGATCGTCACCCTGGAACAGCTCCAGGCGGGTTTTCTCCCGATCATAGACGCCGCGGAACTGCTTGCCCGAGCCGATAGGCCAGTTCATCGGATAGGATCGGATCCCCAGCAGGTTTTCAATCTCCTCCAGGAGCTCGAAAGGGTCTCTGCCCTCCCGGTCCAGCTTGTTGATAAAGGTAAAAATCGGGATGCCCCGCTTGCGGCATACCTGGAACAGCTTCTTCGTCTGAGCCTCGACGCCCTTGGCGGAGTCGATGAGCATCACGGCGCTGTCCGCAGCCGTCAGGGTCCGGTAGGTGTCTTCGCTGAAGTCCTGGTGACCCGGGGTATCCAGGATATTGATGCGGTGACCCTCGTAATCGAACTGCATAACGGAGGAGGTAACGGAGATCCCCCGCTGCTTTTCAATTTCCATCCAGTCCGAGGTGGCATGGCGGTTGGCTTTGCGTCCCTTTACCGTACCGGCAAGCCGGATGGCGCCTCCGAACAGAAGCAGCTTTTCCGTCAATGTGGTTTTACCTGCGTCAGGGTGGGAAATAATGGCGAATGTGCGCCGCTTATCGATTTCTTTCAACAGTTCCTGTGGTAAGGATGTGCTCATGCTTTTTTTAATTCCTCTCTTACACCTGTCCGCAAGAACATACGGAGTCAGGCATGTGTCGTCAATGTTTATACTTTAACAGATTGCAGCTTGACCTTCCAGTCCGCCTCCGGAATCCATTCCCCGGTGCTGAACTCTCTTCCCTTCAGCTCCACCCGGTCGGAGAAAACCTGCACATACAGTCCCTGTGCGGCATCCTGCCGGACATGCTCATACTTGGCGTTTAATACCCGTCCAACGGAGGAATTGACGAACCAATGGAAGCTTTCCTTCAAATAATGGGCGGTTCCGTTGGTGAAGTCCTGATGCCCATGGCCCGAGAATACAAACACATTGGGGTATGGCTTCAGAATTTCCCGGAACTTCTTCGCGGGAATCACCCGGTGGGAGCCGCCATCCTGCCCCGCCGCGGGCAGCGGCTGGTGAATCATCACAAATACCGGCCTGCCGGACGGATTGGCCGCCAGCCTGCTCTTCAGCCAGTTCAGCTGCTCATCCGAATACCAAGCACCTTCCCCCACATCCGTTCGGGTTTGCTGGTACACCTCTTGGGACATCATCAGGATCAGATGGCCGTTCACCTCCACCTCATAATACGGCTTCTCCAGCTTAAAAAACTCCAAAAACGCTGTTTTCGACTGCTCATCCGTTTGTCCGTTGGGAAAGCCCTTCTGGTTCCAATTGCCATCCTTATCGATCCACACCCGGTAATAATCATGATTACCCATGTTGGCATAATATGGCGGAAGCTTGTATTTGGACAATACGGAGCGCAGCTCCTTATAGTCCTTATCCGTCCCCGATTCCGTCACATCGCCGGTAAAAATAATACAATCCGTTGCGGACTGATGCTTCTTCGTAATTTCGTCCAGCGTTTTCTTCAAATGCTCCGAAGGATAAGCCACCCCCGAATTTACATGCAAGTCGCTCAGGATAAAAAAGGAAAGCAGCGGTCCCTCCGGACCTGCTGTTGGCGTCGCCGACGGAGCAGCAGCTGAAGGTGCGGGCGTAGGACTTCCCGTTACCCCGGGGATGTCTTCTCCCGTTCCCGGCCGCCACCGGACAAGCCCTGCAGCTACTGCAGCACCGCCCAGGGCAAGGGCAGCCAGCCATTGAAGAAATCCTCTTCGGTTCATGTAACAGACCCCTTATCGATCATTTTTATATAGTACTCCTGCATGTTATTATACGATTTTCACCGGGTCCCTGTACATCTTAAGCTTTACCAGTCTGCCCGGAATAACGGGCTTCACATAACCCTTGCGAAAATCGACAAAAAATCAGCCTAAATCCCCATTTTCGAGCCGGTATTCATGTAGATTTTTGGCGAAAAAGCTCAAGTTTTCGAATAATAAACGTTATAATTAGTAAAATGTTCGTTCTAAAGCCTCAATTGGTATAACTTGTATAATAATCATTGAAAATCTAGAATAAAGATGGTAGAATGTTGCATAAATCGACAAATTATTCCGAAAGTTGCTATGAAAATGAGCGAAATGAGCTAAAACGTACATCCACCGGGAGGCTAGAGGAATGATCTACTATGTTTTACCTTGGACAATTTGCTTAGGATTGTTAGCCTACATTGTGTATACCAAACGCACAGCAGTTCATACCACTTCTTTGCAGCCAGCGGATGGGGATGCACCGGACACGTCCGCCGCATTGCATTCCGACAGCGGTGTGAAGGATCTCCTCAATCAAGCCACCGAATCCATTATTGAATTGAGTACCTCCAGCAATACTCTTGTAAGCCATGCGGACAAGATCCGGTGTGATATGGAAATCGTATCAGCCATCACCGAGGAGCTTTCCGCCGCCATTCAGGAAACGGCAGCCGCCTCAGAGGAGATTGCCGCCTCCGTTACCGAAATGGAGAATATGATGACCGTCATCTCCACAGAAACCAGCGTCGCCGGCGCGACAGCAGATGAGATCCGGGAACGGGCCAATGAGCTCCGGGAGAGCTCCATAAGCTCCAAATCGGAGACGGAGAGGATGTACTCGGACGTCAAGGACGCACTGGTGACTGCTCTGGAGCGGTCCAAGGCCGTAGCGGAGATTTATATCTTCGCCGAAAAAATCATGGAGATCGCCAGCCAAACCAAGCTGCTTTCCTTAAATGCCAATATTGAAGCTGCACGGTCGGGTGAGCATGGAAGAGGCTTTGCCGTGGTGGCTACGGAGATCAATAAGCTGGCCGCCTTATCCTCCGACACCGCCTCCAGCATCAAAAAATATATCGATGAGGTCAGACTATCCGTTAATGACCTCTCCACCAGTTCCAAAACCATGGTGGATTTTATCGACAGCAACATTCTCAACGACTATGACAATCTGATCGAGCAAAGCCAGCAATATTATGAGGATTCCGCCAAGTTTAACACTTCCATCGGCAAGATCAACGAGATGGTAGATCAGCTGTGCAGTACCGGGGCAGGCATCTCCATTGCCGTAAGCCAGCTGACGCAGAATAACATCGAAGGTGCCGCCGGAACACAGGAAATCACCGCCTCCATTAATGAGGTGATGGAAAGCTGCCATCTGGTTTTCCGCAACGCCTCCGACAATACCAAAAATGTGGACAAGCTTGCCGAAACCATCATGGGTGCAGGCTGATAACCATATAACCCCATTCACAGAAAGGATCGGTATCCATGAGTAAACCACTGGAGAATCAGGTTGCAATCGTAACAGGCGGGGGAACAGGCATCGGCAGAGGCATCTGCATCGATTTGGCCAATAGAGGCGCGAAGGTTATCATTACCGGCAGAAGACTGTCCATGCTGGACGAAACCAAGACCATCATTGAGCAAAATGGCGGTTGGGCCCAAAGCGTAGTGCTGGATGTGGCCAACAAAGATAATATTAATGAGGTTATTGACCAAGTTTACGCCGAACATGGGCGGATCGATATCTTCGTCAACAATGCCGGGAACTTAAGTGAACCCGCTTTTGTCTACAACATGGAGGATGAGGATTGGGATGCCGTCCTCAAAACCCATCTGTACGGCTCCTTCTATTGCCTAAAGGCTGTCTCCAAAAAAATGAAGGAAGCCAACTACGGCAGAATCCTGAATATTTCCTCTGTTGCAGCTATCAACGGCTTTAACGGCAGCGTCAACTACGCCGCAGCCAAGGGCGGAATTGAAGCGATGACCAAATCCCTGGCCAAGGAGCTGGGGGTTCATGGGATTACCGTCAACGCCATTCAGCCGGGCATTATCGAAACCCCGATGGCTACGGATTTCGTAGCGGCCATGGGTGAAACCTTCATCAAGGACACTCCAGTAAGAAGATTGGGCCAGCCCCAAGACGTGGCTGTTGCCGCAGCCTTCTACTGCTCTCCGGAAGCCGGCTTCATTACCGGCACCATTCTGAAGGTGGATGGCGGTTACATGCTGCAGTCCAGTATGGACCAGTTTGTGTTTAGTGTTTGCTAGTAAGTTTTTTTATTGGTATAATATTACATAATTAAACAATAAATAACCGCCGGTTTGTTCTCCGGCGGTTTTCCTATTTATTCCTGCCCCTTCACCCACAGCACATCGCTTTCCTCTTGACCGTTAATCGGCCACCAATGGAAACCGTCCTCCGCCAGCAGCTTATCCATCGCCTCCGGTCCCCAGGACCCGGCCGGGTACAGATTCAGGTCGCGGGAATCCTTGCTCCAGGCTTGGACGATCCGGTCCACGAAGCGCCATTGCAGAGACACCTCATCCCAACGGGTAAAGTACGTGGATTCCCCACGGGCTGCATCATATAAGAGCCGTTCGTAAGCTTCCGGTGTATTTAAGCCGACCTGGCAGCTTTGGCAGAAGTCCATGGCTACGGGAATAATCATGGAGTCGGAGCCCGGCTGTTTAGCATTGATTTTGATGTAAATACCCTCCAGCGGATTCACCCGGAACACCAGCAGATTGGGCTGAAGCTTGGTCCGTTTGGCCAGATAGACATTATCCGGCATGTTCTTGAACTCCACCACCACCTCGGTGGTTTTTACCGGCAGCCGTTTGCCTGTCCGGATATAGAAGGGAACCCCTGCCCAGCGGAAATTATCCACGTACAGACGTGCGCCAAAATAGGTTTCCGTCACCGAATCCGGCGACACGGCATCCTCGGAGCGGTAGCCGGGCAGCGCCTTGCCCCGGAGCACTCCGTCGGTATATTGGCCGCGCACCACATTGGCCCGCACATCCTCCGCTGTTTCGTGGATGCGCAGGGAACGGAGCACCTTCACCTTCTCATCCCGGATATCCTCTGGATTCAGTCTGGAGGGCGGCTCCATAGCCATCATGGTCACCATTTGGAGCATATGGTTTTGACCCATATCCCGGATAGCGCCGGAATGGTCGTAATACCCTCCGCGCTCCTCCACCCCAACAGTTTCGCTCAGGGTAATCTGGATATTGGCAATATATTTGTTGTTCCACAGCGGCTCAAAAAAAGCATTGGCAAACCGGATGATCTCAATATTCTGGACCATCTCCTTGCCCAGGTAGTGGTCGATCCGGAAGATTTCCTCCTCGCGGAATACCTCGCCGATCTGGCGGTTCAGCTTTTCCGCCGATTCCAGGTCATAGCCGAAGGGCTTCTCAATAACCAGACGGTTCCAGCCGCTGCCTTCCAAGAGGCCGCCCAGCTTCAAATTATTGGCTACTCCGGCGAACAGCTCCGGCGCCAGAGCCAGATAAAACAGCCGATTCCCCTTGATGTCGAACTTGTCCTCCAGCCGCTCGGACGCGTCCTTCAGAGCCTTGTAGCCCTCCACATTGTGAATGTCCAGGGACAAATATTCGAAGTGCTCCACAAAGCGCTGCCAGATTTCATCCTCGGCATTCAGCTTGTAGCGGGCGAACTCGGTAATGGACTGGAGAAGATCCGCCTTGAATTGCTCCTTGGTCCGGGCTCTGCGTGCCAGCCCGATCACCGCAAACCGTTCGGGGAGCTTGCCCTCTTTGTAGAGGCTGAAAAAAGCGGGGAACAGCTTCCGCTTCGCCAAGTCTCCCGTTGCTCCAAAGATAAAAAACACCGCACCGTTGTCTTTAAACGCGTCTAAGCGCGAATCGCTCATGGACTTGGCCTTCTTCCCTCGTGTAGTAAAAATTATTAAGTAAAGTGTAGCATACCTTCGCGCCATTCCCAAACCTAACAACCGCTTTCACATAAATTAATCCGATATTCGAAAGGATGTCCCGCGTATCCCCGCAAAAAAACAGGGGCTGCACGCTGCGCCCCTGTGCTGTCCGATATCCTTCTATCTCACCATTCTGGATAAAATCAGCATCCGGTGCTCAGGCAAATAGCTTTCCACCCGGAAACCCTTCCTTTCATAAAACTGCCTGGCGTGATAATTGGGCTCATCGACGCCTAACTGCATGTAATGCGCCCCCTGCCTCCGTCCGTAGCGCTCCGCCGTTTCAATCAGCGCACTGCCGATGCCGCGGCCCTCCGCCGACTTGGATACCGCCAGCATGTCGATGGATAACGTGGTCCCCTCCGTTTTGCAGCTGATGAAACCGGCAGGCTTGCCGCCGCTCCCCTCCGCCACATATACCCTGCATTTGCGCCATCTGCTGATAATTTCGCTGCGTCTGAATTTGACTGACGGTCTTGCCTGCCGGGCAAAAGGCATCAGCCGGGTCAAAATCAGCTGAAACAGCTCCTTGTCATCCTGCTCCGGAATCCGGGTCCGTATCTTGATCATGCCGTATCGCGCTCCCTTTTGAAGCCCTTGTTGCTACATCTTACGGCTTCTGCCCGTATTCGGTCATAGGCGAACAGGCAATTCTCCATACCATGAATGGGCCTGGCAGGATAAGGCCTCATAATCATGCCAGGCCTGATGGAGGATGCTATAATAGGGATAAATCCGGCCTTACCAAAAGGAGGTTGCCCATGCTGCCCATCCGACCTGTACGCAGGCTGCAATCCTACGAGGAGCATCTCGACTTTTACCGGTACAGCGCCACGGCCATTACCCGCAGAGCCCAATCCCCTTATGCGCATATGCGGCGGAAAGCAGCCTCTTTTCCCTATGCCAAGGAAGCGGATATTGAAGCGGCGGAGCGGTTTGCCGTTGCATTGGCCATGGTATTGGCGGGATCAGCCACGCTGAAGGGGCTCGCCGAGCAGCTGGCGGACCCGACGGCAAGCCAGGCACTGAACCGGCGCGCAGTGGAAAACGGCAATCCGGAGGCGGTTCACGTAAAGGCGGAGCCAGGGGCCCCTGTAGCGGAGTATACCTTGGAGATCAGGCGCCTGGCCGCCCCTCAGATCAGCCGCACTGCCTACTTCACACCTGATGCACCCACCACCATCCGGCATGGCCTGAACAGATTGGTGCTTGCTACCCGTCAGGATAACAAGGAGCTGCAATGGCTGTCGGGAGAGAACATGTCCCATAAAACCGCCTTAACTTGGCTCAAAAACAGCATCAACGCCGCCGACCGTAAGGTCCGCGCATCCTTGGAGAAGGATCCGGAAACCGGCCGGATCAGGCTGGTGCTGGAGGCCGCGGCAAGCGGTGCCGACGGCGCCTTTTTCCTGCAGGATCTGGAGGGCAATATGGCATCGGCCACAGGATTGCTTATTAAGGACCAGACTGCAGCCGATGCCCAATTCCGGATCAATGGGGGAGACTGGCAGTTTGTGAGCGATAACCGCGTCATACTCCTGCCCGCCCTCGGGCTGCAGCTTCAGCTGCTCTCCGCTACAACCAGTCCTGCCGTTTTCAGCGTGGCCCCCGACTGGGACCACATCCGGGAAAAGCTGCTGCAGCTGAACACGGCGATGGACGTGCTGGAGCAGCGCCTGGCCCAGTCTGCAGACTATCTTAACCCCCGCTTCCACCGGGAATTGCTCCGCCTCCGGGAAACCTTCCCTCGCGAGGAGGAGCTGCGGGACTCTGGACAATTAGCCGAACTTGCCGCTCTCCTTACTGGTGGACACGGCCTGATTCCCGGCCTGTTAGCCCTGATCAGGGAGATGGAATCGGTGCCTGCGGAGGAGCTGCTGAACCGGGATAACAGTCGTTACAAGCGCTATGCCAATTATTTGGCCTCCCGGGAGTGGTATTCCCAGCTGCCCCATCAGGGCTTGTTATTGAACCGTTTCCTGTAAATCTCCAACCTTGCCCAAAACAAAAAGCCTCCGCTTTCCCTAATGGGAATCCGGAGGCTTATTCCTAACGGCCCGTACTACTGGGCCAAGCCGTGTTTATGGGCGTATATGGCTGCCTGAGTGCGGTCATCCACACCCAATTTAGCGAGAATGTTGGTGACATGGAACTTAACCGTTTTGATGCCGATAAACAGCGCATCCGCCACCTCCTGATTGGACTTGCCTCCGGCGATAAGCTGGAGCACCTCCATCTCCCGGTCCGTCAGGTCCTCATGTGGAGCATGGGCAGGTTTGGGCTGGCGGAACCGGTTCATGATTTTGGAGGCCACCTGGGATTCCAGAATGGACTGCCCCCGCGCCGCAGCACGGATGGCCGCTGCAATTTCCGTCGCTCTGGAGGTTTTGAGCAGATAGCTGAAGGCGCCGGCTTCAATAACCGGATACATCTTCTCATCATCCAGATAGCTGGTCAGGACGATCACCCGGCAATCGGGCACCAGCTGCAATAGCCGCCGCGTGGTTTCAATGCCGTCCATCCCATCCATCACAAGATCCATCAGTACCACATCCGGCTTGTATTCCTGGGCCAGACGGATGCCGTCCGTGCCGTTGCTGGCTTCGCCCACAACCTCGATCCCGTCCTCCGTGCCCAGCACGGCGGCCAGCCCGATACGCACCATCTCGTGGTCGTCCACCAGCAGTACCTTAATGGACTCTTCCGCTTGTTCTTCCATTAACCAGCTCTCCTTCCTCTTCACTCATCACCGGCGCGCGGATTTCGATCCGTGTTCCTTTGCCCGGAGCGGAAACAATGTTCAGCGAACCGCCGATTTCAGTGACTCTCTCCCGCATGGACATCAGCCCGTAGGAGGCATGTTTCTCCTCATCCGGGGAGAACCCGACACCATTGTCCCGCACAGATAACCGGACAAGGTCAGCGGGACACTGCAGCTTAATTTCCATCTGGGTTGCCTTGGAATGGCGCAGGGTATTGGACAACGCCTCCTGCACAATCCGGAACAGCTGATCCTCAATCCCCTTGGGCAGCTGGAGCTCCTCATCCATTTCATATGTAATATCTATGGGCACCTTGGCCTGAAGCTCCGCCAGCAGCTCCCGCAGTCCTTGGGCAAGCCGCTTGCCCTCCAGATGCACAGGCCGCAGATGAAGCAACAAAGCCCTCATTTCCGATTGGGCCACAGAGGACATTTCCTCAATCAGGTGAATCTGCCGTTTCGCTTTTTCAAAATCCTTCTCCAGTGTTCGCCCCACCGCCGTAGCCGTCATGGAAATGGCAAACAGCTGCTGGCTGACCGCATCATGAAGATCCCGGGCCAGACGCTGCCGTTCCTCCACCACTGCAGAATACCGCGCTTTTTCCGCCAGCTCCGCATTGTTGGTGGACAACCGCTGGAGGGAAGATACCTGCTCCTCCCACTTCCGGGACATCCGGTTCAGCTGTTGACCCAAACGGCCAATCTCATCCTCACCCAGATACGGCACCGCACGGGAAAGATTCCCCTTCTCCAGGAGCATCATCACGTCCTGAAGCTGCTCCAGCCGGGCAGAATTACGATGGCTGGACCAAAAGCCGTACGCCCCGCCGACCAGCACGGAGGCGCCCGCCATTCCCAAAAACAGCTTCACCGCCTCTCCCCACGAGGAGAAATCCTTCAGAAACCCGTATATATAAAGAAAGTACAGCGCAAGCCCCAACAACGCCAGACTGAATACAATGGATTCGCCCATGCTGCGCCAAATCATATTGGTCAGTCGTTTGCCCACGGGCGTCCCCTCCTGAACATTACCGAATGTTAGGCCGTGTCTGAAAACTCGTTGCGGGCATCTTTCACTGCCTTTTCGCCCCTTGCTTCGTCACTTCCGCTTGACGTACCCCCGGTACGCCTTCGCGAAAGTTCCTTGCTATGGACGAAAATTCCGTAAAATCTGCTCCCCTCGGAGTTTTCAGACACGCCCTATTCAATTACAACACCTTAATGTCAATATCTCCTACGAGATAGGAAACAATTAGTTTCACCTTCGTATCCGCCGTATCATAATGCGGTGACTGCCAATAAATCTTGTTCATTGTGCCGGACTCCCGTTGACTGCCCACCCGCATCTGTCCGAACAGCACCGAGCTTTCGATGGAAACAGCCATATCCTCGGGGAAATACAGATCAATATCGCCGATCATCCCCTGCAGGACCAGGGTGGTTTCCGGCTCCTCCGGAATCGCCAGGGTGAAGTCCAGACTCAGCTCGCCGATCACACACCATAAGCTGAGACTCCGGAGAATCCAGGCCTCCTTATTCCGCTTCTGGCTTTCAATCAGCCGGGTCCGTTGAATGGCCCCTGTTTCACCGTGCATTTCCTTGCTTTTGATATAAAAATACCCCAGGGAGATCAAAATCAGAGCCATAATTACGACAAAATGGCTGCCCACCAGAATAAAGCCGCCGATACAAAGCAGCACATACCCCTTCCGGCGGATACCGTGGCGGATGCAGTAGACACCCAGTAACACCATAAACAGGGAGATCACAGTTGCAGGAGTGGCGACAACTTTGCTGAGGAGCACAAAAACACCCGCTCCGATTAATAAGAGATAGGTATTCCGGCCCTTGTTATAGTTTGGCTGCCTGCTGTCCATAAGTGTCGCACCTCCCTGCGGCCCGCCCTGTAGTCAATGGCCCCCCCCGAAGAAAAAAGCCATGGGCTTGGCAGTTGGCCCTATGGCTTTTCCTTGAATTAGAATATCATATTTCGTGGGGGCAAGAATAGCTGATTTTTTAAGAATACTTGAATCTTGCCTTATTCCCCTGCTGCTTCATCCTTAGCGGGACCCGCCAACTTTTGCTTCAGGGCTTCCAATTGCTCGTTGACCTTCTCTTGTTTGGCCAGATCAACAGTGGTGTAGGATGCAACACCGGCGCTGGACAGGTACGGCTTGCCGGCAATTTCAGCCTCGGCTTCCAACTGCATGATCTTCTCTTCCATACGGTGGAATCCTCTGGAGGCGTTGCCGCCCTCAATGGTGTTGTGGTTGGTCACTTGGGCCATTTGCTTCTTGGCCTTGGCCAATTGCACACGGGAGATCAGCTCGTTGCGCTTGTTGCGCAGCTTGTAGAATTCATCCTTCATTTCATGCAGCTGACGGGTCAGCTCCTCGGCTTGAGCCTTGGATTGGGCATGCATTTCCAGATATTCATTGAGCTTTTGGTCATGGTACAGCTTCTCTTCCAAGGCTTGACGGGCTACAGCTTCCTGCCCGTTCTTCAAGGCAGCGGCTGCTTGATTCTCACGCTCTGCACCCAGGCGGGAATGCTCAGCCACCCGTTGCTGGAGCTTGCGCTCATTGGCAATTTGCTTGGCAACTGTTACTTCCGCTGTGGCAATTTCCTCTTCCATGTCGCGGATGTACTGGTTCAGCATTACAATCGGATCCTCTACCTTATCCAGCAACTCATTCATCGACGCCTTAGTCATATCCTTCAGTCTTGTAAATACACCCATTGTTTTATTCTCCCTTCTCGTATTTGGCCACTTTGGCCCGGAGTTCTTCGATTTCTTTCCACATGGCTTTCTTCTCTACATCCTTCATCATCTCATCGATGGAAGGGGCTGCAGGCTGTGCCTGCTGGGGAGCGGACGGCCGGGCTGCATGAGCCGGACCGGTGTGATAAGGGTCTTGGGGACGGGCAGGACCGGATTGGTAAGCACCGCCTTGATAAGGTCCGCCGTAGGTATTGCCGTAGTAGCCTTGACCACCGCCGGGCGGGTACATCGGAGGAGGGGGATTAAACCCTGGCTCCTTCGGAATGACCAGACTTGCGATAATATAGATGGGAATCACGGTGCCGCCGGAGAAAAAGGTCGTTATCACCACCACCAGACGCAGAATGGTGGAATCGACATTCAGCTGCTCGGCAAGGCCGCCGCACAAGCCTGTGAGCTTGCTGTCCCTTCTGGACCGGTACAGTTTTGTCATGATTTGTCCCAACCTTCCTTTTCCAGCTTGCTCTTCAGCTTTTCCATCTCCACGTCCAGCGCGGATTGGACAGCTGCTCCTGCGGTATACAGGAAATCGCGGCCGGCCTGGCGGATTTCCCGCAGGGTTTTGGCCTCCATCTCCATATCGGAGACCTTATCCTCCAGCCGGGCGAACATCCGGGGCGTATCTCCCGTTTGTCTGCCCGCCATTCTGGCGTTCAGCTGCTGCTGCAGCCGCAGGGTTTCCAGACGAGCCTGGTAATAGCTGCGTTTTGCCGCTACTTCCTGATAATCGGCTTTCAACTGATTCAGCTGATCCTGCAGCTCCAGGATGGCGTTTTTGCTGTCCTCATACAAGCCGCGGTACTGCTCCGCTTTTTCCTCGTGAAGCATTTTTTCTTGGAGGGCCAGCTTGGCTACTGCCTCTTCCCCGGCCTTCAATGCGATCAGCGCCTGCTGCTCCCGCTTATCCCGCATTTGCTCCGCCGCGGTCAGCTGCTGCCGCAGCCCCTGAGCATGGTTCAAACATTGCATGTATAAACGCTCGGATTCGTCAATCTGTTCTTTCTGGCTGTACAGGTACCGGTCAATCAGTTTTACCGGATCTTCCGCCTGCTCCAGCATTTCATTCAGCGTGGCTACGCTAATATCCCGGACCCGCTTCATAATGCTCATCTGTTCGTTGCCTCCTTGCCTCTATAGTCTATAATCATTAAATCATGGGGCGGTTGCGCTTCAGAAGAGATACTCCGTAGCCGATTAATGCAATCGCCAGCACCAGGCCGATAATCCAGGAGAGCTTGCTCATCAGCACCAGACCGCCGATGATCAGAATCACCCACCCTATAAACTTGCTGCCGTTTTTGACACTGTAGAAACCCAGAGCCACCATGGCGGCTGCGATGATGAAGCCGGCGATATTGCCTAAGCCCAGCCTGCCTACCAGAATCAAGGCGCCGCAGGCGATAAGGAGAATGGCGAACCCGCTACCTCCGTTTCGTTTCATTTGTCGTTCACCCCTTTCGTTTATGTCCTTGTGTTGTTCATGTCTTTATTTTAGGCTATACCGGCTTTCTCCAAAACGGACCCGCGACTGTTTTTCGGACTGGACCTAAGTCGGGGACCGGCACCGCCTCAAGGATAAGCCGGGGACAGGCCCTGGCCGGACCCGGATGCGCGGGATGCATATTCAGCCTGCGGCAGGCGAACATTAACCCTATCCTGCAAGCGGAAGGAGGGAGTGTCCATATGCCGGAAAACAAGGTCCACCAAGGCAATTACAAGGGAACAGGCCGGATGAAAGCGGAGAATCAGGATATGGAGTTTGTGAACGATACGCTTCAAGTCGGCGCCGACAAGAATGCCTTCAAGGATGCGGACAAGAACCGGATTCGGAAGAAATAAAGCTTCTCGGAGAATGCCGGCCTGCCCGGCCCTGCCCGCCTCTCGCGGCTTAGCCGGAGGCGGTTTAGGCAAGGTAGACATAAAAGCGCTTACGCAATGACTCTTGTTCGACATACTCCGACGTCCAGGGTGGAGGGGAAACCGCCGCTTTATCCTCAGTATGCTGACTATAGCCCCATCGTTACTGCGTTACCGCATGCCTCCAACACTCTTCCAAACCGCTAACGGAACTATCCGACCCTTACAATGTAAAATCGGGACCTTTAGAAAAATAACGGAACCCAGCGACTCTTAGAGTAACAAATTGCCGTCATTGAACAGCTATTTGTCTGCTAAGTGCTTCTGGGTTCCGTTAACATTACAAACCATCTGTTTTGGGCTTTTAAGTGTCGCTAAGTTCCGTTACAGCCGGAACCCGGGGGCTTCCAGTCTGTTTCGTTCCACTACAACGGTCTGCCCCGCTCCCCGCGTCCTACTCCATCGGCCGCGCATACTCCCAACGGCTCGCATACTCCTCCAGCAACGGATGCCGGGCACCCGCAGCCGGTGGAGCAACAACCAGGCGCAGCTGGCGGATCCATTCCTTGAAGGAATCATACCCCGCCCACTTTAGCGCCAGCCTCTCCGGCATCCACACAAAAAAGGGACCGCGGTGCTTCTCCGTAAGAAAAGCCAACGCCGTATCCACAGGCGTATACTTCTTCCGCTTCCCCTCCCACTGATCCAGAAGGGCCCGGGCTCCCGCAGGCAGATATGGCTCCGCTTCCTCCATGGCCGCCTCCAGCTCCTGAACCCGCCGGTAATAAGGAGAAAGCTCCGCAAGTCCCATCCGGCGCCCCGTCTCTTCGTGGATGGGATAGAGCACAATCCGGTCGAAGCCCCGCAGTCCGGCAAAGCGGTAAACCTCCGCCAGCCCGGTGACGGCTATATCCGTGAAATCCCCGTATACGATCAGTGTCCCGGTTCTAACCTCTTGCGGCGGCTCATAACCAAAAGGGACCTGTTTGTTTTCGTTGGCCACCATTTCCCCTCCATTCCTGGATTAATCGGATGCCGTCAGAAAAAGTCCAGCAAAAAGGGCTGTCCATCCGGCAAAGCGGCTTCCAACAGCTCCAGTTGGCTGGGGTCGCCTGTCAATAAACCATGCTCATACCAAAAGGAGGGCCGCTCATAACCCAGCAGCATGGAAGTGAGAATGCCGATCCCGCAGGACAGTCCTTCACCCTCCGCGCTTTCCCCGCCAATGGATCCCCGCCGAACCTTGGGTCCAGGGCCTTGCTCCTCCGTACGCACCGTATAACTGCCTTCATTCCATGGGGCTTGCTCATCGCGGATATGGAGCTTCAGTTCCCCTGCACCTCCCGGCCGGAAAGCATAGCCGTTCAGAAAAGCCTCGGCATCCACCAGCCTTGCCATAGAATACGGCACCGTTTCGTGGCTGATGCGCGGATCCTTAAGCAGCGAAGCCAGCCTGTCTGCCGGATGAGCCATCTTCAGCACAACCTTGCCTTGGCTGCCCAGCATGGAATCATGATCGGCTACGAAATTCCATAAGCCCCTATAGGCTTCCCCGTCCAGGGCTACCCATTCCTGGATTGTTAAGATGCTGTCTGCCACCTTGTAGAGCATATATCCTGTTGCGCGCCCGTCTCTGTCACAATAAACAGCTCCTAAGCCCCCTTGGTTTTTCCGAGCCAATACCCCTTCCACCCACCATTTGCGGGTGCGGACCATCATGCCGTTATGGCGTGCGGCGTAAGCCTCATAAACCGGCGCCAATACCTCCAGGTCAACGGTACGTTTGATCCGTCCGGAAGCCGCCGGAAACCGGGGCAGCTGGTGGGGGGCCAGCTCGTATTTCTTGTATTCGGTATTGGCTTCCCAGCCGAATCTCCGGTAAAACTCGAACTTGAAGGGATGGAGCATAGAGATGGTTTGGCCTTGTTCTTTCATTACCCGCAGCGAATGGGTGAGCAGGTCCGCCACTCTGCCGCCACGGCGTTTCTCCGGCCAGGTGGCAACAGCGGCGATTCCACCCATAGCCAGCGGCCTGCCGCCCACATAAATCTCCATAGGCAAAAGCATCAGCTTCGCTTCCAGCCCATCCTCCCCATAACAACCCCAGTTCTCAGAGGGCATCAAAGTTGCGGCCCGTTTAGCCCGCTCCTCAGGTGTCAACGTGTACTGAAATGCAAAAGAGGAAAGACGTGAGTATTCCTCCCTTTCATCCTCCTGCATCTGGCGAATCTGTCTCATTCCTTGTCCTCCAATCGGTTTGCCAAAACATTGGCGCAATCCGGGCATACGTCCATACCACCCAGCGGCCCCGGCATATAGTGTATTATTCGTTTCCGCATTACCCCCGCTTGAAACTCTTGAGGGGAGGTGAACAACAATGGGTTATGCTGCTGCAGCTGCAGGTTGCGGTCCCGTAGGTGGCGGTTTTACCACTACTGGCGTTATTCTGGTGCTCTTCATTTTGCTGGTGATCATCAGCAGAGCATGGGTATTCTAATCTGAATCTCCCTTCGCTTTTCAAAAAGCCTTTCGGCTAATGCCGGAAGGCTTTTTGCTAGGGCGTATTTGCAAACACGCCCTATTTTATCCCCCGATCTGGGACATCCTCCGCACCGTTGGGGTATGGGATGCCCCGGTATCGGACATGGCCAGAGCCATCTCATGGTTTTCAGGTTTGGTCGCCAGCGCCTTGCGGATCAGTGTACGGAGCGCTTCGTCATCTCCGATGCTGCTTCTTACATGGAATTCATCAGACCAATACAAACAGGGTTTGATATATCCGTCTGCAGTCAACCGCAGCCGGTTACAGGCCTGGCAGAAATGGTCGCTGACCGGATGGATCAGCCCAAAGGTACCCTCCGCCCCCTGAAGACGGTAATTCTCCGCAGGCCCATTGCCGGTTATACCCCCGGCAGGCTCCACAGCCAGGCCCAAGGCCTCCGCTTGGCGCAGCACCTCTTCCAGAGGCAGATATCCGGACTTCCAATCCTTCCCGCTGTGGCCGATAGGCATATATTCAATAAAACGGACATTCAGCTTGCGGTCCATGGTTAGCTTCAGGAAATCGGCGATCTCGTCGTCATTGACCCCTTTGACCAAAACCACATTCAGCTTCACGGGATCAAGCCCGGCCCGGAGAGCCGCGTCCACACTGGCCAGCACCTTCCGGATATCACCGCCTCTTGTGATCAGACGGAACCGGTCCTCCCGCAGGCTGTCCAGGCTGATGTTAATCCGGGTAAGCCCGGCCAGCTTTAAAGCTTCCGCTTTTTTCTCCAAAAAGATGCCGTTGGTCGTCAATCCGATATCCTCGATGCCGGGAACCGCCGCCAGCATGGCGACCAGCTCCGGCAAATCCTTGCGCAGCAGAGGCTCACCCCCGGTTAGCCGCAGCTTGCGGATGCCCATGCCGGCCAATACCCGGACAACCTCCCGGATCTCCTCGGCCTGCAGAATGTTTTCCTCGGGTTCAAACTCCACACCCTCCTCCGGCATACAATACACACACCGCAGGTTGCAGCGGTCGGTTACGGATATCCGGATATAATCATGCTTGCGTCCGTGTTTATCCGTCAGCTGCTCCTCCATGTCTCCACCTCCTGTCTCTAAGAATCTCCAGCTCCGCATGGAACAATGTCTTTGTTTCAGCCACCATAGCGCGGATTTCAGGCAAGGTGGCGTGGTCAATATGAATACCGGCCACCACCGTAACCGCTTTGCCCAGCGTGCTGCAGGCCATATCCGCCAGCTCACGGGCAAGCTCGGCCTCCTTGTGGCCGGGCAGCCCGATGACCTCCGTATGGACACCGCCGCCTTCGGCGGGATACGAAACCGCTGTTGCACCGATATGGGCTTGTCCTCCGGTAACCAGCAGAATATAGTCCGCGCCGGCTTCGATGGTCCGCACAGACAGCCCGTAGAGATTGCGGATTGTCATCTTCTGACCCCTTTAACGTTTTCATATGATTATAACAAACAAAAACGCCGCCTGCATGCAGACGGCGTAACATTATGATCACATATCAGGACTTTAGCAGGAAAAAAACTGTTCCAGATCCATCAGCATTTGCTCCGCCAGCGGAAACAAATTCTCTTCTTCATTGCGGAAGTGACCGGCAAGCACATTGTAGGCCTCCAGCAGGGAAGCCGCAGCCTCCTTGGCCTTCTCACTGTTGACGGGAGCCGAAGCCCCTTCCAGGATTTGCAGGAAGCGCATAATATGGCCGTGAGCCAGCTTATGCTCCTGCTCCAGCGCCATCAGCTGCTCCAGATCCTGGCCGGAATAGTCGCGCACCATGGGAAACAGGACTTGATCCTCCCACAAGGAGTGGGCATCCATTTTCTCCACAAACTGAATGGTTTTGCCGCGAAGATAGTTCAGAGATACGCTCCAATTCAGCACATCCTCATCCTGTCCCACTACCTTGGCCATGCCATAAAGCTCCATCATTTCCCGCTTCAGCAGCTCATGCTCTTCCTTCAGCTGTTCCATTCCGTCTCCCAGCACGTCCACTGTACTAACCACTTGCTCTTCACGGGATAACGTTTGAAGCATGTTCATCCACTCCTCTGTATTCATCGCCACAATCGGGTGTGATGCTTATGGCAACCTCTATCTTCGATAAATATAATTTATATGGCGATAACTTATACCATCAGTATAGTCTCTGCCATATGGTTCATCTGTGATTATAATCACAAAGTATGCCGCTGAATATTGCTAACTTGTGTCATCTCATTTTTTCCCTTCACTCCAAAAAAATACCCGGCCTCCCGCTGCTGTTCACCATGAACAGAAGGAGAGAGCCGGGCACCAATATGAGGACGAAGAATTAACGGTTGATCATGCCGCAGCTGTCCGCCTTGCCGCAGGTGGAGCTGGCGCTTCCGCAATTGCAGGCGGTACCGCCGTTTTTGCGGTTCTTCAGATAACGGAAAACAGTAAAGCCGACGATGCCGACAACCACTGCGATAATAATTACATCTGCCATGTGAATCCCTTCTTCCTTATGAGTATGGCGATGGATGGACTTGACTCTAGAGTCCGATTCCCAGGAGACGGCCGACTTGATATACAAGAAGCGAGATGGTCCAGGCAATGCCGCATTGGTAGGCCACCGTGAACAGGGTCCATTTCCAGGAGCCCAGTTCCTTCTTGGCTGTGGCGATAGCCGCAAAACAAGGGGCATACAACAGAACGAATACCATGACGGAGAAAGCCGCAAGCGGCGAGAAATATCCATGCAGGGCAGTGCTGAGGGCGTTGGTCAGCTCTTCCGTGCCCTCATTGATGTAGAGAATTCCCAAGGTGCTGACTACCGCTTCCTTGGCGATCAAACCGGTCAGCAGCGCAGCGCCTACCTGCCAGTGCACTTCGCCGGTGCCGTTAATCACACCGAAGCCGTTCCAGGTAAAGATCGGAGCGATCAGCTTGCCGATGGAGCCGAAGATGCTATCTGCAGCGTCCCCCACCATATGGAAGGAGAAATCGAAGGTTTGCAGCACCCAGATGACTACGCTCATGGACAGCAGGATGGTACCCACCTTCACCACATAGCCGCGGGCTTTTTCCCAGGTATGCATCATAACGGACTTCAAGGAAGGCAGTCGGTACGGCGGCAGCTCCATAACAAACGGAGGTGCTTCACCCTTAAATACCGTTTTGTTCAAAATGATACAAGAGAGCATGGCCACAAGAATGCCCAGGCCATAAATACTGAATGTGACAAGCCCCTGATTGGAGGCGAAGAAGGCGCCGGCGAACACGGCGTATACCGGGATCCGGGCTCCGCAGGACATAAACGGCATCAGGGTGATGGCCAGCTTCCGGCTCCGGTCATCCTCCAGGGTCCGGGTGGCCATAATGGCGGGAACGCCGCAGCCATACCCCATCAGAAGCGGAACGAAGGCTTTGCCGGACAGGCCAAAGCGTCTGAACACACGGTCCATCACGAAGGCGATGCGGGCCATATACCCGACGTCCTCCAGAATGGACAGACAGAGCATCAGGATTACAACAAGGGGCAGAAAGCCGAGTACTGATCCAATACCTGCAAAGATACCGTCAATTACCAGGCCCGTAACCGTATCGGATGCTCCGACGGTTTCCAGGAAGGTCGCTACCCAGCCCGGGATGGTTTCCCCGGTGAATTCTGCGAAGGGATCGGCGATAAGTGCAGCCACCGGACCCAAGGAAATCTGGAATACGGCATACATAATCAATATGAAGATCGGAATGCCCAGGTAGCGGTTGGTGACAATCTTGTCCACCTTATCGGAAAAGGTCAAATCCCCTTCCTTTCTTCCCTTCTTCACATGCTTTTCGATGGCTTCACTGATATATTTGTAACGCAGGTCGGCAATCATCGACTCCAGATCACCCTCGGCGCCTTCGGCCTGGGCCACGATCTTATTGACGGAAGCCGTCATAGCCGGGCTCATGTTAAGCTCTTCGATTGCTTTTTCGTCTCTTTCCAGCAGCTTCACGGCATTGTAAAGCGGGTTGGGGTAATTATCCTTCTGCAGAAGCTCACTCAGCGCCTTGACGGGTGCTTCCAGCTTGGTGCGCTCAAGGGCAGTTTTGATGGCACGCTCATGCTTGTGGTCCAAGGACAAGGCCCGCTCCAGCAGCTCCTTGATCCCCTGATTCTTGGTGGCGGTGATGGGAACCACGGGCACACCCAGCTGCTTCTCCAGACTGGCCGCATCAATGCTGTCTCCCCGGAGCTTCACCTCATCCATCATGTTCAGGGCAATGATCGTAGGAATCCCCAGCTCCAGCAATTGGGTGGTGAGATACAAGTTCCGCTCAATGTTGGTGGCATCCACGATATTGATGATTACATCCGGTTTTTCTTTGGAGAGAAAGTTGCGCGCGATAATTTCTTCTTGGGAATAAGGTGACAGCGAGTAAATACCGGGAAGGTCAATTATGGTCACATTTTCCTTTACCTTTTTGCACTTTCCCTCTTTACGCTCCACAGTTACCCCGGGCCAGTTGCCAACATGGGCATTGCTCCCCGTCAGATTGTTAAATAGGGTAGTCTTTCCGCAGTTAGGATTGCCAGCCAGGGCAAATCTGTACGCCGCCATACTCATTCTCCATTCTTACGTGAAATTTGAACTATTTCTCGACTGTGATTTGTTCCGCTTCGGACTTCCGCAGGGTCAGCTCGTAGCCCCGCACATTAATCTCGATGGGATCTCCCAAGGGAGCCACCTTCCGCATAATGATCTTGGCTCCTGGGGTAATCCCCATATCCATCAATCTTCTCTTCACCGGGCCGCTTACCCCGATGCTTTTGATCACGGCGGTTTCGGCAGGTTTCAGGTCCTTCAGGGAAATGTCCATATAGTCCTCCATCTAAGGTTGATTGATAATGATAATCATTCTTAATAAAAAGCGGGACATCTCCCTTGGAGGAGCCCCGCCGCTAGTTATTCAAATTACGGATTGACCATCAGTTGTTGAGCGACGCCTTTATTGAGAGCCAGTCTGGAGCCCTTCACGCTGACGATGAGGTTGCCCTTCATCTCGGATACGACGGAAATAAAGACTCCCGGTACAATGCCCAGTCCAGCCAGAAACTTCTTGGTATCCTCCTTGGCTCTGCACTCATTCACAACGGCTTCTTTTCCTATAGGAAGCATCGTTAACGGCATAATTCCCGCTCCTTTCATTAAGAAAAAACGGATGATAGTTTATCTTATTCATGACCCGGTAGTGATAATCACTTTCACTGTTACGATAAAAATACACCTTCTACCCCCCTGTCGCTGTGAAATAAATCACTAGTCAATAACCGCAACCTGCCCATTTATCCTCAATTTCCACATCATTTGTCGTTTTGTCACATTTATCCGTCCCATGCAAAAGCCTCCAAAGCGTTTCTCCGTCCGAACCGCAGTAGTGTGTTCACCTTTCCGCAATAAAAAAACAGCCCCTCCTTTTAGGAAAGGGCTGCTTCTCCGGCATGCTTCAATGCCGACTCGTATTCTTCGGGTGTGTTCATATTCGTAACAAATTCCAGGCCGATATGCTTCTCTTCAAAATGGGCCTCCGGCGCCTCCTGCCAATAAATCATCCGCAGCATTTCGGAAACCCGTGACTCCCCGGACAGGAGCAGCGCCGATATGGCATCCGCACAGCCCTTGGAATAAATCCCGTGGAGGGGATGGGACCGTCCTTCAATAACCGGGACCACCGCATCGCATTTCAGGGTAGCCTTCAGCTCCTGCATGGCTGTAGCGGCGGGGGAGGACAGGAACGGCATGTCGCAGCCGACAATCCATACCTCCGGATTCCGGGCCAAGGCCAATGCCGCATGCATGCCGGACAACGGCCCCTTGCCGGGATAATAATCGGTAATGATCCGGATGGAGCGGTCGAGAACCGGCAGAAACAGGGTCGGCTGGTTCGTCACCACGATAATTTCCTCACAAACCTCGCTCAGCGTTCTGATCTGACGCTGGATGAGCAATTCACCGGAAAAAGGAAGCAAGGCTTTTTCCTTGCCCATTCTCCGGTTTTGGCCTCCGGCCAATATGGCGCCCGTAAGCATAGCTTCCCATCCTTTCCGTGTATCTATCGGTTATTGCTTCTTTTTGCGGATCATCTGCAGAACGAGCACCTTCTCCGAATCGGTAAGCAGGTTCTGGGCCAGTTTAAAAGCGGCATTCTCTTCCTTATAACAATGATCCCCGATGACTTGGCAGGCCCGCCGGAATTGAGCGGCGACCTTCTGGAATGCAGCCTCGTCGCCGGGATGCTCCGCCAGATGGCCCATGGTTGCTTCCAGCTCATCGAAGGTCTCTTCCAGCAGCTCATGCTCATACTTCATAACAGCAGCCGGACCTTTATCAGTATCCAAATATTTGGACAGGACACCAAGCAGGATTTGCTCCTCCTTCTCGGTATGCAGATTCCAGGCACTCCGCAGCTTCTGCTCCCGGCGGATCCATTCCCGCACGAAGTCCTCCCTGCGCACCGAGGACTTAGCTGCAAATTCCCAAACCTGCTCCATCCCTCTGCGGAGCTTGGTATGCTCCCGGCTCAGCAATTGAAGGGCAGGCGCCATGCCTGTGTTTGGCTTGATGCTGTCCGTTGCCGCAAATCCCTTCAGCCGTGACATTAGCCAACACCTCCCGACGGGCCCTGCAATGGCTTTCTGACATGGTTGAAGCCAATGCCAATAAAAGCTTTTTATCATCAAGCCCGGTAGTTATTTACGTTTATTTATCTACTTCCATGATACCCTGTGCCCGCCGTAGTCGTATGTTAACTATATCACAGCGGCAGCCCCACCAAAAACGCAAAAAACCAGCCCGCAGGCTGGTTAAAAGACTCGAAAGCGTTCGAAGCATGTCCGTTTGACCCGATTTGGAAAGAAGTTTCGAGTGACCGGGCTGGTGCTTAAAATACCAAGGTTTGGATGGCATGGGCAGGGATAACCGCCTCCGCCAGCTCCTCCTTGTACCGGAGGACAAAAGGAAGCTCCTCCTCCGTCCGGTTTAACACCACCACGGCAATGGTGCCGTCCTCATTGAGGAAAGCGGTGGTTTCCAACTGGTCCGTGTATTTGGTGCAGCCGATGCGAACGGCTCCGGGCCGGATATATTTGCTGAAGTGTCCGATGTAATAATAGGAGCTTCCATAGATAACCGAATCCGTAGTGGTATCGGCAATAATCGGCGCGTCGCAGAAATTGCGCACATGGTTGGGGCCGCCCTGTTCGTCCAGCACGATGTTCCAATCCGTCCAAGCGGTCATCCAATGGTTCAGATTGCCCATGATATCATGGCCATAACGCTCCCCGGTTAGCCAGGACCCGGCATGGACGCCGAAGAATTCCTGACAGCCTTCCGTGAAAACCAGCGCCTTATCCGGAAAACGGTCATGAACGGCGGACAGCGCTTCGAAGTGGTCCCCGGAGTACCAGTGGAAGCCGATGCCCCAGATGTACTTGGACGCCGCGGCGTCCGTGAAGGCTACCTTCGCCCTGTCATAAACCCGTTCCTTGTTATGGTCCCAGATCATCACCTTCACATGGGACAGCCCATGCTTCTCCAGGGCGGGACCCAGATGCTCCTTCACAAAATCCCGTTCTTCTTCGGCGGTGTAGATGCAGGAATCCCACCGCTGCTTGGCCTTGGCTTCATTCTGGACGGTTAACCCCCAGATATCCACACCTTCGGCGGCATAGGCCTGTATATACTTCACGTAATACTCGGCCCATACCGGCCAGTATTCCCGGAGCAGGTGGCCGCCATGGTTCATTTCCCCGTTGGACTTCATCCACGCCGGCGGGCTCCAGGGGGAGGCAAACAGCTTAAAGCCGGAGCCCGCCGTCTCCTGTGCCTTGCGGATCAGCGGAATCAGCGATTGTTTGTCCCGGGAAATATCGAAGTGTTCCAGCTCCGGGTCCTGTTCCTCCACATAGGCGTAATTCCCCAAGGAGAAATCGCAGCTGTTGATGTGGGTCCGGCAGAAGGTATACCCCAAGCCGGTTTCCTGCCCGAAGTAAGCCTGCACAATCTCCTGGCGGCTTCCTTCCCCCATCCGGTCGATGGTTACGGATGCGGCCTCCGTCAGAGCGCCGCCGAAGCCGATCACCGTCTGGTACCGCACATCATCATAAATATTGATCAGATGGTTTTCGGTACCCTTTTCGTCAGGTTGAAAGGTTATGCTTTTCTTCTCGGCCAACCGGTCCGCGGTATCCTTTGCCGTCTGGATGAGCCGCACTGTCCTGCCTTCCATAATGGTCACCACTTTTCAATAGGATGTACCTTCATCATAGAAGAAAGGAAGCGCCGGATGTAGAGACTAACTAACCGCAAACCTCAACGATCTGACTGAGCGATAGCTGCCGGATGCTCTCTGCGGTATTTGCCCGGGGATATCCCGTATTTTTCCCGGAACACCCGGTGGAAGAAGGTGTAGCTGCCGAAGCCGGAAGCCTCCGCAATCTGCTCCAGTGTCATCGGTGAAAGCTCCATCAGCTGCAGCGCAATCTCCAGCCGGAGCTTATGGGCGTATTGAAGAATGGACAAGCCGAACTCCTGCTTAAAGAGGCTGACCGCTCTGGATACACTGAGCCCGGCATGGCCAGCCACTTCCTTCAGTACAATAGGCTTCACCGCATGCTCTTCAATATAATATTTCATCCGCAAGGCATAATGGGAGCTGGCCGTCAGCATCCCTGCCGCCTCCTGCACCGTACGGTCCATCATATAACAAAGGGATTGCATCAACGACCGCACCAGCGCGGGATTAGCCTCCGACATCCGCCGTGCCTCCAGCACCAGCTGGTTCCAGACTGCCGTAAGCCGTTCACTGTCCGCTACCTGGGTGAGTCTTGGGCGGGCTGCCGACTTCCACCACCGGTCGATCCATTCCCCTTTGCACATCACATAATAATCGCCGCTAAACTCGGCCTGCTGCCCGTTTTGGACAGTCCGCATCTCATACAATTCCCCCGGTTGAAACAAAAGCAGCTCCCCGGGCAGAATCCGCCGGTAGCCGCCGTCCATCCAGATCTCGCAGAGCCCTTCGGTCTGCAGCCGGAAAATATAAATATCCAGCCCATGCCGGTAAGTCTGCCGGAAGGGCTGGGTATGAAGGGAAAGACCGCACAGCTGAATCTCAATGGAACCGGAATCCTCCACTGCCGACGCCTCCGAACTCTGCTTAACTTAACCGTTTGGCCAGCGTATCCCGCCAGCTTTGGGACAGCTCCGGTACGGCCAGAAGCCGTGCGGTTTCCTCCTTGTTGTCCTTGGCGGTGTACATAATCTGGTTGGCCTCTGCCACGCTGATCCCGGAAGGAGACTGCTCCACCAGGACAACCTTATCCCCCGGCGCAGTGAAACCCTCCTCCAGCACCCGGAAATAATAGCCTGTGTAGCCGGTGGTTTGCACCAGAAGCGGCATGTCCGTCCGGTTGTACTTATGCCCCAGCTTGTAGCAGGGCTGCCGCGGCTGGCTGACCTGCACCAGCGCCTCTCCCATCCGGAAGATATCCCCGATGCGGACCTCCTGCTCCGTGAGCCCTTCCATGGTTACATTCTCCCCGAAGGCGGCCGAGTCCAGGGATAGCCCCAGTTCCTTCTCCCAGAAGGCGTAATGCTCAAAGCCATAGACACAAACAGCCTTATCCGGTCCGCCGTGATTCACCCGGTCCGCCTGGCCGTCCTCCGCATATCCCTCAACCGTCAGAAAGAGCCTTCCTTCTGCCGGTTGTTTGCCCATACCCGTGGTAAACTCCTTGCCGCCCCATTGGTAAACGGCCGGTTTTCCGACTTGCAGGCTCTTGAGCCTGCCGGTTTGTTCCTTCGCCATCCTGCCAACGCCTCCACATCAAGTGATCCTCACTGCCACGCTTGACCAGGCATTATCCGCAGCTTGTCCCGTTCTCCAGATGTCTGACGCAGTTGTGCAAGCTGCAGCTCCAGCCCTCAGGCGTTTTTTCCAGCACATTCACGCAGGTATTCTTGAGGCCCAGATAACCGAATGCGGGGAACAACGTCTCCACCAGGGCGCCAATCAGCGCTCCGTGGGACACCAGCAGCACCCGTTTGCCCGGATGGCGGCGTTCCATTTCCTCCAGTAGCTGCATCCCCCGCTCTACAACGGCCTCGCGGGTTTCCCCGCCATGCTCCGCATTCTTCCAGTCGGGGCCCCAGCGGTCGATCCGCTCCTGCTCGGTAGTCCCCTCCAAAGTGCCGAAGGAACGCTCCGCCAGGAGAGGATCATACCCCGTCACCTGGATGCCCATATGCCGGGCAATAATGTCCGCAGTTTCCCTTGCCCGACCCAGGTTGCTGGAGTAAATGTAATCCCATTCCTCATCCTCCATACGCCTGCCCAGCAGCTCTGCCTGCCGCCTGCCCTCCGCATTCAGCGGAATGTCGTTTTTGCCCTGCATGCGGCCTTCCTGATTCCAATCCGTCACACCGTGTCTGACCAGCCCGATTGTCGTCATGCTTGTGCGTATCTCCCTCGCGATTAATCCTCTTGCGCCTATCCGCGGCTCTATTTTTCTGTATTATGCTTCCTGCGGCGGGCATTCATCATGCCCTGCCCATTTTTCCGCCCATTCCTGGACTTCCTTCATGGCAAACTCCAGGCCCTTGCCTTTTTCCGTCAGCTCATATTCGATCCGTACCGGGGTCTCGGGGTACACGTGGCGGATAATAATGCCCGCGGCCTCCAGCTCCTTGAAGCGCTCCGACAGCATCCGGTCGCTCATTCCGGGGATAATGTCGGACAAATCCTTAAAGCGCTTGGGACCGCTTAGCAGCACCTGGATAATCAGGCCCGTCCAACGTTTGCCCAGGAGCTCAAAAGCAGCCTCAAACTTCGGACATAATGTATGGGGATTCGACATTTAGCATCAACTCCTTTTGTTAACTTTATTTTACCATAGTCGCTTTACAAAAGTAAGTTTTTTGCACAAAAAACAGATTTGCGGCCGCACCCAAATCACGGCTGCCGCAAATCTGTCCTCCCGCTTACATGAACGTTAAGGTTTGGGGTAATAGGCAAATCCGGGGTAGGTGACCACCGGCCATTTTTCCTTCCGCAGCGCATCCAGCACCTCAGGACCAACATTCAGGTTGCCCGCCACCAGTTCCTTCGGGGTTAAGGCCATCCACTGGTTCAGGGACACATCCTGGAACCGGTCGCTTTTGAACATTTCCAGAAACCAGAGGGTTTCATCGCCGGTATTCTGCACGTAATGCCCCTGGGCAAAGGGCACGTAACCCACATCCCCCGCCCGGAAATCAAAGGTTCGGGCTGCTCCGTTGCCGGCGAAAACGGTCATGCGTCCCTGGCCGGTGAGATAATACTGCCATTCGTCATTGTTGGGATGCCAATGCAGCTCACGCATGGCGCCGGGTTTGATTTCCACCAGTGCCGCGGCGATGGTCCGGGAAACAGGGAACACGCTGGAATCCACAATCCGCACACTGCCCCCGGGCAGGGCGATGGGAGGCTGAGCCAGCAGTTTGTAGGTGAAACTTTGAGGCACTGTACCATACGGGGACTGAACCTTTTGGGAGTCGATGGGACCGGGCACCTGATCCTGATAAATATAGACCTGGCCGTCGGGAATCCGGGCAAAGGCCTCCATCGGCACCCCGAAGTTGGCGGACAGCACATCCTTGGGCGTATGGGCGAACCAGTCGGAGATGGACAAGGTATTCAGATCGGAGAAGTGCCCGTCATCAAATACCAGCAAAAATTCGCAGCCGTCCTCCAGCCCCTGAATGGAATGGGGAATACCTGGAGGGAAATACCAGAGATCACCCGGCCCCACATCGGCAATAAAATTACTTCCGTTCTGGTCAACAGCAGTGATTCGGGCATGGCCGAGCAGCATATAGGACCATTCCGCCTGCTGGTGCCAATGAAGCTCCCGGACTCCCCCGGGGGTCAGACTCATATTTACACCGGCCAGAGTCGTCGCCACCGGCAGCTCCCGGATGGTGATCTCCCTGGACCAGCCTCCCTGATTCAGCTGCATATGGGTATCGGAAAAGGAGAAGCGCAAATTGGGGATGAGTCCCGCATCTGTGGTCGGAGGTACCAGCATATCCGGATTCTGGCGGTCCCGCATCAGATCCCTTGGCCCACAGTCAACGTTCCCGTAGCCGCCCTCCCGGATGGGCTGGGGAATATGCTCGGACGGCGGTAAACGGCTTGTCATTTGATCCACTTTCCCACCTCATTATCGAATCATGTCTGCCGCAATGTATATGCGTGGCGGAAGCGGATTATACCGGACGCTCCGGGCTGCAAGTCCTGCCTTTTAGATAAGGTTCATGTTTTCCTCCAAAAATTGCTTCAGCACCAAGGCATGGTTACACTTTGTATCCTTAGCTGCATAAACAAGGGTCACTGGTCCGCTGCGGAGTATCCTGCCTAACCGCTCCAGCTCGTCCTTCCTGTCTTCGCTCTCTAACTCCTCCCTGTACAACCGGGTAAATTCATCGAATTTCTCCGGCCGGTGGTTGAAGCTTTTCCGTAAATCCGCGGAGGGGGCGATTTCCTTCATCCAGGTATACAATGCCGCCGCTTCCCGCGTCACGCCCCGGGGCCACAGCCTGTCCACCAATATCCGTTGGCCGTCCTCTTCGGACGGCTTCTCATAAATCCTTTTAATCTGAAGCATGGTCCAACCATTCCCATCCGGTTTATTTGCAATCTCATAATTCTGTGATGCCAATCACAAGTTCAGCCATTTTTTTGCGCTAATCTTACTGGAATAACATGGTCCACGCCGAAGGCCGGATGATGTTATGGAAGCCTCAAAACCGGCACAGCCGGTTTGAGGGCCTTCTACGATGAATCATCCTCCATGGTGCCGCTTGCTCAAGCACCATGATGGCTATAGGAAATAGGAGGTGCGTTTTTTTGACAGGGGCTGAATTGTTGATTGACTTATTGCTTGAGCAGGGGGCAACCACGGTATTCGGTTATCCGGGAGGCGCTGTGCTCCCCATCTACGATGCGCTGTACGATTGCCCATCCCTCCGGCATATCCTGGTCCGCCATGAACAGGCTGCGGTACATGCGGCCGACGGTTTTGCGCGGGTAACCGGCAAACCCGGCATCGCCCTGGTAACCAGCGGTCCTGGCGCCACCAACGCCATAACCGGAATTGCCACAGCGTATATGGACTCTGTGCCGCTTATCGTACTGACGGGACAGGTTTCCACCCATTTGATCGGATTGGACAGCTTCCAGGAAGTGGACATCTACGGGATGACGATGCCCATTACCAAGCATAATTTCATGGTTATGGATGCCGCCGAGCTGCCAAGAATCATCAAAAGCGCCTTTCATCTGGCCACCACGGGCCGCCCCGGACCGGTGCTCATCGATTTGCCCAAGAACATCATGCAGGGTCCTGCCCCCAGCCGGAACGAACCGGTGGAGCTTTCCGCCGTTCCCCAGCTGAAGGGCTACAAGCCCGATACGGTCATTACCGAGGAAACCCTACAGCATGTGTTCGAGAAGCTTGCCCAGGCGAAGCGGCCTGTTCTGCTCACAGGAGGCGGCTGTATGTCCGAAGTGGCCTCCGGGCAGCTCCTCACATTAGCCGGACAAGCCAACATTCCGGTTGCCTCCACTTTCATGGGGCTGGGAGCCTTCCCCACCGGTCATCCGCTGCACTTGGGCATGGTAGGAATGCACGGCACCGTGGCCGCCAATAATGCCATCCAGCAAGCGGATGTGCTGCTTTGCCTGGGTGTGCGCTTTAGCGACCGGGTATCCGGCAATCCCAAGGCGTTTTCCCCCCACTCGTACAAAATCCAGGTGGATCTCGACGAATCGGAGCTGAACAAGAATGTCCCTGTGAATGTGGCCGTTCACGGCTCTGTCCAGGACGTGTTCTCCCATCTGCTGGCCGTCGGATTAACCGGTTCTTGGGAGGAGTGGAACAAGCAGGTGCAGTCTTTTTCCCGGCGGATTCCCGCCTTGTCCTCCAAGGGAGAAGGGCTGCTGCAGCCCCAGGAGGTCATCCGGATGATTCATGCCCAATCCTCCGGTGAGGCGGTAGTGGCAACTGACGTGGGGCAGCATCAAATCTGGACAGCCCATCATTATCCGTTCACCCGGCCCCGTTCCTTCCTGTCCTCCGGCGGCCTCGGCACCATGGGCTTCGGCTTGCCGGCAGCCATCGGCGCGGCCGTAGCCGGCTCCGGGCGGCCCGTGGTTTGCATCAGCGGCGACGGCAGCATCCAGATGAATATTCAGGAGCTGATGACCGCAGTCGATTATGATCTGGATCTAAAAATCGTGATCCTCAAAAACGGCTACCTGGGTATGGTCAGACAATGGCAGCAGCTCTTTCATGATAAACGCTACTCCTCCGTCAAAATCTCTTCCCCCGATTTCGCGGCGCTGGCCCGCACCTTCGGCGCCCGTGGCTATTATGCCCGTACCCGCTCCGAGGCGGAGTCCATTATCCGTGAAGCATGGGCCCAGCCGGGAGTGGCCGTGCTGGAATTTGATGTGACCGAGGAAATGAATGTGTATCCCATGATTCCCCCAGGCGGGGATGCCAGCCAGACCATCGAGCATGAATAACAGAATTGAAGGAGAATTCCCTATGGAAAAGATAAGTGTGAATCTCGAAAAGCTGTATTACGGATTTCCGGCGGTGTTGATCAGCTTTTATGATCAGAACGGCGTTCCCAATGTGACCACCGTCTCCTCCACCTACACCTTGAAGAATATGATGATGGTGGGTCTCAGCAGCAAGGGCTTCGCCGCCCAGCAGATTAAAGAAGTGAAGGACTTCGTGATTAACCTGCCCATGCGCACCATGGAGCAGGAAATCGGCATCTGCGGCTCTCACAGCGGACGCGACGCCAACAAATTCGATCTGTCCATGCTAACTCCGGTCAAATCCTCTGTAGTGAACGCCCCCATTGTCGGGGAATGTCCCATTGCTATCGAATGCACCCTGAAGTATGTCATTGAAAGCGATCATTTCGGCGGGTTAACCAATCTCATGGCTGAAATCAAAGGACGCTGTGCAGATGAAGGTTATCTGTCGGCAGAGGGCGGACTGGAGCTCTCCAGGCTTGATCCTATCCATTATTACGGGGACGGCAAAACAAAGGGCTTCAAATTCACCGTATAAATCGCCCCTTACGAACCTCTCTTATCCGCTGGCCGGTTGTGCCGCCGGGCAATCCTGCTTGTTCCGATTGCCTGACGGCAAACCGCCTTCACCCTCTTCCCCGCTATTGCCGGTACACACGGGTGATATACCCGCCGCAGCCGCATTCTCCCACATACACCACCTTCTCCACCGGCAGCTCCTTCTCCGCCAACAACCCTTCCAGCCGGGAAATGAACCACTCCTCAGGATTTCCCATGTCACCCGGTGTAATAATGTTCACATAATGCGTCTGCCTGGTCTGGGTCACCGCCTCCAGCGAGGAATTTAGCATCTCCGCCTCTTCCCCATGACCATACTCCTCCTCCAGATTTAAGGACCAGTCTCCTTTATGCATGGCACTCAACGGAATCTCTTTCATTTGTCATTCCTCCATTCCATCACACTATTCGGGTTCCGGCAAAAACCTGCCTTCGTGCTGCCATTTTAGCACATCTGCCGCTTTCTTTTGTGATTCGGCTCACGCTGCAGAGATTTGCCCTGACGCCGCAATACATAAAAAACCGCCAGGCATACACCCTGGCGGTCGATTCCGTATAAATTTAGAAAAATTGCGGGTATTGCTTGGCCATCCCCAACACCTGCTCCAGCAGACTATTGGAGTGCTCCGCCACAATGCTTCTCATAGCGCCTGCATCCCGCTTCCGGATCGCAGCCACCATTCGCATGTGACAATCCATGTGGGACTGCTCGGCCCCGTACATTTTGCCGTACAGCAGCCGGACCCGGTTATAATGAGAGGTCACTTCTTCAATGGTGAACCAGGACAATTCCTGTCCCGCCGTCTCGAAGATAAGCTGGTGAAACCGGTTGTCCTTGCAAAAAAATTCGAAGAAATTCTTCTTGTCGGTATACTTCTTCTGCTTGCTGATCAGCTCCTGCATGGTATCCGCCACCAGCTCGCTGCACTTGAGGATGAATTCATCCACAACAGCCGTTTCCAGCGACGTCCGGATAAACCACTCCTCCCGGACCCGCTGCAGGTCAATCTTGGAGACCACGGTTTTGCGTTTGGGGTAGATCTCCACCAAACCAGACTGCTGAAGGCGCACCACGGCTTCCCGCACAGGTGTCCGGCTGACTCCGTAGCGTTCAGAGAGCTTCGGCACACTGACGTCCGTACCCGGCTCCAGCGTCATATTCATAATATCTTCCCGGATCTGGTTGTATGTGACATCATTTAACGAATTCGTGTTATTCATAATCCACGGTTTCCCTACACCTTCCTGAGCTCACTTCCAGAACATCACGAAATATTTTGTGGGCACTAGCAGCATCATAGCCATAATACAGAAGAACATCCAGCACAAAAGGAGAATATTCAAGTCCGTTCAGTTCCCGTGTAAATGCCATTGCTCCAATTTCGCTCAGGGTACGTATTGTAGAGACATTTTTCCATCCCAGAAAATTCCATAAACATATTTTCTCTGTGCGGGTATAAATTTCCTGCTCGAATTGTTCTTCTACAAAATGAAACAATTCATGCCCCAAGATAGTATTTATTATACCCTTTTGTGTAAAAAGTTCAACTATCCCGGGGTCTTCCGCAGCCGTCAGACGGACCGCCTGATCCACAGGCTCCTGCATGATGATGATTTGATCCGGAGGGGCAAAAGAAGCGAACAAAACCCGTTTTCCCACCATGGATACATCCCGGAACTCCACCTTCAGCTCCAGCTTTCCGGCGATTTCAGCCGCATCCGCAGTGCCATGCTGGTGAATGATCCGCCTGGCATATTCCTTGCCGCATGCGGTTGCCTTGGCTATCATCGCGTTCTGCTGGTCCGGTAAAATGCGTTTTTTGAGAAGTTCTCTGGAAAATGCATACCGTCCCCAGGTTTCATCATCCACCTGCAGTAATTGATGAATCATGTCTCTCAGCGTGATTTGCCCCTGCTCCTGCATAGCTTTCATTCCTTCCTCATAAAAAACCCGAGATTAGAAGACTACTCGGCTGCGTTGGTAAGCTAATATTCTGCGATAGGAACGGGAGGGAAAGGATGGCTTGAGGGCGAGTTTTTTGGCGGCTTTGAAACCTTAAAATTCTAATCCAATCAAGGCCGCCAAAACGTGTTTGAGCATCCAAGACATCCCTTTCCCGGAAGTGAGTGTCGCACCCGAATATTTGCTTACCACTATTACACCGGACAACCCTCTAGCTCTGCTTAATATTGGCCGCCACCACGATAATCTGCGTATCCGGCTCGAAGGTGGATACCTCAATATCCATCAGCAGCTCCAGCTGCTCGAAATCGGAGGCCGAGAAGTCCATAATCCGCGCGCCCAGACACAGATAGAAGTCAGGCCGGGCAATCAGCTCGGTTTGATACACCGCCATACTTTCCCACAGCTTCTTCACGGCATCGAGGTAATCACCTGCCGTGGTTTTGATGGCCATCCCCCGGCCACGCTGCACCTTGATGAAACCCTTGGTGTCGAGAATCCGAATAGCCCCGGCATCTCCCGCCTTGCTGTTTTGCTCCCCGTAGATGGACACATATTTGGTCTTCTCCAAAAGCCGGGTCTGCTCCACGGAAATCCGCATATCGTTGGCCGCCAGCTGCCGGAGCTCCTCATCCGTACATTCCTTCAGCAGCTCGTTGGTTTTCACCTCGGTAGAGCCGGTGGCGATGGCGGTCACCTTGGAGGTCTGCGGGTCAATATCAATGTGGATTTCGATGCTCTCCGGCGTTGCTCCGCTTTGGATGGCCTTATTCATGGCCTCCACCTTCAGCGCGCCGATCATTTCCTTAGTCGGGGAAGGAATAATCCGTTCCACCACATCCCGCACCATGGACAACGCCACGCCGATAGATGAAATAACTTCCGCATTTTCAGGAATACTATACTTCAACCCCATTTTTTCGGCAAAATATATAATTAGGGAAGCGGCGCCCCCGCCAACGCCAACCAGGGAAATCTGATCCTTCTCCAGCTTGTACTTCTCGGCCAGGGACAGAATAACCGGTTCAATCTTGGCGTATGCCTTCTCCATAATTTGCTTCGCAATATCCTCGGCGGTGGTACCGCAATAGTCGGCCAAAGCCTGCATGGCTTTCCGGGCGGCTTCCACATTGCCGTAGGAGAAATGCTCCTGCTTGACCAACCCCAGCACATTGGCCGCACAGGAGTTGGTGATGGTCACCCGGTCGCCGTTTTCCATACGAATGGCCACATAATCGGCAGGATCACCCGGCTTGGGAGAGAAAAACTCCACCTGGGGTCCTTTAATCCGCCCAGGTTCGGTAAATACGGAATAATCCAACCCAGCGATGTGTGCTGAACGCGGGCCCACATCCACAATGCCGCTTTTGTTGGCACGGACCATAGAGCCTCCGGCTACACCCAGCACCCGCACATCCAGGGAATTCACATAAGTAGGGTGACCGCCGACGATGGAATAGTCAATAGCCGGACGGCCGTTTTTGATAACCCCGATATTGGTTGTGGTGCCTCCCACTTCGAAATATACACCGTTGGATGCTCTCAGATACATCAAGGAGCCCATAACGGATGCCGCCGGTCCGGACAGCATGGTGAGCACGGGACGTTTCTTCATCTCGCTGATTTCCATAACGCCGCCGTCGCCTCTCATAATCATCAGCGGAACATGGACGCCGGCTTCCCTGACAGAACGCTCTGTGGAGTTCGCCGTATCCAGCATCTTCGGCAGAATACTGGCATTGATCGCTGCCGTTCTGGTCCGTCGGGTCAGCCCATACAGCTTTGTTATATCCGAGGCCATGGTGGTCGGGATCCCTTTTTTCTCGGCTTTTTCATAAACGACTGCTTCCGGTCTGCCGTTGTCCACACCAAAGGCCATGGACGGCACAATGACCTGGGCTCCCTGCTTCACAAGGTCATTAATGACATCCAGGACGGAAGCATCGGTCATCTTCTTGATATTGATAAAGCTGTTGAAAATCTTGATTTCCTTGCCGTTACCCAAATCTATATTTTGCAGCTTCGTTTGTCTTTTGGCAAAAAAGCCTTCCAGGCCGCCCTTGCTCATGCCGATAATCCCAACCTGGGCAATATCCCCTTCAATTAAAGCGTTCGTAGCTTGGGTGGTACTGTGGGCAACAAATACCACATCTTTGGCTTCGATATTATTTTCCTTCAGACAGTTTTGAAAGCATTTGACAACCCCCGCAGCCACACCCTTGGGATCATCATGTGTGGTTTTTACCGACGATTTGCCGATAATCTCCTGTGTTTCATTGTCGATGGCCACTGCTTTTGTATGTGTTCCTCCTACATCTATTCCCACTCTAACCGATTTACTCATGGTCGTCCTCCGATTCTTTTGTAATGGTGGAATGACCGGCTTTTACACAAGTGCAAAAGCCGGTCAGGTAAACGCGTAAGCTTAAACCAGACTACCGTACATAAAAAATACGATGGCGCACAGAATAATTCCGATAATCCAGCCTGTAGGAATGGACATCTTCATATAATCTCTTGCAGGCACCTTCGTGTAGCCGAAGCCCCACGCAACCCAGGATTGAGTAACGTCCAAATGCTGAGGCGCAACGGTAGTAATGGCGAACAACGGATAGAGGAACTGCACGGGCCATGCGGCCGTGGATACCACTACAGCCAGGATCGCCGAGCCGGAGCCTACCAGGTTCATCGGGCCACGGAAGAAGCCCAGCGGTGTTAATACAGCAAACACGATACACAAGAGAAGCGCCGAGGTAGGCATTACACCGTTCAGCAGGGTTTTGAAGTACGGTGAGGCATAGGTTGCCGCGTTATTAAACATGGACAGAGTCAACAGGAAGCCGATCATAGGCGCAACATCGATGGCCCCGTCGGAAAATTGTTTGGAGAGCATCCGGGACACATTGCTGAAGCCACCCTTCAGCTTTCCGCAGGTCAGCAAGGCGAACAGCGAGGAGAAGATAAAGCCGAAGATAATCGGCACCTTGAACACCACCACGCCAACAACCGGCAGAATGATGGAAATCCACGAAATAGCCGGGGCATCCTTGGTGGAGCCCTCATCCGCAGTTGCCGCCCATGCACGGGTCAGCTTCTTGCGGTTCATGAAGAGGTTGGCCACAACCAGCACAACCAGCAGGGAAACACCCATACCGATCATCCCGAAGTTAAAATAAGCGTTGTAATCATAGCTGGCATAGCTTTTTTCGGCTGTTGCAAAAATCGCCTGGTACTGCTTGAAGTTGACGATATTCCCGAAGATACCGGCCATAATCGATCCCATAAAGGAGAAGAGTGCAATCGGAGCGGGAATACCCAGCGAAAGCATAATCGGCAATACAATTACTGCGATGGAGATAACCGGCCCGATGCCTGTCATGGAGGTGAAGATTATGGCGGTGACGATACATAAGAGGGACATGGTCACCCGGGGTTTATCCCCGCCCAGCTCGACTACCTTCCGGATCAGCGTAGCTGCAATACCTGTGTCAATGAGCACCCTGCCGAAGAAGGCGCCGAAGAAGATGTTGACCAGAATGGCCTTGCCGTAATTCTCCGGCCCTGTCTGAAATACGTTGGTCAAAACGTCGATCAGTGATTTGCCTTCCATAACGGAAGTGGGGTGAATACTGTTGCCGATCAAGGCAATCGTCGTCCAGAGGACCGACATTACAAAAAAACCTACCATGAGGTTATAACCCTTTACGCAATACCACACCAAACCGAAAAACGATAAAATCATGATGAAACCGATTACAACATTCGTAACATCCACACAATTTCCTCCCTTTAATTGATCAACATGTTGGTTGTCTAACATGCTACACACCGATACTAACATGTTAGTTATTTGCCGTCAATATATTTTTTAACCGCTTTCATAATGCACAAAAAACAGCCGTTCCCCGACAATTTCGAAGGAACGGCTGCTATCAAATTGCCCTTTTATACATGTTTTGCGCCATAGTAATGCGGGACACCGCACCTGCCAAGCGGAATGGAGAAGATGGATCCGGCATGTTCGTTTCTGGCGATGGTCCATTAAACCGGGATCCGATTCTAACGGCGGGGACGGTTCAACCCCCTAATTTTGGACACATCCACCTTCATGCTTACTGTTTCATTACAATGCTACTTGTTTGGGGCTAAGAGCCCCCGTTGAGACCAAACGGAGATAGTCACGGGGCGACCAGTCTTC
>JAEWIS010000009.1 GCA_023386955.1 Bacillota bacterium
ACTAAATGATGAGGATGATGTTACCTTCCTACCGATGGAGGATTTGAATGTACAAGCAAAGTTCATCATTCCAAAAAAAACAAGAAAACTTAAAGAGGTGGCTGGCAGCTACACATATTTTGCGGAAGATGATGTGCTTCTTGCTAAGATTACCCCTTGTTTTGAAAATGGAAAATTAGGAATTGCAAAAAATCTCGCAAATAATGTTGGCTTTGGATCAAGTGAATATATTGTTTTCCGTCCTCAGAGTGAAGTAATTAGCGAATATTTATATTATTTTTTAGCAAGAGATGTCTTTCGCGATGAGGGTAAACGAAAGATGCAGGGAGCGGTTGGACATAAGAGAGTTTCCAAAGAATTCGTTGAGGAAAATATCTTGTCATTTCCACCAATAAATATCCAACATAACATCGTAAAGCAGTTAGACGAACTTTCTGTACAAACAGATCAACTTCAGCAAAAATACCAACAAAAACTCGCCAACCTGGAAGAACTCAAAAAAAGTATTTTGGAGAAGGCGTTTAAGGGTGATTTAATTTAGATTATGAAAAATTATATAAGAGTAATTCTCGGACCTAAGAGCGTTTACGCTGAACTCTGTAAAGCCCAAAACTTTATCGGTGCTCATTATGGCATTAATCAGGATTTAACATCTGAACTTCCTGAGAATTGGCGGGATTTTAATGCCAAATTCCGTGATATATTTTTAGCCTCCCACCCAGACAAATCTAAAGTTGCGGCAGGTTTAGCTTGCGGGATGCTGTGGATGATATGCAAGGGCATAAAGATCGGTGATATAATTCTAAGTCCCGATGGTAACGGAAATTATATGGTGGGTGAAATTACCTCCGAGTATTTTTATAAACCAGGTGATGTTCTTCCTCATAGGCGCTCTATAAACTGGTACCCTGTTACAATATCTCGTTCAGAAATGTCACAGGAGTTAAAAAATTCTACAGGCTCAGCCGGAACTACTTCGAACATTACACAATATGCTGAAGAAATTCAGCAGCTCTTAGGAAATGTCTCTCAACCCACTATAGTGTCAACAGATCCTGATGTTATAGATACTACTTCTTTTGTTCTTGAAAAGCATCTGGAAGATTTTCTTGTGCAGAATTGGTCCTCTACCGAACTAGGTCAGAAGTACGATATTTATCAGGAGGATGGTGAATTAGTTGGTCAGCAGTTTCCAAGTGATACCGGTCCACTGGATATTCTTGCGATCAGTAAAGACAAAAAAGAATTATTGGTTGTGGAACTTAAGAAAGGCAGAGTAAGCGATAATGTTGTTGGTCAGATTCAGAGATATATGGGTTACGTAAAGGATGAACTTGCTGAAAATGGTCAAATCGTAAAAGGGGTAATTATCGGCCTTGAAGATGATTTGCGTATTAAACGTGCCCTTTCGGTAACTCAGAATATTGAATTTTACAAATATGTTGTTTCCTTTAAATTGGTAAAATAAATGGTATGAACGAATCCGAAACCAGAGCCGAACTCATAGATCCCCACCTTGCTGCGCAGGGCTGGCATGTTATCAAAGACAGCCGCATCCGTCGTGAATATCCAATTACGAAAGGCCGCCTGGTGGGTTCTAATAAGCGCGCCATGCCCGATAAGGCAGATTATATCCTGCAGCATAAAAACAGAAATGTCGCAGTCATTGAAGCTAAAGCTTCAACCTGCTATTACACGGAAGGTCTTGGGCAGGCCAAAGATTACGCGCAGCGGCTCAACTTACGTTTCGCGATTTGTACCAATGGTTTAAAATATTACATAGCCGATCTTGAAGGCAATGAAAGAGATTTGCCTGCAGTTCCTACACCAGACGAACTCTGGGACATGCTGTATGCAACTGAGCAGAAAGTTCATCCTGTAGAATTCTCCTGGCAGCAGAAATTCTTTGATGTACCTTTTGAAAACAAAGGCGGTGCCTGGGAGTTAAGATACTATCAGCAGAATGCCATTAATAAAGTGCTTTCTGCAGTGGCAGAAGATAAAAAGAGATTCCTTCTGACCTTGGCTACCGGAACCGGAAAAACCGCCATAGCTTTTCAGATCGCCTGGAAATTATTTCACGCCAAATGGAACATCCGGAGAGACGGCATCCGTTCTCCAAGAATTTTGTTCCTTGCCGATAGAAATATACTTGCAGATCAGGCTTTTAATGCATTCGGTGCCTTCGAGGAAGATGCTTTGGTCAGAATTAAACCTTCGGAAATCAACAAGAAAGGAGCCGTTCCAAAAAACGGAAATATCTTCTTCACCATCTTCCAGACCTTCATGTCTGGAGCCAACCGCGAGACAGAAACTGAGCTTCGTCAGGTGGCGGATAGAGAACCCGAATATGGAAATAAGTTGAAAGCCAACTTTGGCCAGTATCCCAAAGATTTCTTTGATTTCATCATTATCGACGAATGTCACCGTGGCGGTGCCAACGACGAAAGTAACTGGCGCGCCATCCTGGAATATTTCTCTCCGGCAACACAATTAGGTTTAACAGCTACACCAAAACGCGATGTCAATGCAGATACTTACGAGTATTTCGGTAAACCGGTATATGTCTATTCGCTGAAAGAAGGGATTAATGATGGTTTCCTTACCCCTTTCCGCGTAAAACAGATTGACACCAATATTTCTGAATACCTTTATACTTCAGACGATACCGTTATTGAAGGTGAAATTGAAGAGCAGCGCAACTATACGGAAGAAGATTTCAACAGGATCATTAAAATAAAGCAGCGTGAAGAATTTCGGGTGAAGCAGTTCATGTCGCAGATCAACCAAAACGAGAAAACATTGGTGTTCTGTGCCACGCAGGAGCATGCT
>JAEWIS010000006.1 GCA_023386955.1 Bacillota bacterium
CGGATATTTATGAGGTGAAGGTGACCAGCGATGCCCCGGCCGTTTACAAGCTGGGTGAAACCAAGGTAACCTGGAAGGCTGTGGATGCCAACGGCAACGAAAGCACTGGTGTGCAGACGGTTACGGTGGTGGATACCACCGCTCCAGTTCTGATTGTGCCTGAGAATGTAACGGCAGAAGCAACGGCAGTGGATACTCCGGTAGAGATCGGATTGGCCACCGCCACAGATATTTATGAGGTGAAGGTGACCAGCGATGCCCCGGCCGCTTACAAGCTCGGGGAAACCAAGGTAACCTGGAAGGCTGTGGATGCAAACGGTAATGAAAGCACAGGTGTACAAACCATTACTGTAGTGGATACCACGAAGCCTGTGCTTACGCTTGCCGCCAACAAAACAGTGGAAGCAACGGCAGTGAAGACCCCTGTTGCCATTGGACAAACCACCGCCACAGATATTTTCCCGGTAACGGTGACCAGTGATGCGCCTGCTGCCTTCTCCCTTGGCGAAACCAAGGTAACCTGGAAGGCCGTGGATGCCAACGGCAATGAAAGCTCAGGTGTGCAAACCATTACCGTAGTGGATACCACGAAGCCGGTGCTTACGCTTGCCGCTAACAAAACAGTGGAAGCAACGGCGGTGAAGACCCCTGTTGCCATCGGCCAAAGCACGGCCACGGATATTTTTCCGGTAACGGTAACAAGTGATGCGCCTGCTGCTTTCTCCCTTGGCGAAACCAAGGTAACCTGGAAGGCTGTGGATGCCAACGGCAATGTTTCCACAGGTGTGCAGACTATTACCGTAGTGGATACGACGAAGCCGGTGCTTACGCTTGCCGCCAACAAAACAGTGGAAGCAACAGCGGTAAAGACCCCTGTTGCCATCGGCCAAAGCACGGCCACGGATATTTTCCCGGTAACGGTGAGCAGCGATGCGCCTGCTGCTTTCTCTCTTGGCGAAACCAAGGTAACCTGGCAGGCTGTGGATGTCAACGGCAATGCTTCCACAGGTGTGCAGACCATTACCGTAGTGGATACGACGAAGCCGGTGCTTACGCTTGCCGCCAACAAAACAGTGGAAGCAACAGCGGTAAAAACCCCTGTTGCCATCGGCCAAAGCACGGCCACGGATATTTTCCCGGTCACGGTAGTCCATGATGCGCCAACCGTATTTCCTCTCGGCTTAACAAAGGTGAATTGGACGGCTACGGACGCTAATGGCAATGGTTCAAGTGGTGTACAGAATATTACCGTTGTAGATACGACCAAGCCGGTTATTACCGCACCTGCGGATAAAACCGCTGCTGCCACCGGCACTAAAACCAAGGTGACGCTTGGCCAACCGGTAGTAACGGATATCTTTGGGTATACCGTAACCAATGATGCTCCAGCGGACGGGTTCCCTGTTGGTGTAACAAACGTAACCTGGACCGCTACAGATACCAGCGGCAATTCGGCCAAAGCCGTGCAGAAGGTAACGATTGTTCAGGCTGTAAAGGTCCAGTCCTACAATTCCAACCGGTATGCTTCAACAAATACGATAGCACCCCGAATATCCGTGAAGAACATTGGCACCGAGGATATCTCCTTATCTGCTATCAAGCTCCGTTATTACTACACCATTGATGAGGAGAGAGGTCAGGAATATGCCATTGATTATGCCAATGTATCCGGAGCCGGGGTGAACCGGAATATTACTACCTTGGTAACAGGCAGCTTTCAGAAAACAACAGTGAAAACGGGCAGCGATTATTACCTGGAATTCAGCTTCTCCAGCAGCGCAGGTAAGCTGAAGCCCGGGGAAACCGTCCAGATTCAGAGCAGATTCTGGAAAACCAGCTGGTCCAATTACACTCAAACGAATGATTACTCCTATAACGCATCGGCAGCGGACTATACCGATACGAATAAGATCACCGTTTATGCCTCCGGAACGTTGATTGCAGGTATTGAGCCTTAGGAATATTGGCCATTCCAAGCCGCAGCTGTCTGACCGGCACTGTGGCTTGGATCTAATCTTTAAACCCAAAAGAGCGTTTGAAACTCATCTGAAGAATGTGGCCGGTAACAGCCAGCTCCATTTTTGGGGGGCCTTTATGCCAGACGAAATGAACGAAATATTGCAGCGTTTGACACGCGTAGAGACCAAGCTGGACATCATGAATTCCGCACGGGACATTGCTTTGGAGTCGATGCAGAGCTGTAAGTCCGCCCATCTAAGGATTGATGAGATCCGGGATGAAATGGCAAGGCTTGCAGTCAAGCAGGCGGAAGGCCAGCGTTGGCTGATTGGGACGATCATTAGCAGTGCGGGTTTGTTTATAGCAGCTGCCGGACTTTTGCTGAAGGTGATGTTGGGGTAAGGGGCAGAAGCCTCTACAAAGAAAGGGCAGATGGAAATGGCAAAAGGATTTGATTGTGCCCAAGCTTTGACACAGGCAGTGGCGGAGCGTTTCCGGGCGGACGGCTTTGAATTTGTTTGCCGGTATGTGGTGCCTGCAGGCTGGAAGAGGCTGACGAGGCAGGAGGCGGAGGCGGTTACTGCAGCGGGGCTGCAGATTGTGTCCGTGTATGAAACAACAGCCAGCCGCGCACTTGGAGGCCGCAGTGCCGGGCTGACAGACGGCGTCACCGCCGCCGAAACCGCCCGGTCGTTGGGACAGCCGAAGGGCAGCCGGATCTACTTTGCAGTGGATTTCGATGCGGTGCCGGACCAGATGAAAACGGTGGTTGAATATATTCGTGCGGCCAGCGAAGCAACGCCGGATTACCAGACCGGCGTGTACGGCAGTGCGGCTGTTGTGGAAGCGGTTATGTCGGCACAGGCCTGCTCCGGCTTTTGGCAAACCTATGCCTGGAGCAAGGGACGGAGGATCGGCGGCATTCATATTTACCAGTATGACAACGGTCCTTCAGGCTTAGGTAAACCGATGCACGGGATCAATGTGGATCTGGATGAAGCGCAAGGCGATGTGGGCTGGTGGAGCACAAACCCGCCGGCTGTCCCGCAGCCTGCCGGGGATGCCGGAGAGGAGCCGGAGGAGCATATGCTGGCGAAGGATGATGCCAACAGGATCATTGGTTTTCTCAAAGCGGCCTATGCCGCCGTTGATATTGCCGAGGCGCAGGACGAGTTTCACCGCCTGGCCACGGAGCTGCGGAAAGCCTCCGGGCAGCCGGAGGAGGAATGAGTAAACATCGTTCTGCGGTGCGGCGGGAACCGCAGCATGAGTAGCTATTTGCAAATCAAACCGTCTAAACCACCTTCGGGTGGTTTTTCTTTTGCCGGGGAGAAGGAATAGCGGTCTATGTTCTTTTTGTGGAATCGCCCAATTCCGGCTGTAAATTACCCCCTGTATTTACCCTATATAGTGAATGTCTATTTACAGGGGAGTGATCAAACATGCAAACGAGGATGGCTGTTGCCAAACAACCGGAGCCGTCTTCTGCGGCCAAGAGCAGCTCTGTTCAAGCCTCCCAGGCCAAGAAGACGGCGCAAAAGGAGCCCGTAAAAACCCGGGCCGAGCTGAAGCAGTTGACAGACCGTGTATTAGCCAACCCGGAGAACGTCAGCCGGGAGGAATATGCGCTGCTTATAAAAACCATCGGCTACCAAGGCACACAAATGCTGCTGGCCCAAAGCAAACAACAGAAGCAGCCGGATAAGAAGGAGCAGTTGAAGGAGCTGGAGCGCTCCGTACAGGAAGATGACAAGAAGAAGGAGCAGGAGCAGGAGAAACCGGAGACGGCCGGGCAGAAGCAAGACGCTGCTCCTCCGGAGGCTGCATCCGGCGGTATGTCTGAACAGGCGCCTCTAGGGAATGCACCGGAAGCGGAACAATCGAAGGGAATGGCCGCTGTTGGCCAGATGGAGCCTTCAAATGCGGAGCAGCCCAAGAAGGAGATGGCCGAAGACAAAGCGGCTTCATCCAAGGGTTTGCAAAAGTCCGTTAAGGCTCTGGCTCCGGCGTTGCAGGTGAAACCGCAGCCGGCAGCGGCGGAAAAGGCGTCAACAGAGCCTAAGGCAGCCGCACAGAATCAGCGGGCAGCAGTGGAGCATAAGGCAGCACTGGAGCATAAAGCAGAGCCTAAGGCAGTAGCGGAGCCAAGGGCAGCAGCAGAGCATAAGGCAGCAGCCAAGCCTGCGCCTGCGTCAGAACGGGCGGCTGAACAAGCCCCTGAGCAGGTGCCGCATGCCGCTCAAGCGGAGGAGGCAGCCGGGGCAGCAGCAGAAGCCCGGTCACAGCCTGCGCCCCAGACAGGAGCAGGTCCTGCAGCAGCTGCCAAAAGCGCCAAACCAGGCGGTTCCGCAGCCGAAGCAAGCGGCTTGGTACCGGAAGCCAAGGGCAAGGAACCGCCCAAGCCCAAGGCCATCGCCATTAAGGCGGACAGCCCGGATGCCATTCTCCAGCAGCTCGGGACGATGCCGCCTACGGATATGGTCAACGCCTTTAGCTCGGCGGTATCGGTGTCCAAGGGTGCTCTGGACAAGCAGCGCCAGAAAACCCAGGCTGTCCTCCCGTCCGTGCCTACACCCACCGGACTTCCTGCAGGCAATTCCGCCGGACAAGGTTTCAGCGCCAAAGTCGCCGCTGCGATCCAAGCCCGGACCCAGCCGAAGGGGATGGACCGCTTCCAAAGCCACAAGCAAGGCGGAGCCGTGCAGACTGGCCAGCTCCGGGACTTCCCTACAGGCTCTCAGGCTGAGGAGGATCCCGATCAAATTATGGAGCAGGCTCGGGGCTATGCAGCCAACCCTCCCGGCATTAGCATGACCGGAGAGGCAGACCCGTCTCAGGCCGACGGCTTCCAGTCCGAGGCTACCCGCCATGTGGAGGCCGCCAAGCAGACCGAGCTGAATCAGACCAAGCAGGACTTCGGTGAAAACCAGATCCAGCCCAAGGCGGATCCGACGGTGCTTCGGGCCGACAAGGCCATTCGGGCTGTGACACCTCCCGCCTTTGCCATGAAGCGGGCAGCCGCCCTGCCGCCTGAGGTGGCGGACCGGATCAACCCATCACTAACTTCCACCCTAAGCAGCTTCATGGCCGACCGCAAGGGCGAATACCAGAAGGGCAAGGAGCCCTTCGAGGCCGGAGTGGAGTCGGCGAAGAATGACACCTCCTCCCAAATCAATACCTTAAAAACCGAGGCGGCACAGAACCAGCGTACAGAGCAGGAAGCGGCCAAGTCGGAGGTTAAGGGGCTCCGGGGACAATGGCAAAGCGAGATCAACCAGTCCACCGGGGAATTCGACCGGGAATCCAAAGCGGCGGCAGTGGAGAAGAAACGGGATATCGACGGCATCCGCCGGGACAAGGAAGGGGAAGTCAAGGCCACCCTCTCCCAAGCCCAGAAGGACGCCAACAAGGAATACACCTCCACCAAGAAGGAAGCCGACAAGAAGCAGAAGGACGCTGATGGCGGGGAGAAGAAGGACCGGAATATCTTCCAGAAGGCATGGGACTGGACCAAGGAAAAGGCCCAGCAGGCTCTGGACGGGTTGAAGAAGGCCGTGAACTTCCTCTTTACCCAGCTACGTAAGGCCGTCAAGAGCATCTTCGATAAAGCCAAGGCTTTGGCCGTGGGTATTATCGAAAAGGGCCGCCAGCTGATCGTCAAGGCCATTCAAGGGCTGGGCACTGTCCTGAAGGGGCTGGTAAATAAGGTTTTCGCCCGTTTCCCGGGCATTGCCAAGAAAATAACCGGGCTTATCGACAAGGCGGTCAACAAGGCCGTTCAAGCAGTGAATAAGGTGGCCGCAGCCCTCAAGAAGGGCGTCACCGCTGCACTCAATTTTATGGCGAAGTCGCTGGATACGCTGTTTGCCGGCGTTCAAGCCCTGTATAACAAGATCTTAAACGGTATCAGCAAATTTCTAAACGGCGATTTCAAGGCCATCTTTGGAAAACTTCTGGAAGGAGCGCAAATCGCAGCGGAAATTGCGCTGGCTTTTGCTACCGGAGGCGGCAGTGTCCTTCTGCAGATCATCAAGTGGCTGGCCACCACCCTGCCGCAGCTGATCCGTCAGGCAGGTTCGGTGTTCAGCTTCGTTACCACCCTGCGCAGCATGAAGGTGCAGGATGTGAAGCAGCTGCTGAGTCCGGCGGGGATGGGCGGTTATCTGGTGAAGGGGCTGTTCGGGGAGCTGAAGTCTCTGCCCGCAGCCAAGGAGGAGGAAGACAAGGAGAAGGAAGCATCGGCAGGCGGCAAGGAAGAAAAAGGGCTGATGAAGGTTCTGCAGCTGCTGAAGGGTGTGTTCAAGGTCTTAAAGGGCACCTACGGCAAAGTGGCCGGAGCCATCAACAAGGCTTTGCCGGGTATGAACATCTCCACCAAGTCGTGGTTTAACCCCTTTGCCATGATCTACGCCGGAGCGGTTCAAGCCATGGAGGTCGTGAAGAATCCGGCTGAGGCCCTGAATGAAGGGGCAGGAAAGCTGAAGAGTGCGGCGGGCAGCTTCTTCTCGGGCATCAAGGGGAAAGTAACGGAAACCGCGGGCAGCATCAAGGAGAAGGTCATGCTCCTGGGCAAACCGGCGCAGCTGATGAAGCTTTTGGCTAACAAGGCGGTAGACATGGTGCTGAACTTCATCGTCACCCACCCGCCCTCAGCGCTGATCAAGGCCGTGTTTAAGGGGATCGAAGCGGCAGCGGGCTCCTCCATTGTGGATCTGGTGCGCAAGCATATTCCGTTTGCCGACAAGCTGATCAACAAGGTGGCGGAATCCAGTCCCGTCCAGAGCCTGATGAAGCCGCTGGAGCAGCCGGTGAATAAGGTAGGTGGGCTCATCGATCAGGTGACAGAGGAAGCCTCAGGTCTGGTGGACGATGCGGAGAAACAAACCGGCTCGGTGCTGGGCAACGGCACTCAGCTCCTGGCAGGTTTAGCAGGTGTCGGAGCTGCTAGTGGCAAGGATGGTGCAGGCAAGAGCAATAAGGCAGGCGCCGGCAGCGGCGGCAAGAAGGGAGATGCCAAGGGCGGAGGAGACTTTGTCGGCACCGTCAAGGGAGGCATCCACACCCGCCTCATTACCTTCGGCAAGAATCTGCTGAAGTCCGGCAAGGAGCTGGCCCTAAAAGGCGCGGAAAAGATCAAGGGAGCTGTTTCCGGTCTCATGGTCCGCTTCAGCATCGGCAGCGAAAGCCACAAGCTGTGGGTGGAGAAGAAGGGCAGCCGCAATGTGGTGATGATGGCGAGTAATGAAGAAGAATTATGGAAAAAAATAAAAGGGTTTTGGATTAAAGTGGAGAATATAGAAGATGAAGAGAATAAAAAAATGATAAAAGAAAAATTGGAAAAATTGGAAAGTATTATTTCGATTCTGGAGTCTGAAAAAGATGGAAAATTGGGTGATGCTGAATTAAAGACTGCAGCACAACTGGTCACAGATATTTATACAAATCTAAAAGATGTAGATGAGACTAAAAAACCGGCTTTTGTTATTTCAAGAGCTCAATATCCTAACCATGCCAGGATGTTAGATAATGCGCAAAAGAAAGGCCACTCATTGAAAAATCTTCAAAAAGGAAGTGGCCCGAATGAGGCTGACAGAAATCGGTATCATGCACAAAAAGAAATAAGAAAGCTGAAGGGTCCTCCTCCTGATGGTTTCGATTATGATGAATTCCCATATGCATCCACGAAGCAAGGAGGCGCAGGGGCTCATGTCGAGCCTGTACAAAGTGAAGAAAACCAAGCTGCTGGCAGAGCTCTTGGAGCATTTTACAGAGCACATAAAATGAAAGAACTTGATGCTTTTGATGTGCAAATTAAATAATGAGGTGATGCTATGTTGGAAAGTTTATTTAGGGAATGTTTGAGTTTATCTTCTAAACTAAGACCCAACTACTCAGAATCCTTGGGCACGAGAGCAGAAAATTGGGAAGAAACATTTGGACGATCCGGAAATGAAATTCCATTATTTTTCAAATCAATTTATAACCATGTTTCTGGAACAAGAAGAGACATTAATCAACAGGAGCTAATGGATTTTATACCAGGATATCGATTAATCCATATAACAGAAATCACTAAGGAAAAAGAAAATGTGAAAAACATACTAGTTGAGGATTATCTAAACGAATCAGATAATATTATTCCTTTTTTAACTAATTACTCTAGTGATTTTTATTGCATCATTAAGAATGCTGTAGGAGAGGAATCAATTTGTGTACTAACAAATGATAGTGGCGAACCAATTGAATATAGTCGCTCTCCACAAAAGTTTTTTGAAACAATTATTGAATTTTATAGAAGTGGAGTGTACTTTTTAGATCACGACGGTTATCTCGATTATGATTACGAAAAACAACGTTCCATTGGCTCTAAGATAAATAAAGGAGTTAGCTACTGGGTTGACTAGTGTTTATCCTAAAGTGATTTTAGAAATAATAATTGCAGACTATTCTATACAAGATAAGATGGGGCTGTCTGGAAGGCCAGTGAAAACTGACTACTGGGCGCCCTTTTTGTGTTAAAGGTTAAAAGTAGGACTTGTGCTAAGAGAAGCGAACTGCTGTGGAAAACCATGAAGGGCGAATATTATGCTGGCAGGAAAAAGCCCAGATATCACGGAAGAGACTGCGGACAAGTCCAAGCCGAAGTCAGAGATGATCGAAACAAGCAATCTGGTAACTGAGGTCAGTAAACACCATTCGACGAAGAAGTGGATTCGCTTGTTTATGTTGGAGAAGTTGATGAGGATGAATATATCTCTTGGAGACCTGTAGAAAAGAAAACCACACATGATTTTAGTTACCTATAGGAATTGAGGGCAACGGGCTTATTGTTGTAGTGGATAATCGAGACGGTTCTGTGAAACTTGAGGATTTTGAACGTACTTCATTTGAAGTCGTCCGGAAAAGTCTGTCTTGGAAGCTTCAAACACGTTTTGTCGACAGCCTCATCCCTGTATTCAACGCATTTGTCCAACATCTCCCTCACGCCGATCCAGTGATTCTGCATCATGTCAAAACAGGAAGCTTTTTCCTTATTGTATGGAACAAATGAAGGTTTAACGGAACTCAGCGACGCTTAAACGGCAAAATTACCCTCTGCAGTTTTCTAACGGAACTCTCCGACTCTTAGAGGCATAGGAGTGGGAGAAAAGCAGACAAATGGAGCTGTAAGAGCGGCTGAGTTCCGTTACATTCTAAACGGGCCGTATTTTTCCGGCTAAGAGCCGCTAAGTTCCGTTACATCAATGCGCCCACAATTTTGCTCAAAGTACCTCCCACAATACCGTCCGTACGCGCTCGAACATCAATTCTGACGCCAAACAAAGGTTGTCCAATCCGTCACATGGAATCCATACCGATTCCGAAGCTCCCTCCTGGTGGCTCCTGCTGAATCGGTATTCACCTGGACGGGCTTTTCGGACAGCCTCTTTTACATTCTGCGTAAGTCCCATGGCCAATCAACCAAACCAGTACGTAGTTTCTTCTTCTTGTACTACGATGTCTAATTACATCCCTAACCCCTCCCCCCAAACATTCCCCATCCCCCAGTTGTACATCTCCCCCCAGCATTTACTTATAGATGAAGGAAAAAACGAAGGGCAAGGAAAGACGGATGCCATGAAAAAAAACGATAAAGCAGCAAGAAACGCGAGGCTTAGCCTCGTTGGGGGCAATGTGCCTGCCGCGGCAGAAACCGTGGAGGGTTACCGCTCCAGTCTGGAGCATCTGACGGATGAGCTGGAGCGGCTGGAGCTTCGACTAAGGCTTCAGCTGGTGCTGGAGGACAAAACCTTTCCCGGAAACGGGCTGCCGGCGCTGCCGTTCCTTGAGGGACATCTGCCGACTTTCCCGGAGGGAGAGGCAGAAGTTTCCCCGGAGACGGATGCCGGTGATTTCTCCCGAGAGCTTGCCAGACTCACCAGGCGCATCGCACAAAAAGTGGAAGCAAGCCATCAATCGGGAATCAAGCTGCCCCTTCCCCGGCTCTCGCAGCAGCTGAAGCTGAAGCCGCTGGAGGAAGACATCCTCATCGCTTGTTTGGCTCCCGAGCTGGACCGCAGGTTCGAGGCCATGTATGCCTATCTTCAGGATGACCTTACGTCCAAGAGTCCAACGGTGGATTTGCTGCTTCGGCTGTTTACTTCAACGGATGAGGAACGGGCGGCGGCGCGGCTGATTTTTGATAAAGCCTCTCCCCTGATGCGGGTTCTGATGGATACAGCAGGGGAGTGGAAGGACAGCCGGATTCCCCTCCTGGCCAAGCCGTTGAAGCTGGAGAACTGGACGGTCAATCATCTGCTCGGATTTCAGATGCTGGATGAGCGGTTGCTGGAGGCTGCCGAACTATGCTTCCCTCATCTGGAGCCTCAGCCTGCAGCCGCATCCTTACTCGCCGGTACAGCAGAGGACATCGTCCGGTTTGTCCGCTATTACAGCACCAAGGAAACCATCCCTCATCATCTGTTTTACTGCTGCGGCCCGGACGGAGCGGAGGCCGTGAATGCTATAAAGGCGGCCTGCATCAGCCTGGAGCGTCCCCTCCTTATGGTGAATACGGACAGCCTGCCGATGTTAGATGGCGATTACACCCAACTGCTCGGCCTGCTTGGGCGGCATGCTCTTCTGGATGATACTGCATTATGCTTGGTTGGTTTTGATTCCCTGACAGCCGAAGGTGAAGGTGATCGCAGCAGGCGAAGAATCAAGCCGCTGCTGGAGATGCTGTGCTCCTGTGCACCGCTGGCTTTTATTGTGGGGGAATCCTCCTGGAGCCAGCAGCTGCCCGACCGGGAGATGAATTTTATCCAGATCGACCTCACGCCTCCCAATGAACAACACCGCCTGACCATGTGGGAGCATTACAGCCGGGATTATACGCTTCTTCCCCAGATCGACCTGACGGAGTTTACGGACAAGTTCCGGTTTACACCGGGGCAGATCCGCGCCGCATTGCGGAACGGGGAAAATCTGGCGGTGTGGAAGGGGAGCGGCGCCGCAGAGAGCCTGGACGGATCACCTGCCCGCATCGGAGAAAAGGAGCTTTATGAGTCCTGCTATCTCCAGTCCGGCAGGAGCCTTCAAGCTCTGGCCATCAAGGTGAAGCCCTTCTACAGCTGGGACATGCTGGTGCTTCCCACTGATCAGACAGACCAGCTCCGGGAGATATGCCGGCAGATGAAGCACCGCGCCCTGGTATATGGCAGGTGGGGCTTCGACAAGCGGCTGTCGTTGGGGAAGGGCATGAATGTGATGTTTGCCGGGCCGCCGGGTGTCGGGAAAACCATGGCGGCAGAGGTTATAGCCGGTGAGCTGAGTCTGGAGCTGTACAAGATCGATGTTTCCCAGATTGTCAGCAAGTACATCGGGGAAACGGAGAAGAATCTGTCCCGGATCTTCAAGGAGGCGGAAACCTCCAACGCCATTCTGTTCTTTGATGAGGCGGATGCCCTGTTCGGCAAACGCTCGGAGGTAAAGGATGCCCATGACCGGTATGCCAACGTGGAAACCAGCTACCTGCTGCAGAAGATGGAGGAATATACCGGCATTGTGATTCTGGCTACGAATCTGAGCCAGAATCTGGACGAGGCGTTCCTCCGGAGATTGCATGCCCGAGTCGAGTTTCCGTTCCCGGAAAAGCCGCAGCGGGAGGCCATCTGGCGGGGGATGTTTCCCAAGGATGCGCCATTGGACGCCAATCTGGATTTTGCCTTTATGGCGGACAAGCTGAATCTGGCAGGGGGCAGCATCAAGAATATGGCGCTGAACGCGGCCTTCTTCGCAGCCCACGAGGGCTCCCCCATCGGGATGAGGCATATTATGCTGGCGGCCAAGCGGGAATACATCAAGCAGGGCAAAACCTTTTTGAAGACGGATTATGACCCTTACGACAAGCTAATGGAGGTGTAACCGTGGCTGTAGATACCGGTACGGTAATAAGAGATGTAAGCAACAGCATGAAGGCGCTTTTGAAGGCCCATGTTCCGGAGCTGAATGACGACAGCTATATCAGCTTCGGCTCCCCCAGCGATATTGACAGCTCAACCATGCGGCTCTCCATGTGCCTGTATTACATGAGTCACAGTCCCAGCATGCGCAACAGCGAGCGGGAGGAGATTGGCGGAACGGATGAATTCCGCTACCCTCCGGCCTATCTGGACCTGTATTACCTCTTGACCCCCTACGCCAAGGACAGGGAGACGGAGCAGCTGATCCTGGGAAGGATTTTCCAGCTGTTTCATGAGCATCCGGTGTTATCCGGCAGTGACCTGGCGGGCAATCTGACGGCGTGCGGCAATGACAAAATCCGCATTTCCTATAATAACCTGACCATTCAGGATATTAAGCAGCTGTGGGAGGTTTTCCCGGGAAAGCCGGCCAAGGTAAGCCTGTCCTATCTGGTGTCTCCGGTGAGACTGCCTGCCGAGAGGACCATAACCATCCCGAAGGTTCTGGCCAGAGAGCTGGGAGTCCGTCCGATCTAGGGCCTGTCTTCAAACCCGCCCTGGTCCCCGCCATCCTTTTTTTTGAAGGGAGTGATTCATGCAAAATATTCTGTTTATGCCAAGCAGCATCCTGGTCCAGCATTACCGCCCCGGAAGCTTGAGGGGGACAACAAAATCAGCTATTTCAAGGAGGATATGAGATGCCTAACTATTTATCGCCGGGAGTATATGTGGAAGAAGTATCCAGTGGAATTAAGCCCATCGCCGGTGTGGGAACATCGGTAGGCGCATTCGTCGGAATTGCGGAGAAGGGCACCATCGGCAAGGCTGTTCTGGTGACCAACTGGAGCCAGTTCATCAATGAATTCGGCCAATTTATCCCGAACGGATATCTGGCTTATGCCGTGTATAATTTTTTCTCCGAAGGCGGCACAAGCTGCTATGTGGTGAGAGCGGCGCCCAAGGATATTAAGCCGGCCGCACTGGTCATCAAGGATACGGACAGCTTCGACCTGTTCAAGGTTTCCGCCCGTTCCGAAGGGGAATGGGGCAACCGGATCTCCGTGAAGCTCAGCGCCTCCTCCAACAAGCAGCAATTCGGCTTCAAGATGGTGGTCCAATATCTTCTGGACAGCGAGTTTGATGATGAATATGCCGGGGATGAGGACGGCAAAATTGTGGAGGTATTCGATAATCTCCTGCTGATCAACTTCGAGGAGAAGATCAATGAGGTGTCCGCCTTTGTCAAGGTTACACCTCTGGTGGATCTGACCATTCTGGAAAATATGGAAAAAACACCTGCCTTCAACGAAAGCGCCCTTTCCCTCAGCGGCGGCGTCAACGGCATGAATCCGGTGGATTTCCTTGGCGATGCTGCCACCAGAGACGGTATTCACGCCTTTGATACCATCGACGGCATCAATATTGTGGCGGCACCTGATCTTGCGGATATGGCATACAGCCGTGGCACTATCCTGGATATGCTGAACTACTGCAAACAAAGAAAAGACTGCATCTTCCTGGTGGACCCGCCCCACGGCTTAACGCCCTCCGAGGTAAAGGACTTCAAGGAAGGAGCCGGCAGCTATGCGGGCAACTCCTTCAATACCTCTTACGGCGCCCTGTATTATCCATGGGTGTATATCAATGATCCGCTGACCGGCAAGCAGAAGCTGGTGCCTCCCTCCGGCGGCGTCGCCGGAACCTACGCTTACGTCGATTCCGTACGCGGAGTTCACAAGGCGCCTGCCGGCACAACGGACGGCTATCTGGATTCGGTGGTGGGCATCGAGAAGATTGTGACCAAGGCGGAGCAGGAGCTCCTGAATCCCCATGGGATTAATGTCATCCGTTCCTTGCCGGAGGGCATCTGCGTATGGGGAGCCAGAACCCTGTCCTCCGATTCCGAATGGAGCTATGTCAACGTGCGGCGCCTCATGATGTACATCGAGGAATCCCTGGATGAAGGCAGCCAATGGGTGGTATTCGAGCCCAACGATCCGAGCCTCTGGGGCAAGGTAAAGCGCAACCTGACCGCATTCCTGACCCGGGTTTGGAGAGACGGCGCTTTGTACGGCTCTACCCAGGAGGAGGCCTTCTTCGTGAAGGTGGATGAGGAGAACAACCCTCCGGCCATCCGCGATGCAGGACAATTGATCATTGAAGTGGGAGTAGCACCGGTGAAGCCTGCCGAGTTCGTCGTGATCCGGGTCAGCCAGAAAACACTGTCCAAATAATGAAGTGAGAGGAGAACTATCCTATGGCAACAGGCAAAAGATTGGATCCTTACCGCAATTACCGCTTCAGAGTCGTGATCGACGGCATTCAAACCGCCGCATTCGCGGATGCCACCATTCCCGATACCTCTACAGAAGCAGTTGACTACCGGGAGGGTGTTGACGCCCCCCATTCCCGCAAGCTGTCCGGTCTCACCAAATTCGGCAACATCACCCTGAAGAAGGGCTTGACCGATTCCCTGGAGCTGTACAATTGGCGCAAGTCCATTGAGGACAAGGGTGCGCTTAAGAACCGGAAGAGTCTGTCCATTATCCTGGTGGATGAGGAAGGCAATGACAAGGCCCAATGGGACATTCTCGAAGCCTGGCCTATCAAATATGATGTCAGCGCACTTAGCGCCAAGGGCAATGAGGTTTCCGTGGAATCCATGGAGCTGGTGCATGAAGGCGTCCGTCGGGTGAAGTAACATTCCATAGCATCAAGCAAACATCAAATTGAATGGATAAAATACGCCGCAAATGAGACAAGGGTATGTTTATCGCATTCAATTTGATGTTGTTTGCGGCATGGCGGGTATGATCCAGCGATGAAAAGCGAGTATGAGCGAGGTGCGGATATGGATATTTTGCAAACGGAATTCAGCTTTACCCTGCCCAAGGGTTATGTGGATGAAACGGGCACGCTTCACAAGCAAGGCACCATGCGGTTGGCTACTGCAGCCGATGAGATTATGCCTCTCCGGGATTCCCGGGTTCAGCAGAACCCCGCCTATCTGACGGTGATTCTGCTCTCCCGGGTGGTGGTCAGCCTGGGCGGGCTCAAGATGATTACCCCCAGGGTCATCGAGGAGCTGTATACCTCCGATTTTGCATATTTGCAGGAAATGTACAACCGGATCAACCAGAACGGCGTGAATGCGGTCCAGGCCGTGTGCCCGAAGTGCGAGCAGCAATTTGACGTTGAAATGGAGCCGCTGGGGGAATAGCCGGCTACCCTCTCGACCGCCTCTATGAGGAGGTAGCCTTCTTAACCTATTATCTGCACTGGGATTACCGGACAGTACTGAATCTGGAGCATGCCGAACGGGAGCGCTGGTGCAAGGAAATCAGCAGGATTAACCAAAAGCTCAATGGAGAGGAAGACCAGAGGGGCTTTTTTGAGGCATAGGAGGACAATATGGGGCAGAATATTCTGAATGTCGCAGCGAAACGGAACTGGGTTCCCGGTTACAGGGAGGACCCCTATCTTGCTTATCATTTTATTGTGGAGATTGACGGTCTCTCCGTAGCCGGATTTTCCGAGGTTTCCGGCTTAAGCGTGGAAACCCAGGTGGAACGGAAAACCTTCGGCGGAGAGAACCACAAGGAGTTTGTATTCCTGTCCCAAACCAAATATTCGGATCTGACGCTGAAGAACGGCATGACCAACGACGATTATTTGTGGAACTGGTATCAAAATGTGATAAACGGCGTGGTCCGGCGGCGAAGCGGCTCCATCTGTCTGTTGGATCACAGCGGCTCGCCCAAGCTGTGGTGGAACTTTATCGACGCATGCCCCATCAAGTGGGAGGGTCCGGCCTTCAGCGCATCCAGCAGTGCTGTTGCTGTGCAAAGCCTGGTTTTGACCCACAATGGGCTCTACAGGTACAGATAACATGATACGGATGATTCAAGTTTACCGGCCGGAGCCGGATTTTGCCCGGAGAATCATGGGCAAATACGGCATCGCCAGATGGCGGAGCCGCCTGCACACCTTGATACTCCGGCTGAATCCGCTCCTGTTTCAGGAGCCGTCCCCCGAGGAAAAGCATCGGGAGGCGGGAGCAGTGGCGGGCCCTGCGGTTCACCTCCATTATCCTGTCTATACAACCCGTCTGCTGACACAGCAGTCGTCTGCTCCGGTGTATATAACCAACCGTATCGTGCGGATGAACCGGATCAGTCCGGCTGCCATTACGCACCGCAGCAGCATGGTGTATATGTCACAGGAAAGACGAGGGAAGGGGGATAAGCCTGCCTCCAAGGCTGAAGGGCCATCCGCCGCAGCGGCGGGTTGGTTTGGACAAGGGGAGCGTTCCGGCTCCGGCCAGCCTGTTGCCGGGCACAGTACGCCGGTGATGGGGAATGCGGAAAGGCGCGAGCCGGGGGGGCTTTTGGGCCTTCCCCAACCGGACTCCTCCGGAAGAGGACAGACCGGGCAGGCAGCCGGGACCCCTGTCTATCCGGGGGGGATGGCAGCATTACGGGAGCTGCACATGCTGCAGCCCCTTCATTTGATTCATCATCAGATGCGTTTGCTGCAGACCTTCGGGCATGGGGAGGAGATGCAGGCTGTCGGCAGTTTAAAACAGTCACAGTCGGCCGCATTACGGGCGTCTGCCCCGGACGGGCGGACTAGCAGCTCCCTGCCTCCGGGGGAACCGGTTCTTGCAGAAACTGATAAAAGGCAAGCTTCCGGCTCCGGCACCCGAAATCCCGCAAGAATCCATCCGGGGCCTCCCGGAGATCCCTTTTATCCTGCTGCTGCTCGGGTGGGCAAGCCGTCCCTACCCTTAACGCTTGTTGTGGGCAAGGGACTTAACCAGATGCTGGCTGGAGCAGAGAAATTCTGGGGCGGCGGCCAGTTGGTTGCCATGTCTGTCCACAGGCCCGCCCCCGGCAAGAGTCCAGTGGTGAACGCTGCCGGAGAACAGACGGGGCCCATAACCGATCAGTCCGCTCGGCCGCAGCAAACGGCCGGATTCCCTTATCATCCGGGCAAGCGTAGAGGCCGGACTAATTCCGGGTATACCGGTAATCTCCAGGCTGCCGAGCCAAGCCTGCAGGAAACCGGGGACGGCGGAAGCATGTTCAAGCCGGCTCCCCAAGTGCTGTATGCAGCCCGGAAGGGATCGGGAGGTTACCGCACCGCAGCCCCATCCTTGCTGCTGCGGCATGAGCGGAACCGAAGCGCGGTACCAGTCCCGCAGGAGCCTCTTCCGGCGCTGCCCATGGACAGCGGCCTGGTTCACCGCAGACCCGAAGCAGCGGCAGCCCAGCGGGAATGCCCTCCCACTCGGGGCGGGTCTTACACGCAGCCCCAAACCGCCGTTTATCCGGCGGCTGTGCCTGCATTTTCACAGGCGCCCAAGCAGAAAACTGTTATGGAAGCCGATGAGATCCGTCTGGTGGCCGAGCAGGTCTTTCAGGTTCTGGAAAAACGGCTGAGCATTCAAAAGGATCGCAGGGGGTTGAGGTAATGGCGGAAAAAGCGAAAATCTTCCCGGTGGGTACGGGAGGCGGTCCCATTGAGGTGATGTTCAACCCCAATGAATATACCGTTTCCTTCGAAGGAAAATACACCGGGGAGCAAAACAATAAGCAGTTTCAAATTTCGGAAATGCCGGAATTTAAGGTGTCCTTGTTCTATGACACGTACGAGCAGCGGAGGGATGTCCGCAAGGAAACCGTTAAGCTCACCTCTCTCCTGGACCCCAAGGTCAGCGGCAAGAATACCAGGAAACCCCCGGACTGCATGTTTGTCTGGGGGGGCTTCACCTACCGGGGGCTGCTGAGCAGAATCGAACAGAAATTTACCATGTTTCTGGAGAACGGGGTTCCCGTCCGTTCGCTCCTGGATGTCACCTTCATTACCAACGAGCCGGACAAGGTGGTGGAGGATAACAAGGGGTTGAACGCCTGCCGCAAGCTGTGGGTGGTCAAAAGCGGGGACCGTTTGGACCTGATTGCGGGCGAGGCACTGAAGGACCCGGGCGCATGGCGGAGAATTGCCGAGCTGAACAAGATTGCCAACGCAATCGGCTTCCCCGGAAAAAATGATGTCGGGAGGACCCTGGTCATCCCGGATTAAGGTGGAATCGCAATGAGCACCAGCGTTGCCAATTTTAAGATAGAGATCAACGGAAGCAAGCTCCCTTCTGAGATGAATGCTGCGGTGGAGGCAGTTACCGTAGAGGATGAGCTAAACATACCCGCCTTGTTCTGCATCAAGCTGAATATGGTGAATTCCGGTGCCGGCATGTGGCGGGGCATCGACCTGAAGACGGTGAAGCCGGGTGACAAAATCAAGGTGTCCCTGGGGCTGGATAAGGTGGAGCCCTTAATAAGCGGGGAAATTACCTCTTTGGACCTGACCTTCTCGGAGCATTCCATTCTGGAAATCCGCGGTTATGACATGCTTCACAGACTCCGTATGGGTACAAGAAGCAAGGTGTTCCTGAAGAAAAAGGACAGCGATATCGCCTCCGAAATTGCCAAGGAGCACGGCCTTACACCTGTTGTGGAGGATACCAAGACCATCTATCCCTACCTGTTCCAAAACAATCTAAGCAACTATGAGTTTCTGCTGGAGCGGGCGGCACGGCTGGACTATGAATTGTATGCCGATGATCAGAAGCTGATCTTCGTCAAGTCGCGGGCGTCCAAGGCGCCGGTGCTTCCGGATATGACCTTCAAGAAGGATTTTGAGAGAATTAATCTGGAGCTGAGGGCACTGACCCGGGGAAGCAAGGTGAAGGTACGGGGCTGGGACGTGAAGGAGAAGAAGGCGGTGGAGGCGGAGGCCAAGGCCGGGGATGAAGCCACCAAGATGGGCGGCAAGGAAACCGGCTTCGAGCTGTCGGCGAAGGCCTTGGAGGAATCCCCCATTGCCCTGCCTGCCGAAAGTTTGGTGGAATTGAGCGAGGCCAAGACTCTGGCGCAAGCCGCCTATAACAGCCGGCTCCGGGAGTTTATTGCCGGCGAAGGCATGTGCTGGGGCAACGCGCTTCTGCGGTCGGGCAAAACCGTCAAGCTGCTTGGACTGGGAGACCGCTTCAGCGGCATCTATTACATTGTCTCTACCGTGCATAAATATGATACGAAGGGCTATACCACTACTTTTAAAGTAAAGAGGGCAGGCCTATGAGGGATGGAGCCGGAATTTCCAATGCTGCGGACAGCTTTTTGAATGAAGGCAGAATCTATGGAGTGGTGGCGGGCATTGTCATCAAGAATGATTCCGCCAACGATGCGGAGAAGCCGGGTCCCGGGCGGGTGAAGGTGAAGATCCCGATGCTTGGCATGTTGGAATCCAATTGGGCCCGGATGGTATCTTTCATGGCCGGCAAGGAGCGGGGGGCCTTCTTCCTGCCCGAGCCTGATGACGAGGTGCTGGTTGCTTTTGAGAACGGGGATGTGAACCGTCCTTATGTGATCGGCGCCTTGTGGAACGGGAAGGACATGCCGCCCGAAACCAACAAGGATGGCAAAAACAATACCCGCCTCTTGAAGTCGCGGAGCGGGCATGTGTTGGCCTTCAGCGATAAGCAGGGTGAGGAGCAGCTGACCATCACCTCCGCCAAGGGCCATGTTTTCCGCCTGGATGACAAAAACGGCAGTGAAACCATTCAGCTTATCGACAAGTCGGGTAAAAACAAGCTGGTCATCGCCACGAAGGATAACAAAATCTCCATCATTTCCGCTAAGGACATCGAGATTTCCGCGCCTAATGGCAAGCTTGTCCTTAGCGCCAAGAGCATCGAAATGAAATCCTCGGCGGAAACCAAGCTGGAAGCCTCGGCCGGTATGGACGTGAAGGCCTCCGGCACGATGAACCTGAAGGGTGCCGCCATCAATCTCAACTAGGAGGGAGCAGCATGGGTCAGCCTGCAGCCAAGAAGGGAGACCGGATTCTTGCGACGGATACGCATATTGTGATGATTCCCGCAGGAGCAGCCATGGTTCCCACACCGTTGCCCCATCCGTTTACCGGCATCATCGACGGGGCGCTCAGCAGCAATGTGAAGATTATGGGACAGCCTGCCGCCACAATGGACTCTACGGCTACCAATACCCCGTCCCATGTGCCCCAGGGCGGACCGTTCCAGAAGCCGCCCGCCAATAAGGGCAAGATCCTGGCAGGAAGCGCAACGGTCAGGATCAACGGGAAAATGGCGGCCAGAAATGGCGATACGGCGTTGACATGTAATGATCCGGCCGATTTGCCTGTCGGCAAGGTGGTAGCGGCGGGAACGGTCTTTATAGGAGGTTAGGTATGGAGGTCATCGATTTTTTGGGGCGGGGTTTCAAATTCCCGTTTTCGGTCCAGAGAAGCGCCATGGCTGTGTCGGAGGGGGAGGATTCCATCAAGGAATCCGTTATGCTCATTCTCTCCACCGCCAGAGGTGAGCGTGTCATGCGGCCGGAATTCGGCAGCCGGTTGAATGAGCTGGTCTTCGCTCCCAATAACATGAGTACGGCAACCCTGATCAAAAGCTACATGGAGGAGGCCCTCCGGGAGTGGGAGCCGCGTATTGAGGTCGAGGAAATTACGGTAACTCCCAGCTCGGATCAGCCTCTGCTGGAGGTTGCCATCAGCTATACCGTTAAATCCAGCAACAGCAAGTATAATCTGGTCTATCCGTTCTTTCTTGAAAGCGCAGGGAGGTGATGCCGACTATGATACCCCAAATTGACCGAAGGACAGAGGAAGAGCTGGTTCCGGAGCTAAGGCGTTTGATCCTGAAGGTTTGCGCCAAGGAATGGTCCCACCTGTCCCTTCTTGAAGCGGACAGGAAAGCGGATGCGCTGGTGCATATTTTCACCAATATGCTGGGCAAGCTCCTGGAGCGTTTGAATAAGGCGCCGGATAAAAATTTCATCACCTTCCTGACAATGCTGGGCATCGGGCCCACACCTCCACGAGCCGCCAAAGCGCCCTTATTGTTCACCCGGAAGGCGGATTGGGACAAGCACAGCTTCGTTCCAGCGGGAAGCAAGGTATCCGCCCAGCCGGACGGCGCGCAGGAGGTTATCTTCGAAACGGAGAAGGAGCTGACGGTCATCCGGCCCAAGCTGGTGAGAGCCGTAAGTCTTGTTCCCCATGAGGATAAGTGGAGCAACCAGGATTTTCTTTTTTCGGAGGAGAGCTCCGGGCAAACGGCGGTTATCTTCAATGGAGACTCCACGGTTGTGCACCGGCTGTATGTGGGCCATGCCGGACTGCTTGGTTACCATGAACCGGGCAGCAGGCTGACCGTTCACTTTAACAAGCCGGGACAGAATCATTCGAAGTCCGCCGGACATCATGTGGACATGGACTGGTTTTATTTTGACGCGGAAGGGAACCGGCATCAGCTGACGCCTTCCTTGGTTCGGGAGTATACGGATGATTTCTGGCGGGCGTCCTATCAGTTTGATACGCTTCCTGCCTGTGCGTCTGCAGCCGTAGCCGGTTATAACCAGGCGGAGCAACGGCAGGAATGGAGCAACAGGTGGATGTATGCCGAGCTGAAAACGCCCATCACCACCGCCGGCACCATGCCCGATATTGAGGCCATCGGGATGGAGCTCCTTCTCCGGAATCCGGCGCCGCTTGCTCCGCAGACAGCGGTAAACAATGGCATCCCCCTGGATATGAGCAAGGATTTTTATCCGTTTGGAGAAAAGCCGAGGATTAACGATACCTTCTACTTTGCATGCGATGAGGCCTTTACGAAGGCGGGTGCAGCCGTATCCGTTACGTTGGAGCTGTCCGATCCGCAAATCAGCAAGCTGCCGGATACCCGCTATGTTAAGCTGGGCTGGGAGTACTGGAACGGGGCAGAGTGGGCTGAAATCAGCGAGCTGCATAATGCCGTCTACGCTTCGTCCCCGGAGTCGCCGGAGGAGTCCCGGACGGAGGAGGGCGTCCAAAGTGCGGAAACCTTCACCCGGAGCGGCACCGTTTATTTTACCTGTCCCGCTATGAAACCCTCGGTGATCAACGGAGAGGAGCACACCTGGCTCCGGGTCCGTCTGACGGGTGGCCATTACGGGGAGGAGGCCAAATATGAGTACAAGGACTCGGAGGTCAAGATCGGAACGGAGACGGTCAACATCGCCCAGCTTCAGGTTACTCCCGCCAGTTATGCGCCTCCTTCTATCCGCAGGCTGACCGTGGATTACAGCTATACGCTGGAGAGTCATCCCGAAACGGTCCTGACGGAAAATAATTTCTGTTTTGACGAGATGACGGCCGCATGTCTGGAGGAAGGTGTGTACTTTAAGCCTTTCTATCCCTGCTCCGAAACGGACCCTATCTTTTATCTGGCCTTTGACGAGGATATCAGCGGTTTGCCTGTATCCCTCTTTTTCCCGCTGGCTGGTGAACAGGCCGGAAAGTCCGGGTCCAAGCCTGTTGTGGCCTGGGAATATTGGGACGGGGAGAAGTGGATGACACTGAGTGTGGATGATGCGATCCGGCATTTCACCAGAAGGGAAATCCTGCAGCTTGCCGTTCCCTCCGATATGCAGAAAAAGCCGCTGTTCGGTACGGAGCATTATTGGATCCGCGCCAGGCTGGATGACGGCTCCTTCGAGGTTCTCCCCAGGCTGGAGGCCATCTTCCCCAACGTGGTCTGGGCGCGCAATACAAGCACAGTGCAGGGGGAAATTCTGGGCTCCAGCAACGGTGAAGCCGACCAGCGCTTCCAGCTTTCCAAAACTCCGGTGCTGCCGGGACAGATTCTTTGGGTCAAGGAAGCAATGGGCCAGGAGCAGTGGGTGCCATGGGAGGAGACGGACACCTTCTCCATATCCGGAGCCGCCGACCGTCATTATACGCTGGACAGGAAAAGCGGCGTAGTGGTATTCGGCAACGGAAAGGCCGGGATGATTCCGCCTACGGGAACGGACAATATCAAATGTGCCTACAAGCATGGCGGCGGTAAGGCGGGCAATGTGGAGGCAGGGTCTATTACCAACGTGTGGGACAGCCTCCCTTGGCTGGAATCGGCGGTTAACCCCGTTGCCGCTGACGGAGGCTTCGACCAGGAGGAGCAGGAGGATACTAGCGTCCGGGGACCGCACACACTGAAAAGCTGGAACCGGGGAGTAACGTCGGAGGATATGGAATGGCTGGTCCGGGAGGCGATGCCGCAGATTGCCAAGGTCAAATGCTTAAGCACCATGAAACGCCAGCTTGCATTTGCGCCAGGCCAAGCAACTGTTATCGTTGTGCCGGAGAAGGACGATTCGAAGCCCGCTCCCAGCCAGGAGCTGCTCAGTGAAATCGAAAGCTTCCTGTGTGAACGGACTTCGGCTGTATTGAATACGGCTATGCCGGGGATTGTGGTGACCGGCCCCAATTATGTCCGCATCGGCATTGAGGCGGATGTGGAATTTACCAGCATGGAGCAGCGGAAGGTGACGGAAGGCCGTATTATAGACAACCTGAAGCGGTTTTTCCATCCCTTGTACGGCGGCGACAAAGGGGCAGGCTGGGAGCTGGGCCAGAATATGTACGTTTCCGAGGTGTATGCCGTGATCAAAGGAACGCCGGGAGTGGATTATGTCTCCGGCATTGCGGTCAAAGCCTCTGTGCAGTGCTTCACCCTACGAATCGATCCGCTGGAATACGGGCCCTACAAACCGACCGGAGCTTATCCCAAATACAGCGCAGTCCGCACGGACGACAACACAATGGTTTTCGGACTGGCGGAGCGGGTGGAGGCGGGGAGCGGTATCAAAACCCTGATGGTAAAAGGCTTTAAGGAGGGGGAAACCCTTCTCCTCAAGCACCGGAGTCATGAGCCTGTTGAGCTGAGGGTGGATTCAATTGATGGGGATATTCTGGTTTGCAGCATGGCCGACGGCGAAGAGACAACCGGACTGTATCCGCAGGGAAGCGATGTGGAGTATCAGGCAACTGACGATCTGACCATCCGTTCTTATATTCTGAATGAAGCTGTTGTGGGTCCGGGCCCTGTTTATTTGAAGGTTGCTCTGTTGAAGCCCAAGGACATCGTTTTCTTAAGCCGGCCCGATGAATACGTGAATACGACGCCGCTTCGGATCCATGAGGTCCGGTCGGAGAATATCTTCCTGGAGGACAATGAGCTGGTCTGCGGCGGCACACACTTGATCAACAAAAAACGGGAGTCAAAAGGGGGAGAGAAGAATGCCGCTGGTGATACCTGATCTGGACGACATTGGATTTCATGATCTGGTGGCCGATGCCAAGGCCCTGATTCCGGTCTATGATCCGGAATGGACCAACTATAATCCGTCTGACCCCGGCATTACGCTGGTAGAACTGTTGGCCTGGTTTAGCGAAATGGTGCTTTACCGGGTGGACCAGGTGACGGAGGAGAACCAGCTCCGGTTTCTGAAGCTCTTGGGCATCACCCTGGACAAGGAGGAGGAGCTGGCCTCCGGCATGAACCGGGGGGCGAAGCAGTTCTCGGAATGCACCAGAGCTGTAACGGCTGCCGATTATGAGCTTTTGGCCGGACAGGCGCTCATGGGGTTTCCCGGTATACAGAACAAGTATCCTGATCTGGCGTACCGGACCATCTGTCTGATCAATACGGATATGGAGAACAGCACAGGCGAAACGAAGACGGTTTTCGGACATGTTTCCGTTATTCTTGTGGTGAACACACAAAACCAGCGTGAGCTCATGCGGGAGCTGCCGGATATGAAGCAGGCGGTGAAGTCATATCTGGATGCCCGCAAGCTGGTGACAACACGAGTCCATGTTGTGGAGCCCGAATACCTGGACGTTCATCTTGAAATGACCGTATCCGCCCAGGATAAGGGAATCGCAAGCACCGTGGAAAAAAACGTTATCTCCTTTCTTGATCCCGTGTTAGGCGGCGGAGAGGGCAAGGGGTGGCCGCCCGGAAGAAGGCTTTATTCCTCTGATCTGTATCATCTGGTAGAGGCCATTAACGGAATTAACCATGTCACGGGTATTACGCTGGATTCACCGGAGCTGCTGCCGCACCAGATGTTCCGGCTGAAGGAGCTGAAGGTTGAGGTGGAAGCATGAGTATATCCAATCATTCCGGTTATGTTGCATACCTTCCAAGGATATATCAGCAAAAGTCGGGCCAATCCGACGAGGATTTTTTTCTCGGCCGGTTTTTGCAGGCCTTCGAGGCGATGCTCTCCGGGAACAACGGGGCATCCGGCGTGGAAAACGCAGGTGTGGAGGCTTTGCTGGACGGGTTCCACGGTTATTTGGACCCGGATTATACACCGCCGCAGCTTCTGGACTGGCTGGCAGGCTGGGTGGGTCTGGAGCTGGAGGAGGGGGTGGAATATGAGGGTGAGGCAGATAAGCGTGAGAAGGAGCTGGCTCCTCTGCAGCTTCTCCCTCTTCCAGAAGCCCGGGACTCGGTTAACCGCCATTTGATCGGAACGGCTGTCCAGCTGTACAAGAAGCGGGGCACACTTGCGGGGCTGAAGGATTATGTGCAGGTGTATGCAGGACCGGAGGCGGAAATTGATATTTGCAGCTATGAGGAACCGATCCGCTGCGGGATGAACCGGCGTGCGGGCATCAACACCATGGTGGGGGCGGCGAATTCCAGCTATTTTTCGGTGCATGTGCTGCTTCCCAGCCCTACGAGAACCATGCTGAACAGGAAGGTTCAGATCATCCGGGAGGTCATCCGGAAGGAAAGCCCCTTCTACACCAATTTCAGCCTGAACATTGAGGTGCCGCAAATGCGCGTTGGCGTTTATGGGCGTCTCGGCATGGAAACCCTGCTTGGCGGTATGGCCGAGAAATAGATTCTGTCAGATATCGGGAGGATGCAAGACATGGGAAAAGAACTTTCAAGAATGCGGTACTTTGACGGGCTCTTCCTGAATGCGGAGGATTACAGCCTGGATCAGGATTTTTACCTGAGGCTGCAGCGGCTTCATAACCGTTATCTCCACACATGGGGGATTGTCTGCGGCCTGAAGGTGGTGCCGGTGGCGGGAGAGAGCATGAAGGTGAAGGTTCAGGAGGGAGTTGCGCTGAACCAGGTGGTGCTGACGGATGCAGCAACCAAAAAGAGTGAAAGCGTCAGCCAGGAAATCCTGATCTACGAAGGGCATCCGGACAATCCTGTGGATCTGTCCGAGTACAATGCCAATGAATCCATTTACATCATGGTCAGCTATGAGGAAGTGAAGGCAGACCGCAATAACGAACGGGGGCAGGGGGAGGAAATCCATATCTGGGAGCGGGGCCGCATAAGCCACAGCAATCAGCTGCCGGAGGAGCCCTCGAGGTATATTGTGCTGGCCCGGATTGTTCCGAGGAATGACGGTTCAAGCACGGTCATCGACAGTGACTGCATCTTTGATTACGGCATCGACGCCAAACGGACTCCCCTGCGGGTGTATGCAGGCGCGGCCGGCAAGAAGCTGGTGACGGAGCGGCTGGTGATGAAGGCCAAAAGCGATGATGCCATGGAGGATATGGCTCAAAACGAGGAGTCCCTTGGCTCTATGCCTTCCATTTATACGCTGCAGGGCGGACAAATCCTGCAGGTTGATGCACCAGTCACCTATTTTACGGGGGATGTCCATATCGCCCAGGACGTGACGCTGATGGGTGAGCTGTACATGCAAAGCAAGGACAAATCCCAAAGTGAGCTGCGGATCATGAACAGCTTCGTGGAGGTCAACAGCCCGGATGAGAATGGTGAGTTCTCCGGACCCAAAGACGGGGGGCTGGAGGTATACCGCGGAGATGGGGGCGCCAATGACGCCAGAATCGTATGGGTGGAGAATGAGCAATGCTTCAAGGCCGGGCTTGGCAATGATTTGAAGAAAATTGCTTACGGTGACGGCTGGGACAGTCTGATCGCAGGCGGTTTAGCGGATTCTCTGCACAAACACGGCAATCTGTCCGGCACGAACGGGGGCTCCCTGGGGTTTAATGAGGACGGCAGGCTGTACAGCGACAGCGATCTGGCCATCAAGGATGACAAGACAGTTTGGCTGAAGGCGGCCAACCGCACTACGGTGGACAGCCGGCACGGGCTGGCCTGGTTCGGCAAGGGCAAGGCCTTCGCCAATGCCGAGGTGGAGGGGCCGGTTCTTTTTGGAAGCGGGGGCGGTGTGCTGGGTACCCGGGATTTGGCCAACGGTGTCCAGGTGGATAAGGCTGTAGTCTCCTGGAGCAGCTCCGGGAATGTGGGAATCGGTCCCCGTAAGCCTCTGGAGGATAATCTGGATGTGGACGGCAGCCTGAAGATTCTGAGCGGCAAGAATCCGCTGCGCTTCACCTCCGTTTGGAGCGCATTCCCGGACGATAAGATCAATGGGGCCGAAATCTGCAACGACACCTCCTACCACAAAGCGCTTATGCTGGTGGGCAACCAATCTGCCGGGCAAGGACGCAAGGTGGCGGTGTGGGACCGGCTGGATGTCAACGGGTTCTTGTATGTGAACGGAAAAATGCAGGCCTCCCAGGAAATTATTCCCAGTGTGGGCCGGGGCGAGCATAACGGCATCCTCTTCCCGGGAGACCCCGGTGGCGGTTCCGGGGACCTGGCCTGGATCAAGTACTTCCCCCGTACAGGGGAGGATTGTACGCTGGAGATCGGAACCTCCAATGACGCCAATGACCATATCTCGCTGAATGCCTCCGGCAATGTGGGGATCAGTACACTCACTCCACGGGATAAGCTGGAGGTAGCAGGAGGGTTAAGGATTCTCACCGGAGCCGGCCAGAATCCGGTCCGGTTCACCTCCAACTGGCAGGGCTTTCCTGACCAGGCGCCCAACCAGGCGGAGATCAGCAACGACAATGGCGTGTACAAGTCTCTGATGATCGTAGGCAATACCTCCGCCGGCGGCAGGAGAAGGGTCTCGGTCTGGGATGAGCTGGATGTGAACGGGTTCCTGAAGGTCAACGGAGGAGCGCTGATCAGCGGTGACCTGCAGATTAACGGCACCATCAAGGCGGCCGTTCTGAACTTCGACGGACGCTTCAAGAAGCTGGACGTGGCGGATAGCTTCAGGGCGGATGTGCGGTGCGCGGATTTCTGCATCGGCTATTCCACCCGCAGAGGCAGCCCGGGCCGGGCCCTGGTGGACAACGGGAGCCATCTGGTGCTGAACTATGGCAACGACTGGTCGTATGCCTCCGTCCACAGCGGCCTGGAGGTCCGGGGGGCGCTTACCCCCAGCGCAGGCAGCGGCAATAACGGCATTATATTCCCGTCCGATCCCGGCGGCGGATGGGGAGATTCCGCATACATCAAATATTACCCGACCAGCGGCGAAAATTGCGTTCTGGATATCGGCGTCACCAATGACAGCGGAGACCGCATCTACATTCATGCCAGCGGCGGCGTTTACGCCAACGGCATGTACTGGTCCTCCTCCCGTGAGATTAAGGATAACATTGCGGATCTGTCCGTCAAGGAGGCGAAGCAGCTTCTGGACGGGCTGAATCCGGTCTCGTTCAAATATAAGGAAAGCACCAAGGAGCGCACTCTGGGTTTTGTGGCGGAGGAGGTTCCTGCGGTACTGGCTGATCCCGATCAGCGTGCCGTTGGCGCCATGGACATCATTGCGGTTCTCACCAGTGTGCTGAAGGACCAGCAAAAAGCACTCAACCGGATGCAAAAACAAATCGCGGCCCTGCAGGGCGCCTGATTAATAGGAGGAACCAACCATGAAACAACAATTGCAAGCGCGTATGGAGGAACTGAAGGCGGAGCTGGAGACCGGGCATCAAATGCTGCAGGAGCTGGAGGAGAAGCGCAATAATCTCGGTTATACGGTTACACGCATCACCGGCGCCATCCAGGTTCTGGAGGAGCTTTTGGCCCGTGGAGAAGAGGACGCGCAATAAGTCCCCGGTACAGCCGGCAGGGAGCAGCACTTAGAGACTGTCACGAAATAAAGTACCGCTAATTTGCTGAGAAAACACCCAACACCGTGGAGATTTCCTCAACAAAAGCGGGTACTAATTTCCTGACAGCTCCATAGTACGAAGAAGCGGGAGGAATGACATTGTGCCAAAAGATATGAAACGCATGAATTATTTCGACGGCCTGTTGCTGAAGCAAGAGGATTTGATTCTGGACCAGCAGCATCACAAGCGCCTGCAGCGCCTCCATAACCGGTACTTTCACAATTGGGGTGTGGTTTCCGGCCTGAAGGTGGAGGCGGCCCCTTCCTCCACAGATCTGCTGAAGGTGGAGGTGTCTCCCGGACTTGCTCTCAACCGGATCTATGATGAAGAGAATCAGGAGGAGATCAGCCAGGAAATCCTCATCAGCGACACTCATCCGGACCGTCTGGTGGATCTTTCCGGGTACAGTACATCGGATCAGATTTATATTACTGTCCGCTACAAGGAGGTGCTTGCCGACAAGGATCTGCCCAAGGGCGGCGGAGCCGAAATCCATATCTGGGAGATGTCGGAGATTAAGGCCGGCTCCTCCAAGCCGGAGGACCCGCGCAAGGATATTATCCTGGCCCGCGTTACCCTGAAGCATAACCAGGACGGCTCCTTGGCGGTGGGCGGAATTTACGATAAGGATACGGACGGAACCCCCATTGTGGCAAGAGCGGTAGGCAGTACAGTCAAGGCGGATAAAATGATCATCGGCTCCAAGGAGGAGGTAACCCTGCCCTATCTCAGCAATACGGAGGAGGAAGGCGGGCAGGAGGGCAGCAAGCTGTTCGTGCATGCACCGGCAACAGAATTTACAGGTGCGGTGCGCAGCGGCTCCCTGGAAACCTACGGGAACGCGGAGATCAAAGGCGAGCTCACCGTTACGGCAGGCAGCAAACATGCCTTGAAGGTCAACCAGGCGGGGGATGTGGAGATTACCGGCTCCGCTGACATTGCCGGGCCGCTCTCTGCCAAGAACGGCATTGATGTAAGCGGCGGATTGGCTACTTTGGATGTGCCCCAGGTTATTATTAGCGGGAGTACCGTCACCCTGAATAAGAATCCCGGCGCCCAAAGCGGCGGGGGACTGGAGGTTTGCCGGGAAAACCGGCCCAGCGCCAAGCTCTTGTGGGATGAGACGGATAAAGCCTGGAAGATCGGCACGGAAGCCCATCCCGATGACCTATCCAGCGGGATGCATACGGTAGCCTACGGCGGGGATTGGGATAAGCTGCACCAGGGGGCCAATGCAGACAAGCTGCATCAGCACAGCGGGCTTCACCGGACCGACGGGAGCCCGGTTCTGACTGCGGATGAGCAGGGGGATGTCCGTATTGAACAGTCGCTGACCATAGCCCGCAGCCTGATCGCAGGCAATAACGGCCTGGAGATCAAGCGGGGAGATACGCTGCCTAATGCCCGGATCGCCTGGAACGAAGCGGCGAAGAAATGGCAAACCGGCACCGCAGACGGCAAAATGACGGATATTCCCGACGGGGAGCAGTGGGAGGAGCTGACGGGTGGCAATCAAAACGCCGATGCGCTTCATACCCACAGACAGTTCCACAATGAGGACAGAAGCAAGCTGGCTCTTGAAATCGGCGTTGACGGCAATGTCCATATTCCCCATGAGCTGATGGTCGGGGAAACCCTAACCGTGAACAAGCTGATTGTCCGTGAAGAAGAGGTGCTGGTTAAGAAGGTGGAGCAGGAGGTAACCGACAGCTTCCTTACGGTAAACAAAGGAGACGGAGATGCCCCTGTTGAAGCCAAGGGCGGATTAAATGTTTACCGGGGCAGCGCCGATCCCCAGGCCCGTCTGGAATGGAACGAGACCGATAAGAAGTGGAAAATCGGGGTAGAGGGCAGCTTGGCGGATATCCCCTACGGCAGCAAATGGGACTCTTTGACAAGCGGCGGGGTTGCGGAGCAGGCCCACAAGCACAGCTCGCTTAGCACCTCCTCCGGCGGAATCGTGTTTGCGGTGAATGAGGAAGGCCAGGTTACAGCCTCCGGTGATGCGGTGGTAAAGGGGGCGTTGGATGTTGCGGGAGGCGCCGCCATACATGGTGGTCTTCAGGTAGGCGGTTCGGCCACCATTGACGGCGACTTGACGGTGAAGGGCAAAACCACCTTTATTGACCGGACGGATATGGTGGTCCGCAGCAGCAAAATCGAGCTGAATAAATATGAAGGTGAGACCAGCGCCGTTCTGAAGGAAGGCAGCATTGAGGTATACCGGGGCAGCAAAAGCCCCAGCGCCCGTCTGGTATGGGATGAGGCCTCCGGCCGATGGAAGCTGGGGCTTGGCACAAGCCTCTCCAATATTGCCTACGGCAGCAACTGGGACGTGCTTACCGGAGGTGTATCCTCCTCCGGGGACGGACTGCATACCCACAGCTTCCTGAATGACAGCGCGGGAAACACGGCATTGTCGGTAAAGGGGAACGGCGGTATCGAGATTACGGAGGATGCGGAGGTTCTCGGCACCCTCACGGTTAATAACGGGGCGGATATAGCCGGGAGCGTGTCGGTTGACGGCTCGCTTACCATCGACGGCAACCTGACGGTGAAGGGCAAAACCACCACCGTGGAGAAGGAAGACCTTGTTGTTGCCGCCAATATGATCGAAATCAACAAGTTCAAGGGGGACACCTCCCCTGTAAGCGAAAGCGGACTGGAGGTGTACCGGGGGGAATCCCAGCCCAAGGCCCGGTTGATCTGGAATGAAACGGAGCGGAAATGGAAGCTTGGCATCGGCGGCGCTCTGGAGAACATCGCCAGCGGAAGCTCCTGGGAGAAGCTGACCCAGGGAACCAACGCGGATGCCCTTCATATCCACAGCCAGCTTTATAACCCGCAGAATGATGTCCTGGCCCTAAGCGCCAATGCGGAGGGCGATGTGGATGTCCATCATGATCTGGCTGTTGGGGGCATTCTGACGGTTACCGGAAGTCTGGATGTGCGCGGAGCAACGGCAAGCCTGAATACGGATGAGCTTCATATCGGCAGCCCCTTGGCCACGCTGAACAAGGACGGCAGCAATGCCGCTTCGCCGGACGGCGGCGGTATCGAGGTATACCGCGGAACGGGGCTGGCTGCGGCGCGTCTGGTATGGAATGAGGCCAAGGGCCAGTGGCAGATGGGGACAGCGGACAAACTAGCAGTTTTCATGGCGGACAAGGATGGCAATGTGACGGCAGCGGGAGGGTTGCAGGCAGCCAAAGCCGACATTAAAGGAGCGGTTTCGGCAGCCAGTGCGGCCATTGCGGGAACGCTCTCGGTGGGAGACGGCCTGGAGGTTCCCCAGGGGACGGAAACGAAGGCCCAGATCAAGTGGGTCAAAGACCGCTGGAAGCTGGGAACAGCAGACAAAACGGTGCTGAGTCTGACCCGCAGCGGCAGAATGGGCATCGGCACGGATAATCCCACCGAGGCGCTGGATGTGGCGGGCAAGGCTCTGTTCCGTACGGAGACGGAGGTGGCCGGTGCGGCAACCTTCTCCGGTGCGGTCACGGCTCAACAGGAAGCCACCTTCAACGGTGCGGCAGCTTTCAATAAGACGGTGCAGGCAGCGGATGTATCGGTCAGCGAAAAGCTTACCATTGCCGGCCGACTGATAACAAGCCGCTTCGAAGCTCCCCGGGGACAGGATGACAAGGGTAAGGAATTGCCTACAGCGAAGATTGAATGGGATAACGACAAAGGGGTCTGGTTCTACGGCGATGGAGTTACGCGGTCTGAGCTGGGGACACCCAGAGGCGGACAAAACAAGCTTTACAATGAGCTGGCGGACACCATTGCCATTTGTGCGGATAAGGAAGGCAAGGTGGGAATCGGAACGATTGCTCCGCTGGCGCTTCTGGATGTCCGGACACCTGCGGATACGGTCGCATTGGGCGTCACGAAGGATGGAAATGTGGGCATCGGCACCGCCGCACCCAAGAACAGACTAGATGTTCAGGGAGCTGCCAGTATAAGCGGCAAGCTGGAGGTTCAAGGTGCTGCAAGTGTGAACGGCAAGCTGGAGACGGGAACAGCCGAAATTAAAGGCCCAGCTGTAATGAAGGGGTCGGCCAGTGTCGAAGGCCAATTAACTGCCGGAAGCGCCCTTATCGCCAAGGATCTTACGGTGGCCGGCAACCTGACGGTAAACGGCGATGTGGTTACCATCAATACGACCACACTCGAGGTAGAGGATAACATCATCAGGGTGAACAAGTACGAGCCGCGTGCCACACCGCTTGAGAATGACGGCGGTCTTGAGGTGTACCGTGGCGGAACGGAGCTCCCGGCGCAAATGGTCTGGAGTGAAGCCGGGCGTCAATGGGTGGCTGGGGTGTCGGATCATCTGCAGGCTCTTGAGTTCAAGGGGCATACCCACCCGGAGTTTACGGGTTTGAGCGGTTTAACCTCCGCCATCAGCATTGATGCGGGCAATATCGGGATCGGCAATCCTGCTCCGGCGGCCAAGCTGGATGTATCCGGCGATGCCCGTATTTCAGGAAAGGTCACAGCAGCGGAAGGTATATTCAGCACTTCCTTGACTGCGCTGAGTGCGAATGTAAGCGGCAGCTTCACCGCCAAGGATGCCGCCTTCGGCGGAAGCGCAGTCTTCAGCCAGGGGATAACCACGGACAGAGGAACAAAACCCAAGGCAAGAATCGTGTGGAACGAGATTGTGGAGGAATGGCAGGTTGGTGTGGAGGGCAGCCTGCGCCAGCTTTCGTACAGCGGCCATACGCACCAGGAGCTGTCGGACATTAGCGGCGCACTAAAGGTGAAGGATGGGAACATTGGGATCGGTACCTCCGCACCTGCTGCCAAGCTGGACGTCAGCGGGAATGCAGCTGTCAGCGGCAAGCTGACGGTGAATGAGGTGGCGGTTGTCACCGCATTGACGGTGAAGGATGCTTCCGTAAGCAGCCTGCTGACCGCCAAGGATGCCGCCTTCAGCGGAAGCGCGTCCTTCAGTCAGGGCATCACAACGGTCAGAGGAGCAAAACCCAAGGCGAGATTTGTGTGGGACGAGACCTTGGGAGAATGGCAGGCCGGTGTGGAGGGCAGTCTGCGCCAGCTATCCTACAGCGGCCATACTCATCAGGAGCTGACGGATTTGAGCGGGGCCTTGAAGATCAAGGACGGCAACCTGGGCATCGGCACCTCCGCACCTGCAGTCAAGCTGGACGTCAGCGGGGATGCAGCGGTCAGCGGCAGGCTGACGGTGCAGGAAGCGGCGGTTGCCACAGTGTTGACAGTGAAGGATGCTTCCGTAAGCAGCCTGCTGACCGCCAAGGACGCCGCCTTCAACGGAACCTTCACCGCCAAGGATGCCACCATCAGCGGGATTCTCGTTGTGCAGGATGCCGAAATTAGCGGCGGCCTGTCTGTGGCCAACGCGGCAGTCAGCGGTGATTTGGTTGCCAAGGATGCCGTGATCACCGGGCATTTGGCAGTAAACCACGGGCTGGAAACGCTGCGGGGGACAGATCCCAAAGCATGTTTGGCTTGGGATGAGACGGAAGGCGAATGGCTGGCGGGAGTGGAAGGGGAGCTGAAGCCTTTCGCTTACAAGGATCATTCCCATGAGAAGCTGACGGAGCTGGCAGGCGCCATAACCGTGGATTCAGCCCAGAATGTGGGGATCGGCAAGGAGGCGTCGGAGGATTTCAAGCTGGATGTAGAGGGCAATATGCGGGCAGCCAATTTCTCGCAGACCTCCTCCCGGAGCTTCAAGGAGAATATCTCCGGCTTGCCTGCAAAGCGGGCATTGGAGCTGTTGGGCAAGCTGAAACCCGTCACCTTCCAATACTTGAAGGACAGCGCCAAAAGAGAGAATATCGGCTTTATTGCAGAAGAGGTGCCGGATAGCTTCACGACTGCAGACGGCAAGTCTGTTGTGCTGATGGATATTATCGGCGTATTGACCAGCGTGGTGAAGAAGCAGCAGAATGATGCAGCCGATATGCAGCGGCAGCTGAAGGCGCTGCAAAAGCAGGTGGCCGGATTAACGGCTATATAATCCAAGGGGCTGTCCCAACAGCCCCCAATAAAAAAGACCGGGCGGAAAAACGCATGTGTTTCCGCCCGGCTTTTTTGTGATGGGTGCGTCCGGTTTGGCAGTCAGGCGTATGCGGTCAGGCACAAGCTGCCTCAGCGGCAGAGTAGCATAAGCTGTAACGGAACGGAGCGGCGCTTAGACGGCGAAAATGGCTGCTGCGGTTTTTTAACGGAACTCTCCGACCCTTAGAGGCATAGAAGTGGGGGAAAAGCAGATAAAATGAGCTATAAGAGTCGCGGAGTTCCGTTACATTTCCAATCCGGCGTATTGTGCCAGCTAAGAGTCGCATCGTTCCGTTACAGCATCGGCACCAGGTGCCCAGCGTCCAGCGCAGCTCCAACCACATCGGATGTTCGACGAGGAAGCAATAAACTGGCTGCATGGTTGGGCTAACGAATCTCCCGCACGCTATTCTATGAATAACGGGCATTGCAAAAATCTAGCTAAGATGAACGTAAACAAAGGGCAGCCCTCCAAATTGCTACTGTCGTAGGTTAAAATGGAAAGTGACCACCACCCATTTCAGAGCTACATAGCAAAGGAGAGCTGTTACTATGCATTC
>JAEWIS010000013.1 GCA_023386955.1 Bacillota bacterium
TACCATGTGGTACCCAACCCACGGATAGCAGCGTGCCGACCGTCGCTCGTTTATTTGCTCCCGCGCCACGTGCTCCGACCCTGCTAAACCGGAGGGCTTGACAAAAACGTTCATAGCAACGAATCTCTCACACGCTATTTTGCGTTTTGGAGCCATTTTGGCGCCAATTCGGACCAATAGCGTGGCTGAGATTCGTTAGATTTTAAACATGCGCATATTCGGGCAAATAGCGCTGCTCAGATTCTTTAGCGCCGCTGATGCCCGTTACCTCCGTGCTACTCCTACTGCTCCCGCATTCCTTATGCCTTCGACTTATTGTAGATATCGAAGCCCACGGCGAACAGCAGCACCAGTCCCTTGATGCCCTGCTGCCAGTCGATGCCCAACCCTACCAGGGACATGCCGTTGTTCATCACGCCCATAACCAGCCCGCCGATAATGGCGCCCAGTACGGTGCCCACCCCTCCTGTAGCGGAGGCGCCGCCGATGAAGCAGGCCGCGATGGCATCCAGCTCGAAGTTGGTGCCCGCTTTGGGGGTGGCCGCGTTCAGCCGGGCGGCGAATACAAGGCCGGACATGGCCGCCAGCACACCCATGTTCACGAATACCCAGAAGGTGACGGATTTGGTTTTGACACCGGACAGCTTGGCGGCTTTTTCGTTGCCGCCCAGAGCGTAAATATGGCGTCCCATCACCGTTTTGTTCATCACGAAGGAATAAACCGCCACCAAGGCCGCCAGCAGGATGAGAATGTTGGGGATGCCGTTGTACTGCGCCAGCACCCAGGTGAACAGATTGATTACCAGTACGACCAGAATCAGCTGCACGGCGAACCAGGCTGGAGGCAGCACATCGAACTGGTACCGGAGCTTGGAGCGGCGGCTTCGCATCTCCATATAAATGTAAAGCACCGACAGGGCTGCTCCAATAAGCAGGGTCAACAGATGCACACGGCCGCCGAAGGGATCGTGGATAAAGCCGGAGCTGATCTTTTGGAATGTCTTGGGGTAAGGGGCAAGGGACATGCCCTTCAGCACAATCATGGTTAATCCACGGAACAGCAGCATCCCGGCCAGGGTGACAATAAAGGCGGGAATACGCACATATGCCACCCAGAAGCCCTGCCAAGCCCCGACGGCCGCTCCGATCAACAGACAGATCAGCACGGAGGGCAGGAACGGAATCTTCTGTGATACCATCAGCACCCCCGAGATGGCACCTACGAAGGCGGCCACGGAGCCCACGGACAAATCGATATTGCCGGTGATAATCACCAGCAGCATCCCGATGGCCAGCACCAGAATATAGCTGTTCTGAAGGATCAGGTTAGTGACATTCAGAGGCTTGAGGAGGGTGCCGCCGGACAGAATCTGGAACAGCACCGAAATCAGCACCAGGGCGATAATCATGCCGTATTGGCGGATATTATTCTTAAACAGCTTGGTCAGCATGGCCACGGGAGTTCCCCCTTGTTTTCGTCATAAGCTTGGCGATGGCTTCCTGGGAGGCCTCGTCCCGGGTCAATTCTCCCGTAATGGCACCCTCACTCATAATATAAATCCGGTCGCACATGCCAAGGATCTCCGGAAGCTCGGATGAGATGATCAGCACACCCTTGCCTTGAGCGGCCAGATCATTAATGATGGTATAAATTTCGTACTTGGCGCCCACATCGATGCCGCGTGTGGGTTCGTCCAGGATCAGAATGTCCGGCTCGGCAAACATCCATTTGCTCAGGACCACCTTCTGCTGGTTGCCGCCGCTCAGGTTCCCGGTTTTCTGCAGAATGGAGGGGGATTTGATATTCATTTTTTTGCGAAACGATTCAGCCTGTACAATCTCCTCATTGTCATTGACAACGGTACGCCGGGAAATCCGTCCCAGATTGGAGAGGGTGATATTGCGTTTGATATCGTCGATCAGAATGAGCCCGTAGTGCTTCCGGTCCTCCGTGACATACGAAATGCCGTGTTTGATGGCCTCCGGAATGCTGTTAAGCCGGATTTCCCTGCCGTCCTTCAGCACCTGGCCGGTTATTTTTTTGCCGTAGGATCTGCCGAATATACTCATGGCCAGCTCCGTCCTGCCGGAGCCCATCAGCCCCGCTATACCCACAACCTCGCCCTTTTTGATATGGAAGCCCGCTTGATCGATCACCTTCCGGTCGGGGTGGAGAGGATGATACACATTCCAGTCCTTCACCTCGAACATAACCGAACCGATCGGGGAGCTCCGGGAGGGATACCGCTGGGTGAGATCCCGGCCAACCATCCCCTTGATGATCCGGTCCTCGTTCACCTGATCCAGCTTCACATCCAGCGTTTCGATGGTTTGGCCGTCGCGGATGATGGTGATGGAGTCGGCCACCCGGGATATTTCATTCAGCTTGTGCGAAATCATAATCGACGTGATGCCCTGCTTCTTGAATTCGAGCAGCAGGTTCAGCAGGTTCCCGCTGTCCTCTTCGTTTAGGGCTGCCGTAGGTTCGTCCAGGATCAGCAGCTGGACCTTCTTGGACAGGGCCTTGGCGATCTCCACCAGCTGCTGCTTACCAACCCCGATATCGGTAACCAGCGTTTGCGGAGATTCGTCCAGCCCGACCTTTTTCAGAAGCTCCTTGGTTCTGACCGAAGTCTCATGCCAGTTGACAATGCCGTGTTTGGCTTGCTCGTTGCCCAGAAAGATATTCTCCGCTATGGACAAATAAGGGATTAACGCCAGCTCCTGGTGTATAATGACAATACCCAGCTCTTCGCTTTGTTTGATGTCCCGGAAGGCGCAAACCTGGCCCTTAAACAGAATGTCCCCTTCGTACGTGCCATGGGGATATACACCGCTGAGCACCTTCATCAGAGTGGACTTTCCGGCGCCGTTTTCACCCATGAGGGCATGGATTTCCCCTTCCTTCACCTGCAGGTTGACATCGGAAAGCGCCTTGACTCCAGGGAATGTCTTAGTGATGCTGCGCATTTCCAATATATTTCCCGGCATACGATCACCGTACCTTTCTGTAGTCGAAGGGGGCAGCCCCAGGATCCGGCACCGCCATGGCGAGGCCTGGAGCATACCCCTTATCGGTTAACGGCAGCTTATTTGGACAGCTGCTCCTTGGTGTAGTAGCCGCCCTCCACCAATACCTTTTCGTAATTGGACTTATCCACGGACACGGGCTGAAGCAGGTAGGACGGAACAACCTTGGCTCCGTTGTTGTAGGTTTTCGAATCATTTACCTCGACGGTTCCGCCCTTCAGGACGGTATCCGCCATTTGGACGGCCTTCTTGGCAAGCTCCCGGGTATCCTTGTAAACCGTGGAGGTTTGTTCACCGGCAATAATGGACTTGATGGAGGCAAGCTCCGCGTCTTGCCCTGTAATGACAGGCATTGGCTTGCCTGCCGACCCGTAGCCCACACCCTTCAGAGAGGAGATAATGCCGATGCTGATGCCGTCATACGGGGAGAGCACGGCGCTTACCTTGTCGCTGGAGTAATTTTTGCTGAGCAGATTATCCATCCGGGATTGGGCGGTGGCGCCGTCCCACCGGAGAGTGGCTACCTGATCGAAGTTGGTTTGTTTGCTCTTGACCACAAGCTTGCCGGAGTCCATATAGGGCTTCAGCACGGACATGGCGCCATCAAAGAAAAAGTGGGCATTGTTGTCGTCGGGCGAACCGGCAAACAGCTCGATGGTAAACGGTCCTTTGCCGTCCTTCAGCCCCAGTTTGTCCTCGATGTAGGAGGCTTGCAGCACTCCTACCTTAAAGTTGTCAAAGGTGGCATAATAGCTGACATACTCGCTTTTTTTGATCAACCGGTCATAGGCGATAACGGAGATATTCTTGTCATGGGCTTTTTTGAGCACATCGGTCATGGATTCGCCGTCAATCGGGGCAATAACCAGCACATTGACTCCCTTGGTAATCATGTTTTCGATCTGGGACACCTGGTTTTCCACCACATCCTCCCCGTATTGGAGGTCGGTTTTGTAGCCGATTTTCTGGAATTCCTTCACCATGTTTTCCCCGTCATGCACCCAGCGCTCCGAGGACTTGGTCGGCATGGAGATACCTACAAACCCGGCTTTTGCATCTGCCGGCGCTTTGGTTGAACCGGCTCCCTCAGACGATGTGCCCCCGGAGCTGCCGCAGGCGGCCACAGCAAACATCATCGCGAATATAATGGACAAGACCAGAGCTTTCCTCATTTTTATTGCCCCTCTCCCGAATATGTGCAGGCCTTTCCGGCCGCAACCTGAATATAGCATCGTGCCCAACGGACCGTCTTTCGAGGAAAACGAACGTTTTTTATAAAAAATAACCTTTTTTAAGTATGGAATTTATAAAATTGTTAGGATTTTCCGAAAGACAGAAAACGGTTACAATAGTATGATGGAAATACATGTCACCGGGTAAAACAGGCCGGGCTTGGAGGAACAGGAATGAAGAAGCTGCTTGTGGTGTATTTGGCGCTCATTATCGCTTTTCTGGGGTATGTGTACCAGAGCCGGGCTCCCTTCAGGATGCAGAACGGGCAGGCCGAAGAGGGGCTGAGGGGGTCCATCAGCGAGAAGTATGTGATGGTTACCTTCCAGTCCGGCATTGATTATTGGAAAAATTGTCTGAAGGGATTTGAGGATGCGGCCCAGCTGCTGAATGTTTCGGTGGAGTTTAAGGGGGCGACCCAATATGACGTCAATGAGGAAAAAACCGTGCTGGAGCAGGTGATTGCCCGGAAGCCCTCCGGCATAGCCATTTCGGCCATCAATTCCGAGGCGTTAGGGGCCACCATCCAAAAAGCGGTGGATGCGGGTATTCCCGTTGTATTATTCGATTCGGGCATCACGGCCAGCCGGGTCAAAACCTTCCTGGGCACCAACAATCACAACGCCGGGGCAACCGCAGCGGATAAGATGGCGGAGCTGTTGAACCGGCAGGGCAAAACCGCCATCATTACCCAGCCTAACCAGTCCAACCACCAGGAACGGACCCAGGGGTTTGTGGAAGCGATAGAAGCAACTTATCCCGGTATGAGCGTCATCGCCATTGAGGACGGCAAGGGGGACCAGCGGGAAACGGAGCGGATCGCCGTGAAGCTGCTGCAGGAGCATCCGGATTTGACCGGGATTTTCGCGACTCAGGCCAACGGGGGTGTGGGGATCGGCAATGCTCTGCTTCAGCTGGGGAAGAAGGGAACGGTCAAGGTAATCGGCTTTGATACGGACAAGGGGACACTGGATATGGTCAAAAATGGCACCATCTCCGCTACCATGGCCCAAGGCACCTGGAACATGGGGTATTGGTCCATGCAGTATCTGTTTCACCTGAACCATGGTCTGGTGGAATCTGGAGCGGCCTCCCGGGGAGCGGCGGTTTCCACGCTGCCGGTGAATACGGATACCGGCATTACCATTGTGACGGAAGCCAATGTGGACGGTTATTATGCCAAATAAACGGGGCTGGCAGCGGCCCTTCATCCATGTGAACAGCCGGTTCAAGATTGCCTACCTGCCCTTCCGCTACAAGCTGATTGCCATCTTCCTGCTGGCCAGCATCATACCCACCTTCCTGCTGGGAGGACTGATCAACTGGACAGTGAACAACATCATCGAGAACCAGGTGAACGGCAATACTCTGCAGCTGATAGACAAGGTGAATAAGACGATCGAGAATTATTTTACTGATATTCAAAATAATACCTATCTTATCGGCTTTGATCCTTACGTATCCCAGTTTCTCGACAACGCCCAGGAGGGTACGGGGGATATCGGGGCGGACGGACGCTACCGCATCCGGGCCTTCCTGCAGGGGATTACCACCCTGCACTCGGAGATCGCGGGCATTCTTCTGGTCAATAACCGGGGCGACTACATCAGCAATGAGCTGTACGCCAAATCGGCGGGCAACCTGGTCCGGGAGCCATGGTACATGGAAGCGGCGGCCAACAACGGGATTTTCAAGCTGCTGGGCCATCCCCGCAGCTGGGGAGTCGCCAACCATTCCAACTATAAGGATTCGGAGCTGATCTCCGCTGCACGGGCGATTGTCGATCCTGACACCCGGGAGGTGAAGGGAGTGGTCCTGATCGATCTGAAGCTGAGGGTGATTGCGGAGGCTATCAAGGATGTGCGGCTGGGCAAATCCGGTTACCTGATGGTGCTGGATGGGAGCGGAGATACCATCTACGCGCCGGTTCATTCCTGGGCGGAGTTTATGCGGATGGAGTGGTTTGCCAAGGGCCAGTCCGGGGTCACCTCGCAGACGGTGGACAACACCCATGTTCAGCTCATCTACGAAAAATCCCTGTTTACCGGATGGACCACAGTGGGGGTATTTCCCAGCCATGAAACGGTTGCCGAGATGCGGGAAATCCGGTTTTATCTGGTTTGTTTTGTCTTTTTCGTGTGTATGGTGGGCTTGGGCGCTTCCTCCTACCTTTCCTATTCCATCACCCGGCCGATCTGGATGCTGATGAAGCTGATGCAAAAGGCGGAGCTGGGGGATTTGACCATCCGCTATACAGGACGGCATCAGGACGAAATCGGCATTCTCGGCCGTGCCTTTAATACGATGATGGCCCGCATCCATAGTCTGATGCAGGAGGTGTCCCGCAAGGAGAAGCAGAAGCGGGAGGCGGAGCTGCGCAGCCTGCAGGCCCAGATCAAACCTCATTTTCTGTACAACACTCTGGATACCATTCATTGGCTGGCCCATCAGCGCGGAGCGGCGGAGGCCTCCGAGATGGTGGAGTCCTTATCCAAGCTGTTCCGGATCGGGCTGAGCAAGGGGCAGGAGAAAATTGGCCTTGACCAGGAGATGGAGCATGTAAGGAGCTACATGAATATTCAGAAAACCCGCTATCAAAGCAAGCTGAACGACGCCTTCCACATTGATCCTGCAGCGGAGGGGCTTTATGTGCTGAAGCTGATCACCCAGCCTCTTGTGGAGAATGCCATCTACCACGGCATCAAGGAGCGCCGCGGTCCCGGCACCATCCATATCTCCGCCAGACTGGAGCGCAGCCTTCTGTTGATTGAGGTCCGGGATGACGGTATGGGCATAAAGCCGGAGAAGCTGCAGGAGCTCTTGGAGCGTCTTGCCCGGGTGGCGGACAACGTGCTGCATGAAACGGAGGACAGCCGCTACGCTCAAGCAGAGGGAGGAGAGGCGGCAGCCTCCGTGGAGCGGATGATCTCCGGAAGCGGCTACGGATTATTGAATGTCCATTCCAGGCTGGTGCTTACCTTCGGCAGGGAATTTGGGCTTCGCATCAGCAGTGAATGGGGAAAGGGCACGGTTGTTACTGTTACCCACCCTATTATCAAAAGGGATACGGAGGAGCCGGAGCATGGAAAAATGGAAGGTTCTGCTGGCGGATGATGAGCCGATTATCCGCCACGGCATACGCGGCTCCATTGATTGGGAGCAGCTGCAGATGGAGGTGGCCGGGGAGGCCGAGGACGGAGAGGAGGCGCTGCTGGCTGCGCTTCACCTGCAGGCAGACATTATCCTGGTGGATCTGAACATGCCCATCATGAACGGAATTGCGCTGATCCGTGAGCTCCGGGAGCGGCTCCCGGAATGCCGGGTGATTATCGTGACCGGCCATGAGGAGTTTTCCTATGCCCAGGAGGCCATAAGGCTGAATGTGGATGATTATGTGCTAAAGCCCATTAACGTGGCGCAGCTGACCGGTGTGCTGACCCAGGTGCGCAAGCAGTTGGAGGAGCACAGGCAGCTGCAGGAGCATTTTGACATGGCCAACCGGCAGATTGCCAAGAATGTAACCCTGCTCCGGGAGCGGTTTTGCCTGGAATGGCTGGAGGGGGAGCGGGATGAAGGACAGCTTCTTGAGCAGCTCCGTTTCCTGAAGCTGCCCGCCTGCGCTCCGCTGACCCTGGGCCTGATCCGTTGGTCGGAAACGGTTCTGGGCAGACCCGTCTCCACGGAAAACGACCGGCAGCTGTTTTTGTTTGCCATTGAGAATATTGCCGGGGAAATCCTCGGCGGCCACAGCCATGTGATCTTCCGGGACCGCTCAGGGCATATTGTTCTGTTTGTTTGGGATATTCTTGCTGAGGAAACTGTGGTGCTTCTGGAAGCGTCCATTACCCGATATTTGAAAATAACCACGGTGCAGCGGTTTGTTTCGGTAGACGGTCTGGCGGGTATTCCGGCAGCTTACCAGGCGGCACGGCAAGGTGTATACCGGGACACTCCCATGTCCCCCATCGTACGCCGGGGCAAACAATTGGCTCAGGAGCAATATGCCAACCCGGAGCTGTCGCTGGAGCTGGTGGCGGACCGGCTGCAGGTATCCCCGGTTTACTTCGGACGGGTTTTCAAGCAGGAGATGGGGGTTTCCTTCCTGGCTTTCCTCTCCCGGATCCGGATAAACCGTGCCATTCAGCTTTTACATGCCACCGATCTTACCATCCACGATATCGCGTCCCAGGTGGGCTACTTGACGCAGCATTATTTCAGCACCTCCTTCAAGAAGCACATGGGCGTATCCCCCAATCAGTACAGGCGGGGCGGGCTGTCAGCTGTGCCTGGGGAGGAGACGGAGAAGGAATAAAGGTTATTTTGCCAAACCGTTTCTGCCGATGGAGCGATTCCATCAGGCATGGGACGGTTTTTTGGTTTACCGTTTCGTCACCGGCGGAATTAACAATTTCTTAAGGAATTTACCATAAATTCCTTACATTCCATTGACATTGGGGAAATACAAGCCCCTTACACTGGGATAGGAGTTAGGTTAGGAACAAATTCCCAATAAAGGTGGGGTAGATTTGAATTCGATGGAGGGAGAACTCACCATCCTCGCGCCGGCCATAGCCGTCAAGCCGGACCGGAAAACACAATCGCTGCTCCGTTTGAAGCGGAGGGAGAACGCCATCGGGTACCTGTTCTTGGCGCCATCCCTGCTTGTATTTGGCATCTTTCTGTTTTATCCGCTGCTGCAATCTCTTTATCTCAGCGTGCATCTGACGGACCCGCGCGGGCGGATCGCCGCTTTTGTGGGGCTGGAGAATTTCGCGAACCTGCTCACCTCAGCTGTTTTCTGGAACTCCCTGAAGGTAACCGGGCTGTTTACGCTGCTTACGGTTCCCACGGGAATTGTACTGGGTTTGCTGCTGGCCGCCTTGACGCATACCAGGCTGCGGTACATGCGGGTATTCCAGTTCATCTTCTCACTGCCCTTAGCACTGTCCGTAAGCACCACAGCCATTATCTGGATGATGCTGTACCATCCGACACTGGGGATGTTCAACTACCTGCTCAGCGTTATCGGCCTGCCCGCCGTCCAATGGCTGACGGACCCGTCTATGGCGCTTTTTTCCATTGCCATCATGACCGTATGGATGCATTCAGGCTTCAACTATATCGTGCTGCTAAGCGGCCTTCAGGGAATCTCAGAGGAAATCTACGACAGCGCCAGGATCGACGGCTCCGGCCCGGTGCGCACCTTCGTGCAAATTATCTTCCCCTTGCTGACACCTACTGTGTTCTTCCTGGTCATCGTGTCCATTATCCAGGCGTTTCAAGCCTTCGGCCAGATCCATATTTTGACCAAAGGCGGGCCTGCCGGCTCCACAGATGTGTTCGTCTATTCGATTTATAAGGAAGCCTTCGTGAACTACCAATTCGGCACCGGCAGCGCCATGGCACTTGTGCTGTTTGTGATTATCCTCATTCTGACGGTGATCCAGTTTACGGTGCTGGAGAGGAAGGTGCATTACCAATGAGCTTAAAGCGGGTTTCCGGCCACAGCTTGTATTACGTGCTCCTGACCATTGCAGGAGCGGTTATGATCTATCCGCTGCTTTATACCTTCCTGGCGGCATTCATGACACCTGATGAGGCGATGGTGTATCCGCCCAAGCTGCTTCCATCCGGTGTTTACCTGGAGAATATACGGAAGGTGCTGGAGATTATCCCGGTTGCCCGGTTCATCTCCAACAGCTTCGTTATTGCCGCGCTGATTACCCTCGGACAAGTAGTGACAGGGGCTATGGCGGCATACGCGTTTGCGTATGTGCCCTTCCGGTACAAGTCCTTCTGGTTCGCTCTGTTCCTGTCCACCATGATGATTCCGTGGGAGGTCACCATCATTCCTAACTATCTCACGGTCAAAAAATGGGGCTGGCTGGACTCCTATCCGGGTTTGACGATTCCTTTTCTGGCATCGGCCTTCGGCGTATTCCTGCTCCGCCAGTTCTTCCTGCAGCTGCCCCGGGAGCTGTTCGAGGCGGCGCGGATGGACGGCTGCGGCCATATCCGGCACTTTCTGAGGATTGTGCTTCCCCTGTCCCGCCCAGCGCTGGCCACCTTGTCCGTTTATGTATTTCTGCAATCCTGGAACATGTATCTGTGGCCCTTGCTTATCACCAACAGCACGGAGATGCGGACGGTCCAGATCGGAATCGGCATGCTGCAATTCGAGGAGTTCACCTCCTGGAGCCTGGTGCTGTCCGGTGTTGCCATCGTTCTTTTGCCGTCCCTGCTCCTGCTGCTTCTGGGGCTGAAGCAGCTGGTGCGCGGTATCACAGCGGGAGCGGTCAAGGGCTAAGAAAGCCTGGCCCGGCGATTCGGGTGATTCCGGTGATCCCCGCCGTCAGGCGGTTCACAATATACAGGGATACATACCAACCATTAAGGGAGAGAGAAACCAAACATGAAATCGATGATGCGAAAAGGTCTTACGGCGGTCCTGGCTGCCGGAGCATTAATGGCTACCGCCGCTTGCGGAGGGGTCACGGAGCCCGGAAGCAACGGCTCCGCTGCCTCCTTGCCTGCCAACAGCGAAAAACCTGCTGCCTCCACAGCCGCAGCTGACAAAAAGGAGCCGGTGAAGATTGTTTGGTGGCATTCCATGGGCGGCGAGCTGGGCAAGGCAATAGACAAGGTTGTGACAGACTACAACGCCTCCCAAACGGGTATCAAGGTGGAGGTTGTGTACCAAGGCACCTACGATGAGAGCCTGAATAAGATGAAGGCCTCCATGGATTCCAAAAGCGGCCCCAATATGATCCAGGTATTCGAAATCGGCTCCCGCTTCATGATCGATTCCAAGGCCATTACCCCCGTCCAGACCTTCATCGACCAGGAAAAATACGATTTGTCCCAGCTGGAGGAAAATATACTCGGCTATTATACCTTCGACGGCAAGCAGTATTCCATGCCGTTTAACACCTCCAACCCGATCCTTTATTACAATAAGGACATGTTTAAAGCAGCGGGGCTGGATCCCGAGAAGCCGCCGCAAACCTTTGAAGACGTGAAAAAAGCCGCCGCCTCTTTGACCAAGGACGGTAAAACCGGCGCTTCCTTCGCCATCTACGGCTGGTTCGCCGAGCAGTTCTTCGCCAACCAGGGCGCCGAATATGTAGACAACGGTAACGGCCGCACCGCACCGGCTACCAAGTCCCTTGTGAACAGTGAAGCGGGTCTTAAAACCCTCTCCTGGTGGAAGGACCTGGTTGATACCAAGTCCGCCGTGAACCTGGGCCGCAAAACCGATGACACGAAGAAGGCTTTCCTTGCGGGACAAGTGGCGATGACGCTGGATTCCACCGCTTCTCTCCGGGGGATTGTGGATGCAGCTGCGGGCAAGTTTGAGGTGGGTACGGGCTTCCTGCCCAAACCCGAGGGGGCAGCCCAAGGCGGCGTAGTTGTCGGCGGAGCCTCCAACTGGATTCTGAACAACAAGCCGGAGGCGGAGCAGAAGGCAGTTTGGGAATTCATGAAGTATCTGGCTAAGCCGGAGATTCAGGCTCAATGGCATATCAGCACCGGCTATTTCCCCATTACCAAAAAAGCCTACGACGAGCAGATCGTGAAGGACAACATGGCCAAATACCCGCAATTCAAAACCGCAGTCGACCAGCTCCACGGCACCAAGTTGAGCAAAGCCACCCAAGGTGCCGTCATGGGGGTGTTCCCGGAAGCGCGCCAGCTGGTGGAGGGCGCCATCGAGGAGGTACTTACCGCCAAGAAGCCGCCTGAGCAAGCGCTGGACGATGCGGCCAAGGCTATCACAGAAAAGATCGGGAACTATAACAAGACGGTGGCGAAATAAAATTTTAATAGGCCAATGCAGCTGCGGGTAAGCCCCGGATGCATTGGCTTTTTAGCTGCATTCGGCGTACACATGGTTCATCCTAATTTGGCCTCAATAGAGAATTCCCAGAAGTTTTACCTAATTTTTATCTGGATTTTACAAAATCATGGTGAGCTGGATAGGAAAATCGTCCCAGTCTGTCGAATCTCGTAGTAAACGCGAGATAGATGGAGGGAATTTATGATGATGAAGCAGCCGTATTCCAAACTTGAACCAACCATGCAAACCGGTGATTTGATCCTGTTCAGCGGGCAATACCCGATCAGCAAGATGGTAGAGCGGTTGGAGGGAAGCATGTGGTCGCATGCCGCCATGGTGGTGCGTTTACCGGAATGGGACACGCCGCTGCTGTGGGAATCCACCGCTTTAACCAATTTGCCCGATGTCCAGTTTCATGACCAGACCACCGGCCCCAAGCTGGTGGATCTGAAGAGCAGGCTGCTTACCTACGGAAGCGATGTAACTCCCTATGTTCCGCCCCGGTATGCGGTGCGCCCGCTGGATGTGGAGCGTACCCCGGAAATGATCCAGGCTCTGACCTCCCTGTTCACCGAACTCCATGGCATTCCCAATCCGGGCGAATGGAAAATGATCGCCGAGGTGGTGGAGGGGCGGTTTTTCCGGATCCGGTCCAAGCTGGATAATTATACCTGCGGGGAGCTTGTGGCGGAGTCCTACATTAAGCTGGGTCTGTTGGATCCGAAGGCGGTTATTAACGGATTTATGCCTAAGGATTTCTCCACGGACGGCAGACTTCGGCTGTTGAAGGGGAAGCTGGAGGACGAAATTGAGATCGATCTTCATTCCTGAGGAAAAAATGGCAGGTTTGATTTCTCTGGCCCTTAAAAGCTTGGGTCTTTTGCTGGTTCTCCTGGTTTTGGCCGGCGGAGCCGCATGCGCAAGGGCAGCCGGGGAGCAGGATGTGCTGGAGATTACGGCAGAGCAGCTGCAGGAAGGACCGCTGGATCTGGCCTCTGTGCTCCGGATTGCCGAGGACCGGGACCGCTCCTGGACGCTGGAGACTGCTGCTGATCCGGCGGGAGACGGGAGGTACCGTCCGTATACCGGCAGCGGGCTGGCCGGAAGCCAGTCGGAATCCGCCTTTTGGGTGAAGCTGGAGCTTGCTCATATGGAAGCGGAACGGAGGGATCTGGTTCTGGAGCTGGAGAAGCCGCACCTGAGCCGGGTAACCTTCTATTGGATAGAAGGAACCACAGGACGTTTGCTGAAGGAAGTAGAGGCAGGCCGTGCCCTGCCCTTTAAGGACAGGCTTGTCCAGCACCGGGATTTTATCTACCCCGTTTCCTTTGCTCCGGATTCCCGGCAGGTGATCTATATGCGGATCGTAACAGACAGTTACCTGCAGCTTCCCATGAAGCTGTGGACAGCGGAGGAGTTTGCGGAGAAGGAGCAGGGAACCAACCTGGCGTTGGGGATTTTTTACGGCGTTATGCTGGGAATCGCCTTGTTTAATCTGTTCTTGTTCCTGGTTATCCGGGAGCGGGTGTACCTGTATTACGTGCTGTTTGTTACGGCTTTTGCCCTGCTGCAAGCCGTTTGGGACGGCATCGCCTATCAATATCTGTGGCCCGCATGGCCCGGCTGGGAAGCCAAGTCCAACCCGGCCTTGCTGGTAACCGTAGTGCTGCTTGCGCTTGTGTTTACCCATCACTTCCTCTCGGCTTCGGAATATGCTCCGCGCATCGGGAGATTGAACCGGCTGGCTGCCGGCGGACTGATGGTGCTGTTGTTGCTGCTCCTTCTGCTGCCGCCGGGTGGTCTGGCCACCCAGGCTGCCGTTTACGGGGTAGCTGCCGGCCTGGTTATGACCGCGGCCAATTTCATCGGAGTCCGGTTCCGCACCCGTGCCTCCCGTTATTACGCCGCAGCCTGGCTGCTCCTGCTGGCAGGAGCACTGGTGAATATGCTGGCGGCATTCAAGCTTTTGCCCTTGAATGCCGTCACCCTTTATGCGCCGAGGATCGGGATGGGTGGAGAGGCGATGCTATTGTCCATGGCATTGGCTGACCGGTACAACACCCTCAAAAAGGCGAAACAATCGGAGGAGAGGCAAGGACTGCTGCTTCGTGAGCTTCACGAGATGTCCAAAACCCTGACGGCTACCTATGATCTGGACCGTTTATTGGATTACACGGTGGAGAGCTTTGTCCGGGTGACGGGCTGTGAGGCGGGCTGTATTGTGCTGGAGTCCGATGAAGGGGCTGCGGTGAAGGCTGCCCGGGGGAATATCGGGTCATGGACAGGTGGCCATACTGCCGGGGTGGACACGGGTAACCATGCGGATGTGTTGGAGGGGCCCCGCATCCGGCTGGAGATTCCCATCCGGCATCAGGGACGCCAGTTGGGCGAGGTGCTTCTGTTCAGCAGCCGCCCGGTACAGGTGCCGGATAATGAGCTGGCCATCCTGGCGGAATACGCCGGACAGGTGGGCATCTCCATTGAGAATGCGCGGTTATTCCAGGAAATCAGCCGTATGGCCACCACCGACGGGTTAACAGGGGCCTTCAACCGTTCCTATGTGCTGCAGCTGGCGGCTTCAGATTTTCGGAGGTGCCAGGAAACGCGGGAGCCCATGTCCCTCATGATGCTGGACATTGATTGGTTTAAGGAAATCAATGACCGGTATGGCCATATGGCGGGGGACAAGGTGATCCGGAAGGTGGCGCGGACACTGAAGAAGCTGGTTCATACCAATGGGGTAACGGGACGGTATGGCGGCGAGGAATTTATTGTCCTGCTGCCAGGGATGAAGCTGGAGGTGGCCCGCCAGCTGGCGGAGAAGCTGCGGGAAGGAATCGGCATGCTGGATATTCCTGTGGACGGGGCAGGAATGGTGCGCGTAACCGTCAGTTTGGGTCTGGCTGCTGCGGCTCCTTCCGTGAAGGGTGTGGAGGAGCTGGTGAACCTCGCCGATGCGGCGTTGTATCGGGCCAAAGCGGCGGGCCGCAACCGGGTGGAGGTGGAGGTTCCGGCTGCGCGGCGGCAAAGCGGAACAGTCCAGTGAGGGAGTGGGAGCGGCTAACGGAAGCTACGGCTGTTAATGGGAGCGGGGGGCGCGGCTACGGAAGCTACAACCGCTAACGGACACCACAGCCCTTATTTCCTCCAAAACCGCCCTTCACAAATTCTAACGGACGCCAGCGCACTAGCGATGCGTCAAACCTAACATGGAATTATCCAATATTCCTAAATATGGGTTAATTTGAACGTTGTCACCTGGTCAAACCTGAAAAAAACTCCTAATGTAGAAGGATGGCGCGTTATCCATCCCCCTTACAAAAGGAGCCCTCATGGATAACATATCGAATTTGTCTACCCTTTGTCAATGCCTTCGTCTCCTGGACATAGGCCAG
>JAEWIS010000034.1 GCA_023386955.1 Bacillota bacterium
TTATTTAATTCGATCAAGGGTATATCCTCCCTTCAAATTAGTGTTCATCATTAAAATCATCAAGTTCTAAATCTTCTTGGAATTCATCTAATTGGAATGATTCATAATCTAACTCTTCTTCCAATTCCTCATCCCCAGTTAAATAACTATCTTCTCCATCCGGAGTTGCTGGTACAAAATCTTCATTACCCTCTATATTTACATCTAATTCAACTGCGTCATCATCTTCTGTCAATTCTTTAAGTTTAACTTCTTGATTTTCATCATTAAGAACTCTTACATCTAAGCAAAGAGCTTGAAGTTCTTTAATAAGAACCTTAAATGACTCAGGCACGCCTGGTTCAGGTATATTTTCACCTTTTACAATTGATTCGTAAGTTTTAACTCTACCTACAATATCATCTGATTTAACTGTCAAAATTTCCTGTAATGTATGAGCAGCACCATAAGCTTCTAGTGCCCAAACTTCCATCTCACCAAATCTTTGACCACCAAATTGAGCTTTACCTCCAAGTGGTTGTTGAGTAACTAGTGAGTATGGACCTTTAGATCTAGCATGTATCTTATCATCAACCAAATGGGCTAGTTTTAAGATATACATTATACCAACAGTAACAGTATTATCAAACGGTTCTCCAGTTCTACCATCATAAAGCACAGTCTTTCCATTTGCATTATATCCTGCATCTTCAAGACAGTTTTCAATATCTTTTTCTGTAGCTCCATCAAATACTGGTGTAGCTATATGCCAACCTAATTTACTTGCAGCCCATCCTAAATGAACTTCAAGTACCTGCCCAATATTCATACGTGAAGGAACCCCTAGAGGGTTTAGACATATTTGTAGTGGTCTTCCATCAGGTAAAAATGGCATATCTTCTTCTGGTAAAACTCTAGAAATAACCCCTTTGTTTCCATGACGTCCAGCCATCTTATCTCCAACAGATATTTTTCTCTTTTGTGCTATATAACACCTAACTAATTCATTAACTCCTGGAGTAAGTTCATCACCATTTTCTCTAGTGAACACTTTAACATCAACTATTATACCAGCTTCTCCATGAGGAACTCTTAAAGAAGTATCTCTTACTTCTCTAGCTTTTTCTCCGAATATAGCCCTTAATAGTCTTTCTTCTGCAGTTAATTCAGTTTCTCCTTTAGGTGTTACTTTACCTACAAGAATATCTCCAGATCTAACTTCAGCACCAATTCTGATGATTCCTCTTTCGTCAAGATCTCTTATTGCATCATCACCAACATTTGGAATATCCCTAGTTATTTCTTCTGGCCCTAATTTAGTGTCTCTAGCTTCACATTCATATTCTTCTATATGAATAGATGTGAACACATCTTCTCTAACTAGTTCTTCTGAAATAAGCATAGCATCTTCGTAGTTATATCCTTCCCAGGTTATAAAGCCCATTCTGATATTTTTACCTAATGCTATTTCTCCTAAATCAGTAGATGGTCCATCAGCTAATACAGTACCATTTGATACATATTCGCCTTTAGAAACTATAGGTCTTTGATTAATACAAGTTCCTTGGTTACTTCTCTTGAACTTTAGAAGTCTGTATTTGTCAGTTCCTCCATCAGAATCTCTCTTAACTCTAATTTCATTAGCACTTACATAGGACACTACCCCTGAATTAACTGCTTTAGGTAGAACCCCAGAATCTACAGCCGCTTTAAATTCAATCCCAGTACCTACAATTGGTGCTTGTGGTTTTAATAATGGAACTGCTTGACGTTGCATGTTAGATCCCATAAGTGCTCTGGAAGCATCATCGTTCTCTAAGAAAGGAATCATAGCTGTAGCAACAGAAACTATTTGTCTTGGAGATATATCAATTAAATCTACATCTTCTCTAGGAATCACAAGAACATCTTCCATGTATCTTACAGTAACTCTAGAATCTAATAGTTTTCCATCTTCTCCTATTGGTTCCTTAGCTTGTGCAACGTAATATTGATCTTCAACATCTGCTGTGAAGTATCTAATCTCATTTGTTACAAGACTAGTTTCTTTATCTATAACTCTATATGGAGTTTCTATAAAACCATATTCATTAACTCTTGCATAAGTAGCTAAAGAGTTTATAAGTCCTATATTAGGTCCTTCTGGTGTTTCTATCGGACACATTCTCCCATAGTGTGAGTAATGAACATCTCTAACTTCAAACCCAGCTCTTTCTCTTGAAAGTCCTCCAGGTCCTAAAGCTGATAATCTTCTTTTGTGAGTAAGCTCAGATAATGGATTTGTTTGATCCATGAACTGAGAAAGCTGTGAACTACCAAAGAATTCTTTAATAGCAGCTGCTACTGGTCTTATGTTAATTAATACTTGTGGAGTTATTCCTTCTTGGTCTTGAATAGTCATTCTTTCTTTAACTACTCTTTCCATTCTTGATAAACCAATTCTAAATTGATTTTGTAGAAGTTCTCCAACACTTCTTAATCTTCTATTTCCTAAATGATCTATATCATCAACATTTCCTATACCATAAGGTAATCCTAATTCATAACTTATTGTTGCATATATATCATCTCTAACAATATGCTTAGGTATAAGTCTGTTAATATTCTTCTTTATAGCATCCTTAATCTCTTTTTCAGTAGAATAAGTATCAAGAATTTCTTTTAGGGTAGGGAAATGAACATTTTCTTTAATATTCAAATCATCTACATTAAAATCAACATGATTTTGGATTTTAACGAAGTGATTTCCAATTACTCTAAAGATTCTATCATCAACTAATATATCTACAGAGTTTATCCCTAAATTTTGAATTTCTTTTGCTACAGTTCTTGCTATCTTTTGATTTTTCTCTACCAGAATCTCTCCAGTTTCTGGGTTAACTATATCTGTTGCTGCTATTTGATTAGCAATTCTTAGGTTTATAGCTAACTTTTTATTGAATTTATATCTTCCAACTCTAGATAAATCATATCTTTTTGCGTCAAAAAATAATGAATCAATAAGAGATACTGCACTATCAACAGTTGGTGGTTCTCCTGGTCTTAATCTCTTGTAAATTTCTAATAGTGCTTCTTCTTTAGTCTTAGTATTATCTTTTTCAATAGTAGCCTTGAATCTTTCGTCTTCACCAAAATACTCAATAAGTTCAGTATCAGTTCCGAAACCCATAGCTCTTGCTAAGATTGTTATCGGTAACTTTCTTGTCTTATCAATTCTTACATAGATTACATCATTAGAATCTGTTTCGTACTCTAACCATGCTCCTCTATTAGGTATTACTGTTGAAGAAAATAGCTTCTTACCACTTTTATCTCTTGACACATTATAATAAACACCTGGCGATCTAACCAATTGGCTTACTATAACTCTTTCTGCTCCATTTATAACAAAAGTACCTTGCTCAGTCATTAATGGGAAATCTCCCATGAAAACCTCTTGTTCTTTAATCTCTCCAGTTTCCTTGTTCTGAAGCCTTACAGATACTTTTAAAGGTGCAGCATAAGTTGCATCTCTTTCTTTACACTCTTCTACTAAGTACTTAATGTTATCTTTGTCAAGCTTGAAGTCAGTAAACTCCAAAACTAGATTTCCCGTGAAGTTAGTTATAGGGTTTACATCTTCAAAAACCTCATAAAGCCCTTCTTTCAGGAACCAGTTGTATGAATCTAATTGAAGCTCAATCAGATTTGGCATTTCTGCAACTTCTTTTACCTTTCCAAAGCTCATTCTAGTTCTTTTTCCCACTTGGACAGGATGTACCATCAACTTTCACCCCTCGTTTAAACTAAAATAACCAAAAGTACGCACTT
>JAEWIS010000040.1 GCA_023386955.1 Bacillota bacterium
CCGGAAGCCCATGGCCGGGCCATGGGCTTCCTGGCGGCTGCGCTGGCAGCGGAGGAGGGCGCCGCGGTCCTGCCGGTGGAATGGCTGATGGATGCGGAGCATCTGTTCAGCCATATCCGGTGGGACCTGGCGGTGTACCGCTGCCGGCCCGCGCCGGATTTTGGCGCCGTCGGAACGGCGGCGCAGGGCTACGCGGCGGCGGAGAGTGCCGCGTGGTACGGCGGGGCGGCAGCGGACAACGCCGCTCCCATGGGCCAGGGCGCTGCTCCCGGTGCGGCTTCTGCTGCGCCGGGATTGGCCCAGTCCCGCGGCGGCCTGCCGCCCCGCTACCGCTGGATGAGCTGGGAGGAGCTGGACCAGCTGGCTTTCCCCAACGTGTTTTTGCGCATATTGAAAGCCTACCGGGAAGGAATCCAGGGGCAGCAATAGGGGCGCGTACTCGAAAAATCATACACAAACCGCCGGCTAGTGGGTAAAACAGGTAATTATACTCGAAAAATCATACACAAACCGCCGGCCAGTGGGTAAAACAGGTAATTAAACTCGAAAAATCATATCCAAACCATCAGTTAGCGGAAAAACGGGTAATTATACTTGAAAAACCGAATATAAACCATCAGTTAGTGGGCAAACCAGCAGCATGGGCCTGAGCAATCGCATACACCCCAGCACATGGTACACAGAGGCGCCGCCCAAAAGGGAAGGGCGGGCAACCCCAAAAAGCATTTTAAAAAATGGAGGCGGTTCTCGATGAAGCTTGCGTTTATCTCCGATATTCATGGCAATTACCATGCGCTGGAGGCGGTGCTGCTGGATATTGCCACCCTCAAGGCGGACAAAATTTATGTGCTGGGGGACTTGGTGTTCAAAGGCCCCATGCCTGCCGAATGTGTGCGGAGAATCCGCCAGCTGGATACGGTGGTGATCCAGGGCAATATTGACGAGCTGGTGGGCTGCAATCTCATCCAGCCGGGTTTTGCCAAGTCAGAGGAGCAGCAGGCGGCCTTGCTGGAGGAAATGGAATGGACTCGGAGCCGGCTGACCCCGGAGGAGCTGGAATATTTGGCCGGCCTGCCCTTTTCCCATGAAGAGGAGCCCGTAAAAGGTCTGCTCTTCCGCATGGTTCACGCCAATCCCCGCAATCTGCTGGAGCAGGTACTTCCGACGGATGAGGAGGAGCAGGTGCTCACCCGTATGTTCGAAGGAACGGAAGCACAGATTGCCCTGTACGGGCATATCCATATGCCTTATATCCGCCATATCGGCGGCAAGGTGGTAGCCAATACCGGCAGCGTGGGGCTGCCCTTTGACAGCAATACAGCCGCTTCTTATGCTGTGCTGGAGATTGATGAGCCGTATGCGGGCTCAGCACCTGTCTTCACCCTGGGCATCCGCAGGGTGCCATACGATGTGCAGGCAGCGGTTCGTGCGTTCGAAGGGACGGAGCATCCTTTTGCGGAAAATGTGATAACCGCGCTGCGGGCGGGCAAACGCCCCTGACCCCGGCAGGTTGACAGACGAAATGGAGGAAAGTGTTGTGAAACGCAGCTTTTTGATTCTGTACGGTCTGGGCGGCAGCGGTCCTGACCATTGGCAATCCTGGCTGGCACGCGGGCTTAGCGCCCGTGGGGAAACGGTCCATTACCCCAGCTTGCCCAACCCGGATCATCCGGACAAGGAGCAGTGGCTTGCTGACCTGGCCCAAACCATCGATGCCATTCCCGAAGATGAGGAGCTGACGGTGGTGGCTCACAGCCTGGCTTGTATCCTGTGGTTCCATTATGCGGCTCAAGGTGTACGGCGCAAGGCGGAGCGTGTGTTTCTGGTGGCGCCCCCTTCCGTCCATACCCGGCTGGAGGAGGTAGCAAGCTTTTTCCCTGTGCCGGACCGTCTGGAGGAGCTGCAGCACGCAGCTGCGCAAACCCTTCTGATCCTGTCCACTACAGATCCGTATTGCTCCTTGGAGGATGCCCTCGTTTACAAAAGAATGGGCGTGCCCAGTCTAACCTTGCCTGATATGGGCCATATCAATGTGGCTTCCGGGTACGGTCCCTGGGAGTGGATTCTGAAGCTGTGTCTCAATGGCAGCCCGATTCTGTAAGGAGCTGCGAGGAAATTAGTATCCGCTTTTGCTGACAAAATCTCCACAGTTTTGGGAGTTTTGCCAGCAAATTAGCGGTACTTTATTTCGTCGCAGTCTCTAAGCCGAGAGGAACCACAACGGAAATATATCCATACTTTTCTTCCGGACTGCACCCTGATTCTTCAGGCGTGCAGTTTTTATGTTATATAACCTGACATAGACACAGAATTGTGCTTAGGCCCTGCTGGAAGAAGAATGGTATGATACGGGTAAAATGTCCGTTGGAGGTGGTCCGGTTGAACGGGAAAATCCAAGAAAAGGGATGGGCGGGATATGATTTTGTTCCGACGCTGCTGGCGATGATGCCCTGTCCGTTAAAGGTGCCGGTGGAGGAGGATTTCGCCAGGCGGGAGGAAGCGGGGGAATGGGCGGGCTTCGATACGTCGAAGATTGTGTTTGAGGGGAACGCCACCCAAACCGGCTTCTATGAGCAGGTGAAGGCTTACCGCCACGAGGATGAGCTGCCGGAGCTGATCATCTCTCCGGGCATAAGCAGCTTCTTCCATTCGGATTTCCGGGAAAAATTCCTGGAGCGCGGTGTGTTTGCGGATGTGACGGAGGGCTGGAGGGGCAATCCCCGTTTTGGCAATTTGGAGCTGGTGGACCCGAAGGGCTGGTATACGGTGCTTTGTGTGAACCCGCTGGTGATGGTGGCGGATCTGACCCGTTTGGACGGCCTGCCTGTTCCACGGTCCTGGGCAGAGCTGCTGAAGCCCGAGTGGAGCCGGAGGGTGAATATGCGGGGCAAAAACAACAAGGATTTTTGCGAAACCACGCTGCTGACCCTTCGCCATGTTTTTGGCCCGGAGGCGGTGGAGCGGTTCGGAGAGTCTGTGAAGGATGGGCTGCATCCTGCCCAAATGGTTAAGCTGGCGGGCACGGGACATGCCGATGCGCCTGCGGTATCGGTGATGCCGTATTTTTATGCCAAAACCATTCCCCGCAAGGACAAAACCGCCATTATCTGGCCGGAGGAGGGAGCTATCGCAAGTCCGGTGTTCCTGTTGGCCAAAGCCGCGTCGCGTGAGCGCCTCCAGCCGCTGACGGATTATCTCACAGGACCCGGAGTGTCGGCCTTGTACGAAAATGCCTGCTTCCCCGCCCTGAACCCTTCGGTGGAGAGCAAACTGCCGCCCGATGCCAAGCTGATGTGGATGGGTTGGGATTTGGTGTGGCATGAGGATATCGGATCGGTGAAGCTGGACACGGAGGAACGTTTCATGAGGGGCTACTGCAAGGGGCGGAGCCTATGAAGCTGATTACGTTGGCCGGGCCTCCCTCCAGCGGCAAAACCTCTGTACTCCTGCGCATTATTGAAGCGCTGAGTGAAGCGGGAAAACGCACGGGCGTAGTTAAATTTGATTGTATGGCCACCTTTGACGACAGGCTATACCAGGAAAAGGGAATTCCTGTTCTGGTTGGGCTGTCCGGGAATCTGTGCCCTGACCATTATTTTGTTACCAATATTGCCTCCTGTTTAGAGTGGGGAAGCTCCATAGGGGCGGATATGCTGATTACGGAAAGCGCCGGGCTGTGCAACCGCTGCTCGCCTTACATCCGGCAGGTCCAGTCGGTCTGCGTCATTGACCATCTGTCTGGGCTCAACACCCCTGCCAAAATCGGGCCTATGCTCAAGCTGGCGGATACGGTGATTCTCACCAAGGGGGATATTGTCTCCCAGGCAGAGCGGGAGGTGTTCCGCTACCGGGTGCGGAAGGCCAATCCCAAGGCGGAGATTATTCCGATGAATGGGCTTACCGGACAGGGAAAGGAAAGGGCGAGGGATGTGTTTTTGACGGCGCCGGAGGTAGAGTCGCTGGATGGCTCCAAGCTGCGGTTTTCCATGCCTGCGGCGGTGTGCTCCTACTGTCTGGGGGAAACCAGGATTGGTGAGGATGCCCAGATGGGCAATGTACGGAAGCTGTGGACGCCTGCAAAGGAGGGGGAGGCTGGGGGTTGAGGGCGGCGGCAGGTGTCTTGAGTGCATCCCCCGTCCGATGCTCCCAGGCACCTCATCGTGCGGATAGGCGTCATGGCGATTTGCAGCTTCCATACCACAAAACTAACAAGGAGGCAGAATCATCATGGAACAGGTGCAATCCATTACCATCTGCGGCGGCCGTGACAAAAACGGGCAGCCCGAGGACTGCCGGCTCCACCTTGTGCCGGGGGACATTGCGGCTGTGGTTGGCCCCACCGGTTCGGGCAAAAGTCGGTTGCTGGCGGATATCGAGTACCTGGCCCAGCGGGATACACCCAGCGGCAGACAGATATTGTTGAACGGCCAGCCCCCTGACCCGGCGGAGCGGTTCGGCATCGGTACCAAGCTCATCGCCCAGCTGTCGCAAAATATGAATTTTGTGCTGGATGCCACGGTGGGGGAGTTTATTGCCATGCACGCGGCTTGTCTGGAGCTAGAGGAGCCGGGAGGGAGCTTGTCAACTGAAACAGGAGTAGAGCAGGCGGGAATCGGCTCGCGAACCGGTTTTTCTGCGGGTGGGCACGGTGCGGGACGGGCAGAAGCTCTAGAGGGTAAAGGGAGTTATGGGGCGGGACAGACAGAGGCTGGGGAGGGTAAAGGGAGTTGTGGAGCGGGACAGACAGAGGCTGGAGTTGGTAAAGAGAGCTGTTCCAAAGCTTACGTGGAGGCAAGTGAGGTTGGGTTCGTCTCCCAAAGCGGCGGCCTGAGTTTGGCGGAGCAGGTGCTGGAGCAGGCCAACCGGCTGGCGGGGGAGGCCTTTACGCTGGATACTCCGCTTACGGCGCTGAGCGGCGGGCAATCCCGGGCGTTGATGATAGCCGATACGGCGATTCTATCCGACTCCCCCATCGTACTGATCGACGAGATCGAAAACGCCGGCATTGACAAACGGCTGGCCCTGGAGATTCTGGTGGACCGCCAAAAGATTGTGATCATGGCTACGCATGATCCGATTCTCGCCTTATCCGGGCATTACCGGCTGGTTCTGGGTAACGGCGCCTTGAAGGGTGTGCTGAAAACGGAGGCGGGTGAGCTGGAGCTGCTGGAGGAGCTGCGTGCAGCCGATTTGCGGCTGGCGGCCATCCGCCGGGCGCTGCGGGCAGGGGAGCGGCTTCACCCGGGGATGTAACTGGTACAGTAAACGGCGGTTGATGCTGCACGGGAAGTGGGGACCTGGGTTGGGGTAACAGGCAATAGGTTTTACGCTATCGTTTCACCATACGCCATCGTTTCAGCTTGCGCTGTCCGTGAAGTTGCCGCTGCTCGTGAAGCATGTACTGGCTCCCGAAGCATGTACTGGCTCCCGAAGCATGTACTGCTCCTAAAACATGTACTCCTCCCGAAAGCATGCCCTGCCCGGGAAGCATAAGCAGTTCCGGAAGCTATTGCTGCCCTAAAGCATGAGCTGTCCCGGAAGCATTCACTGTCTCTAAGCATGCGCTGTCCATGAATAAAAGCGGCAGAACGGGCCTGGTGCCTCGTCCTGCCGCTTTGGCTGGTTGGTTCTGGAGCAGTATAATAAGGTGTACGTGCAAGGGGGAAATGATAGCGGACAACAAATGTATGCTAAACCGCCGGGAGTGGGGCAATCCGGGCAAATAAGATACATGTTTTGTATGCTATTGAGCCAAAACCGGCTCAAAACAGGATGAAAAATATCAATAGCATACATTGTATGGCGCTTACATGGCTGCTGGAGGCGGGTATGGAGCCAATAGCATACATTGTATGGCGCTTACATGCTGCGACGGTGTGACAATTATGCTGGGTGTAGCGGGTATGAAGATCGTGACGAGTGTTACGGGTATGAAGATCGTGACGAGTGTTACGCGTATGACGGGTGTAACGGGTGTGACGAGCGAGACGAGCGTTACGGATGTGACGGTGCGACGAGCGTAACGGGCCTATCGGGTGTAACGAACGTCACGGACGTACGAGACACATGAATGTGGCCGGGCGCACGGTGTGTAAGCTGGCCGGAGTATGTCGGTGTGTGTTGTGGCTATTCGTACTGCCTCATGTCTCGCCCCGCGCGAATAGCCAGGCCGCCTCTTCCGGCGGCCTGCCTATGCAGCTTACAGCGCGTCGCCCACGTGGTGGATGCGAAGCAGGTTGGTGGTGCCGGTGGCACCTGCGGGCACACCTGCGGTAACCACTACCAGGTCGCCGTCCTGCAGATGGCCGGCGGCCTTGGCCAGCTCCACAGCGGCCAGAATGGCCTCGTCCGTGCTGGCCACCTGCTCCTTGCGGAGCACGGGGATTACACCCCAGGACACGGTCAGCGCATGAAGCACGCTGGATTTGGAGGAAACGGCGATCACCGGCGCCTTGGGCTTGTGCTTGGCGATCATCCGGGCGGTAAAGCCGCTTTCGGTCAGCGCCAGAATTGCCTTGGCACCCAGCTCCAGTGCGGCTTGCGCTACGGCTTGACCGATTGCCCCGGTTACGTCGTGGGTTTTGCGGTCAGCCTGCAGGGTCAGCCAGCTGTAGCTGTCCAATGCGCCTTCCGCCTTGGCGGCGATACGAGCCATGGTTTCCACGGACTCCAGCGGATACTTGCCTGCGGCGGACTCGCCGGAGAGCATAACCGCATCGGTGCCGTCGAACACGGCGTTGGCCACGTCGCCTGCTTCCGCACGGGTGGGGCGGGGGTTCTGCTGCATGGACTCCAGCATATGAGTCGCGGTGATAACAGGTTTGCCGGCCAGGTTACAGCGGCGGATCATATCCTTTTGAACCAGGGGAACATCTTCAACGGGAAGATCTACACCCAGGTCGCCACGGGCGACCATAATGCCGTCGGCTACAGAGATGATGGCGTCGAGATTTTCCACACCCTCATCGTTTTCAATCTTGGCGATAACCTGGATATGGCCGGCGCCCAGCTCGTCCAGGATATGCTTGATCTCCAGAATATCCTCGGCCTTGCGCACGAAGGATTGGGCGATAATATCAATCTTCTGCTCCACGCCGTACTTGATATGGCGGATATCCTTTTCGGTGACGCCGGGCAGGCTGGTTTTGACGCCGGGAACATTGACGCCCTTGCGGGGCTTCAGACGGCCGCCGTTTCTAATCAGACAGGTGATCTCGGTGCCTTCAGCCTTCACGACCTCCAAACGGACCAGACCGTCGTCGATCAGGATGATGCCGCCGGGCTTCACGTCCTGGGGCAGCTGTTTATAAGTAACATGAATACGTTCTTTGGTGCCAAGCACTTCTTCGGTGGTGAGGGTGACGTGTTCGCCGGGAACCAGCTCTACGAAGGCCTCTTCCATCTTGCCGATGCGGATTTCGGGACCTTTGGTATCGATGAGGACAGCCACATAGGCATTCTCGGCGGCTGCCGCTTCCCGAATGTTGCGGATACGGGCGGTATGCTCCTCCGGCTCGCCGTGTGCGAAGTTCAACCGGGCCACGCTCATGCCTGCGCGAATCAGCTTGCGCAGCATCTCCGGACTTTCGCTGGCCGGTCCGATGGTACAGACAATTTTCGTTTTACGCATTACTCTCCACTCCTTGTCCGTGTTTAGTGCTTGTGAATTTTTTCTCTATCTCTTAGAATAAAGGAAAAGCAATCATAAGAAAAATATATATTTTTTCGTTTTTCATCAATTTTGATGTAGGAAGCAGGTGTAATGATGAATTTGCACGCCCTGAGGATTTTCCATACCGTTGCGGAAAAAGGGGGAGTGACCCGGGCTTCGGAGGATTTGCTGATTAGCCAGCCGGCAGTGACCGCCCAGGTGCGCAATCTGGAGAAGGAGCTGGGGTTTGCGCTGCTGGCTCCCAAGGGCCGGGGAGCGCTCCTGACGGACGGGGGCAGGCTGGTGGCGGATTATGCCAAACGGCTGTTTGCCCTGGAGCGGGAGATTGAGTCGGGCATCCGGGAGTACAAGGCCGGCTTCAGCGGCGTGCTGCGGATTGTAGCTACCTATCTGCCTGCCAACCTGCTTTTGCCGGAATGGCTGGCCCGCTACAAGCAGGAGCATCCCCAGGTGGAGGTGGTGCTGACCACCGTAAATTCCCGGGAGGCGGTGGAGCAGCTGCTTCATTATGACGCAGAGGTGGCGGTGTACGGGGGCGGCTGGGAAGAGCAGCCGGGGATTGCCTGGGAGCAGCTGCTGGAGGACGAGCTGTGGTTTATTGTTCCCAACAGCCATCCTTATGCAGGCCAGGAAATCTCTTTGGCGGAGATGATGAAGGTTCCTTTTATATTGAGAGAGGAAGGCAGCTCCACCCGGGAGCGGCTCTTCTCGCTGTGCCGGGCGCTGAATGTGAATCCGCCCAAGGTAGGCCTGCAGTTTAATGGTGTGGGCGAGGCGGTGCGTGCGGTTATTGCCGGGTACGGAGCGAATTTTATCTCCTCCATGGCGGTGCGCGACTATGTGGAGCGCAAGGAGGTATCCCGGGTGTTTGTCCGGGGCTTGACACTGATGAATCCCATCGCGGTATGTACCCGCAAGGAGGAGATGCTGTCCCCTGTGGCGGAAGCCTTCGTAGGGCTGATCCGCGGCGAGGTGAAATGGTGGCAAAAACGCCCCAGGGGCGGGGTATAACCAGCTTGAAGACGGTCAGCCGCGGCTTGGACTAGCGGTAAATCACGCGTGCCTGCGACCAGGACAATAACGATAAGAAACGCCTTCCGGATTTTGCGGAAAGGCGTTTATTCTTGTGTTCAGATATTCCTTTACTTGGTATAATCAGGGAAAAAGGAGATGCCGGATGAAAGCGGCTAAGCCTTGAGCTGATGTTTGTTCTGCTGGGAGGGATGCTGGCCGCAGGCGGCTGTGAGGAGAATGGGGAAGAACAGCCTGGGGAATGGCCCCGACGTATGGGCAATGTCCCGGAAGGGGCCTTCACCTTCATCCGCTGCTTCCGGTTTTTCTCTGCCCCCTACCTCAGGCGAACCGTCCCCCGAAGCAATAAACAGCACTATCGGCTGAGGCCGCAATGCCCGCCTTTAAGCCTTACCTGACGGAAACGGAGAATGGCCTGCGATTGGAGTGGGATACAACCCTCCATCCCGACGTAACCATTTTGCAGACACTGGTTTCCCCGGAGGCGAACAAGCTTGCGGTTCATCTTGTAAGGCGTCTTGCATACGTTAAGGGAAGGGAACATTTTCCCATGGATGCCGTGATTGTGGACCCCGCCGGAAACAGCCTGCGGACCGTTCCCCTTGCGGATGTGCTGATGAATGACGGGATGGACAGCTACACCGGAAGTTCCTTGCGGTGGGATTTGGTTTTGACCGGGAGGAAAGACTTATTCTCACAATGTCGGCAACGCGGCAGGGCAAGAATGCAGTACGACGTGCAGGCTCTCGACATCTGGACAGGCATAACCTATCTTCCCGTGCAAAATGTGATCCCTGATCCGAGCTAACGGGCTGGCTGGCGGACAGCGGCGCGGCGGCTGCTCATTGACCGAAAGACCCGTTGTTATCTGGCGCAAGGGGAGGAGTTTGAAGATACAGGAAAACAAGGAGAGCATTTTATTCTGGTATCCAACCCCGGCCAGGAGCCAATCCCCTGGAAAGTGTCATATCCAGGAGACTCTATAACCCTGTATGACTATTTTCCGGCCACTCAACGAACCCACCACACCCGCCTTCGCGGCAACGGTCCTTTTCTCATGAGTATAGGGGCGGATATTGTCTATGATTCCGAAGAGGGATATATACATCTGAAATGACTCTCGGTCATGTTGGCCATTTATTCAAGTTTTTCTGAAAAACCATGTAAAGATACTTGACATAAAAATGGGGCGAGACTACACTTATTCTTATAAAACTATAGAATCTACACTTTATTCCTTTTTGAACCCGCAATTTTATGTCATGTTTATGTTATATAGTGCTGAAATCGGATTGTTGAGGCGGTCGGAATGTTTCCCCGTGCGGATGATGGACGTTTTTTATATGAAGGGGGCTTGAAGCTATGGGAGCGGTGGAGCGGTCGCCGATTGCGCCTTATGCGCTGGAAGGTTTCTATGATGAGATGTTTGCGGAAAACGGCATGCAGGTCCGTTCCCATTACAGCCAGGTGTTCGATCAGCTCGCGTCCCTGAAGGCGGGGGAGGCGGGAGCCAAACAGGCAGCCTTCAACCGGCGGATGATGGAGGAGGGCATCACCTTCACTCTGTATTCCCCCTCCCAGATCCAGCCCCTGGAGCGGACAATTCCCTTCGATCTGATTCCCCGGGTGATTCCCAAGGAAGAGTGGGATGTCCTGGAGAAAGGGCTCCTGCAGCGGATCACGGCCTTGAACCGGTTTGTGTATGACGTGTATCACGGGCAGCAGATTGTGAAGGATGGCATTGTGCCCCGGCGGATGGTGGTGGCCAACAAGTATTTCCGCCCGGAGATGATGCATGTGCGGGTGCCGGAGGATGTATATATCACTACGTCCGGCATCGACCTCATCCGCGATGAGCACGGCGCTTATTATGTGCTGGAGGATAACCTGCGTTGTCCCTCTGGATTTTCGTACCTGTTCAAAAGCCGCTCCATGATGAACCAGCTCTACCCGGAGCTGACCCTGTCCTCCTCCATCCGGGATGTGGAGCATAGCCTCAACCGGTTTCTGACTGTCTTGCGCAGCCTTTGCCCTACCCGGAAAAAAGACCCCGTCATTGCGCTCTTGACCCCCGGTGAATACAACTCCGCCTATTATGAGCATACCTTTCTGGCCCAGCAGATGGGGATTCATCTGGTTGAAGGCCGGGACCTGGTGGTGATGGACCATAAGGTGTTTATCCGCGGTCTGGGCGGACTGACCCAGGTGGATGTGATCTACCGGCGGATTGATGACGACTATCTGGACCCGCTTGCTTTTGACCCGACCTCCATGCTGGGGGTGGCGGGAATCATGAATGCCTACCGGGCAGGCAATGTGGCTATTGTGAATGCGCCGGGAACTGGTGTGGCTGACGACAAGGCTATGTACGCCTATGTGCCGGATATGATCCGCTACTACTTGAAGGAAGAGCCGATTATCGGGAATGTGCCCACTTATGTGCTGTCCCGGCCGGAGGAGCGGGGATATGTGCTGTCCCGTCTCCACGAAATGGTGGTGAAGGAAACATCGCTGTCCGGCGGATACGGCATGCTGATCGGTCCTTCCGCATCGGAGGTGGAAATCGATGAGTTCCGGGCCAAAATTATGGCTGACCCGGGCCGTTATATCGCCCAGCCCACCATCCGGCTGTCGCGGGCTCCCGTACTGACCGGAGGCCAGCTGGCGCCGCGGCATATCGACCTGCGCGCCTTCATCCTCATGGGTGGAGGAACAGCAGGAGTTCATGTGATTCCCGGGGGATTAACCCGCGTGGCCATGACGGAGGGTTCGCTGGTGGTGAATTCCTCCCAAGGCGGCGGCTGCAAGGATACCTGGGTAATGGCGTAATACGTTCCCCCAAAAGTGACGTGAAGCTGCCGAAGCATATGCCGATTACTTTTGGGGGTGCCCCCGAAAAAAGCCCCCAAAAGTGAAGAGAGCTGACGAAGCTTAATCCGGTTACTTTTGGGGGAGCCCCCGAAAAAAGCCCCCAAAAGTGAAGTTGAGCTGACGAAGCGTATTCCGATTACTTTTGGGGGTGCCCCCGGATACAAGAAAATGTACGAAATCAAGAACTGGAAGGACAATCATCAATAGGAAGGCGGGGGATTGCCATGCTGAACCGCAATGCGGAGGCTTTGTTCTGGATCGGACGCTACATGGAAAGAGCGGAAAATCACGCCCGTCTGGTGGATGTTCATTACCATATTCAGCATGAAGGAGATTTTGCCCACGAGGAGCATAAGTGGTCCCGTCTGGTGGATGCGTTCGGAGCCAGAGGGGATTATCTCCAGCAGTTCGAGCAGTTTACAGAACGGGATGTGATTTCCTTCATTACCCTGGACAGGGGCTACGGCAATTCCCTGTTTTCCTGTGTGTCCCTGGCCCGGAGCAATCTGCGCACCATCCGGGAGAAGGTCCCGAGCGAGCTCTGGGAGGCGGCCAACTCCTTTTACCTGTGGCTTGGGGAGGTGCAGGTGGCAGATATTCTGGATGAGGGGCCCAATAATTTTTTCCGGCGGGTGAAGGAAAAGGTGGCGGTGTTCCAGGGTGTGGAGCATTCCGTTATGCAGCGGGAGCAGGAGTGGCATTTCATCGAATGCGGCCGTTTTCTGGAGCGGGCGGAAAATACGGTGCGGATTCTCCAGTCGGTGCTTGGCGCCATCCGTGCCGATCAGGCGGCTCCTTACCCGTACCTGATGGCAGTTCTCAAATCCGTCAGCGGCTACCAGGCGTTCCGGCGGGTTTATGCCGACGGGCTGTCCGGTCCGCATATTATGGAATTTCTGCTGACCAAGGAAAGCTTCCCCCGTTCGGTCTATTTCTCCTTCCTGCAGCTGGAGGAGCACCTGGAGGAGATCAGTCTCTACGAAGGGGAGCAACCTTATTCCCAGCATGAAAAAGCCCGGCGCAAAGCGGGCAGGCTGAAGGCGGAGCTGGGCTGCCTGGACCGGGACGATCTTGGATTGCCGGAGACGGCGCTGCTGCTGGAGCAGCTGACAGAGGGCTGCCGCAGCCTGGGGAGGACCATGGCGGATACCTTTTTTCGAATGGAGGCGGCAGCCCAATGAAGCTGGAAATTCAGCATATGACCCGTTATTCTTACGCGGACTCGGCTACGGACAGTGTCAATGAGGTCCGGCTGACTCCCCGCACCAACAGCAGGCAATCCTGCTACAGCCATGAGGTGAGTGTGGAGCCGTCCACGGCTCTGTTGACTTATGAGGACTATTTCGGCAACCGGGTGCATGCCTTCACGGTGAATAAAGCCCACCGGCAGCTGACCATCCGGGTCAAGTCCGTGGTGAGCACCCAGGAGACGGTATGGCCGGAGCCTGCCCTGCGGCCGCAGGCGGAGCTGGAGCTGATGCGGATGGATACCTTTTATGACCGGTTTGTGGAGTATCTGCTGCCGACGGTGTACACGGCATTTACGCCGGAGCTGGAGGTGTATGCCCAGCCGTACGGGCCTGGTGACGAAGGGATTTATCCTTGGGCCCAGGAGCTGAACCGGCGGATTCACGGCGATCTGACCTATGACCCGGGTGCAACCCATGTGCACACGACAGTGAAGGAAACCCTTGAGCTGCGGCGGGGCGTCTGCCAGGAATACGCCCACCTGATGCTGGCGGTTTGCCGGTATCATGGGGTGCCGGCGCGGTATGTCAGCGGCTACCACTTTGTCGGGGATATTACCGGGAACAATGCGGATTTTGAGCAGGCGTCCCATGCCTGGGTGGAGGTGCTGATTCCGGGCAGCGGCTGGCGGGGCTTCGATCCCACCAACCGGGTGGAGACGGGCTGGCGCTACGTGAAGCTGGGCCACGGCCGGGATTACAAGGATATTGTTCCCGTGAAGGGCATCTACCGGGGCAGCGGCGGCCAAAACCTGACGGTCAAGGTGGACGTGCGGAAGGTGGAGGAGGATTAAGCTTGGTTGGGTTCAGCCATAAGGAAAAAGCCTTTTTTCCCGCGTTCGTGCGGAGAATAGTAGGCTTTTTTTGCGTGCGGCGCAATTCTCCTTGGGATGCTCTTCTCTGTAGATTTTTCTATACAAGGTAGTCTGTTTCCAGTATAATGCTCAAAAAAGAAAGCACCATGATCCGGCACCCGGGTTTAATATAAAGAGACGGGAGATATGCAAATGGACAGGACGGCTTTGGCTAGGCGCATTTACGAAACCGCTCATTTAACTGGAAGCTTCACCTTACGCTCCGGACAAATTTCGCAGGAATATTTCGACAAGTATCTGTTCGAGGCGGAGCCAGAGGTTTTGCGTGAGGTAGCCGCGCAACTGCAAGTTCTGATTCCGCCGGAGGCGCGGGTGCTTGCAGGCTTGGAGATGGGAGGCATCCCTATTGCTACTGCCTTGTCGCTGGCATCCGGGTTACCTGCAGCTTTCGTGCGGAAAAAGGCCAAGACTTACGGGACGTGCAAACTGGCTGAAGGGGCGGATGTAGCGGGTAAACGTATTTGCATCGTTGAAGATGTGGTGACTACCGGTGGACAGGTAATCCTTAGCGCTCAGGATTTGCGGGAAGCAGGAGCAGTTGTGGAAGACGTGATCTGTGTGATAGAGAGGGACCCGGAAGGGCGGGAGAAACTTGCTGCAGAGGGTTTGCGTCTTCATGCTCTATTTACGATGGAAGAGCTGAATGTTGCGGGAGAAGACATGCAATTAGCGAAAGATGCTGGAGAAGACTAAGGAGGAGAAAGCTGGTCATGCATATTGAATTTGACGGTTACCTGATTAGTGACGACAAGACGCTGCTGTCGATGGAGGTTATATCGGGTTTTTTGGGACGGAGCTACTGGGCAGCGGAAAGGTCTGTAGAGGTGATCGAAGCATCCATCCGGAATTCTCTTTGTTACGGCCTGTACCATGAAGGCAGGCAAATCGGCTTTGCCCGGGCGGTTACAGACCTTGCCACCATGTATTGGCTGGCGGATGTATTCGTGGATGAAGCCTACCGCGGTACGGGATTGGGCAAAAAGCTGGTGGATGCGGTGATCAACTCCAAGGAACTGCGCGGGCTGACGGGGAGACTGGGCACCAAGGACGCTCATGAGCTGTACAAGCAGTTCGGCTTTGTCATGGATGAAGGCAAGGCCATGGCGAGGAAAGTGGGTAGGGTGTAGCAGTAAGTAAAACAAAATGCATTTCGTTATCTACAGGTAACAAAATGTGCTATAATGAGCTTATCTAGTCACTCAACGTTGCAAAAGGAGCCATGCGCTAACATGACTCCTCCGCAGCAATAGCCGCTTTAAGGGCGGACAGCTTTAATCAGATGGATGACGCAAATAAGACCGTATCCTTTGACCTTGGGCGGTCTATTTGCGTTTGCTGCTGTTTATGACATGGACCACTAATGTCGCAAAAGCAATCATCAGCACCAAAGTTTCATAAACGCTCATTGGCATCACCTCCCTTCGGAGAGGCTAGCCGACCGCCCATATAAGCTTGTCTATCACTTGCCCGATTATATCATATTTTTTAGGAGATTGGCAGATTGTCTCATATTAAGGAGGGTTATAAAGAGGATATGTCGAACCAATGTCGGATAAGCTTCTCTTTATGGATTAATATCAGGAAATGCGCTTATTTTATTGGCAAAACCGCTCTTTCCGGTGAGGATTTCTACCATTAGACCTGCACCTAGGCGGAAGCCGTATGAGAAGGTGGAGGAGAGCTCCATGTCGTGAGTTTGTTTATATAATTCGAATATTACTTCAATTTCTTCATATTCTTTCTCGGAATGTTCTTGCTTCCAGGCTTCCAAATTAGAGCTAACTTTTTGGCTTATTTCTCTATATTTCGGATCGCGAGATACTACATTTTCATTTGGATTCAAATGGCCGTTATACAACTGATCCAGCAAATTTTGCAAAGTTACACCGACCTTTCATTCATATTCAAAGTTGTTACTTTCTTGTTTAATTTTATCACAAAAATAGAATTTTGTAGAGTATACTACGTGGATATTTTGTTTCTGACGTTGGGATAATAGCTTTAAAAAGAGGTATTATCTTGAAAGCAGAAGATATTTTCGGGCAAATTTTACGGGGCTTACGTAAAAAGCAAAATATGAGCCAAGAAAGTCTGGCCTTTCAAAGTAATCTTGATCGCACATACATATCTATGTTGGAACGTGGTGTTCATCAACCCACCTTAAGCTCTTTGTTTGCTCTTTCAGCTGCTTTGAATTTGAAGGCCTCTGATTTAGTGAAGCTTATTGAGGATGAAATGGCTTCAAACTCCAGTTGAAAAGGGAAAGACTACACGAATTCTGGTTAATTAGAATTGAGCATTGCAAACCTTATAGAGACGCGAAAAAGCTGCCTTTTAGGCAGCTTCTTTGTTTACATTATGATCCGTTTAATTAACCGAGCATGATCCATCCTGGCAAATTCCTGCGTCTCCGTCATTGCCGATGACCTTCAGCGGCTGGGTTTCCTGCCAGATGGTCTCCAGTGTTTTGAGGAAAACCTCCGTGGGCTGCGCCCCGGAAACGGCATATTTCCGGTCAATAACGAAGAAGGGCACCCCGGTGACGCCCAACTGCTGCGCTTCTTCTTCATCGGCGCGTACATCAGCGGCATAGTCGTTTCCGGCCAGCATCGTCAGGGTTTCGTTGCGGTCCAGCCCGGCCTTTTGCGCCAAATCCGCCAGGGTGTTATGGTCTCCCAGAAGGAGTGAATCCGTAAAGTATGCTCCGAACAGCTCTTTGATAGCATCGTTCTGCTTGCCTTTCTTTGCCGCGAAATGCGTCAAGCGGTGGGCATCGAAGGTGTTAGTCAATTTCATCGAGTCCATATGAAAATCAAGCCCGACTTCCTTGGCCTGATCGGTGAGATTTTTGTTCATGGCTACGGCTTTTTCGAGGGTCATGCCGTATTTGGCAGCCAGCATATGGTGGACGTCATGCTCTACTGTTTGGGGAGCCCGAGGGTCCAGCTCGAAGCTTTTGAAGACTACTTCGATCTGATCCCGGTGGGCAAACTGCTCCAGGGCATTCTCCAAACGCTGTTTTCCTATATAACAAAAGGGGCAGGCAAAATCCGACCAAACTTCAATTTTCATGGGAAGGCTCCTTTCCAAGGGCAGATGGATGTGTGAGTATCTGAAGGTTAAGTATGATAGTTACAGCATTAGATGTAACTATTATAGTTACATCGATCTTCATGTGTCAAGCAAACCGGGTTTGGTGGCCGCGGGGGGAACAAGTGCATTGGTATTATTTTTAACGGAAGCCAGAGACGTTATTTGTCCAAAAGCAGGCACTCTGAATTTCTAACGGCGGCCAGAGCCTTTATTTTTAGCTTTTTAGCGGTTTCAGTATGGATTTTGGATAAATAGCGGCTCGTGCTTCCGTTAGGATTTTGAAAGGGCTGTTTAGAGCCATATAAGGGCTGTGGCTTCCGTTAGAAATTTTGTTAGACGCTGTTAATGGTTTAGGTACTAATTGGTATTGTTCAGTATCGTGAAAATTTTATTCCGAGTATGCTCAAAATAACGGTTGACTCTCACGTTACGTGATCCTTTAGAGTAAGTGGTGAAGGGAGATGCAGAGGATGAAGGTAAAGGAAGTCGCCGAGCTGACGGGTGTCAGTGTGCGCACGCTGCACCACTATGATGAGATCGGGCTTTTGAAGCCGGAGGAAAAGACGGATTCCGGATACCGCAATTACTCCGGCGCCAATCTGGAAACTCTGCAGCAGATCCTGTTTTTTCGGGAGCTGGGGTTTTCCCTGACGAAGATCAGGGAGATTATCACGGATCCGGACTATGACCGCAACGAAGCGTTGACGCTTCAGCGGCGGATGCTCGTGGACCGACGCGGGCAGCTGGACCGGATGATCGCGGTAATCGACCAAACCATCCGACACCATAAAGGAGAAATTCACATGTCTGATAAAGAGAAGTTTGCAGGGTTTGATTTTAGCAAAGGCAATCCGTATGAGCAGGAAGCCCGGCAGCGCTGGGGAGACAAGGCTGTGGACAGCTCCAACGCCCGGTTAGGCACCATGTCGAAGGAGGAGCAGGAGAAGCTGGGCCAAGAAATGAATGAGATTTACTTCAAGCTGGCCGACTTGCGCCACCTGTCTCCTGAATCTGATGAAGCTCAAGCCGCCATCCGGCTGTGGTGGGAATACCTTAACCGGATGGGCAGCTATTCACCTGAAGCGTTCAAGGGTCTGGGCGAGATGTATGTCTGTGACGAACGTTTCACCAAGAACATTGATAAGTTCGGTGAAGGGTTGGCCGTATTCATGCGGGATGCCATGGCGGTGTTTGCGGACCGGGTTGCTGCTGAATAGGAGAGCTTCTTGAAGGCGGCGGGGTAAAGCAAGCCACAGTATATTGAACCGCGTAGCATCTATAATGAGCCGCGGGCGCCCAGCGACTTGTGTAAGATCAAGTCCCTGGCTGCCTGCGGCTTTTTTTGGTTGTTAAGCTTCCAAGGAGCTTGCCGGGCCAGGTTCTGAGGAGAAATTTAACTTTTGAACCAGGGTCGGGAAGGGAAATCATTGGGGAATGTTGAAAAAAAGATGAGTGAATTTTATTGGACTGTCGATTCATAACGAGAGCTGGCGAGGGAGGAGAATGACAAATGAACCAAGAGGTTACCGACTTTATCGGGAAAGTCAAAGAATCGTGGCAAGCCGGTCTATGCCAAGAATTACGCCAAGTCGTCCACAGTGCCATTCCCGAGGTTCAGGAACGCATACAATACAATAAGCCTCATTTCCTGAAGAACAAAAAGTATGCAGCAGTGATCTCCACCTCAAAGGATGCTGTTAGCTTCACGATTTTCAATGCGGCTGAGCTGGAGCTGCCCGAAGGAATGTTCGACGGCCCCCCGGAGCGGAAGACGATCAAGTTCCGTAGTGGTGAGCAGATTGATAGCGGAATGCTAACCGATTTGGTAAAACAAGCCTCCCGTACTCTCTAGCACGAAAGCCGCCCAGCATGGGGGCGGTTTCTTTCCGATATGTCGATTATTCCATTGATGATTTTTCAGTGGGTATGATCATGAATAGTTGGATCGTCGCCGAAACTAGAGCTCACGTTAGAAAACAGAGAAAACAAAAACAGGTCTATCATGGTGGCATCTGACCATAATCGACCTGTTCAATATAACAAGCATATCAAGCTTACTGGAAATAGCTTAAAAATGTTGGCGCAGACTTTGCTCAGGGGCCGTCTTTTGCTATTTAAAAACTACCGTATTGCCATTTATACGTTAATTCCCTATCATCAGAATGGTATCGCTGTTTAAAGCTGTTAATAAGCCACTGATCATTTTTACAGGTAAGAATAAACTGAAAATCTAAAAGTCCTGTGTTTGTATAAAAGGTTACCACCGCACCATTTTTTTTGTGATCCACCTTGCTGGGAGTATTGCTCTTGACCCCTGCGAATTTTGGTGGGGAATTGATGCCGATATAATAGGTTCTGTCCTTTTTCGTCAAATAACGAAGATAAATTTTCTCCGCCTCCGCTTTATAATTTGCGAATACAACAGATGTATCCTGGCTGGAGTCTTGCGTAAGAGGATAGTATTTCACCTGTAATTCATCGATCTGTTGGGTAAAATTTAATACCAAATCTATTAAATCTCTGTCATTCACGGTATTGGCCTCCCAGATTAGCAGGTTCAAATGAACTGACATTTTTTAACGCTTATCGTAACACCCATCCAGTACGATTACAATTTTATAATTTCAATAACTGTAGGGTAAGCCAGTTGAATATTGACCTTATGAAAGTGTTAGTTTTATAATCGAACTATGTAAGTCCGGTGATAGCCGGATGCATCCGTGATCGGATGCCTACCGTTTGGGGCCGCAGGCACCAGGCGACTTGTGAAAGATCAAGTCCCTGGTTGCCTGCGGCCTTTTTGCGTCCAGTTACTGAAAACTGAGGAGGGATTGCTATGAACGAAGAACAGGTAAAAGCCATCTACGTATGCTCGTCTGTAGCTAGAGGCGAAGCTGATGCCCATTCCGATATTGACCTGCATCTGGTCTACCGGGAGCCGGGAAATTCATTTAAGATGTACGCTACCCTAGAGGAAGGAGTGGCGGTGGATTGGGTGTGGGCGCCGCTGGAGGATTACAGCCGGGTGGAAGAGATTTTGTCTCATTACGCCAAACCCCATAACCTGGCTAACGGCGTTATGCTCCAGCAGGCTTGTAGCGGCTGATATGTTCAACCAAAGGAGCTTACACGATACGATGATTACTACCACCATCAAAGGTATGGAGCTGCAATTCCGGACGGAGAGCAGTCTGTTTTCGCCGCGGCGCATTGACAAGGGGACATTGGCTTTGCTATCGGCTGTCGAGTTCGACGAAGAGGACCGGTTTGTGATTTGGGCTGCGGCTATGGGGTTGTCGGGGTAACGGCGGCTAAGCTCATCGGACCGGACCGCGTTCTGATGATCGATAATGACCCGGAGGCTGTGGCCTGCTCCTGGGAGAATGCCCGGCTTAACGGAGTGCCGGATGCTGCTGTTATAGAGAGCGACGGCTTCAACGCCACCCGGGAGACCCATTTTACCAAGATTATCTCGCATCCGCCTTACCATACCGACTTCTCGGTGCCCAAGCGGTTTATTGAGAAGGGCTTCAACCGGCTGGCCTTGGAGGGGCGGTTCTACATGGTGACCAAACGCAAGGAGTGGTATAAGCAGAAGCTGATCTCGATTTTCGGCGGGGTGAGCATCCGGGAGGTGGAGGGGTATTATGTTTTTATGGCGGTGAAAAAAAGCGGCAGCTATGCCTGTGCCAAAGCAAGATGATTGTGCGGGAGGGAGCCCATCCGGTACAATCAATACAGAATGGCCGGTGGGGGACAACGCCGCGCCCAAAAAGGAGTGACGCCGATGCCGAACTACGGACCAGATCCGGACGCCATGTATCCCAATCCGCAGATCAAGCAGATTTGTTTCATCAAAAATGTCATTACCCGCCCCAATATTATTGTGGGCGACTATACCTACTACGACGACAAGGATGGGGCCGAGCGCTTCGAGGAGCGGGTGACCCATCATTACGAGTTTATCGGCGACAGGCTGATCATCGGCCGGTTCTGCGCCATTGCCCGGGGTGTGGAGTTTATTATGAACGGGGCCAACCACCGGATGGGCTCAGTCACTACGTATCCCTTCAACATTATGGGCGGTGGCTGGGAAAAGGCGACTCCCTCTCTGGAGCAGTTGCCCTACAAAGGCGACACCGTCATTGGCAATGACGTGTGGATCGGGCAGAATGCGGTGATTCTGCCGGGAGTGAAGATCGGCGACGGAGCCATTGTCGCAGCGAATGCAGTGGTGGCCTCGGATGTGGCACCTTATACCATCGTCGGCGGTAATCCCGCCCGATTGATCCGCCGCCGCTTCGATGAGGAGCTGACGGAGTACCTGCTCCGGCTCCAATGGTGGGACTGGCCCGCAGAGAAAATTTTCCGCCATCTGGATGTTCTGTGCAGTGCCGATCTGGAGCAAATCCGCCGTATGGAGTGAAGTAAGGCGTTTAGAGCACATTATGGAGCGAATAGCCCGCCTGGGAGTACCGGGACGGGCTTTTTCTCTGTTTTACGCCCGGTATCCGGCTCTGCAAAAATGTCCAATTGCCTGTCCAATTCCCCAGCTTGTATAGTGGGGGACATAATGACGGGATAAATAATGAATGGAGGAATGGCGCAATGACAGCTTTTGCTTTTACACCCATTTGGGAGGGAGCGGAAGGAAGCTCGATTCTGGGGATGAACGGCGGCCTTCCCGAAAGCCCGGACGGAAGCCTGCTGGTGTATGCCCGGAAGCAGCATCTGGACAGAGCAGACGATCACCGGACGGAGATTTGGGTGTGCAACTACGATCTTACCGGCCACCGGAAGGTGTGCGAGGTGATATGCGGCAACCATAACGGGCCTTCGGCAACCTTTCTGAATAACGACTGGATTGTGTTCCGCGGGCAAAATGAACAGCAGTTCAGCTATTTTCTCATCTATGATATCCGCCGGGAGCAGGCGGTGTACGGTCCCATCATCGCCAAGGAAAGCCACCGCGGGGAAAACGGATTTTATCCGTTCAGCATATCCGACCAATACGTGGGACAAAACCCGGCTTACCCGGAGATTGGCCGGCCGGGGGTGTACACACTGGAGCTGGCTACGGGGAAAATCCGTCAGGTGATGGACAGCGAGGATTTGTTGGCTTTTATCCGCAGCCGTGGGCTGACTCCCAACGAGAATACCATCCGGATGAGCCATGTCCAGTTGAACCCCTCGGCAACCCGGGTGATGATGCGGCTTTCCGTGGAGGAGTGCAAGGTGCTGGGCGCTTTGGGCTGTTATGATCTGGTGACCGGAGCATGGCATCTGATTCCGGACAAGCCGATCCATCAGCTGTGGTATGACGATGATTCGTACATGGCTATGTACCATCATCATGACGGTAAACGGATCGTGAAGGAAACCAGCCGGATGAACCGCTACTCACTGGACGGGGAGATTATTGAGCCGCTGGGGGGCATCGGCAATCATATCGACGGGTCACCGGACCGGAAATGGTTTGCCAGCGATACATGTTTTCCCGGTTCCTCCATCGATATCCGGCTGTACCGCAAAGGAGAGCTGGAGCCTGTGGCGGTGCTGGACTCCCACCCCTTCCATGGGGAAGTGTTCGGGCTGCAGGTGCATCCCAACCCGACCTTTTCCCAGGATGGCAAGCGGATATACTTCAACCGGCTGGTGAGCAAAAATCGGGCTGTGGCAGGGTTTGTGGATATTTCCGACCTGGTGGGAGAGGGTTAGCGGGATGATACGTTTGATCAGGTGATAGGTATGAGCAGATGATAGGCAAATTATAGTTTCAAGTGTGCCCTGACCGGCGTTATGCGGGTTGGGGCTTTTTGACGATGGAGGCGGGGCGCGCAACTGCAAAAGTGCATCTATTTTTGTCGGATTTCGTCATAGCCGGACTCATCCTGCAAAAGTGCAGTTAATTATGCGTTCTCCCCCCAATCAAAATCCTGCAGCCGGAAATAACTGCACTTTTGCAGGTAAAGCTGCCCAACCGGGGGTTTCTCCGGAAATAACTGCACTTTTGCAGTTTGCTGTGTGAGAAAGTGGGGTTATGCCCATCTTAAGCTGTGTTGGAGCTCACCGTACAAGAACCCAAGAACCCAAGAAGCCCGGCATCGGAACGGAGCATCCGGCAGGCTTTTTCGGCATGCCCCTAAGATTCCCAAAACTAAAAAAAGCCCAAGGGACCTAAAAATAACCTCCGTAGACAGTATATGAAAAGTGCGCTACCCTAGGGTGGAGTTGGCAAGGGGCTGCAGCTAATCCGGAGGCGCGGCCTGTGCCGCAGAGTTTCATTTTAGGGAGGGAGTGCATGATGAACATAAAAAGGGTTTTGATAGGGTTGCTGGTATGCGTTTTGATGCTTTCGCCTTTTACACAATTGCAAGCGCTTACTGTAAAGGCCGCCGTGCCTGAACCGGAAGGACCGGTGATGGAGATTTATGCCGAGCAGTTTGATGATCCGGATAATTTTGGCTCGACGGGAGGGGTGACTATTCCTCAGCCATGGATTCAAGACGGAGGCAAAAGCGTAGCCAAAACCTCCGCTTCCACCACGGCCCCGTCCACACCCAATATGGTGAAGATCGATTCTACGGATGTGCTTGCCCTGCCCTTGGATCTGACCGGCTACGGAAATATCCAGGTGAGCTATTACACCCGGGCTTCCTCGTACGTGAGCGGAAGTGTGTATGTGGAGTGGTCCTATGACGGCGGCGCCAACTGGACGGTGCTGGAGGAGTTCAAGCCGAATCCCGGAGCGGCCTCCGATCCCAACAAGCTGAAGACCTGGGCTTTGGACGCACAGGCTAACAGCAATCCTGCCAACAAGCTGCGTTTCCGTGCGGCGGCCCCTGTGGGCAATCTGTATTTTGACAGTGTATCCATCATGGGCCAGGCCATTCCGGGCATTCCCCCGGCACCAACGCCCGTGCCAATTCCGGAGCCGGTGGAGCAGCCGCCTTTTGTCCCTCCGGCCGGAGTGAAAATGTATGAGGATGTGCTGGTGGGGATGGCGGGGAATCGGGAGATTTACGCTTCCATTGCCGTTCCCGAGGTGGCTCCGGATGCGGCCATGCCGGCTGTGGTCTACATCCACGGAGGCGGCTGGAATCACGGGGACCGCAAGCAGGCCCTGAGCAACATCTCCAATTATGTGCTCAAAAGAGGCTATATCGGTGTGGCCCTGAGCTACCGTCTGACTCCCGAGGCACCGTTCCCGGCGCAGATTCAGGATGTGAAGCTGGGCATCCGTTTCCTGCGGGCCCATGCGGCCGAATATTTCATCGATCCCAGCCGGATCGGTGTATGGGGGTCGTCTGCAGGCGGACATTTGGCTGCGCTTTTGGGCACCACCGGCGACTTGGGGGCGGGAAGCCCTATCACCTTGGACAACGGGAATACAGTGCCGGTGCCTGATTTGAGCGGAACCGGCGGCTGGCCGGAATACTCCGACAAGGTTCAGGCTGTAGCCGACTGGTTCGGCCCCGCTGACTTCACGACGGAATTTGCCAATAATTACAGCTCCGTAACGGCGCTTCTGGGCGGTAAAAAGGCATTCACCGTGCCCAACGAAGCCCGGCTGGCCATGCCGGGGACCTATGCTTCTCCGGATGATCCGCCCTTTTGGATCCGCCACGGCGATGCCGACAGCACGATTCCGTATGAAAACAGCGTCAAGTTCGCCGGGCAGCTGACAGCGGCAGGCGTGCAGGTGGTGGACTTTAAGCTGGTCCCCGGGCAGGGACACGGCTTTACGGGAGCGGCTTCGGAGACCGCCAATGCGGAGGCATGGGCTTTCCTCGACCAATACGTCAAGAACCGAGTGGTAACGGAGCCGATTATTTATAAGCCGGGTTATGGGCCGGGAGGCACAGACCCGGGGAATCCCGACCCCGGTAATGGAACGGTCCATCCGGGAAGTCCGTCTGTTCAACTGGACACGGCGGCGTGGACTATGGCAGCCGGTGCGAACAAGGAGCTAACCGCTGCGGTGGCTACTACCGGTGATACCGGGACGGTTACGGTTACCTGGTCCACGTATAACAGCGCTGTAGCCACAGTCGAATCTCTAGGCGGGCTGAATTCCCGGGTGACGGCGGTATCTCCAGGCAGCACGAAAATTGTGGCCACGGTTGTATCCTCCGTCTACCAGCAGCCTGCAATGGCGGAAGCGGTGGTGACGGTTACTCCAGCCGAGCCCAACCAGCCCGGACAGCAGGTGGAAAAGGAAATCGCCGTCCTGACACCGATGGATGACGCGCTGATCGACAGCAGTTTGGCTGACACCAATATTAATTCGGCAACCGGGTCAAGCCAGGGGCTGTTCAGCGTATCGGCAAGCGGCTCAAAGAAAAAGTACGTTTATTTCAAGTATGATGTCAGCGAAGCGGTGAATCCGGCCTATCAATATACCTTCCAGGTAGCCGCCAAAAAAGGCTCTGCCAATACGGATGTGCCTTTGCAGCTATATGGCATCCCGGATAGCAATTGGAGTGAAGCCTCTTTAACCTGGAACAATGCTCCGGTGAAGGATCTGGCTTCCGGCGAGCTATTGGGCGGCTTCATGGTAGATGCGGACAAAGGCGGGAGCCCTAAGGTGTACACCGTGGACGTTACGGAATATGTGCGTTCCCGGCTTGCTGACGGAACCGTTGTGTTTATGCTTGGGGATGCGGAGAATACGGGCGTATCCTTCAACATTTACTCCAAGGAGGCCAACGGCACCAGCAATCCCCGGCCTGCTTTGAGGGTAATGGAAATCATTGATCTTTCCGGAGATATTGCCCCGCCCTATTGGCCGGAGGGCTCTCTCCTGAAGGCAGAGAATCTGGGGACGGACTTCGTGGACCTGCTGTGGCCGCAAGCCTTGGATGACTCCACCATCGACCGTTACCTAGTCTACCGCAACAATGAGCTGGCCGCTACTTTGGCGCCGGAAGCAAGCACCTACACCGCAGCCGGGTTGACCCCAAATACCGAGTATACCTTTAAGGTGGCGGCTGTAGATGCGTCGGGCAAAATCAGTATGACCCCTTTGACGCTTACCCGGACGACGCTGGCGGAGCCGATTCTTCCTCTTCCGGTAGAGGCGGTTATTGCCAGCAGCAGCGACGGCAATATTGAAAGCAACACCATCGACAACAACTCGTACACCCGCTGGTCGGCCAGCGGAGACGGCCCATGGATCCAGTTTGATCTGGGCGAGATCCGGCAGATAGGATATTTGGGGATCGGGTTTTACAAAGGGGATACCCGAAAAACCCAGCTGGAGATCGAAACCTCCGTCGACGGTATCAACTGGACCCCCGGCTTCAACGGCTGGTCCTCCCGGTTGACCACGGCCCTGCAGGTGTTTGAGCTGGAGGATGTGAATGCCAGATACGTGCGTATTACCGGGCGCGGCAATTCCGACGGCAGCGTATTTACCAGCCTGACGGATGTGCATATTTATCCGCCGTATTCCAACGGGGACACTCCTGTGGCTCTGGTGCCCTACATTTTGCCGGGGCCTCCTCCCGGAGCGGTGCCCTTCACCACCCCCGGTTTAACGAAGCCGGACGGAAGCGCACATGCCCTTCATATCCCTAATCCGGTGACGGGGCGGACGCTGAATGTGCTGAATTTCGGCGCTGATCCGGCAGATAACGGGCATGATGACCGCCCGGCCATTCAAGCGGCGATAGATGCGGCAGCTGCGGGGGATGAGGTATATATTCCGGACGGGGTCTATAATCTGCTGACCTCTCCGGACGGCTTGGCGAATTTGTTTTTGAAAAGCGGCGTTAATATCCGTGGAGAAAGTGAAGTTGGTACCATTCTCCGAACCTCCTTGGACATGGTGAAGAACAGCACACTTTTCAAATCCGCCAAGCAGCATAATCTTCAAATTTCCAGTATGACCTTAACCTCTGCCTGGAACAAGGAGTACACTACCGATCACAAAGCCAATAATCCCACTGCGGGGGGACCGGACAGCCTGATCATGATCAGCAACTACGGTGAAGACCCTTCATACAACGTGACTATCCATCATGTCACCGTGGAGAAGTTCCGGCGGATGGCTATCCGCATTGAGAACAGCCATGATGTGATTGTGCGGAACAGCACCTTCCGCAATGCTACCGATGTGGGCCCCGGCGGCTCCGGCTACGGCGTGGCTATCCAGGGAATGCCCAAGGTGGACCGGCTGGGTTTTGCCAACGATACCCTGTGGAATCTGGTGGAGGATTCCCGGTTTGAGGGGCCGTATCTGCGCCACGGCGCCTTGATCCAGAATGTGGCCCATAACAACACGGTGCGCAACAATGTGTTCATCCAGACCAAGCTGGATGCCATCGATCTTCACGGGGAGCTGGAATATCTCAATGAGATTTCCGGTAATCTGGTGGAAAATATCCTGACCGGCGGAGCCGTCGGCCTTGGCAATACCGGCGGCACAGCTCCCAGCAACCACAGCAAAACCGGCCCCGGCAACCTGATCCGGGACAATCTCATCCGCAACAGCCGTGAGGGGATTGTGGTGACCATGGGGACACCGGATACGGTGATCGTGAACAATGTGATCGAGAGCACGACGGATATCGCCGATGCATCGGGCATCAATATCTTGAATGGTCCCGGCACGGTTATCCGGGGCAATACCATCCGCAATAATACCGCCAATGGATATTGGGCGATTCTATTGGAGCACGACAACGGCGACACCAATGCCAACTATATCGGCGAGGGTGATCCGGAGAATGTGCGTATTGAAGGCAATGTACTCACAGGCAACACCAACGGCATTGGATTGTTTGCAGGCAAGGGGATCCGGCTGAAGGGTAATGCTGTGGAAAGTGTTGTAACCAATTTTTACCAAAACAAAGGGGTAGAGGCGGTTACCGAGGAGCTGTCGGATGATTGGCGGCTAAAGCAGCTAGCGCTCAGTACAGGAGCGCTGGAACCGGTGTTTGCTGCGGATACCCTGGCTTATTCGGCCCAGGTAGCTTACGAAACAGAGGCGGTCACAGTGACAGCCGTGGCAGACCCTTTGGCTGCTGTTACCATTGCCGCCGGTGCTGAAGAGAGCGGCAGCACAACAGAGGACGGCAGCATAACAGAGGAAGGCGGCTCAGCAGCGGATGGCGGCTCAGCGGCTGTTATACCATCGGCGGAAGGTGAGATAACCTCAGCTCCGGCGGAAGGAAGTTATACTGCAACCCTCCCGTTGGAAGTGGGGCAGAACCGAATCGTCATCACGGTAACCGCCGAAAACGGAGATGCAGCCGACTATACAATCGATGTAACGCGGTTGGTGCAGGACACCTCCGGTGGCACACCCGGCGGGGAAACTCCTGGTGGGGGAGACCCGGGTAACGGAACGCCTGGCGGGGAAACTCCTGGTGGGGGAGACCCGGGAAGCGGTTCGCCCGGTAACGGAACGCCGGATGGCGGTTCCTCATCTGAGGAACCCGATGATGGCTCCAGCAGTGTGCCCGCGCCTGGCTCGGTTGGCCCGGTAGGCTCGGCTAATCCAACTGCATCTGCAACATTAGCCGATGTGGATGCTCCGCTGTTGGAGAAGGCGTTGGAGTCATCGGCTGGCGGGCAAGTGCTGTTGAAGGCAATGGAAAGCTCCGGCCAAGGTAATCCTCCTGCGGAGGGGGTACGCCTTAACGGAGCTGCCCTGAGCAAGCTGCTGCAAGCCGGGCATGTGGATACCCTTGTGGTGGAAACCGCCCAGGCCTCTTATGCGCTCCCCGTGAAGGAACTGAATATGGCGCATCTGGCCAGCGAGTTGGGCATGGAAGCAACCAAGCTCCAGCTTGAGATAACGGCGCGGACGAATGGCACCGCCGAAATCTCCGCCGCAGCTGCAGGCTGGAAGGTAGCCGGAGCTTGGGAATTTTCCGTCAAGGTATCTGCACCGGACGGCAAGGAACAGGAGTTGAAGGACTTCTCCCGGTATGTCAAACGGACGGTTAAGCCCGAGGCTGGCACATCCCTGAACGAAGGCTCATTGGCTGTTGCCAGAATGGCTCCCGCGGCGGATGGCAGGTGGGTACTGGAGCCGGTTCCTTTCCGGGTGACAGGCGGGGAGGTTCACATTTACAGCCGCACCAACAGCACGTATTTGTTGGTACAGCATACACGCAGCTTCACAGATCTGAACGGGCATTGGGCAAAGAACAGTGTGGAACGGATGGCGGCTCACATGATTGCCGATGGTGTAGTACCTGGAGAGTTCCAGCCTGACAAGATTGTAACCCGCGCTGAAGTGGCGGCTTTCCTGGTCCGTGTGTTAGGGCTGTCCCCATCCGCCTCAGGGGAACACAATAGCACCTTCAACGATGTCGGCGCAGCCGATTGGTTCGCGGCTGCCGTCCAGACGGCCTCTGCGATGAAGCTGGTGGAAGGTTACGGCGACGGCAGCTTCCGTCCGGGAGAAGCCGTTACCCGCCAGGAGCTGGCGGTGATGGTCCACCGCGCCGCAGAGCTGGCCGGTATGAACCCGGCTGCGTCCGCTTCGGCTGCAGCTCCGGCGCAGGCGTCGTACAGCGATGACGCGGCCATCGCCGCATGGGCCAAACCGGCCGTTGAGGCCCTTACCCGGCAGGGTCTGTTGGGCGGCACGCCGGAAGGCAGCTTTGCTCCCGCCGCACTGGCCACCAGGGCCGAGAGCCTGGCACTCCTGGACCGCATGCTGGTCCAATTAGATTTTTCCGATGGTCAATAAAAACTAATATTGGCATAAACAGGTTCCCCAGTATCATGGGGACCTGTTTTTTTGTTTCGCAGCAACGCTGCATCTGCATATTATTTCTAATAATTTCCACATATCCATGCCGGTACTGCCTTTCAGGCACCTTGTCGTGCATTATCCCCTTTAGTCAGGAATGGTGAAAGTAAAAGGGAAGGCAGCAGAGGAATGAAGGAGAGCAGTAGAAGAAAGCAGAGGGGGAGCAGAGATAAAACAAAGAGGAGCTTAGAAAGGGGGAAGGAGGTGAGTAGAGAAATGGAAGGGGAGCGGAAAAATAAAGTGATACGGAAAGACAAGGGGGAGCTGACAGAAGCTAAAAAAGAAGGGGCTGGGGAAGTAGAAGGGGCGGGGGAATGAAGAGGGAGCGGGGGATGAAGTGGGGGAGAGGAAG
>JAEWIS010000060.1 GCA_023386955.1 Bacillota bacterium
GTGTAGGCGTCGGCGTAGGAGTAGGAGTCGGTGTAGGTGTAAGCGTCGGCGTAGGCGTCGGTGTAGGTGTAGGTGTCGGTGTCGGTGTAGGCGGCTTTGGTTCCTCCGGTATGGTGCCTTCAAATGGATAGTGATGGGTTTCGCCGGAGGAGCCTTTCATGGAGCTGGCGATAACCGTCCCGTTGATTTGTCCATTGGAGAAGGACAGGTCCGCCCAAGGCGCCAGCACGGAGCCCCGGATTTGCAGCCCGGACATGGAGATGGTTTTGGCTTCATAGAAGTTGTACAGCACGTAACGTGCCCGGTTGGAGTTTTGGTCCAGGGAGGGCATTCTGGAGATGCTTTCGCCGCTTACATTTACAATGACGGTAGCGCCGTTGGGAATGTTTTCGATGTTGAAGGTATGGGAGGAGGCAAGCATGCTGCCCGGCACGGCAAACACGGTAGCGCCGGCATTGGTACCCTTCAAGGTAATGGTGCCGTAGCTCTCCAGGGTAGTCCCATTGGCAGTAAGCTTGGATAGGTCTGTAGACAGGGTCCGCAGGTGTGTAAAAGCAGCCTCGAAATCAATCGGATTATCCTTGCGCCATGTGCCATAACGAACAGTGACGCTGTTGTTCAACTTTCCCCCGTATACGGCATTTCCAAAAAAGACCTGCCCGCCGTTGTAGTTCACATCCCCGCCGGCAACGAATACATCCGTTCCGTTGGCAGATGAATCCAGCTTGTCACCCACGCCGAAATTGCTGAGGGTGGCATTCCCTCCCACGGCCAGTCTGCCCTCTGTATCCGAGGATTGGTTGATGTTCCCAAGCAGGAAGATATTGAAGTCCTGGGCAATACCAAGCGGCTTCGCCGTAGAGGCTGCCCCGCCTTCGGCCCATACTGCAGGGACACTGCTGAACATTAAAGCCCCTGCCAGAAAAACATGCAGCACACCTTTCATTTTCTTCATCGGCCTTCCTCCTTCCAAATAATTACAATCCGCACTAATGTTCTTAATAAAGAATAATTCTAATTCTAGCATCCTGCTCTGAACAAATACTGAACATCGAAACCTGGGTAAAACGGTAAAAATTTGTTGAACTTTTCCGACAAAAGTTCCTATTCACTCTATCAACCGATATACTAATATAGAAGAAGCCAAAAAACTTGAAGGAGTGCCGCATATGTTTATCCGCCTCAAAGCCATCGCAGCCAAAACGGCACTTACCCTCTGTGCCATCATGCTCCTAACGCCAACCCATGCAGGTGCCGCAGGAACGAATAACGGTACTTTTACCGATATCAAGCAGCATTGGGCCCGCCAGACCATTGAGTGGGCAGCCTCCCAAGGCATTGCCGACGGGTATGAAAATGGTGCCTTCCAGCCGGACGGAAAGGTATCCGAGCCGGAATTTCTTGCTATGCTGATCAGAACCCTTGGGCCCGGGGAGGTTTTGGCGGGTGCCAGTGATCCGTGGTACAAGCCATATTATGTGTATGCACAAGAGATGCATTGGATGCTAACTCAAGCCTCCGGTGCTGATTCCTATAACCGCGGGCATGTGGCCCGGCTGATGGCATCTGCCCAGGGACATGCGCTGCCCCTGTCAGAAGCGGTCCAGTATCTTCTGGATGAAGGTTTATCCCAAGGCAAATATGCTGCTTCCGTGGAGGGGTATGCTTCCGGGGAGTCCTTGACCCGGGCGGAGGCAGTTCAATTCCTGCGCAACGCCAAGGAACAGGGGCTGGTGCTGAAGGCTGCTCCGGAAGCGCCCGCAGGACTGCAAAGCGGGCTGCAGGCAAGAGGTATTTCCCTGGGGGATTCAGCGGCCTATGTACAGGCCGTATTGGGAGAACCCGACCGCAAGGATGCCAGTATTTACGGTTTTGAATGGCAGGTTTTCAGCCGGGATCTCCGGCAGTATACCTTGGTTGGCCTCCGGGACGGCAAGGTAGCCGGGCTGTACACCTCGGGAACCGATTGGCTGGCCCCCGGCGGAGTAAGCGCCAACAGCAGCAAGGCCCAGGTAACGGGCAAGTGGGGAGAGCCCCTTTCGCGTATATTGAAGGGAAATACGTGGTATTCGCTGCAAAATGCAGGCTACTCCCAGGTGTTCGAGCGGGACGACGCTTACGTTACCTTCTATTACGACCTGCAGAATGAGGGGCAAATCAGCGGGATGAAGCTGGTAGCCAAGGCAGAGGAGGAACAGGCTGCCTCCCGGAACGGGCAATCCGGAGACTTGCTCAGGGAGGCCTTCGAGCGGGAAACCCTGGATCTGGCCAATGCCGAACGGGTAAAGCGCGGACTTCCCGCTTTATTATGGAACGATACGGCTGCTGCGGTAGCCAGAGCACACAGCTCCGACATGCAGTCCAATGGATATTTTGCCCATGACGACCAGAGCGGACGTATGCCTTGGGACCGCGCGGAGGATGCGGGACTTTCTTACCGCCTCTTCGCCGAGAATATTGCGGCAGGCCAGACGGATGCGCTGGCGGCCCATTACGGCTGGCTGAACTCCACTACCGGCCACCGGGAGAATCTGTTGGGGAGCAATACCCATTTTGGAGCGGGAGTGGCATTTGGAGGCAAATTCGGCGTTTATTATACGGAAAATTTCTATACCCCGTCTTGAGGTTAGTCAGGTCAGACCGTTTGAACGCAGGCCGACCGGTCGTTTATTCGCAGCATGGAGGGATTCTAGTGTGCAGTATATTGGAGGTTTTCCGAAACCGTTACAGCTGCCGCGCCTATAAGGCGGATCCGGTAGAGGAGGAGAAGCTGGCTGTGATCCTGGAGGCCGCCCGGCTGGCGCCCACCGCAGCCAACCGGCAGCCTTTCCGGCTGGTGGTAGTGAAAACAGAGGGCCGGCAGGAGGAGCTGCGGCGGATTTATCCGAAGGAGTGGTTTGTCCAGGCGCCCCTCATCGTTGGTGTATGTGCACTGCCCAACAAAGCATGGGTCCGGCGGGACGGCAAAAACTACGCGGATGTGGACGTGTCCATCGTCATGGACCATATGGTTCTGGCTGCTTCCGCACTTGGCCTGGGCACCTGCTGGGTGGGTGCCTTCGACGCCGGTATCACCCGGGAAATCCTCGGGTTAGACCCGGAGCTGGAGCCGGTTGCGTTCACACCCTTGGGGTATCCTCTTGATGCCCCCGCAGCCAAGGTGCGCAAGCAGCTGGAGGAGCTTGTGCTTTACAGATAGTCCTCTCCGGCGGACCGCCGTTTTTTTCGTTCAGCTTTGTAAAAGATGTGTAAAAAGCCTAATCCGGGGCCAGCCCGATTCCGATAAAGAAAGATGTGGAAAAAAGCCGGATGCTGCAACACGATGACGAAAGGGAGATGAATTCATGCAATTGAAACGGGTCATGCTGGTTATGCTGTTGCTTGCCCTTATAACCAATACTATCGGCCTTGGTGCGACAGCCGCAGTGGCTGCCACTACATCAGAAGAAATTTCCAGCCTTGTGCTGAACAAGAATGAATTGACTATGGAAGTGGGCAGTACCGCTGCGCTGACGGCTACCGCCGTCTTTGTCAACGGCTCTACCTCTACGGTAACGGTTAAGACCGAATGGAATTCGGGCTCTCCCGCAGTGGCTTCGGTTTATGCAGGGACTGTTTCGGCCAAGTCCGAGGGCAAGGCAGTTATCACCGCCACGTACCTGGGACAGACCGTAGTGGTGAATGTAACCGTTGTGAAGCGTGTGCGCACACTGGTGAAGGACAAGCAGACCGTAGATTTGCGCAAGGGGGAAGACGAACAGGTCACCCTGACCGCCTATTATGATGATGGAACCACCGAGGATGTAACCAAAAAGGCGGAATGGAACAGCGATTCCAGCTCCGTTGCAACAGTAGTCAACGGCTTGATCAAAGGCCAGAATTCAGGCCGGGCTGTGGTCACGGCAGCATACAATGGCCAATCCGTTTCCATCCCTGTCGATGTTGAGATTGTGAAGCGGATCGATTCCAACAAACGGGAGCTGTCTCTTCTGTTGAAGCAGAGCGAGAAGCTTACGCTGACCGCCACCTATCCGGATGGCAGCACAACGGATGTCACCGACCTGGCGGAATGGGAATCCAAGGACCCGGATATTGCCGATGTCATCAAGGGCGAGGTTAAGGGCTACGGCTCCGGCCAAACCCAGATTACGGCTACCTACGGCACCAAAACCACCACCATCTGGGTGGACGTGGACCTGGCGGTAAAGCTGAGCTTGAACAAAACCAGTCTCTTCCTAAAGAAGGACACCTCCGAGGATCTGATTCTCACCGCTACCTATGCGGACGGAACCACGGACAAGGAGCTGGCTTCCCGGGCAACCTGGACCACCAGCGATCCTGCAGTAGCTACAGTCACCAAGGGTAAAATTATTGCCAACGGCACAGGTGAAGCCACCATTACCGCTACCTACGTGGACAAAACTGTATCCGTAACAGTGGATGTGGGCGTGGCCCGGCTGTTGACTGCAGATAAGGAGGAGCTGTTCCTCCAGGCGAACCAAACGGACAAGCTGAAGCTGACCGCTACCTATGCCGACGGCAAAACCGAGGATGTAACGGAAAAGGCGGACTGGGCTTCAGCCGACTCCTCCATTGCTTATGTGCAGAAGGGCTCCATTACCACCTATAAAGCCGGCAAAACGGAAATTACTGCTACCTATGGCGGCAAAAGCGTCAAGATTGCCCTGTCGGTGGATGTACCCACCAAGCTTTTGCTCAGCGCCACCAAGGTTAACTTCCAGATCGGCAGCACGGAAAGCCTGAAGCTGGAGGCATTGTTCAGCGACGGTACCCAAACGGATGTGACCGGCTTGGCCAAATGGAGCACCAGTGATGCCGCTATAGCCGATGTGACCAAGGGAATTGTGTCGGGTATCGACACGGGGGTCGCGACGATTACTGTGGAATACGGCACCCGCAAAGCAACGGTGACCGTCTCCGTTGGAGTGCTGAAGAGCCTGACCACCACGAATGAACAGAAGCTGACCTTAGCCAAGGGGGATACCCGGGATCTGAAGGTTGCCGCCACCTTTACCGACAGCACCAAAAAGGATGTGACCGGTGAAGCGGTGTGGGCCAGCAGCAATGCCAAGGTAGTCACGATTGATGAAAACGGCCATCTGATTGCCGTTGCATCAGGGACTGCTACCGTTACCGCCACCTTCGGGGGCAAAACCTGCGAGTTCGACGTGCAGGTGGATACCGCTCAAACCCTGACCGCAAGTCCCACCGTTCTGGTTTTCGATTTGGGCGAGGTGAAGAGCATCGCGCTTACAGCCAAGGACCGGGACGGCAAAACCACCAATGTGGCGCCAACGGCTGAATGGAGCACCAGCAATGCCTCCATTGCTACCGTGGATAAGGGTGTCGTTACTCCCGTTGCCCGTGGCAAGGTGACAATCACCGCCAAGTACGGCGGCCAATCCGTCTCTGTCACCGCGGAAATCGGTGTGGCCCAGGCGCTGAATGCCAGCAAGCGGGTCATCAACATCAAGTCCGGAGAGAGTGTGCAGATCACCCTCAGCTCGCAGCTGTCCGACAACACGAAGAAGGATGTGGATGCTACCGCTGCTGTGTGGAAATCCGGCTCCTACAATGTGGCGGACGTGGTAGACGGCCTGATCACCGGTATGGGACCGGGCACTACGACAGTAACGGCCACCTTCGGGGGCAAAAGCGTCTCCATTACGGTTAACGTGGACACCTTGAAGTATCTGCAGACTGACCATGTTCTGGTAAACATGAGCGTCGGCTCCACCATGAAGGTGAAGGCAACCGCCACTTATGCGGATCAAACGGAGGAGGATGTCTCCGTAGCGGGCCTCTGGACCACCTCCAACATTAAGGTAGCGGATGTGAAGGACGGTGTCATCCGTGCCATCGGCAAGGGCAAGGCTACCATTACCATCACCTTTGCCAAAAAGAAAACGTATGTCTATGTAACCGTAAATTAAGCAAATTAGCCCATAAAAGAAGCCCCCGGTCCATAAAACCGGGGGCTGTTTGCTATGTCCGCAAAAGCTGGCTGTATCGCTCATATCTACCCCCGAAGGGCCTTGAATTTGCCAGGGTAATTGGTGATAACGGCGTCCACACCGGCAGCGGCCATCCGGCGGTAGTCCTCATCGCTGTTGACGGTCCAGGGGCGGACCTTCACCCCTGCCATATGGGCATTCATGACAATTTCAGGGGTGACGGCCAGGTAATGGGGATGAAGGCTGCGGGCGCCCACGAAAGCAGCGTATTCCCAAGGTCTGTACAGCCCTTCGGCGTAGAGGACTGCCGATTCTATATCCGGTGCCATCGCTGCCAGCCGTGCTATGCTGTAATGGTTAAAGGAGGAGAGCACAATGCGCTTTTCCATGCCGTACTGCCGGATCATTCGTACAACGAGCTCTTCCATACCCTCATAAGGAACAATGCCGTTCTTCAGCTCAATGTTCAGCTCCAGCTGCGTTGGGGCCAGAAGCTCCAGCACCTGGGCCAGCAGCGGGATACCTTCGCCCATGTATGCCTCCTGGCCGAAGGACGCATCCAGCCCGCGCAGCTCCTCCCAGGTCCGGCTGTACACCGGTCCCGTGCCGTCGGTGGTCCGGTCCAGGGTTTCATCGTGAATAACCACTACCTGTCTGTCTGCGGTGAGCTGCACGTCCAGCTCGAGGCCCTCAGCACCTTCCTCCAGGGCCAGACGGAAGGCGGCCATGGTGTTCTCGGGTGCGTGGCCGGATGCCCCGCGGTGGGCGTAAATCAAAGGGTACATTGCGGTTCCTCCTTTAGGTACGGGATTCACTTGCTATGGATTGGGGCGCATACACGCCCTACGCCAGCGGAATGCTCCAGTCGGCAGCGGCTATCCACTCCTTCTTGGAGAATTCCCGCCCTCTGATATCTACCGCCCCCTCATATACCTGAATAAACAGGCCTTGGGACAGCTCGCCGCGGGTACGGGTGACAGAAGCGTTCATAAACCAGTGGAAGCTCTCTTTGGTATACCGGTTGGGCAAATTCAGGTCCTGATGGGTATGCCCGGAGAAGACGAACAAATTGGGGTAGGGCAAAAGAAGCTTACGGAACTCGGTGGCGCGGATAAGCCGGTGGTTGCCGCCCTCAGAGCCGATGGCGGGCAGAGGCTGATGGATAAAGATGAGAGCGGGGCTGCCGTCCGCATGGGGCTTCAGCGTCTCCTCCAGCCAAGCCAGCTGCTCATCGGAATACCAGGCTCCCTCCTGGACATCCGGCTTCTCCTGGACGTAGGCTTCCTGGGAAACCATAATCAGGTGCACACCGTTCACCCAGGCATCCGCATAGGGCTTATCCATACCCATAAATTTCTGGAAGCGGTCCCTGGCACCCTTGTCGGTTTTGCCGTTGGGCACCGTCTCGGTGCTCCAGGCGCCCTCCTTGGTCAGCCAAATATCATAATATTCATGGTTGCCCATATTGCCGTACAGCGGCGGCAGCTTGTATTGGTTGAAGGTGGTCCGGAGCAGCTTGTAGTCCAGCTCCCGGGCATAGGTGGTCAGGTCCCCGCCCAAAACGATGGCGTCGGAGGTTTCCTTCAGAGAGGTCAGATCCTTGAGGGCGGTGTGGACCTTGTCCACAACAGGCTGGGAATCGATCATGTGGATGTCGCTGAGCAGAAATACAGTGGCCAATAGCTTCCCTTTTTCCACGGGTGCCGCAGGGGCTGGACTGGAGGTGGGGGAGGCAGAGGGCTGCGCTGCTTCGGGAGTAGGTGCTTCCGCGGCGTTAAGCGGCGGCGTTCCACCATCCATGAGCTTGCGCATAAACACCGACCCGGATGCTGCCACAAGCGCAATGCCGGCCAGGAGCCACTTGACGAAGCTTCTTCGGTTCATAGGTGATCGGTGCCTCCTTGCCTTTGCAGGCTGTAGATAGTTCTATTTTACTTGCTAAGCAGACGCCAGGCAATTGAAACAGGAGACACCAAAAAGAGTCCCCCACACGCTTGGATCGCAAGCATGGAAGGACTCTTATCGGACAGCTTATTCTGCCCGCTCATACGCATCCAGACGGCTCCGGAGCTCCCGGATCTCTCTGGACAGGATTTCCTTTTCCTTGCTCCAGGAAATCTCCGGCACCGCTGCCGGTGCAGGCTCCCGGGTGTCAAAGCCGTATGCCCGGGAGGAGGGTACATACATGTATGCACCAGCGGGCATGGCGTCTTCAACGGGAAGCAGCATAGCCGCAATGACATATACCAGCAGGAGGAGCCCGCCGGTGAAAATAATGCCAACGGTAACAAAGGCCCGTACCCAGGCGGAGTTTACCCCCAGGTTAGCTGCGATCCCTCCGCATAGCCCAAACAGTTTTGCATCTGTTCTCGAACGTGCCAGCTTCATGATTTAGGCCTCCAATTCCAGCGGATTTTTGTTCCGGAGCAGGGACAGCCCGTATGCGATGGCGCCTGCTGCCGCAGCGATGGCGATGATGCCGCCGAACTGGCTGAGCAAAGCCACGCCCAGTATGCCTGCAAGAAGAAGGGAGACAGTCCGGGCAGGATTGCTGCCTGTTTTTTTCATTTCTGTCATAAGGGATTCTTCCTTTCGTTACGCCCCCGGTCGTAGAACTCGGACGGCGGTAATATTGGTTTATTCTTTTATGTATTTTTGAAGGCGAGAATGGTTCGCGCTGTTGTGCTTGATACCTTTATGGTAATGGAAAACCGGTCCGGCCAAAACCGTCCCGGGCAGGTAATTGGCACTGGACCTAAGGCGGGGGCTCCCTCAAACCGGGGGCGGTTCAAAAAAATTTTTTGGTGTTTTTTTGAAGCGTTTTAACCCTCCGCGAAGCCTTTATTTTGGCGGAAATTAGGCCGAAAATGATGTGGGCAGAGGGGGCTGGAGGAGGCTGAAAACCGTCTTTGGGGCCAAAAAAGGGGAGGACAATCCTCTTGGAATTTGCTATAGTCCATAGGTAGGCTTTTTGCTAGGGTGCTATTTATGCATTGACAAAACACCAATATATTGATTAGAATTTGATAAGTGACCACAAGATATAGTTTTGATCAGGTATTCGGAGGGTAAGTATAGACTAGCAAGCTCTTCGGATCTAAGAGGGAAGCCGGTGCCAAGCCGGCGCGGTCCCCGCCACTGTAGCGGTGCTTAAACCGACTGGACTTTTTGCCACTGGCGTACTGCCGGGAAGGCGTCCTCGGAGCTCATGCACCGGAGCCAGGAGACCTGCCTGATCATGAGCATTTTTTACCCACGGAGGATGGGGCGGTGTTCGAATACCCAGGAAATTCCTGCAGGCATTCCGGACGGGATGTGCTGCATCATCCGAAGCGTATTCGCGCGTCTTTCGACTCCTTCTTGGCAAGAAGGAGTCGGGGGGCGCCTTTATTTCCCCCTATACGGCAGTTTATTCCTACTACATATCACACTAGGAGATGTTGGAGCTTGATTACCACTATTCGCAAAAGAGACGGCCGTGAGGCGCTGTTCGCCATCGACAAAATCACCAACGCGATCATGAAGGCCACTTATGCCACCAAGGAAGCCGATCCGGCGCAGGCAATGAGCTTGGCCATGAAGGTGATGCAGAGTCTGGAGGGGAAGGATGGCGCTGCCGTTCCGTTCGTGGAGCAGATTCAGGACACTGTGGAGGAGGTTCTGATGAATGAAGGGCTGGTCCACACGGCCAAGGCCTACATCCTCTACCGGGCGGAGCGTTCGCGGATCCGGGAGATGGACACGCGCCTCATGAAGGTGTTCGAAGAAATTACCTATCAGGACGCCTCTAACAGCGAGATCAAGCGGGAAAATGCCAACATCGACGGCAATACCTCCATGGGCACTATGCTCAAGTACGGCTCGGAGGGTGCGAAGCAGTTTAATGAGCTGTTTGTACTGAAGCCGGAGCATGCCGCCGCCCACAAGGACGGGGATGTGCACATTCACGATCTGGATTTTCTGACCTTGACCACTACCTGCTGCCAGATTGACATCGAGAAGCTGTTTAAGAGCGGCTTCGGCACCGGTCACGGCCAAGTGCGTGAGCCCAACGATATCCAGAGCTATGCGGCCCTGGCCTGCATCGCCATCCAGTCCAACCAGAACGACCAGCATGGCGGCCAAAGCATTCCCAATTTCGACTACGGTCTGGCGGCGGGTGTAACCAAAACGTATTCCCGGCTCTACCGCAGCAACCTGCTGAAGGCCCTGGAATGGCGCTGGAGTGTGGATGCGCAAGGGCTGGAGCGACTGGCTGAAGCCTTCGGCGCATGGAGTGCAGACGGATCGGTTTTCCCCCGGATGAACCGGGATGAAGCCGAAGCGGAGCGGGAGTTTGCCCTTCTGGCCGAGATTCTGGGCAGCCCGGCGGCAGCAACCGAGGCTCAGGCGATGGCCGTGCGCCAAGCTATGGCGGAGACTGAACGCAGCACCTACCAGGCCATGGAGGCGCTGATTCATAATCTGAACACCATGCACAGCCGTGCCGGAGCGCAGATTCCCTTCAGCTCCATCAACTACGGCACCGATACCAGCCCCGAAGGACGGCTGGTGGTGATGGGCATTCTCCATGCCACCGAACGGGGATTGGGCAACGGCGAAACGCCGATTTTCCCGATCCAGATTTTCCGGGTGAAGGAAGGCGTGAATTACAACCCTGGAGATCCCAACTACGATCTGTTCCAGCGGGCCTGCCAGGTCAGTGCTAAACGGCTGTTTCCGAATTTCTCCTTCCAGGACGCACCGTTCAATCTGGAATTCTATAAGGAAGGCTCTCCGGAGTCCGAGATCGCCTATATGGGCTGCCGGACCCGCGTGATCAGCAATGTCCATGACAAGGACCGCCAGATTACCTTCGGCCGGGGGAACCTGAGCTTCACCACCATCAACCTGCCGCGTCTGGCTCTGGAGCACCGTGGGGATGTAGAGGGCTTTATGGCGGCCCTGGAGCAAAAGATGGAGCTGGTCATCGAGCAGCTGCTGGAGCGTTACGAAATCCAGGCCCGCAAGCGGGTGAAGAATTTCCCGTTCCTGATGGGCCAGGGGGTTTGGATCGACTCCGACAAGCTTTCCCCTGACGATGAAATCCGCGAGGTGATCAAACACGGCTCCTTGTCGGCAGGCTTCATAGGGCTGGCGGAATGTCTGAAGGCTCTCATCGGCAGCCACCACGGCGAATCCGAGGAGGCCCAGGAGCTGGGAATCCGGATCATCAAGCATATGCGCCAAAAAATGGACGAAACCGCAGAGCGCACCGGGATGAACTTCTCCCTGCTGGCGACTCCGGCGGAAGGAACGGCAGGCCGGTTCGTGCGGATGGACCGCAAGCGCTATGGCTCCATTCCCGGCGTTACCGACCGGGATTATTACACCAACAGCTTCCATGTGCCGGTGTATCACGGGATTACCGCTTTTGCCAAGATCCGCAAGGAAGCCCCGTATCATGCGTTCACCAATGCAGGCCACATCACCTATGTGGAGCTGGACGGCGATCCGGTGCATAACCCGACGGCTTTCGAAACCGTCATCCGGGCTATGAAGGAAGCCGGCATCGGCTACGGCTCGGTGAACCATCCGGTAGACCGGGACCCGGTCTGCGGCTACACCGGCGTCATCGGCGACCGCTGCCCGCGCTGCGGACGGCGTGAGCATGAGGGTCCGGTAGGCTTCGAGCGGATCCGGCGGATTACCGGATACCTGGTGGGCACCCTGGACCGGTTCAACGACGCCAAGCGCGCCGAAGAACGGGACCGGGTGAAGCACCTGTAAGATGTGTGAAGGGAAAACCGAGCTTAAAGAAGTGGGGCTTCTGACGAAGGCCCAGTGAATGCTTACGAAGTGGGGTCTTCTGACGAAGACCCATAGGAGGCACCAACATGGAAAGGCAAATCGGCATGCTCCGGCTGGCGGGAATCGTGCAGGAATCCATCGTGGATGGGCCGGGCATCCGGATGACGGTATTCGGGCAGGGCTGCCCCCATGCTTGTCCGGGCTGCCACAATCCCCATACCCACAGCTTTGAGGGCGGCACACTCCGCTCTGTGGAATCGATTCTGGCGGAGATCAGGGAGAACCCCCTGCTGGCGGGCATAACGCTAAGCGGCGGTGAACCCTTCGGGCAGGCTGCGGAATTCGCCCGTCTGGCCCGGGGCGTGAAGGCCATGGGCCGGTCGGTGATCACCTACACCGGCTACACCTTCGAGGCGCTGCTGGCCCAGGCGGACCGCCATCCCGGATGGCGGGAACTGCTTGCCGCCAGCGACTATCTGATGGACGGGCGCTTCCTTGAAGCGCGGCGCACCTTTGATCTTCCCTTCCGGGGATCGGACAACCAGCGGTTTCTGGACGCTGCCGAATCCATGCGCCAAGGCCGGGCGGTTTCCGCCGAAGCGGTGGTGGGCACGCTGGCCGTATCCACGGCATAACCCAAAAGTGACGTGAAGCTCTGAATCGGAATCCGATACCTTTTGGGGGAGCCACCGGTAAACATATCTTAATCAAGAGGAGGGACAGCGATGCTGATCGTATATGATTCCCGGACCGGCAATGTCCGGCGTTTCGTCAACGGATTGGGACGGCGGGCAGTAGCGGCGGCAGAGGCGGGGGAGCTCCAGGAGCCCTTCGTGCTGGTAACCTACACCACGGGCTTCGGCCAGGTGCCGGACAGCACAGCGCGCTTCCTTCAGAAGAACGGCCACTGTCTGGCAGGCGTTGCCGCGAGCGGCAACCGCAACTGGGGGGACGGCTTTGCCAAAGCGGCGGACCGGATCGGCGCCCAGTACCGGGTGCCGGTGCTGGCCCGGTTCGAGCTCTCCGGCACCGCCAAGGAGGCGGTGCAGTTCCTGGAGGAGCTGGACCGGCTGGCGGTAACAGCGGATGTGCAGCGCACCGTGCAGACGGGCCGGGTTTAAACCGATTTGTGCGGGCGGATGGTCGTCCCAACGGCTTGCGATTTCGCCGCTTTTGGGCTATCCCGCACACTGCCGGATTTTTAACGGAAGTGAGCGCCCTTATTTGCTTCAAAACAGGGCTGCTGGAATTCTAACGGAAGCAGGAGACGTTATTTGCACAAATCCGGGCCTCCCGGAGGCGATTTGGCTCCAATAGCGGCTCTGGCCGCCGTTAGAATTTACGAAGTGGCCAAAACCCGGAAATAACGGCGCTCACCGCCGTTAGAATCCGCACATTGCCCAACGCCCAGCAAAGAAGAGAAAACAACGGTTACTAGGCACAGCATTTTCGCATATATCCGCAGCCTCTGAGCCAACGCCCACCCCGGACGTCAAAACGCCGGGTACTAGGCGCATCATACCCTACATATGTACCTCCCCCAACAGCCAAAACCGGGGAGTATCACAAACTTGACTGAGAACCTTTCTCACACTTGCATACGAACTAAAGGAGGCGGAAGCCAGATGCGCTATTTGGAGTTGAACAATCAGCTGATGCAGCGGGATGCCGACGGGTTCTTCCGTCTGGATAAGGACCGTGAAGCCGCCGATGCTTTTATGGAGGAGGCTGCGGCCCGGAGCAAGACCTTCAGCAGCACCGCAGAAAAGGTTCGTTACATGATCGACAACGACTATTATGAGGATGTGTACGCCCACTATTCCGAACAAGCGGTAGAGGAGGTCTACGCCCTGGCCCACAGGTACGACTTCCGCTTCCCTTCTTACATGGCGGCATCCAAATTCTATACAGATTACGCCCTGCGTACCGATGACCGCTCCGTCTATCTGGAGCATTATCCGGACCGTGTGGCCATAGTCGCCCTCTATCTGGGCCGGGGCAGCAAGGAGCTGGCCCTGCAGCTCACCGCTTCCATGATGGAGCAGCGGCTGCAGCCTGCCACCCCCACCTTCCTCAACGCCGGCAAAAAACGCCGTGGCGAGATGGTATCCTGCTTCCTTTTGGAAATGGACGATTCCCTCAACTCCATCAACTACGTGCTGGGCACCTGTATGCAGCTGTCCAAAATCGGCGGCGGCGTAGCCGTGAACCTCTCCAAGCTGAGAAGCCGTGGCGAACCCATCAAGGGTGTGGAAGGGGCGGCCAAGGGCATTATGCCCGTCCTGAAGCTCATGGAGGATGCCTTCTCCTATGCCGACCAGATGGGGCAGCGCAAGGGCTCCGGCGCGGCGTATTACAATATTTTCGGCTGGGACGTACTGGAGTTCCTGGACAGCAAGAAGATCAACGCCGACGAGAAGATCCGTCTCAAAACCCTCTCCATCGGCTTAATCGTTCCGGATAAGCTCTACCAACTGGCAGAGGCGGATGAACCGCTGTACGTCTTCGCCCCGTACACCGTTTACAAGGCTTACGGCAAATACCTGGATGACCTGAACCTGGATGACATGTACGAAACCCTGCTGGCAGACGACCGGGTGAAAAAGAAGCGGATCATGTCTGCCCGGGAAATGCTGATCAAGATCGCCGCCACCCAGATGGAGTCCGGCTATCCGTACATCATGAACAAGTCCAACGCCAACCGCGGTCACGCGTTGTCCGCTTTGGGCACCGTGAACATGTCCAACCTTTGCACAGAGATTTTCCAGCTGCAGGAGGTTTCGGAGATCGGCGACTACGGCCATCCTGACTTGATCCGCAAGGACATCAGCTGCAATCTGGCCTCCCTGAACATCGCAAACGTGATGGAGACGGGCCTTCTGGAGCGCTCTGTCCGGGAGGGGATGCGTGCCCTCACCGCTGTCAGCGACATGACCACCGTGGCCAATGCCCCCGGTATCGTCAAGGCCAACCAGGAGCTGCATTCCGTGGGTCTCGGTGCCATGAACCTGCACGGCTTTCTGGCCAAAAGCCGGATCGCCTACGAAAGCGCGGATGCCCGTGAGTTTGCCCGCAGCTTTTTTATGATGATGAATTATTATTCGCTGGCCGAAAGCATGGAGATTGCCCGGGAGAAGGGCGAAACGTTCCAGGGGTTTGAGAAGTCCGATTATGCTACAGGATCCTACTTCAAGAAGTATCTGGAGACGGACTACCGTCCAACCAGCGCTAAGGTGAAGGCTCTGTTTGGGCAGATGCCCATCCCGTCCCCGGAGGACTGGCGGCGGCTGCAGGAGCAGGTGCGGACCCACGGGCTGTACCATGCTTACCGGCTGGCGATTGCGCCTACCCAGAGCATCTCCTATGTGCAAAATGCCACCTCCAGCGTGATGCCCATCGTCTCGCCTATTGAGACCCGGACCTACGCCAACTCGACCACCTATTACCCGATGCCCTTTTTGGCCCGGGACAATATTTTCTATTACAAGTCCGCGTACCAGATGGACCAGTTCAAGGTGCTGGACCTGATCGCCGAAATTCAGACCCATGTGGACCAGGGGATTTCTACAGTGCTGCATGTAAACAGCGATATTTCTACCCGGCAGCTGGCCCGGTACTATATTTACGCCGCCCGGATCGGCCTGAAATCTCTCTACTACACTCGCACCAACATGCTGTCGGTGGAGGAGTGCATCGCCTGTTCCGTGTAAGACAGAAGGGCAAGCCATTTTTTATGAAAAAGGGGGAAGCAGCATGTGCGCCATTAAAGCGGTCAACTGGAACCGCCCGGATGATGATTTTACCCAGGTATTCTGGAGCCAGAATATTATGCAGTTCTGGACCGACGACGAGATTCCCCTGTCCGATGACAAAATGTCCTGGATCACGCTGAGCAAGCCGGAGCAGGATTTATATATGAAGGTACTGGGCGGGCTGACCCTGTTGGATACGGTGCAGGGCGGCGTGGGCATGCCGCAGATTCTGGAGCATGTGGAGGGGCTGCAGCGCAAGGCGGTGCTGGGTTTTATGGCCATGATGGAGCAGATCCACGCCAAGTCCTACAGCAGTATTTTCACCACGCTGGCCTCCAATGAGGAGATTGACGCCATCTTCGAATGGGTGGAGCAGCATCCATGCCTCCAGTACAAGGCGGAAACCATTTCGGCCTATTACAAAAATATCACGGATGCACGCGGCCTCTACTTGGCCATGGGCGCGTCGGTGCTCCTGGAAAGCTATCTGTTCTACAGCGGCTTCTTCTACCCCCTCTACCTGGCGGGTCAGGGCAAAATGACCTCCAGCGGCGAGATCATCGACCTGATCCTCCGGGACGAAAGCATCCACGGGTTGTATGTGGGTGTGCTGGCCCAGGAGATTTACGCCGGGCTGCCTGCTGAAGAGCAGGAGTCGGCTAAGGCGGAGCTGCTGGAATTGCTGCGCAAGCTCCATGCCAATGAAGAGCGGTATACGGAGGAGCTGTACGACCCGTTGGGGCTGACGGAGGAGGTCAAAACCTTCCTGCGCTACAATGCCAACAAGGCCATGATGAACATGGGACTGGAGGCGCCATTTCCGGAGGAGGAGATCAACGCTATCGTCCAGAACGGCATCCGGACCCAGACCAAGCAGCATGACTTTTTCTCCAAAAAAGGAAACGGCTACGTCAAGGCGCTTAAGGTGGAGCCCTTGGCCGACGAGGACTTCCAATTCGATTGGCTGTCGGAAAAGGCTGGAGTCAATTAGGCGAAACATAAAAAAGGGCGGTTGGACCGCCGGAGCTTCCCATTGCGAGGGATGTCCGGGGCCAGCCGCCTTTTTTGGTTGTGGCGAGGTGGTTAGGCAGGTTCTGCTTGTCCAAATCTACCGCTTGATCAGCCGCCGGATGTCTCCAGCTCTTTCAAGCGTGTGCGGACCAGTCCGGCCAGCTGTGTTTTTTCCTGGGCAGGCAGCCATTCGATCAGACGGGCGGCAGCAACGGGAAGCATCCACTGCTCCAGCTCACTGCGGCTTATGCCGGAAAGCTTCAGGTAATGCTCCAGATACGTACGGGTCAGGCGTTTGCGGACCATCCCGATGACGGTGTTGATCCATTGGGGGGTCCCGTCGGGTAAGCTTCCATGCTGCAGCATCAGCACCGTTCTTGCGGCATCCCCGGCAGGGCTGCCCGATACGGCAGTGGCCCAGTCGATGATAAAAGGCTGTGTGCCCAGAAGCACATTATCCGGGTGGAAATCCCCGTGACACAGCCGGTTTTCCTCCGGCAAGGCTGCCGTATAGCGGATAATTCGCTCCTTTTCCGTTTCCGTCAAGACTGGCGCTTGCCGGATAGAATCCGTGAGGGCAACCTTCATAGAGCGGAATGGCGAGGTCTCGTCAGTCGGAATACGGTGAATCTCAGCATGCAGGGAGGCCAGCAGCCGGGCGCCCCGTTTTTGGAAACCAGGCACAAGTATCCGTTTCATGAGGGTAGGCCCTTGAATGCGTTGGAAAACAATGGACAGCCCGGCTTCTTCCTCTAGAAGCTGGAAGGCGCGCGGCACGGAGAGACCCTGGCGGTACACCCAATCGCTTGCTGCAAACTCTGCGCGGATCCCATGTTGGGGAAAGCCGCTTCTAAAACGTTTCATTATGCGGTCATTGCCCAATGCCATGACCTGCGCGGTTCTTCCATTGCCCACAACAGCGTGGGGTGAAGATACGCTTTTCTCAGCGGGGCGTTTTGCGGTTTCCATAAAAAATCCTTCTTTCTGTTTAATAAGAAGCAAACATGGCCTAGTCCACAGGACCGGACCGGTTCAGATTCAGCCAATCCACCGCATAATCCACTAATGGACGTTGGGGCAAAAGTAAGGCCTGGGCATGAGCGATCCGGCCTTTGCAGACTGTTCCGCCTGCGCGTTCATAATCGCTGCCCAACGCCTCAAAATCCGAGGAATCCCAATCCAAATCGCGGAACGTCACCCACTGGCGGACTCCATTCACCAGCATGGGCGCCTTGTTGTGAACGACTGCGTTTGCCCGGTACCGGGAGCGGGCTTCCGCCAGGTGCAGGGAGGTGTTGTTGCCGTGACCCACTCCCAGAAGCAGGATATGGCCGTCCAAGCCGTACAAGCGGGCAAGAGGGGAGTCCTCTCCCAAGCCGTAATCCAGGCTGTGGTTGCCGGTCACCTCTGCAGCACGGCGTCCCCAGGCGGCGAAGGACAGATGGGGGTGGCTGCTTCGGCGGACACCCTTTTGCTTGCGAAAGCATTCCGGGATGGCGCCCATTTTGTAGGTGGGGGAAAGGTCCGGGTCGTAAGCGGGCATTGTCCGGCGGATGGGGTCCCACCAGGCTTCCCGTACAGGGGGGCAGCGCCATCCGGCAGGATCGGTCAGTTCTCCCGTATGTGTGGGCATCACCAGCGTGCCGGAGGGGCCAAGCGCAGCCTCCAAAGCCAAAACCACCGCCGCCGGGCCTCCCGCCACCCAGCCGCCCAGAGCTTTCATGGAGGAGTGGGCCAACAGTGTCATGCCCGGCCGGACCCCCAGCTGCTCCAAATCCCCGAGAAGGGTTTCGGTTGTAATCAAATCACCTTGAATTTCTTCCATATTCGTGCTCCCTCAGCCGTGCTCCAATCTATTTCTCTCATTATAGCAAAAGATGGATGCCTGCCATACGGGTAATATGGCGGTTTTAGGGGATGTAGGGGGACCAAGGGGCTGTTCACAAATCTCGCCAAAAGATAATAACCATCACAAAAAATAAAGATAAACATGCACCAAAAATATATACGGGAGCAAAATGTAGTGATTTCTCATCCGGTTGCCGCATGGTACGTTAGGGCAGCAGCCTATCGGGGCTGCCAAAAAAATGATGAAAGGGGTATTCATAATGTCCAGAAGTAAGCGAAGTGGTGCAGCGGCTTTTATGGTAATCGTATTTCTTATCAGTCTCCTTTTCCCCGGAAGTTTTCACGCGAGCGCACAGGAAGAGACCAATCTGCTGGCGAACGGCGGCTTTGAGTCCGGGTTATGGGGAACAAAGGCAGGATCGGCCCTTGATTCGGCGGTGAAGCACAGCGGAAATCAGAGCGCCAGCATGACGGGAACGGCAACAGGACAATACCTGGGCAGCGGACTGATCCCTGTTCAAGCGGATGAAGTGTATGAGCTGTCCGCCTGGATCAGAACAGCCGACATATCTGCCCCGGATGCCGCGAGTGTAAACATTCTGATGGTGGATGGAAACAACAACGCTTTGGGCTGGTACAACAACACCATGAAGCTGATTAAAACCGGAGGCAGCCAGGAATGGACGAAGCATACGGCGGAATTTAGTTCATTTGCAAATGGAACCGCTTACATCAGAATCTATGTCCGGTTGGACGGAAATGTCACAGGCACGGTCTGGTTTGACGACATTACCGTGAAGCTATCCAACAATTTGCTGACCAATGGCGGCTTCGAATCAGGCTTGTGGGGAACAAAGGCAGGGTCAGCTATCGATACGGCTGTGAAGCACAGCGGAAACCAGAGCGCCGGTATGACAGGCACGGCAACGGGACAATATCTGGGCAGCGGACTGATCCCCGTCCAAGCGGACGAGGTTTATGAGCTGTCCGGCTGGATCAAAACAGCTAACGTATCTACGCCGGAGGCGGCAAGCATCAACATTTTAATGGCCGACGCCAATAAAAACTCTCTGGGCTGGTACAGCAACAACATGAAGCTGCTAAAAACGGGAGGCAGCCAGGATTGGACGGCATATATGGCGGAGGTGGCCCAGCTTGTGCCTGGCACCGCGTACATCAGAATCTATGTCCGGCTGGACGGGAATGTCACGGGCACAGCCTGGTTTGATGATATTACCTTTAAGCAGAAGGATCTGGTTATGGAGGTTAGCGGTCCGACGGGCAATATTTTTTCCGGCAATGAATCGGCTCTATTGAATTTGATCATGAAAAACTCCACGGCTCAGGACAAGGCTGTTCATGTGGTCTACCGGGTAAAGAATGACGGCGGCGCCCTGCTCACAACCGGTAGCTTTGACGCCAACGTGGCAGCGGGAACGGTGTTCAGCCAAGGGGTGGACGTTTCATCTGTAGCGGCGGCGTATGGCTTATATACTCTTGAGGTCCAGGCCACAGGGGACAGCGGAAATATCGACGTGGAGGGGCAATTCCCCTTCAGCCGGGTGGCCGCTTCGCCGGGAGGCGCACAAGACAATATATTCGGCACAGCCATTCATCTGATGGGTAAAACAGATGCAAGCCTGGTGGATACTTATCTCTCGCTGATCGCGCAGACGGGCATCAAGTGGGTGAGGGAGGATGCCCGCTGGGCAAACGCGGAAACTGTCCAGGGGCAAATCAGCATCCCGGCTTCCTGGGATATGTTTGTCGATACGGCCTTGTCCAAGGGCCTCAGCCCCTTGTTGATTGTCGACTACGGCAACCCGTTTTATGACGGGGGCAATGCACCCCATACCGATGAGGCAATTGCCGCCTATGCCCATTACGCCGGGGAGCTGGCCGGGCATTTTAAGGGCAAGGTGGATCATTTTGAAATCTGGAACGAATGGAATATCGGAGGCGGCAACCCTGACCGGCTTCCCCCGGAGGCATATGCAAAGGTGCTTCAAGCGGCATACACCGCCATCAAGACGGCCAATCCGGATGCCGTGGTCATTGGCTGTACAACCTCCGGCGCGGATGCCGAATGGATCGGGAGAGTATTGGCGGCCGGCGGCTACAATTATATGGATGCCGTCTCCATCCACCCCTATACCTATCCCGTTAACCCGGATGACGGAGGGTTCATCGCCGGTCTGCATTCGATTAACGCGCTGTTTCAGCCTTATGGCCCGGCCAAGCCCATCTGGGTGACCGAAATAGGCTGGCCTACCAGTGAGGTCATAACACGCGGCGTAAGTGAACGGCTGTCGGGGGCCTATGCCGCCAGGGCGTATACGCTGGCATTAAGCAGCGGGCTTGCGGAGAAGGTCTTTTGGTATGATTTCAAAAACGATTACAAGCCGGAGACAAGTCTTGAGGGACATTTTGGCCTGGTCAGAGGGGATCATGAGGCAGTGCCTTGGTCCGCCAAGGCCAATTATGCGGCTTACCGCGCCCTGACCGGCAAGCTTGCGGGAGCAGATTACGTGGATGCCTATCCTGCGGGGGACCAGGTGCAGGCGTACCGCTTCCACCGCAGTTCGGACGGCAAGGATGTGCTGGTGCTGTGGAGCAAAAAGGATTCCAAAAGCCTCCTGCTGCATCTCGGGACCGCCAGCGCCATTTCCTTCGATATGTTCGGCAATGGCAGCAGCTTGACTGCAGCCGCGGATGGAACGATGACCGTGCCGGTGTCGGAGGAGCCTGTATATGTAGAGGGGAATTTTGCCCAGAGCATCGAGGTGAAGGACCCTTACCATATCCAGGTGCTTCCGCAGCTGACGGAAACAGCAGCAGGAAAGCAATGGAATGTGAATATTGCCGTCAGCAATCATTTAGACACAGAACTATCCGGCGTACTGCAAATACTGGATTCCTCCCCATGGGAGCCGGGCAGCGCAGAACAGCCGTTTACCATTGCGGCCAATGATTCGGCAACCGTTTCATTTGCGTTTCCGGGAGCTCCGGAGGGGAAGCTGTATGAGCTGAAGATTAAAACCACCCTAAGCAATGGAGCTGCTGCTGTTGTGGACCGCCGGATTAGCTTTCTCGCCGCCTCGGAGGCCGCTCAGCCGCCGATCATTGACGGGACTCTGGCGCAGGGCGAATGGGCCGCAGCCATTCCCTTCTCCATCGATCAGGCTGCACAGGCGCAGATGAACGGGTGGGGCGGAGCCTCCGACCTAAGCGGCACAGGATATATGCAGTGGGATGAGGAGCGGCTCTACCTGGCTGTTGCGGTCAAGGACAATGTCCATGTGCAAAATGGCACAGGCAGCGATATGTGGAAGGGTGATAGCATCCAATTCGCCCTGGACCCCGGCAGAAAATCGGAATTGCCCGTGCTTGGGTATAATGAGCTCGGCGTGGCGCTGAACCGGAGTACCGCCAGCGTCATCCAGTGGCGTTGGACTGCCGCGGCAGGAGTGGCAGGCCTTGGTAATGCGCAATTTGCGGTTACCCGGGATGACGACAGCGGCACCACAACCTACGAAATGGCGATTCCGTGGAACGCGTTGCTGCCGGCCGGAATAACAGCGGCTCCGGGAGCGGATTTTGGATTCTCTATGCTGATTAATGATAACGACGGCTCCGGTAGACGGGGCTGGATGGAGTATATGAGTGGGATTGGTTCGTCCAAGGACCCGGACGCTTTTGGAGATCTGCTTCTGGTCCAGACCCCTGGTCTGTAAAGTCACTGCGCCGTCTTCGACGGATAGAGGCCTCTAGCGGCCCCGCTGGAAGGCTCAACAATCGGTTTTTTACGGTTGTTGAGCCTTTCTTTTACATTTTTGAGCGACGTATATCACCCCATTTCCCAAAAAGTAAAAACCATCACAAAAAGTAAAGATCAGAATCCCGCGAAAAAAGATACGAGAGCAAAAGGTAGCGATTTCGGCTCCTCTTGCCGCGTGTTACCGTTAGGGCAGATTCAACAGCATACGAAAGGAGAGATCCCCTTGCGGCAATCCCAAGGAACATACCCGCACCCGCAGCCTGCACAAGCTGCCCTGGCCTCAGTCCGTCCCAGGCAGGGGTGGAGAAAGCATATCCTGCGGGACAAATATTTGTATCTGATGCTTGTACCGGTGGCCGTATATTTTCTGCTGTTCAAGTACGCCCCCCTCTTCGGAGAAATCATCGCCTTCAAAAACTACCGACTGACCGAGGGCATCTGGGGAAGCAGTTGGGCCGGACTGGAGCACTTCCGGAAGCTGTTCTCCAGCAGCGATTTTTACATTGTGCTGCGCAATACCCTGCTGCTCAATCTGTACAATCTGGTGTTTGCCTTCCCGGTGCCCATTGTCCTGGCTGTCCTCCTGAATGAGGTGCGCGGGAACGGCTATAAGAGGGTGCTGCAGAACCTGCTTTATATCCCCCACTTTATTTCCTGGGTGGTGCTGGGCACCATTGTCATCGCCATGCTGTCTCCCTCTACGGGAATCGTCAACACGGTGCTGAAGCTCTTCGGGATGGAGCCAATCTACTTTATGGCCAGCTCCTTCTGGTGGCCCATCTCCTTTGTGGCGTCGGGCATCTGGAAGGAGGCGGGCTTCGGCACCATCCTCTACATGGCCGCCATGGCAGGGATTGATCCCACCCTTTATGAAGCCGCCAAGATCGACGGGGCCAGCAAGCTCCGGCAAATCTGGCATGTAACCCTTCCCGGCATCCGCAGCACCGCGGCGATTCTGCTGATCCTGCAGGTGGGAAAAATGATGGATGTGGGCTTCGAGCAGGTGTTCACCATGAAGAACCCAGCCGTTAACCAGGTAGCGGAAGTCATCAGCACGTATGTGTACACCCGCGGAATCGAGAATCTGCAATATAGCTACACCACGGCGCTTGGCCTGTTCCAGTCGGTGGTGGCGCTGATCCTGGTGGTCAGTGTCAACGGGCTGATTAAAGCCATGGGAGAACGAGGGCTGTGGTAGCCCGGACAAAAAAGGGGGTGATGGTCCCATGAGGACAAAAGGCTTCAGTAAAACGAGCCTGTTCTACTGGCTTAATAACACCGTGCTGGCGTTATTCGCCGCTGCAACTGTATTTCCGTTCCTGAATATTATCGCTACCTCCTTCAGCGGCAGCAGGGCTATCTCCGCAGGCGAGGTGTTCCTGTGGCCGGTAGATTTCAACACAGAGACGTACCGGAACCTGATCGACGACGGACAACTGATTGTGGCCATGAAGAACACGGTCCTGATTACAATTGTAGGCACTTTGCTCAATATGGTGTTCACCGTTCTGGCCGCGTATCCCTTATCCAAGCCCAGGCTGAAGGGCAGAAGCGTTCTGCTGCAGGGCGTGCTGTTCACCATGCTGTTCGGCGGCGGAATGATTCCCCACTTCCTGCTCATCAACAGCCTGGGGCTGGTCAATACCTATTGGGCCATCTGGCTGCCTGCCCTGGTCAGCGTCTACAACATGTTCGTCATGAAATCCTTCTTCGAGGGGCTGCCTGCGGAGGTAGAGGAATCGGCGGCCATGGATGGGGCCAACGAATGGGTGGTGCTGTTCCGGATTATTCTCCCGCTGTCCATGCCGGTAATTGCGGCGCTGACCTTGTTTTATGCGGTGGGCTGGTGGAACTCCTACATGAATGTGCTGATTTACATCCGCAGCACCGACAAGATGTCCCTGATGGTCAAGCTGTACCAGATGATCGACCTGGTCAGCCCAGAGATGCTGAGGAGTGGCGAGGGAGTCACGGAGCGGATGATTACCCCGGAGGGGGTGCGGGCGGCCTCCATCGTGTTCTCCATCATGCCGATCTTGTGCGTGTACCCGCTGCTGCAAAAGCACTTTGTGAAGGGAGTCCTGTTAGGCTCTGTCAAAGGCTGATATCGCAGGCTGTTTGCGCAGTCTTGATATATTATAATGAAATCAGGAGGTCTACACATGAAAACCAGACAAAACAAAAAGCGGGTTGCTTCAGCAGCTGCCTTATGCGTGCTGGCCGGAGCGGTATTGGCGGGATGCTCTGACAAGGGGACAGGGGAGGCAGCTCCGTCGCCGGAGGCATCGGCTGTGGGAACAGCGGCGGCTGATCCGTATGCCAGCCTGCCCAAGGCCGTCAGCTTCTCCATGTTCGACAGAGGCTCGGTTTCCAGCGACGAAGGCACCTACGAAAACAACCGTTGGGTCAAATGGATCCGGGAGCAGTCCGGCATTGACGTGAAGGTGGTTCCCGTTCCCCGCAACCAGGCTCAGGACAAGCTGAACGTGCTGATTGCCTCCAAGCAGGCGCCGGATCTGATCTGGGAGTATGACCGGAACTATATCGGCAAGCTGATTACCCAGGGAGCCATTCAGCCAGTGGACCAATATATTGAGAAATACAGCACCTCCTATAAAAAATATTTGCAGGAGCATCCCGAGCTGAAGCCGTACCTGACCTTCGAGGGCAAGATGTACGCCGTCGCCACCGAACGGACCCTGGATTCCATCGCCAACCACGGGATGTGGATCAGGCAGGATTGGCTGGATAAGCTGGGCCTGAAAACGCCAACCACTATGGATGAATTGATTACGGTAGCCAAGGCCTTCAAGGATCAGGATCCGGACGGCAACGGCAAAGCTGATACAATCCCTCTGGTGGGCAGTACCACCTTTGACGCCTACTCCGCCATGAACGCGGCTATCAACAGCCAATGGTACCTGGAGAGCGGCAAAATGAAGTACGGTGCCACCCTCGACCGCTTCGGCGATACGCTGGCTCTGGAGAAGCAAATGTATGAGGCCGGGCTGGTGGACAAGGAATATCTCACGGACAAGAACTTCCAGCGGGCCAACCAGCTCTGGACCACTGGCAAAGCAGGCATCTATGTAGCCAGCTGGGGAAGTGGCGCCATGGAGGTCCATATCCGGGATATGTGGAAAAATGTGCCCGGCGCCAACCCTGTGCCGCTGGAGCCGGTTTCCACCAAAAACGGCAAGTTTGGACTGTACCAAGAGACTGCGCCCTTCATTTTTGTAGCGTTCAATAAGGAAATGCAGAATCCCAAGGCGGCTGTAGAGTATCTGGACTGGCTAGTGGACAAAGGCTGGATGACCTTGGTTAATGGTACGGAAGGGGTCCACTACAAGAATGTGAACGGAGTGGCCCAGCAGTTGGATGCGGATAAGTACAAGAAGGAAGTAGCCTATGCCGGGGAATACGGGTTTCTGAGGAATGTAAAGTTCTCTCCTGCCGATCTGCTGGTGAAGGCTGCGCCGGATGAGACCTCCCAACGGCTGGCTGCGCTGAGCAAGAAGGGGCTGGAGACGGCCACCAAGAATGCCTTCCGCCGGGATATTCCCTATCAGCCCAACCTCACGGAGCTGAACGATATACAGGCTGCCCTCAAGCCCTTTATTGAAGGGGTACGCGCCAAGGTGGCCATGCAGGGCAGCCAATATACGGCAGCCTGGGGTCTGGAGGAAATCCGCAAGGAATGGAAGCGCCTGGGCGGCGAGAAGGTGGAAGCGATGGCCCAGGAATGGTATGAAGCGAATAAAGCCAGCTTCAAATAATGTACAGTCACCGCCAATTACGCACATGAAGGGAACAGAGGCATGAACAGAAGCGTAAGCAGTGCAGAGAACCGGTGGATGAAAAAAGTGATCACAGGCCTGATCATGTTTCTGTTCCTGATCATAACCGTATCGGCGGTGCTGTTTTATCTGATCTTTACTGATGACCTGAAGGACCGGCTGATCCGCACCAATGTGGAGCTGCTGGAGCATATGGAGCAGAAGCTGGAGCTGGTGCTGAAGAATGTGGATAATGAAGCCCTCCAATTGATCCAGTATGAAGAGGTAAGAAAGTTCTTTGATGACGATCTGCCGCAGGGAGAGCGGACAGATAATGATTACCGCGTCGGCAATCATATCGACAGGCTCATCCACAGCGACGAATATCTGTTCTCTGTGGACATGTACTCCTACTCCCAGGACCGGCTGGTGTCCGGGGATATTCTCACGGAGGAGCTGCGGGTGAGGGATTATTCCTGGATCGGCCGGTTCAGCCAATTCGACGGTTATTCCGACTGGCTGGGCAGCCGCAAGGTGCTGCTTCGGAACTCCAACTTTCCCATTTACCGCAATGTGGTGACATTCGTCCGGACCTATCCGATGATTCATTCCTCCGGCTACCGCAAGGGTGCAGTGGCCTTCAATTTGAAGGCGGAGCTTTTATTGCCTCTGATTCACCATGAGCAGGATGCCCAGGGAGTAAGCCTGGTGCTGGACAAGGATGGTGTGGTGGTGATTCATCCCGATGAATCCTCGCTGGGTGAAAGCTGGAGCTCCACCCCCTTCGTGGCGGAGATGGCGGCGATGGACAAGAGGTCGGGTTACTTCAAGGCCACAGTGAATAATAAGGCCTCCACTGTTTTTTACAAGGTGAATCCGTATACGGGCTGGAGAATTGTGCGGGTCGTTTCGGAGATCGAGCTGAACAAACCCCTGATTGTGATTCGCAATTCGCTCACCGTTTTGTCGGCTCTGATCCTCCTTCTGGCAGCGGTGCTGGCTTTTGCTGTAGGCAGATGGACCTTCAAGCCGCTGGACCGGTTTATGGAGACCATCACGGCCAAGCTGAATGCGTTGGCTCCCCACCCTGCCGGGGATGCCGGAGGGGATGGCCTGAAGCTGCTGGAATCCCGGTTCGAGGATATTCTGGTGAAGAGCGAGCAGCTTCAGCAACAGGTCCGTGACACCAAGCCGATTCTGAAGTGGCAGCTGGTAATGGAGCTGTTGAGCGATTATAAAATCAATATCTCCAACACCAGACAGTATATGGACATGCTGGGAATGGAGCTGGATATGAACCGCTTTGTGGTGCTGGCGGCGGAATTTGACCAGCGTTCTGAGCCGCTCACGCCCCGGGATATCCACCTGTACAATTACGCCCTGTGCAATGTGGCCGAGGAGCTGATCCAGGCGGAGGGCAAAGGGGTGGCCATCGAGCTGGAAAACGGCCGGTGCGCCATTCTCATGAGCTTCCAGGACGGCGACGGGGAGGACGAGCTGCGGGCCGGAGTGGTGGCGGAATTGATCAAAAATTATGTGGCGGAAAACTTTAAGCGTACTGTGACCATCGGTGTAGGCGGACTGGCGGAAACGCCGGGGGAGATTCATTTATCCTTCAAGCAGGCCTGCAATGTGCTAGCCTACCGGCTGATTCTGGGGACGAATACGGTGATTACCCAGGATGATGTGCAAGGTGAGGAATCGGCCCCATTCTACCGGCTGGTGATGATGACGGACGGCATAATGGATTCCCTGAAGCTGCTGGACGGGGACAAGCTGAAGACGCAGATAGACCGCTGGTTTCTTGCCTTTACTCAATATGGCGTGCCTCCCGAATTGATTCGGCAGATGAGTCTGCAATGTCTCATGAAGGCCGCCGTAGTGGCGGGAGAGGCGGGGATTGAGCCGGAGCAGTTCCGCCTGCCCCAGGAGATGCGGGATTCCTTGAACCAGCACGACAATCTGGAGGATATGAAGGGCTTTATCCTGTCCGCGCTGCGGGAGTGCATGGAGCAGATTCGGCACAAACGAAGCAGCCGGGAGAAAAATGATCTGGTGGTCAAGGTGTTGGACTATATCCATGCCAATTTCAGCAGAGCCGATCTGTCCCTGAACATGCTGGCGGATGAATTCCATGTGAGCGTATCCCATTTAAGCAAGCTGTTTAAGGAGCAAACGGAAAGCAATTTTATCGATTACCTGATGAATTTGCGGATGATCCAGGCCAGACGGCTGCTGGTGGAAACCGACGCGAAGATAAGGGATATCGCCGAGGCGGTGGGCTACAGCAACGTGAACACCTTTATCCGGATTTTCAAAAAGCTGACGGTCCTTACCCCTTCGGAATACCGGGAACAAGCGCTAGGCAAACAAAATCCATGAGAGAATGTGAAGGAATGAAATTCAAGCCCGAGTGGAAAGCCCAATGGATCACCTTCGCCGGATGCCCCGGCCATGCTGCGCCGGTATTCAGAAGGAGATTCCATTTGCCAAGCGGCGTAAAAGCCGCTCAAGTCCGCATATGCGGACTTGGCTTCTATGTGATGGCCATTAACGGACGGCGTGTAGGCGACGAGATTATGCAGCCTGCTTTTACCGCTTATGATAAACGGGTTTTGTATAATATCTGCGATCTAAGCGGGTACTTGACCGAAGGCGCCAATTCTATCGAGATTACATTGGGAAACGGCTGGTATAACGAAATGCAGGCCTCCGCCTGGCAGTTTGAACATGCGGTTTGGCGGGCCCAGCCCAAGATGATTGCAGAGCTATACATCGACGGGGAATTATTCCTCTTCTCCGATGCAAGCTGGGAATGCGCCCGAAGCGGTACCGTGTTCAATTCCCTGCGGTGCGGGGAAACCTTCGACGGGGGATACCGGATCGAAGGATGGGAGCAGGCTTCCATTGCCCCTGCTCCCGGCGGTGTGATGGAGGAGCAGCGGATCCCGCCCATAAGAGTGAGAAGCGTCATCGAGCCGGTTGCGATTATCCCCGGTCCATTGCCGGTTATCTATGATTTTGGCGTCAACCTGTCGGGAAATGTGGAGATCAGGGTAACAGGCAAAAAAGGAAGCAAGGTGGCGATTCAATATTTCGAGCTGCTGCGGGCCACGGGAACCCCGGACCTGGAAAGATACAGGCAGCATGTGTATGACGAACGGTTTCAGTGTGACGAGTACATTCTGTCAGGTCAGGGAACCGAGGTATGGCACAGCGAATTCAGCTACAACGGGTTCCGTTATGCGCGAGTCTATGGGGATTATGAAACCATCGAGGTAGTGGCCCGCTGCTTCCATACCGATTTGGCCGACGTCGGGGGGCTGGAATGCGACAATCCCCATATTACCAAAATTCAGGAGGCTGTGCGCCGTTCCACCTTAACCAATTTTCACCACATCCCCACCGACTGTCCGCACCGGGAAAAAAACGGATGGACCGGAGACGCCCATCTGTCCTGCGAGCAGGCGCTGTTTAATTTTGCGATGCAGAACGCTTATATGAAGTGGCTGGATGATCTTGCCGACTGCCAGCGCCCAAACGGGCGTATTCCCTGTATTGCCCCCACCAGCAGCTGGGGATATGACCACATGCTGTGCGGACCGGCCTGGGATGCCGCTCTGTTCGTCATCCCCTGGCAGCTGTACCGCTACACGGGCCAGACCGCTTATCTCCAAAGGTATTATGAGCCGATGGAGAAGTATCTCGGGTATCTCCGGTCCATTCTCGACCATGACATTTGCCGGATTGGTCTTGGGGACTGGTCTGCTCCTGCCGGCGCGCCCGAATGTCCCACAGCAGCATTGCTGACGGCCTATTCCTTTTACATGGCCGATTTATTCGCGAGAATCTCCACGATTCTGCATAAGGAGGAAAATCAGCGGCAGGCCTCCGGGCTGGCGGGGGAGATTAAGGCTGCGTTCTTGCGGGAATATGGGGGCTTGCAGACGGACAGTCAGCTTTTTTATGCCATGCTGCTTTATTTTGGCCTTGCCGAGGATGTGCCGCAAACCCTGAATCACCTGATCAGAACAGTAGACAATGCGGATTGCCACATTATGGGGGGGATATTTTGCGCCAAAATGCTTTTGGACGTCCTTACCGACCACGGGCATGTTGAGCTTGCCTATAAGATTGCCTCCCGGAGGGATTTTCCGGGCTGGGGCTACATGACGGACTTGTGTGCGGGAACTCTCGGGGAAAATTGGTACGGAGGCTCATCCATGAACCATCATATGTTTTCGGAAATCGGCGCCTGGTACTATAAGGCGCTTGCGGGCTTCCGCATTGACGATTGCCATCCGGGATTCAAGCGCTTCCGGCTTGCCCCCTACATTCCCGCGGATGTGCAGGAATTCCGCGCCTGGCATCAAACCCCTTACGGCCGGCTGGAAATTTCGTGGGATCCGGAGACGATCAGGATTATTCTTCCGGAGGGAGTATTCGCAACATTTGTGTATGAAGGGATGACCAGGGAGCTTGCTTCGGGAGAATACAGCTTCAAGAGGGAGAAGATCAATGATGCATCATGCCGAACTGCTGGCGAAGCTTCAGACTACGGAAGCAAACTATGACGCTTTGGTCAAGCTGGTCCGGACGCCGCTGACCGCAACCTATCATACGGCGCTGAAGCCGGACACCCATCCTGTTGTACACGCTCTGTATCCTTCGACCTGCTACGCTTACGAGCTTCTGCAGGCGGGCGGAAAGGATTATGTGCAGCGGGCGGCGGACATTCTGGAGGCTGTTGTAGCCTGTCAGGATCAGGACCCCACGCGGGCAACCTATGGGATTTGGCCGTATTTTTATGAGGAGCCGCTGGACAAGATGGATCGCCCCGATTGGAATATGGCGGATTTCCACGGCAAGAAGCTGCTGCTGATTGCCAAGCATTATGCGCCCCTATTGCCGCAGTCCCTAGTGGCCCGGCTCTGGGATGCGGTATATCATGCCTGTCAGGCCATTGTGATCCGCAATGTCGGACCCCATTATACGAACATTGCCATTATGGGCGCGCTGGTAACGCTGCTTGGCGGCGAGCTGCTGGAAAATGAGGAGCTGAGGGGCTACGGTATCCGGCGTCTTCAGACGTTTTATGCGTATACGGCGGATATCGGCACGTTTTCGGAATATAACAGCCCTTGTTATACGCCCATTGCCATTGAGGAGCTGCACGACATTTATACGCAGTCGGAATCGGCGGAGGCCGTGGCGGTGGCAGAACGGCTGCTGGACCTGGCCTGGCATATGGTGGCCCGGCACTATCACCCGGCGACGGGGGCATGGGGGGGGCCACATAGCCGAACTTACGGCACCATGCTGCGGCCCAGTGAAAAAGCGTTCCTGGCCAATGCGCTGAAGGATGATCCGGCAGGTATTCGTTGCCCCGAAAAGTACCGATACCTGTTCAGCTCGCCCGAGGAGCGATATTTTACGGAGCCTACACTGCAGGAGAAGGAGACCGGCTACCAGAATTACGCCACCACGTACCAGAACGGGAAGCTGACTCTCGGCAGCTACAGCATGGGCAGCATGTGGAACCAGCGCCGTAATTTGCTGGGGTATGTGGCTGCCGGAGAGGGGAAAACGGTGTCGGTTCAACTGCAATTTTTGAAGGACGGCAAGGATTTCTGTTCGGCGATTTTTAGCGGCGTGCAGTTCCGCCAGCAGGTGTTGTTCAGCTTCAACCTGGCGACGGACAATGGTGCCTGGCATCAGGACCTGGATATCATTAACGGCCTGTTCAGGGCGAAGGATTTGCGTGTTCGTCTGCTGCTGGGAGGAGACGCAGCAGGGCTGGATGTGCCGGTGGCTCAGGACGGAATGCGTCTTGAAGCGAAGGTTGGGGACACTGCTCTGCAGGTGGAAGCGGTGCTGGACAGCGCTTCGTATGGGCCGCTCTTCGTTCAGGTGGAGCGCGCAGCCAATGGAATGTGCCTGGATTATGTGATTGCATCGGGCGGGGAGCGGGATTTTGACTTCCATACTCTGGAGAAGGCGGTATGGGTCTTTGTTTTCTCCCTGGGCGAGGAGAAGGCGCTGCCCGCCGTCCGGCTGGAGACGAAGGGGATGTGGGTGACGGCCACTGTTGAGACCGACGACGGTCCCATGGCCATCACTGTACCGCAGGTACCCCGGAAGACCGGGGAGCTGTACCGGGAGAATCAAATTCAGCTTCCGAAGGGGCTGGAGTAAAGGAAATGCGGTTCCGTTATCCGGAATAACCGCTCTAAGCCCATGGATGACTGATGGGGGAGGAGGCATGGAGGCTGGCCGACAGAAACGGGCTGAACCCGCTGGAGGGTGTTCGGTGGGACAGTAGGGTCTGTCTTCAAACTCCGAGGGGAGCAGATTTGGCGAATTTTCATTCCAGGCAAGGCACTTTTGTGAAGGCGTACCGGGGGTACGTCAAGCGAAAGTAACGCAGCAAGGGATGAAAAGGCGGTAAAAGATGCCCTCAAGCGGGTTTGAAGACAGACCCTAGGCTGCTGCATGATGAACTATTCTGGACGGGGAGTTGGAGAGGAGGGATCGGACCGTAGAATCGACTGGAGCCGGTGCAGGCTCAGATCCGTCGGGAACCCGCCGCCGTCGTCCCAGTGCTGCCCGCAGCCGCAATAATCCAGAATCACACATTGGGCGGCGAGCCCGGCTGCTTTGGCGCGGAGTCCGCCCGATACCAGGTTGAGGGTACAGGCGACTCCCACAATCGACGTATTCTCCCGCAGCAGGCGGCTGATGAGGGTGCGGGAGAAGGCGTCGCTTTCGTGGGAGATGAGAATCACCTCAACGCCTTCGGCTGCTTCCAGCTCCATAACGGAGGCAACCCGGCAGCTGGGGTCGCAGCGCAGGCAGGTATGGCCTTGGCCGCTGCGTACTGCCGCACAAGCCGTACCCGTATGGGCACGGAGGCAAACGGGCAGAAGCACCGCCCGTTTCCCGGCGGCTTCAAATGCGCCGCGGTAGGCGCGGTTCATCAGTTCTGCACCGAGCCAGTTGAGGTGATATTCTACCTCGCTGCGGTTGCGCAGAATGGCGTCCTCCCGGCGGGCGGAGCGCTCCGTCAGTCCGGCGCGGAAGGCGGCCACCTGGCGGGTATACCCGCCCAGCAGCCGGGCACCCGCGTGGGTTAACCAAGCGGCGGCCTCCACCGCCGCTTCCGCTGCGGCGCGGAAGGCCCCCGGCGCCGCCTTGGTGAGGCAGCCGGCCGCCAGACGTAGCCGGCCCGCCTCCTGGCTGAAGTCGCCGGATGCCTCCAGCCACAGCAGCAGCTTCTCCCACTGGGCGGGAGTGGGAGAAGCGGGCACTGCCGGGGAGGTCCCCTGCGGAGCGGGGCCTCCTTGCTCCAGCAGCCACCTGCTGCCCCAGGTGGCGCGCAATCGGTCCGCCGCGGGCTTCAGCCGCGGCGATGCCGTGCGCACTCCCGCCAGCCGGCGCAGCAGCCTGCCTCTGGCGTGAGTCAACCCCAGCGCGTGAGTGCCGTACACGCGCCACAGCACCCCCGCCGCCAGCAGGTCGAAGGCGTATTCCTCCACGGACCGGGGCTGCTCCGCCCCGGTCCGTTCCGCCAGCTGGCGCAGCCTCTCCGCATGCGGCAGCAGCTTTTCCTCCATATATATAAGGAAGGCGTCGGTCAGCTCCGCCATCCTCCGGTAAAATCCGTCGGAGCTCCCCCCGCCGTCGCACAAGGAATACGTCAGAATATGCATGACTAGTCGCCTCCTTTCTGCGTATTAGCTCTGTGCCCTCCGCATAGCGTCCCATAATCGGTAACCGTGCTTTTTACAGTTGGTACAGTATACGTGGTGCGGAGGACGTCCGTTTCTTAAGAAAAACTGACATGTGTGAAGGTTCCTCGCCCCTCCAATTCTCTCCAACCCTCTCCAATTTCCTCCTCCGACCTAATCAGCCGCCCTGCCATTTACAGTATGGTCCAACGGACCCAGAGGCCCTTATTCCACCATTCCCAGCATGTTTTTGATTTTAAAGGACACACGTTCCGCTATTCTACCCTTTGAGCTCTCCCAGACCTGCATTTTGCACAAATAACGGCTCCCCAGTCCGCAAGAACTGAAAGTGACCGTTTTTTAGCCAAATAGTGTCTTCTCTGTCCGTAAGTTATACGGAAAGAGAAGAGCAGCAGAATGTCCGTAAGATATGCAGGGAGCGTAGAAGGGACTGGGGCTAGAATTATGTTCGTGGGCATGCAAGGGCTGTAGAGGGGGATGGAGCAGGATTATACCATAGGCGTACGGGCACAGGGGAGGTCGGAGCTCTGTTCGTAAGGCTTGTGGGGGGCGTTAGGGAGCAGGCAGGGGGTGTGTCCATGAAACAGGAGAAAGCAGGAGGGGACTCTGTCTATCAGTAGCTGAGAACGGAGCGGGCCCCCGCTCCAAACAAAAAACCGCCGCCCGAGGGCGACGGCGAATACAGCAACCAACTTAGAACGCAGGGACAACGGCGCCTTGGTACTTCTCGGCGATGAACTTCTTCACGTCTTCGGTTTGAAGAGCCTTCACCAGCTTCTTCAAGGGCTCGGAGTCCTTGTTGTCCTCGCGGGCAACGAGAATGTTCACATACGGGGAGTCGGATTGCTCGATGAACAGAGCATCCTTGGTCGGTACCAGCTTGGCTTCCAGCGCATAGTTGGTGTTGATGGTTGCTATGTCCACCTCACCCAATACACGGGGCAGCATTGCCGCTTCTTGTTCAGTGATCTTCAGGTTCTTCTTGTTTTCGGCGATGTCCTTCACGGTGCCGTTGATGCCGACGCCGTCCTTCAGCTTGATCAGACCGGCTTTTTCCAGCAGGGCCAAAGCGCGGCCGGCATTGGAGGGGTCATTGGGGATGGCAACCTTGGCGCCGTCCTTCAGCTCATCCAGCTTCTTGATCTTGGAGGAGTACACGCCGAAGGGCTCGATGTGAATGCCGGCTACCTTCACCAGCTTCAGGTTGCGGTCCTTGTTTTGCTGCTCCAGGTAAGGAACGTGTTGGAAGAAGTTGGCGTCCAATTGCTTTTCAGCCACTTGGGTGTTGGGCAGGACGTAGTCAGTGAAAACCTTGATTTCCAGGTTCACGCCTTCCTTGGCCAACGCAGGCTTCACATGCTCCAGCAGCTCGGCGTGGGGCACGGCGCTGGCGCCGATTTTCAGGGTAACGGGAGCGGTGGACGGGCTGGTGGAAGGACTTGCAGTAGCAGCGGTAGAAGCGCCGGCAGCCGTGCTGGCAGCGGGAGAAGCGGCGGAATCCTTCTTTTCACCGCAGGCGGACAGAACAAAGGTAAGTGCAAAAACCAGAGACAGAACAACAAGCCATTGTTTCTTCATCAGATAAAACCCTCCTCAAGAATATAAGTATTATGATGGGAATAGTGGGCTTCTTGGTAGCAAAAGGCCCATATATGGGTCAATCCTGCGGTCTGCGCAGCGGCGCAGGAGAATTTCTAAGGGACACAGCCATCCGGCTGGAACGTCCCGATATATTTTCTCCATGCGCTCTGCGCAGATTCGCCGGACAGGCTCCTTATTTATTTGCGGCTGAACCGGATGACCAGACGGTCGCCCAGGGTTTGCAGCACAATGACAAGAAGAATCAGAATGACCACCGTCACTACCATCACGTCCGGCATAAAGCGCTGGTAGCCGTAGCGGATGGCCAGGTCACCCAGACCGCCGCCCCCGATAATCCCCGACATGGCCGTATACGATACCAGGGTTACGGTGGTGATGGTGATGCCGGCCACCAGACCGGGCAAGGACTCGGGCAGCAGCACCTTGCGGATGATCTGCCAGCTGGATGCGCCCATTGCCTTGGCGGCTTCCACCACACCTTTGTCCACCTCCCGGAGGGTGGTTTCCACCAGACGGGCGAAGAACGGGGCGGCGGCGATGACCAGCGGCGGGATGGAGCCTTTTACTTCAATGGTCGTGCCCACCAGCATTTTCGTGAAGGGCATTACCAGAATCATCAGAATGACGAACGGGATGGAACGCAGCACATTCACCACAATGGATAAAATCAGATATACAAACCGGTTCTGCAAAATCTGTCCCCGGGAAGTCATAAACAGCAGAATGCCCAACGGCAGACCCAGCAAAACCGTGAACAGGGCCGACATACCCAGCATGGTCAGCGTATCCTGGCTGGCCTGCCAGATTTCCTGCGGGTCCACATTCTTAAACCATTCCAGCATACTAGAGCACCTCCACATCAAATCCGCGATCCTTCAGGCTGTCCAGCGTCCGCGCCACATCCGCTTCCGATCCGCCGAATTGAACGGTCAGCTGGCCGTAAGGCGTATCCTTCATCCGGGAGATAGTCCCCTGCAGGATGGCGAAGGGTGTACCCGTCTGCTGGGTCACTTCATACAGCACAGGCTCGTAGGTGGTTTCACCGAGGTACGTAATGCGTACGATCCGGTGCTGGCCGGAGGCCTTGCCGTGGCGGATGGCTTCCTTCAGCTCCTGGCTGTCGGAAACCTGCTCGACGAATTCCCGGGTGGTGGCATGCTGTGGCTTCAGGAACACTTCCGTTACCGGACCTTCCTCCACAATACGTCCCCCGTCGATGACCGCCACCTTGTCGCAGATGGTGCGGATCACATGCATCTCGTGGGTAATCAGCATGATGGTCAGCCCCAGCTTCCTGTTGATGTCGGACAGGAGAGCCAGGATGGAATTGGTGGTCTGCGGGTCCAAAGCGGAGGTCGCTTCATCACACAGGAGCACCTTGGGATTATTGGCCAAAGCCCGGGCAATACCCACCCGCTGCTTCTGGCCGCCGGACAGCTGGGCCGGATACTTGGATGCATGCTCCTCCAAGCCCACCAGCTCCAGAAGCTCCTTCACCCGCTGGCCAATGGCTTCCTTGGGCACTCCCGCCAGCTCCAACGGGAAGGCCACATTCTTGGCCACCGTCGCCGAGGACAGCAGATTGAAGTGCTGGAAGATCATGCCAATCTTCCGCCGTTCCTCCTGCAGCTGCTTATCGGACAGCGCCGACAGCTCCACTCCATCCACATGGACCTGCCCCTTGGTAGGGCGCTCCAGAAGATTGATGCAGCGGATCAGGGTGCTTTTGCCGGCACCGGAATGGCCGATGACGCCGAAGATTTCGCCTTGCGCGACGGTGAGAGAGATGCCGTGCAGGGCGGGCACCGCTTTTTTGCCGACGGTATAGGTCTTCGTAATCTCGTTCAAGCGAATCATAGTCCTGCCATGCCACCTTTTCTCGGAAAAATAAAAAACCCTTTTTCGCAGAGAAAAAGGGTGGCTCGTCAGCAGTTTCGCTAAAAACGATTCATTCCCCTCTCATCTGCCGGAAACCCGATGGATTTCCGAAGGAATTGGCACCAAGACGTCTGTCCGCCGGAGGAAACAAGCGATAGGAACGCAGCAAATAAAGGATGCGTTCATTCAGTCTTGTCGTCCGTTGACGGATGGACCGGTTGCCGGGCTTCATAGGGCCTTACCCTCAGCCACTCTTGATAAGAAGTATTCCGGTGAAGGAATATCGTTGCTATTATGAAATTGTAACTTCACAAACCATGTTACAGGGACTTGATAGTAATTAATATTATCAACCTTGGGTCAACTTGTAAAGTCCAAATTTCAGGAAATTTCAATTGTCTTTTGGGCCGGAATCCGTTAAAATCCTTGTGACCCGACAATTACGGACGGATTCTTACATCGGTGTCGAGGACCATTACTATGAAGCGCGTAGGAGGAAAAGCAAGACTATGAACAGCTCTCAGCACGTCAAAATTACCACCGCCGACCCGTCGGCAATCGGGTTATTCGGCTTGGCCATCGTAACACTGGTGGCATCCACCCAAAAGCTGGAATGGACCCACGGCCTTTCGGATGTGATTCCCTGGGCTATTTTCCTGGGAGCCTTCGCCCAGCTGTTCGCCGCTGTGCAGGATTCCAAACATGGCAATACCTTCGGAACCACGGCCTTCGCCGCTTACGGCTTTTTCTGGCTGGGTGTAGCCTCGACGTGGATGATTAATATGGGCGTTTTCGGCGAGAAGCTTGCAGGTTCTGTGGATACCCACCAGCTGGGTGCCGCGTTTGTGGGTTATCTGATCTTTACCCTGTTCATGACCATCGGGGCCATGGAAACCAACAAGGTGCTGTTCATTATCTTCGTGCTGATCGACTTCCTGTTCATCGGGCTGTCCCTCTCCACATTGGGCATTGCCGAGGGTTTCTTCCATGATGTGGCCGCGGTATCCGAGTTCTTGATCGCGCTGATGTCCTTGTACGGCTGCGGCGCCAATGTGCTGAGCAACCATTTTGGCCGGACCTTCCTGCCGATAGGCAAACCCTTCGGGATCTTCAAAAAATAAGCAGTGCCACAAAGCCTCGTTTTGCTTCTATCCTTCACTGAAGGGTCGAGGCGGCGGGGCTTTTTTTATAAGAAGGCGATATTCATCCAAAGGAGCGGTTGCCATGCATGACCTTGTCCAAGATGCATTGACCTACATGAACAACCAACTGGAGCTGATCGAAAAAAGCCTGAAGCTGCTGCCGGAGGAAAAGCTTTGGGCCAAGCCGGGACCGGATCTGAACAGTCCCGGCAACTATTGCCTGCATCTGGCGGGCAATGAATACCAGCATTTTGTCACGGCGGTGGGCGACAGACCTCTAATCCGGCAACGCTCGCAGGAGTTCACCACAGCAGGGGGGCTTACGCGGGAGGAGGTGCTGAATCTGCTTAAGAAGGTGAGGCAGGAATCCTCCGGGGTTCTGGGAACTCTTACAGAGGCGGACCTGTTCCGGGAGGTATTCGTGCCCTATCAAGAGGAGGATTGGCAGCGGATGAAGCCGGGGGCGCCGGCGGAGGAGGAAGCGGGAGACAGGCGTCTGATCCGTACGCTGCTGATCCGGATACCGGCCCATTACGGCTACCATACGGGGCAGATTGTGCTTCTATCCAAGCTTCTCTCCGGGTCAGGCGCACACCTGTCAGGCTTGTATCATTGACCGGCACAGCAAAAATGGCCTTCCGGAACGGAATTGATCCGTCCGGAAGGCCGGGCTTGTCCAAATAAAGCTAAGCCTGCTTCATATGCTGCTCCTCATCCACCGACAATCCCAATGCGGCATAGGCCGAAGCCTCCTTGCGCATCAGCTTGGACTGGTACATCCGGAAGTCGGCCATTCGGATCAAGTCCTCCAGCCGGTGCCCGTCATCGGGGAACACCGCCGTACCGGCTGAAACGGACAGGGTCAGGTTCATCTCTTTGGCCAGAATATCCAGCTCCTGACGGAGCCGTTCGATCACCGTCAAGGTGGAGCCGTAAGTGGAATGCCGGGTCACCAGCACGAATTCATCTCCGCCCAGGCGCACCAGAAGATCCTCGTTCCGGGTATGCTTGATGATCAGCTTGGCAATACCCTGAAGCACGGTGTCGCCGGTATGATGCCCGTTTTCGTCATTGATTTTTTTGAAGTCATCGCAGTCCAGAATGGTCAGCGTCAGGATTTCCCCCTTTTTGGCAGCCTTGTTCAAAAGGGTGGGAATGGAATGGTTAAGAAACCTCCGGTTGTACGCCCGGGTCAGATCGTCCCGGACCGCCAGATTCATGGCCCGGTCATAGCCGATGCCGAAGAGCCAGATGACGGTCAGACTCAATCCCGCCATCACAAGATGGGAGTAGCGGAAGTCCCAAACGGAAAATTCCAGCTGGAGGGAGAGCAGAATGGAAACCACAGTAAAGCCGGCTGCATACCATTTTCCATGTCTGTTCATACACATCACCGCCTGCCAAATCTGGCCTGAAATAAGAAGAATGTGCAGCTGTTCTAATTATAGGCAATTAGTCCTGCTCGTTCGTTTACAATATTTCATTATAACGCAAGCTGTGTTAAAATGATGTAGGATCATGTCGAACGCCAATATTTTTTTTATTTATTTATATCTGACATGAATGTGACATTGAAGGTATGAGAAGCTTGCATACCAGTGAGGCCTGCTGGTACAATCATGAAAAGAAATCGGTGAGCGAGCGCATAACAGGTAGAAGAAGGAAAGGGCGGACTCCAAATGATCGACAGCCAGAATACATACCTGCCTTCCGGGCAGATTTGCCCCTTCTTTCAGCCCATTGTCTCCCTGCAAAGCATGTCCGTCATTGGTCATGAGTCCTTGGGCCGGGAAATCATCGGCGGGGAAGTGCGCAGTCTGGGGGCTTTCTTTCATGATCCGGCCGTTCCGGAGCCGATGCAGATTGCCACGGACCGGAGACTCCGGGGGATGGCATTTGAGAAAGCGGTCCAAGAGGAATATGCCGGTCTTTTGTTCGTGAATCTGAAGCCCGGCTGGATTTACCGCGCTTACCGGGAAACCGGCAAGCTGCCCACCCTGGAGATGCTTAAGGAGCATGGCCTGCCCTACCACCGGGTGGTGGTGGAGATCACCGAGGAATCCTTTTCGGGAAAGCTGAAGGAGCTTCTGGAGATCGTGGATATCTACCGGCAGCACGGCTGCCTGCTTGCGGTGGATGATGTGGGCAGCGGCTTCTCCAGTCTGGACCGGATCGCCATGTTCCGCCCGGATATAATCAAGATGGATCTGAAGATCCTCCGCAAAAGCGTCACCCACGACGGCTACCGGGCCCTTCTCCGTTCCTTCTCCATTATCGCCGAGCAGATGGGCGGCTCTCTCTTGGTGGAGGGGGTGGAGAATGTTCTCGATCTGAAGAATGCCATGGCTGCAGGCGCGCGTTATGTGCAGGGTTATCTGTTCTCGGAGGCCAAGCGGGATTTTTTGCCCGAATACGAATATGCCCCGCTGCTTAACGATCAGATGGGCCGGTATGGCCGGGAATCCTATGCCTCTTACCTGAAGCTGATGGATGCCGAGCACCGGCTGAAGGAGCTGGCCGAACGGACTGCCGTTATGTCGGCGGTACGGGAGCCGGACCATCTGGCGGGAGAGCTGATCCACGAGGTGCCGGAGAACGCCATCCGGGTGTATCTGTGCCGCGGCGACGGCATCCAGGTATCCTGCAATTTCGACCGGAACGAGGACGGCACATGGACCCGGAATGAGGAATTCCGCGGCTCCAATTGGCTGTGGCGCCCCTATTTCATTCCGACCATCATACATATGCAAAAACAAAGGTCGGGTATCCTGTCCCAGGCATACGCCGACCTTACTACCACCAAGCCCATCCAGTCGTATTCCTGTCCGGTGGGCGCGGATTTATACTTATTCGTGGATTTGCTTATACGTTGATCCATTCCTGGCGCAGGGAGAACAGCTCCTTCAGATCCTCGGTGGACAGCTCGGTGATCCAGCCTTCGCCTCCGCCTACAATCTGCCTGCTTAAATCCTGCTTGCGCTCGATCATGTCGTCGATCCGCTCCTCCAGCGTGCCCAGAGTCACGAACTTGTGCACCTGCACATGCCGGCTTTGGCCGATCCGGTAAGCCCGGTCTGTGGCCTGGTTCTCCACCGCCGGATTCCACCAGCGGTCGAAGTGGAACACATGATTGGCCGCCGTCAGATTCAGCCCGATCCCGCCTGCCTTAAGCGATAAGAGGAACACACCGTTCCGCTCCGCTTCGGGCAGGCTTTCGTTTTGGAAGCGGTCCACCATTTCATCCCGCGTATGCTTGGGAGTGCCGCCGTGGAGGAACAGCACCGGCTCCGCCAGCTCCTGCTCCAGCACATGCTGGAGCATATACCCGGTTTCCACGAACTGGGTGAAAATCAGGCAGCGGTCCCCCTCGGTGCGCAGCTCCGACACCATATCCAGAAGCCGTTCCAGCTTATTGGAGCGTTCCCGCCACTGGATGGCGGCGCCCCGCATGCTTTTCTGCAGCAGCTCGGGATGGTTGCAGATTTGCTTCAGCCGGGTAAGAGCCGACAGAATCAGGCCGCGGCGCTCCATGGGGCCAAGCCGGTCCAGACGCTCGAACAGGTCCCGGATATAATTCTCGTACAGGGAGGCCTGCTCCGCGGTAAGGGAAATAAACACCTTGCTCTCGTCCTTGTCGGGCAGGTCCAGCTGAATAGCCGGGTCCTTCTTCAGACGGCGGAGCAGGAACGGCCGGATCATCCGCTGTACCTGGCCGATGAGCGCCTGGTCGGATATCCGTTCGATCGGTTGCACGAACCGGTGGCTGAATTCCCGCAGGGTGCCGAAGTAGCCGGGGTTCAGGAAGTCGAATATGGACCACAGCTCTGTCAGCCGGTTCTCGATGGGCGTACCCGTCATGGCAATGCGGTGGTACCCGTCCAGCCGGCGGACGGCACCGGACTGCTTCGTATAGGCGTTCTTGATATTCTGCGCCTCGTCCAGACAGATGGAGCTCCAATAAATAGAGGAGAATTCCTTCTCGTCCAGATGGGCCAGAGTATAGGAGGACAGGACCAAATCCGCCTCCATGGCCTCCTTACGGAAATCCTCACCCTTCCGCCGCTGGGGCCCGTAGTGGAGCAGCACCTTCATGCCGGGGGCAAAACGCTGCAGCTCCTTCTGCCAGTTGCCCAATACGGAGGTGGGACAAATGAGGAGCCCTGGAGGCAGCGGCTCCTGATCCTCACCGGGCTGAACCTGGCCCTCCTGCTCCTTGACGGACAGCAGGTAGCTGATCCACTGGATGGTTTTGCCCAGGCCCATATCGTCCGCCAGACAGCCGCCCAATCCGAATTGGCGGAGGAACAGGAGCCAGGAAACGCCTTCCGCCTGATAAGGGCGCAGCGTACCGTGGAAGCCGGGTGGCGGCCCCTGCATGGGCACACCCTTATGCTCCTTGAGCCGGGTAATCAGCTGGCGTAGATGGTCGTTCAGCTCCACCTCCAGCTTCAGATCGATATCATCCTCTTCCCGGCCGGCCGGGTTCTCGCCGTCCTCCTCTTCTCCTGCCAGGTGCAGCTCCAGCACATCCCGGAAGGACAGGCCGCGTTTCTTCTTGACCTGCTTCATCACCTGGCTGATGGCCTCCATCTGCTTGGGGTCCAGCTGGATCCAGCGTCCCCGGAAGCGCACCAGCCGCCGCTTCTCCTCCATGAGGGTGCGGAATTCCTCTTCGGTCAGCTCCATATCGCCAACCGCCAGCCGCCAATCAAATTCCATCAGCTGGTTCAATCCAAAAGCGGATGAGCCCGTTGTGCCCACCGAGGAGCGCAGCTTGGCCCGGAGGCGTGGTTTGGTGCGGCGCAGCCGCTCCCACCACGCCGGCAGGAATACCGGCGTACCCGCCTCTACCAGCTGCCGGCTGCCCTGGGCGAGAAACTCCCAGGCCTCGTCGGCAGTGAGCTCCCGCTTCAGCCGGGTCGGCTCATGGGTATCCCGGAGCTCCGGGATAATATGAAGCCAACGCTCCACATCCCGGCTGACCCGGGGCAGCTCCGGCTGCCATTCCTCCGGCACCGGCTCGCCGGGGCTGGGAGTGCCTTCGGCGTCGCAGGAGATAATCCGCTCTGCCAGCTGCCGGTCCTGGAGCAGGATGGCCAGCCGCCACATCCCGTCATGCTCCGGCTCCACCAGCTGGAGGCAGGTGCGGAAGGGGGCGGTATCCGGCTTCCAGCCGATGGATACCAGCCAATCCTCCTCATCCAGCCACAGATCGGCGGAGATGTCGCCCCGCTGAATCCGCGGCACCGTCTCCGTGAGCTTGGTTAATGCCTCCTGCAGCTCGGGACGGCGGCGGACCTCCGCTTCGATAAGCGTATCCGCCCAGGTCTTGAGGAGCGGGGACTCCATCCCCCGGAGCTCCTCAGGCAGCTGCAGCTTCCACCCCAAGGACCCCTGCCGCCACTTGTCGTAATCGGGCATCACTCTGCCCGCAGCCAGGGCCTCCCGGATGGCGGGAGCCGCGGCCTTCAGCGGAGCGGCCTCTGTAGACCATTCGATGGAGGCATGCTGCAGCTCCGACGGGTCGCAGAAGTAATGCAGGGCGTCCTCGGACTCCAGCACCACGCCTTCCTTCCCCGTAAACTCCAGCGTCTCGATAAAGGTGCCGTAAAAGCTGGCCGCATGCCAGGCAAACAGCAGATGCTTCAGCTCGGTAGCGTCCACGGACCCGCCCTGGCGGCGGGCTCCCCAGAGGAACAGGGCGCCTGCCGGCATCCACGAGGCGTGAACGGTATAAGGGCCGGTGACAATCATGTCGCCCACTGTCCTTTCGCCAGCTCTTCTTTGAATGCGCGCAGCCGGGCATATTTCAGGTGGAGCCGGGCGAGATAATCCTCCCAAAGCTCGTTTTTGCCAAGCTGCTTGTAAAGGCTGTTCAATTTTTTAAGGTGGCGGATGGCCAGCTTGTAGGAATCCCGGTTTTTCTCCGCAACCGCCTTCTCCACCGATTGGTGGAACAAGGGCAGCAGCAACGCCGGGTCATGCGCCTCGACGGTATGCAGCTCCGCCGTGTACAGACTGGCCGGGGAGATCCCCGTGGCCAGCTGCAGGTCCACCCATTGGCGGAAGCGGCCGGTCTGCATCAGATAGTCGGTGTAATAGTAGTAGCTGCGGGGCAAGAGAGAGAGCATCACGCGGATCCACTCCTCATCGGTGGGCTGATGCTTCACCGCTTCCACCCAGAAGGCACAGCCCTGGTTGAACTCCTCCTGCTTCGCCTTGGAGAGCACTGGCAAGAGCCAGCGCAGCCAGCTGAGCACCCGCTCCCACTCTCCGCCGCCGGAGAGCTTCTCCAGAATGACATAGAAATCCGAGAACTGCCGGGTGTGCAGCTCCGAGAGCCGCTTCATAGCCTGGGCATCCTGGCCCCGGATAATATCGAACAGGGACATGGCGAGATAAATGCCGTCCTTGGCCCGGGGGATATTCTCCTGTGCGGACAACAGGGAGAGCCGGTGCAGCTCCCGTTCTGCTGCCGCCTCCGGCTCCGCGCCGGCCCCGTAGAATAGCTGCCACCACAAAAACCGGTACACATCCGTCCAATACACCGGTCCCGACCGGGCATGGAGCAGCCGGGAGGAAACGGCCTCTAGGGTCTCCTTCCAATGTTTGGGAAACTGGAGGGCGGCCTGGTGGAAGGCCTGGCGCTCCTGCACCAGCTCCTTCAGCTTATCCCAGCTGGAGGCCGCTACCAGCTTGCAGCCGTTCTCTATATAGTAGGACAAATAAGACGATTGGTTGTCCTGATGGAATTGCTCGATTTTAGCCAGCACATACAAGGACAGGTGCAGCCGGTACAGAGCGGATAACGGCTCCGGCCATTCCTCCGCCGTCCCGCCCAGGGTGTCCCAAACCGTCTGATGGAACTGCTCCACCGAATGCTGGTTGGACAGGGAATATCCATGGAATTTCTGCTCGAAATAGCGGGCCCATTCCTTGGGCGTCAGCTCCGGCAGCAGGGTAGCCGCCGCCGATTCTCCCGCCTTGTCGGCCTTCAGCCCCGCCTTCGCCCGCCGACGGGCATTGATGGCCTGCTTCAGCTGCATCAACAGAAGCTCCGGCCTGCCGTGGGCGGAATATGCCCAGAAGATCAATCCCGCCATATGCTGGCAATATCCGTTGAAGGAACAGGTGCATTCGCTTCTCTCGAACTGCTCCAGATCCAGTTTGACCTGGAAAATCTCCTTGCCCCGGACATCCGCCTGAAGGATATAACCCTGCACCAGATTCACGTTTTGCACCAGGTTCCGGTGGTAATATTCCCAGCCCCGTTCCAGCACGGCCAGCTTCATCCGGCGTTCGGCTCCGGCAGCCAGAAATTCAATCCGGTTTTTGGGCAGCTTGAGCTTCAGCATTCCTGCACCTCCTTTTCCTTGAATGTGGGCATCACCGCATGAATCGCATCCTACTATTGTAGCATAATTTGCCTCTTCATAACCTCATTTTGGAAAAACTGCATATCACTTTTTTGCGGGGAGGGAGGTTAATTCAATGCCGGCTCCCCCTGATACACCATGCAATAAAAGTCCATATTCCCCTTGGGCGTCGGGCGTTCGTAACGGTCGGTGATGACGAACCCTGCCTTGCGGTATGCCTTCTGGGCGCGGATATTCCACACCAGCACCTCCAGGTCGATGATATCGTCGGGTCTGCGCCGTTTCGCCTCCTCGGCCAGGAAACGCACGAAGTCCGGGCCGATTCGCAAGCCGCACAGCTCCGGCCGCATCCCCAGCCCCAGCCGGGTTACACCGGTAATGGGGAAAAGCTGGGCATACCCCACCAAATATCCGTTTTCCGCATCCAAAATGGAGATGTACTGGGTCTCGCGTATTTGTGCGTCGCCGAACTCCTCGGCCTCCGCCTCCATCTGAGCCCAGGAGCTCCACTGGTAGATGTCGTATGGCGGTTCATAGCTCCAGGTGCAGATGTCCTGACAATGTCTGATATTCATGGGCACCGCCTGAAAGGTGAAGCCCCGCAAGTTCGTACACATTTTTACCCGCTCCCGTAATATTGCGTCATCCCTTCATTGTACAACTCCCCATGGGCCCTGTCGATGGGGAGCGCCTGTGTTTTCCCCGGTTTGGCGGCTGCAGTGATATCAGAGGTTTCCACTTGGAGAGGTGGGCAAGCTATCTGACCTGACCCAAATGCAAAAGTGCATTTATTGGGCGGCTTAGCGGCTTAACCGAGGGGCATAAATGCAAAAGTGCTGCTATTTCCCGCGGATTCCACCTGTTTGGCGGGTTCAAACTAAAATAGATGCACTTTTGCAGGATAGGCACGGAAAAGGGGGCTCCTCGTTCAAAATAACTGCACTTTTGCAGGATGGTAGGCGAATGCCATGCGAATGGGATGCGAATGGGACGCGAAATGCAGGCAAATGGCACGCGAATGGCACACGGATAGCATGGGAATGACACGCGCCTGACAAGCGAATGTATGCAGATGGGCACGCCCCTGACACGCGAATGCACGCAGATAGCAGAGCGCGCCGCGTCCCGCCAGTCTCTTCCGTGCCGGGCTTCGCTCTGTCCCATCCCCCCCGCACAACGCAAAAAGAACCGGAGACAAATGTCCCGGTTCCCAATTTGATTGCGGACGCTTCGCTGTCCGCTGCCTGCATCAGCTGTGTCTGCGGCTGGTATTGCGCAGAATGAGGCTGGTCAGGAAGACCACCACCACTGCGCCAATCAGAGCCGGTACGAAGTAGAAGCCACCGATTACCGGACCGAATTCTCCCATAATCAGGCTACCTAACCAGGCTCCGATGAAACCTGCAATAATATTGCCGATGACGCCTCCGGGAATGTCACGACCCAGAATAACACCGGCCAGCCAGCCGATAACACCACCGATAATCAAGGACCAAATGAAACCCATTTTACATTCTCCTCTCCAACATTCTATTGTGGTAGATTGGTTGGTCTTTCTCTTTACACTCTTTCTTTAAACCGTTTGTTGGAGATATAAACTTTAAAAATTCTGACAAATTTTCTGGCAGGAAAATAGGGCGGCTCTGTCATATAAACGGCGGCTGGTTCTTCTTGCAGAGGACTGCGGCGGTTAGAGGCGGATTTTGGTATAATGACAATACATTGACGCGTCAAGCGGGGAGTGGAGTTTATGGCCAATCAACACCGGTATATTGTAAGCAGGGAGCAAGTGATGGAGAAGCTGGAGGGGAAGGAGCCCGTGGTGCTGGCGGACTGCCGGTTCCAGCTGGGGCAATCCCGTTCCGGACAGGAGGCTTATGCGGCGGGACATCTGCCGGGAGCTGTTTATTTTGACCTGGAGGAGGAGCTCTCCGGTCCGGTGGGAGAGCATGGCGGGCGGCATCCGATGCCTGACCTGGGTGTGCTGGTGCTGAAGCTGGGGGAGCGGGGCATTGACCGGGAGACGACGGTGATTGCCTATGACGACCAAGGAGGAGCGATGGCGGCGCGGTTCTGGTGGCTGCTGCGGTTTCTTGGCCATGAGAAGGTGTATCTCCTGGATGGCGGCTACAGCGGCTGGGTGCAGGCGGGTCTTCCGGTTTCGTCAGAGCCTGCCGCAGCTGCGGAGCCCAAGGTGTTCGGGGCCCGGGTGCAGAACCGCATGCTGGTGGTGATGGAGGATGTGCGGGAGAGGCTGGAGTGGCCGGGTACGGTGCTTATCGACTCCAGGGAACCGAAGCGTTACCGGGGTGAAGAAGAAGCTATTGATAAGAAAGCCGGGCATATTCCGGGAGCGCAAAACCGGTTCTGGAAGGATAACCTGGGAACGGACGGCCTGTGGTTGTCTCCCGAGGAGTTGAAGGACCGGTTCGACGGCATCTATCCGGACCAGGAGATTATCGTGTACTGCGGCTCCGGCGTCACCGCCTGCCCTAATCTGCTGGCCTTGGCCGAGGCCGGGCGGGAGGATGCGAAACTGTATCTGGGCAGCTGGAGCGATTGGATCTCCCATGAGGAGAACCCTGTGGCGACAGGGGACGAATAAACACCGCGAAGTTTTGCGAGACGCGGGTTGGAGGGCTATGACAGGTTGCCGGGAGGCAGGCTGTTGCAGCCCTTTTTGGGCTTCGTCAACAACAAGAGGCAGTCAACCGGAGCAAGGTACGCCCAAGTGACTGCCACGAGCTTTGGTAATGGTCGGTTAGGGGTAAATGTTTACACATAAACTTACTTGCGCTTACACCAGATTGTTGTTCCGTGCGAACGCATACATTCCTATTCCCGCGGCAATGGAAAGGTTGAACGAGTCCAGATCGGCAGACAACGGAATTTTAACGCTTTGACCAATATGGGCAAACGCTTCGCATAGTCCGCTTGCCTCGTTTCCGAAAATCAGTGTAAAGAGTGGACACGGAGGTGCGTCCTCTGGCGCAATCGAGCCAGTAAGCATGAACGGAAACAAGGTGTGGAGCGGATATTGCGTCTGGTACTCGTCAAAGCTCGAATAAACGCATTGACGTATGTGAAACAACGCGCCCATACTGGCACGAACGGTTTTTGGATTCCACACATCAGCCGCCGGTTCAATCACGGCAAGATTTCTAAGGTTCAGTCCTGCCATTGTGCGGATGATGGTACCGAGGTTTCCCATATCAGACGGATTTACCAGCACAATATGCGGCTCATCTACCGCAAGCGCGTCCGCGTATTTACGAAATACACCGAGTACATAGCAGTTTTCCTTTTGGTTTACAATGCTAAATGCCTTGTCAGACTGCACGAGAGGTACGTTTAGCGCATTGCACAGCTCGCTAAGGCCATCGTCGTCGCGGTAATCCGAGTGGATGTATACGCACTTGGCGTCGCTCGTCCGTTTTTTCAATAACTCAAACGTCGCATAAGCGCCGGACGTGTAGGAAAGCTCGAATTCCTTTTTATATGCTTTTAATTTGTTTGTCATATTACCCGCTCCTTAAAATTGATCTTTAAGGATGCAAGGCCGACAAACAATTACGGCGAAATTATCTTATGCTCCATGCAAGTTTCGCCGTCTGTTTGACAGACCTTGCATGGAGCGCGGCAAGTACATAACCGAATGTAATGGCCATGTTTCACCTCCAAGTCTCGATCAGGCTCTGTATGCCGACCAATCCGACTTAGCCTGATACATAATCTTCGTTTGATGCAAATTTATTGTTCAATAAATTTCCAATTATATCAAGGGATAGTTTGGGTTAAATGAATCAAGCAGAATAATCTTGCAACTACCGTCAATAGCCGGCCGTAAGCCGGTTGAAACCCCGCCCCTCCTTGTGCCGTAGATAAACCAGGGATTGTTCTTGTGACCATACGGAGGTGTTGCAATTGCGTTTGATCATAGAGGATATCGTGAAACGGTTTGAGGATAAGCAGGTGCTCCGGGAAGCGGGGTTCAGCTTTGAGCAAGGAAAGATTTATGGTCTGCTTGGCCGCAATGGAGCGGGCAAAACGACGCTGTTCAATTGCTTAAGCAAAGAGATGGCCACGGATGGCGGACAGGTGCTTCTGGAGGAGAACGGAAACAGGCGGGAGCTGCGTGAGCAGGATGTGGGGTATGTGTATTCCCTTCCGATTCTTCCGGAATTTCTGACGGGGTATGAATTTGTCAAATTCTTTATGGATATTAACCGGGATAAGCTGAAGACGGAGCAGGGGATTGACCATTATTTTGATATGATGAGCATGACCACCGAGGACCGGCACCGGCTGATCAAAAACTACTCCCACGGGATGAACAATAAGCTGCAGATGCTGCTGTTCCTGTTGACGAAGCCGCCGGTTATTCTGCTGGATGAGCCGCTTACTTCCTTCGATGTGATTGTCGCTTTGGAGATGAAGAATATGCTGCGAGAGATGAAGCGGGATCACATACTGATCTTCTCTACGCATATCCTCCAATTGGCCTCGGATCTGTGCGATGAACTGGTCTTATTGAACAACGGGAAATTGTCCGGTGTGCCCTCTGAGCTGTTGAAGAGCCCCGAGTTTGAGCAATCCGTTATTCAACTGCTGAAGGACGACGAAGCTCATGTTTAGAACGATTAACACGCTGTTGTCTATCCGCACATCCACTACGGTTAATATGCTTATGTATTATATTCAGAAGCTGCCCCTGATCGGCAAGCTGATCAAAGAAACCGCCTACGCAAATCTGAAGCTCAAAAAAATCGTTTCCGTCATCGCGTTTCTGCTTACCCTGTTGTGGGGATTCATGACCAGGCTGGCTTATGTCGGGATGCTTGTCTTTTTGCCTGTTGTGAGTTTAGGGGCGGAGTTGACAGAGGAACAAACCCTGAGGCAGTTTGTTCATATTTTGGCTATGATCAACTTAGTGGTAGCTTGCGTTAGCAGTGTAACGGTCCTTGAACCGAAGCGGGAAAAATATGTAGCTGTGAAGCTCATGAGATTGTCTCCGACGAGATACATGAAGGCTTCGCTGGGATACCGTTATGTGACCTTTCTCATCTATCTGGTGCCTGCCTTGCTTTTGTTTGGGACACGTATGGGAGCCACGGTTACACAGGCAGTTCTGCTTGCAGCCTTGATCACCCTGTGGCGGATTGTGGCGGAGTACGCTCACCTTAAGCTCTTTGAGAAAACCGGCATGGTGCTGATCAAGCATACCGCCATCGTTTGGAGCGTCATTGCGCTTGGTTATGCTGCTGCGTATGTACCGCTGCTGTTCAACTGGGCACCGCCAACGGAAACGGTTCTGCTGAGTTGGCCAGCCGGCCTGCTTATTGCGGCGGGTGGCCTGTGGGCGGCGGTGAAGCTGGCCCGTTATTCCCGTTACAGAGAAGCGGTTGATGCCGCAACCAAAAGGGATGACCCGCTGCTGAATTTGGGCAAAATGATGTCGGACGCGGAGAAAAAGAGCGTTAGGGTCAAGGACAGCGATTATAAGGTAGAGCAGGAGCAGCAGAACAAGCTGGAGTCGAAGAAGGGTTATGCCTATCTGAACGCGCTTTTCTTCGTCAGGCATCGCAGTCTGATCAGAGGCCCGGTGAACAAACGGTTAGCCGTCATCGGTGCTGTGGGAGTGGCAGGCGTGATCCTCGTGCTTCTGTTTCGGGAACAAGTGGAGCGCCTTGGATGGGGAGTGAAAGGGATCTTCCCTATCTTGGCTTTGGTTATGTATTTCATGGCCGTAGGCGAGAAGATATGCAGGACGATGTTCTACAATTGCGATCTCAGTCTGCTGCGGTACAGCTATTACCGAAACGCGGCGTATGAACATTTTCGTATCCGGTTTGTAAAACTGTTGGGAATGAATCTGGCGATTGCGGCTGCTCTTGGGGCGTCACTGACCGCTATAGCGGCTTCAGCCGGAGGGGAGTGGCTCGGCAGCGATTTGCTCCTGCTATGGGTATGCATTGTTTCCCTGTCTGTCTTTTTTACGGTCCATCATTTATGTATGTATTACATTTTTCAACCGTATTCTACGGAGCTGAATGTAAAAAATCCTCTGTATTACTTAGTAAACATGGCCGTCTCGTCCGCATGCGGAGTCAGCCTTGTTTTGCGGGTGCCAAGCTCGCGCCTGACAGCGGTAATTTTCACTGTAACAGTGATTTACCTGTTACTCACGTTTGTTTTGGTACGCCGATACGGGCATCGCACGTTTCGCGTGAAATAGACAGCAGCTAAACCCGCCTTAAAGATAGGCGGGTAACAGCTCATTTATGCTTTTCTAATCTCTGCCTCAAGCTTTGCCAGCTCCTCTTTCGGCCAGACGTCGTCGAAGTCATGCCGGTTTAGAAACAGGATGATTTTCTTCCACTCCTCCGCAGCCTCCTGAAGCCTGCCCTCTCGCTTTAACAGGAAAGCCCGACTGAACCGGCCGTCTATGATATTGGGGTCCATTTCATTGGACAGCTGCCACGCTTCAAGAGCTTCCTCCACCTTGCCTTGGCGGGATAATACCTCACCGGAATAATAATGCAGCACAGCCTCGTTAGGGAAGAGCTTAAGCGCGGTTTCTGCGGTTAAATGGGCCTCCTTGGTTTGGTCCGCTTTTAGATAACAATTAATCAGGTATGAGTAGCCTTTGGGGTCAGCAGGGTCAGCTTGGAGCCTTTTCTTGTAAAATTCAATAGACTTACGATTCTCCAATAAACCTGCCCTTACGTGGATCAAGTTGCCATGAAGCAGCCCTTCGAGCTAGTGATAGGTTGGCAGCTGCGGACTTTGCAGTGCCTTCTCTAATTGTTCAGCGGATGTTCTCGGCGCAGCTGGTCGTCTAGGTCTGGCGGGTGGAAATGTTGGTGCAGTTAACAGAAAGATGCAAAAATCTGCAAACAGGCCGTATAATTAGGGCAATCAAACAGGAGGGACACGAACATGCTTCAAAAACTGCAAGTCACCATAAACGACGAATTCCCTATTGTTGCCGAAGAAATCCTTAGTGTTACATATGAGAGACAAACTGTTGAAGCAGGCGATGAGGTCATTTCCCGCTTTGCGTACTTTACAGTCAATATGCTGAATGGCGAGTACGTGGAAATTCATGAAGGCCAGATGAGTTTCCATAAATTGAGCGAATTATTCGCCGAACAACTGCTTGAACTTCACACTCGGGATAACTGCTCGGTAGAACTTTACAGCAGCCAGTCCGCTTTGGGGTAGGAGCAGGCATAACATGGATTATATAATCAGAAAGGTAAAACCAAATGAACTCGAAGAGGCGCTTTGTCTCGTATGGGAGGTGTTCCAGGAGTTTGGGTGCTCCATAAACTGTTTTACTGGCATATCGATGCCAGGTGCTTCTCCAGTACCTGCCGGGCGCGCCGGCTGTCCAGCCGTGCTCTGTCCAAGAGCATATGGAGCGCCAGGCCGTCAAGCACGGCGTACAGCCGCTCTGCCTCCAGGTCCAAATCCAGATTCTCCCGCAGCTTTCCTTCCCTCTCCAGATAGGCCAGCAGCCGGCCCATTCCTTCGTAAATCCCGTCATGCTGCGCATCGAATGCATCGGGGTTTGCCTTTTTCATATGGAAGGTAAACTCAAACCATACCTCCATTTCGGTGCGCCGCTCTTCATCCGTCGGGACCATCTCCAACAGAATGTTTAGCACCTTCCGGACAGGGGGCAAGTCCATCTGATGCACCTGTTGGATGCGGGCGGATACACGGTCCTTCACAACTTGCATCACAAATACCAGCAATTGATCCTGATCGGGAAAATAATGGCGCAGCGCGCCGGGGGACAAGCCTGATTCCTGGGCAATATTCCGCACACTAACCCCCTTTATGCCCTTCTGCTTGACAACCCGCCAGGTGGCTTCGGCAATCTCCAGCTTTCTTTCGGAATGATCGACTATTTTTGGCATACCGTTATTGTAGCAAATTCAGCGGCTTTATAATATCCTTATTTAGTACAGTTGTGTTATTTAAATTGTGGTGATATACTTTTGTTGCTTAGCCCAGAGCGTGTTTGCAAACACGCCCTAACAAATCTATTTAGGGGAAGGGGCCATACAATGAACGGTGTCGCCTGGATCATTGTGGTGTGTGAAATTGCTTTTTGGGTTGTCATCGCCTTGGGGCTTGCGGCCAGGTATTTGCTGCGGTTATCTAAGCTTGGCATGACATTGTTGGCTCTAACGCCTCTGATTGATTTGATTCTGCTGGCGGTTACGGGATGGGATTTGTATCATGGGGCCCAAGCGACTACAGCCCATGGAATTGCCGCCGTATATATAGGCGTTTCCATCGCATACGGCAAAAGAATGATCGCCTGGGCAGATAGCCGCTTCCGCTATTATGTCGCCAAGCAGGGGGAAAAGCCGTCCAAGCTGTACGGGTATGCTTACTCCCGCGATTATCTGAAGGGGTGGGTGCTCCATTTGCTGGCTTATGCCATCGGTTGCGGTCTGCTGTTGGCCATGGTGTATATGGTGCAGGACAGCTCGCGTACGGAAGCTCTCAATCAGATCATCCGTCTTTGGTCGGCTGTGCTGGGGATTGACCTGGTTATTGCCGTGTCCTACTTGGTTTGGCCTCCCAAGGCATCCGGCGAGAAGCAATCATCCTGATTTTCGATGGCGTTATTTCCCCTTACTCTCGAGCGCATCCTCCACTCCCTTAAGAAAGGCTTTGGAGGTCAGGGTTGCGCCGCTGATGGTATCCACCTGCAGAGATTGGGCTTGAATAACCCTGCCGAATAATTCCTCCGTGAATTCAGGAGGTTTTTTCTCCCTTTGTTCCAAAACCTGAATGTCCGTTACTTTCCCCGAGGATACAGTGACCTGGATTTTGTTGGCTCGCCACTTGTACTTGCCTCCCTGATATCCGCCGGTATAGGTGCCGTCACGAAGGCTTTTGAAGCTGACGGCTTTGATCGGGATATTCCGTGCTTCCCGCCGTTCACCCTCCGTAATAAGCAGCGCACCTCCCAAACCTCCCACAATGACCACTATCACAATGCCTGCAATCAGCAATTTGCGTTTCCCCTTTCGCTTCATATTCGTTTTCCTCCTTATATTCCTTTAAGGATGCTGGCTGTGATGCCCTTATTGGTCTGAAAGGAGCCCACAAGGTCTGCAGTAACATAAACATGGAGGTCCGTATCAACCAGAACCGCTCCGGCTCCGGGGAAATGCTTAAGAAGCTCAAGCCCCTTTTCCCTGCCGGCCACAAAAAGAATCGTAGATAAGGCATCCGCCGCTGTGGCGCTGTCAGCTACTACAGTTGCACTGATCAGCCCGGACTCTGCCGGAAAGCCGGTGCGGGGGTCCAGGATATGATGCCGTCTTTTGCCCCCGCGGTCTATAAAGTACCGCTGGTAGTCGCCGGAGGTGACTACAGCCTTGCCGTCCACGGCAACAGCCCCGATTAGCTCCTGTTCCCGCCGGGGATGCCTTATTCCCACGCTCCATAAGGCTCCATCAGGCTTTCTCCCCAGAACGGCCACCCCTCCGCCGATATTGGTGTAAGCGGAGAAAATGCCGAAACCTCTGAACGTCTCCAAAAACCGGTCGCTGGCATACCCCTTACCGATTCCCCCCAGGTCAAGGGACTGCCCTTCTTTGCGGAGAGCGGCTGTTTGCGCACGGGAGCTGAGGATGAGGTTATCATGACCGATCAGCGGAAGAAGCTGCTTAATCCTTGCTTCTCCGGGAATATCCGTGGAGTTCTTGTAATTCCACAGTCTGACCAAAGGCCCGATGGTAATATCGAATAACCCCTGGCATTGTTTTGAGAATTCCGCGGCTTGAGCCAGCACCTCGAAGGTGGCAGAGCTTACAGGTTCCGACCGGAGGCCGGCAGCCCGGTTGATTCTGCTGAATTCACTCCCGTTTTCAAAACAGCTTAATAAGCTTTCCAACTGGACGGCCTCGTCTTCCACAGCCCGGAGCGCCTCCTCGGCATGTTCCCCAAAGACCCAGTGGGTGATATCCATGTCCATCCCGAAACGGGTGGAGCGGGCTTGTCCAATCCGTCTTGGATAATTTTCCAATGGAAGGGGAGATTAGCCTTAACTCTATTCCAAGTCGGGAGTGGTTACGATGCTGAATAAAATCATCTTATGGAGTTCATTTTTGGGTCCATGGCTGACCTTGTTTTTTATGAAAAAGGATGCAATCAAGCGGTACATGCCCGTAACGGTGTTTACCGCTTTAATGGCAACAATCACATCGGAAATCGCCTACACCTATTCGTGGTGGAAGCATACCGATGTGATCGTTCCATGGGGGCATATTACCAATCCCTCATTTATTTACGGCTTGTTTTCTGTGCTGACCATCTGGATTTTTTATTTTACTTACCGGAGCTTTTGGTTGTATCTGACCGTCAATATTGTGTTTAATGCCTTCCAATGGTTTTTTCTCATCCGGTGGACCTTTGTGGCGTTGGGGATTTTTGAGTATGTGAATATAACTCCCTTTCAGGTTTTCGTGATGGGAATCTTCCAGGCGCTGCTGATCTACGGATATCATAAATGGCAGGAGGGGATTTTTCGAAGGGAGGGGGCTCCTGACTCAGATGGAGAGCTGCATATTAAGCTTCCGGAATGGAGGTCCAAGGCCAAATGATGCAACCCGCTTATTTAATCGGCCCGAAGGTAGGCTCTGTTCTCAAATAGTAATTGGTCCGCACCTCAGCTGCCCAGTTGGCCAGAACCTCCCGCCATTGGACGCTGCTGAAGAAATCCTCCACGGACTGGTTATCGGAATCCCACTCCACGAAGATGTTGAGTGGGGTAATTCCGCCTGCCCAGATTCCGTTGCCTACATCAGTGCCTCTCTCGCGGACCAACAGAATGGGAAGACCAAATTGGAAGGCCATGGAGGGTTCGATTTGCAGATATACGGACCCTTCCCAGAAGGGCGTGGTGGTCGGCGCCGGACCTACATTGCTCTTGATAAACTGGGCATAGAACCGCCGGAAGTTAATTGCCAGCAGCCCGTAGCTGGACATCACCAGACGGCGGATGCTGGTCAGGATGGTTTCCGGGTATTGCTCACTTTCAGGCAGGGTGCGGGGAAATAGCAGCGCCTCCTCGATCTCCTGGATCAGGCGGTCCAAAAACTGCTGCTGCAGGCTGTTAAGAGAGTTGGTGGTGCTCAAAAAAATGGGAATCCGGAATGCGCGGTCCACATATTCGGACAAGTGGGCGGATACAGTTTCTCCCACCACTCTCGAACCGGAAGGAATGCTGGAGATGGAGGGTTTATCCACGCTCAACACAGAGGAAGACCGCGCCGCAGCGGCTTGGGCAGAACGCTTCTTAACAGGGATCGGCTGGGACTTCCCTTTGGTTTTTTGAATACTCATCTTAACAGCCCCTACTCACCCGATTTAGCATACGCAGGCAGCATATGCACAACCGCCCATGGGCGTTACATGGGAGATAGGCGCGAGAGAAGGAGGGCAACCAAAAATGGAAATCATTCTTTGTGAAGCATGGCTGCCAGATCCTTGCCGGTTTGGATAACATCCCGGGCAATATTGCTGAGGATGATGATGGTGATCTTGCTTTGTGGGAACTTCATAAATAAAGAATAAAATCCCGTTACTCCGCCGCTATGCTGAATCATAGGACCGAACGGAGTGCTTTGGATAAACCAACCAAATCCATATGGGATAGATGCCCCTCCTGCTGTAAACATCTGTTCCACGAGGGTTTTGCTTAGAATGGCGTTGGCTTCTAGCCCATAATTCCATAGCAGCAAGTCTTCTACAGTGGAGATGATAGAGCCGGCAGCATAGGCGTTGGAAGCGTGAAAGAACGGGGCCTTCACGAGCGTGTGGGCTTCGTCATATTCGTATCCGGTTGCAAAGAGGGGGTCATCCTTAAAAGGGACCTCCACCTCTGTGCTGTTCATGCCCAAGGGTTTCAGCAGATGATCACGGATGATCTCGGAATACGGCCTATCGGTTAGTTTTTCCATAAGCATCCCAAGTAGAACATAACCGGAGTTGCAGTAAGTAAATTGTGTGCCCGGTTCAAAGTTCAGCTCCTTGACGCAAAATCTGGCGGCTAATTCCTTAGGCGATACAGCATGCTGCACCCATTCTTTCATAAGGGGACTATCGGTATAATTGGATATACCTGAGGTATGGTTCAGGAGGTGGCGGACAGTTATTCGGTCCCCGCCGATTTGCCGGGGGAAATAAGGGCCGATTGGATCATCCAGCCCAATTCGGCCTTGGCCAACCCATTGAAGTACAGCTGCCGCTGTAAAGGATTTGGTGACGGAGCCGATTCTGAATTTAGTTTTGCTTATATTGGGAATCTCTTGCTCCACATCCGCCATCCCGTAGCCGGAGGAAAGAATGGTTTCGCCCTGCTTTGTCAGAAGGACCGATCCGGAAAAGGTCCCCCTCTGCGTCAATTCTTCCAGCAAAGAATGGATGATTGAAGTCTGATCAGCCATAATAACCCCTCCGCCTCTATTTTTTTGTGAAATAAGAAGATATGATAGATCTCAGCACTTCCGATTGGGAGGTGTTGTTCTCCGTACATACGGCTTGAAGCGTTTCCCACAGCTCCTCTGGCAACGTCAGGGAGACCTTTTTGGTGATGCCCAGCCGCTTCCTTCCCGCGCCCTCCCGCGCCCCTCCCTTATTAAAAATCATGCTGAGCTGACCGTCATTCCGGGGAGTTCCAAGCTTAATCTTTTCATTGTCCATTTTTTTCACCACTTTGAATTAGGTTTCTTAAATCAATTTATGTATATTGCTATTGTAGCATGCTCAGGTAAAATAAGGAAGAAGAAAGGCGGCGGTTGATCCGATGAGACCCACCGAAGCTCAAGAGAGCATTATGATTGTGGCTGAGCAGTTTGCCAAATCCGAGTTGGAGCAGGATCCTACAGGCCACGATTGGTGGCATGTTCACCGGGTTGACCAAATGGCCCGCAGGCTTGCCGAAAGCGAAGGTGCGGATCTTTTTATATGCGTTGTATCTGCACTGCTGCATGATGTGGCCGATGAGAAGCTGAATGAATCCAAGGAGGCCGGTCTGCACAAGGTTAGCAGTTGGCTGGAACGGCAGCCCATGGAGGATGAAGAGCGGCGGCACATTATGGAGATTATCTCCACCATGTCATATAATGCAGGCGCCAATCCGCCCATGCGGACGATAGAGGGAAAGGTGGTCCAGGATGCGGACCGGCTGGATGCCATCGGGGCTATTGCCATTGCCCGGACCTTCCTGTATGCAGGCTGGATCGGGCATCCCATCTATGATCCGCAGATTGCACCCCGCGATTCCATGAGCCCCAAGGCATATCGCCAGGAAAAAAGCACGGCCATCAATCATTTTCCCGAGAAGCTGCTGAAGCTGAAGGGGCTCATCAATACGGCCTCGGCCAAGCCGATCGCAGAAGAGCGGCACCGGTTTATGGAGCAGTATCTGGAGCAATTCCACTTGGAGTGGGATGGCAAGTAACAAAGGGGAGGCAGACAGAGATGATAAGAAGTATGGAAACGGCCGATTTGGACCGGGTTATGGAAATATGGCTGGAAGCCAACCGGCAGGGGCATCCGTTTATCCCCGATTCGTATTGGGTGGATCATGTTCCGCTGGTTCGGGAGCTGCTGCCCCAGGCGGAGGTTTGGGTGGAGGAGACGGAAGGGGCTATCGGCGGTTTTATCGGGATCGTGGAGGGCGGGTTTGTGGCAGGGCTTTTTGTTGCGGTAAACCGCCAATCCTTCGGAATCGGCAAGGCTCTGTTGGAGCATGGCAAGGCGCGTTACTCCGTGCTGGGCCTGCATGTTTACGCCGAGAACGAAAAAGCGGTCCGGTTCTACCGGAAGAACGGATTTGTGCAATCCGAGGAAATGGTCAACGAGGATACGGGCCACCGGGAATATGCGATGAACTGGAGCAGGGCATAAGGTCATGCAGTAGGAAAAAGAGCACCTCCCACTTGGCGGGCAGCGCTCCTTTGTTTACATTTATTCCTCAGGCTCGTGGTACTCAGGGTCCGATACATAGATCATAACCTCATTGTCCCCATCCTCGGTTAGCTGCTCCGGATGACGAGCTTCACCTCTGACATGGAATGAATCTGCGCCGGACACATCCAAAATGACCTTGCCCGCCCCGTATATCAGCTGCTCGTGGTTGTATTTGACGGTATGGCCGTTAATGGTGACGTATACGTCCAGAATCTGCCGCGACTCAATTCGGAGTGCAGTCTTGGTCAGGCGTGTTCCCGGGTTGTGGGCCCAGGAGGGGGATTCACTCAGCACAATCGTCTCTTCGGGAAGCGAGTAGTACAGGTTGGTCCCGAAGCCGGTGGAGCTTCCGGGAGTCAGGTACGACCCGGATATGTATTCTTCCGGCTCTACGTAAGCGTAATCCTCTCCAGCCGCCTTAGCCATACGGTTCAGGATGGTGACCATTTCGGCCCGGGTAACTGGAGCCTGCGGCCGGAACAGCCCGGCTTCATCTGCGGTCATAATGCCTAACCGGGTGAAACGGTACAGCGCCTCAGCCTTTACATAATCGAAGTCTCCGGCCCAACCTAGCCCATAAGCGGGGTCGTTCACCAGAAGCAGCTCCGGCACCAGAGAGGAGTAGCGGGGATTGCTCGTTTCATATTCATCGTAAGAAGCAAATTGGCGCTGGGGGATATCCTTGATCCGGCCCAGCTCCTTGGCGGTATCGGCTGCTGTAACGGATTCGGGGCCATCCATACCGCTGAACAGGGCATCCAGAACGATCAGCACATCCCACCGGGACATTTGCTTTTCCGGCTGGTAGCTGTAGGTGTAGTCGTCACTCTGCACATCAGCTGCATACTCGGGGTAAATGGTGCTGTACAGCTCGGCGAACTCCTTAAAGGCCCAATGGTTCTCCGGCACGCCGGGAATGGTTTCGGGTTTGGGGTTGCGGAGCAGGGGGAACAGGCGGTATACCATTACGGTAAACTGGGCTTTGGTCACCGGCTGGCTCGGCTGAAAGGTGCCGTCCGGAAATCCCGTAAGAATGCCTTTACGGTTCATTTCGTCAATGGAGGGTTTGGCCCAGGTGTACTGGGGGTTGGTATCCACGTCGGAAAACCCGGCCAAAGCGGGTGACATCCAGGCAGCCGACAAAAGGGCGAAGGCGGTAAAGGTTAACAGAAGCTTTTTCAAGATCGCAAACTCCTTTTTGTATGATGTCTGGAGATTCGACAAAAGGGTATCCAATTCGTCAGGTTCCAGCAGAGCTAGTGTAGCAGATAAATAGAGGCTGTGCATTGAAAAAACTGGAAAGCACTAGCAAATTTCCGGGAGGGTTTGAGCATGAGTGATGCATTGGAATTAGCCGTGCGGCAGTTTCTGTCCTTTTACCCAGTCCGGGTGCAAACCGTAGAACTGGTGGGGCAAAGCGCCAATACAGTGTTCAAGGTAACGGATATGGAGCAGAAAAGGTACAGCCTTCGGCTTCATCATTCCAAAAGTGAAGGTTTGGAGGGCTGCTGGACGGACCTGCCCGCTCTCCGTTCGGAAATGATGTGGCTGGATGCATTATCTGCTGAGGCGGGGCTGGTTGTCCCGATACCGGTGAAGAATGGGGACGGAGAATGGGTCACGGTGGCAGAGGGGCTGGCCGGTACTTTGCTGGAATGGGTGGAGGGGGAACAAAAGCCTTTTATACCCCATGCAGATGATGCAGGACGGATCGGCAGAATGCTGGGATTGCTTCACCGGTATGCGTCCGGATGGATGCCGCCGGAGTCGTTTGTGAGGCCGGCTTTTGACGGGGAGCGTATTGGGCAAGCCCTGACGAAGCTGGAAGGGCTGGCTGAAGCCGGGCAAGTCGCAGCGGAAGATGCTGTGGTGCTGCAGGCGGCAGGACAGCGGGCTGTTGCCATGATGGATACGCTGGGCAGGACACCCGATCATTGGGGTTTGATTCATGGGGATGCGATTCCCTGCAACCTGCTGTTTGCTGCGGGGGAATGCCGCTTGATTGATTTTGGGGCATGCGGGTTCGGGTATTACCTGTTTGATCTGGGATGGACCTGCTCCTACATCCATCCTTCCTTCAGGAAGCAGCTGCTGGAGGAGTACGCTGCTGAGTTTTGGCTGCCGGAGGGGCATGTCGAGCTGCTGGAGGGTTTCTTCGTGGCGGCGCAGCTGGAGACCATGAACTTTTGGCTGGGGCTGCCGGACCACGGCGAATGGCTGCCTGGTCATTTGGCGAGGCTGGCGGCCAGGGAGTTTGCCCGTTATGCGGCGGGGGAGCCGTTTCTATACGGCGGCACGCCGTATTGGGAATGAAGAGGCGGGGCCAATTATGATTGTTTTAAATTTGTCGAAAATCCCATAGTTTAATAATTTTTGGTATAAATAGTATTCAACTGTTTACAACTCCCTGGGAATATATGATAATGAATTTAATTTAATTATTCATATTAATAGGGAGTGAATGCAGATGAGCTACGGGAAAAACGGGAATGTTATGCGGCTGGCCTACGGAATGTTGATGGTGTTGGTGCTTGTATTGGGTACAGGTTTTCAAACAGGTGTCTCCTCTGCCGCTCCAGCCCAACAAAACAACACCAACAATACTGCTCCACATGCACAGTGGGATGACTTCGACACAAATTCCAATGGTGCTCTTGTGGTTCCGGGACCGGGTGTGCTTGCAAACGATTGGGACGCCGATGGGGATACACTGACAGCAGAATTGGTGACTGGGCCAAACTATGGTGTGCTCAACCTGTCACCTGATGGCGGATTTACATATTATTGTTATACGGCAAACATTTATTCGGACAGCTTCAGCTACAGGGTTTTTGACGGCACGCAATATTCCGACCCGGTTATGGTCACCATCTACTCTCACTACCAAGCGGAGCCCTACATCAGCTATATAAGCGACCAGTATATAAGCGTAAATGAAACTGCAGGCCCATTGGAATTTTATATCAGTGATCCCGGCGGCTCCCCCTACTTTATGAATGTTTATGCCAGCTCAGATGACCCGTATTTGGTCCAAGAGAGCAACATCATTATCAGTGGCGATGGGCCTTTCCGGACAGTGACCGTGATCCCTGAGTCCGGGCAATGGGGCACAGTGCTGATTACCCTAATCACTTACGGCTCCACTGGTCTTTCTTCCTCAACCAGCTTCTATGTTAATGTGTCTCCATAAAATGGAATAATAGCGATCGGATATTTATAAAATCCTCAAATATCCAGATATATTAGCCGGCCGGAGAGGGCGTACATACGCACCCCGGCTGGTTTTTTGCAGTTTTTGAATCCTTTCTGCCTAATTCGAAGTATTATGAAGTATGATAAAACGAGAGGCGCTTGTCTTTCGGCCATTGTGAGGAGGGGTACCATGGGAATATTGTCCAGATTCAAAACGATTATGGCCAGCAATGTGAATGCCGTGCTGGATAAAGCGGAGGACCCGGAAACAACCGTGGAGGAGCTGATGCGGGGGCTGCGGCTGGATATAGGCACGGTCCGCGCGGAAGCGGCTGCCTTGCAGGCGGAGGAGCAGCGCGCCAAGCGGGCCTTGGAGGAATGCCGGGCAGAGATCCGTAAGCTGACTGCTTATGCGGAGAAATCCCACGAAATGGGCAACACGGCGGATGCCGGGCTGTTTCAGGATAAAAGGGACGCCCTCCTCCCCAAGGAAACGGAGCTGGAGGCACGTTACACGGAAGCGGCCGGGCAAGCAGCCCGTCTGAAGGAGCTGGAGGAGAAGCTGTCGTCGGACATCGGCCGTCTGGAGGCGCGCCAGGCGGAGCTGAAGGAGCGGATGGCGGCCGCCAAGGCGCAGCAGAAGCTCAATACCCTGGATGCTCCCGGGCATGGGGGAATATCCGCCATTCGGGCGGCGGAGGATAAGATCAACAGCGCTTATTACGAAGCCAAGGCGCTGGCGGAGCTCCGGGAAGACCCGAAGCAGAAGCTGGATCGGGAGCTGGCTGATTTGGACAAAACCTCCCGGAGGGCCGAAGGCGAAGAGAAATCCTGAGCAGTAGCCGGATAACCCCCGGAAGCGACGGACGTACAGCGAATTTGCAAGGTGAGGTGAAGCGATGCAGGTGATAGATTTCAAATGCGGCAATTGCGGCAGCAGCATGATCTTTGACAGCGGCAAAACCGCCTTGGCCTGTCCCAGCTGCGGCCGGACGGATTCCATAGAAGGACTGCCGGACCCGGTAGAAGCTCTGAAGCCACCGGGCCCCGCCCAGCAGCCCAGCCAGGAATACCATTGCGCCAGCTGCGGCGGCGTTATCGAGACGGATGGGGAAACCACAGCCACCCTTTGCAGCTTCTGCGGCGCAAGCGCCATCCTGGGGGACAGGCTGACGGGCGGGCTCCGTCCGGCCCAGGTGCTGCCTTTTGCCATCGGAAAGGATGAGGCGGTGCGGGCCTTCAAGAAGTGGTGCCGCAACGGCCGTCTGACACCCAAGGGCTTCATGACGGCGGACCGGATCAAGAGCATTACCGGCACCTATGTGCCGTTTTGGCTGTACGCCCTCAACAACCAGATTGAGGCGCGGGCCCAAGCCACCAAGGTAAGAACCTATGTGCAGGGCGATTACCGGATTACGGAAACCCAGCATTTCAGCGTATACCGGCGAATCCGGCTGAATTACAGCCGTGTTCCCCTGGATGCCTCGGAGAAAATGAGCGACCAGCTGATGGACCGGCTGGAGCCGTTTCCCTACCATCAGATCAAAGACTTCAAAACGCCATACCTGGCGGGGTACAAGGCGGACAAATACAGCTACACCGGGGAAGAAATGCTGCCGCGGGTGAAGGAGAAAATCCGGCCTTATGTGGAAGCCTACATTCAGTCAGCCATGGCGGGTTACACCACGGTCAGCTACACCCAGAAGGATGTGGATACCCGGATGGCCCAAGCGGATTATGTGCTGATTCCCGTGTGGGTGGTCCATTACGATTACGACAAGCTGGAGCATACCTTTGCCATGAACGGGCAAACCGGCAAGGTGGTGGGCAAACCGCCCATCAGCTACGGCAAGGTGGCGGCTTGGTTCGCGGGGGTCTCGGGTGTAACCTTCCTCTCTCTCAAGCTCATTGCCCTTTTGATGGGAGGCGGTTTATGGTGATCGGACTGCGCATACGGATTATGCCGGTTATGCTCCTGCTGCTTCTCCTGGGAACGCTCCTCGTACCTGCAGGTCACGCGGCTTTTGCAGCGGCGGAGAAACGTTACATTTATGATGAGGCGGATTTGTTAACCCCCGCGGATGAGGCTGCCCTGACGGAGCTGGCCATTCGCTACGGAGCCAACCGGCAGACGGACTTCCTGATCTACACCTCAAAAAATACGGCCAACGCCGACATTGTGCAGATGACCGAGGATTTCTATGACAGCAAGGCTCCCGGCTACGACAAGCCCCATGGTAACGCGGCGATTCTCACCATGGACATGCGCAACCGCGAGGTGTATCTGGCCGGCTTCTACAAGGGCGAGGATTATCTGGACAATGCGCGGATGGACAAAATCCGCAACAAGCTCACCCCTTACCTGAGCGCCGGGGATTACCGCAAGGCCTTCGAGGTGTATCTGGATACGGCCAACCGGTACATGGGCTACAAGCCGGGTGTGAATCCGGATAATATTCTGTTCCAGCTGTGGTTTCAACTGGCGGTTTCTCTGGGACTGGGTGCTATCGTCGTTGGCACCATGGCCTATCATTCCGGCGGGCGGGTTACCGTTGGCCGGGAGACATACGAGGACGCTGCATCGTCGGGGATTCTCGACCGCCAGGACCAGTACATCCGCACTACCGTCACCCGAACCAAAATCCCCAAGAACACCGGAGGCGGTGGAGGAGGGGGCGGCGGAGGCGGAGGAGTCAGCCGGGGAGGCCATTCCCACAGCGGCAGCAGAGGATCGTTTTAACACTTGGAATAACAGAATTCTGAAACGCAGCTTACCTATCTTGCATTGAAGGAGTGGTTCAGATATGTCATTTTTCCGCGGCCAGTTTGCCAATGTGGTGGAGTGGGAGGAATTCCGGGAGGATATGATCTTCTGGAAATGGAGCAACAAGGAGATCAAGAAGGGCAGCAAGCTGATCATTCGTCCCGGCCAGGATGCGATTTTTTTCCACAACGGCAAGATCGAAGGGATCTTCCAGAACGAGGGCGAGTACAATATTGAGTCGCAGATTATTCCCTTCCTGTCCACCCTGAAGGGGTTCAAATTCGGCTTCAACAGCGGCATGCGGGTGGAGGTGCTGTTCGTCAACACCAAGGAGTTCACCGTGCGTTGGGGCACCCAGAATCCGGTGCTGCTGCCTGCCCCCAATCTCCCCGGCGGTATGCCCGTCCGCGCCAACGGAACCTTCAACTTTAAGGTGAACGACTATGTGGCGCTGATCGACCGGATTGCCGGCGTGAAGGACAGCTATCTGGTGGAGGAGGTCAAGCTGCGGATCACCTCCGTGCTGGATCAGCTGTTGATGAAGTGGATCAGCAAGGAAGGTAAGGATATGTTCAATCTCCAGGCCAACGCCTTCGACATTGCCCGCGGCATCCGGGAGGATCTGGATATGCAGGTGCTGAGCACGGGCCTGACCATCACCGGCTTCCAGGTGATGAGCTTCAATTATCCGCAGCAGATTCAGGATATGATCAACAAAACCGCCTCCCACGAAATGATCGGCAACGTGGGCAAGTACCAGCAAATTTCCATGACCGACGGCATGGCCTCCGGCAATGTGAAGGGCGGCGGCGCCGCGGCGGATATGGCGGGAATGATGATAGGCATGAACATCGCCAAGGACATGATGAAAAACATGGAATCCCAGAGCCCGCAGCAGAGCAGCTCCGGACAAGGAACAGCCCAGGAAACCCAGGGTGAAGGGAAAAAGCCCAACTTCTGTCCCAATTGCGGGGCGAAAAACGAAGGCGCCAATTTCTGTCCCCAATGCGGCCAAAAGCTGGGATAATAAAACACGGCGCGTATAACCAGCCGCTTCAAATAATCGAAACACGCTCTTTCCCATCAGGGAAAGGGCGTTTTTGCTTTCTGAATTTTTCCCGTCTTTTGACTAAAATCAAGCAAACCTTGGAAAACTTCAAACAGTCATTCCAAGCGTCCAAGGGGGAGGGTGTCTGACGTGTCGTCCATCATCGCTTATATTCCGGAGTGGACTGTGCTCGGGCAGGCGCTCATTGCCTTTCTGGTCCCTGTCCTTGCCTATGGCTTGTCCCAAAAAATATATGCCTTCACCCGGACTGGGGGCGGGGAGGAGACCTCCCGGAAGCACAAACCTCCTGTCCCTGCCGCCACCCCGTTCCACGGAGATTATGAAGCGGACCTGCAATTCATTCGGACGGCCATCGGCGGCAACAGCGATCTGCGCAGCCGGGAATTTCCGATGGAGAAGATCAATGCCAGGGGGACATTATTCTTTGTAGACGGCATGCAAAGCGACCGGCTGCTTAATATGAAGATTATGGAGTTTCTGATGTTTGAGGCTACAGCAGAGTCGTTGGCGGCGCCCCCTAGTCCCGATGCCATGTTTCCCTTCCGAAGCCTCACTCATGCTCCCGATCTGGAAAGCTTCGGCAGATCCGTTCTTTTTGGCCACCCGGGGCTGCTCATTGAAGGGTTTCCCGGCGGTCTGCTCATTGAATGTCCGGATGGGGCCAACCGTGCCATCATGGAGCCGGTATCGGAAGCCCTGCTGCGCGGGCCCCGGCTGGGCTTCTCCGAGGTGCTGAGCGAGAATACGTCCATGCTAAGGCGCCAGGGCTTCAGCGATCAATTGGAAATGAAGTCCCGACGGGTGGGTACGCGGCTGCAGAAGGATTTGGTCCTTGCTTACTTTAAGGATATAGTCAATCCGGATTTGCTGCAGGAGGTCGAGTCGCGGATCAGCCGCATGGAAATCGATTTTGCGGTGGAGTCGGGCAGCGTGGAGCAACTGATTGAGGATAACGGGTTCAGCCTGTTCCAGCAGGCACAGAATACGGAACGGCCGGACAGAGTCATCAGCGCCTTGCTGGAGGGCCGGGTTGCCATTCTCCTGGATGGAACACCCTTCGCCCTGATTGTCCCGGCTACCTTCAGTATGCTGCTGCAGTCGCCGGAGGATTATTACGAACGCTGGCTGCCGGCCTCCCTGCTTCGGATGCTGCGGTTTTTGGCCGCTTTCCTGGCGCTTATGGCCCCATCTCTGTACATCTCCTTTATCTCCTTTCATCCGGGCCTCATTCCCACCGAGCTGGCCATATCCATCATTGAGACGCGCCAAGGGGTTCCCTTCCCCTCCCTGATCGAGGTGATGATCCTGGAGATCTCCATCGAAATCCTGCGGGAGGCCGGCATCCGCCTGCCTAAGCCCATCGGTCCGGCCATGGGCATCGTCGGCGGTCTGATTATCGGCGACGCCGCCGTTCAGGCGGGGATTGTCAGCCCTTTTCTGGTGATTGTGGTTGCCGTAACCGCCATCTCCTCCTTCTCCATTCCGACCTACAGCGCCGGCATTACCCTCCGGGCCCTCCGCTTTTTGGGGATGCTGTTCGCCGCTTTCCTGGGTATGTTCGGCACCATTCTGTTCTTTCTGCTGCTGTGCAGCCATCTGACCAAGCTGAAGAGCTTCGGTGTTCCCTATCTCTCGCCGGTTTCCCCCTACAGGCTGCGGGACTGGAAGGATCTGTTCCTGCGTGCGCCGCTGTCCCTGATGAAGCAGCGGCCGGCGATGCTAAAGACCAAGAACAGCAGGCGACGGTCCTAGGTGTGTCTGAAACTAATCCCTGTTGGAAGGAGGGCTAATCTTGTTCACCCGCACCGATGATAAAATCACCACCTCCCAGGCAGCGGTTTTCCTGACGAATACTGTGCTTGGCGCCGGGATTCTGACCATGCCCCGCAGCCTCACCCAAGCAGCCCAGACTCCGGATGTCTGGTTGACCATTCTGTTGGGCGGCGCCATCATCATGCTGGTCATTCTGCTGATGGTGAAGCTCTGCCAGCGGTTTCCCGGACAGACCGTCTTCCAATTCGCAGGGACCATCGCCGGCAGAGTTCCGGGAGGAGCGCTGTGCCTGTTATTAATCGTCTATTTCCTTGTGATCGCCGGTTTCGAAATCCGTTCCCTGGCAGAGGTTACGCTGTTTTTCCTGCTGGAGGGGACTCCGATGTGGGCGGTGGTGATTCCGTTTATTTGGATGGGGACCTATCTGGTCTGCGGCGGCATCAATTCCATCGCCAGGGTTTATCAGGTGGTTTTGCCAATTACAATCCTGGTGCTGCTGGTTTCCTATGCCGTCAGCCTGCGCCTGTTCGACATCAACCATCTCCGTCCGGTGCTGGGAAACGGTATTCCGCCGGTGATGCGCAGCTTAAAGTCTTCCATTCTCGTCTACTCCGGCTGTGAGGTGGTGATGACGCTGGTGGCCTTTATGCAGTATCCCCGTCATGCGGTGAAGGCCATGCTGGGCGGTATCGCCATTCCCGTGGGGCTGTATCTCCTGACCGTCATTATGGTGATCGGCGGATTATCTGTGGATTGTGTCATCACCAGCACCTGGCCCACCTTTGATCTTATCCGCAGCTTTGAGGTGACCGGTTTTTTTGTGGAGCGGCTGGAGTTTCCGCTTATGGTGGTATGGCTGATGCAGATGTTCTGCAACTTTTGCAGCTTTTTTTTCCAGGCCTCCTTGGGGGTTTCCCAAGTTTTCCGGATTTCCGTCCGTCCCGTTATCTTCGGCCTTGTTCCGGTTATCTTCATTGCCACCATGATGCCCAAAAGCCTTCAGGATGTGTTCGCTCTTGGGGATATCATCGGATATGCAGGAGCTGTGCTGTTCTTCCTGCTGCCGGTGCCTCTTTTGATCCTTGCCCTCATCCGCCGCAAAGGAGGGAAGCAGCATGCCTGACCGGAGGAAGCTTCTGATCCTGTGCGCAGTCTTTATGCTTTTGCTGTCAGGCTGCTGGAGCAGCAGGGAAATCGAGGATCTGGCCCTGTATGCGGGCTTGGCCCTGGACAGCGGGCAGCCGGCTCCTGTGGAGAAGGGTTTCGAGGCCAAAGGGGCCCATTATGCCAAACGCAATAAGATTATGGCTACCATCCAAGTGGTCCCCACCAAGTCCGTGGGCACGAAGGACAAGAAGGAGCATGAAACCCAGATGCCCTACACCAATGTGTCGGGAAGTGGAGACTCCCTTCTGGAAATCTTCCGGCAGTTCTCCATCCGCCTGGACCGCCCGGTTATCGGGCACCATCTGAAGGTGATCATCATTTCCGCCGATCTGTTAAGGAAACAGAACATCAGACAGCTGTTGGATTTTACGCTGCGGGATAATGATATCCGTCCCAGCACGATGGTGTATGTCAGTGAAGGTCCGGCCAAGGATACTCTGGTTTCCTCCCAGGCGAATGAGGTTCCGGCCTTCCACATCCGGGGAATGCTCCGCAATCAGTCGAGAACCAGCAAGGTGCTGCCGCAGGTGACGTTATCCAGATTGGATGGATGGACCCATGCCAAAAAAAGCTTTGTGCTGCAAAATCTGGTCACCGCAAACGGGGAAACCGAGCTGTCCGGGGGCGGCATCATCAAAGGCTCCACCGGGCATTGGATCGGCGCCTTGAGCCAGGAGGATACGCAATGCCTGGTTTGGCTGAGAGGGGACGGCAAGGCGGGGGTCATCAAAACAGAGGATGAAAACAAGGAGCCGCTGACCTATGAAATCAAATCGGTAAAAAGCAAAATCGTTCCCGTTATAAAAGGGGACCATATCGCCTTCCGGGTGGAGCTTGCCACCGAAGGGCGGCTTATGGAAACCTGGAGCGAGGAGGCCACCCCTTCCACGGAGGAGTTTGCTGAAGAAATGAGCGGACTTCTGGAAAAAAGGCTGGAGCAGATGATGAAAACGCTGATGCGGAGGCTTCAGACTGAATATAAGGCGGATGTGGCGGGGTTTGGCGACAAGCTTGCTGTTGAGCAGCCCGCCGCCTGGAAAAGATTGAAGGAAAATTGGGACGGAGTTTTCAGCACTGCGGAAATTACCTTTCAGTACAAAGTGAAAATTACGGACTTCGGGTCTTTTACGGAAGAGGATTCTTGAGCATTAAAAAAGACGCTCCAGGTGGGCGTCTTGGCTGTTTTAATGGAACAAATGTTCGTTTCATATAACATTTTAAGTGGAGGGGCCTTATTTCGGCTTCCATATTATGAGTATAAATTATCTTGAAATATAAGTCTATATCTTTACCGGAAAATCCTCTATAGTTGGGTTTGCCTGGCCGGGTAAACTTGAACAGATGCGTAAAAGAGAGGGTTTTCGATGGGGAAACGTGTATGGGATTGGGATCATAATTTGAAGGTCCGGTTAGCCGGCGAAGCCTTGTACAATATGCTGTTTTGGATGTACTTTCCGTTTATCACCGTGTATTTCAGCGAAGCCTTGGGCAGCGGCACGGCAGGGATCATGATGTCCCTTCCTCCGGTTTTCAGCATGTTCGGAAGCCTCCTGGGAGGGATGCTCACAGACCGATGGGGACGCCGTCCCGTGATGCTCCTGGGCGCTTCGGTGCAAACCGTCATGTTTGCCTGTTTTGCTGTATCGCCATCCCCTTGGATGGATTATGCGGCCTTTATCGGTCTGGGATTGGGAGGAGCCGTCTACCGGCCGGCCAGCTCGGCGATGGTGGCGGATCTTGTCCCGGCGGAGCAGCTGCGCCAGGTATTCGCCACCTTCATGACTGCGAATAATGTGGGCGCGGTGCTGGGGCCGGCTCTGGGGTCCTTCCTCTTCTTCCATTACCGGCAGGAGCTGCTGTGGACCTGCACGCTGGTGCTGCTTCTGTATCTGCTGGCGATTTACTTCATGGTGAAGGAGACCATGCCTCATGCGGCGGAGGGGCCCAAGGAACCGGTATCCATCTCCCGCAAGGTTCTGGAGCAGTGGAGAGGGTACGGCTTTATTTTCCGGGACAAAATATTCCTGGTTTATCTGGCGGCGGGGATTTTTGCCTTGGTGCCTATAATGCAACTGGATTTGTATCTGCCTGTTTACGTCATTCATCATGTGCCTGCCCAGACCCTGTTGGCCTGGAACGGTGCCTCCCTTACATTGTACGGGACGGATATTTTCGGGTGGCTGGTTGGCTTCAACGGCCTTTTGTTCGTCCTGTTCATCCTTCCGGTGACCCGCTGGTTCGCCAAGTGGAGGGAGCGGAATGTGTTCATTCTATCCTCGCTTCTGTCCGGCTTCGGCACCTTCTTCGTCGGCTTGCACACCAACATCTGGTACCTGTTTGCGGTTACGGTCATTTTCACCTTCGGGGAGATGGTCCGGTCTCCCGTCACTCAGAGCTTCATCAGCCGTTATGCGCCTGCTCATGCCCGCGGCCTATATCTGGGGGCCGACAGTCTGCAGAATACCGTCGGCAAATTCCTTGCTCCCATGACGGTTGTACTGTCCGGGTGGCTGCCGCCGCTGGCCATATTTACGGTTATCCTGGGCTCCGCCCTGGTCAGCATCGGGCTGTACTTCCAACTGTTCCGTTTGTACGGGGAAAAGCAAGCTGCAGCTGCTGGCGCTTGAGGTCTGCTGGCCCGATGGCGTATACTGAAACTGGGTTTATGACCCGAATTTTTGTTACGGAGGGTTGTGCACATGGTCATCCATTACATTCGGCTGCGGTAAGAAATGCTAAAGAGCATGATGAGCCTTAGGCTTGCCTGTTATTTTTGAAAAATCATCCGGGTAGGTTTATTTGGTTATGCACTTTAAGTATCTTACGAACGAATGAGGAGGATCATCCATGAACGAGAAAAAGCGTACGATGGAAGAGATTTTGGAGCAAGCCCGTATTCACGGGATTGATATAGAGCCTGCTACAGCCAGGCTGAACGAATCGGGGCTGGATTTCCTGGCGGTGTTCGCCGACGCGGTGGATGGGGTGCGCTGGGTGCTCCGGCAGCCGCGGCGTTCCGATGTGATTGAATCCGCCGCCTATGAGCGGAAGGCGCTGGAGCTGGTTTCCCGGCATCTGCCGGTGGAGGTGCCGGATTGGCGTGTGCATACGCAGGAGCTTATCGCGTACCCCATGCTGGGAGGCGAGCCTGCGGCAACCATCAACCCCGAGCTGAAGCAGTACGATTGGGTGCTGGACCCGGCGCAGCTGCCGGAGGTATTCAAGCAATCGCTGGCGGAGACGCTGGCCGCTCTGCACCGCATCCCGGAAGAGGAGGCGGTGCAGGCAGGCCTCCGGGTACGCAGCCCTGCCGGGGTCCGGCAGCTCCTGAGTGAGCGGATGGACGAGGTGAAAGCCGCCTTCGGCGTATCCCGAACGCTCTGGGAGCGGTGGGAGAAGTGGCTTGCCGACGGCAGCCTCTGGCCGGAGCATTCCGCTCTTGTTCACGGGGATCTGCATCCCGGACATATCCTGGTGGATTCTGAGGGCAGAGTAACCGGACTGCTGGACTGGACAGAGGGGGAATATGCCGATCCTGCTGCAGATTTTGTGACCTATTACATGCTGTTCGGAGACGAGGGGCTCGCTGAGCTTCTTTCCCGGTACGAACAGGCTGGAGGACGGGTATGGCCCCGGATGGCGGAGCATATCAAGGAAACCGCGGCTGCCTATCCGATTCTCATCGCCATCTTCGCGATGAAGTCCGGATTGGAGGAATATAGGCTCATGGCCTGCGGGGCCTTGGGTGTAAATGAGAACGGCGAGGAGCTTACGGACGGAGTCTAACTGTCCTGCTTCAAGAACATAATAGAAGAACAGCCCGGTGCGAAAGACGTGCCGGGCTGTTCTGCTTAGGTCATGTTTGCAAACACGACCGGGGGGCTGCAAATGCGCCATTAACTTTTTTGACAATCAGAATGGGATGATATATGATTGACTAAGTCAATGATTGACCATGTCAAATAAACATCCGCAGGATCAGCCTGCGGAGCAAGGGAGGGATAGCTTGACCTGCTTCGGGGAACCGTCCATCTTGGACCAGCTACACCACCTATACAGCCAGATGAACACTGCAATGGGCCATTGTACGGGAGTTAGCCCCTCCCGGCTGCGGCTGCTGCAGCAGCTGTACCATCATGAAGAGATCAGCCAGACGGCTCTCCAGAAGGAGCTGCAGATCGACAGCGCCGCCATTACCCGGCAGTTGAAGCAGCTGGAGGCGGAGGGCATTATCACGCGGCGGACCAATCCGGAGGACAACCGGATTACGCTGGTCCAGCTATCCGAGCTGGGCCGCAAGAGAATTATCCATCACCTGGAGGAGAAGGTCCGGTTTCTGGATTACATGCTCCAGGGCTTCAACCAAGAGGAACAGCAGCAGCTTGCCGGGATGATTGCCCGTTTGCAAGCCAACATTCAATTATATAAAGGAGAGGAAACCCAATGAGCATTCAAACGGTAACAAATGATTTCGAAACCATCGTCAGCGGACGACGTTCCATCCGGCAATACGACCCATCCGTTATCATCAGCAAAGAGGAAATGAAGGAAATTCTCCGGAAAACCACCCTGGCTCCTTCCTCGGTGAATATGCAGCCTTGGCACTTCCTGGTGATCCAAAGCCCGGAGGGCAAGGAAAAGCTGGCTCAGCTGGCCAGCTTCAACAAGAAGCAGGTGGAGACCTCCTCTGCCGTCATCGCTGTATTCGCGGATTTGAACAGTGTGGAGAATCTGGAGGCGATCTACAGCAGCGCGGTAGAGCTGGGGCTGATGCCCGAGGACGTCAAGGCTAAACAAATGGCCTTTATCTCCCAGCATTATGCCACTGCAACCCCTGAGCTGCTCCGCGATACCGCCCTTATCGATTGTGGTCTGGTCTCCATGCAGCTGATGCTGGTTGCCCGGGCCCATGGTTATGACACCAATCCCATTGGCGGCTTCGATAAGGAGCACATTGCCGAAGCCTTCGGACTGGACGCCCAGCGTTACCTGCCCGTGATGCTGATCTCTCTCGGCAAAGCAGCCGAAAGCGGCTATGCGTCCGTACGGCTTCCGGTAGAAAAAATCGCTGACTGGAAATAATCCATTTGCTCCGAACACCCATAAAAGACGAAAAGGATGAACACACCATGATCATTATTCACGCGTCCCTCCGCATCAATCCGGCTAAAAATGAAGAGTTCCTGCAGGAGGTTGAGGGTCTGCTTGCCGCTTCCAGAGCCGAGGAGGGTAATGTCTCTTACGATTTGTTCCAGGAGACGGGCAAGGAGCACTCCTATCTGATGGTCGAGGTTTGGAAAAGTCCCGAGGCCGTGGACGTCCATAACAAAAGCAGCCACTTCCAGGCCTTCGGGGCCAAAGCGAAGGAGTTTTTGGCCGCACCGCTGGGTCTGAATGTATTCAACGGCGAGCAAGTCAAAACAGCAGGCCATTAATCGGCTTGCGCGCAAAAAACGGGGATTCTTCAGGCGTAAAGCCGGAGGATCCCCGTTTTGTTGTTATGCGGAAGCGGCCGCGTTTACAGCGATTCGCCAATGACCCGTTTGTAATAGAGCACGGACAGCACGCCGAAGATGGAATAAAGTCCGGTATACAGCAGCATCACCAGAATCGTGGGTGACAGCATCTCTGTCCCGAAGAAGAACCACCCTGATTTTACGGCGAAATAACTATGGCTCAAGCCCACCACCAGCGGGATGCCGAAGTTGAACAGCTGCTTGAAGCGGATGCCTGCGAGCAGGTTCCCGGGGGTAAAGCCCAGCTTCCGCAGAATGGTGTAGCCGCTTTTTTCCTCCTCGCTTTCATCCATCTGCTTGAAGTACAGGATACAGCCGGAGGTGATCAGGAAGGTGAGTCCCAGGAAGGCCACAATAAACATAATCAGGCCCATGTTGGTGCGTTGGTCCACCTTAGTCTGGTACTGTGAGAAGCTGTTGAAGGCGTCTCCCTCATGGGTTAAAAAGATCTCATTGGCCGCGGCAATTTGGTTAGAGTCGTCCAGGTTGATTCCGTAATACACCTCGGATACCTTATAGCGTTTGGGCGGGGTAACTGCGGCTGCCGCGGAGATGGTCCGGTAATCCGCTTCATCCACCACCAGCGCTTGTCCGTAATACATGGGTAAAACGGAAATCTTGGAGACGGAGGTGACGGTCAGCGGAATGGTTTTGCCCCCAAGCTCAATCCCGATTTCCACATTGCTGCGCGGAGACAGCATATTAAACAGGGAGGAGCCGGCGCTGAAATGGGCTTCCCCGGGCTTAACGTCCATGCCTACTGCCGTATCCTCCACCATATTGACGGCCAAACCCGATAAATCTGCCATTGCCATAGCGGAAGCATCGACAAATTTGGAGGCTTCAATCTCCAGTTGAAACGAGGGAATCCGAACCTCCCGGAAGCTGATGCTGCTTGCATGAAGCGCTTCTGTGAACCGGTCCTTGTCCTTCTCCTTCACAAAGCCGAAATGATGCGGAGACACATCCCTGGCGGTGGTTTCCGTGGAAGTATACGAGATGTAGCTTAACGACAGAAGCCCGATAGCCAGAGCGGATACGGTGGTAATGACTGTCAGCAGAAGCGCGTTGGACCGCATCCGGAACATAATGGAGGACAGGGACAGCACCTCGTTTACGGACAGGTAGCCGTTTTTGCTTTTGCGGATCAAATTGAACAAAAAGCGCACGGAGCCTTTGTAGAACAGGTAGGTGCCGGCGATTACCAAGGCGAGAATGGCAACCATAGCCATCATCAGCTCCTCCATGGTCGTGAACGCGCCGCCGAACAGCCGGGCGGACAGAGCGTAGCCCCCACCGATGAAGCCCAGACCCAAGAGCCCCATGATGATGTCCCACACGGAGATGCGTTTAACCCGCTCTTGTGCGGTGGACGTGACCCGGAACAGGGACAGAATGGTCTGGCCCTTGATAAACAGGTAATTCATGAGCATGATCAACAGGTACACGGTGGCGAAGACGAGGACGGTCTGCAGCAGCGCCTGGGGCGAAAATTGCAGCCGGGCCATTTCGTCCACGCCGATAATCTTGAAGAGAATCATGAGAATCAGCCGGGATACGGCAAACCCCGCCCCGATTCCCAGAAGCATGGAGCCGAAATAGAGAATCAAGTTCTCGGCGCTAAGCAGCCGGAATATTTTCCCCTTGGTGAGCCCGATTAATTGGAACAAACCGATTTCACGGCTGCGGCGTTTGATGAAAATGGTGTTGGCATAAAGCAGAAAAATAGCAACGATGGCCACCAGCAGGATGGAGGAGGCGCCGATGGCTGCCGCTCCTTTGATGCTACCCTCCGCTTCGTCCATGGCCGGGTCGTACCGCAGGGTCACGAAGGAAAAATACAGGGCCACGCTGAAGATCAGCGCAAACACATAAAGATAGTAGTTGCGGATGTTCTTCTTGAGGTTGCGCAGGATGATAAAATGGATGCTCATGGCTGCACCCCGCCCAGCACTCCTTGGGTTTTAATAATATCCCCTAAGAAGGACTGCCGGGTTTCCGTGCCCTTCTCCAGCTGGGTGTAAATTTGACCGTCCCGGATAAACACCACCCGGCTGCAGAAGCTGGCGGCCATGGGATCATGGGTGACCATTACGATGGTGGCCTGGCGCTTCTGGTTCATCTCGGAGAGTTTGTTCAGCAGGTCGGAGGCGGACTTGGAATCCAGGGCCCCCGTAGGCTCATCGGCGAAAATAATCCCCGGCTGATGAATGAAGGCTCTGGCTGCGGAGGTCCGCTGCTTCTGCCCCCCGGAGATTTCCGACGGGTATTTATCCTTCAGCTCGAAGATGCCCAGCTCCCGGGCTACCTCCTCAAACCGCTGGTGGGCTTCGCGGCGGCTGATATCCGTGATGGATAAGGGCAGCAGCACATTTTCCTTTACGGTCAGGGTATCCAGCAGGTTATAATCCTGAAAAATAAAACCCAGGTGGCGCTTGCGGAATTCTGCAAGGGCTTTTTCCTTCATGCTGGTGAAGGTTTGGCCTTCGATATCGATAGTGCCCTGGCTTACCCGGTCGATGGAGGACAGGACATTCAGAAGAGTCGTTTTCCCTGACCCGGACGGGCCCATAATGCCCACAAATTCGCCCTTGCGCACCTTCAGGTCGATGCCCTTGAGCACCTCCTGGCGGTTCAGCTTGTTGCCGTAGGTTTTGTAAATATTGGAGGCTTCCAGAATCGTCATATTTGCTTCACTCCTTTGATACCTCCATCATAAGTCAGGGCACAGGGCTTTTTCCTGCGTTTCGCCGAACAAAAGAAAGGAGCATGTGACATTATTGTCACATGCCCGCAAGACGGACCAAATCGTTCTCCCGGGGGAATACCAGCGTAAACGCGCTGCCTTCGCCGGGCACGGATTCCGCCTTGATGACGATGAGAAGGGATTGTGCCGCCTGTTGGGCCAGATAAAGCCCCATGCCGGTGGCGCTGCCCCCGTCCTGCCGGTTGCGGGTGGAGGTGAAGCCTTTGTCGAAGATCCGCGGCAGATCCTTGGGCTCGATTCCCCTGCCCCGGTCGCGGACGGTCAGAAGCACATGGGCATCCTGCTCCTCGCTGGTGATGGAAATATCCGTGCCTGGTCCGCTGTATTTCACTGCGTTGCTGAGCAGCTGCCGCAGGATGAAGCCCAGCCACTTGGCATCGGTCAGGGTCTCTTCCGCCTTCAGATTCAGCTCAAACCCGATTCCCTTGGGAATGCACCAGGACCTGAGATCGCGGATTTCCTTGTTCAGCACTGGCCCCAGCTGGACTGATTCAATGTAGAGGTCATTCTTTAGAAAAGGCAGGCGCTTGCGGTGCAGCTCCTGGTCCAGCAGCAGATGAATCCGCAGCCACTCCTGCTGGAGCTGGTTCTTCAGAGGTTCGTCGGTGACCCGGCCCAGCATCAGATGCATGGCAGAGAGGGGGGTCTTCACCTCGTGAATCCAGGAGAGCAGATCATTCTTCTCCTGCTCCAGAACATGGGCGTTGGATGCGGACTCCCGGCGGCTGCCCTCGGTTTGGTCCAGCACGGCTTCCCGGACGATGGCCTGGAAGGGGCTGGCTGCTTCCGGGAGGGCCTGGGGATCATACAGATGCTCCCCGGCCTCCAGGTTCCGGTAAAAGCGGGTTTCCCGGAAGTACCGCCAGCAGAGGAAGGCGGCGCACAGGATTGCGTTCAGCCCGGCCAGATAAAGGGCCGGCAGGAGAGCGATGGACGGGTCCACATAAGCCACGAACAGCAGCAGCAGCTCCAGCACCAAGAGGAGCAGGAGCCAGCTGCGGCGCTCCTTCAGGTAGCGGCGGATCATAGGGTTCCCTCTTCCGTGGCGATGTAGCCTTGGCCCACCCGGGTTTCGATGCAGGCGTCCAGCCCCAGTGGCTCCAGCTTCTTGCGCAGCCGGTTTACGTTCACCGTTAGGGTATTGTCGCTGACAAAGTCCTCGTTGTCCCACAAGGCCTGGATCATCGCCTCCCGGGTGACAATCTGCCCCTTGTGTTCCACCAGGATGTTTAAGAGGAACATTTCGTTTTTGGTTAGCAGTACGGTGCCCTGGGGACTGGAAACGGTGTTTTTGACCGGCTCGACGGTGGCCCCCCGCCAGGTGCGAAGCTCCGGCCGGTCGCTGGTGTAATTGTAGACCCGGCGCAGGATGGCCTGGATTTTGGCCACCAGCACCTCGAAGTGGAAGGGCTTCTGGACGTAGTCATCCGCCCCCAGGGTCATGGACATGACCATGTCGCTGGGATGGTCCCGGGAGGAGAGCATCAGGATCGGGACCTTGGAATGGGCCCGGATGGTGCGGCACCAATGGAAACCGTCATACTGCGGCAGCTGGATATCGATAATAACCAGCTCCGGCTTCAGCGCCGCGAACTCCTCCAGCACCCGGCCGAAATCGGTTATGCCGTGGACCTGGTAGGACCACTGGGCAAGCCGCTGGCGGATCTCGCCGAACAAGGCGGCATCGTCCTCGATGAGCAGAATGTTGAACATAGTGGATATCCCCCTGTAATCCCCCGGTCCGTGCCGGAGGCCGGATGGGGGATGGAAGCCTCGAAATGGGCAGAGCCCATTTGAGGGGTAAGCTGCAGTGTCGTGGCCCCGGTAGCGAGGGGCGCGTTATGGTTTTAACGGCGGTGAGAGCCGCTATTTGGCCCGAAACAGGGGTTTGCAGAATCTAACGGAAGCAGGAGACGTTATTTGGCCAAAACCGGGCTTGCGGCGGGTGGTTTGGCCCAAATAGCGGCGCTGGCCGCCGTTAGAATTTTTGGGGCGGTGTTTTCGCGGAAATAAGGGCTTTCACCGCCGTTAGAGCCGATGTGATACGCAGGCAAGCAGCGCCAATGGAGATAGGCAGTACGCTTCCGCTGGGGCTGTCAAAGTAAGATAAGCAGCGAGCATCTGCTGGGGCCGCCCAAGTAAGATAAGCTGCACGGGCTCGCCGCCAATGCTGAGGGAGATGAGCTGCCCGTGTCCGCGGGGGCCGCCCAAGCGAGATAAGAAGCGTGTGTCCGATACTGCCACCACCCCAGGAGAACAGCTGGCGTATCAGCCGCCCTCTGCTTCCGCCACCGCTGCCGCGTCCTCCATCAGCTGGTGGATTTTGCGGGTGGTGTTGACGTTGCGGACGGTCATAAGGCCGTACAGCCGGGTGCCGATCAGCTTCTGCATCCCGCTGCGGGTGGCGTTGGCCCGGTCCACCGACCAAAGCACGGCGCCCGGCGCATAAAGCACCCGGTCGATCTCCGGCTTGAACTTGAGCTCGTCCAGCACCTCAGGCGCGTCCGCTTCGGCCCAGAGGAACAACACATCGCTCCGCATGGTGTCGTCATTGGTCCAGGTTTCCGGCAGATGCCGGATCACCCCGCGGATATCCTCCAGGCTGCGGATCACCACCCGGATGGGCAGGTTAAATTCCCGGAGAATCACGTCCTCCAGAATCCCGGCCAGCTTGTGCTTCCGCTCCTGTTCCTGCCCCCGGGATAGGTCTCCGCTGCTCACCCCATCCTCAGCGCCCCAAGAGAACACAATGTTGCCGGAATTGATATACGTGATTACCTGCCGCATGCCGGCCTGCTCAAAAGCCAGCTTCAGCCGCTTCATATCCACTTTATTATTGCCGCCGACATTGATGCCCCGCAACAGTGCAACGTAAACCATATTGTCACTCCTTTTTTCTTGTCCCCGCATGCTATAGTTTTAGTATGCCACAAAATGGCTGTCCGTGCTGTGGTGTCTGACGCCCTGAACGTCGATGACATGTCACAGAAGGTCTTCAAATTTCAGATCCAACTGACGAAATTGTGCAGAAGAAGTTGCGCGAGCGTCGGCTGCGAAGGGATATGATCGGTTGTGAAAGGAAGAGATGCGAATGGATTGGTTAGCCCAAATGAACAGTGCTCTGGACTATATCGAGGAAAATCTCATGGGTGAGGTAGACTATGCGGTGGCCGCAAGGAAGGCCTGCTGCTCCAGCTTCAACTTCCAGCGGATGTTCTCGTTTATTACAGGCACATCGCTTGCGGAATATGTCCGCCGCAGGCGCCTGACCCAAGCGGGCATCGAGCTGCAGAACAGCAGCATCAAGGTGCTGGATCTGGCGGTCAAGTACGGCTACGATTCCGGCGTGGCCTTTTCCCGCGCCTTCCAGGCAGTTCACGGGATAACTCCCACCCAGGCCCGCAGTGCGGGGGTTACTCTGAAGGCGTATCCGCGCATCTCCTTCCAAATCACCATCAAAGGAGTGCAGCCCATGAACTACCGGATTGAAACCAAGGAAGCGTTCCAAATGTTCGGACTTGAGGGTGTGTTTCACCCCGACAAGGAAAACGAAAGCGCCCCCCGCACCCCCCATGACCTGTGGGTGCAAAGCCAGGCCAACGGGGAATACAAGAGGCTGTTTCAGAATGCGGGCGGCCTGCCGTCCTATGTCAGCCCGGAGCTGTGCAGGCTCCATGGGGCCTGCGGCTACCGGAAGACGGAGGGGGACACCTTTCCGTATATGTTAGGGGCGTTCGTCGGCCCCGCCAGCAAAACCGAAGGATACACCGTAGTGGATATTCCGGCCTATACCTGGGTGATTTTTCCCTCGGAGAAGGGAAGCTGGGACAACATTGGCGATGTTATTGAAAATCTCTATAAGCGGGTGTACAGTGAATGGCTGCCTACCTCCGGCTATGAGCTGTTGGAGGGCGTGGATCTGGAAATCTACGGCGGGACAGATGGAGAAGGCTACATTGAGCTGTGGTTTCCGGTGAAAAAAAGAGGCTGACCCGACTTTCACGGCAGGCTCCGGCACCGGACCATCCCGCCCCTTGCAACAGAGCAGCAAGTCACCGCATCACCCTTTTACCCCTGCCTCCGCTTCTCCGAGTGCGGGGGTTTGTGTTATCTTCGGCTTCCGCTCCGAAATGAACAGCCCGGCCAAGGTCAGCAAAGCACCCACCATGGCGGTGCCGGTCAGCCGCTCATGCAGGATCAGCCAGGAGGCGGCAATGGTCACCACCGGTACCAAATAGATGTACACGCTGGTTTTGACAGCGCCCAGCACTCCTACGCACCAGTTCCACGAGGCGAAGCACAGGGCGGAGGCGAAGAAGCTCAGGAACAGCAGATTCAGCAGATTCACAGGATCGGAGAACCGCTCCGGCGCCAGATGCAAATCCATAAAGCCCAGTGCCGGAAGCATAAACAACAGCCCGTAGAAGAAAACACGCCGGGTGCAGGCGATGTTGCTGTGCCCCAGCACACTGATTTTGCGCATGAGCACGGAATAGAAGGCCCAAAACACACAGGCCAGCACAGCCATGATGTCCCCGGCGGGATTCAGCTCCAGGGCGTAGCTGCCGTTCAGCGTAATCAGCACAATGCCCAGCATGGCTACTGCGAAGCCGACGAAAAAGGGCGGGCGCAGCCCTTCCCCCTTCAGGAAGAAGTGGGCCGCCACTGCCGTAAAAAATGGCGCCACCGAGACGATGATGCCAACGTTGGACGTAAGCGTCAGGGTGAGCGCGATATTTTCCAATAGAAAATACAGCGTTACGCCGCAAAGCCCTGCCCCTGCAAACAGCAGCTCCTCCCGGAAGCCGGAGGTTTTGACGAAGCGGGGATGGACCGCCAGCAGGGCCAGATACCCCAGCGTAAACCGGAAAAACAAAATTTCAAACGGGGAGAAATCCCCCAAAAGCACCTTGGTGGAGATGAAGGTGGTGCCCCAGACGAAAATGGTGAAGATGGCAGCTGCATGGCCTGCCGCTGTGGCCCGTGCTTTAAACATGTTGGCCTCCTTGAAGGTGGGGCTGCCGCACCGGCTCGCCGGAGAAAATCCGCATATACTGCCGTGGTGTCAGTCCGATCAATTTTTTGAAGGTATGGGTAAAATGGGGCTGGTCGCTAAAGCCTGTCCGCTGCGCCGTTTCCGCCGGGGACAGCCCCTGCTCCAGCAGCTGCTTGGCCCGTCCGATCCGGATGGCCTGGAGATAGCAGTGCGGCGTAATGCCCATGGACCGGGTGAACGAACGGAGAAAGTGATATTTGCTCATGCCCGCCAGGCTGCTGATCCCGTCCAAGGACACGGCCTGCTGGTGGTTGGCCTCGAGATAAGCGCAAACCTCCCTCATCCCGTCCTCCGGCTCCGGGCTGGCCGTCTCCGAAGGCAGATCCGCTTCTTCCTGCAAAAACTGGCTGATAAACAGAAGCGCCAGCTCCTCCTTGTCCAACTCCTGCTCCCCGTCCGCAATCATCCGGTGCAGCTCGCACAAGGAAGCGGCCAGCTCGCTTTGGACCAGGACCGGGCGTTTGAAGCGGGGCAGATAGGTCTGGCCGGTAATCTCCCGCACCATCCGCTTCATGGTGTCTTCCTGAATATTGAGACAGCGGTAGTCCAGCGCTCTGCCGTCCAGCTGCTCGCAGGAATGAACGTCTCCGGGATTGAACACCGTAATGTCCCCGGGAATGATGATGCTTTCCTCATTTTTGCAAACCAGGAGCCGCCGTCCCGCCTCGATAAATCCGATGACATAGTAGTCATGGAAATGGTTGGGGAATTTCTGCATAATCCCCTCGAACCGGTAGGCTTCGATGCCCAGCGCCGCATCATAACAAACCGTTCTTTTTTCCTTCGCCATGCTCCAATCCTCCGTTGCGGTAATGCTTTAGTGTAAGAATACCACAAGGAGGCTTCCGAAAGATTGTAGAATCTTGCTCAATTGGGCATAAAGCTGTATACTAGTCAAAGGGAACATATGTTTGCGGAGTTGAAAAACGGATGGAAACGGGGAAATATGCTATGATTTTGGACAGAGAAAATCTGGTCCGGTTTTTGGCGGAGGCCAAACGGCATACATACGCCGCCCAAGGGGACGAAGCCTCTGTGCCCCCGGTTTTGACAGGCTCCAAGCAGCTGGAATATGCCAATGGAGACTGGCGGTACCGGGATATTTATTTTGGCATGGATTTTTTTGCCGGGCAGGAGGTTGTGGAGCTGGCGGGACGTCCCGTTTGGACCATGGTATATTCCGGAGGGGTTAACATGTCTCCGGCAAGCCGGGAGCGGACGGCGGCCGTATACCGCTTCCTGAGGGAGGCCCTTTTGCAGGTCAACGCCCATCAGCTTTACCGGGGACCGGAGCGCTGGCGGGAGGGCGACTGGGAGTACCGCAACACCTGGCAGGGGGGGCCGGAGAGCTTCCGCGGATCGGAATCCATCCTGCTGGACGGGGAGTCCGTCTATGAGCTCCATTACAGTGGCGGACTGCTGCTGGACTGAATAAACGAAGGGGATGATAGACGTGCATCTGCTGGACATCGAAGAGCTGGACGAGTCCATCATTCTGGATATTTATGAGCGGGCGGACAGCCTTCGGTTGAAGCAGGGGGGCTCTCTGCTGGCGGGGAAAACCTGTGTAATCTTCTTTCCCGAGTCCAGCATCCGCACACGTGTTACCTTCGAGAAGGGGATCCAGCAATTGGGCGGGCGGACCATTCTGTTCCCGCCGGAGGCGCTGGATAAGCCGGAACGGCTCCGGGATGTGATGGGTTATCTGGAGAATTGGGCGGATGCGGCTATCATCCGGCATCCGGACCTGGACAAGCTCCGGGAGCTGGCGGCCCATGCCCATATCCCGGTAATCAATGCCATGACCACGTACAATCATCCCTGCGAAATCCTTGCGGATCTGTATGCCCTGCGTCTCCAACGGCCGGATTACCGGGAGCTGGCGTATACCTTTGTAGGGCCGCCGGGCAACATTGGCCGCACCTGGATGCACATGGCGAAGGTGATGGGGCTAACGTTCATTCATGTTTCCCGGCCCGGCCAGCAGATGGCGGAGGAAGGCCTCCATTACCGGTTTTCCGTTTCCTTGGAAGAGGCTCTTCGGGAGAGTGATGTGGTGCTGACGGACCCTTTGCCGTCTTCATTCCGTGAAGAAGGCTACTTCCGTGATTACCGGATCACGCCGGAGCGGATGGCATTGGCCCGACCGGGTGCCCTGCTTAATCCTTGCCCGCCCTTCCGTGTGGATGAGGAGGTCAGCGGCTCCGTCATCGACTCCCCGTATTTTGTGGGCTACGGCTTTAAGCGGCATCTTCTGGAGGTCCAGCAGGCGGCGCTCTTGTATGGTCTGGAGCGGTAGCCCCGCCTCCGGTTGCCCACACAGGCGCAGCGGTTCTACCTTTTCTCCGGTGGAATATACATAACGGGTGGATGGTTACCAATATTTACCCCGGGGAGAGGATTGCTTGTGGCGGTTTCGTATATGGATTTCACATCACCGAATGCGCAGTATACCTACGATCTGCGCAATAACCCGATGTTCGCCAAGGACAGCGGCAATGTTATCTATGCGCTGGGTGTGCAGCAGTTGAACACATTGGGGAATGTATCCCTGCTGGATATTTATCTGACCAAGGGTAATGTTGTCGAGCCGCATATCCATCAGAATGCATCGGAGCTGGTGTATGCCATTTCGGGGGCGGCGGTGGTGTCCATGCTGAACCCCTTTACCAAGCAGGTGCAGCAGTATGGTATTACGCCCGGACAGGTGGCCAATGTGCCCCAAGGCTGGATCCACTGGGAGGTGGCCACAGAGGACGGCACCCATCTGCTGGCGGTATTCGATGCACCGGTGCCCGAGTTTATCGGCATATCGGATTTCCTGAGGCTGGTGCCCCGCAACCTCCTGGCGCATACCTATTGCCTGGATCAGGCGGCCATTACGCAGGCGCTGGCTCCCATTACGGCGACGACGGTGATCGGGCCTCCAGTGGGCTGCGCCCAGTACCACCAGCCTGCGCCACAGCCTGAGGCGATGATCCATGCCCAAGGAGCCGGGCAGCAGCCGGCACAGACTGCCCGCAGCACCTATGGCGGATATTACAACCATCCGTATTATGGGCATACCCCTGTCCAGGGTTACGCCCAGGGTTATCCTCCCTCCTATGGACAGCCGTATGTTTATCCGGGCCAACAGGGGCAGGGGGACGACTGAGAGGAAGCTGCCGCAGGTGTATGCTCATTCAGTAAGACAGTAAGCTGACTATAGCAAGCCGATCTTAACAGCACATGATCTAAGCCGCAGGGTTATCCGCCTGGCGGCTTTTGTTATGTGCCGGGAGGGTTTTGATGTAACTGAATTTTCCCTGGTTTTCCCAATGGCCGGAGCGTATACTGGCGCTATTGGTTATGGGCGTGAATACATTGAATGATCATCAGGAGGACAGCATGTTTCGAAAATCATTGCGAACAATTGGGATTTTGTTCCGGTACGCCCCGGGGCTGACGGTGATCAAGCTGGTGCAGCTGGGGCTGACAGGGGTGATGGCGCCGTTGTCCATCTATTTTATCCAACGGGTGATCGACGCGGCTTCGGGTGTGGTAACCCACGGTGCAGACTGGAAACCCCTGGCCGTCTGGTGCGCCTGCCTTCTGGGGGCGCTGCTGTTCAACTCGACGGAGGGGGGCTTCCTGGACGGGATTCTCGGCATCGCCATCAAACGGAGGCTGAACAGCGGCATGACACCGAATATTGTGGACAAGTTCAAACGGCTGGAATATGCCTGCTTTGAGGACAAGGACGTGCAGGATACCCTCCAGCGTATGTCCAGCGATCCCCAGGAGAAGGTGTTCCAGCTGTTTTTGAGCGTGACGGGGGTGCTGGCCTGCATGATGGCCATGGCTGGCTCCGCTCTTGTGTTTGCCCAGGTGGGATGGTGGTTTATGGCCGGATTCCTGGTGCTGCTGGTCCCTGTGGTGTGGCTGGATTTCAAGGCGGCGGATATGATGAACACCATGCTCAACAGCCAGTCCACGGATGAGCGGCGGATGCGGGACCTGGGGAATCTGGTGGCCGGCAAGGCGGCCCTGTTCGAGCTGAAGCTGTTCGGCGCAACGGAGTTTATTATGGGGAAATGGCGGGGCTTAGCCCACCAGGTGCTCCGCACCCGGGTCAAAACCACCTTCCACGCCCAGCGTTATTATCTTGTAAGTCTGCTTCTGTTCAAGGTTTGGGCGGCTTTTATTGTTCTCAGCCTGGTCGCCGGTGCGCTGCGGGGGGGCATGACCATCGGTCTGTTTACCGCACTGATCGCCTCTACCGGTGCGGTGATCAGCAATGCGGAGTTGCTTTCCCATACCCTGCAGCGCCTGCGCTCGCGCTATTTGCTGATGGATCATTATTATGCCTTCCTGGCCCTTCCGGAGGCGGTATACGGGAACCGGACGTTGGGAGACGAACCGCTTACGGTGGAGTTTGAGCAGGTGGTATTTACATATCCCAAGACGTCCCTCCCTGTGCTGAGCGGAGTAAGCTTTACGGTGAATCCGGGGGAACGGGTCTCTCTAGTGGGGGAGAACGGGGCGGGCAAGTCCACGATCATCAAGCTGTTGTGCCGTCTTTATGAGCCGGACAGCGGACGTATTCTGGTCAACGGCATTCCCATCCGGGAGCTGCGGCGCAGTGAGCTTGCCCGGGTATTCTCGGTCATCTTCCAGGATTACCAGCGGTATGAGCTGTCCCTGCGGGAAAATGTAGCTTTTGGCGATTTATCCAGACTGGAGGAGGATGAGGCGCTCCGCGCCGCGTTACGAATGGGCATGGCCGAGGAGCTGGCCGGCAATCTGGATATGCCCCTGGGCAAGCTGGACCCGGCGGGGAGGGATCTGTCCGGCGGCCAGTGGCAGCGGGTGGCCCTTGCCCGGGCGTGTCTGCCGGACAGCGCCTTCGTGATTCTGGATGAACCAGCTGCGGCTCTTGACCCCTTGGCCGAAAGCCGGATGTACGAAAGCTTCGCCAGGGTGCTGGCCAAACGGGGCTGCATACTCATCTCCCACCGTCTGGCCAGCGCCCGGATGGCGGATAACATTATCGTGTTAGCCGATGGAGTTGTGGCGGAAAGCGGAAACCACCGGACCTTGATGCAGAACGGGGGATTGTACGCCCGGATGTATGAGAGCCAGCGGTCCTGGTACGGGAAGGAGGCGGTGGGTTCATGAGCAGTCTGCGCCGGATTTATGCCAGTATATTCAAATGGGCGCCTGCTTCGGCGGTGGCCACGGTTTGCCAGCAGCTGCTTGGCGCTTTGGTGCCGGCGGCTGTGACTGTGGTGTCTGCCGGGCTGTTCGATCATGCGGCCAAAGCCATCAACGGGCAGGCGGACGGCAGCAAGCTGTATCTGTATGCAGCCCTTTATCTGATTATTTATTTGATCAACGATATCCTGGAATATATCTTCAGCATCGCGGTAAACGCGGGGATTTACGAGAAGGGCACCGCATATTTCCGCATGGCCCTTTATGAGAAGGTGGCCAAGCTGCCTCTTTTGGCTCTGGAGGACCCGGAGGTGTTAAACCGCAAGGAGCGGGCCGATAAGGCAGTTCAGGACGAGTCCCTCTCTGCACTGTTCAACGGCACCCTGGTGTTCTTGCGGGCTCCCTTAACTGCGGTTGCGCTTGCGGCCGTGCTGGCCCGGTACAGCGTTTGGCTATTGCCCTTGTCGCTGCTGTCGGTGCTGCCGTATTTGGTTGCCCGTCTGATACGGGGGAAGGAGTTCTTCCACGTGAGGCGGGCTCAGGCACCGGAAACCCGCCGGCTTGCCTATCTGTGGAGTCTGTTCCATACCCGCCAGACGGCCAAGGAGATGCGGGTGGCGGGTTTCGACGGCTACCTCACCGGGAAGTGGACTGCCACCCGGGACAAGGTAAATGAGGAGCTGTGGGCGGTAGGTAAGAAGGATGCCATCAGCCTGCTCTTCTGTGATCTGTTCCGCATCCTGGGATACGGCGCCTCCATCGGGCTGGTGCTGATGCTGGCGCTGCGGGGGCAGGTTACAATGGGGGTATTCGGCGCCTCCGTTACGGCGTTCCTCAGTATGCAGATGACCATGAAGGTATTTCTTCAATTCCTGGGGCGGATTCCCGAGCAGTTGGGGTATGCCAAGGACTATTATGCTTTTCTGGACCAAAAGGAGGAGGAAAACGGCTGCGCCGCTTATCCCGGGCTGCAGCAGGATATCCGCCTGGAGGGGGTAGCCTTCCGGTATCCCGGCCAGACGGGCTATGCGCTCTCTAATCTGGATCTGGTGATCCGCAAAGGGGAAAAGGTGGCCGTGCTCGGGGAAAACGGCAGCGGCAAAACTACTCTGGGTAAGCTTCTGCTGGGTTTTTATCCCCCGGAGGAGGGAGAGGTGTTCGTCGACGGTGTGCCGGTCAGCCATTATGACCAGACGGGTTTCCGCCGACAGGCATCGGCATTAGCCCAGCAGTTCGCCGTCTATAATCTCAGCCTGCGGGAAAATGTGGCGCTGTCGGATACGGAGCGGCTCCATGCCGACGGCGATATTATGGAGGCCCTGCGGCAGGCGGGGCTGGAGGGGATAGGCGGCCTCGATGAGCCCATGGGCCGTGAATTCGGGGGCCGGGAGCTGTCCGACGGCCAGTGGCAGAAGCTGGCCATTGCCCGGGGGCTGTTCCGCCCAAGCAGCCTGATTCTGCTGGATGAACCCACCGCCGCCTTGGACCCGCTGGTGGAAACGGATATTCTCCGTTCCTTTATCCATGCCGCCCAGGACAAAACGGCGGTGATTATCTCTCACCGGGTGGGGCTGTGCAAGCTGGTGGACCGGATCGTGGTTATGAAGGACGGACGGATTGCGGAAAGCGGCAGTCATCAGGAGCTGCTGGCGGCAGGCGGGGAATATGCCCGGCTGTACACCGCCCAGGAGCAGTGGTACCGGTAGCTGAAGGTGGAACGGTAGCGGGCAGCTCCCGTTGCGGCGCGCAGTCCGGCGACCCATCGGGCGCTACACCCGCTTGCAATGGGTCGCCCGCCGGATGCTGTGTACCCGCTTGAGTCCGCAGCCCCGCCAGATGCTCTACGCTCGCTTGCGCTCTGCCATCCGTGAAACGCTCGACACTGCATGCAGTCCGCCATTCCGCCTGATGCCCCGCGTTCGGTTGCGGTCAGTGGTCCGCCGGATTGCTGTGCACCCGCTTGAGTCTGCCATCCCGCCGGGCTCTACCCCCGCTTGCGGGCTACCACCCGCAGCCTCCGGTAGTCCATCACCCAGCGGCCGTCTCTGAACAGCGTTGGCGCCAGCTCCTGTTCCAGGTGCTCCAGCACCGCCTGGCGGGCGGAGTCGTCCAGAACGCGGAGCACACCGTTGGCGAAGGTGTTGACCCACTTGCGAAAGCCTGCCGTCCCGTCCTCAAGAGGTGTGGGGCGATGGAAGCAAAAGGCCAGCTCCACCTCCAGGCCGTGCTTCTCCAGCAGGGAGGCATATTCTCCGACAGTGGGGAAATACCAGGGCAGCTGCAGCTTGCCGGCTGCTCCCGCAGCCTCAAACGCCGACGGCAGCCCCCGGACAATGGAGGCGATATTGCCGTGGGCGCCAAATTCGGCCACCAGCCGCCCTCCCGGCCGCAGGCTTCCGGCTATGGAAGCGGCGGCCCCTTCGGCGTCGGTGAGCCAATGCAGCGCCGCATTGCTGAAGATGGCGTCGGCCGGCACCGGGCTCAAGAAGGACTGGCCGTCCGCCAGCACAAACTCCAGCTCCGGATGTTTGGCCCTGGCGGCTGCCAGCATCTCTGGTGAGGCGTCGATGCCCGTTACCTGGGCACCGGAATGGGCGATGGAAGCGGTCAGGTCTCCGGTTCCGCAGCCCCAATCCAGAATATACTCCCCTTCCTGCGGCTGAAGCAGCTCCAGGAGGGACTCCCCAAACCGGGAGACAAACGCCATATCCCCATCATAAATACCGGTATTCCACTTGTGATCCATTTACAGCATCCTCCCTCTTTTTTTGGCCCGCGTGATTTCCTTTAACCGTACATCCATCGGGCTCATTTGAGAAATATATAAAACAAATGAAATCTATAGGCAGGTCCTATAGCTATCTATCGACGGGCATACCCAGGTGATTATATTCGGCCGGCCGCCCCACCCATATAGGACCCCGGACACGCTAACGGAAGCTACAGCCCCCTGGAAACAGCCTGAGGCTCCAACCGCCATCGCCAGAAGTGAAACCGCCGGGTACAAGCACGCTAACGGAAGCCAGAGCCCTTATTTGCCGAAAAAACAGCCTTTTGAAAATCTAACGGAAGTGAGCGCCGTTATTTCGCCTAAATGGTGCTCAAACGGGCGTGTTCGCGGCAAATAGAGGCTGTGGCTTCCGTTAGAAAATCAGGAACCCCTATACGAGACAAATAGCGGCTCCCACCGCCGTTAGAATCACCTAGTACCCTCTGAGGCCTACGGTTCCCATCGCCAAAAACAAAACCGCCGGGTACACGCGCGCCATTTTGCCCCCCACACGTCTTAAAACAGGCAAACCGCCGCATCCCATCCGTCCATGCCTCTTAATCTCTCTTGCATATGCTGAAGAATGAGAGAGGAGGTGGCCATCGAAATGGAAAAAACAGCGATCGCACAGGTTTACCCCCGTCTGCGGCTTTTTTCGGAGGAGAACTTCAGGGGCATCCGGCGTACCGTGCGCGGAAATGTAGGCATTGCCAACCTGGAGCGGAGATACGACGATGTGGAGAGCCTCACCTTTTTTTCTACCAGCAGGAACGCTACGTTAGTTCTGTTCACACGGACCAATTTCCGCGGGAACTTCCGGGTGTTCCGGGGCAATGTAAGCCTCCGGGACTTGGATGACATTATCGGCGACAACGATCCGGAATCCCTGATTTCGTCTAACCGATTTCTTACCCTGGCTCAAATCCGGGCAATCCGTTCCTCCGGCAATCTGCCGGCAGGCTTCAGAAGGCTCTAAGCCATCCAAGGTTTTGGCCTCATAATGAACAGCAAAAACCCGCCGAAGCCGGCGGGTTTTCTATTTGAAGCGCGGAGCGGATATAGTTATCTGCATTTAAAGCGGCAAAGGTTCTTGGTATCAGGCATACAGGCTTAGTCTTACTCCCCCGATGCCACGGCCACCCAATGGCCGGGATGGGCCTCCACGAAGCGGGAATGCTCCAGGCTGTACGGATCGGCCTTGGCGGATTCCGTTGGCACGGTGAAGGTTTTGTTCTTCTCGATGGCGGGATCAGGAACGGGAATGGCTGCCAGCAGGGACTTGGTGTACGGATGCAGGGGATTGGTGTACAATTCCTCGCTTTCCGCCAGCTCCACGATTTTGCCCTTGTACATCACTGCGACCCGGTCGCTGATATGCTTGACCATGGACAGGTCATGGGCGATGAACAGGTAGGTCAGACCCAGCCGCTGCTGCAGCTCCTCCAGGAGCTTGACGATCTGGGCCTGGATGGACACATCCAGCGCCGACAGGGGTTCGTCGCAGACGATAAATTCCGGCTCTACCGCAAGCGTCCGGGCGATTCCGATCCGCTGCCGCTGCCCGCCGGAGAACTCATGGGGATACCGCGGCGCATGGGAGGCGCTTAAACCCACCATCTCCAACAGCTCCTCCACCCGTTTCTGGCGGGCTTGTTTGCCGCTGGTCATGCCGTGGACATCCAGCGCCTCGCCGATAATGTCCTCCACCCGCAGCCGGGGGTTCAGCGAAGCATAGGGGTCCTGGAAAATCATCTGCATGTGGCGGCGCATGATTTTCATTTCCTTGCGGTTCAGCCGGTTTAAGGGGATGCCCTTAAACAGCACCTCGCCGCCGCTGGGTTCATTCAGCCGGAGAATGGCCCGTCCGGTGGTGGACTTGCCGCTGCCGGATTCTCCGACCACACCCAGGGTTTCGCCAGCCCGGATATCGAAGCTGATGTCATTGACCGCCTTCACAATCTGGCCCTTGCCCATGTCGAAATATTGCCGGAGGGAGCGAACCTCCAGAAGCGGTTGGCCGTCCTCCGAACGGATAATGGCAGGAGCGGGTTTGGGCCGTTTTTTCTCGTCCAGACGGGGCAGGGCATTCAGCAGATTCTGTGTATAGGGATGTTTGGGGGCGGCGAAAATCTCCTCCGTGGTCCCTTCCTCCACAATCTCCCCTTCCTTCATCACAACAACCCGGTCGCACATGCCGGCCACTACGCTCAGATCATGGGTAATCAGAATAATCGAGGTCCCAAGCTGGCGCTGGAGCTCCTTCATCTGATGGAGAATCTGTGCTTGGATGGTCACATCCAATGCCGTGGTGGGTTCGTCGGCGATAAGCAGAGAAGGCCGGCAGGCCAGGGCGATGGCAATCATCACACGCTGGCGCATACCGCCTGAGAATTCATGGGGATACTGCATATAGCGGGTATCGCTGTTTGGGATGCCTACCATACGAAGCATTTCCAGCCCCTCGCGGCGAGCCTCTTGGGCGGACAAGCCGCGGTGCTTGATGAGGCTTTCCTCTATTTGACGGCCAATCCGCATAGTGGGATTCAGAGAGGACATGGGGTCCTGGAAGATCATGCCGATGTCCCGTCCGCGGATGGCTTCCATCTCATGCGGGGATTTATCGGCCAGATTCTGGCCCTGAAACAGGACCTCGCCTGCTTTGACCATGGAGGGAGGAGAGGGCAGGAGACGCATAATGGTGCGTGCCGTTACGCTTTTGCCGCTGCCGGATTCCCCGACAATACCCAGGGTTTCCCCCCGGCCTACCTCAAAGCTGACGTTCCGAACCGCTTCCACTTCCTTGTCCCGGGTAAAGAACGAAACAGACAAATGATTCACCTTTAGCAACGTGTCCATGCTTTCACCTACGCATCTACTAGGGATTTTCGGAAATTTTTTGACCAACCTAAAATTATATTGGTAATTGTATCACGGATATTATAAAATGATGAAATAAAAGTTTTGCAATTCTTCAAAAATGTCCATGCACCCGTATTGATAGCGAGGGGAGCCCAGCTTAAAACCTTGTAACTCTATGGGATTTATTCGAATACTTGGTAATATACATTTCGGAGAAGAATCGAGGCGCTGAACATGTCCGGAGACATGACTGCAACGGGTACCCGCTCCGCCGGACGGCTGGCGGAAATTTATTCGAAAATGCTGCTCCATCCCGCCTACCGCTATCTGCTGCTTCTTTTGGGAGCACCGGTGAATGCGGTGGTGTTTTTCATATATTTGTACCGCCGCAAGCTTAGCGGACAGAGCGGAAGGCGCAGGGAGCTGGAGCGCCGGCTGCAGGAGACCGGGGAGTACGAACGGCTGTTAGAGGAAGCGCGTGACCAGTTGATGCGGAAGCACCGTTTCTTCGGCCAGACGGTAAGTCCCGAGAGGCTGGAGAGAGAAGCCGGCCAGATTGCCCGGGAGCGGCTGCAGGACCGGATCGTACGCGAGCTGGAGCGGCAGCAGGGCGGCAGGGGTGGCATCACCTATGCTAGCACCTTCGGGGAGCTGGCAGGCAATCCGTTGTTCCTGGGGTTATCCCTGATTCCGGGTATCCTGATGTATCTGTTGATGACCATTTACAGCAACCCTTATCTCAAATATATCGCCGAACGCCTCCTGATGACGGTATTTGTTATCTTCGGCGTCGCCTTTCTGGTTTTCACCATCCTCTATATTTCCCCGATGAATCCCGCCGCCAACATTATCGGTGAAACGGCAACGGCGGAGCAGATTGCCGCCTTCAACAAGCTGTACGGGCTGGATCAGCCTTATCTGGTACAGCTGTGGGACACCATCAAGGGGATTTTCACCTTCGATCTGGGCAGATCCTTCCAGGGCAATGAAGAGGTGACGGTGGCCATCGCCAACAAGTTCCCGGTAACCATGACCCTGACGGCCATCGCCACATTGATATCCGTGCTCATCGCGCTGCCGGTGGGAATTATCTCCGCCACCAAATCCAACTCGTTCCTGGATTACACCCTGATGTTCATCGCTCTTCTGGGGTTATCGATTCCGAATTTCTGGCAGGGCCTGATTTTTATTCTGACCTTCGCCATCAAGCTGCATTGGCTTCCCGCCACCTTCAATCCGGCCAATTGGCTGTCCATGATTATGCCGGTGGTGGTGCTGGGTACAGGCTTGACCGCAGCGGTAGCGCGGATGACCCGTTCGTCTATCCTTGAGGTTATCCATGAAGACTACATCATTACTGCCCGGGCCAAAGGCCTCTCCAGCCGGCAGGTGCTGTGGCGCCATGCCATGGGCAATGCGCTGATCCCCATCGTTACGGTGGTGGGCCTGCAGTTCGGGGGTATGCTGGGCGGCGCGGCGGTAACCGAGAAGGTATTCAATATTAACGGAATCGGCAGCTACATCGTGGATAAGCAATTTATCCCCGATATCCCTGGGATTATGGGCGGCGTTGTGTATACCGCCATTGCCATTTCACTGGTCAACATGGTGATTGATATTTTCTACGCATTGGCCGATCCGCGGATCCGCTCCAAAATGAGGCAATACTAAAGGCAGGTGATCCATCAAATGACTACAAAAACAGCTTCCCCATTATCCAATCAGGAAACCCACTTCCGCCTTGCCTCCGCACCGGAATACGCCCAGGCAAGCTTCGCCGGCATTGTATCTCTGGCATTGGCGGTTGTGTTCTTCATAAGCGGCATTGACTGGTCCGCCGGAGCACTGAAGCCGGTCTGGGCAACAATCTCCCTGTTGTTCCTGCTGTTCGGGCTGCTCCAGCTCGCTGTGATGCGGCTCATCCGCCGGGATCTTCTGGCAGAAGGAACCATCCGGCTCTCCACCCGGCGTCTGGGCTGGGGGCTGATGCTTAGTGTGCTCACCGGAAATCTGTTTGTTGCCATTGCCGCCTACCAGCTGATGAAGCGGCGCAAAAGCCCGGCTTACATCCTGGCGGGGTATACCCTGCTGACCACTATATTTGTATTCGCCGTATCCACACTGAATATGTTCAAGCCTTATGTGGCGGATACCTTCCTTGTGGGAATGGGGCTTCTGATCATTGCCGCTGTGCTTCAATTGATTTCACTCCTGGTTATCGCCCGGCATGATGATGACAGCCGGCTGCCGGCCTGGATGTGGGGAATTGCCGTTCTGCTATTGGCAACGGCGGCCACGGGCAACCTGTTCGCCCTTTTCCTGGCGCTGCTCCTTATGTCGCGGCTCCGGGACAAAGGGTATACATCAGGATCCAAGCTGAGCGATATTGTCGCCAAGCTGTCCCGCAGCTCCACCTCAATGTTGGGTTTGTTCTTCGTAGGATTCCTGGCATCCCTGGCCGTGTGCAGCTATCTGACCTTCGATTACAGCTTGGCCATTGAAAATAATTACAGCAATATTCTGCATGTCCCATCCTTGGTTTATCCCATGGGGACGGATAATTTCGGAAGGGATCTGTTCTCGCGGATCGTCTTCGGGGCACGGATTTCCCTTACCGTCGGTATCCTATCCACCCTCATTCCGTTTATTGTAGGCGGAATCCTGGGTGCCATCTCCGGCTACTACGGCCGGACCACCGATAATCTGATCATGCGGGCCCTGGATATTCTCTATGCCATTCCCGGCATCCTGCTGGCGATTGCCATTATTGCCGCCTTCGGAGCCAGCACCGGCAATCTGATACTGGCCTTGTCTGTAGGAGCCATTCCCACCTATGCCCGGACCATGCGGGCCAACGTGATGATGGTGTCCACCCTGGAGTATGTCCAGGCGGCCCGGGCCTTCGGTTCTGGCGATGCGGCCATTCTGTTCAAGCACATCGTACCCAACTCCATGGCACCGATGATTGTCAAAGCCACACTCACTATCGGCACCGCCGTTATTTCCACCAGCAGCTTAAGTTTCCTGGGGCTTGGGGTGGAGCCGCATATCCCGGAATGGGGCAATATATTGAAGGTGGGCAGCGCCTACCTTGAGACCCATTCCTTTACCGCGATATACCCGGGCCTGGCCATAATCCTCTTGGTTCTCTCCTTCAACTTCTTGGGAGACGGACTGCGGGACGCCCTGGACCCGAAGCTGGACTAGCCGCAGGCTGGCACTCATTGCCGGAATCCGCATTCATCCAATGAATGTGCGTTCATAGATAAGATTCTTTTACAAAAACATATTTCAATCAGGAGGGAACCAAATCATGAAAAAGGGAAACCTGGCTATTGCCGCAGCACTGAGCTTATCGCTTGTTGCCAGCGCCTGCACCTTGAGCACCAAAGACAAGTCGGCTGAACAGTCCGCAGCTCCTTCCGGAGCACCGGCGGATACCACCCCGGTGGATATTGAATTGCTGGCCCAAAACTCCAACGAAGCGGACGTGAACATCATCCGTGACCAGTTGGCCAAAAACGGCTTTAACGTTAAGCTGAACCTTCAGCCCGACTACGGCACCTACAAGGCCCAGCAGGATGCAGGCAATTTTGACATCGCCGTCTCCAGCTGGACTACCGTAACAGGCAACCCGGATTATGCCGTCCGCTCCCTCTTCAAAACCGGCGGAGACTACAGCATCATGTCTGACCCGGAAATCGATACGCTGGTCGAAACGGCCTCAACGCAAACACCGGAGCAATATGCCGAAACCTATAAGCAGCTGGAACAAAAGCTGGTTTTCGATAAAGCCTACATTGCGCCCTTGTACAATTCCGTGAAGTCCCAAGCCTTCAATCAGGAGGTTCTGAACAAGGACACCGTCCGCCTCTCCAAATCCCGTTCCCTGCCTTGGGAAGTGCTGGACTTTAAGGATACCTCCAAACGGGCCAAGGATCCGATTATTCTCCAATCCACTATGCCGACCTTGACCTCCCTGGACCCTATCAAGGGCAATGACGGCTCCATCAACATTATTAATACCAACCAATATGTCCGCTTGTTAAACCTGACCGATGACGACAAGCTGACGGCTGAAGGCTCCCTGTCCTACAACTTCGCCATTGCCGAAGGTAACTCCGAATATTACTTCATCCTCCGCGACGATATCAACTTTGCCGCCATCAAGGATAAGCTGGCCGTGGATACCGGCGAACGTGTAGGCGCAGACGACGTCATCTTCTCCCTGCTGCGGGCCAAGGACAAGAACTCCGTTCCCAACCACCGCACCTACACCCTGCATGAGCATATTTCCAAGGTGGAGCTGGTAACCGATGCAGCGGCTCTGGATGCCATCAAGATTTCCGGCAGCGGCGACACCGTTAAGTCCGGTCTGGAAAAAGGACTTCCAGCGAAGATTGCAGCGCTTGTCTCCGACAAGAAGGAATCCAACAGCAAGGAAGGCAAATACCAGGTCGTCAAGCTGACCACCACCAAGGCTTTCCCGCAGGTGCTGAACTATCTGGCCCACCAATCGGCAGGCATCGTGTCCAAGAAGCAGGTGGAAGCCATCAATACCTATGATGTAGCCAAATTCGATCCCAACAAGGATATTGCCTACGGCGATCAAAATACGGTGACAGAAGGCGCGAAGTACAACAATACCCTGTACACCAGCGGCCCGTACATCCTGTCCTCCAAAACCGACTATGAAGCCAACTTCTACAAGAACCCGGGCTACATGAAGGGGACTGCCAACGAACCGAAGGTCAATAACATCAAGGTCCGTTTCATCAAGGATATGGACAGCACCCTGTCCGCTCTGCGCAGCGGCGAGATTCATCTGTTCTACAGCGTTCCGGAAAACAAGTATGATGTGGTGAAGGGCGATACCAAGCTGGCGCTGCAAACCGTGCCCAGCAACGCTGTATCCTACCTGCTGTTCAACACCAAAAACCGTGAGGTAGCCAAGAGCGCCGACCTGCGGAAGGCAGTGCTGTATTCCATCAATCAGGATGAGTTCCTGGCTTACTACAAGAACAACAAGATCAAGGCCGTCTCCACAGTGAGCCCGCTGGTGAAAACCGGTCTTGAAGTGAAGGCCGATTCCGCCAAGGTGAAGGACTTCCTGGCCAAGTACAAAGCAAGCAAATAAGCCAATCCATCTGCACTGGGGCTGCGCGGCCGGTTCTACCGGAACCGGGCAGTCCCGTTTTCCATGAATAGATCCATCATGTATGTCCGTCAAAAAAGGAGCGATTTTCTATGCCATCATCAAATAACCATACGCAGGACCTGGTTAAGCTGTCCCAATGGGATGCGCTGCTGCTGGAATCCCTGAAGGGCCACGGCTGGTCCGACGACGAGCTGCTGCGGCGGGTCCGGGAGGGTGATGTGCCCGAGGATACCAGCGACTTCAAATTCAACTACCAAAATCTTCTGGACACTGCCGCGGCTGATTTCGCCACTGTGGAGGCTGCGGTCCGCCAGGGCTACCGGATCAAGTTCAACACCCTGCGGGGATTGTCCAACTGGATGCGGCTGGCGCTCTCGGCAGAGCCCGAGGTTGTGGCGGAGCCCGGCCAAGAGGCTATCCTGGTAACACTCTCCCCAGAGCAGCACAGCGGCCTGTTGTCCGCTATCTCCTACGGCTGGACGGTTACGGAGACGGGTACCGCTGCGGGTGGCAGTCACTACCGCATCGAGCCCATGGCCCGGTTGTAAACCGAGCCGCTTGACTAAAAATGTGGGTTACGCGAACACATGAAAAGGCTTCTGGAGAACTTCCAGGAGCCTCTTTTTTTGTTCAAGAAAATGATTAAAGATACGCAGAAGTCTGCCGATAATTATTATATTATGAGTCTTGCAATTGTTTTAGCTTGACTATAAATAAACATTCTGACTAGGGGGAGATTTCATGGGGGGAAAATGGTTTGTGCTCTTTTTGGCATTCATCTTGTGTATGTCCGCAAGTGCTATGTATGCCAATGCGAAGACTTCGGCAGACTTCACTGATCTAAAGGATTTGGATGCGGCGACAAAGGCCAAGTTCGACGCCTTGATCTCTGCTGGGATATACGATGGGGTCAGTGATGGCGAATTTGGTTTGAACGAAAAGATGAATCGTGCCCAGTTTGCGAAAGTCGCCGCGCTGATCTTCAGCCTGGATGTGGATGCCTCTCTGAAGACATCCAGCTTCAAGGACGTTTCTCCCGACGACGCAGCAAACGGCTATGCCTTGCCTTACATTGAAGCGATTAAGGCTGCTGGCATCACCGACGGTTATAGCCCCGGGGAATACAACCCGGCCGGAGATGTGTCCAAGGAGCAGCTTGCCGCGTTCTTAGTCCGGGGCCTGGGCTGGGAAAAGGATGCACAAGCTTCCCCGGGTGTCAAAGACGACTCAGTATCGGATTGGGCCAAAAGCTATGTAGCTTTAGCTTTGGAGAAGAAGATCATGTCCAATGGCCCTGAAGGCAGCTTCGGTGGTACAACGAACGCCCTCCGCAGTGAACTCGTAGCAGTATCTTACAATACCTACGAGGCTCAGAAACTGACTCCTACAGCTACACCGACGTCAACACCGATGCCAACGCCAACACCAACACCAACGCCAACGCCAACACCAACGACAACGCCAACTCCGGAAGAGTCCTCGGAGGAAACGCCGGTACCAACACCGGAACCAACGCCGACGCCTATGACTGAACAAGAAGCGTTGAATATAATTAGGGATTACTTTTATATGCCTTACATAATACCCGATGTAATGACATTCGCCGCTGCAGGAATAGAGGGAGTAACCGCAGATAACCTAGAGCGAGTTCTGGATGCTATTAGGGTGGCTGTTTATGAATATCAGCCCCTTCCAGGGACAACACCCTTTAATTTTTCCAAAGAAGAAATCCAAGGAATTGTTGACTCTATTACGGAATGAATAACCCGGAAATCAAAACCACCCGTCCAGCGGGTGGTTTTTGCTCTATGGCTCAGTTGCCGTCCGGGGGCGCTTCACCCGGCTTTACCTGTGGCTGGACTGGGATTTGTAGGTGCGCACGGCAAATACATAAGCGACGATCAGGATCCCCAAGCACCACGCCAGGGCCGTCCAGATATCATGGCCAACGGGTTGGTCCGCTAATAAGGCGCGGATGGTTTCGACAATGGAGGTAACCGGCTGGTTTTCGGCGAAGGCGCGAACGGCTGACGGCATTGTATCCGTCGGCACAAAGGCCGAGCTGATAAACGGAAGGAAGATTAACGGGTAGGAAAATGCGGTGGCGCCCTCCATGGAGTTGGCGGATAATCCGGCGATGGCAGCGACCCAAGTCAATGCCAGTGTGAATAACACCAGGATGCCGGCGACAGCAAGCCAGGACAATACCCCTGCCGATGAACGGAAGCCCATAATCAGCGCTACAAGAATGATGACGGTAACCGAGATGACGTTGGATACCACTGAGGTCAGCACATGCCCCCACAGTACGGAGGAGCGGGCAACCGGCATGGAGTGGAAGCGTTCAATGATGCCCCGCTGCTTATCCTGAAACAGGCGGTACGCCGTATAGGAGATGCTGCTTGCTACGGCAATCAGGAGAATTCCCGGCAGCAGGTAATTTACGTAGTTGTCCGCCCCGCTTTGGATGGCGCCGCCCAGAACATATACAAACAGCAGCATCATGGCAATGGGAGTAATACAAACCGTGAAGATGGTGTCCACACTCCGCATAATATGGCGCATGGAGCGCCCGAGCATAACACCCATATCGCTTAGAAAATGCTCATTCATCGTGCCAAAACCTCCTTTTTACCGGTGATCGCCAGGAAAATTTCCTCAAGTGTCGGCTGCTTCTCCACATATTCCGTCTTGGCCGGGGGGAACAGCTTCTTCAGGTCCTCCAGCGTACCGTTGGCAATAATCCTGCCCTCATGCAGAATGGCGATCCGGTCGGCCAGCTGCTCCGCTTCCTCCAAATACTGCGTGGTCAGGAATACCGTCGTGCCCCCGTCGGCCAGCTCCTTCACCAGCCTCCAGGTCTCTAAACGCGCCTCGGGATCCAGCCCTGTAGTCGGTTCATCCAGGAAAATAAGCTGTGGTTTTCCGATCAGGCTCATGGCGATATCCAGCCTGCGGCGCATGCCGCCGGAATAGGTGGAGGCCCTGCGGTCGGCGGCAGCCGTCAAGCCGAAGCGGACCAGCAGTTCCTCCGCAACCTTCCGTGGGTTCTCCACATGCCGCAGCTTGGCGATCATGACCAGGTTCTCCCGGCCGGTCAATATTTCGTCCACGGCGGCAAACTGTCCCGTCAGGCTGATGGACTGCCGGACAAGGCTCGGCTTTGACGTCACGTCAAAGCCGTTGACAACTGCGGTGCCGCCGTCCTGCTTCAACAGCGTGCTCAAGATTTTGATCACCGTCGTTTTGCCTGCGCCGTTGGAGCCGAGCAGGGCGAAAATTTCGCCCCGCCGCACCTGGAGGTTCACACCCTTCAGAACCTCCGTGGTTTTGTAGGATTTTTTCAATCCCTTTACCTGAATGGCGATATCGGTCATTTGGCGCCATCCTCCTTTCCGAATTTGGTCATCATGTCCTGGTTCAGCTTGTGGCGGAGGCTGTCGGTCCATTTGGTGGTGTCGCGCAGAAACTCATCGCAGAACCCGACCACATCCTCGCCCGTCAGTTCGAGTACATGTCTGCCCTCCGCCGCGCCGGCTTCAAACAGCTCGATCAATTCAAGCTGAGCCTTCAGCATGTGGGAGCCGTCCCCTCCGGCGAGATTCCACATGTAATCATGAATTTTTTTGAACACGAACCGGTACTCCTCCGGCAGTGCTTCCGCTCTGGCCATCTGCTCCTTATATTCTCTTTTTTCTCCCATTAGCTTTTTGATAAGCTCCAGCATCAGCGCCACTCCCCGTTTTTATTAAATTTGTCCATAATCTCTTGATTCAGCTTCTCCCGCGGCGCTGTCTTATGGGAACTGGCCGCACGCATAAACTCATCGCTGAAGCGGCCCACATCGCTGCCTGTAACCTCAAGCACCGGTTTGCCCTCGGCTGCGCTTGCTTCCAATAACTCTACTAAGTCAGTAAACATCGTCAAGTCAGTGAATACCGTCATATCTCCGCTGGGAGAACCAACGGAAAACATATAATGCCGGATCTTGCGGAACGCATACCGGTAATCCTCGGGCAGGGCATTCACCCGTTTCATGAGCTGCTTATAGGCCCGTTTTTCCTCCAAATCGCCAATGATCAATTTAATAATGGAATCCAGCATGGTCACGGCCCCTCCTTTAACTGCTTGATTTTCGATGCGACGAACTCCCACTTTTCCCAGAACTTCTGAAGCTCTTCACGCCCCGCTTCATTAAGCGAGAAAAACTTCCGCGGCGGCCCCATGTCCGAGGGTTTTTTGGCGACCTCCACCAGCTTGCTTTTTTCCAGCCGGATCAAAATGGTGTAAACCGTGCCCTCCACCACATCGGTAAAACCGAGGGCGTTCAGCTGCCGGGTGATTTCGTACCCGTAGGTTTCTTGGCGGCTTATAATTTCAAGGATACAGCCCTCCAGCACACCCTTGAGCATTTCAGTCAGGTTCTCCAGCGTCATCCACTCCTTGCTATTCTGTATCACTGGTATCAAGTATTACTTACTACCACTATAAAGTAACACGTAGTACCGGCGTTGTCAACGGTGAACTTGCGAAGGCTTGCCAACCGGAACATCCGCCCAGACGGCCGCATACACTACGATTGAATACTCCGGCAGGCAGCTCCGGGCTGCTGTCCGAAAGACAGAAGGTGGAACCTTGTGCCCGAATGTGTACAACATTTTTAATATCCGCATCAATAATGTGTCCAACGGCGGGGCTGTCAATTTTGGCGACAATCTGTTCAGCAACAACGCCGCCAACCAGAAGGCGGTAGGGGGCAACACCATCATGGGCGATGCCAGCCCGTCTCTCAATGTGGACAATAACCTGGTGAACGATCCGGACGGCGAGGATCAGCCCACCAATGCCATGAACAATGGCGTGATCGGATAATCCCAAGCCTGGAGCCAATCGGCAATTGCCTTTAGGAGGCACCCTCCCATGAACTTCTATATCCATAACATTAAAGTGAATTCCATCGCCAGCATCGGATCGCTGAATATCGGCAACACCATTCTCACCCGGAACCAATCCACGGTCATCACCCAGACCAGCGGGGATGATCAGTCGTCGGGGACCGCGCAGTCAGCAGGTGCCTTGGAGCCGATTGCAGCCGGAGGCGCCATAGGAGCGGCGGAAGATGATAGCCATGGCGGAGAAGTGGATGAAGAGCTCCCGGGCGGCTTCATCCAGACACAGGGCTCCTCCTATACGCCGGATGGCGGGCAGCAGAATTATGGGGTATCCGCCGGTGAACCCCCGGCTTGGAGGTGAGTGTATGTATGCAGCATATTATGCTCCGCAAGGAGAGCAGCCGGGCTGGCAGCAATATCTCCATGGCCTGATGCAGCGCAACGAATGGCTGGAGAAGCGTCAGGCAGAGCTGGAAGGCCGTTTTCTGCGGTTGGAGGAGCAGCTGCGCCAGATGGAGGAGGCCAACCGGCTACTGAAGGAGCAGATGGAGGCCGTGAAGCCTGTCCAATACGGCAACATTACGTATAAGGTGCAGGAGCTGCATGTGAATGAGCTGACCGGCACGTTGAATATTGGGCTGACCTCCTTGGCCGATGAAGGGCAATTAAAGACCATGATGGAGCAGATGAAGCTGGACGGGCAGGAGATGCAGATTCCCGGCAGCCAACCAGTGGCAGATTCTTCGGGATAGCCACGTTCTCGCCTTCTCCTTTATAATAGATACAGATTAAGAGAGAAGATTGCCTTCCCCCAAAAAAGGAGAGAGAACCATGGCCTACCGGATCGCCGTCGGCACAAGCGACGAAGTGGAGATTGACCAGCATTTTGGCAGCAGCAGACAATTTGTAGTGTATGAAATTTCGGGGGACGGCGCCATTACCCGGCTGGAGGCGCGGCGTAATGAGACGGACGGGGTGATGGGGCATCATCAGGAGGACCGTCTGCGCCGGACCGCAGCCTTGATTGAGGATTGCGGCCTGGTCCTCGTGAGCCACATCGGTCCGGGTGCTGTCAATCTCCTGAAGCAGATGGGCATCGATGCCCAGATCGGCGAGGGGCCGGTTGATGCGGCGCTGGCCAAGCTCCTGCGTTTCCGCAAACGGTTTATGGGCGGGCGGCAGGAATCCACAGAGGAATGACAACAAAGGAGCCAGAGTATATATGAAGCTGATGTCTTGGAATGTAAACGGCCTGCGGGCTTGTATCAATAAAGGGTTTATGGACCGGTTCCAGGAGGCGGATGCGGATATTTACTGCCTGCAGGAAACCAAGCTCCAGGAGGGGCAGATCGAGCTGGACCATGGGGAGGCGTACGGGCAATACTGGAATTATGCGGTGAAAAAAGGCTACTCCGGAACGGCTGTATTTACCCGCGTCCGGCCGCTTACCATCCGGTACGGGCTGGAGGCGGATGAAGAGCCTGAGGGCCGTGTGCTGACCCTTGAATTCGAAGCGTTTTACCTGGTGAATGTCTATACGCCCAACGCCCGCAGGGACCTCTCCCGGCTGCCCTTCCGTATGGAGTGGGAGGACCGGTTCCGGGCTTACCTCATGCAGCTGGACAAGCATAAGCCTGTGGTGGTATGCGGGGACATGAACGTGGCCCACCAGGAGATCGACATCAAGAATGCCAAGTCCAACCGGGGCAATTCGGGCTTTACGGATGAGGAGCGGGAGAAGATGACGCTGCTTCTGGAGTCCGGCTTTGTGGACACCTTCAGGCTGCTTCATCCGGACAAGCAGGACGCCTATTCCTGGTGGTCCTACATGCCGAAGGTCAGGGAGCGCAACGTAGGCTGGCGGATCGACTATTTCCTGGTGTCCGAGCGGCTGTCCTCCAAGGTGAAGGAGGCCTTCATCTGCCCTGAGGTAATGGGTAGCGACCATTGTCCCGTAGGGCTGGTGCTGGAGGTAGAGGCATGACAGAGCAGGCAGCGGGAACCCGTACGAAAGGGGGACGCCTCCGTCAGAGCCAGTTCGCTATGCTGAAGCTGATGGGCGTCCTTTTTCTGGCGGGACTCCTGCTGTATGCGTACCAGGCCATTACGGCGCCTCATGACCGCCCGCAGGCGGCGGACGGTGTGCTGGATGCGGGGAGCTGGGATTTTGCCGGAGAAGGGCCGATTCCCTTGTCGGGTGAATGGATGTTCTATCCGGGTCTCCTGACACCGGAGGACTTCCGCCGCAATCCCGAGCTTGCCGGGCAGGGGATGCGGGTCCGGCTTCCTGGGAATTGGGACAGCTACATGACCGAGAATGGTGTGAGTGGAATAGGTGCAGGCACCTACCGGCTGGAAATCAAGCTCCGGGACTCGGGTATGTACGGGCTGCGGATGAAGAAGGTGAGGTTGTCCAGCAAGGTTTTTCTGGGCGGGGAATATCTGGGCGGCACCGGAGAAACGGCGGATAATGAGAGGGATTTTGTGCCCAGCAATCTCCCGTTTTATGGGGTGGGCAGGGGTGAGGCAGGCACCGCGGAGCTGTTGGTTCAGGTGTCCAACTACATTCTGATGACCAAAAACGGAATGAGCCAGGCGCCGGAATTCGGGCTTGCCGAGCAGGTGATGAACAACCGGGACCGCTCCCGTCTCGAGGATATGGCTCTGATTACGGCCATGCTGGTATTCGGCTTTTACTTCGCCGGGATGTTCCGGCAATGGCGGGAAGAACGCCATTATATGTACCTGAGTCTTTTTTGCCTGTCGACGGGGTTCTTTTTCAGTATTGACAATGAAATTCTGGCAGCGCTTGTAGTGCCGCAATTGCCGTTTATCTGGCTGCACAAGCTGCTGTTTATTCTGGCTGTATTATCCTTTTATTTCTTTATCCTGTACATGTCGAGCTTTCTTCAGGAAAGAGTGGGCATTATCCGGCGGGGGCTGCCCTGGATTCTGGCGGGCTATATCGGAATGGTGGTTCTCCTGCCCAATGAAGCGCTGCGGATGACCTTTTGGCCCAATCTGGTTTTCCAGGGCATTGCTTTTCTGGCGATCTTCTATCTGCTGTACCGGGGGTTTGCCCTCAGCTCTCCGGTGGCCTGGTATTTGGCGATGGTGGCGGTGTTTATGGCCGTTACGGCGGTCTCCGCCCAATTCCGTTACCAGATGGCCCGGGATAATGCCACTATTGCCATCCTGAGCCCGCTTCTGCTGGTGTTCTCCCAGGCGCTCTTGGCCAACTTCCGGGCCCAGCAGATTATGGACCGGAGCCGGAGGCTGTCGGAGCAGCTTCTGGAGTATGACAAGCAGAAGGACGAATTTCTCGCCCGGACCTCCCATGAGCTGCGGACACCGCTGCACGGGATGATCAACCTGTCCCAAATTTTGCTGGACGACCGGAAGGAGCCCCTGTCGGCGCCGCACCGGGAGCAGGTCCGTATGCTGAATCTGTCCGGCAGGCGTCTGGCCGATCTGGTGCAGGATATTATGGATTTGAACCTGATCCGCACAGGTGAAATCCGCATCCGCCGGACTGCGGTGGATCTGGGGCTGGCCGTGCGGCTTGTGCTGGATATGCTGTCAGTCTCCATGGTCAAAAAAAATGTGGAGCTGAAAAATGAGCTGGCTGACGATCTGCCTCTCTTGTATGCGGATGAGAACAGGCTGAAGCAGATTCTGCACAACCTGGCGGAGAATGCCCTCAAGTTTACGGAGCGGGGCTATGTGCGTATTTCCGCCCGTGCGGCAGACGGCATGATGGCTATATCGGTAGAGGATACCGGCTGCGGGATTCACGCCAAAGCCCTGGACCGGATCTTCCAGCCCTTCCAGCAGGCGGAGGAGACGGGATGGAATCCCGGTGTAGGCTTGGGCTTGAGCATTACCCGCCAGCTCGTGGAGCTGCAGGACGGGACCATCACTGTCCGTTCGGAGCCGGGCATGGGGAGCTGCTTCACCTTCACGCTGCCCATCGCCCGTTCCTCTCTGCCTTATGCACGCACGCTCAGCGCCGGGGAAACGGAGTTTCCGGCTGCGGAGCTTCCGGACCGGCCCCGGACGGTGCGTTCGTTTGAGGCCGCGGGCAAGGAGGGACTGGTTCTCCTGGTGGACGATGAGGAGGCGAATCTGAAGGTGCTTATGGAGGTTGCTGCCTCCATGGGCTGGGGCTACAAGGCCTTCACCGGGGGCGCCGACGCCCTGGTCTGGCTGGAGGGGGCGGGCAGACCGGAGCTGGTGCTGCTGGATCTCATGATGCCCGTTATCTCCGGGCTGGATATCTGCCGGGAGATCCGCAAGCGGTACAGCCATGCAGAGCTTCCCGTCCTGATGCTGACCGCCTCCGGGCGGCAGGAGGATGTGGTGGCCGCATTCGAGGCGGGCACCAACGATATCCTGCAGAAGCCCTTCGAGCTGGCGGAGCTCCGTGCCCGGGCCGAGTCGCTGCTGGCCATGAAGCGTGCCTCCCGGCATGCTGTCCGAAACGAGATGGAATATCTGCAGGCGCAGATTACGCCCCATTTTCTGTACAACAGCCTGAATTCCCTGATTGGTTTAAGCTACAAGGACCCGGACAAGCTCCGGGAAACCATCTACCAGCTGACTACCTATCTGCGCGCCAAATTCACCTACAGCTTCCAGCAGGAGAGGGTTCCGCTCCAGGAGGAGCTGGAGGTGGTCCGGGCGTATCTGGCCATCGAGCAGCTGCGGTTCGGAACCAGGCTTCAGGTGTCCATTGAGATTGATCCGGACACGGATTGTATGATGCCGCCGCTCTTGCTTCAGCCGCTGGTGGAGAATGCGGTCCGCCATGGCATCGGCCAGAAGCCCGAAGGCGGCACGGTCGAAATTCAAGTGAAGCGGCGGGGCGGCGGGACACGCTTCACCGTATCGGACAATGGGGCCGGAATGTCGGCGGACCGGCTTGAAACCACCAAGCTTGGCCAAACGGCGGGAGTAGGCATCCGCAATGTTTCCCGCCGGCTGCAGATGCTTTACGGGGAACGCTTGTGGATCGAAAGTGTGCAGCATGAAGGAACTGTTTTCACATTCCAGCTTCCGGAGGAGCCGTATATCTCATGATCAAGATCCTGGTAGTGGATGATGAGTGGATTGCTTTGGATATTTTGGAGATTCTGCTGGGGGAAATTGATGGTGTGGCGCTGGTGGGCAAGTGTGTCCAGGTGAAGGAGGCGCTGGACACGGCGGCGGCGCAGCAGCCGGATCTGATCTTCCTGGATATTGAGATGCCGGGGATGAGCGGCCTGGCCGCTTTCGAACGGTTCCGGGAGCTTTGTCCGGAGGCCGAGATTGTATTTATTACGGCCTATCAGCAATATGCGGTGACAGCCTTCGATTTATCGGCGATGGATTATCTCCTGAAGCCTGTTTCCCGGGAACGTCTGGCGCGTACTGTCGAGCGGTACAAAACCCGGCGGGGGCAGGGGGGTTCCGAGTCGGAGGGCGGGATGCCTGAAGAGCACGGGCTCAGGGTCAAGGTGCTGGGCAGCCTGGAGGTGTATGGGGAGTCGGGAAGCCTGCTGGCGTGGCGGACCAAAAAAACCCGGGAGCTGTTCGCGTTTCTTCTGCATCAGAAGGGGCCGGTTTACCGGGACCGGATATTGGACAGCCTGTGGCCGGAGCATGATCTGGAGAAGGCCCAGACCTTGTTCCATACCTCTCTCTACCAGCTGCGCCATACCTTGAAGCAGGGCGGTTACGGCCAGATGGTTTCCTTTGCCGATGAGCGTTACATGATGAGTCACGAGGACCTGCGCTGCGATGCGGATGAGCTGGAGCTGCTGCTGGCTTCGGACCGAAGCGGGAGCCGTGCTGCCGAAGCGCTGGCGCTGTACCGGGGTGACTACCTGGAGGAGGAAAGCTACGGCTGGGCGGAAACCAAGCGGTACAAGCTCCGCGCCTCATTCCTGGAGTATCTGAATCATGCGGCCGGGCAGGTAAAGGGGGGACGCAGGGAGGCGGTGCTGCGCAAGCGTATCGAACTGGAGCCGTATACCGACTCCCACTACCGGGATCTGCTGCTTCATCTCCAGGAGCAAGGAAGCTCCGCAGCTATGGAGGAGCTGTACAGGCAGATGCGGGAGAAGTATATGGGGGAGCTGGGGCTGGAGCCCTCCCTTACGCTGAAGGAATTGCTGGAGGGCGTATAAAGCAAGCGGGACCCCCGAGGGAGTCCCGCTTGCTGAATGTCCGCAGACCTGAAACCGCCGGCTGCTTAGGCCACGCGTTTTCTTACATGTAAATCTGCTGCTGGGAGCTGCCTGTGCCCTGCTGAACTTGTTGGCCGAGCTTCTGCTTGGCGAACTGGAAGGCCTCCTGGCCGGACTTTTGGTAGGTTTGGATTTGCTTCTGGATCTCCTGGCCCTGAGCCGGGGAGGAAGCGTTGTACATGTTGTTTTGCTTCATGAGCGTATAGACCTGCCATTGCATGGTCAGGGTGCTGTTCAGGAGATCTGTAAAGATTTTGCGCAAGGAATCATCGCTGGATTCCGTGACGGCTGTTGCATATTCGCGGGCGGTCCGCTTCAGGTCGCAAAGGACGGTGTAGAGCCAATCCTTTTCGGGCAGAAGATTTTGGACGGCTTGCTGTTGCTGTTGTTGCTGCTGTTGCTGATGCTGCTGTTGCATGAACTGATCCTGGTTGAATTGACCGTATTGATTTTGCTGATGCATCTTTTCTCCTCCTTCCGTGATTAGTGTTGTTGTGTCATGCCGGTGAATTGCTGTTGATTGGCGTTGAATTGGCCGTTGGCGCTGTTCAGCCCTTGATGAAGGGCGTTCATCAGGGTGTGCAGGTGCTGCTCATGGGTTTGCACATGGGCTTGGCACAGGCTGCGCACAGCCGGATTGGTGGTGATGGAGGCCGCGGCGGCGCATTGCTTGAGCATCAGTTCTTCATTGGACATGGAGTCTACGATGTACTCCAGCTCCTTGGCTGTAGGTGTTTGCATGTTTATCCTCCCTTCTGTATTGACCAGAACTTAAAATTCCCTTATTCAGGGAAATTATGTATGCAAGCCGGTACAGCTTCTTTTTTTGGGCAAAAAGATTCTGAAAGGAGTGTTAGCATGAGCTACACGGATACGTTCATTACCGTTTCCCCTGATTGTCCGGTGGAGGAGTCTGTCCAGCCGCAGCCGAAGGGCGGGGTGAAAACCAAGCCATTGCTGGAGTTCGAGCTTCTGTCCGATCATCCTTACCGCTTTACGGAGAAGGACTTGATTTACCAGGTGCATCTGCGGCATCAGGGGATACCGGAGGAGGAATGGCAGGAACGGGAGGGGGAAATCCGGGAGAAGCTGTTTGCCAAGTCCCATCCGTGTATGCGCGCCTCCATGCTCCCCAAAAAATACGGCTATGGGGTGCATTATGACCATGAGGGGAAAATCGCCATCTACGGTATGGAAACCTCCCGTTACTGTTCCTTTGCCGGGGGTGGAGAAGACGGGGTACGGGTGATTGCCGCTATGCGGAATAAGAAAAGCGGAGGCAGTTGAGTTCAGGAGGGGTATAACAGCAAACAAACCGTCAGGCCTTGGGCTTGACGGTTTTTTGGGGTACATCCAGCTTCCAGGTGCCTTAGTGGATGGTGGACGCTGTGTCGGCAACGGAGGCAGCGCGCTCTTCTGCGGCTTTGCGCTTGCGTCTTCTTCTCCGCACCCGCCACCCTGCAGCCGAAGCTGCGGCCAGAAGGAGCATAATGACGTACATATGCGGCTCGAACCTCACCGACATGATTCCCAGGGGGACCAGTGCCAGCACAAAAATATAGATCATGTTGCCCAGCACGGTGGCGTAAAGGAAAGGCCGCATGCTGACGGAGCTGAGCCCCGCCGCCACATTGACCACGCTGGTAGGAACAAAAGGAAAGACTCTCCCGATAAACACCACCCAGAAGGCGTTGTCCTCGATGCGGTCCCGGAGAGAAGGCTTGAGCCACCGGGCGAAGAAATCCTGCAGCCAATACCGCGCCGCCCAAAAGGAAACCAAACCAGCCAGAATGCTGGTGGCCCAGCTCCAGAGGTATCCGCCGGCGAAACCGAGAATGCTGACATTCATGGTAATCAGCAGGATAAACGGAATAACCGTAAATAAATTCTGGATAACCATCAAAAGCAGCATTAAACCCAGAAACAGATACCGGCTGTTTTCCGAGACCTCCTGTCCGGCCTCAGGATCTCCGGACAACATACCCGTCACCAAATCCGAACGCCAAACTACAAGCAGGAGAGCGGCGATGAGAGCGAAAGAGACGATTTTGATCCATAGTTTCATTCCCGCAGCAGCCTCCTTATATACTCCTTTATATATACCCCGTCACCGGAAAAAATGGGCCTGTCCCTGTCTCAAAAAAAGTAGCGCTGATGATAAAATTATGTTACCTTATATAACAATAATCTCACACGCAGCTGTCGTCTGCAAGAATTCTGCCCATGTGGCAGAGACCATTCAACCGGTTGGAGGAGGCGGAAGGGATGATGGAAACGGATAAGCAGCATGATTGGCTGTCTGAGCTCCCCATGGTGGACCTGCATGTCCATCTGGACGGCTCCGTCCGGCCGCAAACACTGCGGGAGCTGGCCCGGGAGCAAGGCAGGCCCCTCTCCGGGGAGACGGATGCCCGTCTGCTCCAGTTGATGCAAATTGACGAGGGCTGCGCCAGTCTGGTGGAGTATCTGGGCAAGTTTGATTTTGTGCTGCCGTATCTTCAGACGGCTTCCGCCCTGGAACGGGTGGCCTATGAGACGGTGGTGCAATCGGCTCGCCATAACGGGCGTTATCTGGAGGTGCGTTTTGCCCCGCTGCTGCATACCCGCAGCGGGTTGAAGGCGGATGAGGTCATCGCCCACGTTCTGGTTGGACTGAAGCGGGGGGAGCGGGAGCTGGGCGTGACTGCCCGGGGGATCGCCATCTGCATGCGCCACCATGGGCAAGGGGATAATCTGCAGGTTGTGGATGCGGCAGCGGATTACCGGAAGCGGGGGCTGGTGGCGGTGGATCTGGCAGGGGATGAAGCCCATTATCCGCCGCAGCTCCATGAGGAGGTATTCCGCCGTGCCGGGCGCTATGGGCTTCCGGTGACCATCCATGCCGGGGAGGCGGCAGGGCCGGAGAATATCGCAACGGCCGTCCACCGGCTGGGTGCCGCCCGCATCGGCCACGGCGTGCGCGCCCGGGAAAATCCGGAGGTGCTGAAGCTGGTCCGTGACGGAAGGATCCCCCTGGAGCTATGTCCCGTGAGCAATATCCAGACCAAGGCGGTATCCGCCTGGGAGCATTATCCGGTCCGGGAATATTTTGACCAGGGGCTTGTGCTGACCATCAACACGGATAATCCCACCGTATCGGGCACCAGTCTCCAGCGGGAGTATGCGGTGCTGACGGAACGCTTCGGCTTCGGCAAGGAGGAGGTGGCGGCCCTGATTATGAACGGCGTACAGGCGTCCTTCCTGGAGAAGGAGGGCAAAGAGAAGCTGGCCCGGCAATTCCGGACCCGCTTCCGGGAGCTGGGCATCCGCGTGTCTTAGGCTAGGGAGGGATAATTCGTGTTCCGATATGGATGAAGCATGTTTCCGGTGACGGGGCATGCTTTTTTTGCGCTTTGGATGCAGCTTTCCTTAGTGGTGGCCACCGGTTGAGGTTTTCTATCCGGCTGGTTTGTGTTACCATTTTAATAAAATGGAACGGCTGTTGGACGCACATAAGGAGGAATGACCGTGATCGGCAAACCCCGGTTGATTGACCCGTCCCTGATGATACGCAAGACATACCGCAAGACTTTGGAGATCCGAAACCGACAGGTAACCGTTGAAGTGGAGGATGCCCTGTATGCACCCGCGGTGGAGGGGGAGGAGCCCCAGCTTGCGGATGAGCCACTGGTGGCCCAGATGCTCAGGGGTATTGCCGCGGCTGTGGCCCATAATGCCTCTCCATATAATCCTGTGCCGCAGCGGATTGTTATTTCTCATGGGGCTGCCGAAGGGGAGCCTGGGCATGCTGCCGGAGAGGGCGCAGCCGGTCCGGTGTCCTCCGGTGGAGGAATGGGGCGGCAGCCTGCGGAAGCGGCTCTTCCCATGCAAGCCCCTTCCGGCTTATGGTCCGCCTGTATGCCCCGCTGGACGCTGGACGAGGTGAGCCTGAATCCGGAGGCCAGGAGCCATCTGGAGGCGGCTCTGGTTATGATCCGTCATAGGGAGAAGCTGTTTGGGGAATGGGGGCTGGAGGAGTCCCATTTTGACGGGCGGGCGGTGGTGTTGAACTTCTATGGGCCTCCCGGTACGGGGAAAAGCATGACTGCCGAGGCGTTGGCGGGCACGCTGGGCCGCCAGGTGCTGCTGGTGAATTATGCGGAGCTGGAGTCCAAGTTTGTGGGAGAAACGCCGAAGAATATCAAGTCGGTGTTCGCCGCCGCATCCGGTGCGGGAGCGGTGCTGGTGTTCGACGAAGCGGATTCCTTCCTGGGCAAACGCCTGACCCATGTCCAGCAATCCTCCGACTACGGCGTGAATATCAGCCGCAGTGTGATGCTTTTGGAGCTGGAGCGTTTTGACGGGGTGGTGGTGTTCACTACCAACCTGCTGCAAAATTATGACGACGCCTTCCGCCGCCGTATATTGGCCCAGATCGCCTTCCGGTACCCCGATGAGTCGGAGCGTACGGGTATTTGGGAGACCCATTTGCCCAGCAGGCTGCCATTGGGTGAGGGGGTTAGTCCTGCGGTGCTGGCGGCGGCTTTTGACCATATGACGGGAGCGGATATCAAGGACATAGTGCTGTACGCCTCCGCTTTATGCTTGAAGGAGGGCGGCACGGCAGTGGAGCTGGATCATTTCCGCCAGGCTGCCGAGTATGTGGCCTCGCGCTATGTCCGGGAGGAAGACGGACCGGAGCATTGAGGGTTGGTCTTTTGCTAGGGTGTGTTTGAAAACTCCGAGGGGAGCAAATTTTAGCGAATTTTCGTTCCAGGCAAGGCACTTTCCCGCAGGCGTACCGGGGGGTACGTCAAGGGGATGTAACGAAGTAAGGGGCGAAAAGGCGTTAAAAGGTGCCCTCAAGCGAGTTTTCAGACACACCCTAAGGGTGCATTGGCCTTCATCTTGTGGAATAATAGAAGCATGTGTCTGAACCTAGCAGAAAGAAGGGATTGCTTTGGAACGGGTAGGGTTGGTGCTGGAAGGCGGAGGGATGCGGGGTGTGTATACGGGAGGCGCATTGGAATGTTTCCTGGAGCACGGCATCCGGGTGCCGTATGTCATTGGTGTTTCGGCGGGAGCCTGCAACGCGGCCTCTTATATCTCCGGCCAAAAAGGGCGCAACAAGACGGTTACCATTGATTATGTATCCCATCCCCGTTATGTGGGCGTCCGCAATCTGTTCCGGGAGAAGAGTATCTTCGGCTGGAGTCTGATTTTTGACGAGCTGCCTAACAAGCTGGTGCCCTTCGATTACGACTCCTTCTACAGAGATCCGGGCAGCCTGTGGGTGGGCATGACGGATGCGGTGTCGGGGCAGGCCTTCTATATGGAAAAGAGAGAGACGGAGCAGGCCGGAAATATTCTCGATATTATCCGGGCCTCGAGCAGTCTGCCCTTCGTATCTCCGCCGGTGCTGGCCGGGGACCGGGTGCTGTTCGATGGGGGGATCAGCGATCCGATTCCCGTGGGCAAGTCGATGGCCGACGGGAACGACCTGCACATCATCATCTCCACAAAACCTGCCGGCTACCGGAAGACCCCCTTCAAGCACGGCTGGCTGGCCCGCCGGATGTACGGTAAGTACCCGGGTCTGGTGGATGCGCTGGAGAATCGGTATCAGGTTTATAACCAGTCCATGGAGCTGGCGGAGGAGCTGGAGCGCCAGGGTAAGGCGGTTCTCATCCGGCCCTCGGCCCATATTGAGGTGGGGCGGATGACCAAGGATCCGGTTAAGCTTACGGAGCTGTATGAGCTTGGGTACAGGGATGCGGAGGCCCAGCTCGCTCGGGTCAAGATATGGACGGAAACGCCTGCAGCACTGGCGTAAACATAGAAGGACCTGTGCCATGGAAGTGGCGCAGGTCCTTTTTTTGAAGCTGATCATACCTCGTTTTGTTGGGCCAGGCTTATAGCGTTCCCGCCAATGCGCCTAACGGACCTACGGTACGTTATTTCCCCAGAATACCCTTATCCGCATTTTTCGCGGACACAGGAGACGTTATTTGGCTATTCCAGGTCACCCACAGCGGCTTTTTGGCCGAATAAAGGAACGTGGGTCCGTTAGTTTGTGAATTGGCCGATTTTCGGCTCATTAACGGAACCAGGGGCCGTTAGCGCACGTCCGGTGATGGAGCGAGCAAGTGTCGGCAAATGTCCGGTCATGGAGCAAGCTGGTGTTGCGTATGAGCGGTGATGGAGAGAGCATGTTTGCGCATATCCAGCGATGGCAGGTCCGGTTAGCGAATACCAAAGCTGCTACGTGTCCCGTTAGCACATGTTCTGCGATGGTACGTCCAGTTGGCCCATGGCCAGTTGTGGCGCGTGTCCGGTTATCGTATGACCGGTGGTGGCAGCATCGGTCAGCATCAGCCCGACAGGCCTTGTCCGCCCGTTGCCGCGGACAGACTTTGCCTTGCCGCCTGGCGGTTCCAGGCGGAATGGGCCCAATAGGCTCCGGCGGAAACCAGCGCAGCTGCCAGAGCAAGCCACGTTACCGGCGGCAGCCCGCCTGCATCATATAAGCTGCCCATCACATAGGGGCCGATCACCCGGCCTCCCGAGCCAATGCCGCCGGCCAGGCCAATGTAGAAGGGGGCGTGAGCGCCGCCATGCTCCGATAAGTAGGCAGGTATTGCCGGGGAAATAAGCATCTCGCCCAAGGTGGCGAGTATCATCCCCAGCACCATGCCGGGGTAGCTTTGCATCAGCAGGATACACGCATATCCGGCCGCATAAAACAGACTGCTGGCGGTCATCTGGGCGGAGACGGTGCGGGTCAGATACCGTTTGATAAGTCCCAGCAACGGTTGAGCCACGAAGATAAGCACCCCATTCAGTGTCCACAGAAACCCGTAATATCTCTTGGGCATCCCCTCACCCACAATAAAGGGAGACACCCCGGTGTTCCAGATGGAGTTGCCGATATGAAGCAGGAGAGCGCCGCTGGCCAGGAGAAGATACAGCCGGACATTGCTTAGCAGCGCCCATGTCCCCGGGCTTCCCGCCTTGTTATGGGAGGATGCCGCGGAAGCCCCCGTACCCTGGGTCACATCCGTGGATTTCAGATAAAACAGGAAGAATACGGCAAAGAAGGCGGAGGTTGCCCCGTTGGCCATAAAGCTGAGGTGGTAGGAAAAGTCCGCCAGAAAGCCGCTCAGCGCTGTGCCCAGAGCCACGCCGATATTATTGGCCACATAGATAATGTTGAATATTTCCGCCCGACGTTCCGTAAAGCGAAAGCCGATGTACGATTGGATGGCCGGCAGCGACATGGAATTAAACAGGCCGATCAGCCACATGGCACCGATGAAAAGCTGCCAGTTGCCGCTTAGGAGAGGCAGAACCAGCAGGACGGAGGCATTCAGCGCCAAGGACCCGGTAACCAGCCGTTTGACGCCAACCCGGTGATACAGAGCGCCGCCCAACAGCTGCCCGATGATGCCGCCCAGCGACTGGACCAATATGGCGAGTCCCGCATCAGCGAGGCTGCGGCCCAGCTCGTCGAACACATACATGGAAACCAGCGGCCACATCAGGGCTCCGCCGGTGGTGTTAATGAGGCTGGCGATCAGGAACACATTCAATTCTTTTGGATTGCGGCGTAACGGATTCATGACCGGTTCTACTCCTATTCAGTACAGAATCCTCCAAGAATTCCGTGAAATTAAACAAAGGTCAAACATTATCCTAGTCTACTTCGGTGCCTGGGGGATGTCAATGCTTCCAGGCGGCCTGCGTTGCCCCAAAATCACCCACAAGCGGAGGCAAGCTGGGAAGCGAGTGCCGCTTACTTATAGCCGGCACTTCATAAAAAAAGAACCGCCGGATTGCCCGGCAGTTCTTTTCGCTATCTCCGGAATAAGAGGCCATCTTACTCCTCCGGCTCCTCCTCATCCAGCAGCACCACATCCAAATAGGTCGTCTGATTGTTGTTAATGATGAACCCAACCCGTTTGGACTGCTTGCCCGGGAAGGAGAATAAGGCACCCAGCGTGCCCGCAGGCAGATTGGACAGGCTGTATTGCCCGCTTTCGTTGCTGATGACAGACCGCATGAAGGTAAAGGCCTCCCGCAATCCTCCGTTACCATTGCCGGAAGAGGGCTGCGGACGGAATGCCTGAACCTGAGCTGTCTGCCGGGCTTCGTTAGGCAGGAATACCTCGGACAGGGCCTCATACAGCATCCGGCCGTTCTGGTCGAAGATCCGTCCCATCAAGGTGCCGAAGGCTGTGGGAACCTGCAGGTTTAACCGGACAACCCCGCTGGGAGGTACTGTTATGAGTGCAGCCGTAGAACCATAGGATTGGCCCGAAACAGAGATGATATAAGTGCCTTGGGGCAGATTGTTGATAGAATACAAACCCTCCGCATCGCTGGCTACGGATACCAGAAAGACCCGCGACTCAGTAAAGGCGGTAATAATCATATTGGAAACCGGTGCCCCGGTTTGCTGGTTCTGCACCTCTCCGATGATAGCGGCCTTGTTAGCCGGGAGTGTCAAATCCACCCGCAGGGTGCTTTCATTAGGGACAGCCACATCCACCAATTGATACTCACGTCCGTCCGCCACCCCTACCACATGAAGCAGACCTCCGGGAGTCCCTGTTCCGGTGCCTACAGAAAACCGGCCTTCGTTGTCAGCTGCCCCTTGCCCCACAATCACCCCGTTGGGATCGGTAGCAACCACCAGTGACCCGGGCAGCTTGGTTCCGTTCTCATTGGTAACATCGCCGATAATAATGCTGCTGGTGCGGGCCAGGGGAAAGTCCCGGCGTACCGTTTCGCCCCGTCCGACAAAAAAGGAGGACTGGGTGGCAACAAATCCGATTTCCGAAATATTGACCACATAATTGCCGGCAGGAAGGTTGTCAATCAGGAAAACCCCCTCCGCATCCGTGGAGCCAAGCCCCGCTACCTGGGCGAAGTTGTTGAGGTGGCGGACGAAGATGCCGATGCTGTTTAGCGGTGCACCCGTTGCCTTGTCGGTAATGCGTCCGGTAAACGAACCCGGCAGGGGCTGCAGGGTGAAGCTGGCTTTGGTAGATTCGCCTGGGCCAACAGTGAAGGTGCCGTTTTGCAGGGCAAAACCCTGGGCGGTGGCGAAGCTGAGGTACCGTCCCGGAGACAGGAGACGGAAAGCATAGCTGCCGGATATGTCGCTGATGAGGGTGGCGAAGGTCTCCTGGGCATCGGTCAGCAGTGTGACCTCAGCTCCGGCAATGGCCGACCCGTCCTCGATATTGGTGACAAACCCGAATACAGCTCCGGGCAATGGCTCCAGCTCCACTCTCAGGAAGGTTGTGGCGAACCCGGCTCCGGCCAGAATCCCGCTGGTAAACGTTCCGTAGCCGTCAGCCGTAACCGTTAATACCCGTCTCCCTGCGGAAATGGAATCAAACATAAATTGCCCCAATTGGTCGGTGAAGGTGGTGTCGATGGGCAGTGTCGTGCGGCTGTTTACCGTTACCAGGGCGCCGACAATGGGGAGCCGGGTGACGGCATCGGTGACAATGCCGCTGACGAAGGACAGGACGGGCACCAGGCGGAATACGATCAGTTTCAATTCTCCGGGTCCCAACAGGACCGTCTGGGAGTCTGTGGCATGGTCCTCAGCCGTAGCGCTGAGGCTGTAGATATCCGGGGCCAGATCCTCAAGGACAAAACGCCCGCTGCTGTCGGCAAACAAGGTCTGGATCAACGTGCCGCTTGAGGTAAACAGCTTGATATAGGTGTTGTTGCTGGTCAACTCCGCATCGTCTACGGTCAACACCTGGCCCCGGATGGTGCCTGGCTGAGCCGCCAGCATAACCGAGGCATTGGTAATCTGGTCGCTCTCCACAATGGCGCCGATAAAGCCGGTTTGATAACCGGGGGCAAATACCGTCAGTGCATAGGAGGAGGGGGCCAGATCATTCACGAGAAATTCCCCGAACTGGCTGGTGGTAACCGCAGCCACACTCAAGCCGGAGGCTTCGGAGAACCGTATGTTTACCTCGGCTCCGTTAATGGGCAGATCGGTGGCCAAGTCCGTCACCAAACCGCTTATCCCGCCGGGATTGGGGGAAAGGACAAAGTCAATACCCGCCAGCTCCTGGCCCGGCTGGAGCTGGACGGCAAGAGATTCTGACGCAAAACCCGGAGCGGAGGTAACCAGACTGAGTATGCCGGCGGGCAGCTCTCCGATAAAGTAACGTCCGGCGCTGTCGGACTGCGCTCTTCCGCGCGGCGATTCATTCCGGTCCAGAACCTGGACCACGGCATTCGGAAGGGGACGGCCGTCAGCGGCGGTGATTGTCCCGGATACCGTTCCAGGGTTGGGGAACAGCTGGATGATGCAATTGGCCGTTTGCCCGGGAGTGACCAAGGCACCAACCGGTCCCGAGGAGTAAGCCACGGCATGGGCATTGAGAATGTACTGGGAGGCAGCCAGGTTAGTAAAGCGGAAGGTGCCGTCCTCTTGGGAGTAGACGGAGCTGACAGGCGTATTCTGCAGGGTGAACAGCTGAACCAGAATACGGGGAACCGGCGGCTCCACCCTGCCTTCGATGCTTCCTGGCAGCTGATCCAGCAGAATATCCGTTTGGGTAACAGTGTCGGGTTTGATAATGGCGCCCGTCTGCACAATATTGTAATTTTGGGCCTGGGTAAGCACCACATAGCTCCCCGGCCGGAGGCCGTCAATTTGGTAAAAACCGTTCTGGTCTGTCATGGCGATGCCGAGAACGATGCCGTTTTGGGTCACTGCCTTGACCATAGCCCCTCCTATAGGAAGCCGTGATTGCCTATCGGCAATGGTTCCCTGGATAAAGCCGGGAAGAGGAGCCAGCACGATTGTGGTCGCCGTTTCTTCCCCCGAAAGGACGGTAACCGTTGTGCTTTCCGTCCGGTATCCCGTCGCCGAGGCATATACCGAATAGGTGCCGGGAGCCAAATCGTCCGCCCGGAACTGACTGGCGGAATCCACGGGAGGTGTGGTGGCCAGCCCGCCGTTGATGTCGTTAATCCGGACATTGACGGATACTGCAGGGGCAATGGGAGCTCCTTCATCGTCCACCACGGTTCCTTGGATGGAGCCCGGGTTAGGGAGAAGAGGGATGGAAAGGCCTGTGAGCGTATCCGCCCTTACGGTTGTGCTGATAATGGCGTTCTGGAAGCCCCGCAGCATAATGCTCAGCACATAATCCCCGGGGGAAATGTCCCGCAGGAGAAAGATCCCCTGGTTGTCGGTAACGGTGCGCTCCCGCAGCATAGAGATACCCAATAAATTGCTGTTAAGGCCGATAAGAGCGCCGGCCAAGGGAGCCCCGGCGGAATCCGTCACCGCGCCGCGGATGATGCCCGTAGTAGATTCAAGCGCAAATTCCAGTATGGAGGTTTCCAGCGGGCGAATGAAGACCCCCAGTGTTTTGGTGGCAAAGCCTTCGGCTGCAGCATTGACGGTATAGCTCTTCGGGAAAAGACCGGATATCATAAATTCGCCTTCGGCATCCGTTGTGTCCCGGGCCACCACAGTTCCGTTGTCAATCACGGAAATGTTTGCACTAACAAGCGGTTGCCCGTCTGTCCTCCGGACGATACCCTCCAGTGAGCCGGTCAGCCGCACCAGCCGGACATTGACAACCGTATTTTCTCCCGGCCGCACCGTTGCCCCGATGGTCCGGGCGGCAAAGACGGATGAGGAAAACAACAGTGTATACGAATCGGGGGGCAGAGAGGTGATGGCAAATTGACCGCCGGCATCCGTCAGGGTGGTGTTCACCGTCAAATCCCGGCTGTCATAAACGCGTACAGAAATGCCCTCCAGAGGCAGTCCTGTGCCTTCCTCTGTGACGGTGCCGGTTATGCTCCCCGGAGAAGGCTGCAGTGTAAAGTTCAAGGTGGCCGCTTCTCCCGGAGCGGTCTGCAGTCCGGTAAGCGAGGTTTGGAAGAAGGGAGCAGTGGCCCGAATCTGATAGGCTGCTCCAGGCACCAGTGAACTGATGGTATATTGTCCGTTTACATTGGTAGCCGTTTCGGCCTGCACATTGCTGTTCCGGTCGAGAACTGTCACAGTGGCTCCGGCAATAGGCAGCCCGTCTGCGCCGGAGACGGTGCCGGATACACTGGCGGGGCTGGGGGCCAGCACCGGGTTGAATACGCGGGTCGCACCCGGATCCAGGAAAAAGTCCGCATTCTGCAATTGAAAATTGGGAGCGGCCACAGATACCGTAATGGAAACGCCCGGGGGTAAATTGCCGAGGCTGTATTGCCCATTTGCATCCGTCGTAACCGTAGCGATCCGCACATTGCTTTGGTTGGATACGTTCAGTACGGCACCCGGAACAGGAGCTCCGTCCAAGGCTGAGGTTACCGTGCCCTGCAGTGTGGCAGGCAGGGGCTGCAGCAGCACGTTCAGCACAATTCCTGTGTTTGCGGCAATGGATACGGCGATGGTCTGGGGCAGAAACAGCGGATTGGTGAGGGAAAGGATATAATTGCCCGGCGGCACATTGGTGAGGCTGTATACGCCGTCACTATTGGTGACCGTGGATGATGCGGGGACTGTACCGCCTTGGGCGGTCAGTGTCACAGCTACATCCGGCTGGGGCAAACCGTTGGTGTTCTGGACGAGGCCCGAGAGGCTGCCTCCTGCTTGGACGGCCACCTCCAGTGAGCCGGTAATGTTCGGCAGCATATTGCCCGTGAATTGGTCGATGCCGGTTACGGTAAAGGAATTAAACGGCCGGGTCCCCGCCTGGTTGAACACCGCTCCCAGATTATAGGTCAGCTCAACTGTGGCGCCGCTGGCCAGCGTCCCGATATTCCAGCTTAAGGTGGAGGTCAGCGCATTGAAGTTGGCGTTGCCGATGTTGACGGATGTAATCCGGAAGGAATCCACTCTGTCCGGCAGGAAAGGAATGGTGGCGAATACCGAGGAAGCGGCGCTGGAGCCCGTATTCGAGACGGTAAATCTTCCGTTTAAGCTGGCGATGCTGCCGGAAGGAATGGCGGACGGAGGGTTCACAAGGGACTGGGAGACAGACAGCTGGGCCCGCACGTTGGCTTGATTCAAGGTGACGGGATCGGAAAACGGCAGATAGTCCCGGTTTACCTGATTAGCCAGCGTTGAGGTGAAAAAGAGAAATCGCAGCACGGTATTGGCGTTGATGACAAGCTGGCTGAAGAAGGTGCCCTGATCCACGAAGTAATCCAGGAAGTAATTTTCCTGACCGCCAAAATTGGAGCCGTCCTGGGTGAGGGTAGCCCGGGCCAGGTCGAAATTGTTCACCGGCCGGGAGAAGTTGTTCCGCTCTGCGGGATCCGTCAGCGGATTGCTGCCCACCGACGTATTCTGGATCAGATTAATCTGGCTGGTGCCTCCGTTCAGCGTGAACATCCATTCGTAGCTGGACGGGTTGTTGTTCAAATCCAGCAGAACCCCCCAGGTTTGGTTCAAAAACCCGGTACGGGATCGGGGATCGCCTCGTAAACGGAAGCGGAAATACACGTTCCTTCCGTCATAGGCGAAATAGGCCGGAGGAAATTGGCTGTTGCCCACGATATCCAGACTGGCGGGAAAAGCGGGGTCCACATTGGCTGTGGGCGGCTTCCCGCCTACAGTAATGGGGGTAAATTGGACATTGCTCGGGAACGGCATGTTCTCACCCTTTTCGTCATATGCAAACTCCCCACATACTTATGAGCCGGCACATGGGAAAAGAATTCGGCCAACGGATTTTTTGAGATGCCAAAAAACGCCCCGCACCTGCCTCGAGGACAAGCGGGGGCGTTTGCGCCCATATAGCTATGCGGTTAATTGGCTTTAAAGCTGCACATTCGGATTGACATCCGCCTCATAATCCACGTTGTCGAAGCCGAAGCCGAAGAGCTGCAGGAAGTCCTGACGGTATCCTTCCAGATCTCCCAGCTCGGGCAAGGTTTCGGTAGTGATGGCCGACCATGCCTTGTTTACCTCGGCTTGGATGCCCTCGTCCATCTCCCAGTCATCCATACGGATGCGGCCTTCGGCGTCGGTGACAACCTCTCCCCCGGCTCCGTAGATCCGCTCCATCATCCGGGCCATCTGTTCGATGCAGCCCTCATGGGTTCCCTGGGCCTTCATTTGTTTGTACAGAAGGGAGATGTACAGGGGAACCACGGGTATAGCCGAGCTGGCTTGGGTAACCAGCGCCTTATTTACGGAAACATAAGCACGCCCGCCATAAGGAGCAAGCTCCGCTGTGATTTGGCGCGCCGCCACCTCCAGATCCTCCTTGGCCCGTCCGATGGTTCCTTCCTTATAAATGGCGTGGGTGACCTCCGGTCCGATATAGGAATAGGCGAGTGTAATCACATTGTCGGCCACCAGCCCTTCTTGGGCCAGCAGCTGCATCCACAGGATCCAGTCCTCTCCGCCCATCACCTTGATGGTTTGCCGGATTTCCTCGTCGCTGGCAGGCTCCATCGTAACTTCATTGACCACGCCGTTCTGCACATTCACTGATTTGTTGGAGAACGATTGCCCGATGGGCTTCAGCACAGAGCCGTACACCTCTCCGGTGACAGGATCGGTTCTGCGGGGGGCGGCAACGCTGTAGACCACCATATCCACCTTGCCCAGCTTCTCCCGGATTAGACGGACAGCCTCTTCCTTAATGGCCTGGGAGAAGGCATCGCCGTTCAGGCTCTCCGCTACCAGACCCGCTTCACGGGCAGCCTTCTCGAAGGCAGCCGTGTTGTACCAGCCTGCGGTGGCTGTGCGGTCGTCCGTTGCCGGGCGTTCGAAGAAAAGTCCGATGGTGTCGGCGCCCATACCGAAGGCGGCGGCGATTCGTGACGCCAGGCCATAGCCGGTGGATGCTCCGATGACCAGCACTTTTTTGGCTCCTGTCACAGGCTTTCTGGCCTGTACGGCAGCGATTTGGCGCCGCACACTTTCGGCGCAGCCTTCCGGATGGGCGGTGGTGCAGATAAAGCCGCGTATTTTCGGTTTAATGATCATATGGCAGGAGTTCCTCCCTGAAATCATGTGGTATTCCTTGTTCTTCATCATATATGTTAACCGGAGGTTTTTCAAGACCAGGTACTAAAACGAGGTGTTTCATCTTCTGGCTTTGGGGGTAAAAAGAAAACAAACCCCGCCGGAGATGAATCACGGCAGGGTTTGCTAGAAGGTGTGAGGTAATCAACGTTACGCTGCGGGTTCAGAGGTCATCTGGGTATAGAGCTCTTCCCACAGCACGCGACGGGCCGAAACATAGCGTTTCTTGTAGTAGGATTCATCCAGGCTGCTCTTGGTTACGCCCTCATCACTGGCGGAATGGGCAAACATTCCGTCGCCGATGTAGACACCCACATGCGAAATGCCTTTACCGCTGGTGTTGAAGAACACCAAATCCCCGGGACGAAGGTCGGATTTAGGGATCCAGTAGCCTTCTTCATTCTGGGAAACGGAGCTGCGGGACAATTCAAAATTGAATTGGGCGAACAGGTACTGGGTGAAGCCCGAACAATCGAAACCCTTCGTGGAAGTTCCCCCGGATTTGTAAGGGGTTCCAATAAGGGCGTCGATCTGCTCGTTCAACGGGGTGGCAGCCGAGGCGGTGCCTGCCGAGAAACTGAGCAGCATGACGGCAGCGACGAGTGCGACAACAGACTTTTTAAAGAATGAAAACAACAGGTAAACCCCTTCCTGGTGCCTGCGAGGTTAGCTGGAGGGTTCGGTTGAAGGTTCCCTATGGTCCCTGTACATCGAGACCAATTCACCCAGAGTGGTTCCCCCGTTTCCCGTAAACGGGAATTCGGCATGTTATTTTTTCCAAGTCTAAGTATTCTCCCCGCAGAGCCAAATTCCTCCCCTTCTCTTTAAAAAAAGATAAGAATTTCTTCAGATGTTCCGGAAAGTTCATTGAATGGACAAAAGAACCAGGTATTTCCAACCAGTTCTTGTCGAACCTGCCGGAAAGTCGCCGGTTTCCTCTTCCTACAATACGCCAAACTTCCGGTTCACCTGCTTATAGTCCTGTACTTGTTTTATGGATATGTCCCGTGTACTACCATCTATTTGTGAAAGTCGAAAATTGTTAGATATTGCCCTTGTGAGTTTCTTGTGAGCTTGTTATCGTATGATATAATCGGACGGATTTTTTTATTTATAGAGGGGCGTCATCATGAAATCGGCGGGCAAATGGATTGGAATCACCTCAGTTACGGTGGCGTTTATGCTGCTGGTTACGTTGTTATATACAGGGTTAGTGGAGAACAATGGTGCACCTCCGGCGCAGCAGGGTGTTCTTGACCTGCGGGGAATTGGCCTTCCGGAGCGCGGGATGGCCCAGCTGAGCGGGGAATGGGAGTTTGTTCCGGACAAGCTGCTGGAGCCGGGAGACCCTATGCTGGGCCAGCCGGGGGAAACCATCTATCTGGAGACCCCCTGGACCTGGCGGGGGAAACATGAGAACGGCGGTGTCCATGCTAAGGGTTCTGGCACCTACCGGCTTAAGGTGCTGGTGCCTAATGAGGGGGCCATCTACGGCATTAAAATTACCAACATCCGTATGGCCCATAAGCTCTATATTAACGGAAAGCTGGAGGGCGAAAGCGGAACCCCTGCTTATACGCGGGAGGAGCACCGTCCGGGAAATACGCCTTATACGGTGTTTTTTTCATCGGATCAAGGCGAAATTGAGATTGTGATTCAGGTTTCTAACCATGTGTTCTTTAATGGGGGAGTTGCCAGACCGATCTTGTTCGGGGCCCAAAAGGATGTGATCATTCAGACGGCGCTGAGTCTGGGCGGGGATCTGGCCTGCGTGATGATTTTCACGTTGGTGGGCATCCACCAGCTTCTGCAGTATCTGCCCCGGCGGGAGGACCGGAGCTACCTGTATTGCGGGCTGTTCTTGGTGCTGATCGCCATTGGGCAGACTATGCAGGACGAGAAAATTGCCCAGCGGCTGCTGCCTGAGATTCCCTTTGACTTCATCTATAAGCTTCTGGACATCACGATTATCCTTTCTGCTCTGGTAGCGGTGCTGCTCTTCAGCTCTCTGAACAGCAAGATGATGTCCAAACGGACACAAACCCTTCTGATCTTGCCACTGGTGATATGCGTTGCCACCATACCGGTTATTCCTTACCATGCTTTTAATGATATCAAGCTTTATGTGATGTTTTATCTGGCATTTGTGGAGTTTTATATGGTGCTGGGAATGGCCAGGCTGTATGCCCAGCGGCAGAAGGGAAGCTATGAAAGCAAGGAGCTGCTGCTGTTTATTGCGGCTGTGGCGTGTCTCTTGATTTATCTGGTGGCGGACTCGCTGGCGAAGGAAAGCATGATGTCCTCGGATTTTATCGGCAAGCTGGGAGCGCTCATCTTCACGATTCTGATGAACATTCTGCTGGCGTTCCGTTTTGCCCGTACCATGGAGGAAACCAAGAAGCTGACGGGCCAGCTGGAAGCATCCAATCAGGCCAAGGATGAGTTCCTGATTATGACCTCCCATGAAATCCGCACGCCGCTCAACGCCATTATGAATATTACCTCCCACCTTCTGGACGAGGGGGAGAAGGCACTCTCCCCCCAGCAGCAGCAGGACCTGTGGCTGGTAAAGGATATCTCCGTCAAGCTGTCGATGCTGATGCAGGACTTAATCGACGTTACACGGCTGCGTCACGGGGAGATGAAGATGCAGATTACCTCCGTTAACGTCCGGTCGGTGGCGAAGATGGTGCTGGACATTCTGCAGTTTGAGCTGGCCGGCAAAAAAGTCGTGCTGCAAAATGAAATCTCCGCTGCGCTTTGGGTGCAGGCAGATGAGAACCGCCTCCGTCAGGTGCTGTACAATCTGGTGCATAATGCCATCAAGTATACGGTAACGGGAAGTATCACGTTGAGCAGTACGGTAACGGGGGATGCAGCCTTGATCGCCGTAGAGGATACGGGGGCAGGGATTGCACCGGACAAACAGCGGAGGCTGCTGAAGAAAGAGGATCCCTTCGGTTATGATTTGCCCGCAGAAGGTTACTCCGGAATGGGAGTGGGTCTGTACATCTGCCGCAAGCTGGCTGAAGGGATGAATGGCTCTCTGGATATCGACTGGTCCGAGCCGGGCAAGGGCACCCGGATGAAGATCGGCCTGCCGGTGGAGCAGGCTGCGGCTTCTTCCGCGGAGGACGGAAGCGGAGAGTTCCCGCGCCGCCATTCCAATGCCCTCCTGGAGCCATTGGAGGTTCTGGGGGAGTACAAAGAGACCATTCTGATCGTGGATGACGAACCCTCTAATATTTATACCTTACTGAATATTCTGCGCCGTTATCCCTACAATCTGCTCTCCGCATTGTCCGCCAAGGAAGCCTTGGCTCAAATTGCCCGGCATCCGGACATTGATCTGATTATTCTGGATGTGATGATGCCCGAGATGTCCGGAATCGAGCTGTGCCGGATGCTCCGGGAGCAGCATTCGATTCTGTCGCTGCCTATTCTGTTCGCAACAGCTAAGGACCGCTCCCAGGATGTTGCGTTGGGCTTCGCTGCAGGCGCTAATGATTATGTGACCAAACCCTTCGAGGGGGAGACCATGCTGGCCCGGATCCAGACGCTGCTGGCGATGAAATCCTCCTTCCAGGAAGCCATCCGCAACGAGCTGGCGTTTCATCAGGCGCAGATCAAGCCGCATTTTCTGTATAATGCGTTAAGCAGTGTCATCTCATTCTGTTATACCGACGGGGAAAGGGCGGCTTATCTGCTCTCCCGTCTCAGCCAGTATCTCCGTTATATCCTGGATGTGGACAGCCATGAGCTGCTGGTGCCGTTAAGCCGGGAGCTGGAGCTGATCGAGGCTTATGTGGAGATTGAGCGGGCACGCTTCGATGACCGGTTCGAGTTTGTCAGCCATGTGGAAAAAGGGCTTGAGGAGTTTCCCATTCCCTCTCTTTGTATTCAGCCTTTCGTGGAAAATGCTATCCGGCACGGCTTCTTCGACCAGGACGGCAGAGGGACGGTAAGCTTGACGGTAGAGAAGGACAACGATGGAGTGCGTGTAACCGTTGAGGACGACGGCACCGGCATCCCGCAGGAGGTGCTCGTCCGGATTACGGGAGCCGGCAGGCCAGGCGATGGTGTTGGTATCGGGATTCTCAACATCCGGCGCCGCCTGGAATCCATTCCCGGCGCCTCCCTGCAGATCGCCTCCGAGCCGGGCAGGGGCACCAGAATCGTCATGAGGCTGCCGCGGGATGAGGAGGAATAAAACGTGGGAGAGGGGGAGAAGGGAATGTTCAGTGTTGTCATTGTGGAGGATGAAAAGCCCATTCTGGAGCTGATGAAGGTGGTTGTGGGCCGCAACCCGCACTGCCGGATTATCGGTGCCTTTAACAATCCGTTGGAGGCCTTGGAGAAGCTGCCGGAGCTCAAGCCGGACATCGCCTTCCTGGATGTGGAGATGCCCAAGCTGTCCGGAATTGAGCTGGCCCAGAGGCTGAACGAATGCTGTGAGGGCACACGCATCGTCTTCACCACCGCGTATAAGGAATACGCCCTGGAGGCGTTCCGGGTATTTGCCTTCGATTATTTATTGAAGCCGGTGATGACCAGCGCTATCGACCGGATTACCACCCGCCTGCTGAAGGAGGCCGACCGGACGGGAAGTCCGGGCGCATCAGCACCTCCCGAGCCTGTTCTTAAGGCCTCCATCCATTGCCTGGGCAGCTTCGAGGTGCGGAGTCCCGAGGGTGAATTGGTGCGCTGGCCTACCCGGAAAACGGAGGAGCTGTTCGCCTATCTGCTGTGCTGGCCCGATCAGGACATCAGCAAGTGGAAGCTGATGGATCTTCTGTGGCCCGAAATGAATGAGGAACGGGCCATTCACAATCTGCACAACACCGTGTACCGGCTGAAAAAGCTGATCAAGGAGCAGGACATTGGGATGGATGTGGTGAAAACCGGTGACGGCTATCTGCTGAAAACCCAGGATACCCGCTATGATCTGCTGGAGTTTCTGCAGGGTATATCCGGGTTGGGCCATAAGAAGCAGGCAGAGCCGGAGCGGCTGGAGGCATTGTTTGCCCTGTACCGCGGCCCGCTGCTGGGGCACAAGGATTACATGTGGAAGGTCCAGCTGGAGGAAAGCTGCGGTAAACAATACAGAGCCCTTGGCTGCCGGCTGGCCGAACGGTATATGGCGCAAGGGGAATGGAGCAAGGCCGAGCAGCGGCTCCTGTCATGCCTCTCCTTTTATCCATTGGAGGAGGAGCTTCACCTGCTTCTGATGGAGGTCTATGCAGCCGCAGGCAAGCGGGAGCGGATCACCCGGCACTTCAACCTGTTCGAGATGCAGTACCGCAAGGAGATGGGGATGGAGGTCCCCGCGGAGATCAGTAAAAAAGCGAAGATGTACATGGAAATGTCGAAAATTTCCCAGCCCCGCCAAAAAAAATAAAAGTAAAAATTCACCTTGCGGCCTGAGCGCTGCAAGGTGTTTTTGGCATTTAATAGCTGTTTTCGCGGGTTTTTCCTCGAAAATCGGATGTGAGTCGTAAGAACTAGCCGCTCGAGAGGAAACGGACTTTTGAGAGAATTTTGAGAGAAGCCTACTCTATAATAATAGTTATTCATAGCGACAAAAGTCGCAGAACGGAGAGTGGTGACGAAGTGTGGCGAAAGGGCAGCCTACTGTTTGCAATACTTATGGCCTTGTTGTTGGCGATAAACGGCTTTTCCGTTTCTCAAGCGGATTCCCCTCCCCGTTATCATGCGGAGGAGCTCTATTCTCATGTAGAGGAGGCTGTTTTCTATGTAAGGGTGCTCCGTGAGGACGGAACGCTGAAGGATGTGGGCACCGGATTTATGATTCGTCCGGACGGCACGGCGCTGACTGCCTACCATGTGGTGGAGGAAGCAGAGCAGGTGGAATGTGTAATGGATGACCAGTCTACTGTCATAGGCCGGGTAACAGCCCGGAACGAAGCCGCCGATACGGCAGTATTGAAGCTGGAGCAGCCGGCGGACAATGCCGGAGTACAGCGTACATATCCGTTTATCCCGCTGCGCACGGGGCAGATGAAGCATGGCGGGAAGGTGTTTGCCATCGGGTTTCCGATGAAGGGAACGAAGATCATCACAGAAGGAATCGTCAATACACCCCGCGCCTCCATCAACGGAAGGGACCGGCTGCTGGTTTCGGCGGAGTTGGTCAACGGCATGTCCGGCGGTCCGTTATTGGATGAGCACGGCTATGCAGCAGGCATTCTGTCCGGCTCGCTGCGCACCATGAGCGGCATTCATTTGGCCGTGAGCGCTGAGGATGCGGCGGGGGTTGTGAAGTAAAAGCTTTTATCTATACGAGGTTGCTCTGGGAGGATACATAATGCTGAAAAGGTTAAAAAAGTGGACTTCGGCCACCCTTGCCGCCAGTCTGTTGGCGGCCATGTTTGTGCCTGTTGGCGGCACTGAAGTAAAGGCAGCGACAGGGCAGTATGAGGATGTGCTTGTTAACGGTACTATGATTTATAATGCCAGCACGATTAGTAAAAACCCCGCTGTTCCTCAAATAAATGGCGAGAGCAGTATGGAATATGAGGCATGGATGTGGTTCCCCAGGCAGCATGCCGGAGCAGGGTTGCCAGGTGTACACATTGAGTACGGAGGAGAGTACCTTAAAGGTACACAATCTGCAATGGATTTTAAGGGGACCGTCCGTGTAGCGGATATACCCGGCTTGCAGGCACTGGCCGCTGGTGGGCAAGGAGAGTTCCGCTTCTTCATCAACACGATGTGGGAATCTGATGACGACTTTGTGAGCATGGAAATTGAAACGGACAGATCAGGCTACCACAAGTACAGGGAAGAGCATGGCGGGAGTCATCCTGACCGGAATGACAATGTTGACACAGGCTGGCAGAAGCTTGATCCCAATGACGTGATCACCATTACATTGAATCGCGATGGAACCGCTGCTATCGATGGGGTGCATCTGTATTTCCGGGATATTACTCCACCTAAGATAGAAGACTACCAATTTTCTTCTACCGGTACAGAACGGGACAATCTTAAGATTGGTGAAAAGGAATTATTTCTGAAGGCCGGCGAACGGATGGAACTTACTTATCCATTCAGTGAGCCAGTTAAACCAAGCTCGCAAATAGATGCGGCTGATCTTAACGTCCACTATCTATTCACTAATCCTGCTGGAACGGGTTTGCCCGGAGCCGGACAGAATCAAGCAATGAGGCTTCCCGGTTTACCAAACTGGAGCCAGTTTTCGGATCGACTGGCTTACTCCTATTCGCCGACACCGCTTCATCATTCTGGCAATCTGCCAATCAAAAATGGCGGCGAGCTCCTGTCCATTCCAGCAGAGGGCGGTCTGAACCAAAGATCCCTTTTTGAGAAAATTAAGGAAGCCGATTTTCATGATGCTGCGGGAAACCCGCTTATTATCAGCAACTTTGGTCAAAAGGCTTCTAGTGTAGCTGGTTCATCCTTTTTGAGCGGCAAGGCTATTAATCCCTTTGACGAAACTGTTGATTCAGGCAATGTAATATCTAACAATGACGGCTACCGGGTTATCGTCGACGCAGTTCCACCTAAATATACCTTTGCGGCCAACGGCATCCAACCGGAAATCGTTACAGGCAGTACCTTAAATGGCGGAGACGTGATTGATTTTAAGGTACAGCTTACCGAGGATACCATTGTTAAAGCGGGACTGAATGTTGACAATTTAATCCTTCATTTCAATAACGGAATGAAAGCCAAGTACGTCAAAGGCGAGAACACGGATACCTGGACGTTCCGGGCCGAGGTAACAGATCAGGATGTGGACGTGGCGTTACTGAAGGTAATTGCACTCTCCCATGAAAGCAGAGCGGCGCAAGGCTACCCTGACAAAGGTGTGATCCAGGATTACGCCGGCAACCTGCTGATGGATGCGGCTCATACCAATAAATCTGCAGAGCCCGTACCTACTGACCCCTCTCAGCAAATCCCGAATACCAAGATTGACTGGGCCAAGCTGTCCATTGACAATCAGGATCCGGAATTCAGCTACAGCTACGACAGCGACGGTGCTACCGATGCGGTGTATGGGAAAAAGGGAAAAATCACTATCGACGCCAATGATCCTTCGGTGACGGCTCCTCCTCTTGATCCGGATGAAGCCGGCTTTGTACGGCCAAGCCGAGGGATTTACCGGCCGTTGAATATGACGGGCGGAACTGGCGGTAATTCTCCCGGAGTCGGATTGGTCTTCTATTATTGGAGCCAGGACTCCGGCAATCCGCTGGCAGGCAAGGAAGAAGACAAATCCGCTGCCGTAAAGCGGTATTCGCTAACAGGACTGCAGCCCAGCGACGGTTTATATCCCGGTGAGCTGGAGAAGTTGAAGTTCATGGTTGCCAACAACAAAACCAATCTGCTGTCCCCGCCGCCGGAGGCCTTCGTTTCTGATGCAAGCGGCCCCTGGTATCTGCATACCTGGACAGCGGATATGACGTGGGATACGGCACGCGAATTGATGCAATACGAAAAGAAGAAGGTATTCGAAACGAATAATGCGGTCCAATATACCGCTTGGAAAAATGAGTACCTGGCTAGCCATCCTGGTGCTTCTGCCGCAGACGCAGAGTTCTATGCCTCCGGTAAGGCGCTGGTAGCAGTTGGCGAATATGAGAATCTTGCCATGTGGACACCGGAAGATTATAAACACGATGATTCCAACTGGATTTACAACAAAGCCACCTTGCTGCTGGACAACAAAGCTCCTGTGCTTACGGCAGAAATCATTGCCGGGGATAAGCCTGAGGTTAAAGCACTCATAACCGCAACGGATAAGCACAGCGGCATTGATGCGGCTAATGTGCAGTACCAGTGGGTGAAGGAGCATGAAGCGCCAAGCTCAATCGGATGGACTACTGTTCCGACGGATTACATTGTCTCCACACAAGGTCATGTTTTTGAAGATGGCACCTATGACCTGTACCTGCAGGGTGCGGATCATGCGGGTAATATAACGGCTGCACAAAAATCGGCTTCGGCAACCGTTAATTCGTCCGATAAAATTGAGGTTTCCTTCTCGCCTACCTCCACTATTTTTATGAAGAGCCAAAATGTAAAGCTCACGATTACAAAGGTTCAAGTGGAAGCTGTGGCCTATGCCTACAGCAGCTCCCCGGTGCGTCCGGCAGACAGTCAGTTTACACCGACGGTCCTCGCGGCCGTTTATGGCAGCGGCCCTGTACCAAACGTTCCGGTTGTGGACAGCGCAGCAGCGCCCTCCGTAACAAGCTCTGTTTATGCGGCCAACACGGTCACCTCGGCGGTTTATGAGCACCCTACTACCGTCTGGGTTCCCGCCGATCCCGCACTGAACGGTGAGCAATACCTGCATATCCGTGTCCAGGAGGCGGGGGCACAAAGCTATTACTTCAACCAGTTGTACAAGTTTGACAATACGGCGCCTGCTGTTACCTTCAACATCAACGGTGTTAACTACGCCAAACCAAGCCATGCGGTTACTGTAACGGCTACAGAGCTGCAGCGGCCCGATGACATGAAGGTAAGCTATCAGTGGGTCCGGGAGGATGTCCCTGCCCCTGGTGAAGCAACCCTGGGCTGGCTGACGCTTCCCAAGGAAGGGAAGGTAATCCTGGACAACTCCGTACTTGCCGCAGGTGAAACAGCCAACTTCATCTTGTACGTCTATGCAATCGATGGAGCGGGAAATGCAGCCATTACCCACACAGGCACTTTCCGGTTGTCGCGGGAAGATAATAGTCCGGTACAGGTGCTCCAATCCGATCTGATCGCCTTCGAAGGAAACGAAACAGACGGATATAAGGCTGTGCTTCAGCTGGAGCTGCAGAATACCACGAAGCACGGCTTCGAATATGCCATCTCCAAGGATAACGGCATCACCTGGACCACTTGGATGCCGTACACCAACTTTGTCCGCACCCCGGTTGATGCAGCAACACCTGCCCAGCTTCAGCTGAAGGTGAAGTTCCGTTCTCCCGGCGGCGGCGAAAGCAGCCCGGCGGATGTGGATACCAAAGCCTTCAATCCTGCTGCCAACATTCTTTACGGCATTGCTTCCTACAGCACCATGAAGCCCGTTGGAAGCGGCGCGGTGTCCCTCACCATCTCGGTTCCGGCAGGAGTCAAGGTGAAGCCCTCCGCTACCGACAATTTGGCGGCACCGGTTCATGTCAAGGGCAATACGTACAGCATTCCGCAAAACGGGATTTACACCTTTGACCTGACAGACCTTACCGCCCCAGACCGGAAAGCCAGGCTGTTGGCCGTCGTCAATAATATTGATGACACAGCCCCTGAAGGAGTGATTGTCTACAACATTACCGGGCCAACCTCCTCCAATGTTACGGCTGAGCTGCAAACCTCGGAACCTGTCCGGGTGTTGAATAATGAGGGTGCGAGACGCCATAGCTTCAAGGAAAACGGCAGCTTTACCTTTGAGTTTGAGGATGAGGCGGGCAACAAAAATACGGCAACGGCAACAGTGGCCAACATTGACAAAACACCTCCCTCCGTTGAAATTGTGGCGACAGATAAGTATGGAGACAACGGCTCCAAAACCTTTAAGACCATCAAGGACAGTCAGGGCAACGTGATTTTGGCCGAGGGTGTTGTGCTGAGTGTGGTGAAGGCTGCCAACAGCACCAAGGATATCACCGTTATTCAAGGCGAAAATCCGGTTACGATGCGGGACAATGGCAAGGTGGAATTTACCGTACGGGATCAAAACGGCAATACCACGGTTGTGGAAAAGGTGATCTCCTACATTGCCCCGGCTCTGGACACGCCGGAAATTGTCTACGAATTTGTAGATGAAAATGGTCAGCCGCTGTCTCCGGACAAAACCGTTACCGTTGACGGCAAAACCTATGCCAAGGGCAAGGTGAAGGTCACACTGAGCGGACAGGTCAGCGCCCCCAACAAAATCTTCTTGGGCACAGGGCCTTCAATTGACAAGGATAATGGAAACTACCTCAATCAGATTAGCGGTACAGACGGGCGTTACAGCCATTCTGCCATCTACAGCACAAATGGCCTTACCAAAATCGCGATTTCTGATCTTTTGGGGCAAAGGATCATTTCCCCAATTGAAGTGACCGGACTGGATAACACCGCTCCGGAGCTCAAACTTAACCGCCCTGTTATCTCCGTCATCCGGAATCAGGAAGGGTTCAATCCTTATACGGATCTGGGCGGTTACACCGTTTCCGACAATCTGTCTGCTGTGGATCATCTGACAGTCACCATCAGCGACCTGGACCTGGCTACAACGGGCAAAAAGTCGGTGACGTACACGGTAACGGATGAACTTGGCAACAGCGCAACCTTTACTCAATTCGTGGTTGTGTTACCGAATTCCGGGCTGATGATTACCGGCAATGGGGAAGTCATTTCTTCCAGCCTGGAAGAGGCCGTTCTGTTCGATACCAACACCATCACCTTCCGTGTTCAAGGGTACGACGAAATGATGGTGGAGGGAACGAAGGCAACCAATGAACGGGCTACCTTCAGCATTCTCTATCATTCCGGACTGTACCGGGAAGGGCAAATGAAATATATTGCCGAGGAAATATCCTACGAAGCACTGACAGCGCAGCAATTCCAGGTTACCTTCCCGAAAACAGGCTGGTACACCATTATCGTCAGAACGCAAGAGAGAGAAAGGGAGTTTGCTTCCTTCTTTGTAGGCAACAAGGATTAAGCCTTGAAATTGGCGAAGCCAATTTGAGAGCCTTCTTCGACATTTCATCGGTTTACGCTGGGTCAGGTTATGGGGAATCCCGGAATGGGCAAAAGCCTGTTCCGGGGGATTTCTTTTAATCACAATCGGCAGCATGGTCGGCTAATCTCTAGAATGAAGGAGTCAAAAGCGGATGAGAGGGATTAAACAGGCAATCGCCATTATATTGGCTGCCATTCTGGCCTTGGGGCTTCCAGTTTCGGCCTTTGCCAATGAAATCGGCAAAGAAGACGTGACGGTGGTCAGCAACAGCTTCGTGAAGGTAACGGTCAATAATCATACGGGCCGGTTTGCAATCCGGACCGTGGACGGACAACCCGTCCGCAAGAATGACCAGAATGTTAACATGATGTACCAGGGGGATGATCCGGAAACCTCCTTTACCACCTTCCGGATCGACGGAACGGACTATATCTTCGGTAATCCGTATAAATTCGGAGCCGATTTCTTCTCGGAAATTTCCCCTCCGCGGATTGTGGAGAATTCCGACGGCACCAAACAAATTGAGACAACCTGGAGCATCAAGGGAGTCCAAATTACACAAGTGTTGAAGCTCTACACCGATACATCGGACATCATGAATGCCGGCAATGTAAACGTAGGCTACATCGTCAACAACCCTACCCAGGCGGATGTGCAGGTGGGTTCGCGGATTTTGCTGGATACTATGGTGGGCAGCAATGATGGTCCTGCATTCCAGGTAGGGGCAGTTTCTGATCGTCCCCTTCAAGTAGAGCGCAGGCTGGTGGATGAGGATAAGGTAGATTCAGCATACACAGGTCTGGATCGCACTCTCCGTACACTGCCGGCTTATTGGGTCATGAAGGACAAATACGACAGCACCAATCCGTTGGCTACCAATGTGACGGCTTACGGCTTCAATAACTTTTCCGAGAACGACATCAATATTGTAGATGAAATGGTCGTTGGGCATTGGGCCAGAATGGCCAACACCAAGTGGGATTATGAAATCAATGAGAACCTGGATTTCACCACCGATACCAATGACTTTGGTTCGGCGGATTCGGCGGTGGCCTTGTATTGGAATCCGGACCGGATTCCGGCAGGATCGGCACGTACCTTCGAGACAGTTTATGGCTTGGGCGAAATCATTTCCCCCGATAAGGTGTTCTCTATCCGTTATATTGATCCGGTAAATCAACTGGCAGCCTTGGAGGACGGCAGCGGGTATGTGGATGAGGGCGTATTCCAGATTACGGCCGAAATCGAAAACATGGAATCCTTTAACATGGAGCATTCCAACATCGTCGCCAACATGCAATTGGACAATGCCCTCAAATTTGTGGAGATGGATCCCAACACCGGCAAGATGGTAAGGGACGCCAATGGCAAGGTAAAGACACTGCCTGGTAATACCCTGACGGCAATGTTCACGAAACCGGCGACGCCAGCTGAAGCCGAGCAAGGTATTCAGCCCAAATTTAAGCCGGGTGACACGGTGACGGCTACTTTCGTGGTGCAGGCAAAAGGACGCCCCTGGCCAACAACGCCTGAATATATGCTTACCGTTACGAGCAAGGAAATGAGCGAAAAGCTGGATGGAATTAAAGACGAATCCGTCAAGGCCCAGTATGAATCCAGCAAGGCCAACTTCGTTTTCCTTCCTCCAGTAGGGGTTGCTGCACAAACCTTTGTGTACGCTATGACTCCGGAAGAGGCCTTTGCCTCAGATGTCAAATACATCACACTGAACTTATCGAATGTAGAGGCGTATAATCCGGGCAATGCTTCCTCCGACCCGAATTTTGACCTGTATCTAAAGGAAACCTCAACCGGCAACCGCTATAAGGTACCGGTGAAGCAATCTGTTATTATGCAGCCCGCCAATGATGGGCAAATGGGTGATATGCGGATTACTTACCGCACCGGTGATCTTGTGGATGCCACCGGCAAGGTGCTGAAGGCAGATTTGGGTCCCGCCTTGCCGTTAGGCGAGTACCAGGTGGAAGTGGATTATAAGGATACCGCTGATACAGGCGGCTTGTATGACCTGACGACGGCTCAGCGCTTTGTGGTTACCGAGAATGAAGCAGCCCGGGTCAAGAAGGCCAATATCCTGGCTGTGATTAAAAATACAGTAACTTTAAACGGTGATTTTGATACAAAAGTAAAACCCGATTATATGGAGGCTTTCCCGGAAGAGGCTGCCCCATCCAGAGATCAAATTCAGGCAATGAAGGTCACTTTGACTACTGCCTTGGATAAGATGGTCCGGGTTGGTCAGCTTGTGGATCCCGACTTCGGCGGGGAATACAAAAACGAGCAGCAAAAATCACCAACCTACCGCCTGCAGGCCTTCGAAAGTGAGAAGGAGCTGAAGGACCTTAAGGATGACTTGGATGACCGGAAAAAAGGCGAAGACGAGGTTCTGGTTGAAATCCGCGGCATGATCAACCAGATCGGCAGCGGCAAGGACCTGCAATATGTGGTGGACACTACCAGCGAACCCGCCATTATCAATAAAGCCGTGGCTTACCGCGGGAAGGATATGGTGTTTGCCAAGGGACAGCTGGATGTCATGGACATTAACCTGATTACAGGTGCCGCCCAATCCCCGTTCCTGCGTACCTTGTCCGTCAAGGGTGACGGTACACTCTCTGTAGCAAACAGCGGATTTGTTTTTCATAAGGGTGAATGGACGTTGGATTTCTATAACGGCTTCAGCAAAACCCTGTTGGAGAAGAAGGACGATGACGACAAGAAGGATGATGAACCGGGCGGAGAGGATGAATCCCTGAACGGCTCTCTCACTTGGGCAGCAGGCAATCTGGTGGACCGGGTGAATCCGCTGCGTCAATTGTCCATTGAGGATGTCTATTTTAACCGCCACAGCCTGTTCGCTGCTCCCAGCTTCACCATCAGCGGCTTCGGCATGAAGTTCAATGACTATATCCTTCGGGCGGGGGGCATTTCCTTCGGCGGCACCATCGGCTTCAAGATTGTGGAGTCGGAAATTAAAGATGTAGTCTTTAACGAAAAAGGCTTTGTGGGCATCGATGCCTCTCTGAGCTTCGATCTGAATCAGGACATTGGCCTTATTGGCGTAACGAAGAAAAAGGATAAGAAGAAAGACGATGACAAGGGAGGCTCCGGCAAGGATTCTCCGAAAAAGGATGACGACAAGGACATCGCCGGCGAAATTCACATTGTGCATTATGTGCAGCCTGTAGATGGCATCTCCAACAGCTACGGCATCAAGTTTAAGGCAATCATCAATGATTTTGGCGTGGGTGTGGAGCTGGCCTTCAAGCAGGTCCCGGACAAACGGGTGCTGCCGGATGTGATTGGTTTTGAGGCAAGGCTGGGTGACCCGGGCGTAGCGATTTTTGCCGCTACCTATCTGCAGGGCATCCGCGGTGCCATTCGCGAGCTGGCGGATACCATTGCAGGTGAAGGAGATGTGCCGCTGACCCTTGAGGCCGGCGCGGATATTAACTTCGGGGTTCCGCCCGCCATTTTCTATGGCAGCATTGATCTGACTTTGAAGAAAACCGGCTTTAAGATTCTCGGCAAGCTGGACTATAAGCCAACGCCTGCCTCCGAAAAGATAAAAATGATTACAGAAGCTAAAATTGCTGCCCAGTGGGTAAAACCCTGGTTCGTTGCGGCTTCTGCGGAGCTGGATGTACTGGGCTGGAACATCATTATCGGCAAAGCGTCCCTGTTCGTGGGACAGAATCTGATCAAGAACCGAATAGATTTCGAGGGTTTCGTGAGTGCCAAGATTCAAATCCCCGAGGATGTTCCTGTCGTAGGCGGCAAGCCGCTGGCAGGCGTTTCTCTGGGTGTAAACAACGACAAGATGTGGGGAAGCTACACTATTCTTTTCCTCACCTTGGGCATCACCTACTACTTCAACGGGGGCATTGAATTCGGTACCTCCGGCGAGAAGCTTCCGGAAGGTCTGGCGTATCTGCGGATTCAGGATCCGGAGAACGGTCCCAAGCTGATTGTATTGGGTCAAGGTGTGGAAACCTTGGCTACCTCTTGGGTAACCAAGGAAGACACGCTGCATGAAATTGAGTACCACAGCGTCGCCAGTGGTGTGGATCTGCTGGATAACGGCTCCTTCGGAGTGGGTATCGGCGGCATTAAGGTAGCGGAGGAAGGGCGGCTTCATGAGATTCCCATGAGCTCCGTTTCCGGTGATGCACTGTTGGAGGTCGAGTATTACGGCAGCACCGTTCCCAACCTGATTATGAAGGATAACAACGGTCAGGATTATCCGCTTGTTTATGACGTGGCGAATATCAATGATCCTTTAGCCAATGCCTTTACTCAGGAATTGAATGGACAGAACGGTGCTGTGAAAAAGGTCTACATTGCCGTACCGGCTAATAAAGCCGGCGGAACCTGGAAGCTGTATGCTGACCAGCAGGTGGATTCCAGACTGCTTAACATTCCCGTGGTTTCCAAGCTGGATGAAGTGCGGCTGACGAAGCCGGATCAAAACCCGAATACCTTTACGGCCTCCTGGAAGGTGGCGAATGCCAAACCCGGGGATACCGTAAATCTCTATTTGACCAAGGATGCTGTACAACCTCCTGCTGCTGCAGGTGAAGAGGCAGCCCAGCCGGGTTCGGCGGGACTGCTCGTAGCCAAGGATCTGGAGGTTACAGCCGGAGGCAATATGTCCGGCACCACAGCAATGGGCAGTGTGAATATTGATGTGTCACAGGTATCCCTTTTGGGTGCTACGGAGGATATCCGGGGAATGCTGCCGCAGGGCGATTATTATCTGCGTGCCGAGCTGAAGTCCTCCAATACCTTCGGTACGAAAACCAGCGAGCAGAAGTTTACGGTTATTGATCCGCTGGCTCCCAATGAAGTACAGGATGTGGCTGTGAAGCCCGCCGGGAACGGATATTTCAACCTGTCCTTCAGACCGGCAGGCAAAAAGCCGGCACAAGCCGGGTTTGAGCACAGCTACACCATCGAAGTGATGCAGCAGGATCAAAACGGCACATTGAGCGAATACGACAATTTCTCCTCCCTCTTGTTCACGGAAGAGGAATTGGCTCCGTACTGGAATGCCCAAAGCGGCAAGTATGAAGGCATCCGGCTGGGTGGCTGGACCAAGGCCTCCCGCTCTAGTGTGGTGGACCAATCCAATCTGGACAGCAAGCCTGTAGCGAATGATGACTTTACCTATCAAGGTCTGCAGGTGGGCCAGAAGTATGTGGTGGGCGTATCGGCGGCAGTTAGACCCGATGCGGAAACGGACAAGAATGAAAATCTGCATTTCGCAAACCGGACGGATACGGCTAATACGCTGCTCCCTGTTCCGGCCAAACCGGTTATGAGCATTCAGCCTTCGGATACCGTGAAGGTGGCTGAAGCCACAACAGCGTATGCGGATGTGCTGTCCAGCGTTACGCAGCAGCGGATTGTGCTTAGCTCCGACCAGCAAAATGTGGATGTGGAGGCGCTGTTTGACGGCAAGTCCATCGCCAAAACCACCCTTACGAATAAGGCATCTGGCAGCTCGGGTGTATTGGATTTCTCCAATTTTACAACCGACGGCACGTATGGGATTGAACTGCGGTCTACGAACAAACAAACCGGAGATTTCTCCATTACCATGCTTTACCTGACCGTGGATACCATTGCACCTATCCTCTATCTGGATACTCCGCTTTCCGGTGAACGCACAACCGACGGCAAAATCCTGGTAGTAGGGCAAACCAGCAATGATGCGGAATTGCGGGTAAACGGACAGCGCCTGACTGTTGGCCAGGACGGACGTTTCTCCGGCAATATCTCGGTTTCGGGAACGGAGCCGAAGCTGGACCTTGTGTTTGATGCAGTTGACCGTGCAGGCAACAGAAACGGTACAACGGTGAAGGTGACCAACGGCAGCTATCAAGTGCCGGTGGCCTTGGTTCTGCGAAAGCTTCCTAACCTTCATGTAGCAGACCAAAAGAAAGTGGAAGCCTTCCTGCGCTATTCCAACGGCGTGGATACGGACAAAAAGCCCTTATTCAGAGAAGTTCCCGTACCCGCTGCGGATTTGGATAAGCTTACTTACTCCATTTATACCGGAGAAGCGGCCAGTGTATCGAATACCGGTACTGTTCAAGCTGTCTCCGAAGGATCCGCTATTGTGAAGGCGGAGTACCAGATTACCAAGGATGTGGCGCTTCAAGGCATGACTGTGGTGGATGTATCCACTGACGTGAGTGCCTACACTGCTACTGTCGACAAAAATCCGGGTGTCACCAAAGTCAACGTGGTGGCTGCCGGAGAAATGACCGACGCGGAGCTGGTGTACAAGGTATATCCGGCAGCTGGTGTAACTCCGGCTCCCCGCTACAAGGATGACGTTAGCGGCTGGCCGCTCCTCCCTGCGGACGGCGTAGTTGCCGCGGCGGCAGGAAACAAGGTGGCGGTAGCCAAACGCGCTGTAGGCGGCAAGCTGGCTGCGGCTGTTTCCACGCTGATGGAAGCGAAGGTTTGGAGCCAGCCTGCACCAGGTGGTGGCGGCGGAGGATTCATGGGTGGAGGAAATTCGGATATTAAGGCCAATGGCGATACGGTTGCAACCGAATTGCGCAATGACCGGTTGGTGGCCCGTGTCGACAAGGCGGGAGTCAGCACTGTTAATCCAAAGCAGGTATTGATCGAAGGCAGCAATGCGCTGGTGAACGGCTACGAGTTCGAAATCGGCTCCGGCCTGCTGGCCCAAGCTGCCAAGAACGGGCAAACTCTGCGTTTGGCGCTGCCCTTCGCTGATCTGACTATTCCGGCACATCTCGCAGCTGAATCAGGCAAAGATCTGAAGCTGGTGCTGGAGAAGAACACGGCTTCCGAAAAGGCGGAGCTTGAAGCCATTGCCGGATCCCTTCAGGCAGAATTGCTTGGTGGCGGAGAAGGGGTTACCTTCGATATCGGCCAAAGCGGGATTTACGCCGGACGTTCTATAGCCGCAAGAGTGGCGATTCCCGACAGCATTGCCGCCAAGGATATTACCGGCGTGGTGCTGAGAAGCAAAAACGGCAATTGGACTACGGTTCCGTGGGCATTGGACATCGACAACAACAAAGCATATGTGAACCTGACTCTGACGGATGACGGCAGCATTGCCTTCATCAAGAATAAACCTTCCTTTGCCGACGTGGCTGCCGACAGCTGGGCGAAGGATGTGATTGCAGCAGCCAGCGGCAAGCTGTTTATGCTGGGCCGCGGAGCCGATGAGTTTGCTCCGGACAGCAGAATTACCCGCGCAGAATATCCGACAGTGCTGCTTCGTGTGTTGGGTCTGATGAGCCAGCAAGCCACAGCAGGCTTCACGGATGTATCCGCGGATGACTGGTTCAGCCGCAGTGTTGCCATTGCTTCCGCTAACGGTCTGGTGAACGGCTTCGAGGACGGAACCTTCCGTCCGGAGGGTGAGCTGTCCCGGTTGGAGGCTATGGTGATGGCAGGCCGGGCGCTTGCGCTGCTGGGAGGACAGACGGCAGTAGATGCGGCTTCCGTTGACGCCATCCTGGGTGAGTTTACGGATGGGGCCGTGATTCCGGAGTGGGCAAGAGAGGCTGTTGCCCTGTGTATCCGCGAAGGCATTATTGACGGCCAGGATCAAGCACTGCTTCCGGACGGAGCGTTTACCCGCGCCCAAGCTGCGGCTATCGCAGCCCGGTTGAATCAGAAGGTGCCCGTAGGCAAGCTGTAAGAAATGAAGAGCAATCTGACTATGAGAGCAGGAAGGTGTTTTATGCTTTGCAGACAAAAGTGGATCAAGCTTGTCTCTTGCCTTCTGCTGCTGGTCTCCTTTGTCCCCGCAGGTTTGGGGGCAAAGGCGGCAAGCGGCAGCTGGTCCAGCTATGCGGATACCACCTGGTATAACGCGGACTACCCTACTTATACAATCGAAACAGCCGCGGAGCTTGCCGGTGTTTCCGAGCTGGTTTACGGCGGTATAGACTTCGACGGCAAAACGCTGCATGTCGTTAACGATCTGAACCTGTCCGATCATGAATGGCGCCCCATCGGCACACCGGAGCATCCGTTCCGGGGTATTCTGATGGGACCGATGGGCTCCCCCAAGACCTTGAGCGGGCTGACCGTAACCGGTGGGGATTATGCGGGTCTGTTCGGTTATATGAACGAGGCTACTGTTGGCCGGCTTAGCCTGGCGGGCCGTGTTGACCTTCAAGTAACCGGAGGTCAGGTTTACGCAGGATCAGTGGCAGGATATATGGATCAGGAGAGCACTATTCTTGATCTAACAAGCAATGTGGAGATTCACATTAACGGCTCTCCTGGGGGCCGTGTCCAGGTTGGCGGTATCGTGGGCAGCAGCTCCGGTACTCTGTCTAATGTGGAAAACCGGGGCGGCATTACGGTAAACGGTATGGGTGAAGTCCAGGCCGGCGGTATTACCGGTGCAGGCAACGGGATACTGCTAATGAAGAAAAACGATAACCAGGGTTCGGTAAGTGTAACCGGCAGTGTCTACCGGTCCGATGCCGGCGGTATTATCGGCTTTGCACCTGCATTGCTGAATATGGATGAGGAGGATACCTTTATCCGCAACAGCGGGGCCTTGACTGTATCCGATACAGCCAGCGGTACACTGGGGGGAATTGTGGGCAGAGCGGGTCCGGGAGCGGCTGTACAATTCTCAGCCAAAACCTCCAACTCCGGAAGAATTCAGCTGGATGCCGGGGCTTACGCGGCGGATACCTACGCAGGCGGTTTAATCGGTTCATTGGAGATTCCACAGACAACCTTGTCCCATGCGGCGTTTGCCCAAACGGGGGAGATTGTCCACAATGGCGGTACGCGTGTTTATACAGGCGGTATTGCCGGCAGCGCAGCCAATAATGTGGTATGGTCCGGGGCGTTCTCCGGAACGGTGCCCATTACCGTCAGCGGTGTTTCGGATCTGTACACCGGAGGTTTGGTTGGTAAGTCCGGCGCTGTTCTGACATTGAACGAAGCCGCCTCCAACCAAGGGGCTATTCATGCAGATGCGACCACGGATCATGTGTATACCGGCGGTTTAGTGGGTTTTGCAGCTGACCGTCTCATACTCGGAAGCAGCGCGGCAGCCGCCTTCAGCAACAGCGGGGCTATCACGGTCACCGGCACCGCCTCCGATGTGTATACAGGCGGTATTATCGCCAACAAGGCATACACCAAAGCGGCCAATAATGTGGCCAGCACAGGTTCCATTGCAGTAACCGGAGCCCAGCGTTTATACACTGGCGGCTACTTCGGTAAGGTGACCGGACCGGATATGGCCATTGCCGGCGAAGCCTTCGCTTCCTCCATCCAGGTAACCTCCACGATGCCTGCGGATGAGACGCGTGATGTGTACACAGGCGGTATCGTCGGACACTACGCATTCAACAGCACCATTGCCAATACCTCCTTCTCCGGCAGCATCACTGCAACCGGGGGCCTCTATACCGGAGGGATTGCCGGTTATATGAGCAGCGGTACGATCACCGGAGCAACAGTGGGCAGTGCTGATGCCGAAGGGCTCCTCCGTTCCGACGGAAATTCGGGCGGTGTTGCAGGTTATGCCAATGGGGAAATTACCCAGGCCGCCGTTCATCACCTCCGGATTGAAGCTACAGGAGCAGGCGGTACTGCAGGCGGCATCGCCGGTTTGGCCCAAGGTCGCATCTCGGCAGCAGCCGTTGGGAATGCAGCGCCTGAGGGTGATCATTATATGGTAAGTATTGCAGCGGAAGCCTCCGAGGTTGCTGCCGGCGGTGTAATCGGCAAGGACAGCGGAAATCTCCGTTTGGAGACCATCACGGCCTCCGGCATTAGCCTGGAGTCCAATGCTGCTGCAGCCCGGGTGAAGCTGGGCGGTCTTGCAGGTGCTGCTTCAGCCCAGGCAATGGCGGGCACACAGGAAACACCCGTGAGTGTCCATCATATTAAGGCTGATGCGGCCGGTAATGAAAACGCGGTGGGCGGGGTAATCGGACGCAACGAAACTCCGCTGGACAGAGAGCGTTTGAAGCAGGTGTTTGAAATTTCCATCCAGGCTCAAGGCAGCCGTTCCCTACTGGGCGGTATTGCCGGCTCCAATAGCGGTGTGCTGACGGACTTGGAAGCCACTGGTATTGAGATTGTTTCCGGTGGTGCGGACAACCAGGTGGGCGGTCTGGCCGGATATACAGACGCAGCTGTTATTCGTCCGTTGGTTTATGCAGGTGAAGCAGGGCTCACATTGACCCTGCAAGGAGCAGGAGCCTCCGCAGGCGGTGTTGCCGGGGTAGCGAAGAACACTTCCGTTACCGGTGATGGGGCGGCAAGCAGCTCGGCAGGGCTTGTCGTAAATGCTGAAGCAGCTGCAAACGGGGCCCGCATTGGCGGTATTATCGGTGCAAGCGATGCTTCCCCGATGACCGATGTTATTGCTGAAAGCCCCATTGTGACAGCGAAAGGCGCTAATACATCGGCAGGCGGTTTGGCCGGTGAAATTACCGGAGCCAATATTACCAACTCCGCAGCCAGGGGCATTCTGCCCGAATATGCCGTGTTCACTCTTCATGGCGCGGACAGCAAGGCGGGCGGTGCAGCCGGTAATGCGCAGAACAGTGCCATTACAGGAGACTCGACCCAAACGAATGTGGAAAATCTGCTTATCAACGGCGCTGATACCGCCGCGCGCCTGACAGCAGGCGGCGTTGTTGGCCATTTGACAGATGGAAGCCTGAACAATCTGTTTGGACAGCAGGTGAAGCTCACGGTCAAAGGCTCTGAATCCACCGTTGGCGGGTTGGCAGGTTATAACCGCGGTTTGGCCGGATACGGGGAGGAAGGACATGCCCAGGTAATCCGTGGAAACTACATGGAGAACCTGACCACCGTTTTGGCCGCTACTGCCTCTTCCTCCACAACCGGAGGTTTAATCGGGATCAATGATGAACGGACCGATGAGGATGCTGAAGTAAACATTGCTTCGGCAGTTAGCTCCATCGGAAGCAGCCGGTACACCGGCAGTGTCACCGTACATGGACCGCGTTCGGTTACCGGCGGCCTGATCGGGGAGAACCGCAGCGTTGTTGCCAACAACAGCATTGCCGAGAAGCTCCCGGTTTTGTCTGACGGCAATAACGGCACAGTAGGCGGGCTCATCGGCCAAAACTCCGGCACGGGTACGGTGTACTATTCCTACTCCAATGCCATCGTGACCGCAAGCGGTGAATCCACCGTCATCGGAGGACTTGCAGGATTGAATGCTGGTCATGTCATTGCTTCGTACACAGAGACAGATCTTACAGGCAATGCCGTTGGAACCAGCGGTGAATATGCGGCGTTGGGCGGTCTCGTCGGCAAAAACACAGGCGAAATCCGAAACAGCTTCACCTCTGCAGTGGTTACCTCACACGGTGCCTATACCTTCACCGGCGGGTTGGTGGGTGACCATAGCGGCTCGGTAGCCAATTCCTACGCCGCCAAGAACGTAACGGCCCATGGCACAGGCTCCTTCGTCGGCGGCCTGATCGGCCGAATGACCACCGGCACAGTAGGAGGCAGCTATTCCGGCGGCCAGGTGACCGGTGATAACGGCGCTTATGCCGGCGGTTTTGCAGGCTTTTACAAAAATACAAGCAAGGAACTCATTGATAATACCTACTACGTGAAGGACGAAAGCAAATCCATTAACAGCGGGCTGCTGGATTTTGGCGGCGGCACCTATTATGAGCTCAATCAGTATTCCCGCTTGAGCCCGATCCTCTCCACTACGCTGGCTGACCGCAACGCCTTCCCGGCTTTGTCGGGATGGACCTTCAGCGATACAGCCTGGCGCTATGGCTCGGAGAATGCCGAATACCGGTATCCGGAGCTGAACCTCAGTGCCAATAACGGCGGAGACGGAGGAAACAACGGTGGCGGGGGTACACCCGTCAGCATGAATATTAACTGGTATACCAAGAATACCAACGCACTTACGTTTACCTTGCAGACGGAGGCTGATCTGGCAGGTTTGGCGGCCATCGTCAACGGTACGGTAACCGGTGTAAGCAAGTTTGATTTTAAAGGAAGAACCATTCAATTGACGGCTCCGGTCCACATTCAATCCACCCACTGGGATCCCATTGGCGCCGATATGGCTCATGCTTTCCAAGGCCATTTTGTGGGTAACGGGAATCTGATCAGCGGCTTGAAGGTTTCCGGCGGCGATTATACCGGATTGTTCGGTGTCATCGGAAATTTTGCCACTGTACGCCAGGTTGCCCAGGAGCCGGTGAACGTTACCGGTACCCAATGGGTAGGCGCATTGGCTGGACTTAATCAGGGCAAGGTGTCCGAGATCAGTGTGGTTCTGACCAGCCAGGCCCAAGTGACCGGCGGCAGCTACGTGGGCGGTATCCTCGGACAAAACACAGGAACCGTTACAGGCTTGAAGTTTACGGCCAAAGACGGAGGCAAAGTAAAGAGCGCCGCCGCGAATGCCGCAGTAGGCGGACTTGTGGGCGACAATCAATCGGCCATTCCCGCATCCGGCGTAGTGCTTGCGGGCGGTGCCATCGAAGCATCTGGCGAAGCAGCTGTAATCGGCGGTCTGGCCGGTAAGCAAACAGGCGATATTCAAGCCTCCAAGGCTGTTCTTGATGCCGGAGGCAGCATTCACGCCAGCGGCGAAGGCAATCTGGCCGGCGGTTTGGTTGGATTGTATGCTTCAGGAGCAGCCGCCGATGTTACGGTTGCCTTCACAGGCGGAAGCATCCGTGCAGACGGTTCAAGCTCCATGGCAGGCGGTATGATCGGCCGGTCCGCCGCCGGGCAAACCGTTAAGAATGCCGTAGTCACGGGCATCGGCGGAGCTGGCGGAGAGATTGCCGCGGCAGCGGCTGCCGGCGGTATTGCCGGAGATAAAGCAGGTTTGGGCACGAACGTGTTTGAATTTGAAAAGGTAGAGGTCAAGGGAGTATCCCTCGCCGTTACTGCAGGCAGAAGCTCTATGGGCGGCATTGCCGGCAAGCTGGCGGACACTGCTGTGAAGGAAGCTGTTTTCCAGGGAAGTCTGGCGGCATCCCAAAATGATGTAAAGGCAGGCGGTATTACCGGCGCTGCTTACAACTCCATTCTTTACCTGACGCAGGCGGCTCCCCAAATAGAGCTGTCCCCCGCAGCAGAAGAAGGTAACCTGTTCGTTGCTCCCATGGCTACGGAAACACGGGCGAATGCTGCAGGCGGCATTGCTGGTGTGATGGAAGCAAGCAGCGAACAACGTAATGCAGCATTGGATTTCGGATTTTATACACCGTTTTACCCGGGTATCTATGATGCCAAGGTGACAGCAGGCAGCATTGTGATGACAGGTTCCGGACAAACCCTGGATCTGTACGCAGGCGGTTTTGCGGGCAAGCTCCTTTCCGCTTCCCTGTATAACTCCGTTTCCTCTGCATCTATAAATGTGACAGGCGCCTCACACGCAGTTGTGGGTGGTGCGGCTGGTATGTTGTCCGGCAGTGTGGCTGTTAATATTACGGCCCAAAGCCAGCTTGACGCAGGCAGCAGCTCCAACTACAGCGCAGGCGGACTGGTTGGACAAGCGGATCATAGTGAAATCTCCTATTCCCGCACTACTGCCTTAAACGATAAGCCGATTGTCATCGGCGAAAGCGTGGCGGCTAACCGTCAGGCGACCTACGCCCGGATTGGCGGGTTTGTGGGTCAAGCGGATGCTACAACCATCAAGAATGCTTCAGCCGATATGGACATTGAAGCAACCATCGCCAACCCTTATGCCACCATTTCGGCGGGCGGCTTCGCCGGAATCCTGGGCGATTCGGAGCATGGAGCCATTGATGGGGCTTATGCCAAGGGCTCCGTCACCCTGGACGGCAAAGCGGGTGCATATGCCGGCGGCTTCGCCGGTGTGGTGAATGAATATGACATCAACCAGGCTTATGCAACAGGCAATGTAAAAACCTCCTCCTTCGATGCCAGAGGCGGCGGCTTTGCCGGGGTTATCTATCTCGGTGGTACCATCGCCGATGCCTATGCCATGCAGGATGAGGTGTATGTAGCAGGAACCGGTGTTGCTACCCGTGCTTACGCGGGCGGTTTTGCCGGACATAATGACGGGAACCTGAGCCGGGTGTACGCCAAGGCTGCCCACATTACCTCCATTGCCGGAGGAGCCAATTCCTATATGGGCTCTCTCATCGGCTACAACTACCGGGACGGCCGGGTGGCGGATTCCTACTCCACCGGAGTCTTGGCTGCCATCATGTATGATACCAGCAGCGGACAAAGCGCCAATGTGAAGCCTCTGCCGGGAGACGGCCAGCCTTTCGCTAACTGGAGCTTTACCGGAGATTCACCGGTATGGGTATTTGCCGGCAGCGGGGATTCCATTGTGCCTGAACTGGCGAAGCTGTCCAGCTGGCGGTTTGCCCCTGATGTAGGGTTTATGACCGTATCCGCCAAGGATACAGCTGCTTTTGAGGTGGCAGCACCGGAGCAATTGGCAGGGTTTGCTCTTCTGCAGGATGAAGGCGTGGCTTTCTACAGACTGTACAACCGGGGAGCAACTACGGCACCGGCTGTGTCGAAGCTGACGTTGACCGCGGATATGGCTCTGGCAGGCAAGCTGTGGGCGCCTATCGCAGTGTTCCGCGGGGAGCTGGATGGTAGCAACCATACAATTACTGGGTTTAAGCGGAGTCTTTTTGAGGGTAACAAGCTTGGATTTGTATCGGAAAACCGCGGCGTTATCGCGAATCTGACGCTGCTCCAGCCGCAGCTGGACGGTGCAGCTTATACCGGCGCAGTGGCCGGCGTGAATGGCACGGAAGGATTGATCAGCCATGTTACGGTGACCGGCGGAAGTGTGTCCGCCAGCACTGCAGCAGGTGGTATTGCCGGTGAGAACCGCAGCCAGCTGCAGGATGTAGCCGTACAAAACATGAGAGTTACCGCACGGGAATCTGCTGGCGGCATTGCCGGAACCAACGATGGCAGCATCCAAGCTTCCTATGCAAGCGGCAGGGTAACTGCAGTCCAAGAGGAAGGCGGAAGTGCAGCAGGCGGTATTGCCGGAAGTCAGGGTGTCGAAGGTTCTATCAGTGGAAGCTTCTCCTACGCGGATGTATCCGCCGATGCTCCAGCAGCTGATGCCGGAGGACTCGCCGGTGTGAACGAAGGAGCTATTGCAGATAGCTACAATACTGGAAGCATCATCGCCAAGGGAGTTGATACTGCCCGGGCAGGCGGTGTAGCCGGATATACAGCCGGAGCATTAACCGGCAATGTCAACGGAGGTCAAGCTTCCGCCAGTGTGGGCGGCATTCTGGTGAAGGGAAAAACCTTCGCCGGCGGTGTAGCGGGACAATTGGCGGAAGGAGCAGCTTTAAACGGAAACCTCTATGATGTGCAAATGGTCCAATTCCCGGTTGCCTATTATACGCAAGCGGGCAGCAAGGTAAGAGCGGAAGCCGGTCAAGCTGAAGGGCTGTCTACAGCCAAGCTTGTGGAGGGCGTACTGCCTGCCGGTCTGAGTGCTTCTGTATGGACTGCACAGCAAGGCTTTTATCCGCAGCTGTCCCGTTTTGCGGGAACACCGGAAAGCGGCGTGTCCACTGCCGCAGTTGTACTGACAGCGGATGATACGGCTTTCAGCGTAACAGGCGCGTACCGCACAGCGGGCGATGCCTCCATTACGTGGACCACTTCCCAATCAGGAGGTTTGACGGTGCTTACCGCCTCCAAGGGTGGTGCAAGCCGTGCGGTGGCCATTAGCAGAACCCCGCTGGTATATGAATTTACAGCGGCTGCACCAACAAGTCCTACCGAGAAGCAGTTTAAGGATAAAACCGGCATTATATTGGAAACAACTGAAGCCGGAGCGGTAATTCACTACACCACAAACGGTGCACAACCGACAGAATTGTCAGCTGTGTATACGCAGCCCATCGAAGTTAGTGCTACAACCACCATCAAAGCAATCGCAGTGGTGGACGGCAAAAACAACAGTGCTACATTCACCACCGAATTCAAAAAGATCGTACCTGGCGGTGGCGGTGGTGGCGGCGGAGGCGGAGCGCCCAGCAATGTAACGGCATCCGTTGGCGGCAAGGATATTACCTCCACAGTCAGCCAATCCGCCAGCGGCACAGAAACGGTTGTTGTGCTGAAGGATGAAGCCGTGAAGTCTCTCCTGAAGGACGGCCAAAAGGGAACAGAAGTAGCCGTTGTTTTCGGTGAGGGTATCCAAGTGGCAACCGCCGAGTTGAAGGCTGAATTGGTCAAGGAATTGGCTTCGCATGACGCTGTTCTCCTGGTGAAGAATCAGGGAGCCGTCTACCGGGTGCCGGCCAGTGTGCTGGTACAAGCAGGCGCCGAAAGCGGAAGCCTCCGGTTTACGGTAGCGAAGCTGACTGAGGCAGAGGTCAAGCAATTGCAGGAAAAGGCAAAGGCGGATGGTTATGAAATCCAGATCCCGCCGGCAACCTTCAAGATCGCCAAGACGGAAGGCACTCAGCTGAAGGAGCTGAATAAGCTCGCCGGGTATGCGGAGCGGATTCTGCTTCTCCCTAATGGAGTGGCTGCTTCTAAAACACCCGCAGGCGTTATGCTCCAAGCAAACGGCAGCATCAGCCCTGTTCCTTCCCGCGTGATCAGCTACGAAGGGAAACAGGCCGTTGCGCTAAACAGCGTAGCCGGTTCCGGAACCTTTGCAGTGGTTTCCATCGCTGCCTGGAATTTCGATGATGCCCAAGGCCATTGGGCCCAAGCCTCCATTGGCGATTTGGCGGCCAGAAGAATGGTCGGTGGATCTGCACCGGGTATGTTTGAACCGGACCGCTCCATCACCCGCGCCGAGTTTGCCGCCATTGCAGTGAAGGCACTGGGACTGGAGGGTACCAGCACCACAGCATTACCTTTCCATGATGTGAGTGCAGCCGACTGGTATGCCACCTATCTGGCCAGCGCGTATGAGTTTGGCCTGATCTCGGGCTTCGAAGATGGTACTGTGCGGGCCCAGGAAGAAATCAGCCGCCAGCAGGCAATGGCCATCCTGGCCAGAGCGATGTCATTAACAGGTCTTCCTGTGGATGCCACCGACGATGAAGTGAATGGTCTTCTCGCTTCCTTCGAGGATGCGGACGGCATTGCGGACTATGCCAAAACCGCCATTGCCGCAAGTGTGAAAGCCGGGCTCGTTTCCGGCAGAAGCAGCACGGAGATTGCGCCTGATGCCCTGATGACCCGGGCAGAGGTAGCCACCATTGTGCAGAAGCTGCTGAAGCTGTCTGGTCTGACTGAATAAAAAGCAAACGCCGCGGCGCGAACCTTTACCAGGTTCCGCCGCGGCGTTCTTTTTATCTAAGGTAGGGTCGTTGCATTTCCTTACTGCTCTAACGAATTTCAGCCACGCTATTTTGCCGATTACGCTCCTGTCCCCGTTCTAACGAATCTGTGGAAGCTTATTTCGCCAAAACAGACATAAATCAGCCCAGAGAGCAGGTGATAAGGTGGCTCACTTTCGTTAGATTTCCAAACCGGCTGATGGAGGCGAAATAAGCCTTGTGATATTCGTTAGGTTTGGTCGGAGGGGTATCCGCCCCTCACCTCTCCGCCCGGGTCCTGTAAATCTCCTGCTGGCTGGCGATGCCCCATACGCTGAACAGCGTCTGGATGAAGCGGTACGCTTGGTAGAGAACCAGCATCCAGAAGCCGGCCCAGGCGATGGTGGAGCCCAGAACGGCAAGGGAGCAGAGGGAGGCTGCCAAGAGGAGCAGCACGGCGACCCCCAGCATCATCGGCAGGGATTGCAGCGCGATGCCTAAGGAGCGCCCCATACTCCTGGAGGAAGCCCGGCCCAGCTGCAGGTACAAAAAGAGCAGCCGCACAACAAAGCTGTAGCCCAGAAGCAAAGCAAGCAGAGGCAGCAGCTCAGACGCCATCTCCGGGTACGTGCGGGCGGAGAGGAAGGCTGTTTTCATCCGGGGCAGGATCCACCACAAGGGAAGTAGGGTCAAGAGCGTCTGCCCCGCATAGAGCAGCGCATAGCTTTTCCATAATTCCTTGATCCCGCGGACAAACCGGTAACCGGCATTGTAGTGGGGGTTGCTCAGGGAATACAGCAGCCCTGCATTGAGCAATGGCGTCAGCAGCATACGGGCAACCAGCAGACCTGCCAGAAGCCAGAGGACCGAATGGCTAACATCGGTCTTCAGCAGCACGAACTGGGCCTCCGCCAGGAACAGATGGCTTTGAGCCTCCAGGCCCTCCACGTTGGGATAGCGGTGAAGAATAGGCAGGATGTAGGATTGGGCCAGCTTATACAGGGCCACCCCCCAGCCGAACCGGTACAAAAACAGCACCAATACGGAGAACGGCTGGTTCAGAGTGGAGCGGAAGCCGGATTTGATATACGAGAACACGGATTTCACCTCCCGGTGGGATAGAAGCGGTTGTTTTTACCAGGCCAGCCAGCCAAAAAGCAGCTCCATCACGCGGGTAGTCCCGACGTTCAGGCGGATGGAGGCTTTGCCGTCCACCTTTTGCTTCATAAAGTTATTGATATGTTTGTTTTCCAGCACCAGGCTGTAGCCGGGATCGATAAACGCCCATTCCAGGGGAGCGCTGTGGTTCAAGGTATACACAATTTCGCTGCCTTGGGCGTCCCAGCTTTTTTCCATAACAGTGCCGTCGGTAAAGCGGAAGCGGATAGGGACCGGAGATACATTAGCGCCCTTCTTACGGATGAGCACTTGGCTGTTATAGGCGCCCTCGGGTGTTTTGTCCACTTTGATGCCTGCCACCTCGAAATCCACCATACCACCCGCATAGATAAACTGGTCGAAGAATTCCTTCCAGGACCTTCCTGTTTTTTCCTCGAGTACCGTCTGGAAATCTGCCGTTGCGGGATGCTTGAACTTCCAACGGGTGAAATATGACTTCATCACCTTGGCCATCTGGTCACTGCCGATTTCCTTTTCGATGGCGAAGAGAGCAAGCTTGGCCCGGGTATAGACATTCTCGGCGTATTCGTCATGGCTGCCGTAATCCCATGCATTCCGGGTGAGTGGCTCAGGGGCTGTAATATAGCTGGCCTCTACGGGCAGGTTGGAGCGGACGCCGTATTCCTTCTCCATTACCTTGTCCTCGGCATAGGAGGTGAAGCCTTCGTCCAGCCATGCTTCCTCGAATTCATTGGAGGCCACCATGCCGTAGAAAAACTGGTGTCCGATCTCATGCACCACCACCCGCTCCAGCTCAAGGCCGGGACTGGCTTCATCTGCTCCCCAGGCGGTGACCAGGGTGGGGTATTCCATCCCGCCTGCACCGTTGCCTCCGGCAGGAGGCACCACTACGGATAACGTGGAGTAAGGGTATGGACCGTACCATTCGCTGTAGCGGGCCAGAGATTTTTTGGCGGCGGCCAGATAGCGGCTTTTGAGATGCTCATGGGCCGGGTCCAGGTACAGCTTGATCTTGACCCCCGGAACATTGGGGGCGGAGAAGGGCTCCTCCACATAGATGAAGTCCGGCGAGGCCGCCCAGGCAAAGTCATGGACGTCGTCTGAGTAGAACCGGTAAACCTTCGTTCCATTTTCCACAGTGGCAGGTTTGGTAGGGAAGCCGGTGGCGGCGACGGTATAGTCGGCGGGAACCTTAATCTTTACGTTGTAAATGCCGAAGTCGGCGTAGAATTCTGAATTGCCGTGGTATTGGTGGAGGTTCCAGCCCTCCTCGGTTCTTCCCCGGGTTCCGGCAGGCTCGTATTTCGCCAGCTTGGGGAACCATTGGCCTGCCATGACGAAATTACCGGAGTACCCCATCCGGGCGAATACCTGGGGAAGCTTGACCCGGAAATCCATGGTCAGGGTGATGTTACCGCCGGGCTGCACAGGGGTGGGAAGCTCAATCTTCATAAGGGACTGGTCATTCTTGTTGCCGTCGTCCGGCTGCACATAACTCACCCGGTCCATCAGGTTGACCCCTTCTTCTGTGGCAAGGCTGTCCAGCCGCATCTGGCCGAAGCCATCCTCCGGCTGCTTGTCACCCCGTAAACGCCCGCCGGATTCCTGCATGAAGGTGGTTTTTTTGGAGGCAAAGGCATTCGGATACAGGTGCAGATACAGCTGGGATACGGGCTGGCCCCCCGGGTTTTTCCAGGTTACCGACTGGGCGCCCTGAAGCAGCTTTTCATCCGGAGAAAGGGATACGGCCATATGATACTCCACCAGGCGGTTGCTTAATGCCGGCTCGGAGTCGCTCTCCCGGGGGATTTCCGTGGAGAGGGATTCGCCTGCTGCGGGTTCATCCCCCAGAGCGGTCTTTACGTTGGCTCCCGGACCAGGGAAGAACGAGGAGACAGTGACGGTGACAGCCAGGCCAAAGGCCAGCACCAGCCCCCATTGGAATATACGGTTGGACAGTTTCGGTTTCATTGACATTCACCCCGTTGACAAGCGTCTACAGCATGTATATGTGGGGGGGTGGACAAATATATCCGGTTGCCGAAACTCCTGGGACAAATCTTGATGGGCAATGCCGGACAGGAGAGCGGTTCACATTTTATTGATGAATACGCGACTTTGCCTCCATTGTTGGCAGGCATTCCGGAGGGTAAGATAAAGGATAAGCAAACGGATTCATTACCGATAAGGAGCTGAACAACGTTATGGAGAGGTCCAAGGTGGGAGATGTGATTCTGGCGCTGCGGAAAAAACGGGGGCTGACTCAAGAGCAGCTGGCCGCAAAGGTCGGGATATCCGCCGGAGCGGTAAGCAAATGGGAAACGGGGGGCTCCTCCCCGGATATCTTCCTGCTGAATCCCCTGGCCAGGGCGCTGGATACCACACCGGATGAGCTGCTGTCCTTCCACAAGGAATTGCCGGAGGAAGAGCTGACCAGGATAAAAGAGGAACTGAGGGACCTTTATCTATTCCGCAGCTATGAGGAGGGAGAAGCGGCTGGGGAACGTTACATGAAGGAATATCCCAACAGCGGCAGATTGAAGCTGGTGGCTGCGGGTTTGGCCCAGATGTATCTCGGGGTTCGGGAGCCTGTGCCTGAGGAAGAGGCGGAGGTGAAGCTGCGGCGCTGTCTGGAGCTGCTGCAGGAGGCAGCGGACAGCTGTGGGGATGAACACCGGGAGGAGGCGTTGTTTGTCTCTGCCGGCATTCACATGCGTCTTAATGAACCGGAGGCTGCCGAAGCGCTGCTCCGGAATCTTCCCGCTTCCCGGGGGGCTGATCCCATGAGCCTGTACCCCGCCGTATTGCTGAAGCTGGGCAAATACCCCCAAATCGGGGAGCTGTGCCAGCGGCAGCTGCTTTGGCATGTGCACCTCTCCGGAGTGATGCTGTCGTACCTGGCTCAGGCTGCGGACGGAGAAGGACGGGAGCAGGAGAAGCTGGCGTATCTGACGGCTCTTCATCAGCTGGATCGGCTGTTTGGCATTGGTATGGGGGCGGGAGCAAGAGGTTTGGCTCTGCAAAGCATCACCAACGGCCAAACCGGAGAAGCAGCCCGCTGGTTTAGCGAGTATGCGGATATGGTGCTGGGTATGAGAACGGACTACAGCAATAACCCTTATTTTGGAAGCGTCCAATTAGAGGTTGGCCCTTCCGGTCAATTGGAAATCAGAAAACGGCTCCTTCAATCCCTTCTCGAGGAAGAGGAATGGGAGCCGCTTGCCGGGGTTGAAGCGTATGAGTCAGCGTTGGTTCTTATCCGCGCCAGACTGGAGGAGCTGGAGGATACAGGAGATGGCCGCTAGGGGAGCACCAGCTCTCCTTTTTTGTTAAACGAGTAGGGCAGATCCGCCTCCGTCTTGCCGTCCGTGTACCGGATGATTCCGTCCTTGATCTCCACCAGACGGTAGTCGTCGGCGTAGTCAGGGGAGGTTTTAATGTTGATGAGCTTGTTCTGAACGGTGTCGTAGGCGACAATGCCCCGGAATGAAGCTTCGAAGATGACGTACCTGTCGGACAGCCAGCTGATGTTCCAAATGAAATTGCCGATATGCACCTCCCGGGAAGGCTGCTCCTTACCGGGATAAAACAAATACAGTCCGGCATGCTCGTAGGTGGTGTTGTCCTTGGCTTTGGCAATAATCCGGCCGTTGGGGGAGGTAACTCCCTCTTTCGCCGCTGCATCCCGGATAAACTGTTCGTTCTGCAGACGCTCCTGTTCCCGGTTAAATACCATATCCTCATGCAGCCGGAAGCGGTAGGAGGCAAGCGGCTCAGACCAGTCGGGGGCCGCAGCCAGCTTCTTTAGCTTATCGGCATCTTGCGGCAGGCGGATGTCCTCCGTCAACTGTCCCTCGTAGTTAACATATACCTGGATGACCCCGCCCTTGTAATCCGTGTCTCCGCTTAACAGATCTTCCGTCCAGATTCCCCTGTGGGGATAGGTGACGCCATAGCTGCCTCTGCTATTGCTGAAGGTCTCATAATCCGGCCACTTCTCCCGCATTTGATCCACCAGCCGCTGGACATCGATCCCATTTTCTCCCGTGTTTGCGGCTGTAAGCTCCGGAAGCTCCGGACCGTTATTGCCACTGGACATTCTCCGCGGATAAACAGAGATATCATAAGGAGGAGCTTCCCCTGTAAAGAAAAGATAAAACGGCTCCAGCTTGTAGCCGAATACGGACAGCGGAGCAGGCTGCTCAAAGGGTGGTTTGCCCAAAAGCGATTCGATATCCGCCCGGGTGGAGGCTGTGCCCAGATTGCCGATTACCGGCGGGGCATACTCCTTGCGGAACAGAATGCTGGACAATATGTTCCCGCCCTCCACCTCCACATGCTTATCAAAATAAATGTCATACCCGTTGAAGCTGCTGTCCTGTTTCCCCAGTACCGCAGTCAGCGAACCGGGAGCCCAACCGCCGTCCAGTCCGGCCTGCAGCAATGGATTCAGCTTGGCGGCCGTTGCAAGGGGATCCAACGGCTGATACTTGCGGATACTCTCTTTATCAAAAAAATAAGCCTCACCCTTCATCTTAGCCAACCGGAAGGCCTTGGGACTGGCAGCGTCTGTCTCCATGAAGGCGGTGCTCTGTTCATCCTCCACCCGGAAGAGCGTCCACTTCAGGGCATTCCCCAGTCCGTAAAACAAATCGCGGTACAGCCCCCCCACATTGAGTTCGGGAGACGGCATTCCTTTAACCAGCAACAAAGCAGGCTGCTTGTCTTCACCCGGCGGCGAATAGCTTATAGGGGTAATGCCCTTATCAACCAACAGCTTACCTATATCCTCAGGCACCGCGGCACTGCTGGGAGCGGGACTGGGACTGGTTATACCCGGAGAGGAGCTTGCTCCCGCCGTCACCGGCGAACCGGACAGTCCGCTTGGAAGCGCCTCTTTGCCAGCGTCCTCTTGGCATCCCGCCAATGAAAACACAGCTGCCGCAGCTATGCCCCAAAACATGATGTTCTTCCAATTGCCCATTGTTCCATTCCTGCCTTCCGCCGGTTGTGCTCCCAAATTTCCCTTTTTTTATTAGACGGAGGGGGACGACATTTTGTTGCATGTAAAACCCTGTTTTGTGTCGGCATTCCCGCCCTTGTCCGATTGGTGCAAATATGAATATTGTGTTACAGTGGTCACATAAGCACAAAATCCAACGAGGCGGTGTGAGTGTAATGGAGACAGGCAGCCAGAACAGCAAACCGGGCGGTTTGAATATCATCAGCAACCGGAACAGCCACAAGGGCTTCGGGGCAGGCTCCATTGACCTGTCCAATGTGTCCGGCGTAATCATTGACGGAGGGGAAGCCTACATTGATGCCGGCACCCTCCATGCCAGAAGCAAGCTGGAAAAGGGAATTCGGTTTACTCCAGATAAAAATGAGGTGCCTAACGGGCGGCCCTGCTGGGTCGTTTGGGTAGCCGTGGACCGTAATGCCGAAGGCCAGTTTTACGGCGGCTTGGCATCCTGCGAGATGTCGGTGGACCCGGAGGCCAAGAAGGGCTGGAAGGTTCTCGCCGATCATGTGAACCGGATGGACAAGGCCATGAAGCGGCAGATTCTCGTGGAGAATCTGGATGCTGCGGGCAAAGCCGCACTGAAGGACCTGCTGATCCGGCATAACCCGGAATGGTGGGACCGCACCCCCGCAGAGCTGAAGCAGGCGCTGAAATAAGGCAATAGAGAAAAGCCGGGATGGGTGTCCCGGCTTTTCGGCTTCTTGCATATGGCTATCTACATGAGGCTGCCGCCCCAACGGATAGAGGATCCGCTATTAGCCAGTAAAACGGTCTTTTCGCAATTATGCGGACTCAGAAGCCGCTATTTGGACGAAATAAGCACGTGGGGGCGGACTTTAGAGGAAATAGCGTACCCTGTGTCCGCGAAATCACCAAAACCCCCGATTCCGGGAAAATAACGGATCCTGTGTCCGGAACGGCCTCCATCTACTCATTCCACCACCGCTTCAGATCCTTCCACCAGGAGCCCTCCTGCTTCTTGTCCTCCCCGTCCTTCTGGCTGGCGGCATTCTGTGCCGGCGCACAGTATTCCGTCGGTTCGGTGCCCTCCACGAAGGCCTCCATCCGGCTGTTGGGGCAGCCATCATTGGCCAGCTTGCCGGTCACGGGATCGATATAGACGCTGACCACACCCTCCGGCACGGGGAACAGCTTGGGCGGCACCGTCTCCAGCGTCCGTTCGGTGAAGGCGGCGAAGATGGGGGCAGCCTTGCGCTGGTCCAGCTTGCCGATGGTTTTGTCCTTGTCGTAGCCGACCCATACAGCGGTGGACAGCTCCGGGGTGTAGCCCACCATCCAGGCATCGTAGTTGGTGGTGCCGGTTTTGCCGGCGACGGGCCGTTTCATCAGGTCGGATACCCGGTACCCGGTGCCTCCCTCCTCAAAAACGGACTGCATCAAATTGGTCAGCACATAGGTGTAGGCCGGGTGAATCACCGACGACTCCACCGGCTTGGCTTCATACAGCACCCGTCCCGCATGGTCCTCCACCCGGATCACAGCCATGGGCTCCGCCCGCACCCCGCCGTTGGCCAGGACTCCGTAAGCCGAGGCCATTTCGAAGGGGCTGACCGGGGAGGTGCCCAACGCAAGGGAAGGGAGCGCGGACAAGGGGGCGGTAATGCCCAGCCTGCGGGCCATGTCCACGGTTTTCTCCGGAGTGACGGCCATAATGGTGCTGACCGCATAGATGTTGTCGGATTTCATAATGGCCCGGCGCATGTCGATATCTGTATTGTCGTAGATATTGTCATAATTGCTGGGGGAGTAGGTTTTGCGGCCCTGGTCATAGGTGAACACTGTGGGTTCGCTTTTGTACGTGGTTAAGGGTGACACATTCTCCGACAGGGCAGCCAGATAGATCAGCGGCTTGAAGGCGGAGCCCGGCTGCCGGGTGGTGGCAAAAACCCGGTTGAACTGGTTTTCCTTGAAGTCCTTACCGCCCACCATAGCCTTGATGTAGCCATTCCGCGGATCGATGGCGATCAGCGCGGCCTGCAGCTCGGAATCCGCTGGAATTTCCGCAGCCACCGCCTCCTCGGCAATTTTCTGGGCCCGCAAATCCAGAGTGGTGTAGATTTTCAACCCCCCCGCCTCGTATTGATCCTCTGTCATGTTCAGCTTATCCAGCACCACATTTTTTACATATTCCTGAAAATAAGGCGCCTCTGAGACAGTATTGGTTTGCCGGGGCACAATGGTCAGCGCTTCCCGGTGGGCGGCTTCCGCCTGCTCCGGGGTAATAATCCCTTCCTCCGCCATAGCATTCAGAATCACCTTCTGGCGGTCCTTGGCATTCTGCATGTTCAAATAGGGAGAGTAGTATTTGGCCCCCTTTGGCACCCCAGCCATCATGGCCGCTTCTGCCAGATCCAGGTCCTTGGCATCCTTGCCGAAGAACATTTTGGCGGCGGCTTGAACACCGTAGGTGGAGTGGCCGAAGTACACCTGGTTTAAATACTGCTCCAGAATGTCGTCCTTGGACAGCCGCATTTCCAGATGCAGGGCATAAAACGCCTCCTTGATTTTCCGGGACCAGGTGCGGTCATGGCTCAGATACAGATTGCGGGCCAGCTGCTGGGTCAGCGTACTGGCGCCCTGCTCCATGGACATGGTCTTGATATCCTGAACGGCAGCCCGGGCCAAACCCTTGGGGTCGATGCCCAGATGGCTGTAGAAGCGCCGGTCCTCCACGGACAGCACCGCTTGGATCAGGTAGGGGGAAACCTCTGATAGACTCACAACCTCGCGGTTTTGGCCGGAGTGGAAGGTATCGATAAGATTGCCCTGCATATCGAGAATCTGGGAATTCTGGGAAACGGTGACCGCAGGCAAAGCCTGGGAACGCAGGTACAGAAGGGTCAGGCCTCCCAGCAGGATGCCGATTACGGTCAGCGACAGGAACAGGGACAACATCCGCTTTGCGCCGCGGGTAAACCGGTTGCCCTTCTGACGTTTCCTGGATTCCCGGCGTTCTTCAGCCATGTGTGGTCACCTCTTTTATCTTTTAGTAACCAGTATGGAAAAATCCGGGCGGAGGTATTCAGTCAGAGACAGAAGGGGACAAATATATTTATCGGAGGGGAAGCCGCAACAACAGCAAAACAGCCTGCCGCAGAAACGGCAGACTGTCTAAAGAGCACTGCACCCCGCAGTGATGAGCCTTTACGGCTTTTACTGCCGGTGGACCTTGCGGAAGGCGCTGGGGGTAACACCCTCCTGCTGCTTGAACAGCTTGATGAAATAGCTGGCATGCTCATAGCCCACCGCTCGGGCGATATCCTTCACATCCACCTCGGGATGCCGCAGCAGAAGCTCCTTGGCCCGCCTCAGGCGGAACCGGTTGATGTATTCGAAGGGGCGCAGGCCGAAGCTCTTTTGGAACAGATGGCAGGTATATTGCGGGGAAATCCGCAGCTGGGACGACAGAGTCTCCAGGGTCAGCGGCTCCATAAAATGCTCGTCGATATAGGACAAAGCCGGCATCAGCTGCTCGTAATGCTCCGTGCGGGAGCGCATATCCGGGGTGCTGGAGTACATGAACAGATCCAGAACGATGGCGTAGATCAGCGCAGAGCAGCGGATATACCGGGAAGGGTCCTTGGACTGCAGCAATTCGTTGGCCTCCAGGAGCTTCTGGAGCACGATATCCGGATGGGACAGCTGGAGCACCGCCGAGGCGTTCATCTTAAGGGAGGCCAGCATCCCCTCCGCCTGGACGCCGTTGAAGGAAATCCACCGGGTCGCCCAAGGCTCCCGCACCGCATAATAATGATGCTTGCGGTTAGGATAAAGCAGCATCCCCTGACCGGCGGATACGGCAAACCGTTTGCCCTCCGTCTCCAGAATCCCTTCACCGGAGATGCATTGTATCCATTGAAAGTCGGGGAAGCCGCCCTCCCGGAGCATATTATCCTGGTGCTCCCAGCCGCCAGCGCTGGTTACAAAAAAAGGCAATTTCAGCTCCGTATCCGTCAGCACCACAAAAATATTATGATCCATGACTTTTCTCCTATATGACACTCAAATTTTTATATATGCATGAAAATTCTTAGGTTGAATTCAAGTCAAAAGGGCTATATGCTTTTAATATAATCACACTTTTATGCTTTGGCAATGCAATTCGCCGGCTCTTTCAAATCATTCGTTGTTTTACCCGGATTTTTGTCCTATGATCCAGGTAAACGCTTACACAAATTGCCCGTAAGTGGCAGGGAGGCGCATTATGGTACAAAAGAAAACAGGAGGCTTCACCCTTCCGGGAGAATCCGGCTACGAAGCCTTAACCCTTGAATTGGCGAAAAAGTGGGGAGCCGATGTCATCCGCGACAGCGACGGCACCGCCTTGTCCGATGAAATTCTGAACGCAGGCTACGATATTTATTCCACCATCTGTATTATCCGTGACCACAATGACTGGGCGAAGCAAAACCCGGACAAGCTCCAGCAGACCTTCCTGATGACCCAGCCAGTTGTGGCTGAAGCAGACAGCCTGACGATCCCGCTGATGAAGGATTTCTTCGCCGATCAGTTTGCCGTGAATGAATCCCCTGAATCCATAGCCTACTGGCAGGTCTTCGACCGCACCTCCGGGGCAGAGCTTCCCCGCAGCCAGTGGACCTATGACAGCGCATCGCAAAGTGTCGCTCTGACCGGCGTAACCAAGTGGCATTCCTATACCGTCAACTTCATGGCCTTCCGGATTTGGGAAGAAATCTCCATGTACAATCATACCACAAACAATTGGAACAAAGAGCATCTGATGCAGATCGACCCCATCCATACCGAAACCCAGGAGTATATGCTGAACTGGCTGGACGAGTGGTGCGTGAACCATCCTGCTACCAACGTCATCCGGTTTACCTCCATGTTCTACAACTTCGTGTGGATCTGGGGCTCCGATGAGAACAACCGTCATCTGTTCACGGATTGGGCGTCCTATGACTTTACCGTCAGCCCGCGGGCATTGGATCTGTTCGCCGAGAAATACGGCTACCGCATCACCTCCGAGGACTTCATCAACAAGGGCAAGCTCCGGGTCACCCATGCGGTTCCGGATCAGCGCAAGCTGGACTGGATGGCGTTTATCAACGATTTTGTCATTGAGTTCGGCAAGAAGCTGATTGATATCGCCCACAAGTACAACAAGCTGGCTTATGTTTTCTATGACGACAGCTGGGTCGGCATTGAGCCGTACAACGGCAGATTCGCCGAATTTGGCTTTGACGGCATTATTAAGTGCGTATTCTCCGGCTTCGAGGCACGGCTGGGCTCGGGCGTAGAGGGTGTCGCTACCCATGAGCTGCGGCTGCATCCGTACCTGTTCCCGGTAGGGCTTGGCGGACTGCCTACCTTCATGGAGGGAGGCAATCCGACGCTGGATGCCAAGAACTTCTGGAACAGCATCCGCCGCGCCCTGCTGCGTGCTCCGGTGGACCGGATCGGCCTGGGCGGTTATCTCCATCTGGTTGAGCCGTACCCGGATTTCTGCGACTATATCGAAAAGATTGCCGATGAGTTCCGCGAGATCCGTGATCTGCACCAAAGCGGCAAGCCGTATTCCCTCACGCCCAAAATCGGCGTGCTCACCGCCTGGGGCAAGCTGCGCAGCTGGATTTGCTCCGGACACTATCATGAAAACCCGGAACTCGATCTGATCAACATCATGGAAAGCCTGTCCGGTCTTCCCTTCGAGGTGGAGTTCCTGAGCTTCGAGGACATCAAGGCGGGTATCCCCTCGGATGTGGGCGTGATTATCAACGCAGGAACCGCGGGCAGCGCATGGAGCGGCGGCGAGCTGTGGAACGATGCGGCAGTTGTGGAAGCCATCACAGGCTGGGTGCACGGCGGCGGCGTATTCCTCGGTGTAAACGAACCCTCTGCAGCCCCCGGACAGGACACACTGTTCCGCTTGGCGCAGGTGCTGGGCGTTGACCGGGATACCGGGGAACGGATCAGTCACGGCAAGTGGCCCGTGGAGGCTGTCCAGCCTGGCTTCACTCTGCCTGCAGGACTGAAGGTCCGCGAAGGCGTCTATCTGACCAACGGCAAGGCCAAGGTATGGGCTGCTGCAGGCAAAACACCTACTGCGTCTGTGCATGATTTCGGCAAAGGCAAGGGCGTCTATCTCTCCAGCTACACGCACTCGGTAGCCAATACGAGGGCCCTCCTGGAGCTGATTCTGGCTGCTGCCGGCCAGTCTGCGGAGCAGCTGTACCTGACGGACAATGCCTATGCGGAATGTGCGTACTATCCGGACAGCAATACGCTGATTCTCATCAACAACTCCGATAGCGAACAAACCATTACGGTGCGTACGGAAAAAAGCGGAGCCGTCACCGAAACGCTGGCAGCCTTCGATACCAAGATTCTGCGGGTATAAACGTCCTGATCCTTGCTTGCAGGCGCAAGGGTCTGTACACTAATAGCAGCACACGAAGGAGGAGCCCCTCATGGTGGCTCCTCTTTTTTATAGATGTTCTTGAAGGAGGCGGACCGGTTGGACGTGGAACTGACCATTACCAGCATCAGCGACAGCGGCAAGGTGGTGCAGCAGGTCCGGGGCAAACGTTATGCCCGGGACGGAAAGCTGTTTTTTCAATATGAGGAGCCGGAATCGGAGATGGGCAAAGTCACAGCGCTTTTACGGATTGAACCGGAGGGCAAAAAAGCCATCCGGCTTCTCCGGCAGGGGGGCATCCGGAGCGAGCAGCAATTCCGTTCGGGGGAACGCCTGCCCGGCTACTATGATACCCCTCACGGGCGGATGGAGATGGACACCTTCACGCGCAAGCTGAAGGTTCACATGAAGGACGGGCTGGAGCAGCTCCGTTGGGAATATGAGCTGTTTATGGGCGGGGAGAGAGTCGGCAGCTACCGGCTGGATATCGGAATCCGTGCTGCGCCACCGGCAGAGGCTTGAACCCTTGCACGCACCTGGGAGGAGCGCTGCTTTTTGCGGCTTATGGCCCGTACGGCTCGGATGGCGTTGATCTCACCCAGGAAGCCGGATTTCCGCGCTGTGGAGCTGATGGGCATGGCAGACCGCTGCAGCCCCGACAGAAGCATGGAGAGGCTTATTCCCGGCTTTATGGCCATCATCAGGGCGGCTACACCGCTGACATGGGAGGTGGCCATGGAGGTGCCGGAAAGCTCCTGGTATTTGCCGTTCAGCCAGGTGGAGACAATCCGCTCTCCCGGTGCGTAAATGTCGATCTGGGTGCTGCGGTTGGTGAAGCCGGCGATCTTCCCGTTGCGTCCCGTCGCGCCTACAGCTATGGTGTTCGGAAAACGGGCCGGGTAATCAATGATTCCCTTCTTTCCCTCGTTGCCGGACGAAGCAATAATGACGACTCCTTCCTTGGCGGCATTGCGCACAGCCGTTTCCAGAGAAGGACTGTAGCTTTTCATCCCAAAGCTCATGTTGATGATATGGATGCCATGATTGACGCACCAATCGATGCCCTTCACAATATCCGTCACGAAGGATGTGCCGTTATGGTCGAAGGCCTTGACCGCATAAAGCTTGGCATGGGGCGCCACTCCCGACATACCCTGTCCTGCCCCGGCCGCTATGGTGCCGCTGATATGGGTGCCGTGGCCGTTGTCATCCAGAGGAGGGAGGTGGCGGTGGATCAGATTAATGCCGCCGGCGATGGAATCCCGCAGATCCGGATGGGAGAAATCCACGCCGGTATCGATGACGCCAATCCGGATTTCTTGGCCCGTTGCAGCTTTCCAGGCAAGGGGGGCTTGGATGTGGCGGATGCCCCAGGGGATGAAGGGTTTGCTCCGGGCGAAGCTGGCCTGGCGGCGGATTTCACCGGGGGACAGCCGGGTGGCCTTATCCTGTATGACCGCCAGCGTTTCATCCCGCTCCACTCCCTCCACCTCGGGGTGGTGAAGGAAAGGCTCCGGAGACTGCAGCTGGAGAAAAACGGCATTAATGAAGGGAAGGGCTTCAACTTGATGGGCGGGGCAGCCGCCGGGTTCCCGGAGCCCCCGGACAATTTCACGGCAATCGGAAGAGGACCGGAGTCGGATGAGATAGCGTGCCGATGATTCCCCAAACCCGCGGAGCTCCTCTTCCATCAGTTCGGTGAGCGTTGGCATCGTCAAGGCGGACCCCTCCTCAGGCATTCGTACAGCATACCTGCATAGATAATGCATTATCTTATGAGCGGCTCGTTTCGGACGCGCAATGCAAGCGCCTTATTCCCGTAAAATGAGCGGATACCCGTGTCAAACCGCCAATCCCTACATAGGATATAGGGAGAGGGCTGTTTGTGGCTCTCGTTAAACATCAAGGGAGGATAGGCGTATGCCTGCCTCTACAGGGGTACAGTCATAAACGGAGGCGCTGTCGGGGCGCCTCTGTTTATTTATGGGGTCCATGCCTGCGGTTCCCGCAACCGCTTGCTTTTTTACATAAAATAGGGTTTACTTATATGAAGATAAAGGCGAGACTGTAGGAAGGGCGTGTACACGTACATGAGCGAGTATCTTTCAAAACTTACACCGGAGCAGGCCAGGGAAGTTCCCATGGTGGACTTGGCATTCAACATCTTGAAGGCGGCCAACACTCCTTTTTATTACCGTGACCTCATGAATGAGGTGGCCAAAATCAAGGGTTACACCGAAGAGGACATCCTCCGGCTGATTGCCCAGCTGTATACGGAGATTAACGTGGACGGCCGTTTCGCTTGCGTAGGTAATAACCTGTGGGGTCTGAAACGCTGGTACCCCGTTGACAATAAAGAAGGCGAAATGGGCGGTGCCAAACGTCCCCGCATCATTAACGACGACGATGATGATTTGGACGAAGAGGAATATATAGATGAGGAAGAGGAAAGCTTCCCGGCCGAGGAAGAGGATTTCGACTCCTTCGACGAAGACCACGAGGAAGTGGCGGAAGAAGAGGACGAAATGTTCGCTCCCGACGAGATTGAAGAAGAGCTGGATGAGACCGACGAGATTCAGGAGCTGGATGAAGAATTGGAGGAGTCCGAGGAAGAGGACTCTGAATTCGAAGACGACCTGGACGAAGGCGAAGAGGACGACAAATAGGTAGTCATTTCTCCCTTTTGGCAGAGTGTGTCGATAGACGTTCTTTTTTGCGGCGCAACCTTGACATGCTCATGCGAAAGAGGGTAATATATTGCATGGGCTTTGGATTTGGTGATCCGAAAGCGAGATCAATGACATTTAAAAGTGCCCCGTCTTCTTGGCGGGTCACTTTTTATTTTTGCTCACGCAGACCTGAAACATGGAACAAAAAATAACGCGCATGATCATGCAGGGGGTTAAACTTGTGACGAAGTATATTTTTGTGACGGGCGGTGTTGTATCTTCCTTAGGCAAAGGCATTACGGCAGCGTCTTTAGGGAGACTTCTGAAGAACAGGGGCCTGAAGGTTACCATTCAGAAGTTTGATCCGTACATCAACGTGGACCCGGGCACCATGAGCCCGTACCAGCACGGTGAGGTGTTCGTGACGGATGACGGGGCGGAGACGGATTTGGACCTGGGTCACTACGAGCGGTTCATCGACATCAACCTGTCCAAGAACAGCAACGTTACCACGGGCAAAATCTATTCCTCGGTTATCACCAAGGAACGCCGCGGCGAATATCTGGGCGGTACGGTGCAGGTGATTCCGCACATCACCAATGAGATCAAGGACCGGGTATTCCGCGCCGGCCGGGAAGCTCAATCCGATGTGGTCATTACCGAAATCGGCGGCACCGTCGGCGATATCGAAAGCCTGCCGTTCCTGGAAGCCATCCGTCAAATTAAGAGCGACATCGGCCGGGATAATGTGATGTACATCCATGTTACGCTGATTCCTTACCTGAAGGCAGCCGGCGAGGTCAAAACCAAGCCGACCCAGCACAGTGTGAAGGAGCTGCGCAGCATCGGGATCCAGCCCAATGTAATTGTCTGCCGCACCGAACACACCCTGTCCGAAGATCTGAAGCGCAAGATCGGCCTGTTCTGCGACATCGATGCCAATGCGGTCATCGAGTGCATCGACGCCGATACCCTGTATGACGTGCCTTTGATGATGCGCGAGCAAGGGCTCGACGATATTGTAGTGAACCATCTGAAGCTCAACACCAATGCCCCGGATATGACCGAATGGGAAGCCATGGTGCAAAAGGTGAAGCAGCTGAAGCATACCACCGAGATCGCCATTGTGGGCAAATACGTGGCGCTGCATGACGCGTATTTGTCCATTGTGGAAGCACTCTCCCACGCCGGCTTTGCCTGCGATTCGGAAGTGAAGATCCGTTGGGTCAACGCTGAGGATGTATATGAGCACAACGTGGACGACCTTCTGGGCGGCGTTGCCGGCATCCTGGTGCCCGGCGGCTTCGGCGACCGGGGTATTGAAGGCAAGATCATGGCCATCAAGTACGCCCGTGAAGAGAAGATTCCGTTCTTCGGCATTTGCCTGGGCATGCAAGTAGCGGTTGTGGAATTTGCCCGCAATGTCCTGGGCCTGGAAGGCGCCAACAGCTCCGAGATCAATCCGACCACCGGCTACCCGGTTATCGACCTGCTTCCGGAGCAGAAGGACATCGAGGACCTGGGCGGCACCATGCGCCTTGGCCTGTACCCCTGCAAGATTGCTTCCGGCTCCCTGGCCGAAGCCTGTTATGCCGATGAACTGGTATATGAGCGCCACCGTCACCGGTACGAGTTCAACAACGCTTACCGCGACGCGATGGAGCATAAGGGTCTGCGCATTTCCGGTACATCCCCGGACGGACGTCTGGTGGAAATGATCGAAATCCCCGACCATCCTTGGTTCCTGGCTGTCCAGTTCCATCCCGAATTCACCTCCCGTCCCAACCGTCCGCAGGCGCTGTTCCGGGAGTTTGTCAAAGCAGCCTTCACGCTGTCCCACTAAAAATGCTCCGCTCCGCGCAAGATTTCCTGCGCGGAGCGGAAGTTTTTGCATAACGTAGAAACGGCTGTAAGGAAATGGCCTTTTGGTAAGCGCTTGCATTCTTGCTTTATGCCTGTTCTGCCCCTGCCTTTAAACTGTACAATCTCCTTCGGACAGGTGTTTTTCTCAGATTTTTGATGAAATACTTAAAGGATTGCAGGAATTTGCTGAAGGAATAGCGAATGTTATACCCATTCATTGGAATTGATGGCTTTATTCGCCGAAGAAGCTGTTGTTTCGCAAGATAGGGAGGGTATGCAGTGGACAAGAAGAAGATTCTGATTGTGGATGACCAGAACGGAATTCGCATCCTGCTGATGGAAGTCTTCAATGTGGAAGGCTATCAGACGTTTCAGGCCTCCAACGGCAAGCTTGCCCTGGAAATCGTCCGGAAGGAAGCGCCGGATTTGGTGCTATTGGACATGAAGATTCCGGGAATGGACGGCCTTGATATTCTCAAGCATATCAAACAGATCGATTCGTCCATCAAGGTGATTATGATGACGGCCTATGGAGAGCTCGACATGATCAAGGAAGCCACGGATTTGGGAGCGTTGACTCATTTCACCAAACCCTTTGACATTGATGAGCTGCGTCTGGCGGTAAACACGGAGCTGCGGCATTTTGGGCCGAACAGCAGCTTTGCCATCTAGTCTTGCAAGCGTGCATCAGGTCTTTTGCCTTACCTTTGATCCTGCCGGCAGGATCATTTTTTTTGGCGCCAGCTTGTACTGCGTTATACGGCCGGGCCACAGGTTTAGTCTTCCGGCAGTCTGGAGACACTAGCCAACAGCCACCCTGAAATGGATGGCCTTTTCCCCTTTGTAATCCGCCAGCCAGAAGGTTTTTTACGGGCTTGGTTACACATGACAGGGTTGTATGATATAATGTTCCAGATGATTGAAAACAGATAGGAGGAAACCTGCATGTCTTTGTTAGTTTCTATGAATGAGTTCCTTCCGCAAGCCAAAGCAGGCAAGTATGCGGTGGGTCAATTCAACATGAATAACCTTGAGTTTGCTCAAGCCATCACTGAAGCAGCTACAGAACTGAAATCCCCGATTATCTTCGGTGTCAGCGAAGGCGCACTGAAGTACATGGGTATTGAGTACACCGTCGCTCTTGCGGAAGCTTCCGCCAAGAAATCCGGTTTGCCCATCGCCCTCCACCTGGACCACGGCAGCAGCTTCGAAGTTGCCATGAAGTGTATCCGCGCGGGCTTCAGCTCCGTTATGTTCGACGGCTCCCACTATTCTTTCGAGGAGAACATCCGTCTGACCAAGGAAATCGTTAAAGTGGCTCATGCCATGGGCGTTTCCGTTGAAGGCGAGCTGGGCACCATCGGCGGTACTGAAGACGACATCAGCCATGACGAAGCCAGCGCTCAATTGGCCAAGCCGGAAGAAGCCCTGCGTTTCTATGAAGAAACCAAGGTTGACGCTTTGGCAATTGCTGTTGGTACCGCACACGGCGTTTATAAAGGCGAAGTAAAGATCCACAACGATATCATTGAAAAGGTTGCAGCTGCAATTCCGGTTTCCATCGTGCTGCACGGCGGATCCGGCGTGCCGGACGAGCTCATCGCCCAAGCAATCGCTGCAGGTGCTTCCAAGATCAATGTAAACACCGAGAACCAAGTTGCCGGTACTGCCGCTATCCGCGAAGTGCTTGCCAAGGATTCCAAGGTGTATGATCCCCGCAAGTATCTGACACCTGCCCGCAACGCCATGATCGACGTGGTGAAATCCAAGATTCAGCTTTTCGGCAGCGCCGGCAAAGCTTAATCTGTTTTCCGTAATGTGACATAATTCGGAAAGGGAAAGCATCCATCTCTTACAGATGCCTTCCCTTTCTATTGTTATGGGAACCTTTTTGCGCGTCTAATGATGTCGCAATCGATAGAATCATAGGAAGCGGCGCGGCTGCCTTCTACCTTGGAAATACGGCCTCATTTTTGCACCTCACCATCCTGTCCCCGGAATTCGGTATGTTGCTGCACAACGCCAAACGGCGTACAAGTCCCTTACATATGCAGGTCTGGTAGGCTTCTGCTTATGCTTATGAACAGTACGTGTTACTAGTTAACGCTTGGCTCATTTCCGGGATTCTGTCCGGGAGGCGGCAAGTTATCCGCTCTTTCCTGGCGGGTCTGGCAAGTGGTATTGCCAGGTGTATGCTGTGAAACATCGGATAACGTACATTTTTTGATGCTTACATTTATTTTTATGAAGCCTAGTGATAGCTTACGAAGTAAGTTTTGTCTCACGACAAAACTTAGCGAATGCTTACGAAGTCAGCTTTGCCCTCGGCAAAGCTTTAGGAGGAAAAGGTGCAGATGCAGAAACTGATGATCGCAGGCGGCTCGCCCTTGCGGGGAACCGTCACCATCAGCGGCGCCAAAAACAGCGCCCTTGCTTTAATTCCGGCTGCGCTCCTTGCGGAGACCCCCGTCACCTTAGATAATTTGCCCGTGTTAAGCGATGTCTCCATCTACCGCGAGCTTCTGGTGGATTTGGGGGCTGGCGTGGAATGGCAGGGAGATCAGATGACCATTGATCCCTCCGCCTTGAAATCCGTGCCTATGCCCAACGGGAACGTCAAGAAGCTCCGCGCCTCCTATTATCTGATGGGTGCGCTTCTGGGGCGGTTTGGTGAAGCTGTCATCGGTTTGCCCGGCGGCTGTAATTTTGAACCGCGTCCCATTGACCAGCATATCAAGGGATTCGAAGCCCTCGGCGCCCGGGTAAGCAATGAATACGGAGCCATTCACATTCAAGCCAAGGAACTGCGCGGCGCGAAGATTTACCTCGACGTGGTCAGCGTGGGTGCCACCATTAATATCATGCTGGCAGCCTCCCGGGCCAAAGGTGTGACTTTGATCGAAAATGCGGCCAAAGAGCCTGAAATTATAGATGTTGCAACACTCTTGAACAACATGGGAGCCCGCATCAAGGGAGCCGGCACGGAAACCATCCGGGTGGAGGGAGTCAGCGAGATGCACGGCTGCCGCCATTCTATCATTCCGGACCGGATCCAGGCCGGTACCTATATGATTGCCGCCGCGGCCACCCGGGGCGATGTGATCGTCGATAATATTATTCCGAAGCATATGGAAGCGGTCACGGCCAAGCTGCGGGAAATGGGCGTCCAGATTACCGAGATGGATGAAGCCATCCGGGTGCTGGGCCAGCCGGGCTACCAGGCTGTGGATGTGAAGGCGCTGGTGTATCCGGGTTTTGCCACGGATATGCAATCGCCAATGGCCAGCCTCCTGACCCAGGCCAGCGGCACCAGTCTCCTCACCGACTACGTGTATAACAACCGGTTCAAGCATGTTCCCGAGCTGGTCCGGATGGGAGCCAAAATCAAGGTGGAAGGCCGGACCGCCATTATTGAGGGCACCCACCTCTCCGGGGCAAAGGTGAAAGCGACTGATCTGAGAGCTGGAGCAGCCTTGGTGGTGGCGGGTCTGACTGTGCCCGGCGGCGGGCTGACCGAGGTGACCGGTGTGGAATATATCGACCGGGGCTATGACAATCTGGTAGAGAACCTGAGTCTCTTGGGGGCCCAGGTTTGGCGGGAATAAGAGATAGGCATTTGGGGTAAACTGGTTAAACGTATTGTGTACAAAAGAGAATGAAAAATTTTATTAGAGCGTGGTGGTTAATGAGATGGATATGCAACTGTCCGAGCTTCAGACGCTGAAGCTCACTGAACTGTACAAGCTGGCCAAACATCATCAGATTCCTTATTATGGCCAAATGAAGAAGAAAGAGCTGATTTTTGCCATCCTTCGGGCCCAGGCGGAAAAGGGCGGCTTGATGTTTATGGAGGGGGTTCTGGATATCCTCCAGGAGGGCTTCGGCTTCCTGCGTCCGATCAATTATTTGCCCAGTGCGGAGGATATCTATATATCTGCTTCCCAAATCCGCAAATTTGACCTGCGCTCCGGCGACGTAGTCTCGGGCAAATGCCGTCCTCCCAAGGAGAACGAACGGTATTTCGGCTTGCTCCAGGTCGAGGCGGTTAACGGCGAAAAACCGGAGACCGCAGCGGAACGGCTTCATTTTCCCGCGCTGACTCCTCTTTATCCCCAGAAGAAAATTACGTTGGAGACCAATCCTACCCAAATTTCCACCCGGGTAATGGATCTGTTGGCACCTGTGGGTATGGGCCAGCGGGGCTTGATCGTGGCTCCGCCCAAAGCGGGCAAAACCCTGCTGCTGAAGGAAATCGCCAACAGCATCTCCACCAATTATCCCGATGTGGAGCTGTTTGTGCTGTTGATTGACGAACGTCCGGAGGAAGTAACCGATATGCAGCGTTCGGTCAAAGGCGAGGTTGTAGCCTCTACCTTCGACGAGCTGCCGGAGAACCACATTAAGGTGGCTGAGCTGGTGCTGGAACGGGCCCAACGGCTGGTTGAGCATAAGAAGGACGTTGTGATTCTGCTGGACAGCATCACCCGGCTGGCCCGGGCGTACAACCTGGTTGTGCCTCCTACCGGCCGCACCTTGTCCGGCGGTATTGATCCGGGGGCATTCCACCGGCCCAAACGGTTCTTCGGCGCAGCCCGGAATATTGAGGAAGGCGGCAGCCTGACCATTCTGGCTACAGCCCTTATCGAAACCGGCTCCCGGATGGATGACGTAATCTACGAAGAATTTAAGGGGACCGGCAACCTGGAGCTGCACTTGGACCGCAAGCTTGCGGAGAAACGGATCTTCCCCTCCATCGATATCCGCAAATCCGGTACACGCCGGGAGGAAATGCTGCTGGCCAAGGAAGAGCTGGAGAAAATCTGGGCCCTGCGCAAGAACATGCAGGATACTCACGAATTTACGGAGGCCTTCCTGAAGCGGCTTAGTGAAGCGAAGACCAATCAGGAATTCCTGGAGAATCTGGACCCCACGGGTAATATCCGGAAGGCCAAAACCTCCGTTTCTTAAACCAACAGGATCCCGCAGATGAAAAAGGAGGCAGCTACGTTGATGCGACTGGTATACGCCGATCAAGACGGCAAGGTCTATGACCATCCCGATTGCGAGGCTTTAGGGCGCAGCGGCGATATGATCGTCGATCTGTTGGAGGATGAGCTGATTCCTCTGCCGGAAGGAGCGACGCTGGTCAGCCTGCCTTGCACCCGTCCTGTATATGCCGATCCGGCTACAGGCGATATGAAGGTTATGCAAGGGGAGTATAACGCCGTCGGGGCGCTGCTGCCCCAGGGCTACACCCGGCTTCTCATTCCTGCTTACATCAAGTCGGATAAAACCTCGGTGCTGCCCCTGTTCGGGTACACCGCCGTGGTCTGGAAGAATGACGGCTTCTATGTTGCCGCCGAGCAATGCGACGACCCCCATAAATGGAATCCCAATACCTGCGATCCCCGGGAGCTGAAGCGGAAGGTCCGGCAGCTGACAGAGCAATATCCGGAGAACCGGCTCTACACCCACCTGTCCAACTGCGCGCTGGAATATGAATGCCTGACGGCATCCAATACGTTCCTTGGGCGTTGGGAGGGCGGTGTGCCGGTATCCTATTCCTGCAACGCAGGCTGCTTCGGCTGTATCTCCGAGCAGGATGAGGGCAGCGCCTTCGTGGCGCCGCAGACGCGGATGAACTTCAAGCCAACGGTGGATGAATTGGTGCAGCTGATGCTGCAGCATTTGACCACACCGGAGTCTATTATCAGCTTCGGGCAGGGCTGCGAGGGAGAACCCTCTACCCAGGCGCCTATCATCATCCAGGCGATCAAGCGGGTGAGAGAGATGACCTCCATGGGATATATCAATATGAATACCAATGCGGGTCTGACGGATCATATCCGGGGGATCGTGGACGCGGGCCTGAATTTGATCCGGGTGAGCACGATCAGCGCCTTGGACGATCATTACAATGCTTATTACCGGCCCAGAGGCTACACCTTGGCCAACGTGGAGAAGTCTCTGCGTTATGCAGCCGACAAGGGTGTGGTTACCTCCATCAATTATCTGGTATTCCCCGGGGTTAGTGACAGGGAAGAGGAGATTGAAGCCATGGTGGGGCTGGCCCGGCGGACGGATCTGAAGCTGATCCAGCTGCGCAACCTGAACATCGATCCGGAGAGTTATCTGGGGCTTATTCCCAAGCCGCGGGGCGAAATCCTCGGCATGAAGCAGATGCTGGACATCTTCCGTGCGGAGTTACCCGGCACGAAGCTTGGCTCATACACCCATACGCCGGAAAGTCTGGCGCGCAAATAGACTCGTCAATCCTATCAATCAAAAAGCTGTCCGTTCTTAAAACCCATCAGGGTCTAAGACGGACAGCTTTTTTTGTGCTTGTGGCGAGAAGGTTCATCCGGGGAACGTTTAAAGAGGAAATCCGTTATCCATCAAGGCCAGCGCCTCATCCACAATATCCACGAATTCCCGTTCGGGATGCTCGATGTAATGCATCTGGGCCGCAATGACCACACCTACCACGGCTGCTGCAAAGGTGCGTGTTTTCAGATCGGAGGCATGTTTGCCATACCGCCGTGCGGTTTCGATGCTGATGGTTTCCGATGTGCCCATAACCTGCTGCAAAGCCGCACCGCGCAGCTCCGGAACGGAATAGGTCAGAGAAATCCGTTCCCACATCCCTTCCCGGTCATCTTGGGAAATATGGCCGAAGCCTTCTCTGAGGGCGTTGCGCAGCGCTTGGATAGGGGCGGTGTCCAGGGGTTGTACACGGTATGCTTCGATCAGCAGCGGATCATAATCATCCTCTGTCACAACCGCTTCCTTGGAAGCGAAATACCGGAAAAAGGTGCTGGGAGAAACCTCCGAAACCTCCGCAATCTGTTCGACGGTAGTCGCCTGGTAACCCTGCTCACGAAACAGCTGCATGGCCATTTTGCGGATCGTGGCTCTTGTTTTCAATTTTTTGCGTTCACGCAGGCCCATTTTGCGCTCTGCTCCATCCGACAATTGGAATCCCTCCATGGTAACCAAAGCCCCGTTGTCAAATCGGGGTTTTCTCCAGTTTACCTTTTTTGGACAGGATGGGAAAGGTTTTATGAAGGGGTGGAGTCACTTGCCCGGGTACTGCCGGTGGTGTTGGCTGCAGCAGCATTCAGCCCGCGGGGCAAAAAGAGGAGGCCCAGGAACAGGCTGATAAGGGCGCTTCCCGCACATATCCATAGCAGTATTTCCATGCCATGGATATAGGCGGAGCGGATCATAGCCAATATCTCCGGCGAACTCAGCTTCACAGCGGCTGTTGTTCCGGCTGCGGCGCTTTTGCGGATCGCTTGTGCGGCTCCATCAGGAAGCCCGCCCAAAGACAAATTGGCACGATAGACGGCACTCAAGGCCGAGCCCAGCAGAGCCACGCTGATTGAAGCGCCTACCTGCCGCGTTGCCATGACTAAGGCCGAACCAATACCGCTTTTTGCCTCGGTAAGCTCTCCCAGCGCCATATCCATTGCGGTAGGCAGAGCAAACCCCAAACCTGCTCCGGCAATAACAGTCCACAAGGCGATATAGCCAAAACCGGTATCCAACCCGGTGCCTGTGCCCAAGGCCAAACCCGCTCCCAGGAGCACAAACCCCGTAGAAATCACTGCTTTGCAGCCCAGCCGGGGAATAAATAGCTCGGAAATTTTGGCGCCCGCCAGAGTTCCTCCGATTAATGGAAGGAGACGAAGCCCCGTTCCGAAGGCATCCGTTCCTTTTACCGCCTGAAAAAATTGCGGCAATCCAAACAAAAGCCCAAACATGGAGAAGGTAACGCCTGTAGCCAGCAGCGTTCCCCAGGTAAAGCTCCTCGATCGGAACATGGAGAAATCAACCAAGGGTTCTGTAGCCTTGCGTTCCCACAAAAACAGCACAATAAGCAGCAGAATGCCTCCTGCAATAGCCAGCCAGGCTGCATGGTCGCTCCAGCCCTGTTCGCCGGCCCGGATAAAGCCGAAGGTAATGGCGCCCAATCCCGTACTGGAGAAAATGATCCCGCCCGCATCAAGCTTAGGCCGGTGTTCGCTGTGGGATTCGGGCATCAGGAGAGCGACGGCGGTGAGGGCGATTGCGATTAGAGGGAGATTGATGAGGAATACGGAGCTCCAATGGTAATGCTTCAACAAATAACCGCCGACAAGAGGGCCAAGAGGGATACCCAGCATATTTACTGTCATCCAGATCATCATGGCCCGGGTTCTCTCCTCTCCTTTAAACAGCACCGGAAGCACGGAGATGGAGAGGGGAATCAGAAAAGCGGCCCCTATTCCCAGAAAAGCACGCATGCCAATCAGCATACCGGCTGTACCTGAAGCAGCGCAGGCGGCCGAGGCTGCTCCGAACAGGAGAAGTGCACCAAGAAGAAGCTTCTTCCGGCCATACCTGTCGCCCAGCATTCCTGCCGGCAGCAGCACTACGGCCAGAATCAAGTTATACGCATCCAGAATCCACTGCAGCTGGCTGGTTGAGGCTTGAAGCTCTACTGCCAAAGTGGGCAATGCCACATTCAGTACAGTCGTATCCAGGCTGACCGCCATCAATCCCAGGCTAAGGGAGAAGAGCACCCACCACCTGCTGTTGTTTTTCAAAACCATTAGTACCATCCCTTTCGGTTTAATATTGACATAATATATCAAATGATAGTAACTGTCAAAATAAATATTGTGAGTGTGTCTGCAGGCTTGTCCGCAAAAAGTATTGCTTTCCCAAACGGGTCTATGCTACAATACCGCTATGTGTCAATTTAACTCTGGTTCGTGGACACTCCCCTTATGAGGAACCAGGGCAGAAAGAGGTGAATGATCATGAAAGAAGCGATTCATCCGAAGTATTATGCAGCCACGGTGACCTGCGCATGCGGTAACACCTTCGAATCCGGCTCCGTGAAGCAAGCTCTTCGCGTCGAAATCTGCTCCAACTGCCATCCTTTCTACACCGGCAAGCAGAAGTTTATCGACGTTGGCGGTCGTGTGGATAAGTTCAAAAAGAAATACGGCATCTAAGCCTTCCGCTTATTACCTGCGGTTGGAACGAATAAGGACATCTCCCGGGGCTAAGCTAAGCCCTGTGGAGGTGTTTTTTTATGTTGAAACCATTGTTGCCCGCCTTCTGCTGTGGTCTTTTGGCTGCCGGATGGTTAAGCGCTTGCGGTGCCGTTTCCGGTGATGAGGGTGTCCGGGTTTACAGCCGCGGGGCCGCTCCTGTTGATGCTGCTTCCACCGGTTCTGCCGCTTCCTTGCCCACCGGCACTTACGCCTCGGATGCAAAAATCTTAAAGGAAGCCATCGCCCGTATCCCCGGGGTTACCGACTCATCGGTCCTGTTTAATGGGCTTACCGCGTACATTACGCTCCATCTGGGCAAGCAGCTGGATATAGAAGAATCCATGCAAATCCGCAAGAGCGCCCAAGAGCTGTTGGGGCGTTTGCTGCCCCAGTATGACGTCAGGGTATCCGTGGAAAAGAATCATGTTTTTTAATAAATGCGCCAATTTCTGCGGATGGTTGCGTTCATCCCGCGAATCCGCTATACTTATCAATACCGTGCTAGACGGGGAGGTAGCGGTGCCCTGTAACCCGCAGTCCGCTACAGCGGGGTTGAATTCCTGTTTTGAGGTCTTGTAATGTGGGGTCTGACGTCTGCACGTAGTGTTGACGGCCGGGTCCTCCGCAATGGATACTTGTGAACCCGGTCAGGTCCGGAAGGAAGCAGCCGTAAGCAAGAGGGTCCATGTGCCGGAGGGTAGCCTAGCCCGAGCCAACGACAGATGTTCCGCCCGGATTGCCTGCCCGAGGACAGGTGCACGGTACTTATTTTTACATTCAGACATGATAAGCACTCCGTTGAGGGGTGCTTTTTTATTATTTAATCAGGACTTTCTAAAATTTTATTGCCAATAGGAGGAAATTGTCATTATTAGGAGAACTCTATAAATTGTTAATCTCCGAACGTGATGAATCTGGCTTAGCTGCTGTCCATATAGCAGGGGGGTGTACGATCTTATGCAAGAGGCCTTGATTTACTATGCCATATCAGAGGAGAAAATCCAGCATTACCTAGATCAATTGTATAAGCATGCCGTAGCCGTAATTGACGGAAACAACTGCCTGTACTGCTGCAACCGGGTATTCCTTGAGCTGACGGGGTATACACAGAACCAGATCTTTGGAGAGGATGTCAGCAGCTTCATGGAAAAGTCGTTCCTGCCGGAGGGCTTGGACTATGACCAAGGCCAGCTGCTTCTGCTTCGGGATTATGCGGGAAGGATGATATCGAGCCGGTTTTTCCAGGGGAGGTTCAGAGGAACGAACGGAGAGGAATACACCATGCTGCACCTGCATGATTTGAAGCCCGGTGAGGACTTGAATCTGCTGCAGCAATTTGCAGGAACTCTCCTGCAGGATATCAACCTGGGTGTGCTGTTGTTTGACACGGATTACAAGCTTATCGACATCAGCGACATGGCCTGCCGGATATTCGGCATTGAGCGGGGCAAGGTTATCAACAGACCCTTGTCGGATATGTTCCGCGAGCTTCCGGAGGATCATCAGCCCATGCCGAAGGGCATCTTCGAGGGGGTACTGTACCGCAATCATGCCTTGTCCTGGACCAACAACAACGAACGTTATGAGCTTCTGGTGGATTCCAATATTCTGCGGGATCACGCGGGAGGTGTTCAGGGCGGATACGTGACCTTCAAGGATGTGACCAATCTGCGCTCTTTGGAGGAGCAGGTGCAGCGCAACGACCGGCTCTCCATGATTGGCCAAATTGCAGCAGGCACAGCCCACGAGATCCGCAATCCGCTAACATCCATCAAAGGGTTCCTGCAGATGTTCCGCAATACCTTTGTGGAGCGGGAGATGGACAAGGAAAAAAGCTACACCGAGATTATGCTGATGGAGATTGACCGGATCAATGAACTGGTGAATGAATTTCTGCTGCTGGGCAAGCGCAAAAACGTCAACTACGAGCTGGTGGATATTCCGTTGGTGCTGAAGGAGATCATGCCGATTATCCATAGTGAGGCCACCCTCCACAACATTACTGTGCAGCAGATTGTGACGGAGGAGCTTCCCCGTGTGATTGCCGACCGGGAAATGCTGAAGCAGGTTTTTCTGAACATCAGCAAAAACGGGATTGAAGCCATGTCCGGAGAAGGGGTCCTGACTGTTCAGGTCAAACGGGATCTGCAGGAGAACAAGCTCCACATCGAAATCCACGATACCGGACCGGGTATCCCCCATTTTGTAGTGGACAAAATCTTCGACCCCTTCTTTACCACCAAACCCAACGGGACAGGACTGGGCTTATCCGTCTGCCAGCGGATTATTCATGATATCGGCGGTATTATCCGTGTGTCCTCCAAAGGCTTCGGCACAACCTTTACGGTCAGCATACCTATACCATAGATATGTAAATATTTGGTTGAATACATAATTGTAAGCATTATCTCTTCTTAAAAAGGGAGGCCGGCCGCCATTGGGATGAGCCGGTCTTCTTTGGCATAGGGGGAAACGGGCCATTGGCGGATGCTTTCTGGAAGAAGTGGCGTCTCCTGTGATATAATGTTGAAACGAATGACTGCGGGGCCCGGTTGTTTGGAAGAACCGGAGCCGCTTACGGAAACGGAGAGGAAATCATGGCTCATAAAGCGTTGTACCGCACGTGGAGGCCCCAGCTTTTCGGGGATGTGGTGGGACAGCAGCATATTATCCGTACTCTGCAGAATTCGCTGAAAGAGAGCAGACTCTCCCACGCTTATTTGTTCAACGGCCCCCGCGGCACAGGCAAAACCACCATTGCCAAGCTGCTGGCCAAAGCCGTCAACTGCCGCCAGGGTCCCGGCGAGGAGCCGTGTAATACCTGCCCCTCCTGCCTGGCCATCACGGAAGGTTCGGAAATCGGGGTCCTGGAAATTGACGCCGCCTCCAACCGGGGGATCGATGAGATCCGCAATCTCCGGGATAAGATGATTTTTGCCTACACCGAAGTCCGGCATAAGGTATATATCATTGATGAGGTCCATATGCTCACCACTGAGGCTTTTAATGCCCTCCTCAAAACACTGGAGGAGCCGCCTCCCAATGTGATGTTCATCCTGGCGACCACCGAGCCGCACCGCATTCCGGCGACGATCATTTCCCGGTGCCAGCGCTTTGATTTCCGGAGGATTCCGCTGGAGGAGGAGGTCGGACGTCTTCTCGAGGTATGCCGCGAGGAGGGTGTGGATCTCCAGGTGGAAGCGGCCCAATACATTGCCCGCCTGTCCGAAGGGGGCATGCGTGACGCGTTGAGCCTGCTGGATCAGATTATCTCCTTTACAGGCAATGCCATCAGCTATGACGATGCCGTTGCCATGACCGGAGGGATTGCCGGCGAACGGTTCGCCGAGCTGGCCGCCCATATCCGCGAAGGAGACAGCGGTCAAGCCCTGAGCTGGATCAGCCTGCTGATGCAGGAAGGTAAAAGCGCAGACCGCTGCATGGAGAACCTGCTGCTTTATTTCCGCGATATTCTGATGATCAAAATGGTTCCCGGCTCCCAGACCGTGACGGAACGGGTGCTGGATATTCCCAGGTTTAAGACCATGGCGGAGACCTTCTCTGCGGACCGCCTGTTTGCCATTATGGAAGTGCTGAACCATTTCCAGAACGAGATGAAATATTCCACCCAGCCGCAGACGCTGTTTGAGGTGGCAGTGCTGAAGCTGTGCACCTTGGCCTCGGCCGGTGAAGCCTCAACCCGCCAGGCAGAGTTGCCGCCGGCTATGGCCTCTGCGGCCGGAGCCGGGGGATCGGTCGGCCAAGAGGAGCTGCAGCTCTTGAAGCGGCGGATTGGCCAACTGGAAGAACAGCTGGCCGGGCTCATGCGGAATCCGCCTGCGGCCGCCAGCCCGCAGCCGGCGGCGAACCGTGCCCCCGGCCAGGCTCCCGGTGGGCGTGCCTCTGCTCCGGCTGTCCGCAGGTCCACCATCAAGCTGGACGGCTTTGTGAAGGAAGGGCAGTCCCCCTTCTTCAAGCAGGTTGCAGCCAAGTGGAGCCAGGTGCTGTCAGGAGTGAAGGAAGCGCGTATTACCGTTCATGCCTGGCTTGTGGATGGGGAGCCCGTGGCCTGCCAGGACGATCAGGTGCTGGTTGCCTTCAAAAGCCCGATGCACCGGGAAACGACCGAAAAACCTGCCAACAAGCAGGTGATCGAACAGGTGCTGGGTCAGGTGTTGGGTCAGCCTGCACGGTTGGCTACAGTAATGATGAACGAGTGGAAGGAAGTCCAATCCTCAGGCGCCGGACAGGCACAGCCCGAGGAGCTGAAGCTGGAGCAGGAGTCCTCCCCGCCGGCGGAAGGCGAATGGGTGCAGGAGGCGGTTAAGCTGTTCGGCGAGGATCTTGTCCGGATCAGGGAAGACTGACAGGATCATCCCCCAAATGTGAAGAGAGGGCTTCGCAGCTTATTCCGATTACTTTTGGGGGAGCCCCCGTTAGAGAATTCATCAAAGACCTATTTGTATAAAGGAGCGAACGATATGAATAACATGAACCAAATGATGAAGCAAGTGAAGAAGATGCAGGAGCAAATGATGAAGGCCCAGGAGGAGCTTGCCTCCAAGACGGTAGAGGGCACTGCCGGCGGAGTTGTGACGGTTGTAGCCAATGGCCAAAAGAAGATTGTTTCTATTGCCATTAAGCCGGAGGCGGTTGATCCGGAGGATGTAGAAATGCTGCAGGATCTGGTTCTGACAGCTGTGAATGACGCCCTGAATCAAGCCGACGAGCTGGCGAACAAGGATATGGGCAAGTTCACCGGCGGCATGAAGATCCCTGGTTTGTTCTAATCAATTGCCTGCGCGGGCTGAACGTGCAGGACTATTTTAATAAAAGAAGGGGCTGCTGGCTTGTTTTACCCGGAACCTTTAGCGAAACTGATTGACTCTTTTACCCGCCTTCCGGGTATCGGCCCCAAAACGGCCGGACGCCTGGCCTTCTTTGTATTGAATATGAAGGAGGAGGAGGTCCTGGAATTTGCCAAGGCGCTGGTGAATGTGAAGCGCAACCTCCATTATTGCTCCTCCTGCTGCAATATTACGGATGTGGACCCGTGCAGGGTCTGCCAAGATAAAACCCGGGACGGCTCTGTGATTTGTGTAGTCCAGGAATCCAAGGATCTGGTGGCCATGGAGCGCACCAAGGAGTTCCACGGTTATTACCACGTGCTGCACGGCGCCATCTCCCCAATGGAGGGAATCGGGCCGGATGATATCTATATTGCCGAGCTCCTGAAACGTCTGGGTGACGACAAGGTGCAGGAGCTGATCCTCGCCACTAATCCCAATATTGAGGGGGAGGCAACGGCGATGTATCTTTCGCGGCTGGTCCGCCCCTTCGGGATCAAGGTGACGCGGATTGCCCACGGACTCCCAGTAGGGGGAGATCTGGAGTACGCCGACGAAGTAACGTTGACCAAAGCTCTGGAAGGACGCCGGGAGCTGTAGCGGTATACTGTTTTGATTAAGTTTTTTTAAGAAGACCGGAGGGTCTTCTTTTTTTATGGTTAAAACAATTCTGCAGTTAGTGCCTTTCTTGGACAGGTTTCGGTTCTAAACTTTCTTGAGATTGCCATATATCTAGAAAGAAGGACATGCCGGTTCACCGGAAAGGAGAGGTTTTGTATGGGATTTTTTCCAGTATGGAAGGGCAAGGTGCAGAAAAGGTTGGAAGAACCCAGGTTTCTGGATAAGGTGGGGATGCACCAGGAGATTCGCAAAGCCCATCTGGAATGGACAACGGCTCAACAACGGCTGGAGTGGGTGGTGGAAAAGGATCAGATTGATTATGCCATCTTTGCTCTGGAAGCGGCGGAAAAACGCTATATTATGCTTTTGCGGCAAGCCAAGCTGATGCAGTGGGAGGATGGTCTGCTGGTGGCAACTCAGGCTCAGCACATGCATGTCTTAACCGGCAAGGGAAAAGAAGCAACCAAAAAAGGCAGGGGCCAGGCAGCCGGTTTCTGACAGGAGGAGGTAGAGGATGGAATATCTTTGGTGGGCGGTATTTCTATTATCTCTTTCTTCGCTGGTGCTGCTCGTACTGCGCAACAGCAGTGCGGGCGCCTGGTTGAAGACGCTGGGCCTGCACGTCATCGCCGCAGCGCTTCTTCTGTATGCTGTAAACTGGGTAGGGCAGCGGTACATGTTCCAGGTGCCGATTAATGCGTATACGCTGTCCACCATCGGGGTTCTGGGCGTTCCGGGGCTGGCTCTGCTGGTGGCTTTGAAGCTGACTCTTATCGGATAAGCTCGAATTTGAAAAAAAAGTGTTGCATTCCTGTTGAATTCTATGTTATTATCAAATTCCGCCGCTGAGACAAGCCGTGCAGCGGAAGGATGGAAAAGCAAGGCAAGCAAGAAATTAAAAAATAATGCTTGCAAAGATGCATGGCAATGTGGTATATTAAAAAAGTCGCCTCTTGAAGAAGAGAACGACGAAGAAACAAACGAGCTCCTTGAAAACTGAACA
>JAEWIS010000007.1 GCA_023386955.1 Bacillota bacterium
TGTTCAGTTTTCAAGGAGCTCGTTTGTTTCTTCGTCGTTCTCTTCTTCAAGAGGCGACTTTTTTAATATACCACATTGCCATGCATCTTTGCAAGCATTATTTTTTAATTTCTTGCTTGCCTTGCTTCTTTTGCTCATCCGCTGTGTTTCTTGTCTCAGCGGCGAAAATTAGTTTAACATATACAGACAGGATAAGTCAAGGGGTTCGACAATATTTAATTTGAATCCTTAAAAACCCTATAATGAATTTCCAGGGAAAACAGCTCTTCCTCCGCCGGAACGGCTACTTCCTTAATGATGGATTTGCGCGCCAGCTTGTTTAACATGAGGGGAATATTCGCCGTAGACATGCCCTTCAGGAAAGGATGTGCCAGCAGCTCCTGAACGCTTATGGGCTTCTCTGCCTCCTCCAGAATCCCGATCAGGAGGGCACAGCAATCTTCCATTTTGGACATGACGGAAAATTCGCAGGCCAAAAGAACCAGCTCCACACGCTGCTTCAAGGTTTCCGGGCTCTCCGTCAATTCCTCGTACAGCTTGTACACCTCGGGGTTGCGTCCGCGGATCTGCTGCCACATGGTGATTTCGGGAAGAACATCCTCTTCAATAAGCGTAATCCGTCCCCAATGATGAATGGCCCGCAGCAGGCTGCCGTAAGCATCCAATATCTCATCGGCGAAGATAAACTCCTTGCATTGCAGCGAGCGCTTCAGGAATAAGGAAAACTCGCTCAGAAGCTTCTGCTGTTTAAGCAGTGCGGGATACTTCAGGAAGGAGGCGCGGATACCCTCCAGATAGTCGTCCCGGTCCACCCAGATGTCTCCCTCTATAATCAGACGCGTAACCGCCCGGTCATCACGCATGGCCAGCAAGTGTTCAATGTGGCCTTTGGACAACCGCCGTTCCTGGATGCGAATACCGTCCTGAATATAGTGATACGTGGACGAAGCAGGGCTCTCATCCTCCAGTACGACAATCAGGAGCAGATCATTGCCCTCTGTCAGCACGGAAAAGCCGCTGGCATTCCATAAAGCCACAATTCCCAGCAAGCCGCGCAATTGTGAAAGACCGGCAACAAGCTGCTCTTTTTGAGTAAGGATCTGGGCGTTCATTCATGTGTTCCCCCATTCATGCAATCCGTCCGTATGCAACCGGCAAACCGCCAATGGCAAGCCGCACGCTTTTACACATGTTTATTCTACGCGGGATTAACCTTTTCCTCCTTAAGATCACATGTTCGCAAAATTTTTTCATGATCCTGTTTCATTACAATAAAAAACGGGCCGAGGAAAATCCCCAGCCCGTACTAAACGGTAAAACAATAAGAATTATGGCCGTTTCTCCAGCGTCTCCTTAATCAGCGGCCAAATGCTTGCTTTCTCCTGCCCGCGGCTCCAGGAGGCTACTCCCGCCAGATCATAGGTTTTTACCAGCTCTATCCGCTTCTTCATGGATACCTCATCCTCGATCCAGATCTTCACGGTGGTGCTGCTGTCTTCCTTGTACTCCACATAATTTTGGCCGGATGCCTCATCCAGGGTAGGCTTCAGCTTTTTCTCTGCCAGCAGCTTGTCAATCGATTCCATGCCAACAGCCTTGGAGGTGACGGTGGTTTTGCCGTCCTTGGTTTTCTCTGTCCAGATCCGGGTGTAATACGGTACGCCTAACAGCAGCTTGGAAGCAGGAACGTCGTCCTCCTTCATAATCTGTACAATTCCCTTCTCCACCCACGGCAGAGAGGCCACAGAGCCCGCTACAGGGCTTGATCCCCAGTGCTCGTCGTAGGTCATGACCATCATATAATCCACCGACTCCGCCAAGGCTCTGCGGTCCAGGAACAGGGAATAGGTTTCGGAGCCGTCCTTCACCGTTACATCCACCGATACCACCGCCCCCTGCTCATGCAAAAAGGGTGTAAGCTCACGGATAAATTGGACAAAAACGGCCTTGTCTTTGAGATAGACATTTTCGAAATCCACATTGATGCCCTGAAGCTTGTAAAGCTGGACGAAGGACACAATCTGGCGGATCATATTCATACGCTTGTCGTAGGTGGACAAGGCCTCTGACGTCCGTTTAGGATCAAAACCGTTGTTGAACAGCGCCCATACCTGCAAATTCTGGCTCCGCGCCCACTGCATAAAGGAGCTGTCCGCGGTTTGCTTGATGGTCCCGCTGTCGTCGGCCAGCATAAACCATTGAGGACTAATCACATTCAGACCCGGCATAGGTCCATACTTGGTGGGGTCGGGAGTTTTGTTATACACCTGCTGCCAGGTTAAATTGATTTTGCCGCCTACAGGCTTCCATGGCACATACGGGGTTTCCGGTTTGGCAGGCTCCGGCAGCACCTCCGGCTGCTCCAAGGTCAGGTCCTGCTTACGCATATAGCCGGTATAACCGTTTTCCAACTGAACGAAAAACCAGTCCCCCGCATCCTTCCAGATCATCACCCGCTCACCCTGGGGCACATCGGTATAAATATCCGCCTTTACCGTAGGTCCGGCCCGCAGTGCACGGGTTTCATCGGGTTTATCCCCTTTCTGCTTGGCGGAAGCCCACGCGATAGCGTCCCCCTTCTTATGAACGATGACAGCGCCCGTATCGGATGACTGCCTTAGCTCAATGGGGTACAGCTCCTTGAGAGGCTCGATGGGCACATATACGGTATCTCCTTCTTTTTCAACGGGAAATTGAAGCTTGAAGGGTTTCTCATTAATGGTGCCGGTTAACTGGCTGGTCTTCAGCCGGATCACTTTATTGGCCGTGGTAACAATAACGGACTGGCTCTCCGCTTCATAATGAATAGTAGGATCGATTATAGTCCGAATCAGCTCGAAAGGAAGCTTCAGCCCGTCACCGCTGCCTTTGGCGGACGGCTTAAGCTCCTCGCCTTTATAGAATACGGGATTGCCCGGCTCGTTGAAGGTATAGTCTCTATGCTGGCTGCTGGGCCAATATACATGCCAATAATAAGCGGCAGCACCGGCAAGCGCGGCGGCAAATAACAACAGCGCAAAGGTCCGGAGCAGTCCTCTGGCGGACAGACGTCTGGCGGATCTCAAAACGTTTCGGTCACATCCTTCCTATAATGGTTAACAAAAAAGACATGCCCCGCTTATTGGAAAAACAGCGGCATGTCTATTATACTACACGATCCGACAAAAAGAAGTCACACAAAATCAGTGTTTGGTAGGATTCGCACATTCCTTGCACAGCCCGTGAACCTCAAAACGGTGCCCGTGAACGACAAAACCTGTAGATGCCGCGGCCATTTCTTCGACTGCGGAGAGGGGGGGGTACATGAAGTCCACCATTTTGCCGCAATTCTCGCATTGGGCATGATAATGATGGTCCATATTGGCGTCAAACCGGCTGGAATCATCGCCATAGGTCAGCTCCATAACCAGACCGGCTTCAATAAACACCTTGAGGTTATTGTAGACCGTTGCGACACTCATGCTGGGAAAACGCTCTTCAAGCGCCTTGTAGATATCATCTGCTGTAGGATGAGCGGTAGAATCCAATAAAAAAGAAAGAATGGCATGCCGTTGAGGGGTCATCCGTACCCCGGTTGTTTTTAATTTATCCAGGGCCTGTTCAAAACGATAATTCATACTTTCACCACCTAACAAGTATTTGTCAAGAGTCATTACTATGTTAAACTCATTGTACGGGTGGCGAAAAGTGATTGTCAACGACGTTCACCAATCTGTAAAGCTATTGGACAGGCAAATTAGTCTAAACTGTTAACGTAAATTTTATTGTTCGTGTCAATTTTGATTTGATGCAGGCCAGTGCCTAATATTCCGGTGATTTTTTTGCCTTCTACAGTCAGAGGCAGGTTCGTGTTGATGGAGCCGTACGAGGTGGAGCCTTTGACTTGTACGTCGGCCATAGCAGGAATATGCAGCTCGATGGAGCTGGTGGTATTTTTGAGGGTGTAGTCCCCGCCAACTTTGCCGACAGTAATGGAGATGGTTCCATTAGTGGCATTGGCCTTAATGCCCGCCTCCGCATCCACAACCGTAATTTTGCCGTTCAGTGTCTCGATATCCGCATCCCCTTGAACCCGTTGCACCTTCACCGCTCCGTTGGTGGTATCCACCTCCAGCTTTCCGCCCACAGCCATAGCCGTCACGACTCCATTGGTTGTTTCCACCGAGGCATCTCCCCCGATATCCGAAACATCCACCGCTCCGTTGGTGGTATCTGCCGTAATGTTCCCGTCAATGTCCGCTACCGTAATCGCTCCGTTGGTGGTTCTCACAATCAACACTTCTTTTACCGGCACATGCTCCGCAATGACCTTGCCGTTCAGAAGCTTCAGGTGATAATCCGCCTTAATGGCCTCCGGTACCGTAACCTGCAAATTGACCCGAGGCTTGCGCTTATTAGGGAACCCGCCTGTATACTCCTTGGCGTTGGTCATAATCTTGAAGGTGCTGCCCCCGGAATAATCAATGGTGGATTCCTCTGCAATCCGGGCAGCTTCTGTTTCATCCACTTTATCCACCCACACTACAGCCTGGATGATCATGTCCTTTACATCGCCGCCGCGGATTTCCACACTTCCGTTGGGATTCTCCAGTTCTATCCGCTCTACTCCCTTGGGGAGGGGAATGGCCTGCTCGGGTTTATTGAAGCTGTACCCGCTTTCGGAGGAAAAGGACAAATTCAGGGTACTGATATTGAAATTCAAATTCCCCAGCCAATCCTTAGGCAGACGGTCAGCCTGGGTGATCCCTACCACCACGGCCGAAATCAGCACGGATAAAACCAGGCCGCCCCAATCCAGCCGGAAGGACGTTTCTTTTTTGCGGTAGATAAAATTAAACAGCAGATATTCAACACCAAGCGTAATTAAGAGTACCGGCCACCAATCCAAGAGCAATGCCATATATCCGGTGCCCCGGGTTTGATCCAGCAAAAGGAGCAGGCCCACCGACAAAAGCAGAAGCGCCGCTGTATACCGTCCCACCTTCAGCATGATTCCATCTCCTTCCCATCCTTCACCTGTAACCGGTCCCGATCAATGACTTATCTTTTTTTGGACTCATTCAAAAACAGCAAAAGCCCCACACCGATCAGCAGCACCGCGCCTACATAAGACCCCATAATCTTGAACAGGTCCTCCAGCCAGGCCGGTTTGGCGGAAACCAGAAACAGCACCACGCCGATTCCCATGAAGCCAATCCCAAACACCCCGGCATGAATTTGCTTGCCCAGTGCATCGGTACCCGCAGGTGAAGGCGGAATATGCCCTGCACGCACAGCCTTGCGGTAGGCGTTCACCTGGTCAGTGGATTGCAGCGCGTCGAACAGACTATAGAAATACGTTACCGGAATTAAACAGCCCAGAACCACAACCAGCGGCAAATAGGTATTCCCGCTGAAGTTGTTGGCTTCCGTGGCGAACACCATGGCGGCAATGTTGAAAATAAACATCAGCATGATCAACAGGCCCTTTTGCATCAAGCCCAAATAAAAGTGCCCCGTGCCGGGGACAAAAAAGGAAAACAGCCCCGCAAGGAACTTCCGTTTCAAGGGCAGGTTCAAAAACGGGTCCATACCCGGATACCCCATGTTGGGATAACCAAAAGGCTCCTGTGCCTGCTTGCCCACTGGGATACCCTCGTCGAAATAAGTGCGTCCCCCGGTATACGCGGGTCCGCTTTGCTCTGGAAAATCCATGTTTTATCCTCCTCTTGATATGTATTCACCGTTTAATTGAAGCTTCCAAACCACTGGCCTACAACCTGAAAGGCTGTCCCCAGTCTGCTAAACACATGGATTTCCAATGAGGCTTGATTCAGCGCCACCACAACCTTTAATGCGCCGCTGGCCACAAACAGATACGTAGCGGCAGCTGCAACCATGATGTTCACGATTTCGGATCGCAGGATCATTCTCCGCTTTACCGGCACTGGCTGGACCGTTCCGGATGTCCGCTGTTCCGCCTCCAGCCTGGCTATCAGCTTGGAGGTAAAATCGTCAGGGAGAGATTCCGCGGTAGCGCTGTCGAGAAGAAGCTCCAGCCTTTCCATGTCCCTTACGCGGCGGGAGCACAACGGGCAAACCTCAACATGTGCGGAAATATGCTGCTTTTGCTCAGGAATCAGCCTTTGCTTCCGGTACTGTTCGAGCTGTCCGTCGTTGGGATGCACTGTCTTCATGTTGATCCACCTCCAGCCATCGTTCTTTGAGAAGCTGCTTCCCCCGATACAGGCGGGTTTCTGCGGTTTTCACCGGGATTTGCAAAAGCAGGGCGACTTCCGACAAAGCCATTTGCCTGTAGTGGTAAAGCACCAGCACCTCCCGGTATTTGGGCGGTAACCCGGCCAGGATGCCCGCTACGGTTTGACGCTCCTCGGACCGTACAGCCTCCGCCTCAGGCTCCTCCCGAGAATCGGTGAACCATCCCTTCAGCGTTTCCAGCACCGTTGTAACGGGGCGCCTCTTCTTCATGCGGAGATGATCCCGCACCGTATTAAGGGTTAGGCCATAAAGCCAGGTGGTGAATCGGGCATCTCCCCGGAAGTCCGGCAGATGCCGGTACAGCTTCAGAAAAACCTCCTGAGCCAAGTCCTCAGCCGTTTCCCGGATCTCCACCCGGCAGCGGATAAATTGGAAAACGCCGTTTTTGTGGCGGTCCACCAAAGCGGCGAAGGCGTCCATGCTGCCCTGACGGACCCGCTCAATCAGTTGTTCATCCGTCAGCTGCTCCATGCACTCACCTTCCCCTGCCGCGGCCATGTTTTTTACATCATTCTATTAGACGCCGGATTTCCGGCAATCCCTTCATTAAATCAAATTTTTTTTAAAAAAGTGTTTTCCGGGGTCTGGTTATCGGGGGCTCCCCAAAAGTAATCGGAATAAGCTTCGAAGCATTTGCTTCACTTTTGGGGGAATCGCTTACGCTCCGTATTCCACATACACTCCGGTAATAAACTTCAGCTCCCGGATTTCATCCGCAAGAAGCAGCGCCTTCATGCCCTTGGGCAGCTTGACGGACATGGTGACCCGCAGATCCACTTCATTTTCGTTGCGGTCATCTTCCTCCGTGGACAAGCGGATGATTACCACACCCTGACGCTCCAGAAGAGATGAAATCTCATTAAGAACCCCATGTGTGCGGGTCGCATGGATTTTCAGCAGATAAACCCGCTTGGAGCTGAAGAACCGCTTTTCTACCGCATTCAGCATCCACAGACTGAGAAGCACCATAATAGTGCTGAGGATCGCCGGAAAATAAAATCCTGCGCCTGCAGCCAAACCAATGGCGGCAACCACCCACAAGGAAGCGGCCGTGGTCAGACCGGTGATGGAAAGCCCGTTGCGCAGGATAGTGCCCGCACCCAAAAAACCAATCCCGCTGATGACTTGCGCCGCCAATCTGGCCGGGTCCATGTTGACGCCGGGCTGCTTGGCGAATTCGGGAAAGCCGTGGGCGGACAGCAGCATGATTAATGCCGATCCGAGGCATACCAGAATATGAGTGCGGAAGCCTGCAGCACTGCTGTTGCGCTCCCGTTCGAAACCTATAAGCCCGCCCAGTATAAGGGCGAGCATCAGCCGTCCGGCCATGTAAATCGGATCAAGATGCCAGGGACTCATGGCGCTTCAGCTCCTGTTCGCAGATGGTTTGCATTTCATTGTAAAGCTATATTATAGCAAGGGGGACCGGGAATAAAAACAGACCGGCAATTTTTTTGTTGCTCACAGTCCAAAAGTAGCCTACACTCTAGTTTAAAGGTTTCAATTAATCAGATTTCCACGAATGGAGTGTGCCATTTAACGTGACCAATCATATAGAGCGCCGCCAAGAAGTGCTGGTTTTTGCCGCCGAAACGGCCTTTCATCTGCCCCGCCTGGAAAGCGGCTTCTGGTTTCACCGGGATATGCGGGACAACCTGTATTATGCCATGCATCTGTACGCTGCAAGCACAGATCCGGAAGTAACCGTATCTTTCCCCAAGGATCAGGGAGCCCGGCTTGGCGAAGAAATACTGCTCTTAGTGCTGAAGCTTCAAATAAAAGAGCCAGATGCTCCTATGTACGGGCATTGGCCGTTGAATCTGGGGAATGACCCCTTTTCGGCGTCCCCCCATACCTTGCCCGTCGAGCTGTTGGGTTCGCTGATTGCCTGGTATCATCATTCCTTCGGGGCGAGAATGGGCATTGAGCTGCGGAGCGCCTTCGAGGAAGCTATGCGGCATGCCTATATGGGGGATTATTACCGGAAGCCGGTAGAATATTTTAACCACCATGAATCCAAATACATCGCCCAACAGATCATTTGGGGCGAGCTGTTTCGGGATGAGGCATTGGCGGCGGAAGGACAGGCCAATTTGCGTCTGCTGCTGGAAACCATCCAAGCTAATGGTATGAGGGAATACAGTGCTATGCCCTGGTTTTGGCATTGGGTCCAGTCCTTCTCCTGTGCCCGTGCGCTGGCCAAGGATGCGGATACGCTTCAGCTTCTCCATAATATGCTTGATTACCTGTGGGAAGTGCGGTCCCTTACTTACCTGAAGGGAGCATGGGCCGGCCCCCACTCCCGCGGTTTGGGCCATGATATCCCGGCTGACCGCAACACACTGCTGGATTATGTGGAATATGGGGACTTTCCTTTGCCTGAGTCCATTGCGCGCCTTGAGGCAGCGGGGATTTTGCCTGCATCGCCCTCTACGAAGGAAATCACCTTTGAAGCAGCAGCCAGAACCGATGTGCGGGAGGTGCGGCGCCTGATTCCGATTCATCCGCAAAATCTGGCGGAGGGCTGCTTGCACAGCTATACATTTATGACTCCGGACTTCGCTGTAGGCGGTGTGTGGGAACGTGCAACGGAGTTTGATAACGAGCAGCACCGTTGGGACGTGACCCTGCCCGCAAACCGGGACGGAAGCGTTAATAAGGCGTATTTTTTCCGGCCCGGCAACGGGTTTTCCGAAGGGGATTATCGGCATGAGGGCGGTCTGTCCCAGGTACTGTTACACCGCAATGCGGCAGTGTCCTTGTTTGCACCATCTGAAGAGCCCATGGAAGCCGAGCTGATCCTTGGTGTGCTGCCAAAAGGGGATTGGCTGTTCGGCGACCGGCAGATGGCCGGATTGGTGGGTGATGTTTATCTGGTGGTGCATATTATGAATCCTTATACCTGTGTGGAAAATGAAGAGCGGAGCTGCATCGAAGTCAGGTCCGAAGGCGGCGCAAACGGCGTGGCTGTGGAGGCCTTTACCGCCGGGACCGCTTCAGCCCGCGGATGGGGCAGCTTGACCGAGGTGGCTGCCGCGGCAAGCAGCCAAGCGCAAGAGGGCCAGTTCAGCAGCATGGACGGAGTCCTTCAATTTACCGGCAAAACACTTGCAGACGGCACGGAGCTCCGGCTGGACATCTCAACGGGCGGGTCCGTAAAGCTGCGGACCATCAATGAAAGCCCGGTGTCCTTCGAGGGGTACACAGTGGCTTTATAGGCTGCCGCCGGCATCTCCGGGCGCTGCCTGTACGGCGGGCTTCGCGACCATCTCGTTCAGCGTAAGCCCGCCGATGGCGGGATGCTGCCGGATGGTCTCAAAGCCAAAGCGGCCGTACAGGGCCATAGCCGGCTCATTGATGGACACCGCCAACACGGCGGTGTCCAGCCCATCGGCGGCGGCAAGCTCCAGCACACGGCGCAGCAGGGCCGATGCAATGCCGCGGCGGAACATGCCCGGCTGGACCATCATGCGGCAGATATGCAGCCGCTCCGGCCCGGGCGGAGCCGCCAGCAGAGAGGGCTGCTCCCGCTTCAGTGAAACCGCGCCGGCCAGCCCTTCCTCCGTGAAGAAACCATAATAGACCTCTCCCGAAGCCCGCACGGACTGCGGGGATTGCAAAAGAGGCGGAATGTCGGCCAGGCCGACCAATTCCGCCTCTTTGTTGTATGCAGCCGCCTGAAGGGCAAGGAGCTCCAGCATCTCTTGGGTATTGTCCAAATCGATAAGCCGGACCATGCGTCTTCACTCCTGTCAGCTGTTGCTTAATACCTCAAGAATAAGCTTGTTGGCCAAAGCCGGGTTAGCCTTGCCCTTGGAGGCCTTCATTACCTGGCCTACCAGGAAGCCGATGGCCTTTTCCTTGCCGGCCTTGAAATCCGCCACGGATTGAGGATTGTCCGCCACGACCTGCTCAACGATGGATTTAATAGCCCCTTCGTCGCTGATTTGGACCAGCCCTTGCTCCTCTACGATCTTTTCCGGATCCTTGCCGGTTTCCAGCATGCCCTTGAAGACGGTTTTGGCGATTTTGCCGCTGATGGTTCCCTTTTCAATCAGGGAAATCATGCTTCCGAGGCTTTTTCCCGTTACCTTCGTTTGGGCAGGGTCCAATCCGTTGGCGTTCAGGTAACCCAGCAGGTCGCCCATAATCCAGTTGACGGCTGCTTTGGCATCGGTGGTGTATTGGAGACTTTCCTCAAAAAGATCAGCCAAGCTCTTGGAGGCGGTAATCACCTCGGCATCGTAGCCGGACAGTCCCAGCTCTGCCGTATAACGGGCCTTCCGGGAATCCGGAAGCTCGGGAATGCTGCCGCGGACACGGTCCTTCCATGCATCGTCAATATGCAGGGTCACCAAATCCGGGTCCGGGAAATACCGGTAATCATGGGCCTCCTCCTTGCTCCGCATGGAGAAGGTTTTGCCTTGGGCGTCATCATAACGCCGGGTTTCCTGAACGATTTTGCCGCCGGAACGGAGCACCTCCGCCTGACGGATTTCCTCGTATTCCAGCCCCTTCTGCACACCGCGGAAGGAGTTCATGTTCTTCAATTCTGCTTTGGTGCCGAACTGCTCCTGGCCGTAAGGGCGAAGGCTTACGTTGGCGTCGCAGCGCAGGGAGCCCTCCTCCATCTTCACGTCGGACACTTCGCAATACTGCATAATAGTGCGGATTTTCTCCAGATAAGCTCTGGCTTCCTCCGGGGAGCGCAGGTCCGGCTCGGAGACGATCTCAATCAGAGGAGTCCCCCCCCGGTTAATATCGACGAGAGAGGCATAACCGCCGTCCACGTGATTCAGCTTGCAGGCATCCTCCTCCAGGTGAACCCGGGTAATGCCGATGCGCTTTTCCACACCGTTCACTTCAATATCGATATACCCGTGTTCGCCGATAGGCTTGTCAAATTGCGAAATCTGATAGGCCTTGGGCAGGTCGGGATAAAAATAATTCTTCCGGTCGAATTTGCTGACAGAGGCGATCTGGCAGTTCAAGGCCATTGCCGCCTTCATGGCATACTCCACCGCCTGGCGGTTCAGCACCGGCAGCACGCCGGGATGTCCCAGGCAGACGGGGCAGGTGCGGGTATTGGGCTCGGCGCCGAAGGAGGTGGCGCAGCCGCAGAAAATCTTGGTTGCGGTATGCAGCTCCACATGGACCTCAAGGCCAATGACGGTTTCATACCGGGTTGCGGATGTGGTGGTCATACGGTTGCCTCCTTGATGTCGGCGGCCAGGGAAGGACGCAGGGTGTGATAAGCGGTATTCTGCTCAAAGGCATGGGCGGCGCGCAATACGGTTGCCTCATCCAGCGCCTTGCCGATAATCTGCAGGCCTACCGGCAAGCCGCCGCTGTGGCCGCAGGGAATGCTGATGGCGGGAATGCCCGCCAGGTTCACCGGAATGGTGAGGATATCGTTAAGATACATGGTCAGCGGGTCGTCCACCTGCGCCCCGATGGGGAAGGCGGTTGTCGGAGCCGTGGGCCCGATAATCACGTCGTAATTTTGGAACACCTTCTCGAAGTCCTGACGGATCAGGGTCCGGACCTTCTGCGCCTTCAAGTAGAAGGCGTCATAATAACCGGAGCTCAATGCGTAGGTGCCCAGCATAATCCGGCGCTTCACTTCGGCGCCGAAGCCTTGACTGCGGGACTTCTTGTACAGATCCAGCAAATTCTCGGCATTCTCGGCGCGGACGCCGTAGCGGACACCATCATAACGGGCCAGGTTAGAGGAGGCCTCCGAGGAAGCCAGCAGATAATACGTGGCAACGGCGTATTCTGTATGGGGCAGAGAGACCTCTTCCCACACAGCGCCCAGGCTTTCGTATACCTTAAGGGCAGCCAGCACCGATTCCTTCACGGCCGGATCCACACCGGCTCCCAGATACTCCTTAGGCACGGCAATGCGCAGCCCCTTCACATCTCCCGTCAGCGCGGAAATATAGTCGGGAATCTCCACGTTGAGCGAGGTGGAGTCCTGCCCGTCATGTCCTGCAATGGCCTGGAGCACGTAGGCGGCGTCCTCTACATTTTTGGTCAAGGGACCGATTTGATCCAGGGAGGAGGCAAAGGCCACCAGACCATAACGGGATACCAGGCCGTAGGTAGGCTTTAATCCCACAATGCCGCAATAGGAGGCTGGCTGCCGGATGGAACCGCCGGTATCGGAGCCCAGGGAGAAATAAACCTCGCCTGCGGCTACGGCAGCTGCCGAACCGCCGCTGGAGCCGCCGGGCACATAGGCTGTATTCCAAGGATTATAGGTGGGATGGAACCCGGAGTTTTCGTTGGAGCCGCCCATGGCGAACTCGTCCATGTTGGTTTTGCCCACCAGTACAGCTTGGGCGTTCTCCAGCTTGGACACGGCCGTCGAATCATAGATAGACTGGTAGTTGGCCAGGAATTTGCTGGCGCAGGTGGTCAGTGTACCCACCGCGGTCATGTTGTCCTTAATGCCTGCGGGCAGACCAAACAGCAGTCCCCGGTCGCCGCCGTTCTTCAGCTGCTTGTCCAGCACGGCAGCCTGTGCCCGGGCATCCTCTTCATATAGATGAAGAAAAGCGGAAACCTGGGGCTCCACATGGGCAATCCGCTGGTAAGAGGCGTCCACCAGATCAGTGACGGACAATTCCCCGCCCGTAAGCTTGTCATGCACTTCCTGCAATCGCAAATCAAACAATGACACGTGTAACCCTCCTAAGGGCTTTCTGTAAAGAAAGCCTGCATCGTAAGCATAAGCTACATTAAACCTCCGCTAATTTCGCGGAGCGGAAATTCTTCTCCTTATTCCAAAACCGCCGGAACCTTGAATTGGCCGTCCTCTTCCTCCGGCGCGTTCAGCATAGCGACCTCTACGGGAATCGAAGGCTTCACTGTGTCCTCCCGCATGACGTTAAAAAGAGGCACCGCATGGCTGGTCGGCTCCACACCCTCCGTATCCAGGGCATTCAGCTGCTCTGCATACTTCAGGATGGCGTTCAGCTGGCCGGCATACACGTCCTTCTCCTCCTCAGTCAGCTCCAATCTGGCCAAAGCGGCGACATGCTCCACATCTTTTACAGTTATGCTCATCACTGCACCCCATTTTTCTCCAAAATACTTCATTCCATTATAGCCTACCGGAAAAATGAACTCAATTGCCGATTTCCAAAACTTCCGCCAGCCCCATGGTTACCTTAGTTAAGCCTCTTCCCAGTCTCCACCAGTATGGTCCATTCTAACGGCGGCCAGCGCCGCTATTTGCCACAAAAACGGCTTTTCCTATTTCTAACGGCGCCAGAAGACGCTATTTCCCCCAAACCACCCATTTTGCCTCCCGTCAGCTCAAATAAAGGCTCCTGCCTCCGTTAGAATTCCAGCACCGCCATTTTCGGCATAATAACGGCTTCTGTGTCCGTTAGATTTTCAGTCCTAGCTCCGAGTCCTCTACCAGTTGCCCACCCCCCCAGCCGAAAAATAAAAAGCCGCCCCCATCTCCGGGAACGGCTCAACCCATCAAACAATCTTAAATCCAGGCCTTCAGCCCCACCTGGCGGATAAAATCCTCTCTGCTGATGACTTCCTTGTTGCTATCGCCATCTGCAGGGGGATTCTCCTCCGGGTCACCGTTCATCAGCCGGCGGAATAACGCTTCATTATGAGTAGCCAACGCAAAATCGATCAGCGCCTCCCGCTCAATCCGCTCCGCCTCCTGGGAAAGCAGCAGTTCCTCGGTCTCTATATCACTGCCCGTCACGAAAAAATGCTTATTCGTTTTGGGCACGCGAACCACATATTCGAATACATTATCCGGATTCCGGTCATACGCAATGATGTATCCGTGCTCTCCAATAGGCAGGTTTTGTTCAAAGCTGTCGGCGACAATAAATACCTTTTGACCCAATGGCAGCATACCGACTCCTCCTTTGCCTGGCCCGGATTAACCGCGCACAGTCTAGTAGCCTATGAATTTGCTTCTTATGTTACTAGAAAAATCCGGTTGTGTCCAATTGAAAGATTCGCACAAAAAAAGCGCCGCTCCCGTAAGGAGGGCGCTTGCTCTACTCCTATGTGCGCCGCCCTGTTCTGCGGACGGTGAAATAATACACAATTAAAGGAAGCGGGGCGTGGATCAGTCCCCAAAGCCCCCATAACCAAGGGAAACGGCCTCTTTTGCGGGCATCGATAAAAAGATACAGCGCTTGTGCGATCAGAATCGGCAATGCGAGTATAATAGCCCAAACTTGTGCATCCGTCATCCTTCCCTCACCCTTTCCTTTTCTTTTTCCTTATAGGCCAGGATAGCCGGGAGTAAAAAGCCTGCCCCATACAACACCATAAACAGCATCGGCATCTTAAACAGCATAAGCCCCATTACACCAAGGAGTGAGCAGGCGGCAGCCAAAAAAAGCAGCAAATCTCCCACGAACCGTTTGCGCAGCATACGCCGCTGCTCTTCCAGCCGCGCAGCGAAGGCAGCGGAGTCCGGCTCGGTTATGGAAACCGTCCGTTCCAATGCATCCAGACCGGAGCGCAGGAGCTCCGCCAGCTGCTGCTCCTCCTTCTCCGCAGAAAGATTTTCGTCCTTATTCATGCTTCCAGCTCCTTTCGCAAGGCCTTTACTCCGTTATGGACCCTGGACTTCACCGTACCTGCGGGAATCCCGAGAATTTCCCCGATTTCCTCGTAGGCATATCCGTAATAATGCTTCAATATAACAGACACCCGATGCTCCTCATCCAGTGCGGCAAGGGCCTCCCAAATTTCCGTACCGGTTTCCTCCATCTGCTGCGCCTGCCACTTCAGCTTACGTACGGCTTGCTCCTGCTCCAGCAGAAACCGTTCCCTTTTTTGCTTGCGGGTATAATCGATGAATAACCGGGAGGCGATGGTCATCATCCAGGTGGAAAATCGGGATTTCCCGTTGTACAGCCGGATTTTCTCCATGCAGCGAAGCATGGTTTCCTGCGCCAGATCCTCCGCCAGATAAGGCTGCAGGGTGATTTTAACCAGATATTTAACCAAAAAGGTATAGTGAGTCTGAAGCAGGATTTGCATTGCTTGTTTGTCTTCGCGCCCGGCCTGCTCAATGAGCCTGCTTTCCTCGCCGTCCTGCAAGAATATCACCTGCTTTCTTGAACCCGCGGTAATTCGACTATAATACGATTGCCAAACAGAGATCGTTCATGCCGCAAACTAAATGAAAAACAGCCCCCTCCCCAGTTTAACTGGCGGTGGGCTGCCTCGAAGCTTACAGCACCAGCTCGGCACTGCTTTTTACCGTCCAATATACAGGCTTTAATACATTGTACATCCGGGGATACCGGACCTCAATAATCATCACAACACCGGGCCGGTTCAAGGTCACGGCATAGTTATAAGCAGGCTGCTCGTACCGGTACGGAAAAGTTTGCTCCGTCCCGATCACCTCCAGTGCCAGCACCGATACCTGCCCCTGCAGGAAAGTGTCCGGCAAGGGCACCAGCCCTTCATCCAGCCGTAGATTCTCCCGCAGGTACAGAAGGGCCGTCTCCCTGGCCGCATTCTTGTCCAGATCCACCCTACCCTGCGCCAGCAGCGTCTTGTCCACGGCTTGGGCTCCCGCATGGGCAGCCCGGTTAACCCCGTGCTTCAGATCAAAATACTGGTGCATGGCTAATTCCTCATCGGCCTGCAGCGCAAACAATGCCATGCAGAACGCAACCAGCAAAATAAACAGCAGAAGCTTGTTCATGGCACATATTCGCTCATTTTCATCCCAACCGCTCCCATCCGGTCCGAGCTTCCCGGGGAGCTGATACCAAGAAGCCGGTCGATGCCGAACAGATTGCCGTAGGGATAAGTAATGACCAGCCGGAGGCCCTCCCCCCGGGGAAGAGGACGGTCCGGGTCCATGGGGTCCCGTCCGGATTGGGCCGTTACCGTATAAGTCAGCTCATCCCGGTTAAACCCCACCTGGACCAGCCGTTCCCGGGAAGCCTCCAGCATGGTGCCGTCTATGTACCCGTGGGCGCCGCTGGCTCCCACCTCCAGGAGATAATCCGTTTCCTTCTGCAGCATGGCTTGGCGGAGAATAAGAATATGGCGGTAAACAGGGGAAAACATCAGCCACACCAGCATCAGCGAAAACAGCAGAAACACCAATATTTGCTTCATCGTATCAAGGGTTCAGCCGTTCAATAACGGGATGAACCCTGCCCCCTCCATCCCGCACCCGGCTTTCCATCCCGTCAGGACCTCCAATGGATGCCTGGTAGATCAGTACAATTACCGCTGTCAGCAGCAGCACAACCAGCAGTTCCTTCATAACACGAACCCTTCCCCTCTGCTCATCACGGCGATATCAAGGAGGTAATCTGCGAGTTAATGGACGAACCCTTGCCCTCAATTACGGCCTTGGTGCCGGTAGACGGCGCGGTGATTACTGTGGTGAACATCACCACAACCACGATTAACAACATAACGGTCATCAAAATATTGCGCATGAAAATCCTCTCCATTCATTACGGGTATATGGTCTTAATTCAAACCCTGAAACAATCGCTGTCCTTCCTGAACCCAGGGGTATATAAAGATTTGAAAGGTGTACATGATGGGAAGGGCCGCGATGACGAACAGCGCATACGAAGCCGATTCCTTGCGGCTGTCCCGCAGGAGCTCCAAACGCTCCTTGCAATCATCCACCCGCCGTCTGAGCAGGTGATAATAAGCTTCGTTATCGTACAGTCTTAAATAATTCAGCGTTTCGGCAAATCCGTGTCCCTCCTCCGTCCCTAACCGGAGCCGGAAGTGTTCGATCGCCGTTTCCGCATCCTGATACCACTCATTAAGTAAAAGCTGCCAATCCTGCCTGATCAGACGGGTATACGTCATGCAGCGCATCAGCTTCCCGTGCAGGGGAAGAGGAGAAGCGGCAAAGTACAGAAGCTGCCGGGAAACGGCGTAAATCTCCTCCATAATAAAATTGGCTCTCCGCTTCTGTAATTGCTCCAGAAACGGGCGGTCCAGCCACAGACAGAACAGCAGTCCGGCCAGCACAGCCATAACCGCGTAGGGGGATATACTCAAGAGCTGTGCCACCACATCCCGCAAAAACCACACCGCCAGCAAAAGCAGGAGAGTAGCCCCCAACGCCGCCCTTCTTCCCAAACGGTACCATACCGGATGTATCCGCAAGCCCGCAGCCGCCAACAGCTGCCTCCGCTCCGCATCCCGTTCATTCCCGTCCCGTCCCGGCCTAATCCCCAGCAGCAGGGCTAGCCAATCCGGGGGTTCAGATTGAGGTCCGCTCCCCGAACGGGCGCGGAAGCGCATAACCCGGGCAGGTCTGGATATCCCTTTCAGTAAATACAGGAGGGCAGCATGGCAGGTGCATGCCAGCAGCATAAGCAGCCCCGCCAGCACGCCATACATCGTAAACTGTTCCATGTTCCTCCTCCTTAGGAGCTGCGAGGAAATTAGTACCCGCTTTTGCTGACAAAATCTCCACGGTTTTGGGAGTTTTGCCAGCAAATTAGCGGTACTTTATTTCCTCGCAGTCTCTTACACACGCCTGATGGACAAATAAATCCCCATCAAAAGCGAGCCGAACATCAGCACAACCGCATTAAGGAGCATGTTTTTGCCCTCGGAGCTGTAAAAGTAAAAGCGGACAGAATTTTCATAGTTGAGCTTCAGGTTTACACCCATAAACAGCGCCAGAAAAAATGCGGGTGAAAAGCTGGCCAGCCGGATCTCCAATAGACGGTTCCGGGCACGCTGATCAAAAAGCTGGGCCCGGCGCATATCATCGATGAGCTCCTTCAAGCCCGAGGCCATATTCAAGCCCTCCTGCAGACCCAGCCGCATCAGATTGGCGAAATAATGGGCCCAGATATGTCCATGCTCCAGCTCAAAAATACGCAGAGCATCCTCCGGCTCCCTGCCTGCCGAAAGATTCCGCTGCAGCTGCTGGAAGCTGGGCTTCACGGAATAGGCCAGCCGGTCCTCGGCAATTACAGCCTGCAGCACATTGCGGAGATTGGGATGCTCCGTCAGCAAAAGCTGCTGGTAAAACACCTCGGCGGCAGGTAAAAACTGCAGCCGGGTGCGGAGCTGCCGGGAAAGCAGCTTCATCCTGAGTACCAGGTATGGTGCAATTCCGCAGACCGGCCCCAACACCGCCACTCCTTTCAGACTCTGGAAGAAAAACACGCCCAGAATGATCCCAGTCAATAACAGAAGCAAACAACAGGTGACAAAGGCGCTTACAGACGGGAAGAAGCGGGTCACCTCCATCATGTCCTGAAGATGCCGACGGAAGGGGAGCCGGTGGAAGAACCGTTCTGCGGCAATTTTTTCTTTGCCGGAGGACAGCCGCGAACGGGCGGCATGCCGGTTTCCTACAACCAGCGCAAGACGCCGCAGCGTAATGAACAGCAGCATAAACAATAAGAGCGAAAGCGAACCCTGCAGGATGGTCAGAAGCACCGGTTCATTCCTCCCTTCTCCCGGAGCCGCTCCAGCTTGGCATACCCCTCCGGGTCGGCCTGCCGGATTCGCTCCCTGGACCGTTGGGACAGCCCAAGCGGGTACTGCCAACTCCCGGCAGCGGGATCGTACCGGACCCAATCGCTGACCGTAACAGCCCCTTCGGCAAAGGAAAACTCACCGATACGGGTAATCCGGCGTTTCCCGTTAACCAACGCCATCTCGATTCCGATCTGGGTGACATATTGGGCAATCCGCCGGACCAGCCTGGCCGGCTCCATAGCCCGGTTCTCCATCAGGCACATATCCGCTATGGCGTCCGGCGCATCCTCCAGGGCACTGGCATGGACGGTGGTCATGCTGCCCTCATGGCCCCGGGTGCAGGCCCGGACATACAGAGCGGCATCCTGATCACGGATTTCCGCATGGATGATCCGTTTGGGGGATTGCCGGAGAGCCAGCTTAAACGCCTGTGCGCCGTCATGCCGGGGATCATCCTCGTTGATTTCGTATTCCACACAATTCTTTTGCGGAAAGTCCCGCTTGATCCGCAGCTCGTACCGGGATTCGATGGTTACCAGCCGCTCATGGTCCGGCATCTCCCGGATCAGCGCCTTGATAAGGGTGGTTTTGCCCGAATTGGTGGAGCCGGTAATCACCAGATTGAAGGAGGCCCGCACCAATATCCGCATTAGCTCCGCCACCTCCTCCGGGAGTGTTCCGGTTTCAGGCCGGGACAATTCCTCCAGGTCGAACAGGGCTTGGGAATAAAACCGGATAGTCAGCGTAGGAGACGAGGTAAAGCCCATGCCCGTCATGGTGACCCGCGCCCCGTCCAGCAGGGTGACCTCCGCCCATTTTTTGCGGACATGGAGGGAGTCGCCGTTAAACAGCACCAGATTCTGCTGCAGACGCTCCAGCTCCTTGGCGGATTGAAGCTTCACCGGCGATGGAGCGGGGGTTCCCTGCCGCACCTCAAAAATCTGCTAGCCGATAACCTGAATCTCCTCCAACCCGGACCTGTTGCGGAGCACCGTGTCCAGGACATTCCACCCGATCACCTCCGCAAAAGCAGCCTCGGCGAGGCTGGTGTACCGGGTGGAGGGCGGCGGCGGGCGGTGGATTCTTTTCTTGGCCAAAAGATCCACAATCATGCCCATAATAGCCCGGCGGGCAGGCTCGTAGCCGATGACAGCCCTGTTCAGGGTATCCGTGTAGATCCGGCGCTCCTCCTCCGTTTTCCCCCGGGGGGCCGCCAGCTCCTTGCGGATCTCGTCCATCAACACCCGGAACCAGCTGTCCTCCCCTTCCTGGCCGGGAGACCCGCCTCCGCTCCTGCGGCTTTTTTCCTCCTCCAGTTGGCGTCGTTTGTCCGCATAGGAGAGGACTGAAAACCGTTGTTCCATATTAACCTCCTTATAGGGAACCGCAGCATGGGCTGCAGTCTCATATTCATTGGTTCCTGCGTGGGGTCCGCCCTCCCAGGAAAAGCCGGCTTTGCCGTCCGAGCAAAGCCCATATCCCTTCCCCAGAAGCCGGCTCCTTGGGGGAGACCCCCAGCTCAGCGCACAGGGACAGAAGCGCCTGGGTAATCCCATCATTGCCGCCGATATATTCAGCCAGCCTGCCCTGGCCCAGCAGCCGCCTGAGCTCCGGGTCCGCCTTCACCACAGCCGCAAGACGCATGCCCGTTTCCTTGGCCGCATCCTGCGGGGTCAGGCCGTCGCTGCGGTTATGCTGTGTGACCGCCAGCAGGAACTGTTCGGAGCTCACACCGAACATGGGGGCCATCTGCTTTAGGCCACGGTTTACGTCCTCCTGGAAATGCCCCAGCTCCGTGGATGTGACCAGAATACGTTCATCCGCCTGCATCAGCGCTGCAAGCGTGGCGGCGTTATCCCAATAGGCATTGACTTCCACCACACATCGCGGAAAACACTGCGTGGCGATGTCCAGCAGATGGCTGATATCCTCCGGCTGAAAAAACTCCGCCTGCTCCCGCTGGAGCGAGCCAAACAGAACGTGAACACCTGGTACTCCCTTAACCTGTACCATGCGGGACTTCAGGAAACCGGGGGTCAATCCCCCGGAGCGCATTTCCGCCCGGATCTGGTCCACCCCGGGTGGGCAAGGATCTAAACCCGCATAATGGTGCAGCTTTGAGCTTTTCAAATTCAGGCATAGATGCCCCACCGGTTCGCCTGACAGCCGGGCCAGCAGGACCGCAGTGCCAAAGGCCACTACCGTGGTCCCGATATTGGGGGTGGAGCCGGTAAACACAATCAGCTTCCCGTTTCCGTTCATGGCTTCTCTCCTCCTTCCTCCTCCGGCTTGGATGCGGACAGGAAGGCGATTACCAGCTTGTTCTGCTTCGTTCCGCAGGCTTCGTCGATCACGCGCCATTGGTCCTCGGTCAGGTTCAAATTCAGCTGCTCCGCCTTACCATTGGCATCCCTACGGGAGGTATACAGCTTCTCCTTGTCGTTATTCACCTTGGCGATAATGCTCGGCTCCTTGGGATCATCCACCTCCGTATTGGCGGAGGACTTGATGGAGGCCACCGTTACCGCCTCCTCCAGCAGGCGGACCGTGCCGCTTTTGCCGGTAGCATAAACCGCCACCTGGTCCCCCGCCCGGATTCCTCCCGGAATGGACAGCACATATTCCTTGGGGACGGGAAAGGTGGCTTGTCCGGGAGCGGGCAGCAGGGAAAACCGGTCTATCTTCCAATCCAGGATTGGCTCACGTGTTCCCAGGGGAACCAGCGCCCATTTGCCCACAGCGGACTCCACCGTCTCGAGCATGCCTGGACGCAGCCCGCTTTTGACAACGGTGACCAGTTCCAGCATCCCTGCCTCCAGCCGGGTTCCGGCGGGAATAAAATCCTTCGGGGCTACAATGCGCACCGTTTGCTGCAGCTCCACCTGCCGGATTAAAATCATGTACACACCGTAGACCAACAGCACTGCCAGCAATCCCGCCACAAGGCTGTAGCCTAAATTTCTTCTTCTGGTCAACGCTCCCTCTCCTTTATGCCGGACGAAAAAAAGGACGCAAACCGGGGAAATTCCCAAGTTTGCGTCCTTCGCAAAACTAATGATCCGTTTATTCAAGTGAGGTTATCTTATCAGACATGCCCGGAATACGTCAAGTAAATATTTACAGTATTACCGGATAAAGCTTCCGCCGTATAGGTAGCGGTATGCCCAGGTTTTCCCCTCGATGGTGTCGATGCGCACTCCGCCGGATTCGGGCGAATAGGTATGCAGCATCTGGCCGTCGCCCAGGTAGATGGCCACATGGGTCACTTCCTCGGTCATGGGATTGACATTGGCATAGTCCGAGGCTTTGGAGCCGGCGTAGGACATAAAGAACATCAGATCGCCGCGTTTGAGATTCTTCCAATCCATCTCAATTCCGCCCAGCTCCTGGACGTATGCAGCCTGACCGCGGGAGTCGGCAGGAATGGCAGTGGCGGTCACATTCCAGAAGGCCTGCAGCACAAAGTCAGAGCAGTCAAAGGTGGTAATGTCAAACCGGGTGGAGCCGAACTCATAAGGCGTGCCCATATACTTCATGCCTTCAGCGATAAAGGCTTCAATCAGGTCCGACTTGCTCAGCTTCATTTTGTAGACGTTGGTATTCAGCTTTATGTATTTGGTGCCGGCGCTGGCATACCCCTCGACACCTGCGGCATCTCTGACTTTAAACCAGCTGTCATTGGCCTTCTCCAGAACCAGCAGCTCTTCGCCCTTCGTGAGCATACGGACAACATCGCCTGAGGTGGAAGGGGCTTTTCTCATATTCACACCGTAAATGACTTCTGCGTTACTGGTGATCTCTATGTATTTGTCACTGGCGGAGACAAAACCTTGTTGGCCGTTCTGATCCTCAATCCGGTACCAGTAGGGGTTTATTTCATCCAGGACCTTAACTGTTTCGTTTTTCTTGAGCAGCCGGTAGAGCGTACTTGAGGTTGAAGGCTGGGACCGGAAGCTGACGCCAGCGATTACCTTGCCCTTCGTGGGGACCTCGTCCTCGGCGGCTGCTGCGGTGAGGGGAAGAAGCATAATGAGGAAGGTGACGGCAAGAAGCAGAGACAGGGTGCGTTTCATCATGTGGAACCCTCCATTAGGTATAATGTCGAAGTCATCGAAAGAGCACTCTTCCGGCCGAAAGAGTGCCCCTGAGGGTATCTTCTGTTCGGCAGCTGGCAGGCATTCCGCTTAAGCGGGGCAGCCCCTGTAGCTTTGCGTCACCGGCTTTCGCCGGGTTTGCCTTTATCGGAAAACCGGGTCGTCGATGTCTTCGTAATCCCATTATAAATTGAGGGGGTACTTGTCGAATATAGAGCAACAGACTCGATTTATGTCATTTCCTTCATGCCCCGGTACCTATTGACACACTGAAAAATTTTGGAAACTTTGTGGTGCTTTAGCCTCCGGTGGATTCAACTCCTCCTGCCTGCCCGCCGTATCAAACAGCATCTTCTTGCGGAATTCATTAGGGGAGCATGCCTTGAATTTGCGGAACATCTTGTAGAAGTGGGCCATGTTGGACATCCCCACCTCTTCCCCGATCTGGGAAATGCTCAGATCCTTGGTAAGCAGCAGCCGCTCGGCCCGCCTGATTTTTTTGAGGGTAATATAATCCACGAAGGAAATCCCCATGGTTTTTTTGAAATACTTCACAAAATAATGGTAGCTCATATTAGCCAGCTTGCAGGCTTCCTCCACCTGGAGCTTGTCGCTCAAGTGTATATCGATGTAATCCAGAACCGGACGCAGCCGGATAATGTCGGAATTCTCCCGGGACGGGATGACCTTCCGTGAATCCGCGCGGAGCAAAGATAGAATGATCTGCTTGATCTGGATGCTGATGGCGATTTCGTAGCCGTCCTGCTTGGCCAGAAATTCCTCGTTGATGGATTGGATGCAGCGGGCAACCGTCTGCCGTACCTCATGGTTTTCCTGGAATATGTAATTCAGCCTGCTAAGAGGGACGGAAGGATCGGCAAAGTAGCGGTAATAAGGCAAACCGCTGTTTTCCAGATGCTCCTGGATATCAAATTGAAACACCAGATAAGAGCCGTTGTCGCAGGGATAATCCGTGTGCAGCTCATTAGACCCGATAAGAATCAGCTCTCCGGGCTGCAGGACAACGGGGGTTTCGTTGAGATAAAAGCCGTAGCGCCCCTGGAGCATCAGAATCAGCTCGATTTCTTTATGGTAATGCCAGCGCGTCACCTTCTGGTACGGCTGGCAGGAACGGACGGCATCAAAAATTTTCACCGCCAAAAATGGATGCTGGTACTGTATATTTTCCCGAATAGATTCCATAAGCGCCTCCGCATTCAAACCCTGTTGTTCTTTATTGTAACATAAGCATCCTGCGGAATAATACGGAGAAGCCTGAAGCGTTTTCTTTTCTGCCCTGCATTGTCCGTTTTCCAGGAAATGCACAAGAATGTCCGTTCTCTTCCTCCCGGAAGCCTGCTATAATTAGAGCATGACAGACTATTACGGAAGAGCAATAAGCGGAGGACAGCGTATGGAAAGGCGTTTTGTGGCTGAAGCGGTTATGCTTGCGATATACGGCCAGCTCCTGGTGCCGGCTCAGCCGGTTGAATATGTAATGCCCTACTCCAGCCTGATGGAGCTTTATGATTTGTTGGAAAGTCCCGAGCCTATTATGTCTATGGAGGAGGATGACACCTATGTGCGCACATACATTAAGGGCCTGATCGGCTTTTTCGAGGAGCCCTTGAACAAGAAAAAAATTGAGCGCGCCTTGGTTTCCCCATGGAAAAAAAGCCCTGGTCTTCTTGTGAACCAGCGGGTTACCGTGACGGTGGTATATGCTCTGGAGAATGCCGAATACGGGGAGAGGTTTGATCCCATCGAGACCGATCTGATTCTTCTGTCTCTAAGAGAAAAGCTGCCTATTCTTACAGATCAGCTGGAATTTGTGGATAAGGTGATTCACGCCTCCATACCTGTGCAGGTATTCGACATTGAGGATTTCGATTATGCCGTTGAAGCGGATGTACCGATGGAGTTTTAGAAGAAAACCCCTGGCCCTGACAGTTATGTCAGGGTTTAATTATGCCCCGGAACCGCCTGTAAGCAGGCTTTCCGGGGTTTTTGATTTTTTCCGCGGCCCTCACTCAGGAGCGATTACATTTCGTTGTAAAAATTACCAACGAAATAAAGTGTTGTTGTATACAATCGAATATTGTCGAATCAAAACCTTACATGATATGATGCAAAATATAATCATTATAATTTTTTAACAATGATAAAAATGGAGGTGGTTCCAGCTTATACATTCTCCACCCACTGCGGCACATACATAAGACTACACCATGATCGATGAAACCCGGCCCGGATTTTAACACAACCACTAATCACCTGATGAAGGAGCATGCCTCTATGAAATGGTTCATGAATTGGAAAACGTCCACTAAGCTAATCTCCGCCTTCGTCCTTGTCGCCATTGTGGTGGGTATCGTCGGATTGTATTCCATCCGCAATCTGGGTCTGATGAACAACAACAGCAAGCAGCTGTACAATAATAACCTGATGTCCATCCAAACCTTGTCCGAAGCCCAAATCTCCTTTTTGAACGTGCGGGTTCTGACCCGGGATATCGCCACTGCCACCGCTAAGGCTGATAAAGACCGCATGAACAGCGAGGTGGATGCCTTAAACAAGAATGTACTGAAGCAAATTGAGGTGTACCGTCCATTGGCTACAACGCCGGAAGAGCTGGCCGTTTTGAAGGAACTGGACAGCCTTATCGGGCCGTATTACAAAATGATGGAAACCGGCATCGAGTTGGCTTACAAAAGCGATATTTCGGAATTCCAGCAGTATCTGAGCACTACCTTGGCGGTGGAGGGCAACAAAATCCGCGACCAGTTGGATAAGCTTATGGAAGTCAATGTGGAGCTGGGTGATAAAGCAAACGATGCTTCCCTTCAAACTTATACTGATTCGCGGAATATAACCGCAGCTCTGGTGTTGGCCGCTCTGATCATCAGCATCCTCCTGGGTTACGTGATTTCACGCCTGATTTCTAAACCCCTGAATCAAATCGTCACCCTTGTCGGCCGGGTATCCCAAGGGGATTTGCGGGACGAGGCCGATATTCACACCAAGGATGAAATCGGCCAGCTTGCCGACAGCATCAATGCCATGATTTATAATCTGCGGAGTCTGATCGGCGGTATCATGCAGTCCTCCCAAAGTGTGGCCGCCGCCTCGGAGCAAATCTCCGCCAGCACCCAGGAAATCGCCAGCGGCAGCACTACTCAAGCGCAATCTGCCCAGTCCATTTCCGCAATGTTCAGAGAGCTCACCCTTGCCATTAATTCTGCCGCCCAAAGCGCGGAGGAAGCGGCCGAGCTGGCGGACAACACTGTGCAAACAGCCAACCAGGGCGAAGGCATCGTCCGAGCCTCCGCCTCCGGCATGCAGAATGTGAATGCCTCCATGAGCCTGTTGGAGGAGGACTCCCGGAAAATCGGAGCTATTATCGAGGTCATAGACGATATTGCCGACCAGACCAATCTTTTGGCCCTCAATGCAGCAATTGAAGCCGCCCGTGCAGGAGACCAGGGCCGGGGTTTCTCGGTGGTTGCCGACGAGGTCCGCAAGCTGGCCGAACGGAGCAGCGAGGCTACGAAGGAAATTACCTCCATCATCAAGGCCATGCAGGAAAATACACGGCAAAGCGTTTCCGCCGTATCCGAAAGCGCTGCTCAATCCGAAGAGATGAAGGAAGCCTTCCGCAACATTATCCGCACCGTGGACAACTCCTCCCAGAAGGTAAATGAAATCGCCGCCGCCTGTGAGGAAGAGGCCGCCCAGGCCTCCAGCGTGATGAGATCGGTGGAAGCCATCGCCGCCACCAGTGAAGAGACGGCTGCGGCCTCGGAGGAAACGGCTGCAACCTGCCAATCCCTTGCACATCTTGCCGACGAGCTGAATGTCTCCGTGTCCAAATTCAAAATCTAACAGATTCGGGTGTGAGCTTATGGCTACCGTTCAGCAGGACCAATATATCGAAATGACAGTGGGCGGCGAAAATTACGCCATTAAGATTGAGGATATCCACGAGATTATCAAAATGCAGGCGATTACGGATTTGCCCCACTCCAAATTTTATGTAAAGGGAATCATCAACCTGAGGGGAATGGTGGTTCCGGTGGTAAGTCTGCGCAATATGTTTGGGATGGCCGATGAGGCCTATACCAAAGCCACCCGGATTGTGGTTGTCCATCACCAGGAGGAAGCCGTGGGCATTATAGTCGATCAGGTCAATAAGGTGACCACATATCCGGAGGTACAGCCGCCGCCTGTTCAGATGGGCAGTGTGAACGGTGCGTTTTTTTCGGGCATAGGGCTCCGGGGACAGCATTTGGTCGGCATCCTGAAGCTGGATGAAGTCCTTCTGCAGGAATAAGGAAACGGGAGGCACAGCATAATGGAGGATCTTTCAGCCTACCGCGAAGCATTCATTGGAGAAATGGTGGATCAGCTGGAGCGTATGGAGCATTATCTGCTTCATTTGGAGCATGATACGTCCGCGGATACCATCCAATCGATTTTCCGCACCGCCCATACCATTAAAGGTTCATCCGCCGCCATGGGCTTTGATGAAATGAAATCCGTCACCCATGAGGTGGAGCATCTGCTGGATATGGTGCGCAGCAATAAGCTCCAGGCAGGCCGCAATCTGGTGAATCTGCTGTTCGAGGCCTTGGACCATCTGAAGCTTTTGCGCGACGAGTATATGGGGGAATCGGCTTTTTCGGATATTGCCTTCCTGCTGGTCAAGCTTCGGGAATTTGTGGACAATACCCCTTCCTTGGAAACCCCTAAAAAAGAGCTGAAGGAATTGACCGGGCTGACCCTGGAGCAGTCCCTCCGGCTGGAGGAAGCCCGGGAAACCGGGTGCAGCATCCTAAAGGTGCAGATGTCCCTCAGCTCCGGCTGTATCATGAAGGGCGCCCGCTACTACCTCATCATGCAGGATGTGCAGGCAAGATTCGGCGCTGTGCTCTATGCCGATCCGGCAGCCTCCGAGCCCGGAGCCGCATTCGATGATGAAGCGGAGGAAGCTTACAGCCGCGCCGTGTTTCTTCTCGCCACCCGGGAGAATGCGGAGACAGTGGCGGCCGGCTTGCGCGCCCACTCCGATGTGGAGTCAGCCGCAGCGGAGCTTTATCAGCCGCAGTCTTCCAGCGGGCCGAAAGCCTCTGTCCCCGCCTCCGCTGCCAAAGAGCATCCGGTCTCGGCGGAGGAGAAGCAGAATAAAGGCCCGCAGACCATACGGGTTAGTGTAGAACGGCTGGAGCATCTGATGAACCTGGTGGGGGAGCTGCTGATCGACCAGACCTCACTGGCGCAGCTGAAGCAATCCGTTACGCGTTCCCACCGCAATGAGGAGTTTGTGGAGCGGTTGGGGGATATTTCGGACCATATTTCCCGAACGGTCGGAGAGCTCCAGGACAGTGTGATGAAGGCGCGGATGCTGCCTATCCGGCATCTGTTCCAGCGGTTCCCGAGAACGGTCCGGGATCTGTCCCAGAAGCTGGGCAAGGAAATCGAGCTGGTGCTGGACGGAATGGAAACCGAGCTGGACCGGACCGTGATTGAGGAAATCTGGGACCCGCTGATCCACCTGCTCCGCAATGCGGTGGATCATGGCATTGAGATGGCGGACATCCGACTTGTCAACGGCAAACCGGCGAAAGGTACGGTACGCTTAAACTCATACCATGAGGACAACCAAGTGATTATTACCGTTGAGGACGACGGCGGCGGAATCCGTCCGGAGGCCATTCTGGAATCGGCCCTGCGCAAGGGGATCGTGACGGAGGAGGAGGCAGCCCATCTGTCGGACCAGGACGCCATTCACCTGATCTTCCGCCCCGGCTTCTCCACTGCCGCCCAGGTCAGCGAGGTGTCCGGGCGCGGCGTGGGCATGGATATTGTCCGCAGCCAGATCGAACGGCTGAACGGGATGATCCACATCGATTCCCGGCCCGGCACAGGCACCCGCTTCACCATCCGCCTCCCCCTTACACTGGCTATTATTACAGGATTGAAGGTGAAGGTCTCCCAACGGGATTATATGATCCCGATGACCAACGTCGTGGAGATTGTCCGGGTGTTGGACAAGGACATCAAAACCATCCAGGGACAGAGTGTACTGGTCATCCGCAAGGAAACCATCCCCCTGGTCTGGCTGAGTGATGTGCTGAATTATGAACGCCCCCTCAAGCTGAAGAAGCATCAGCCCATTGTGATTGTCGGTTCGGCCGAAAGGAAAATCGCCTTGGCGGTGGATGAGCTTCTTGGCAATCAGGAGGTTGTGATTAAGACGTTGGGCAGCTACCTGGGCAAAATCCCCTATGTAGCCGGAGCCGCTATTCTGGGCAACGGCCGGGTGGCGCTGATTGCGGAAATCTCCTATTTGTTCCAGATGCTCAAAGGATAACAAAAAGCTCTCCGGCTGAATGAACAGCAGGAGAGCCTTTTTGTTTTTTTATGACACCGATGCGGGTTCAGAGGGGTTCTATTCCGCAAGCTGCTGCTGCCTTTGGTGGCACTACACTCTGTGCGCAGCTTTTTACCAGCGAAGCTAAACTCGAAAAATCATATACAAATTTCCTGATTGTTATAAAATACCCTTTTGTACTCGATTTTTCATATCAAATCTTCCCATTCCGACCCAGTAACCCGATTTATAGTTGAAAAATCGTGTTTAATCCATCACTTCAGCCTGATTTGCCCATTTTATATATGAAATTTCATGTTTGGGTGTAAACCGGGAGGGGAGTGTAGCTTGCCAAGTATGGTTTCGTCCGATTTGTCGGACAGTCCCTTGCTGTTCTATTTACTCGCCCATAATCTGCTCAAACCATTCCCAGCCGAAGCCTACATGCTCCGGCTTGTGGGAATCGGAGCCGTACACAAGGGGAATTCCTGCCCCGCGGCACTGCTTCAGAAACCACTCCGGCACATACGGCTTACCGCAGGTCCCTACCCGGAGACCGGCTGTATTCACATCGAGGCCGAAGCCTGTTTCCGCCAGCAGGGGGAGCAGCTTCTCCAGCCTGCCGCGGATGAAGCCATCCTCTAGAGGCGGAAGCACATTCTGGAATTTCTCGATCAGATTGATGTGGCCGATGCGTACTCTGCCCGGCAGACCTGCCGTTTTGGCCCATTGGATTGCCAGCTCCACATGATCGTAATATTCCGCCGCCACCGCTTTCATAGTCCCGTAGTAGTCAAGCAGCCCCTCGCGGAAATCCTCCGACGTAAAATCGATGCAGCGCATACCGCCTTTACCGGGCAGGTAATGGACCGACACGACAATATCCTCCAGGATGTTCAGCCAAGGCTCCAGCATCGCTTCGGAATACGCAGCAGCGCCATGAAGGTAATCCACCTCCAGCCCTGCCGGAATATCGATAATCCCCGAATAACGCTCCTTCATCTTCCGCACATAGCGGAAATATGCCGGAAGCTCGGCCAGGGGCATGGCCAGCTCCTCCATCAGAGCCGGATTATCGATCCACCCCTTGGGCAGAGGCGGATGCTCCGTTATGGAATAGCGCTGGAAGCCCTGCTTCACTGCCTCTTGTATGTATTTTTCCTGTGGTTCCGGGCTGCCGTGCCTGCAAAAGCGGGTATGGGTATGTCCGTCCCACTTGATCATAGGCGTTTCTCCGGCAGGGGCAGCCACTTCAGCACATCCTGGATGCGGTTATCCCAAATCTCCCAGCTATGGCCGCCAGGCCCTTCCGCGTAGGTAAGCTCCAGGCCCTTCTCCTGCACATGGTCGCGGAACCGGATATTGGGGTCGTACAGGAAGTCCTCCGTGCCGCAGAACTGGTACAGCTTGGGCTGCTCCTTCCCGGAAGCGGCAAGCTCTGTTGCCAGCTGGAACAAATCCGCCGGTGTGCCGTCAATTCCCCCGTAATTTCCGAACAGCCATTTGAACTCATCGCCGGGATGGGCCTGAACCGCCCACTTCACATCCATCACCCCCGACAGACTGGCCGCGGCGGCGAAGCGGTCGGGATGGGTCAAGGCCAGCTTCATGGCCCCGTAACCTCCCATGGACAAACCGGCGACATAGTTATCCTCCCGTTTATCCGACAAGTGGAAGAAGGAACGGGCAAGGGCCGGCAGCTCCTCGCTGACGAACTGCCAGTATTTGTGGCCATTGGGCATGTCGGTATAGAAACTCCGGTTCACCGCAGGCATCACCACCGCCAGTCCCAAAGCGGAGGCATACCGCTCAATGGAGGTGCGCCGCATCCAGATCGTGTGGTCGTCGGACAAACCATGGAGCAGATACAGCGTGGGATGTTTGCCGCCCCGCTCGGCGGATTCCATGCCGATCTGGTTTTTGGCCACCTGGGGCAGGATCACATACATGGACGCCGAGACGCCCAGGGAATCCGAGAAGAAATGACAGTCCATAAATGCCATGGGATTGCAGCTCCTTTTGGATAGAGGAATAAATGAAAAGTAGTCTCTACGGCAGCACGTACACAATGATAGCAAAAAAATGGCAGATGCTCCCGCCCAGCACAAACAAATGCCAGACGGCATGGTGGTAAGGAAAGCTGCGCCACACATAGAAGATGGTGCCCAGGGTATAGAATAATCCACCGGCTACCAGGAGAATAACCCCGCCTTGCGCCAGGTTATGGGTCAGCGTATTCCAAGCGAATACAATGATCCAGCCCATGGCGATATAAAAAATGGTAGAGGTGAACAGAAACCGCTTGGTAAAAAAGGCCTTAAAGGCGATACCCGCCAGTGCGATGCCCCACACGATGCCGAACAGGGTCCAGCCCAAGGGTCCGCGGATCACATTAAACAACAGCGGCGTATAGGTGCCGGCAATAAACAGGTAGATGGAGGAATGGTCGAAAATCTCGAACAGATCCTTGACTTTACCCTCGGGAAAGCTGTGGACCAGGGTGGAGCAAGTATACAAAATAAGCATGGTAACGCCATAGATGGTGAAGCTCACCACATGCCAGGCGCTGCCGTCCATACTGGCGAATACCACCAGCAGAACCAAAGCCGCGACACTCAGCAAGGCGCCAATTCCATGGATAATGGCATTGGCGATCTCTTCGCGCCGGGTATACACATGTGTGTTTGCCACTGCAAATCCTTCCTCTCCATATGCTTGATCCTACCCATTATACTCCAATCCGCGCCCCAAAAGCACCCTTCTGCAGAATAATGGAACCCGTTGCTTTTGGTTCCATCCGCACCTATCATATAGATATTGCGGCATTCGGCCGAAAAATCTGAGGGTTCCGGGGTGTTGTTGGATGTGGTGGTTATGGATTGCCCTGCCGCTGGCTGCGATAGCTGTGGCGTTTGGCGTAGCCTTGTGGCATTTTTCCGACAAGGTGGTGCAGATCAAGGTTTGGGATGCGGAGCGGATCCTCCGGTTCGAAGCAGACAGCGGTGTACTGGACTTGGCCTATCTGGAGGCGCTTCCCAAGGAGGACGTGACAATCATCTCTCCCTATGGATATGCCCTCTCCGGCTGGTTCATTCCCTGCGGTGAGGACAGCAATAAAACCGTGATCCTGGCACATGGCGTAACCCGCTCCAGATTGTCCTCCATCAAATATGTGGAGCTGTTCCGCAAACGGGGCTATAATGTGCTGGCTTACGATCACCGCCGGCATGGTCAAAGCGGAGGAGCCTCCACCACGTACGGCTTCTATGAAAAAGAGGATCTGCGCGCCTGGGTGGATTGGGTGTTCCGGCGTATGGGCCCCGGCGCGGTGGTGGGCACCCACGGGGAATCCATGGGCGCCGCTACCGTGCTGCAGCATGCCGCCACCGATGAGCGGCTGCGGTTCTGCATTGCGGATTGCCCCTACTCGGATATTATGGGGCAGCTGGTCTACCGGCTGAAGGTAGAATATCCGGGAGTTCCCGTGTCCCCCACCATACCGCTGGTGGCGCTGCTCTGCCGGCTCCGTACCGGTGCGCGGCTGGATATGGCGGAATCCATACGCAGTCTTCCGTTGGCGGCTACACCGGTGCTGTTCATCCACGGCCAGGAGGACAGCTACATCGAGAAGCGGATGACCGAGGAGATGTTCCGGCTGAAGCAGGGGACGAAACGGCTGTACCTGGCTCCGGATGCGGACCATGCAGAGGCATATATGAAAAACCCCGACGAATACGATCGTATCGTCGGGGAGTTTTTGGAGGAAGCCGGAGTATAGGCGAACTGCAAAAGTGCAGTTATTTTCAGACAAGGCGATTCGAGCCGCCGGTCCGCCTGCAAAAGTGCAGTTATTTTCCGTTGAAAGTCCGATTAACCGGTTATGGAGCGGAATTAGCTGCACTTTTGCAGAATGTGGCTCCCACTTAGGCCTTCCCGGCTAAAATAGCTGCACTTTTGCATTTGGGCAGCTTGGGCCGTGCTGGTTCGGAGCCATGGAGCGTCCGCTCCCTCCGGCAGGCCAATGCCCCCGCGCGGCAAAAGGTGTATCTAGCTGCGGTTAAGCTTTACCCCGTCCGCTCTGGAGCGCCGGCTCCTCTTCGGGAATCGGTGTATACCGCCCCGGCCAGAAGGCCCACTTACCGAGAATCCGGGTCAGCGCAGGCACCAGGAACGGTCTTACCACAAAGGTATCCAGCAGCACGCCGATGGCGGTAATGATCCCGAAGTGAACCAGGATCTGAATGGGCAGGGTGCCCAGAACCGCAAAGGTGCCGGCTAGAATCAGGCCTGCGGAAGTGATAACCGAGCCGCTTTCCATAACGCCCTCCCGGATGGCACGGGAGAGGGGCATGGTGCGGCTTTTTTGCCAGATGCCGGAGATCATGAAGATGTTGTAGTCCTCACCCAGCGCCACCAGGAACACGAAGGCATAGACGGGAATGAAGCCCTGGATGGCGTCGGCGCCCAACAGATAATGAATGACCAGCCAGCCCAGCCCCAACGCCGAGAAATAGGACAGGAGCACGGTGGCAATTAAATACACCACTGCAATGATGGACCGCAGGTACACCAGCAGCAGCAGGGCAATCAATATTATGACCGCCGGAATAATAACCGAGGCATCCCGGTCACCCGTCTCACGGGTATCATATTGGGTGGCCGTTTGTCCGGAAATCCACACCTTGTCACCAGGCTCCCCTATGCCTGAACCGCCCAAAGCCTTCTCCATGGCGGTATAAAATTGCGGAATGGTGTCCATGGCCTCAGCCGAATACGGGTTCATGTTCAGTTCTACATCATAAGCGACGAGGGTAGGGTCTGTTTTGCCCGCTACCGGATCGGACACCTTGCTGACGAAAGGCAGTGCCTTCAGCGCCGCTGCACCGTCTACCTGCTTGCCGTCAGTATCCAGCATCACCTTAATAGGCGCGAGCTCACCGGGGCTGAACTGCTCGGCAATTACCGCAAAGCCCTGGCGGGATTCCATGTCCTCCGGAAACGAAGACAGGGTATCAAAGGTGTAGGAGATGCGCGGCGCGAAGGAAGCGAGCACCCCCAGCAGGATAAATGCAGATAAGGCAACGGTCCATGGCTTTCTGACAATCCAGCCGCTGAAAATATTGCTGTACGGGTGGGGATGCCGTGCGGGCGGAACGGGCTTGCCGGTGCGGGCCGCCCTCTCCTCCTGCATCTCCCGGGTCCGCGGGATGAAGGGATAGAAGGAGGTCCGGCCGAGCACAGCCAGCAGCGCGGGCACCAGCGTCAGGCTGGCAATGCCCATAACCAGAATGGACAGGCTGAACGGCACCGCAAACCGGTGATACGCTCCGTATTTGGCCAGAAGCAGCGCCAGAAGAGAAAGCACGACAGTAAATCCGCTCATGGCAATGGCGCCCGAGGAATCGCTGATGGCGTTAAGCAATGCCTTGCTCTTGTCCTTTTCCTCCTTCAGCGTCTGCCGGAAGCGGGCGATCAGGAAGAGGCAATAATCTGTTCCGGCGCCGAACAGGAGCACCGTCATAATAGACATGGCCTGGGAGTCCACCTCGATCCAGCCCATGGAAGCAATCCAGCCGATAAGGGGATTGACCACTGCGTAAGCAAAGCCGACACCCACAATGGGGATCAACGCGAGGATCGGCGAACGGTAAATCAGGAGCAGAATAACCAGCACCAGGAGCACAGTGCCGATCAACAGGGACACGTCCGCGCTTTTGAACAGTCCAACCGCATCCACCTGGATGCCGACAGGTCCGGATACCCGGGCGCTCAGCTCCGCACCGTCGGTTTTGGCGGCGAAGGGGTCGGCGCCCAAGAGAGCTGCTGTTTTTTCCTTCAGGGTTTCCAGATCGGCTTTAAGTGCCTCCGTATCCGACCCTTTTTGGAAAATGACGGGCAGCACCAGCGTGCTCTGATCCTGTGACAGCTGGCTGCGCAGCGCCTGAGGCGGCATTTTGTGCAGAGGCGGCACCACAAGCTGGTGGGTCAGAGGCGCCTGCTCCAATGTGCGGGTCACACTCTGGATGCCTGCCAGGTCCCCATCCTGCATCCCGCCGGAGCGGTGCCATACCAAAAGTGCGGGTACTCCGGCGTCACCCGGGAATTCCCGTGCGGCTAAAGCCTCGCTTGCGACAGATTGTGTGTCCGCAGGCAGATTGGCCGCGTTGTTGTTTTCCTGGCTTTTGGCTGAGGGCAAGAGCATGCTTAATCCGCCCGCCAGCAAAATCCAGATTAGAATGGTTACCCATTTGGTGCGGGGCCCGGCTACCGTACGGCCGTATTGCTCCCATAAGTGCTTCTTGGACATGAACCAACGCTCCTTTGCCGATTGCGGCTTATAGCTTTCAAAGCTGCTTTTATTTATAATTAATACAACAATCCCATTATATATACCGACGGGTTAATTATTCAAGGGGAAGTGAAGGGTTTGGATCAAAAAAGAAAACGTCCTCCCGGACGTCCGCCGAAAAGCCCGGAGCCGCAGGCCGGAATCGAGGCACAGCTCCTGGAAGCGGCAGCGCGGCTGTTTATGGAGAAGGGCTATGAGCAGATCTCTCTGGAGCAGATCGCAGTCGACTGCCAGGTAACCAAAGCGACGATCTATTACTATTATTCCAATAAAGCGGTGCTGTTTACCCAAGCTGTGGTTCATTTGTTGGGTCGTGCAGCCGATATAACGCGCCTTATGCTGGCCGGCCCCGGAACACTGAAGGAGCGCCTGGTTCAAATCGCCACCGGACATCTGGCCGAAACCCGGCCTGATCTGATGACCATGCTGAAGGAGGCGGAGTCCCGGCTTTCCCCCGAGCAGGTGCAGGAAATCCATCACGCAGAGGGCCGGATCCACCACATCATGGCGGAGGCCTTCCGGGAGGCTGCCGGCCGTGGGGAGCTGAAGCCTCTTTCCCCCAGTTTCCTGGCCTTCTCCTTTTCCGCCCTGCTAATGCTGGGCAACCGTGCTGTACTGATGGAGCAGTATCCGTCCGTACGGGAATCCGCCGAAGCGATTGTGGAGCTTTTTTTGGAGGGGGCTGCAGTTTAGGGCGTGTCTGAAAACTCGCTTGAGGGCACCTATTAACGCCTTTTCGCCCCTGACTTCGTTACTTGCCCTTGACGTACCCCCGGTACGCCTGCGGGCAAGTGCCTTGCCATGAACGAAAATTCGCTAACATTTGCTCCCCTCGGAGTTTTCAAACCCACCCTAGTCCTTCTTCAATCTGTGTAAACCATATAGAGCCGTCCGGACATTCAGCCCTATTCCATGGCTGCTTGTCCGGGCGGCTCTATCTTTTTTTGGTAGAGAAGGTATAGAAGCGTAAAATCCGGCCATGCTAGTAATCATACAGCTAGCCATTGCAAGATTCATAGATTATCTCATACCGGCGGTGTTCCGCTGGAAACCAATTCATGGAGGATGATGGATGCGATGAAACGCCACATGCGCTATACTCTGTTGCTGATGCTTCTCCTGAGTCTTGTCTCCCCCAGCGGAAGCGCTTATGCCCGCCAATTGCTCAGCGATGAGGAGTGGGATGTTCATATTGTGCCGGCTGCCGCGGCGGAGGCTCACTCTGTAGACCTGATAACCATTGCTGACGAAACGGCGGCTCCGGCACCAAAAGTGGAAAACTTAACCTATGTCGTCAGTTCAGGGGATACGCTCTCCAAAATCGCCGGCAGCTTCGGCACTTCTGTAGCAATGCTACAGGACTACAACGGAATATCCAATGCCAACTTTATCCATGTCGGACAAAAGCTCAAAATTCCCGAGATGCCTGTACCGCTTCTGGAAGGCAAGGAGCCGGTGATTGAACGGGTCCTCTCCACAACCCTTACCGCCTATACAGCCGGCGCTGAATCCACAGGAAAAACCCCCTCCCATCCCGAATACGGGATCACCTACAGCGGTGTACGGGCGGAGGAAGGACGTACGGTAGCGGTAGATCCCAAGGTTATTCCGCTGGGCTCCACCGTTTATATTGAGGGGGTAGGCATCCGCAAGGCGGAGGATACCGGTTCAGCCATTAAGGGGTCCAAAATTGACGTATTCATGAATGACGTGGGTGAAGCCCGTACATTCGGCGTCAAGCGCAATGTCAAGGTGTTTGTATTGGCTTCGGTGTAAGCCGCTGCACCCGGAATATGCCGCTGACCGGATAATGGTCGGAGGGATACCGTCCGTTATACTTGGAGCGGATCACATCCCCGTGCAAGGGCAGCAGGCCAAATCCGCCGAATAAATAATCGATAGGTTTGCCCAGCCGGCCGCCCAGGAAGCCATGATGAGTTTTGCCTGCATGCTGGGGGTCGGCGAAGGCATTGGCCAAAGGGCTGCGCTCCCCCTCCAGCTCATCCTCTCCCGAGAGGAAACGGATAACCGGATGCTCGGGCCCCGCGTTGAAGTCCCCGGCCAAAAGCACAGGAGTAGGCCCGAAGCGCTCCTGATGCTCCCGGATGGTCCGCCAGACCAGCAAGGCGCCTTGGCGTTTGGCGGTCCGTCCGATATGGTCCAGATGGGTATTGTACATAAGAATCGTAACCGCCGGATCCTTCAAAAGCTTCAGCTTGGCCCAGGTGCATATGCGGGGGAAGCGCGCATCCCAGCCGATGCTGCCCGGGACCTGGGGCTGCGGGGAAAGCCACAGCTGGCCCCATTCCAGGGGAACCAGCCGTTTCCGGTGGTAGAAGATGGCATTGTGCTCGCCGCCGCCATCCTTGTTCCGCCCTGTCCCCACGTAGCCGTATTCCGGCAATAGCGGGGACAGCTCCGCCAGCATACGCCCGGTCAGCTCCTGAAAGCCTACCAGACAAGGCTTTTGGGCGGCCACGGCCAAGGCGGCGCTCTCCCGGCGGAACACCCACGACCGGTGGAAATCCAGGAGCCGGCAGACCCGCAGGTTAAAACTCATAGCTGTAATTTTCACGGAGGGATAGTCATCCTTTCAACCGCATTCGTTCCCTTTATTATGAGCGTTATGCGGCTTCCGGCGCAACATGGATTCTGAACTCAATCGGATTTTCCTGTTCCCGCATATGCAATGGCGTCCATCTGCACCTTTAGTCCGGTGGGGCCGCCATGATGGGCGAATTCGGTAGAAATGGTTTTGCGGGCCGGGTACATTCCCTTGAATCTGCGCTTGAACACCGCCTCCATCACAGGAATATCCCATACATCCCGCAGAAGAATATCCAGTTTAACCACATGCTCCAGAGTTAGCCCTACCTGAGCAAGCCTGCCGCTCATATCATTCAAGGCGCCCTCCACCTGCTGCTCAACTGTTCCGCCCACATTGCCTACACAAAAACTGAGGAACACAAAACCGCCTGCCTCCACAATTTCGGAGTAGGCGTATTCCTCATTGATATTGCTTCTGACGATGCTTCCCTTGTTATTGGCCATGTTAATCCGCTCCTCTTCCCTATTATCCGCTCTAGGGATCTGTCCGACGGAGTGGTAGTGGTGAATAAATATTTATCAGGTTTCATTCCTTACCGGGAAGGAGTGTCTTGGATGCTCAAACACGTTTTGTCGGCCTTGATTGAATGGAATCTATAAGGGTTCAAAGCCGCCAAAAAACTCGCTCCCAAGTCAATCCTTCCCTCACAGTCATTCCACATAAATATTTATTCATTCTTTTAGTCAGACTCCCCACGGATGAGCCTATTATAGGAGAGGAATCCGGACAGCTGTATGTCGTTATTCGGCAGAACGGTACAGATTCACTATATCCCTGGCCCGGGATAGCAGCTCCTGTCTGACGGCTTCAGGCTTCAGAACCGTAACCCTGCCTCCCAGCTCCAGCAGCACACCGAACCAGCCCCGCTCGTTTTCCGGAAGGGAAAGCTCGGCCAACAGCGTATGGCCCTCAGCCGACCTGCTGATATGGGCAAACGGAAAGGACTCTTCCACCAGAATCCGAACCTCCGGGGCAAAAGCCAGCTTCATCCCCACGTAGGGACGTTCCTTCTCCGCTTCGGCCCACTGCTGCTCGGCCTGTCTGTGATCCCGGGAAACAGATTCCCCGGTAACGGTAAGATCGCGGATACGGGACAGACGGAACAGCCGGTAGGCTTGCTTTTCGCAGCAATACCCTAAGAGGTACCAGGCATGCCATTTGTACGTGAGCTGCACAGGCTCCACCAGCCGCCTGGTGCTGAAAAGCTCTACGTCCGTGTAGTCAAAACGGACGGCCTTTCCGCTGCGGATGGCCGCATCCAGGGCAGCCAGACGGTCCCCCGCCTCAACCCCCTCCCGCAATACACTCAAATCCAGCTGAAGCCGCTGCTCCGCAGCCGTACCGTCGGGAGCCAGAGAGAGCATCTTTTCCAAGGTCGCCCCCACCTCCCTGCTTTGGTAAGCGGAGCCAAGACCTCTAAGGGCGATTATCAGCTGGACATAATCCTCGGCACTGAACAGCTGCCGGTTCAGCTTGTAGGTATCCAGTATTCTGTAACCCCCGGCGGTGCCTAAGATAGAGGCTACTGGAACACCAGCCAAACCCAGCGTCTCCATATCCCGCTGGACCGTACGGATAGATACCTCGAAGCGATTCGCCAGCTCCCGGGCGCTGACCGTGTCCCGGTTGAGCAAATAAATCAGCATTCCCAGCATTCTGTCGATTTTCATCCGGCTGCTCCCTGTCCGGCGGGGATGGTTCTACAGCTCATGGACGGTGACCTCACTGCGGACCATAAACCGGGCGTTTACCCCAGCCTGGCCGATTCCTTTGGATATGTAATATGCCCCCTGCGGGGAACGGTGAAGCCCTTTGTAGATGCCCCGGGCCGGAAGCTCACCCTTGGGTTTGAAGCGGAAGAAAAAGGGAATATTCAGTTGTTTGCCATGGAGATGTCCCGACATGAGATAATCGTAGCGTTTCCCGATATGCGGGACCACATTGGGATCGTGGGTGAGGACGATAATGGTGTCGGTGGGTTTGGTCTGGCGGAAGGCCTTGCCGATTTTGCTGTGGCCGGTACCGAAATTGTCGATGCCAACCAGGGTGCAATCCGGCAGGCGGAGCGCTTCGTTGCGCAGAAGAGTAATGCCATAACGGCTGAGCAGCTCCAAAAGCCGGTTCATGCCGTTTTTCATCTTATAGTCATGGTTGCCCAAAACCGCATAAACGGGCACACCCGAAGCGGATATGACCTTAAGATAAGGCTCCAAGCGGGGTAAATACCAGGTTTTGCGGGTAAAATCCCCTGTCAGCGAAATCCAGTCCGGCGCCTCCTCCCGGATTGTCCGCTCCAGTCTGCGGGGGCTGATCCGCAGCTTCTCCACATGAATGTCGCTGATCTGCAGGATCTTCTTGTTCAAGCCGATGGGGTGGCTTATCCGTTCCAGCTTGAGCCATTGGGTAGGTACAATCAACAATCCGTATCCCGCCAGAGCGGCAGCCGCTCCCGGAATGATCCATTCCAGCATAGTGCGCCTCCTTCCCGCCGGTTGTTTGCCATATGTCCCGGGAAGGACCAACCTTCAATAAGCCGGGGCCGGCATACATACAACCTCATATGTATATGCGTTGAATTCTATTTTACCGCAGGATTGGCAAATTCCCAAAGGAATGTTGCGGTAAAATCCCGTTTTGAAGGTCAGCTTTGCCATTTCGGCAGGCACTCTCTGCTTGCAGCAAATGCAATACACTTCTGTATGCATAGGACGGTTCTCCCCTTTTCCCGATATGTAGCCACCATGGTACAAATTATGGTATGATACGTTACGGATCAACATTTCCTTCATAATACGAAACATTTCGTATCATGTCAAATCTTTTTGTCCATTCTTGTCGGGGATTGTATAATGATTGCGAATTATAATATGCGGGGTGATAAATTTGGAGAACAATGCAAATAAACGGATTTTTGCTTTTATCGGGTCCTATGCGGAAGCAGAGGAAGATGGTGTGTATGTAGCCCTGTTTCACCCGGTGCATGGAGAAATGACCATCACCGACCGTATACAAGGGTTGAAGAATCCCACGTTCCTGGACGTTGATCCGGAAAAGCGCATCCTCTATGTGCTCTCCGAAGGCCAGACGGGAGGACGCAGCGGGGTGGCGGCCGCTTTTTCCATCGATCCGGAAAAAGGCCGGCTGACCGAGCTTAACCGGGAGCGTACAGTGGATTCCCCCATCTGCCATATCCAATTGGACAAAAGCCTCAAGTGTCTTTTTACGGCCAGCTACCATGGCGGTTTGGTCGGGGTGAATCCGGTGCTGGAGGATGGGCGGATTGGCCCTTCCGCACAGGTAATCAAACATACCGGGTCCAGTATCCTGCCGGCCCAGACCCAGGCCCGGGCCCATTCGGTATTTGTAGATCCCGACAACCAATTCGCGGTGGTGTGCGATTTGGGCATGGATAAGATCGTCAGCTACCGGATCGACCCGGAAGCGCCCTCGCTGACAGAGACGGCGTCGGTGGACCTGCCGCCGGGTACGGGGCCGCGGCATTTTGCCTTCCATCCGGAGCTGGCGGTGGGCTACTCCATCAATGAGCTGAACTCCACCATTACGGTGTTCCGTTATAACCGGACAAGCGGCGCCCTGATACCGGTTCAGACCATCAGCACGCTGCCGGAGGGTTTCACTGGCGAAAGCGCCACGGCGGACATCCATATTTCCCGGGATGGGCGCTTCGTATACGGCTCCAACCGTGGCCATGACAGCATCGCCGTCTTTGCCGTAAGCCCGTCCGACGGGACACTGTCGCCGGTGGAGCATGTGCTCACCCAAGGCGGCCATCCCCGCAACTTCGCACTGTCGCTGGATGACCGGCTCTTGCTGGCCGCTAACCGGGACGGCAACAATATAGTGGTGTTTGAGCGCGATGCAGAAACCGGGCGTCTGTCAGCCAACGGCCGCAGCCTGGTGCTGTCCAAGCCGGTCTGCATCAAATTCGCCGACTTGTCGTAGGCCCGTTAGGGGATATGTAGTGGCAGCGCAAGAAGCCGGGCTTGCCCAGATGCCGCTGTATCGCGGAAGACGGGCTTGCTGGCGGAGGCTCAAGCTGCGTGATGCTGTATGGTGGCTTGTTGCTGGAGATGTTAGTGGTGCGTGATGCTGTATGGTGGCTTCATTGCTGGAGATGTTTGTGGTGCGTGATGCTGTATGGTGGCTTCGTTGCTGGAGATGTTAGTGGTGTGCTGCTATATAGCGATTTTATGAGCGGGAGCCGTGCTTCCGCTCTTTTGTATGGGCAGGTTTTGACAAACTATGGTCTTAGGCTGTACTCGCCTCCACTGCGCGCTAACGGAACTCAGAAGCGCTTAGAGGGGGAAATTAACGTATTTTCCAATTTAACGGAATTCAGCGACCGTTAGAAGCCTTTTTTGCATCCAATGGGAGCCAAAAAGCTCTGTAAGAGCCCCTGAGTTCCGTTAGGTTCCAAACACGCCGCATTTCACCGGCTAAGGGCCGCTGAGTTCCGTTAGATTCCGGGCCTGGCCGTAGTGAAACTCAAACAACGTGAAACCCAAACAGCCCGGAATACCCCAACGGGTACCCCGGGCTCACCTCATAAGTCTACCTTACCCTTCATACTCTGCTCTCTCATAACGTCTTACCGCTTGCCTGCCCTGCCGGATGACGCCGCCCAGGGTTCTTCCTGCGCTGCTCTCCCCCGGTTCCAAGGGAATTACCGTCAGGCCCAGCATGGTATGGTTCAGCTTGTATAGAAGATCATGGGCCTTCTTCTTCCCGTAGAGGGAAATGTAGGGTTTGCCCTGGTAGCAAATCGCCCATTTCAACGGATACTTGCGGTCTTTCTCCGCGGTGGACAAGGAACGGTTGGACGGGTTGGTGTAAGGGCGTTTTATCTGCATAGGCTCACGATCTCTTCCCAGGACATGGTCAGACGCTCAATATCGTCCTCTACCAATTCGCTGCCGGTTTGCACCTCGATGATTTCCAGGTCTGTGAAGGCCCGGATGCTGTGTTTGGCGCCCACCGGAATCTTTACCACATCTCCCGCCTGCAGAGTCCCGATCCGGTCCTCCAGCACAAACTGGCCGCTTCCGGCGATGACCGTCCATACCTCGCTGCGTTTGGCATGGGTCTGGTAGCTCAGGTTTTTGCCGGCGGAGATGCAGATGCGTTTGGTCAGCACCTCCTGACCCTCGGGGAATTTCTTGAAATCCAGCACCCGGTATGAGCCCCACCGTCTCTCCTCGTACATGGGGCGCTGCTCCAGATGGCCGATGAGATCCTTTACCTTGGGACTGGCGTTTTTGTCCGCAACCAGAATGCCGTCCGGGCTGGCGGATACGATAATGTTCGATACCCCCAGCACCGCAATGGGAATGTCCAGCTCATTGATCATATGCACATTCTTGGAATCGCCGCAGATGGTGCCGTTGCCAATAAGCGGAGCCTGGATTTCCTCCGTCAACGTGTTCCAGGTGCCCAGGTCCTTCCACTCGCCTGCATAAGGAAGCACCACAATTTGCTCGGCCTTCTCCACCACCGCGTAGTCGAAGCTGATCTTGGGCAAACGGTGGTATTGGCGCAGCATTTCCTCGTAATGGATGGGAAGCCCCAGCTCCATCAGCAGGTTGATCATATAGTTCAGCTTAAAGGCGAATACGCCGCAGTTCCAAAGCGCCTTCTCCGCAATAAGCGCCTCCGCCTTTTCGCGGCTGGGCTTTTCGGCGAAACGGCTGACCATCATCACCTCTGAGGTATCGCCGCTGTCCGCCTCCGGCACCACATAGCCGTATTTTTCTGAAGGATAGGTAGGCTCTACCCCCATCAGCGCCAGGTCGGCGCCGGTGGCCGCCACTGCTCCCTCCAGCTCCTTGATTTTGTCAAAAAAGCTGTCCTCTACATAGGGGTCTACCGGCAGGATGGCTACAACCTCATTCAGGGATACACCCTGAATGGAGTACAGGTAAACCGCCGCCAGGGCAATAGCCGGGAAGGTATCCCTGCGCTGGGGCTCCACAATGACGGACACCTCCGGGCCAATTTGGCTCTGGATCATATCCACCTGGCCTCTGCCCGTAGCAATGGAAGCGTGGCGGGCAAGTCCCGCACGGCCCATCTGCCGCCATACCCGCTGGACCATGGATTCCATGTCCCCCTGATCATTTTGCAGCACCTTCAGAAATTGTTTGGATCGTGCGTCATTGGATAAAGGCCACAGGCGTTTGCCTGAGCCGCCGGATAACAGGACCAGCTTCATGGCGGTTTCCCCCTTTAAGGTAGTGGTTGTATGTGGAGCATCATTATGTGTGAATGGGACAATAAGCTGCTGCTATGCGTTGGATTCCGCTGCACCGAATTTCACCGGCACCACCCGTTTGCCGGTGGCATCCTGGACCACCTGCTCCAGCTCCTGGATAAAGCGGGTTTCCTCGAAGGCCTCCGCATGCCGGCGGATCTCCGCAGGGTCAAACTGGTCCGCATCGAAGGAACGGAGGACGTCCGCCAGGGATTCAATGGTTTGTTCGTCAAAAAATAAGCCGTTCAAGCCGGGCACCACCGTATCCAGCGCCCCGCCCTTGCGGAAGGCGATAACCGGCTTGCCGCAGGCATTGGCCTCCAGCGGAGTTATGCCGAAGTCCTCGAAGCCCGGGAACAGCAGGGCCTGGCAGCGTTTCATGTAACGCTCCACCTCTTCGTCGGGAAGCCGTCCCAGGAAGGTGACGCTGGGGCCGGCAATAGCCTCCAGCCGGCTGCGGTCGGGACCGTCGCCGATAACCACCAGCTTTTGCCCTGTATAGGAGCAGGCCTCTACGGCCAGATCGATGCGCTTGTAGGACACCAGACGGGAGACGATAAGGAAAAAATCCTCTGACTCCAGCTCCACCTGGAACCGGTTGACGTTCACCGGCGGAAAAATCACCAGCGCGTCCTTGCCGTAATGCTCCTCAATCCGCCCCTTAACCACCGTGGAGTTGGCAATAATCTGGGTGACCTTGCGGGAGGTGGCTTTGTCCCACAGCCGCAGGGGCATCACCAGCATCCGGGCGGCCGTCCGCACCAGAGAAGGCACCTTCACGGCTTCCATGTAGCTGTTGAAATCCCAGGCGAACCGCATAGGCGTATGGCAGTAGCAGATATGCACCGCTCCTTCATCCACAGGGGCACCCTTACCGTAGGCGCTGCTGGAGCTGATGACCACGTCGTAGCCCTTCAGGTTCATAGAGGATACGGCAAAGGGGTACAGCCAGAAAAACAGTTTAAAGCGTTTGTTCACGCCGGGAATGCGCTGCATCCAGGTGGTGCGGATGTCCGCGTCCTGTAGCTCTGGAAGCAGCTTGTCCCGGTCCACGATGGTGGTGAAAATCGGAGCGTCGGGGTACATCCGGTGAAGCACACCCACCACCCGTTCGGCTCCGCCCATCTGGTTCAGATAGTCGTGAACAATGGCCACTTTTTGGCCTTTCCCGGCTGGGGCGGCAGGAGCGGGAAGGGCTCGCGCCTGGCGCTGAATGGCCGGCAGGGCAGCGTAAACTTCCTCCACCCGGGCCGCTGTCCGCTGGATAGTGAAGAGGGCCTTGACCCGGTCGGCAGCATTGCGCCCCATCCGTACCCGCTGTAGATCATCGGCCAAAAGACGGCCCGCCAGATGGACCAGCTGCTCCACATGACCGGTTTCGTACAAAAATCCGCTCTCCCCGTCCTCGATAATCTCCGGCACACCCCCGGCCCGGGTGCCCACAACCGGAACACCCTGGGACATGGCTTCTATGATGACCCGGCCGAAGGGTTCGTTGTCCGAGCACAGAAACAGCAGATCCGCTGCCGCACAAATCTCCATGACGTCTTTACGGAAGCCGGTAAACCGCACTCTGTGGGCGATGCCCAGCTCCTCCGCCCGATTGCGCAGGGCAATCTCATATTCGATGTTCTCTTGCCGGAACTTGGCCTCTCCGACAATCCACAAATATACATCGTGGCCGTTTTCCCAAAGCCGGGACGCCGCCTCAATGGCATCCTCCTGGCGCTTCCAGGGGGTGATTTGCCCGATAATGGCAGCCACCTTGGCCTTCTGCGGGGTGGACAGCTCCTCGCGGATGTTGTGGCGGTGATGGCGTTTTTCGCGCTCATTCATTTCCTTCAGCTCCACCCCGTTGTGGATCAGGTGCAGCCTTCCGGCCAGCGCCTTCCGGGCGAAGCCTTGGGTGACCGGTTCCGAGATGCCGATGACCGAGCTGCCCGACATCCAGGCCAGCAGATTGACCGCCTTGCCCATCAGTCCGCCAGGGGGCATATCCCGCACATGCCAGATCACCGGCAGGCCGTGATGCCAGGTGAACAACGAGGCCATCATCCCTGCCCGCAGGGAGTTGGCGTGAATCGCATGCACCTGTTTTTTGCGGACGGCACGGGAGAAGCGGAAGCCGGATTTCAGCATACCCAGCACACCCGCCGCCAGTTTCAGAGGGTTCTTGCTCATCCTGGCCCGGTAGCTCTCAACCGGCTCAACGGCGATATCAGCCTCCCGGGCCCGTTCCAGCAGTTCCCCCTCCGGGGCGAAAATCACCGGCGTGGTGTCCGTAAGATGACGCGCCGTGAGAAGAAGGCTGATTTCAGCGCCGCTGACATCGCTGGTGTGGTTATAGAACGCTACGTTCATAAACAGCCCCCTTTTCCTTTTCCTGAACAGCCTGTTCAAAAATGCCGCTGATGGCGGCGGCCGCCTTTTCCCATGTATAGTTAGCCAGCACAAATTCCCGGCAGGCTCTTCGCCCCGGTACAAAGCTGGAGCCGTTCAAGGCCGAAATGATCCGGGCCGCAATGGAGGCCGGCTTGTGGTCGTCGAACAGGAGCTCAGGCGACAGGCGCTCCAGAATTTCCTTGGTCCCTCCATAAGGCGTGCCCAGGACGGGTGTCCCGCAGGCCAGCGATTCTACCGTAACCAGGCCAAAACCCTCCAGGGTCACCGTCGGTACAATGCTCAGATCCGCCGCCTGATACCAGCGGACCAGGTCTTCATTGGAGACACGGCCCAAAAGCTTCACCGCCCCGCCCAATCCCTGCTGGTCGATCAGATCCTGCAAATGGCCCCGAAGCGCTCCGTCCCCGGCAATGTACAGCACCGTATCCGGCTCCGCATGGACCACGGCAGCCATCGCCCGGATCAGATTGTCGATGCCCATCCGGTTCACCAGCCGCCGGGCGGCGAACAGCACCTTGGCGCCGGGTTTAAGCCCCAGCGCTCTACGCAGCTCCTCCCGGTTGTCCGCCGGGCGGAACCGTTCGATATCCGGCGCCCCGGGCACAATATGGACCGCTTCGCCGGGAACTCCGTAATCCCGGGTGAGAATGTCCCGGAAGTATTGGCTCAGTACAATAAAGTGATCCGAACGCCGGTAGGACAGGAGCTCCACATTCTTTTTCAGCTGGTAACGCACCTTTTGACCCCAATCCAGACCCGCATCCTCTACCAGGGATTCCTGCGCCCATGGCCCGTGGAAGTGGGTCACAATGGGAATATGCGCCGGCACCATGTCCCGCGTCACCATCGAGCTGTACAGAGCGAAATGTGGGTTAAACACATCGGGCTGATGCCGCAGCAGCTCCGCCTTGGCTCTGGCACGGAAGGCCCTGGTCCGGGCCAGGGTGGACAACCGTTCCGGCTTATCCAGAACGTCCCGGATATAGGCGGGGGCGGCGATGTCCTCGCCGTGGGCGGTTACCAGCCCTCTTACTGTATGGCCGGTAGCGGCCATGGCTTCCAGATAGTCGGCAAAATACCGGTTTAACCCGCCAGGGGTGTGATTGATCCAGCCCATTCCCGTTGCCAGTATGTCCATGCTTTCACTGCTCCTCTGCAAAGTTTTCCTTCTTACTTCTGGCCTTCCGCGTACTGCAGGAACTCCTCCGGATTGCCGAACAATCGGCGTGCCTCCTTCAACTGCACTTCCTCCCAGTCCCACCAGCGGGACCGTTGAAGCCGCTCGCAGATGTCCGGACCGAAGCGGCTTTTGACCGGCTTGGCAGGAATGCCGACGGCAATGGCATAAGCGGGAATATGTCCCGTAACGACTGCGCCCGCTCCGATAATGGCACCATCGCCAATAACGGCTCCCCTCAGTATCTGGGCACCCGCCCCGATCCACACATCATTGCCGATCACCGGCTCGGGCTTCGGCTGGCTCCAGCCTTCCTCCCTGTCGTCAACCGGCAGCGTAAAGCCGCCCGGCGAATACCAGAAGGGATGGGTGGATACCGCATCCACCGGATGTTCATCGCCGCCGATTCTCACTCCCGGGGCAATGGAGCAGAATGCGCCGATTCTGCCGGAATCTATCTCCACGCCTTCGCGGATGTAGGTATACCGGCCGACGGATACGCCGGGATTGATCCGGGTATGGTGCATGACATACACCGTGTCGTGAATGCCGGTCTGCATCTTCTGCTTCTGTGTCTTCCAGTAGCTCATATACCCGTCCAGCCGGAGCGCGGCCTGCATTTTCCAATTCACGATACTGCTCATGGCACCACCCCGTTATGAACTCAGCCGCTTCTCCGCCTGTTGGGGAAGCGAACCGTATAATCTGACAAATTCCTCCACATTACCAAAGCTTGCAGAAGCCGCCTGCAGCTTCGCCTCATCCCATTCCCACCAGCGGATTTCCCGAAGGGCAAACCGCAGGTCATCATCCTCCACGGCATACTTCAGGAGCTTGCCGGGAATGCCGCCAAACACCGCATATGCCGGTACATGGCTGCCGACCACGCTGCCTGCCGCGATCACGGCTCCGTCTTCAATAATGGCTCCCCGCAGAATCGTGGCTCCGGCCCCGATCCATACATCGTTGCCGATTACCGGCGGGGCTTTGGTCTGCCCCCATCTCCATACCGGTGATTTCAGATCGTGATGGGCGGGGGAATACCAGAAGGGATGATGGGAAGCACCGCTGACCGGATGCTCATCCGCCCCGATGGTCACGTTCCAGCTGACGGAGCAAAAGGAGCCGATGGACCCCGACTGGATCATCGTGTTATGCCCCACATAGCTGTACCGCCCGATGGACACGGAGGGGGCGATCCGGCTGCCCGTTTCCACACAAACCGTGGGATGGATCAGCTCGTTCTCCGGCTGGACCGACCAATACTGGATAAAACGAAGCAGCTTGCCGAAGCGTCGGGCCAGCTTGATTTTGGTAGACCGATTCATGTCCAGCTTCCTCCTTTATCATCAAAAGTGCCGGCGTCCGGCTGTCTAACAGACGTCAGAGCCGCTATTCGGCTGAAATAAGAGCTCCACCAAAGGTAACGGAAGCCACAGCCCTTATTTCAGGAAAAATGGCGGCCTCGGAGCAGTTTTGCTGCAAATAGCGGCTCTGGCTTCCGTTAGTTTTCTGGAAACGCGTTAACCGGCCGGTTAACGTCCGCTGCTTCCGTTAGAATCCCGGGAGTGGCAGAAGCGCCCTTCCCGGAACACGTCCGGGAAGCAGCTGCGGGTACTGCGCTCCCGCATCAGCCAACGTTCCACACCGGCTTCAGCAGCTCGGCGTACCGGCGGGTGCACCGCGCCGTATCGTATTCCAGCGCCGTCGCCCTGGCTGCGTAGCCCATCTGCCGGCGCAGATCCTCGTTGCCCTTCAGGAGGGCGATACATTCCGCCAGAGCATCCGTATCCCGACTGGGGACAATAAACCCGTTATGCCCGCTGTCGATGACATCCTTCATGCCCGTCATGTCCGTGACCACCGCCGGCAGTCCGGCAGACATGGCCTCCAGGGGAGCCAGGCCGAAGCCGTCCTCCACCGAGGAATGGACATACATGCTTGCTCTGCGCAAGGCGGGCAGCGGATCGCCGGGAGCGCAGGTGATCCGGACGCCCCGGCTGCGGTATTCCTCCAGGGACTTGGCAATGGAGCGCCAGCCGATACCGCCTACCAGCACCACCTCAATATCCGGGTCGCCCAGCTTTTCCACCGCATCCAGAAGGTAGTGATACCCCTTGCGGATAGAGATCTGGCCAACCTGGATGATCCGGAATACGCCGTCCTTCCCCGCTTCCCCCGCCTCCGCAGCCGGAGAAAACCGGGCGGTATCGATGCCCAAGGGTGAATACAGGATACGATTCTCATCAAAGCCGCGGCGGAGAAAGCTTTCGGCCTGAAGCCGGGAGGCGACGGTAATATAATCCGCCAGCTCGTACTCCCGCATCACCCGCTCCATCCATTCCCGGGAGAAGGGATTACCGCCGATATTCCGCTTTTTGTGCTCAGCCTCGGTAATCAGGTATACATCCTCCGCATGTGTGGTGGCCGCCTCCAGCACGGTTACGCCGCCGTTTGCCTTGACCTTGCGGAAGGTAGCTTCGGCAAAACCGGGAAAGGAATGATACACACTGTAGCAAGATGGGTAAACGTCGGCAACGGCTTTGTCAAACTGCATCCCGTTCCAATACACCTGCTTAGAGGGAAGCCAGCGTACGGGCGTATACCGCAGCCATTTGTCCCACACCGGATTGGGCACACCCACAAATCCCGGCTTCTCCGGGGTTCCCCGGCAATAGACCCCGGCTTCCACACCAACCGTTTCCATCGCTTTGCAAATAAACTGCAGATGTCCTCCCAGTCCCCCCATGCCGAAGGGAGTGGAGCATCCGGCCAACACCTTGGTATTCACATGACCACCCGCTTTGATATAATTACCCCCAAAAGTGAAGAGAGGCTCTGTAGCTTATTCCTATTACTTTCGGGGGAGCCCCCGAATAACACCCCCCAAAAGTGAAGGGAGGCTCTGTTGCCTATTCCGATACCTTTTGGGGGAGCCCGCCGATATACAGCTGCAATGCTTCGATGATGTTTATGCGCCTGTATTCCGGCGCCGCTTCCGCTTGTGCCGGGACCGTAAGGACCGCTTCGGCTCCAGCTCCAACGCCTGTTACCGTGCCTTGGCGCAAATGGTTCCACGCCGTTTCCACCGTATCCGCCAAATCATCAGCGTCCGCATGGCGGGAGACATAAATGCCGTCCATCCATTGGCTCCACTCCGGCAGGCCGCCGGAATCGAATACCACCACCGGCTTGCCCAGCGCTCTGGCTTCGGGCACCACCAGCCCTGCCGGCTCCGGCCAGATGGAGGGCACAACCGCCACATCCGAGCGTTCGTACCACTGGTGAACCTCATGCCCGGCCACCTTGCCCACGAACTGGACGGCATCGGCGATTCCCAGCTCCTCTGCCATGCTTTGCAGCTTGCCGCTGTACCAGCCGTCCCCGACTACCGTTCCGGTGGCGTCAATGCCTCTGTCCCGGAGCAGCCGGATGGATTTGAGGAAATACTGGACGCCCTTGGTATACACCAGGCGGCCGATGTAGAGAAGCTTCAGCTCCTTAGCGTCGGAAGCCACCGGAGCCAGCTCCGGATAGAATTGGGCCAGCCCGCCCAGTGTGTTGTCGAAGATGATGACGTTGTTTTCGGGTATACCATCGATAACGAGGAAATCCTTCAGAGATTTGCTGACCGTATAGATTCTCCGGCAGGCCTTCAAGGCCTTAATGGCGGAGTTGTACTGCACAAGTCCTTGAAGCGCAGCCTTGGGGCTTGTGCTGGTGCCGCACTTGCGCATGTACCAGCGGGGCAGACAGCCCAGACCTCCCGGCTTGCAGCAGATTTCATCCTTATCCCGAAACAACCTTCCCCCCGCCGGGCAAATGGGCGCATGCACCGTAGCGAGAATGGGATACGCCTCCGCCAGCCGGTGCACGATCTCGCTGGAGCGGGTGCTTTGGTGCCAGATAATCAGGTCCGGCCGGTAATCGCGGATGGTGGCTTCCCAATTCTCCATCGCCCCCACATGAACCACGGGAACCGCTTGGGCGCCCCAGTCCGTCTCCTCCGCCTCCAGCGCAGTGATGACCGTATCATGTCCTTCGGCCATCAGCTCCAGCGAGAAGTTATAGACAAACCGCTCCAGGCCGCCGAAGTTGCCGAAGTAATCCACCATTTGCAGTATTCGCATCGTCTCATCATCCTATCGATCTAAGCTTGGCGCTATCCGCCTTCCGTTCCGCACAATGCTCATAATAGGCCAGCGTATCCTCGGCAATCCGGCGCCAGCTGTAATCCTGCGCCTTCTCCCACGCCCGGGCCCGCAGCCGGTGCAATAACTCCCTGTTTTCCAAAAGAGTGCTCAGCGCTTCACTAATCGCCGCCCCGTCGCGGGCAGGAACACCCAGGCCGTTATCCATGTGGCTGATAATATCATTGGGGCCGGGAATCAGGCTCGCTACGGGAGCCAGCCCGCAGGCCATCGCCTCCAGAAGCGACAACGGCATACCCTCACTCAGAGAGGGAAACAAGAGAATCTGGTGTCCGGCCAAAAGCTCCGGCAGCGCGGAATGCTCATAACGGGGAACCACATGAATCCGGCTGTGAAACCGGGAATCATAATCCGCATGCACCTTTTCCGGCGGGCACTGGGTGCCCAGGAAGGTGACCTCCGCATTGGGGTAGCGCTCCAGAACAGGGGCCAAACCCTTGGCGGCAAACTCGGTTCCCTTGCGGGGGATATAACTGCCGATAAAAGCAATGCCCATCGGCGTATCCTCCTGAAGAGGGGTAGGCGCAAGCGGCAGGTCCAGGAGATAATCCGGCACCCCGTTGCCGATGACCCGGGAATGGTGCAGCCCGAAGCGGTCGGCAGCGTACCGGTATTCATCCTTATTCAGAAGCACCGCCCCGTCCGCCTGCCGGAAGGATTGGGCCACCTCCCACAGCCGGTATCCGCCATGATAGATGGGATATTTCCACGAAAGCTTCATTTCACCTAGCCTGGCCCGTTCTACTCTGGCTTCGTGGGCCATATGCTCCAGCCCATGGCTGCGGGTGACGGCTACCGTGTCTCCACCCCTTTGGCGCATCCGAAGGTGGAACCAAATATCTCCGCTGGAAGCGTCGATGACATCCAGCCGCCCTTCTCTCTCAAGCTTCCGGCACCGGGCATGCAGGTACTGGGGATAGAGCAGCGTAGTCAGGGACTCCGGCAAATCCTTGGGCAGCTCATCGAAGGAAAACAGCTCCACGTTATGCCCCAGCTGCCGGTATTCCTCGGCCAGCCGGTAGGTGACGCCGGGAGCCCCCGCATTTTTGTCCATATAATGATGGATGGAGAGCAGAATATTCACGTGCGTTGACCCTCCTTCAATTGAAGCTGCTGCCTGGATGGGACATCTGCATCCGTATCCGCATGGCGGAGGTAAAACAGCACACCCTCCAGCTGCCCTTTCATGGAGGGCAGGAAGGTCTGCATCACCGCCCGGTCACCCTTGGCGGCTCCGTAGAGCATCCGCGCCACCCCCGGCATACGGCGGTCTCCCACCAGCACCCCGTAGGCGATCCGTGCCGGACGGCGGTAAGCCGGCAGTCCGTGCAGCAGCGCCACGCTGAGATTAAAGGAGGCATTGGCCACCGCATCCCGCACAATGGCATTGCGCTGGTCGATATCATGGCGGGTCGCAGGGTAATGGTCTACCCGCAGCTGCGGATCATAAATCAGCTTGTAGCCCAGCCGCCGGATGCGCAAACACAGGAACACCTCAAAATGCACCTGCGCCCCTTTTCCCTTCATAAAGGCCGGGAATTTCACCAGCGGTGTGCGGAAGGACATATTCACACCCTTCAGCACATCCACCTCCCGGGGACCGCCATAACCCTGGTCATGGTTGCCGATGAGCTTGCCGTACCAGGTGACCCGGCCGACTACCGGCTTCTTGATGGTCTGGTCCCGGCCGGCAATCATATCCCGGCCGCCGACCCCGCCCACCTCCGGGTCCCGGTAATAGTCCAGCAGCCGCCTGGCCCAATCCTTCCAGGGCACCGCGTCATCATCGATGAAGGCGACAATGTCGCCGGAGGCATGCTCTACTCCCGTCTGCATGGCGTGGATGACGCCGGGTTTGGAAACCTGCACGTGACGCTTGATGTAACCTGCGGGAGCCCCCTCCCACTGTTCCACAAACTCCAGCGTGCCGGCATCCTCCTCACGGCAAACCACAATCACTTCATCCGGCCGCCGCTCCTGGGCGTCGATGCCCGCCAGGCAATTGGCCAGCTCCTGCGGACGTTTGTAAGAAGGGATTACCACAGTTAACATCATGCTATCTACCATCCTTTATAAGCACATTTCATTGGGGAACCTTAGGCAAGGGCTTCTTCAGCTGAAATCCGCGCAGGAGTGCCAGCACCTCTCCCGGCTGGAGCCGGAACAGTCCGGCAACCGGGACCTTGAGCTTTTTGGCCTGGACGATCAGATATCCCCACTTGGCCAGGTTTGCCGTACCCAATGCCCAAGCCGCTCCAGCAGCGCCTGTAAAACGAACCAGAATCAGCAGCGCTCCGAAGCCGGTGACCAAGCCGATAATTTCCGTCTTGCTCAACACATTGAACTTGCCCTCGGCGGCGAAAAAGTTAAGCAGAATGGAGTAGCCGATTTTCACCGGCGATGTGAGCAGCAGAATGATTCCCAACAGCACCGCTTCGGAAAACTCCTGTCCGTACATAAACGGAATCACAAACGGCAGCACCAGACAGCCGCAAGCGGCAGCCACCGCCGTCCCATAAAAGAAGATGGCATGGATCCGGCTGACCTCCCGCCTCCGCTGCTCCCCGGAGAAGTCCATCAGGCGCGGCGCCAGGAATACGTTCAAGGCTCCGTACAGAATGGAGGGGAGAATACTGCCGATGCTGGAGGCTACGGTGTAGATGCCCAGCGCATAGGCGCTTAGGGTCAGCGACAGCAGAATCTGATCGAAGCTTCCGCCGAACACCTGCACCAGTGAGGATGCGTAGATTTTCACACCGTATTGGAGGAGCATTTTCGCATTGGCAAACAGCCGGGTAAACTTAGGTCTCATCACCTTGAAGATCCAGTAGATGATGAGGAAAAAGGTGCCCGCTCCCCAGATGACATTCAGCAGGATAATGTTGAACACGGTGACATTGCCGGTAAGAATCAGCCCGGCTAGGGCTGCCAGTGTGCCCAGGGGATTGAGGATCCGGGTGAGCAGCACCTTGCGGAAGCTGTTGAAGCTCTGCAGAGTGCCAATCAGACCGTCCGTCATCACGGCGAAGGGCAAGGCCAGCAGCGCCAGCTGCCCCAGCAGAATCATCTCCCGGGTTTCGCCGGACATAATCACCAGAGTCAGGAGCTGGCAGATGACCAGGGCGGCCAGCCCTACCAAGGCTCCCGTCATCAGAAAAGCGCCGAAGATTTCACGCTGCTTTTCCTTGAAGTTTTTGCCCAGGTAGATCATGGCGCCGGGAAGCCCCAGAGTGGACAGCCCGGCGAACAGAACCGCCCAGCGGGTAGCCATCGCCAGCTCGCCACGCCCGTACGGGCCCAGATAACGGGCCATGATAATACCCGTACCCATATTTAGCGCCATCACCAGAATGTTGACGGCGAAGCTGGAGAAGAATAATTTTTTCATAGGCTATCCGTTGGCCATCCTCTCTTCCATAACATGGGCGAACCGGTCCGCCATAATCCGTGCGGTAAAGCGGGAATCGATGGTTTTCTTCGCCTCATCGCCCACCCTGCGGGTCAGGTTCCGGTCTCCGTAAACCTCGGCCATATAACGGGCCAGCTCCTCGGCGCTGCCGTCGTAGAGATAACCGTCTACCCCGTGCCGGATAATTTCGGCGGGACCACCCTTACCCACAGCCAGCACCGGCCTTCCTGCTGCCATCGCCTCCACCACAACCATACCGAAGGGCTCGAACAGGGAGCTGTGCACCACCGCATCGCTGGCGGAGATGAACCGCTCCACCTGATGCTGATGGCCGGCGAAGATGACCTGCTCCTCAAGGCCGCTGCGGGCAACCAGATCCTTCAGCCCGGCTTCATAATCCTTTTCCACTCCGAATTGCGCTCCGCCTACAATCAGCAGGCGTGCATGCTGACCGGCCAATGCTTCCTTGAAGGCTTCGATTACCACATCAGTCCGTTTCCAGCGCTGGAGTCTGCCGATGAAGGCAAACACAAAAGCATCCTCCGGGATGTTATACTCCCGGCGGATGGCCGTCCGCAGCTCGCTGCTATAGAAAAACGTCTCCTTGTTGATGCCGGGATAATTGACATCCACGTATTTTTTGGGACTTAACGAAGCCTGGGCGTCCCGGACGCTTTGGGAGGGACAAAGGATAGCCTCCGCTGGAATCCGGCTGACCACCTTGTCGAAGAGCGTTCCTGTGGGAACCCCATGCTGCCACCAAATACTGGGTTTGCCCTCCAGCATAGCAGCCACTCCTCCGTAAAAATGGGGCTTGGGCGCCCAGCTCACCACCATCTGCGCTCCCGACTGGCGGATCACCCGGCGGATGAAGGAGATGCTTTTCCAATATTCTCTGGGGCTGCGGATGCGCCCGGAGTTGACCACATGGACATTGCAGCCAAAACCCTTGGCCGCCTCCACCAGCCTGCCCTCCGACAGGAAGATCATTTCCACCTGGAATTTTTCCTTGTCCAGATGGGCCAGCATATCCATCAGCACCCGTTCGGCGCCTCCCAGCTCCGCTACGTGGTTGACTACAACAATCCGTTTTCCCGACATATGGACGTCTCCTTTATCCTAAGAAGTGAGCTTTGCATTCGCTTCACCTTGGGGAGCTGGTTCTTCCTGCGGCGGCATAAAGGCCAAGCCGGTGAAGAGCCAGAATATTACGGCGCTTAATCCCTCGAGCCCTCCTCCGAAGAAGAATGCCGCCATCAGCTGCAGGATCGTGGACAACGCAAGAGGCACATAAGGATTATCCTCCTGCGGTATCGACCGGATACGCCGGTAATAGAGCAGTACGGCCCGGAAGAACAACAGCCCTCCGATCAAGCCGTAGGTGGCGAAGGTTCCCAGGTACCCGTTGTCTACTGAACCAAGGCCTGCGAAACCCTCCCCATCCCCCAGCTTGCTGGAGCTTTGGCCGATACTGCCGAAGCCCATGCCAAAAGGCTGCTTTAGGATCTCCGGCACCGCATGGAGCGCCAGCCCGATGCGGGCGTTGAAGGAGCCGTCCTCCTCCAGATTCCCCAAGGTTCCCACCCGATCCGTCAACTGCTCCGAATTGGGCAGAAGCGGCAATGCCAGCATGGCAGCAGCCGATACGGCTGTCAGGGTAAGGATGATTTTCAGGCGGCTTGCGCTTTTGGCGAAAAGAACATACACCAGAATGCCCACGATCAGGGTCACCCAAGCTGAGCGGACCAGCGTGGTGCCCAGGGTGGAGAGCACGATGAGAATACCCAGCAGCCCAAAAGGGCCCCGCCATTTGCGGTTGACCACCATGGGAATGAGAGCCGAGATCAGGAAGATGGCCAGCGGCCCCGTCGAGTTCATGGTGGAGAACACCCGGAACTGCATGGGAGCGGGCTTGCCCAGCGAAATCATCTTGGCTCCGTACATCCACATGAGATCCCAAGGCGGAAGGTAGATGTACTGAATCCAGCCGTAAATGGAGAGCAGCACCGCCAGCGTGGCGTACATGGCCATGAAGCGGTCCTTCTCCTCCCTTTTGAGGGGATGGCTGATCAGATAAATGAAGATACACAACGGCGCTACCGCCGTCAGCACCGTGTACAGCCCCGCCGCCTGGTTGATGACAATCCCGATCACCGCCGCATATCCGAAGGGAATCAGGAAGGTGGCGATCATGGAGCGGATGGGCTTGTTCTCCGGAATCCCTTTATTCAGGATCCTCAGGAGCAGCATGCCTGTGGTCAACAACGGCAGCAGGCTGATTAACGATACGGCATGATAATAGCCCATATAGTAGTCAGCCAGACGCCTGATTTCCGGGGCTACTGCCCACATAAGGCTGATGTAAATGAGAAGCCCGTTGCCCTTGGCCAAAGCCAGAAGAAACGCCGGCAGCAAGAACGCGGTGAGGCCGATGAGCTGCACCACCATGGTTTTGTTGAAGGAGGTATACTTCCCCAGGTATAAGCAGCCGCCCAGCATAATAGCCGCCATAATCAGGTTGCGCAGCCAGACCTGCCGCTGCAGCCAGTTCACCATTAACGTCAAGCGGTCAGTCACTACATCCCAAAAACGTAACCCCCAGTTGAAAATCGGATTATCAAACATAGGCCAGATACTGGCGGATGATAGCGGGCCAGGAATGGTCATCCGCCCATTCCAAAGCCGCTTCCACCATGTCCCGGTGAGCTTGGGGATTCAAGAGAGCGCCGGTCAGACTATCTGCCAGCTGGTGGTCCTGCACGATGCTGCCGAACCTGCCATGCTGGAGAATTTCATTGGCACCCGGGTTGGGGGTGGTAACCACGAGAGTGCCGCTTGCCATTGCTTCCAGATAAGGGATACCGAAGCCTTCGTAGGTGGAGGGCATGCTGAATACATGGGCTCTGCGGTACAGACCGGCCAGCTCTTCAATGCCCAGGTTCTTATAATAGGTGACCCCTTCCGCATCAGGCCCTTTATCGCTGACCATCCACAGCTGTGCCTCCGGAACTTGGGGTTTGATGACAGTATTGAACAGCTCCAGCAGCCATCTGCCCCGCTTGCGGCTGTCCAGCCCGCCGACGAAGAGGATCGTCGGAGCCTCTTCCTTCGGACCGGGATGGAAGATCCGGCGGTCCACAGGCAAATGCACGATTTTGTCGGAGGAGCGTGTGGGATACAGCTTGCGGGTGTCTGCGGAGTTAAACAGCGTGGCATCGGACCGCAGGGAGGAGAAAAGCTCCAGCAGATACAAAAAAGACAGGTTCACCTTGCGAACCAGTCTTTTGTTATGCTGCATTTCCCTTAGGGCGCTGCCGTGCATGATGCGGAGCCACTTGGCGCCGCTGCGCTTCATGGCCCAATCGTCGCCGCTGGAGAGCACCAGGTCATATGGGCGGAAGTCCAGCTTCCGGCTCTTGAGCGGAGCCACATAATACCGGTAGAATCTGCCCTTTTCCTCCTCGCCCGCCCCTTCCACGATAATGGTCTTGTAATCCACACCCGGAATGGTGGGCTGGGAGGTAAAGGCTGTGACATCATGCCCCATCTCCGAAAGGGCACTGCACAGCCGGTGGTTGAAGTGGCTGACCCCCCCGGTTTTTTGGTTCACCCGGGGGAGCTCAAAAGCCACAACCGCTATTTTTAATGGAACGATTGTGCTCATAGGCTAGACACTCTCCAGATTCAAGTTAGAATTTCAGTGTAACGGGCCCCTCTTCCTTGCGGGAGGTGCCGGGAATGCCGATGCCGTGGTAGTCCAGCCCGGCCCGGGCATTTTCGGGGATGGCGTTGCGTCCGTCAATGAGCAGCGGCCGCTTCATCAGCCCCGGCGCTGCAGCCGGCACGGTGCGCAGATATTCCGGCCATTCCGTGACCAGAAGGGCCGCCTCCGCATCCTGGAGGCATTCCTCGCAATCCTTTGCGAAGTGGACGCCCGCCGGCAGCAGCTCCTTGGCCTTCTCCATGGCTATGGGATCATGGACCCACACTTCCGCGCCCAAGGCTAGCAGCTCTTGGATCACGGGAATGCTGGGCGCCTCCCGCAGGTCGTCGGTGGCGGGTTTGAAAGTCAGCCCCAGCACTGCGATCTTGCGGCCGGCCAGTTCTCCCAGCTCCCGGCGCAGCTTCTGGACCATCATATACCGCTGGTCGTTATTCACCTCGATCACAGCGGACAGCAGCTTGAAGTTGTAGCCGCTGGTATCGGCGATGTACTGCAGTGCCCGTGTGTCCTTGGGGAAGCAGCTGCCACCGTAGCCGATGCCGGCATTCAGGAAGGCCGGCCCGATCCGGTGGTCGGAGCCGATCACCTCGGCAATCTTCAGCACATCTGCTCCTACACAGTCGCAGACATTGGCCATTTCATTAATGAAGGAAATCTTCATGGCCAGGAAGGCGTTGGCCGCATATTTAGCCAGCTCTGCGCTTCGCAGGTCCACATGCAGGAAGGGGATCTTCTCCTGATCCAGAAGCGGTTTGTAGACGCTCTGGAGAATGCGGGCCGCCCGTTCGCTGCCCCCGGCCACAATCCGTTCGGGATGCAGCGTGTCATATACGGCCCGCCCCTGCCGAAGGAACTCGGGGTTGGAGGCGATATCCACCACCTGCCCCATCCCTCTTCTGCGGATTTCGTCCATAAAGCGGTCCGCCGTTCCTACGGGGACAGTGCTTTTGTTGACCAGAAGCGTCGGAGTGGCCTTATGTGCCAGGGTCTTCAGTACATTGTCGAAGGCCTCGTGCAAGTAGCTCAGGTTGGGAGAGCCGTCGGCATTGGCCGGTGTCCCCACGGCAATAAAGACCACATCCGATTCCAATATGGCTTCCCGGTAGGAGGTGGTGAAGGTCAAACGGGAGCGGGACTTGGCCATCAGCTCCTCCAAATCGGGCTCGTAGATCGGCGGTATGCCCTTGTTCAAGAGCTCTACCTTGGCCTCATCAATATCCGCACACACAACCTTGTGCCCCAAGTGGGCCAGGGCCACGCCTGTGGTCAATCCCACATATCCTGTGCCGATTACCGAAATATTCATGCTTAACGCTCCCAACGTTTAATTTTTCATGGCTTATCTGGGGGCTCCCCCGAAAGTAATCGGATTAAGCTTCAGAGCTTCGCTTCACTTTTGGGGGATAATTTTAGTACGCGCTGTTCGGCGCGATCATGATCTTGACCGTACGGATGATTAGCTTCACATCATAGAAGAAGCTGCGCTTCTCTATATAATGAAGGTCCAGCTCCACCATCTCGTCGAAGGAGAGGCTGTTGCGTCCGCTCACCTGCCACAGGCCGGTGCAGCCCGGTGTAACCAATAGACGCTGGCGGTCAAAGTGGGAGTATTCCTCCACTTCACGGGGAAGGGAAGGCCGCGGCCCAACCAGGCTCATGTCTCCCCGCAGCACGTTCCACAGCTGGGGCAGCTCATCGATGCTGGTTTTGCGGATGAAGCGTCCGATCCGGGTAACCCGGGGGTCATTCTTCATTTTGAACATGGCCCCGCCCACTTCATTCTGATCCAGCAGCTCATCGAGCAGCGCTTCCGCATTGGCTATCATCGAGCGGAATTTATACATGTGGAATTCCCTGCCGTCCTTGCCCACCCGAACTTGCTTGAAGAAGACGGAGCCTTTGGGATCTTCAAGCTTGATGAGAGCCGCCACAATTGCGAACAACGGGGTCAACAGCAACAACCCGGCGAGCGCGCCGAAAAAATCCAGCAGCCTCTTGGTTGCCAGATACAGCTTGCGTTCGTTGGGATTGACCGATGCGGCTGTATCGGAATATACAGCCCGGGATGGCAGCGCCTGTCCATCGAATGAATAATTAGGCATGATTCCACACTCCTTTTTAACCGATCACACGCGGCATAAATTCTTTGGTATTGACCATCCGCTCCAGCTCCTGCATCAGCGGCTGGCGCAGCTCCGGATTGCATAGGGCAAATTCCAGCGTCGTCAGGATAAAGCCCAGCTTCTCGCCTACATCATAACGTTTGCCTTGGAAGTGGTACGCGAATACCTTCTGTGCATCATTCAGCTTCTGAATGGCGTCAGTGAGCTGGATTTCGCCACCCGCCCCTTTTTCCTGAAGATCCAGGAAATCAAAAATCTCCGGTGTGAGCACATAACGTCCCATAATTGCCAGATTGGAGGGCGCCGTACCAAAAGGCGGCTTCTCTACAAAATTCCGGACCTGGTACAGCAGGCCATCCTTCATAATTGGGTCTACTATGCCGTAACGCTGGGTTTCCTGGTCGGATACCGGCTGAACGCCAATGACCGAGCAGCCCGTCTTTTCATATTGGCTGATCAACTGCTTGGTGCAGGGCTGTTCTCCGCTGACAATGTCGTCTCCCAATAACACGGCGAACGGCTCATCCCCGATGAAGCGACGGGCGCACCAGACGGCGTGGCCCAGTCCCTTGGGCTCCTTTTGACGGATATAATGGATATCCACCTTGGAGGAGCGTTGTACCTCCTCCAGCAGCTTCAGCTTGCCTTTTTCAACAAGTGTGCTCTCCAACTCGAAGGCATGGTCAAAATGATCCTCGATAGCACGTTTGCCTTTTCCGGTTACAATGATGATATCCTCGATGCCGGAGGCAACCGCTTCTTCCACGATATATTGGATCGTGGGTTTGTCGATGATGGGCAGCATTTCCTTGGGCATGGCTTTGGTAGCCGGCAAGAAACGGGTTCCCAAACCGGCAGCAGGAATAATGGCTTTTCTGACTTTTTTCATTACGGTTCCTCCTTATAAAGATAATTGGAATGTTTGCTGCGACTTATGGAAGTGGATAAAAAAACAAGCACACCTTCCTTGCCTGGTGGTGGGGAATGTAGGCTTATTTTTCCATCCACTTGGTTGTTTGTTGTGAAAAGGGCATTGAACCCGTCCTCACATCATACCCTTGACGATTAACGTCTAAGGCCCAGCGGGCCCACAGCATGACCGAGTGCCTACAGTGATACAGGTGCAGTAGACATTACCTGCCGCTTGTGACTCTTGCCGGCTGCGGCAGCCGTTATGGAAGCTTGCGGGGCCTAACGCCCTGCGTAGGAATCCAGATTGGCTTTATTAATCTTGTTAAATACCACACCCAGCAGGCGGGCATTCACATGCCTCAGGTACGCCTTCACCTTCTTGCCGGCCTCCCGTTTGACAAAACCCTGCTCCACCACGAGTAGCACCCCGTCAGTCTTGGCTGCGATAATCTGGGCATCCGTTACGGACAAGGCAGAAGGAGTGTCCAGGATAATGGTGTGGAAGTCCTTCTTCAGCTCCGCCAGCAAAAGATCCATCTGGTTCATGGTCAGAAGCTCCGCCGGGTTGGGCGGTTGGGTGCCTGACGGGATGACGCTGAGATTGGGAATGTGGGTCGGCGTTATAATCTCGGTAAGCTCCGTCTGCAGGGCCAGATAGTTGGCCAGCCCTTTTTTGTTGTCCACCCGGAGAATCCGGTGAATGGAGGAGTTGCGCATGTCGGCATCGATCAGGAGAACCTTCTTCCCCGCCTGGGATAAGGAGATGGCCAGGTTCACGGCGGTGGTGGACTTGCCTTCCCCCCGGGAAGCGGAGGTGATCATGATAATCCGCATCTCCTTGCCGACGGAGGAAAATTCGATATTGGTCCGGAGCGTCCGGTATGCCTCGGCAATGGAGGAATCCGGATTCACGTCCATGATGACCGGTTGATCAGCGGTTAAGCGTGGCATATGGTTCACCTGCTTTCAGTGGGGTATGTCGTTTCATATCCTTCTTCTCAATGGCTGTAACGGATGCCAGCACCGGTACATCGAACACCTTGAGGATGTCGTCCTCGGTTTTGATGGTGTCATCCATGTATTCCAGCAGGAATACCAGACCAACGGAGAACAAAAGGGCGATGATGAAGCTGAGCAGCATATTGGAAATAGCGGGCGAGTTGACCGGCTGCGGATTGTTCAGCATCGGGGCTTCCGTCAGAAGGGTAACATTGTTGATTTTCATGATGCGGGGAATTTCGGAACGGAAAACCTCGGATACACCGTTAACGATTTTTGCGGTCCGCTCATAGGCCAAGCCGGAGGCCGAAATCATCATGATCTGTGTGTTGTTCACCGAATACACATTGACGGTCCGGATCAGCTCATCGGAGGTAGCGTTCAGCTCTGGATATTTGGCAACTACCTTTTCCATAATGGCGGAGCTGCGGATGATCTCCTTATAGGTTTCAATCAAGCGGATGTTGTTGTTCATCGCTCCGGTATCCATGATCTCCACACCGGAATCATTGCTGAAGGTCTGATTGATGACCAGCTTGGAGGAAGCCTGGTACTGGGGGGTATACCGGTCGAAGGTGTAAAAAGCAGTCGTTGCTGTAGCAGCTGCTACACAAAGCAGGATCAGCCAGAGCCTCTTCTTCACTGCCCGCCAATAGTTTTTCAGTTCCATACCTCATCCTCACTCCCAATCTGTTAATATAATCAACTATTTCGCATGCGAAGTTACGTTTCGTATCATCGCCTGAATCTAACTTTATGATACAATTTGTATCTTGTCAACTGTAATTGAGAAAATGTCGCATTCCATCACTGGTTTTCTTTTGTTTTCATAAGTGCGCGAATGTTGTCGTGATACGGAACGAAGCAATCTATATCCACTAATTTATGTTACACATTGTATCTTGTCAATGCCACATGAGCGATTTCACAAATAGAAGCGCATACAGTTTCAATGATTACGCTTCCATATATATAGAAGAGATTTTTGTGTACGAAACCGGGATGGCCCGCCGTTGGAGACGGGGAAACGTTGAGATGGTTGCGGATGGGTGAGGCGAGCGAGGCAAGGTTGGTCACGGGAAGTCCGCGGCGGTTGGGGGGCGGTTTGCTGCTCTTGTTGTCTATTATCCCTTTGGCTCAGGGAACGGACCAAGTAGGAGAAGAGGTTTCTCAAGGGAGTGTGCGTAACGGAAATGAGCGGCTCTTAGAGTAACGTTTGTGGAGTATTTCCGCTCTAACGGAACTCAGAAGCGCTTAGCGCCCCATGTACGCCTCTTTCACCCCAATAAAACCGGCTAAGGGCTTCTCAGTTCCGTAAGAATTTCAAAACCCTGATTTTGCTGCTGTAAGAGCTTCTGAGTTCCTTTAGAGCGGAAGACCTCGGATCCCCCCCCATCAGCACATAGACACAGGTTACCCGACCACCCATTAGCACATAGAAGCGCGTTACCTAGTACTCACCATTAGCTCACAGACACAGGTTTTATCAGGTGACCGCCCCCTGTGGTCCCGCTTCCCAACTGGAGGCTTCATCTGCCGCAGGTAAATCAAAAACCCGCCGGAAGGGGCGGGCCGAGGTAAAACCTTCACGTGATCTGCCGGATGCCGCTGTCTGCGGGTGGGGCCGGCTGATCCTTAAACTGCATCTGGTAGAGCTTGAAGTAATGACCCTTGCGGCGCAGGAGATCCCAATGGGTTCCGGTTTCCACGACCTTGCCGTGATCCATCACCGCAATGAGGTCAGCGTTCTGGATGGTGGAAAGCCGGTGGGCGATGACGATGGTGGTCCGCCGGTGCATCAGCCGGGCAAGCGCCTCCTGGACCAGATGCTCTGTCTCCGTATCCAGCGCCGAGGTGGCCTCGTCCAGGAGCAGCACCGGCGCATCCTTCAGGATAGCCCGGGCAATGGCGATGCGCTGCCGCTGGCCCCCGGACAGGCGGGCTCCCCGCTCCCCTACCTGGGTGTCAAAGCCCTCGGGCAGCCGGTTGATAAAATCCAGGGCATTGGCCGCTTTGGCCGCCTGCATAATCTCCTCCTGGCTGGCACCCAGCCGACCGTAGCCGATGTTCTCACGGATGGTGCCGGAGAACAGGAAGGTGTCCTGGGGCACATAGGCAATAGAGCGCCGCAGCGTTCCCAGGGGAATTCGCCCCATGGGCATTTCGTCCAGCAGCAGCTCTCCCTGATCCGGCTTGTAGAAACCCTGGAGCAGGCTGAGCAGAGTGCTTTTGCCTGCTCCGCTGTGGCCTACCAGCGCAACCACCTTGCCCGCCGGAACGGTAAGATTCAGCTGCTCCAGCACCGGCACACCATCCTCATAGGTGAAGGACACATCCCGGAGCGTAATTTCAGGAGGATACGGACCGCCGGATAAATCTTCCCCAACCGGCTCCGCAGCCGAATCCATCGCCGGCTCCTCTTCCCGCAGCATGCCGTCAGACTGCTCTATGGGCGGGGAGTTGAAGGGGGGGCTTCCTGCTGCCGTCCTGCCGGTGGGCGTGGCGGGAAGAGGGGAGCTTCCTGCTGTGGAGGATCTGTCTGCCGGTTGATCATCCTCCTCGGGGAAGCCGGGTTCCGCCTTCTCCTCCAGCACATGGACGATCCGCTCCGCAGAGGAGAGGGAACGCTGGAACCCGCCCCACAGCCCAGCCAGGCCGGACAAGGGGGCAACCATCTGGTGCATCAGATTGTTGAAGGCCACCAGATTGCCCACCGACATGGTCTGCTGCGCCACAAAATATGCGCCCAGCCCCATGCTGAGGAAAAAGGTGGCGGAGCCAACAGCCGCTGAGCCTACCTGAAACATCCCTCGGATGCGGGCCTGCTTCATCTCCAGCCCCATCAGATGGTCGTTATGCTTCTCATACTGGCGGGTCATCAGACCGGCAAGGGTAAAGGAGCGGATAATGGGACTGGCGGAGAAGGTCTCATGCAAAAACCCCTGCATCCGGCTGAGATACTCCTGGATCAGACGGGTGTTCCGGCGCAGCAGCTTGCCGAACATGCTTCCCGCTACTGCTGCGACCGGGACCAGCATCAGACAAATCACGGACAGCCGCCAATTGATGGTCAGCATGTACAACAGAGATGCCAGCGCCATCAGGGGCAGCCGGATCATCTGCACCAGATTGCCGCCGATGGCGCCGTCCAGATTATTAATGTCGTTGGTCAGCCGGGAGACAAACTCGCCGGAATGGTGCCGGTTATAGTAGCGCGCCTCCAGCCGGACCATATGCCCGAAAATGGTGTTTTTCATATCCCGCTTGACCTGCTGCACCGCAGCGGTTCCGATATAGCTGGAGAGATACGTCAGCATACTGTTGATGATGACCACCAGAATGCCCTGCAGCAGCAGCTCCGTAATTTTGCCCACATTGCCGCTTAGCGCCGCATCGGTCAGCTGCTGCAAAAACCAGGTGAAGATCACGGTCATGCCGATCCCGCCCAGCATATACACAATCAGCTGAATATACAGCCATTTGCTCGGTTTGATAAAGCGCCACAAGAGGGCAATGGGCCGCTTCATCTCGCCCAGCTCCAGAAAACGCCGGAACATCCGGATCCGGCTGCCGCGCCGCTGTCTTCTCTCCACTGCGCTCATAACGAACCCCGCTTCTTCCCCGCATGGGGATGTTCATATCCGGCCTCGCGCGGTTTGCCCGCAGAAGCCGGTCCACCCGCTGCGGCCTGCCCTCCCTTCGGCTGCCGCAGACGCCGCAGGCCCCGCTCCGCCCGCAAATACAGGCGGATGATCCGGGACAGCCCCGGCCGGCGCATCAAAAGCCGCCCCCACCAGCGGGCGAGGCCTTGATCCGCATGCATCACAAACCGCCTCTTGCGGATATCCGTCATTTTTCCGATAATCTGATTGGCTCTGGCGGGCGCATCCGGGTTAAGGTTAGAATCGCCCTTGCAAATATACAGCGTCTCTCCCCCCGTCTCCGCCACGCGGATTAACCGGTGTCCCACCAGACGCCCGTCCGGCTCCGCTACCAGAAGAATATCCCCCGGGGAAGGTTGGCCCGACAAAGGAACAAACCGGCAGCGGTCCCCCTCCCGGATCAGCGGACGCATGCTGGTGCCGCTGGATGGAATCTCCAGCTCCCCGATTTCCCGGATGAGTCTGGCAATGGCTTGGGTGTCAGCCTGCATGGCGGATCATTCCAATTTCCTGCATATGAAGCAGAAAAGCCTCAATATCCCCTTCCGCTTCCTTGCTGTCGATCTCATAACGCGTGGCAATATGCCCGGCCAGGGAGGAAACCGTCTGCGGCTCCTTCAGCAGACCCCAGCATACACCGCCCACCTCATTGATTTTGGTCACAGTAAATTGGTCGGGGTGCAGGATAATCCATTCCTGATCCAGCTCTACAGCCTCCGAGTCGGTTGCGCGGATAAAGGTCGCCATTAGCAGATCTCCTTCCAGAATGCGTCGTTTTTTTGAAAATACAGCTCATACGCCGGAATATTGGCAATAAGATGCTGGAACAGCTTCATGATCTTCACCGTATCACTGGGCATGTGGGGCCAATAGAAGATCTTGCCGAACAGCTCCATCATGGCAGCAGACTTCCCCAGCACGATCCGCTTGATCTCCGGGGACTGGCGGAGAAACTGGATGGCCGCCAGCTCGCAGCCGTCCCCGTGGTACGGCATCTCCAGCCCGCTGCGGAAGGGGGAGTCGAACACCGTCACCCTGCCCTCCTCCACTTTCAGGATGGTCGCTTCATCGGACAGCACCTGCCGGGGCAGGGATAGCCACGCCACAGTGGACTTGCCTGCGCCGGAGTGTCCGGCGAAAAGATACGCTTTGCCCGCCTCCATCACACACGAGGAATGGACGAGAAGCCCCCAGCCCTTGTGCACAATATAAGAGCTGTACAGGTTCATCAGGGCATGCTTCAAGGCAAAATCATCGTATACGGAAATCTGGGCCTGCCCGAAGTCTTCGGAAATCCGGATCTGGTAATCCGTCCGCCGGAAGAAGATCTCCCCCTCCTCCACCGAGGAAGCCACATCAAAGCTGACAAAAGGCTCGCCATACCCTGCCGCCAGCTCCACCTCCAGATCAGGCGCTGCGCCGGAAACCCCGTCCAGAACCTGGAACTTGGTGCGGATATAGGCCTTCACCCATTCCGTTTCCGCCAAAAAGCGGATATGATGCTCCCCCACCCGGGTATCGATCATCGCTATCATGGTCCGTCCTCCTTCAATTCCCCTCAAAGGATGAATATTTGGCCGTATGCTCGTAGATCTGCTTTTGAGACATAATGGTATGCTTCAGGGTATCGAAAATCTGGAACTTGAAGAAGGAGACATACCGGTAATATTCCATATCCTTCACGCCGGTCTGTTTTTTGACGATGGCGGAGTAGGACCACGCCGTCTCCACAAGGGGAAAGGGCAAGGACCGGGAAGCGGGAAGCTCGGGAAACAGCCCGCAGGCAATGGACAGAGCGATTTTTACCCGTTTGGCCGTTTTATCCGATGCCGCTTCCCTCAGCAGCCGTCCCATATCGATGCGTGTCCCTGCCGCAGCCAGAATCTGGACAATATCCATCACATACTTCATGGAATCCATCCGGTGGCGCATGCCGTGCAGGCATATAAAATACAGGGTATGAGTGGGGCTAAGCTCCTTCACGTGGCGGTAGCCCGCAATCTCCCCGGCCTCCTCCCAAAACCTCCGGTCATCCAGACTGGACCAATTCTTCTTGTCCAGCGTCCAATGCAGCTCCACAGCCAAGGCATCCTGGCCCGGCCCTGTCGCCTTGGCCAGCACCACATGATTATGTACCTGCTTATCCTTTTGGAAATGGAGAGCCTCCACACATTGCTCCGCCCGCTTCAGATCCTCCGGATGGACCAGAAGATCGATATCCGAACTGGGACGTGAAGCCATATGGCCGAAGTACCCCTCCGCAAAACGGGGACCCTTCAGCGGAATCACCGGAATTGCCGCACCCTCAAAGGCGGCGAGGATTTCCCGTTCCATTTTTTGAATATAAAGGTTTTGAACCAAGGACTGCTGGTAATCCTGCTTCAGGGCGTTCCGGAAAAAAGCGGGGGTCTCGTCAAGCAGCCCTTTTCCCCGTAAAAAATGGCAGATCTGCGGCCCCACGCCGGACAAACGGATGTCCTTCAGCGCCAGCTTATACTCCTCTTCTCCCCAAGCGGGAAGAGGCTTCCCATTTCCGAAAATCGGCTCCAGCAATGCGATCAATTGGTTCAAACCCCCCGGTCTTATCATGATACATTTTGTATCGTGATTTTACTTTATTACAGGTCATTTCCGAAGTCAAGGCCAACTGGAAATTTTAAAGCAAAGGCGCCCTTATCGGGCGCCCGTTGGCAGCTATCGGTTATGGCCACAATACTCCTCTGACGTCGTAATCCCATCGGGGATAACGGGTGGTGAGGCCTTTGGCCTCCAGGGAAATCTTGACTCCCTCTCCAACCAGCAGATCGGGAATAGTCACTGTCACCTTCTCATTTTTCTTCACAGCCACGGTTTTGCCTTGAGAGGAGGCCGGAGCCACCAGCTGCTTGGGCTGGCTTTCACTGCCCCAATACAGCATGACGGTTTGCGCCGAATTGTAGCGGGAGACATACTGATGGTTCAGATCATAAGCCTCTCCCGCCTTCAAATCCGCATCTCCCCGCAATAAACCTGCGCAGGGATTAATTACATTTTTCCCGTTGATGGTCAATTCATTGTTGCAGGCGCCGGATTGGGCTAGGAAGGTATACCGTTCGGAAAACTGCGGGATCACGGTTCCGGCCCAACGGTAAGAGCCCGTTTTGGGCGGCAGATCACCGTTGTAGTTGATGTTGGAGACACGACGTTCATATACCTTCTTCTGGAAGGCCGCATCCTGGTAATATTCCTCCTTGAAGCTGCCCTTCTGCCTGTACGGATAGGTGCCCCAGGTGATCTTGGCAGTTCCGTCCACGTTGGAGACGAAGGTCAGCTCCGTTGAGCCGTTGGCATTTTTCTTCATGACAGGAGAGGAAATGACCGGCCCCTCCGCCGCCTCATCAATCAGGAGGAAACGGGGATAATCCACGGCATCCACCTGCACCGTGATGGTGGTATCCGTCGATTTTACGATTCCCAATCCCGAGGTGGTGCCGGTTATGGGATCATAGCTTTGAACACGGGCCCCCTTGCCGTTCACATTGGACAGGGTAAGCGTGAAGGCTTGCGGCGGCAGAGCGTATCTGGCCGGATCGGACACATTCTTCGTCGTATCCCAAACTTGGGCCACATCCCGGGTCACCACATAATACCCGATGGCAAACTTGCCGGCATCCAGCTGGTATGGGAGAACAGCGAAGTCCTGGGACATATAAATATCCGGGTTCTCCTTGGTTCCGTTGCCCTTCACCACAACCTTGGGATTCTTCTGGGTCCATTCCTCCACCTTCAGAGGCCGCGGGTTTTCGATGTCCACACCGTGCTGCATCAGCTTCGTTACATTAGCGATGGCCGCCAGCTGTGCGCCTGCTTTGGCCCGGACGGAATCCGTCAGCACATACTTGGCCTCCGCCAGCGCCGTGAAGAAGGCCTCCGGAATCACACCCAAGGAGCCGTCGCCGCCTTTGGCCGCGTAGATGGTATAGGTCTCGATGCCCTTATGGCCGAAAAAGGCGAAGCTGCGCAGGGTTGTTTTGGCTCCCATGCTGTGCATCAGACCGGCATAACCGGGATGTATGGAACTCACTCCCAAGGACTGGAGCGCCTTGGACCATCCCTGACGGTCGAAGTTCCCCTCCGTCATCCATACCTCCGCCTGTTTGCCGTTGCCCGGATTGGCGTAGCGGAAATGCATCGGGAACGAATTGGGGAAAGGCTGCAGATCCCGGACCACATTCTCGGTTTTGTAGCCGGAGAACCAATATTCAGGGAAGGAGGCAATATGGCTGGGTACAAAATTGCTCCCCGGCACAATCTTGTTGGCGGAATTGGGCTTCAGTGTGCCGTCCATCGTACCCAGGGCATTCAGTGTAGGTTCATCTTTTTTGGAATAGGCTTGCGGGTTAATCAAGGAGTTATTGTCCATATAACCGGTGTAATAATGACGGCTGAAGCCGCTTTGTCCTGACCACTGCTCCACTCCGTTGTCCCATGGACGCTGATTGGAGAAGCCGCTGATCACCCGGACACCCGGCAGATTGTTTTTGGAATCAGCGACAAGTGCGGCCGTATGCGGCAGCAGCACCTCGGAGCCCTTGATTTCCCGGTCCCCCTGCTTAAACGTGTGGTATTGGGAGAACTCCAGCTTGGGTGAATAATAATTGTTAATATCCAGGAAATGGGAGCCGAAGGTCATTTCATTCCAGACCTCCATATCAAACCCAGCATCAGCAGAATTTCCGGTATTCATCACCCGCTTCACGAAGGAGGCCGTATTCTTCACATAAGCGAGCCAGCCGTCCAGCGTTTCCTGGGCTGCAGGGTTGGGGGTACCATCTGCAAACACCGTTCCCCCTATGGGCTGGACAATAAGCTTGTTTAATTCAATGGCACCCGCAGACAGGGCCTTGGGAAGCGGCGCAGACAGCTGGCAGATTCCGGTAGCTGGATCGCAGCCGGTGATCACCGGATACATGGTCTGGTAAGCCATTCCCTTCAGTCCCGTATAACCGGGGACAATGCCGTTTATGTTGTCCACTTGGATTTCCGTGCTGTCTTTAGGGGCAGCCTTCACCAATTGAACCTTCCAGCCTTTGGTCGGAACAGGGTTGCCGGAATTGGCGTTCAGGAGAATGAGGGGACGGATGTTATGCTTTTTGAGGGCCTGCAGAATAGTGGTAAACTGCTGCTCCCTGGCCGGGTCCAGCTTGGAGGGATCATCGTAGGTGTAATTCCCCCAGTTGATTTCCACACGGGCAGTTCCGAAACCCGCCTCCGACAGAAGCTGTGCCGTAGCATCCGCTTCATCAGGACTCACATTGAAGACAATTCCCAGGGTTTCCCTCCATCTGTTGGCATCCCAGGTGTCCATATACGCCCGCCATGGCGAGTAGTAGAAGGAATGGGTGCCAAAATCAATTTCCTGCTGAATCCAGTCAGCATAAGGCATGGTCGTCCCTCCTTGTTTCGTGATGTTTTCCCCGGCGGCGAGGGCGGTCGTATCGGGGAAGATACGGGAATCTGCGGAGGGATAAAAAATAAGGACGGCAAGGAGCACAAGACATAACATGAATTTTGCGGCGGACAGCGGTTTCTTTTCCAACACAATTCCTCTCTTTCGTGCCCTCGTCATATGCTATGCCCACAGGCGGACGGGGGACTCCATTATTTGTCCCATTTAGGGACTTTTCTTTTGGAAGCAAATTTATTATGATATATATATGATACACATTGTATCGGAAAAACCGGGGAGTTTCAATAATTCCTGCTTATACCATCTCCTCGAATCGGCGACTTTATCAGGATATTGCATATTCCAAGGCATAAATCGGGATCTACTTTGGACGGAAGGCGATATCTATAATAAAAGCTTATGTATAGAGAAAGGGGTAAGATATGATCACCTGCGGGGAACAGATTACCTATTTGCGGGAGCAAAAGGGACTTACTCAGGAGGAGCTTGCTAACAAGCTGGGAATTTCCCGTTCCGCCCTCTCCCATTATGAGAAAAATCGGAGAGAGCCGGAGTTTCAGCTTCTGAGTGACATTGCGGATTTATTCGGGGTATCCCTGGACTTCCTTTTCGGGCGAACACCGAAGCATACGGATTATGAAGAAACCCGTGACCTGTAGGACATCCGATTGCCAAAAAAAAGATTCTGCAAAAATCTTGCATTTCGGCTTTACAAGTGAAAAAGGATCTTGTATATTATCTACAAAGATACATTTTGTATCTTTAATACGAGAAAGGGTGATACAATATGAAGCTGAACTATGTGAAACCGGCAGTACTGGAGCATGCTCCCATCGCTTTCGAAACAGCAGTGTCTTCCTGCAATCCTCCCAGCGTACCGGTTAATGCTCCCGGCATTGGGGATATCTGCGTGAACCCTGACCAAACCTGGGAGCCTTACAACCCGTAAGATGGCCCACTATGGACAGCGGGCATCCATATAAGGGCGTTCCCCCTTCTTTCCCCAGTTTGCCGGGGACGCCCTTGCGGGATGCACGTCTACAATTGAAGAAAAGTTCACTCCGGTCTGAGGCGTTGTCTCAGGCTTTTTTGTTTTGTGATAAACTGGTAGAAGCAACCATCATCATCCCCCAACTAGGAGGCGTTACCGGAATGGATCCCCAATGGCTGGTCTGGGCCAAGCAGATTCAGGCCATATCCCAATCGGGACTGGCCTATGTGAAGGATATCTACGATAAGGAGCGTTACGAAATGCTCCGGGAGCTTGCAATTGAGATCATGGAGCAGTATACAGACGCAGACAAGGAACAGATCCGTATGGCCTTCGCCTCGGATACGGGCTATGCCACACCCAAAACCGACATCCGGGCCGTTGTGATGCAGGAGGGCAAGCTTCTTTTGGTGCGGGAGCGGACCGACGGCGGCTGGGCCCTTCCCGGCGGCTGGGCGGATATAGGGTACTCCCCGTTCCAGATAGCTGTGAAGGAAACCCGGGAGGAGTCGGGCTACGAGGTGAAAGCCGACCGGCTGCTGGCCGTATTGGACAAGCAAAACCACGGGCACCCGCCGTCCCCGTGGCATATCTACAAAATATTTATCGCCTGCTCCATTGTGGGAGGCGCCGCTGCAGCCGGCGAGGGTACCCTGGAAACCTCCGAGGTGGGCTTTTTCTCTCCGGACAGCCTGCCCCCCTTATCGGCAGAGCGCAATACGGTAGAACAGCTGCAAACCATGGTCCGGCTATATCTGGACCCCCAAGCCCAGCCATTGTGTGATTAACTCCGTTTTCAGCCCCCGCGGCGGTGCAGAAGCTCCATCTTTTTGTCCCAGGCGGCAATGCTGAGATCCACCGGGTATACGGCGGGGTTTAGCTTGCGCAGATATTCCGGCCAGAACAGGGACAGCTGCTGCTTGTGATAGAGACGGATTTCCTCCAGAGAAGACAGCTTCGAAACCAGCTCCCCGTCACGGAAGACGGGCTGCAGCAGGGCCATCGCTTCGTAGTCCTCCACAAACTTGTGCAGATAGGGGTGAATCGGGTCGAACAGCTTGATCCGCGCCCCCTGCTTCACATCCTCTTCCCCGTCCAGGGCAATGTAGTCCGCCTCGGCTTTCCCCGTTTTCCTGTCCACAATCCGGTACAGATCCTTCTTGCCGGGGGTGGTCACCTTCTCCGGATTGCCCGAAACCTTGATGACCGGCTCATAGCTGCCATCCGCCTTCTCACGGGCCGTGAGCTTGTAAACTCCGCCCAAGGACGGCTGGTCTGCAGCAGTAATCAGCTGGGTCCCTACACCCCAGGCATCAATCCGCGCCCCTTGGGCCTTCAGGTTAAAAATTACATGTTCGTCCAGATCATTGGAGGCCATGATCTTGGTGTCCGGAAAGCCTGCCTCATCCAGCATCCGTCTGGCCTGCTGGGACAGATAGGCCAGATCCCCGCTGTCGAGACGGATGCCCGACAGCTTCTTGCCTTGAGCGGCCAGCTTGCGGCCTACCTTGATGGCGTTGGGCACGCCGCTTTTGAGCGTATCATAGGTATCCACCAGCAGCGTCACCTGATCGGGCAGCGCCTCGGCATAACGGAGGAAAGCCTCCTCCTCTTCGGCATGGGCCTGGACCCAGGCATGGGCATGGGTGCCCTTGGTAGGAATGCCGAAGAGCTTGCCGGCCCGCAGGTTGGAGGTGCCGTGGAAGCCGGCGATATAAGCGGCACGCGCCCCCCATATAGCCGCGTCCGCCTCCTGCGCCCGGCGGGTGCCGAACTCCAGGAGCGAATCCTCTCCTGCCACCAGTTTCACCCGTGCGGCCTTGGTGGCGATGAGGGTCTGATAGTTCATGAAGTTCAGGATCGCCGTCTCCACCAGCTGCGCCTCAAAAATCCGGGCCTCCACCCGGATCAGCGGCTCGTTGGGGAATACCAGCGTCCCCTCCGGCACCGCATGCAGATGGCCGGTGAAGCGGAACTCCCGGAGCGCATCCAGAAACTCCGGCCGGTAGTTCTCCTCCTGCTCCGCCAGGTACGCCACATCCTCTTCGGTAAAGCGCAGCTCCCGGATGTAGGCTGCAATCCGCTCCAGACCGGCAAACACGCCAAAACCGTTGCCGAAGGGCAGCTTGCGGAAATAAGCCTCGAACACCGCCATGCGGTTGTGGGTTCCCTGCACCCAATGGGCATACATCATATTGATCTGATATTTATCCGTATGAAGCGCGTAATCGCCGTAGCTCATGTTAGTCCCTCCTTAGTGTCCTTACCCTGCCTCTTATTCCAGGCTTCCGTTTTCCTCTGCACCCGCTGCCACTACCGTTGCCCCCAGGGTACCCCGGAAATGCCCCAACGCCCATTCATGCCCTGCCGGGTTGAAGCTGGCTACGGCATCCTCATGAACGACCAGCTGAAAGCCTTTATTGTAGCCGTCTACAGCGGTGTGGAGCACACAAATGTCGGTGCACACCCCCACCAGGTGAAGCTCGGTAATGCCCCGCTCCCGGAGACGCTGCTCCAGATCTGTTCCGCAGAAGGCGCTGTATCTGGTTTTGTCCATCCAATAGATGCTGCTCTTGTGCTGCTCATAAACCTGCTCGAGCTTTCCGTACAGCTTGCGCCCATCGGTTCCCCGGATATTATGGGGCAAAAACAGCTTGCTCTCGGGATGCCAGGGATCATTGCGCTCATGCAGATCCACTGCCATCACCACAAAATCCCCCTGCTCCGCAAAGTCCCCGGTCAGTCGGCTGATCCGTTCTTCAATGGCAATGCCCGGTTCGCCGCAGGGCAATGCCCCCGTTACAAAATCCACTGTATAATCAATCACAATCAGCGCTCGCATATGCTTCATCCTCCCTGACTGCCTGAGGCAGCTTATTTTAACAACATAATATTATACTTTTGATATTATTAATATGACATTATCAAGCGTTGGTGTCAACTAATTTAAAATTATTTTAGACCGTTTGTCACCTTTTTTCCATTCTGAGCATAAATATGTTTTGTTGAATACTGATGATACGAGGTGGAGAAACGTGCTGTTACTGGTGGACAAAAAGGACCGAGCCCATGCCGTGGCTACTCTGGACCAGATGGGACTCAATCAGATCGCCGACTGGATCAAAGCGCTGCCCGAGAACAAGTGGGAGCAGATGTTCCATTCCCGCTGGCCGACGCTGGCCAAACAATGCGGTATTTTGGAAGAAGAGCAGGTTTAGGCCCATCCTCTCTCCCATGTGCCCCATCCGGCGATAATCCCGCCTTCCTTCCGGGGAATGCGGGATTTTTTTGGTATACCCGGATTACCCTGTCCGAATACGCAAAAGCCGCCAGGTGAAATTACACCCGACGGCTTCTTATTCTTTAATGGAACGAAGAGGTATCCAGCTGGGGCGGAACCAGACCTGCCATGTCATAGCAGAAGGAGCGGATCAGGAGGGCTTGGGTTCCGGCATTCATGTCGCCCTCAGCCAATCCTAGTCCAAGCGGTACGGCCTTGGGCATCTCCGGATAAAATTCCCCTTCCTTCACCTGAGCCACATTCGTGGCGGCCGGGGAATGGCCCAGCTCACGGGAGAAACCGCCGTCAGCCTGACGCAGCCGTCCCATGTTGCGGATTGTAATTTCGAGAATTTCCTCGAATTCCTCCGGAGGGATCTCCGGGCGCATGTACCCCAGCAGGTTAATGGGATTGCGGATATAGCACATATCCCGGGCGGTTTCCTCCCGCAGAATGCGGAGCATGCTCCGGTACATCACTTCCCCGCGGGGCATGGGCATTCCATAGCGGCTGTAGAAGGTCTCCAGCTTGAAGGACCCCGAAATGCGGACATATCCGCTTCCTGCACCCCAAAGCCCTGTTTCCGGATCTTGAATCCGTGCGAAAAAATCGAAGGCCCGTTTCAGATATTCCTTCTGTTCGTCCTTCGGCAGCTGGCCGATATAGGGTCCTGAGTTGCACAAACGGTCGCAGCCCCGCCAGCTGTTGGTCAGCGGCATAGCATTCAACCAAGCTTCATAGGTATCCGGGGATTTCATATATTCAGGCATCGTGTTCATTTTTTGAGGAAGCGGGTACAAGGGAGCACCTCCCAGCTTGCGCAGGGCACCTACACTGTAGCTCAACGCCCGGCCCACCATCACATCGTCATCCCGCATATCGGGATTTTCTTCATAGAAATAACCGCTGGCGGAATCCTGCTTGTTCTGGAAGAAACGGATCGCCTTCTCTTTCTTCGCGGCTTCCCATCCTTCAAGCAGCCCGACCCGCTCCAGTATATTCAAGGCTTGGGAGGAGGATTCGATATCCGGAAGCTGGTTCAAGCTCCGCGAGCTGCGGGCATAGAAAAAACCGCCGCTTTCGTGATCGTACTGCCCCTTCATCCATTCGAAAAAGCCGTCAAACAACCCGTCCATTTGGTTAAGAAGCGCCACTGTCCTATCGGTAATGACCTTCTGGTTTGCCACGCCCATCGTCTCCTTCGCAGTAAAACCTCGTTGTTTTCTTCCCTTTTCGTTTCACGTGTGCAATGTGCCGGACATGCATCAGGTATACATTTTCCGGTGAAGCTCCCGGTACTGGCCCGGCGTCATTTCTTCCTGCTTGCGGAAGGAACGGATGAAATTCTGTGAATTCTGGTACTGCAGCCGTTCGGAGATTTCCTTCACCGTCATGTCCGTTTCAATCAGCCATTTCTTCGCCATAGTGAAACGGAATGCCGACAGGTAATCGCTGAAGGTCTGCCCTGTCTGATTGCGGAATACGCTGCTCAAATAATTGGCGTTGTAATGCAGCTCCGCGGCGAGGCCCTCAATGGTAAGCGGCTTGTCGTACTCCCGGTGAATCCGGTCCAGGATAATATCCGAGATGTTCTGGTACTGGGAAATCTGCCGTTCCTGGAACAAAAGAATCAGCGGATGGATAATCCGGCTCCAGAACCAGTCCTCTATTTCCTTGGCCAATGGCAGCTTCTGCAGCTCCTCATAAAGGGATTCTCCTCCCTCGATGAGTTGGTTCAACCGCACGCCGGATTCCTGAATCATCACCAGGGTGTTATTCAAAAGCTTGTTGATGGGCACCTGATACTCCTGCGGCGTCATCTCGTGCTTGAAGATCACGGTCATCAGCCTCTGCAGCAGATGTCTTGCCTTCTCCTCGTCCGCCAGGCGGATGGCATCGAACAGCTCGCTTTCCGTCAGCCACGGATAGTCCAGATTCTGCTGGGGAAGACCGCGATTCATATGGGCATAGTGGATAATGACCCCTACCCCCAGGTGGATCCGGTGCTTCAGCGCTTCAAGCCCTTCGCGGAAGGCCACGTGGGTATTCTTCAGGTCCGTAAACGGCAGACTGATGCCGATGCTCACCGTCAGCTTCAGGATGGACAGCACCATCTGCTGGATGGATTCCGTCAGCCCATAAATCCACGTATTAAACTCTTCTACGGGGAGGTCACTGCGGCCAACGATCAGCGAAACCGTGGAATCGAACACCACCGGAGCCAATCTGTACTCTTCAGGGACAAGCTCTTCTATCATATTCTGAACCGCAAACAGAAGAAGGTCAATATCTTCTTTACGGTAATGGGTCTCATCCAGCGTATCGATTTGGACTACCAATACTGAATAAGGATTCCAGTCCTTGATTTTGGACAGGTACCCGAACTGCTCCATCTTCTCCAGTATGTCCTGCTTCCGCATGGTTCCCTGGAACAGCCGGATCAGGAAAAAGTCTCTGGCCTGCTGCAAATACCGGAAGGATTCCTGCTCCAGCCTTGTTTTGGAGGTAAACAGATCCTGGAATGAGTTGCTGATGATATCGAACTCATTATCCTTGGCGGACATGACAATATTGCCGGTAGTCTGGCGCACCAGCTTCTGGATGGGTGTATACATTCTCCGGGAGAAGAACCAGGCCAGCGTCATGAATACGGCCAGCAGCGCAATCACTGTGGCAATTGTGATGTTCCTTATCTTGACGGCTTCCTTCGTCAGACTGTCGATGGATATAATGGAGACATACACCCAATTGTTCATATCCGAACGCAGATAGGTGGCGGTGTAATCCTTCTTGTCCACCTCCGTCTGATATTGGCCGCTTTTGCCCTGCAGCACCATGGTATTGGGAATAAACCCTGTGCTGCGGGCATATTGCCCGATCATCCCAGGATCATTGTGGTAGACAATCCGATCCTGGTCATCCAGAATCATCACTGTTTCCGATTGCCGCGGGGTATAATTAATGATGGACGGCATGGCGCAGCTGGAGATATTGGCGAAGGCCATCCCTGTTTTATAGGAGGAATACGACGGCAGCTTCTGCACCAGGCTGATGGTATACGGGCAAACGTCCACATTAGCCTTCATTTCGCTATAAAACCAGAGCGTGTTGTTGAGCACCCAGGAGGAATTGTTCAACAGCAGCATCTGGTTGGAAATCTGCGAATAATGAAGGTATTTATCGAATTGATAAAATCCGGAGTTCTTCATCATCCAATTCTGCTCCAAATTGACGATGACAACATCCTCCAGATTCGTATAGAAATTCTGGGTATTGAGCATCTCCTTGCGCAGGTCCTGGTACTGAATAAAGTCCTGCTCCGTCAATGCACTGCCAAAGACCCGGCTCATAGCGGAGGAATCCACCAGCTGGTTCATGGCATGCTTAACCGTTTGCAGTGTCTGCTCGACATTCGAGCTCATTTGGCTTAAAATTTGGTGTTGGCTCTGGTTAACCTGCTTCTTGATTTCCCGGGATGCATTTAGATAGGAAGAAAATCCGATAATCATGACCGGAACAATACACAGAACAAAGCTGAACACGGTCATTTTGGTCAAAAAATTGGATTTCCCCACAACCTTCACTCCCACGTCGGTTCATTCATGATATGATAGAAATATTGTACCAAGCCTTGTCCACCAATAGCAACTCCCGATAGAAAGGAAATCCTATATATGAAGGTAAATTTGAACAAGCGCATTTGGATTCCGGCGCTGGCGGTTATTTTGGCAGTCTCTTCAGTTGTGGCCATTGTAATCGTCACCCGGTCCGGGGATTCTGCTGACGGAACAGCACCGCCCGGACAAGCCGGCCAATCGCTTAGTATTATGCTGCCGCTTCACCAGTCAACTGCGCCTCCGGGAAGCCTGATCAAGGAAATTCAGGCCCGCACAGGCTATGCGCTGGATATCAAGTGGATACCGGACGAAGTGTATTCCAACCGGATGATGAATAATCTGGAGAGCAAGGAAAACTCCCAGGCCATATTCGTCAAACCTACGGATCTCACCGCCATCAAAAATGCCATCCGGTCGGACATGTTCTGGAACATCGGGCCTTATCTCGACCATTATCCTAACCTGCGGACCCTGGAACAGACCTCGGCAAGGCTGATGACCCTCGAGGGTAAAATATACGGACTCTTCAACGAACGTCCCGAATCTCGCCAGGGCGTTATTATCCGCAAGGATTGGCTGAATAATCTGGGCCTGACCGAACCCAAAACTTTGGATGAGCTGTATAAGGTGCTCAAGGCCTTTACGGAGCAGGACCCGGACGGCAACGGAAAACCCGATACCGTGGGGCTTACGGACCGCAACGACCTATATTACGGGGCCTTTAAAACGTTAAGCTCGTACTTCGGCACTCCCAACGGCTGGTCGTTATCCGGAGGCAAACTCACACCGGAATTCGCCACGCCGGAATATCTTAATACGATGAATTATATGAAGAAGCTGTATCAGGAACAGCTGGTCAATACGGATTTCCCCGTCACCAGCAAATCCGTGCAGCGTTACCGCCTCATTACCGGCAAAGCGGGTGTCTATATAGGCAGTTTGGCGGATGCTCCCCGGTTATTGGAAGAAACCCGGCAGGTCAATCCTACAGCGGATTTCACCGTCATTAACCGGATTCAGGGACCCAAGGGTTACGGCATCTGGTCGGTTTCAGGCAACGGCGGCATGTTTTTCTTCTCCAAGAAGAATCTGAAGAACGAGCAGCAGCTCCGGGATGCTTTGGACTTTTTTGACCGGACGATGGAGCCGGATATCAGCAATCTGCTTTATTACGGCATTGAGAACACACACTACGTTCTGAAAAACGGTTTGGTAACCTACAAGGACAGCGCCATGTATGCCCGGTCCAATGCCGAGGTGCTGCCGCTGAACTCCCTATTGGTATCCACCGTGAATAACCCGAACCTGTACAAGCGCGACCCGGTAAGCATTGATCCGCTGCTGGCTGAGGTCAACACATTGATCGAGGATAATGCCACCATGCTGATTGAAAATCCGACGGTTGGGTTGTCCTCCAACACCTATGACGCCCGCAATGTAGAGCTGGATTTCATCATCAACAATGCCACCTACAATTTTATCCTTGGCAAAATCGACGAAAACGGCTTCCGGGAGGAGATTGAAAGCTGGATGCAAAAAGGCGGCTCCATCGTTATTCAGGAGTTGGAGGATGCCCTCCGGACAAACCGTCCTTAGAACCTGCATAAGCAAATATTCCCTGGTTCCCCCGTAGGAGACCGACACGAATCACAGGAAATCCTGTCGATTCATGCATAGGTTCTCCTGTAATTGGGGGAGCCTTTTATTATGCAAGGAAACCGGAGCCTCTCCGCCTCCTGGTGTCATCACCTCAGGTGTAACAGGGATAATCATTAGCCCAGATTCCCGTTTCTACTGGGTTTTTGCCCAATTTTGATGGTCCGCGGCGGTGTAGTGTGGGGCAGTGATTATATTCAAAACGCAATCCCGTACCGTATAGTTAGTCGTGTCAGAACAATCGACAAACGCAACACAACAGTTCAAAAATGGAGGTTATGATCAAATGGCAAAAAAAACACGCCAATGGGTAGCAGCGTTGACTACTGTAGCAGTAGCCGGCGGATTACTGGCAGCATGCGGAGATAGCAGTGACAAGGGCGCAGCTGACGGTGGAGCTTCCCCAGCAGCGACAACTCAGGGACCTGTGAAGTTTACGGTAATGGCCAACTTGCAGACTCCCGAAGTCCCTTCCGACAAACTCGAAAAGTATATTGAACAAACCACCAACTCTCAAATTGAGATCCAATGGGTACCGGACGGATCTTATGATGAAAAGTTCCAAGCCGCTTTCGCAACCGGCACTCTGCCGCAGGCTGTTTATCTGAAGAATGCCGCTTCCTTTATTCTGATGCGCGATGCCATCAAGAACGGTCAATTCTGGGAAATCGGGCCTTTTCTGAAGGACTACCCGAACCTGAGCAAGCTGGATACCAAAATCTTGGACAACACTAAGGTTAACGGCAAAATCTACTCCTTGTACCAAGAAAGACAGCCTGCCCGTTCCGGTTTGATCTTCCGTAAGGACTGGCTGGACAAGATCGGCGCAGCTGCTCCGACAACCACCGACGAGCTGTACAATGTACTGAAGAAGATCAAGGAAGCTGACCTGGCCGGCAACGGCAAAACCATTCCGCTGGCTGACCGTAACGACCTGGTATATGGCTCCTTCAAAACTGTAGCCACCATGTTCGGCACTCCTAACGGTTGGGGCGTTGTGAACGGCAAGCTGACTCCTGACTTCATGACCACCAACTACATGGATACCTTGAAGTTCTATAAGAAGCTTCACTCTGAAGGCCTGATCAACCAGGACTTCCCGGTTACCTCCAAGAACGACCAGCAAAACCTGATGTACACTGGACGTTCCGGTGTTTACATTGGAACCATGGGCGATGCGAAGACCATGCAAGACAAAACCGCTCCTAACTTCCCGGACGCAAAATACGACGTTTCCAACGATCTGAAGGGTCCGGACGGCAAGAAAACAACTTGGGGCACCAACGGCTACGGCACCATCCTGCTGTTCCCGAAATCCTCTGTGAAGAACGAAACCGAGCTGAAAGCCATCCTGGGCGTATTTGACAAGTTCTACGGCAAGGAATTGGCTGACGTTCTGAAGTTTGGTCTGAAGGATCAAAACCACTATACTCTGGATGCTGATAACAAGATCGTATCCAGCACCGACACCAAGCTCATCGAAAAGGAAGTTCGTCCTTACCTGAACATGGCGCTGGCTGAAACCACCAACGTTTCCCCGCAAAAGTATGCTTCCGCTACTCTGGAAAAGGCGAATAACCTGTCCAACGAAGCTGCCAAGTTCATGATCACTGATCCTACTGCTTCTCTGGATTCCGCAACCTATGCTGAGCGCGGCACCCGTCTTCAAGAGCAAATCAAGGATGCAACCTACCAATTCATCATGGGCAAGATCGATGAAGCTGGCTACAAGGCTGCTACCGACAAGTGGCTGAAGGATGGCGGACAAAAGATCGTTGACGAGTTCAACGAGCAATACGCTGCAATCAACAAGAAATAAGTTTTTCATTCTTCGAACGAAGGCTGGACTAACCCCGGCCTTCGTTTGAAGGGTTGATTTATACTTTGATTATTTAGGAGAAGGAGATACTGCTATGAACAATACGGCTGCTGAAGCGGGGCTGGTGAAATACAAAGAATCCAGCGGTAGAAAGTGGAAAAGAATCGTCCGTAACCGGTATATCTATTTAATGATTCTTCCTGGAGTTCTTTACTTTCTGATTTTTAAATACATTCCCATGTTCGGTCTGGTCATTTCCTTCCAGGACTATCTGCCGTACAAAGGAATCATGGGCAGCGACTGGGTTGGCCTGAAGCACTTTTCGCGACTGTTCAGTGAACCGGAATTTTGGAATATATTTAAAAATACGATAGTGGTATTTGTCGTTAACGTAACCTTCTATTTCCCGATACCGATTATTTTATCCTTGATGCTGAATGAAGTTGGCAATGCCTTCTTCAAACGTTTTGTTCAAACTCTGGTTTATATTCCCCACTTCTTGTCCTGGGTTATCATCGTATCGATTTCCTTCGTTATGTTCACCATGGACGGAGGTATTATTAATGAAATGCTCACCTATTTCGGATTTCAGCCCGTCAACTTCCTGATGAGCTCCGGCTGGTTCTATCCCATGTATGTCCTCCAGGTTATCTGGAGAGAAGCAGGCTGGGGAACCATCGTATACTTAGCCGCTATGGCTGCAGTAGACCCCGGACTGTATGAAGCCGCCCGGATGGACGGCGCAACACGGATTCGCCAAATTTGGCATATTACGCTTCCCGGCATTCGCACCGTAATTGTGGTTATGCTGATCCTGAAGGTCGGCAGCGTGCTGGATACAAGCTTCGAACATATCTTCCTCTTGCTGAACTCCATGAACAAGGACGTAGCGGAAATTTTGGACACTTACGTGTACACGGCAGGCTTAAAGCAAGGACAGTACAGCTTCAGTACCGCCGTTGGTTTGTTCAAATCCGTCGTCAGCTTCATTCTGGTTATGGGTTCTAACTGGTTGGCGAAAAAAGCTGGCGAAGAGGGCGTATACTAAAGGCTCTTCGCAAGAAAGCCAACTTCGTAAGCAAACGTAAAGGTCGTTCTTACTTTAAGGAGGAAGCAGGATGATTCAAGATAAAACACTGGGCAATCGAATATTCGACGCCATTAACTATTTGCTCCTAACCATAGTCGGACTGGTAACCGTACTGCCCCTTGTGCACGTACTGGCCGGTTCAGTTACCACCGTTGAGGAAATGGCCCGCAAGCCGTTCGTATTGATTCCCACTGAGTTCACATTGAACGCGTACAAATATATTTTGTCTACACCGACTATTTTTAAAGCCTTGGGCGTTTCCATCTTTGTAACGGCCATCGGAACCCTGATCAGTATGTTTATTACGTCCCTGATGGCATACGGGCTGACCCGCCGCGATCTGGACGGCCGTAAATTCTTCAACCTGATGGTCGTTTTCACCATGTTGTTCCATGGCGGTTTGATCCCGTCCTTCTTGGTTGTAAAGCAAGTAGGTCTGATTGACAGCTTGTTCGCCATGATTATCCCTTCCGCTGTCAGCGCATTTAACCTGATCATTCTGCGGAGCTTCTTCCAAGGCCTTCCCGAAGGTCTGGAGGAATCAGCGAAGCTGGACGGCTGCGGAGACTTCGGCATTCTGTTCAAGATTGTATTGCCCTTGTCCCTGCCTTCCATCGCCACCATCTCCCTGTTCTACGCTGTAACCTACTGGAACTCCTACTTCAGCGCCATTATGTACATCAACAATGCGGACAAATGGCCGGTGCAGGTATTGCTGCGTCAGATCGTTATCGCGGCGAGTGGTATGGCTGCCGATACGGACAACGAGTTCATTAAGCCGCCGGAACAAACCATCAAGATGGCTGTTATCGTTGTATCCACTCTTCCGATCCTGATGGTTTACCCGTTCATCCAAAAGTACTTCGCCAAGGGCGCATTGGTTGGTTCCGTAAAGGGCTGATCCATAATTTCCCTCATGGCAAGGTGCCAGCTAAATGTTAGCTAAAATACAAGAGCAGGTTATCGCGAAGATAACCTGCTCTTTTTATGCAGATATGGCTGCACCCAACCTGCATCTGGGGGCATTTCTTCTGCCCGCTTGGTCTAACGGCGGTGGGAGACCTTATTTCAACAAAAATCCCCCATCCAAAAATCTAACGGTGGCCAGAGCCTCTATTGGGGCAAATCCCCCCGCAGCAAGCTCTTTTTTAGCACAATAACGTCTTCTGCTTCCGTTAAATTTGCCAGCCCTCCATTTTGAGCCAAATAGCGTCTCTCACCGCCGTTAGAAACACAACCATCCGCTACTCTGAAATAACATGGTTCTAGCCGGCAGGCCAGATAGGTTATGGAGCCCCGAAACCGGCAGAGCCGGTTTGAGGAACTTTTTCGACATTTCTTCGGTGGTCATCAGTGCGGCGAGAACCATAGCATGAGTGGCTATGTGGAGAGAATAGTTACCCTGGGAAAAATAAAAAACGGACAGCAGAGAATTTCTCTGCCATCCGTTTCCTGAAATCTAACCAACGCACCCTGAGAGATTCGAACTCCCGGCCTTTTGATTCGTAGTCAAACGCTCTATCCAGCTGAGCTAAGGGTGCATATGGAGCGGACGAAGGGATTCGAACCCTCGACCCTCGCCTTGGCAAGGC
>JAEWIS010000050.1 GCA_023386955.1 Bacillota bacterium
ATTCTGCTCAACTGCTCAGATTTTTTGGAAAGCACCTGTGTCATCTCCGATTTTAGACACAGATCGTAAACTACTCATAATCAACAAAGTTATTCTTGACCATTCCGGTCATTATGAAAACGATACAAACGGAGTACCAGCCGGGATTCGAACTCGCATCCTCTCGGGTTGAGTATAATATTCCGGACTCAGAAGAGGTGATGTTCATCCTTCACCAATATTGGAATCGAGTAGGAGCCCGGCCATTAGTTGGCCGGGCGTCCTCTCACACCACCGTACGTGCCGTTCGGCATACGGCGGTTCAGCAGCTTGAGTGCAACGCATTGTACCGGAACAGGATATCATCATATCCCATTTCGGCGATGCGTCGATTGGTCAGTGAGCGTGTCATAATCCAACTGCCGGCAGTACGCCAATAGCCTTTTCTGGTATTCGCCCATTCCCACGCGTCCCCCTCGGAAATTCCAAGCGATTGCAGCCGCGAAAATCGCGTCCATGCTTGTTTCCACTGTTTCCAGACATACGTTCGGATTTTACGCCGAATCCATTCATTCATGCGTTGCATGGAACTCTTCATGTCTGCAATTGCATAGTAGCCGAGCCATCCGATGGTGTATTCCCGGAGTTTGTGTAACATCCAATCCACCGAATTGCCCTGGTTCCTCCGGGTCAACTCGCGAACTTTTCCCTTGAAGCGGTCCATCGACTTCTCATGGATCCGTATTCCGGCTTGTCCTTTCGTTGTGCTTCGCAGTGCAAAACCAAGAAATTTCAGCCTCAGCGGACTTCCTGCTTGGCTCTTGGATTCGTTTACCTTGAGTTTCAGTTTCGCTTCAAGGAATTTCCTGCTGCTTGCGAGTACGCGTTCGGCGGCCCGTTGGCTTTTGACGTAGATGTTGACATCGTCCGCATATCGCACGAACTTGTGTCCCCGGCGTTCCAATTCCCGGTCGAAGCTGGTCAGATAGATGTTGCTCAGCAATGGCGAAAGATTGCCGCCCTGCGGGCTGCCTTCTTCCGTTCGCTTCGTTACTCCATTGATCATCACTCCGCTCTTCAGGTAGCGTTTTATCAGGCTCAACACTCGTTGATCAGAGATTTTGATCCGCAGCATTTCCATCAACAGCTCGTGGTTGATGGTGTCGAAATACTTGCTCAAATCAAGATCGACGACCCGTCGATAACCTTGATTGTAGTATTCCTGCGCCTTGCGAATCGCCTGGTGCGCGTTCCGTCCCGGTCGAAACCCGTAGCTTGTCTCGGCAAAGTCCTGCTCGAATATCGGAGATAGCACCTGCGATATTGCTTGTTGTATCATCCGGTCCATCACTGCCGGTACTCTAAGCAACCGTACTCCGCCGTCCGGCTTCGGGATTTCCACCCGGCGAACCGGAAGAGGGCGGTAAGTCCCGTTTCGAAGACTTTCCAGAAAGCTCTCTTTGTGTTCGTGCAGATACGCCAGCATGTCGTTTACGGTCATCCCGTCCACGCCAGGCGCTCCGCCGTTTCTCTTGACTTGTTTGTACGCGCGATTGAGGTTGTTGCGCTCAAGGATGCATTCAAACAAATCAGCACCGTCTTTCGGTTCAGCTTCCCGTGCTGGCATGCTCCGCACTCCCGGATGTTCTTCGGCTTCCAGCCTATCCTTCTCCGGGCAGTTCCGTTTCCGGATTTTCTGCTCTCTACACATGCCACTCCTTTCACTTGCGAAAGATCGACTACTGTTCGGCCCTTTCCGCTAAAAAAAAAACGGTACTATGGCCTCTGCTGACTTCTCGGCGTTCAGTCGTACATCATTGTACGGGTTGGGTTTGCCATGCATTCACGGCTTCTCCCGTACCACCGAGACCTCCCCGGATAAGAGCGATAACTTTCATCCCATGCGCCCGGTACATCTACACCGCGAGGTTCGGGCAGTATTGGACTTCGCTCTGACTCGCAAGCTCGTCCGCCTCGCACATGCCTTTTATGTACTTCCTGTTCGTCGGGCCGGAATTTTGCCGCCGACTTCCTTCAGATTCCGCCTCGCGACGGACACCCTTGTCTTAAGCTAACAGTTCCTGCTGCCAAGCCTGTAACGGACTTTCACCGTCTAGTTATCGCCCATGCCGGGCGTACGAGAACTGCTCATTTCGTTCGAAATGAGCAGCAAGGAGCAAAAGCGACGCAGTCGAACGCAACGAAGCGAAGGCCCTCTGCCGCAGCCCGCCGCAGGCGGGCGGTGAAGAGTTGGCGGCCAAAGGCCGACAAGTAAGGCCCGATAGGGCCGCCGCGGTAGCAGGGGCGCAACCCACGGTCCATGAAAGCCCGGCACAGGGCAGAAATGGGGGTGCGGGGGAAAAGCTTTCCCCCGCGAAGGCCTCGCATGCAGACAGACCAATATTTCACGAGATAAGAGACTTGAATCGATCGACTTACAACGGATTAAACGATAGTTAATTAAGCTTTAAGCTATTTATTTTAATCGGCTTCAACTGAATTGCCTATTCCTACTGATCTCCGAACCGGAATCCCGGCTGCCATGAGATCGGCCGCCGCCCGGCGGGCGAAACGGTCACGATCACAATGGACATATTGTCCGGCATAATCCATTTGTAAATTCAACTAAGAGCTTATCCCTAAATAGGAGTTGAAAATTAAAAATAATATGCCATATTATCCTATCAGATAATGGAGGCGAGTATGGCAACGACAAAAGCATGGGAAGTATCGGAC
>JAEWIS010000029.1 GCA_023386955.1 Bacillota bacterium
ACTACAACCGCAAACGAATGCATAGTGCATTGGGGTACATGTCGCCCGTACAATTTGCTAGGCAATTTAACGGAAAAACGTCGGCATGACTGTCCACTTTCTTGACATAGGTCCACACGATCCGCTAATGGGGGTAAAAGCAGCTTTTTGAGCACCCAATCGGGCAAATAGCGTCTCCTGAGTCCGCGAAATTTTAAAATAGAGCAATTTACTCGAAATAGCGCATCCTCAGTCCGTTAGCGCGCCTCCCTACGCGGACACTCCTGCCTCAGCCTTCAACAAACCAAGGTTACTCCTGCCTCAGCCCCACCCTAGGTTACTCCTTTACACCATATAGTTGGCGCGCGCTCCCGTTACGTTCATCCACCAACTAACTATCGATTTCCCGCCACTTCCCGCCGTCCGCCTCCCCCGGTTGCTCCCTCACTCCTCCAGCCAGAGGATGCTGGTAACGCCCCGCGGGTAATACTTGCTGCCCGCGATTTCGCCAGCGATGATCTGGTCGCTCCAGCTCCACACGGACAGCTGTTCATGGGTGAGCCACGCGGCGTGGGCGGCGTCCGCCCTTGCGCCCTGCTCCCCCCACTCCCTGCCGAGAATCCGCCGGGCGATGAACTGGCAGAGGTAGATCTTGCTCAGCCAGGAGTTGTTGCTGGTGGAGGACAGCTTCCAGCCGCCGTCGGGGAAGAGGCAGACCCCCTCCGTCAGCACCGTGGCCAGATGCGTGTCCAAGGCCCGGATGTAACCCCCGAAGCGGCCGTCAGGGTTCAACGCCTCCGTCAGCCCCATGTAATAGGGGAAGATCAGCCCTTCAATAGCAGGAATAATCCGCGATTCATTGCCCTCACCCAGCACCGCCGGGATAAAGCCGTCCGCCCGCAGATGTCCGGTCAAGGTCCGGGCACAGCGCTCCGCCTGGTCCCCGGCCTGCGCCGACAACCCCTCATCCCCCTCTTCACCCAACAGCTTCTCCAGCGCCAGATACGCAGCCCAGCATTTGCCCGCCAGATAAATATTGTTCCGCGCCTGTCCCAGGGAAACGTCCAGAGAGTCGTAGGTGGTAATCTCCGCCTTACCCATCACCCGGCTGCTGTCCAGCCCCATCAGCCCGTTGCGCGCAGCCGGGTCCGGATGGTCCCGGTTCAGCAGACTCACCAGACAATCCCGGAATACCTGCACATACTTCCCGAACCACTCCCGGTCCCCGGTGCGGACCACATACACCGACGCGCACAGAATCCAGTTAACCAGCTGCTCATGGGTCATGTGGGAGAAGCAGCCGCTGTGCCCGAACAGCTCATAGGCGGAATAACCGGGACGGGACAGGGTGTTGGCTACCCCCATGTCATGGGTAAAGCTCAGGCCCCCCGGATACTCGGTGTCATCGCCGGGAAACTGGACCCTATCCCGGTAGCTGTAACGGCTCACGAACATGTCCAGCTCATTGCGGACCGTCCACGGATTCATCCGCAGCTCATAATACAGCTGGTCCACCGTCAGGTCGAAGGTGTTCATCATCCGGTATTCGCCCTCATTCACCACCCAGAAGGGACCGTCTGCCGTATCAAGCAGCTGCGTGTTGCCGTAATAGCTGCGGATGCTGTGGGCCATCATAAACCGCTGGTCCTCCGACAAGGCCGTTTTCTCCAGCATCCGGTTGGATTCCGCTGCGAGACGGGCCACTTGGTCAAACTGCCCCAGCGCATACATCCCCACCTCCTCGATGCTCCGGAAGAACCGGGTATAGTAATAGGAAGCGTCCAGCCCGGCCGTCACCGTCCCCCCATGATAAAAGCACACCGCAAAGCGGTACGTCCGCCTTTCCCCTGCCGGCACCTCCGCCACCAACGCGCCCACCGGGCCAAGGCCGAAGCCCCAGTTTTCCCGGTGCGGGGCGGACAGAATGCTCTCCATGCTGAAATGCAGCGCAGCCTGCACCTCCGGGTTATCCGACACGATAGCGGTGGTCCTCCCCTGCCCGACGCCGGCTAGCCCCGGACAGACATCCTCCAGCCGCCGCATGGAGGTGTAGGGATCGCTGCCCTGATAGCCGAAGAACGCCCGGCGGGCCGTGCTTCCCCGGGTATTGTCCACCGTCAGCTCCGCCAGCACGGCGGGCATAATCACCCGCTTTAGCTCCTCCTCGGAGCCCTCCCCAGGCTCCGGGACCGGCTCGGCTTGCGTATACACCGTAAACGTCAAATCCCCCGCCCGCCACGTATCCGTGGACAGCCGGAAGTCCCGCTCCACCGCCTCCTTGGCAAAGGAAAACAGCAATTGCGGCTTCTGCGGCCGCTTCTGGGCCTGCTCCACATCATAACGCTTGCTGTCATCCTCCCGCGGCTTGAAGAAGGGCAGCACATCATAGAGGCCCGGCTTCTCCGCCGATTCCAGCCCGATAAACACATTTTGCAGAGGAGAACGGCCCAGCTCCTGCTCCAAGCCCCCGCCGTTCCCGGGAAAACCCAGGGTGAAGCTGGCGAAGGCGCCAACCGGGGAATGGTGGGCATTAAAAAACATATTGTCAGGCATCCTTATTCCCCCTCCCCTCAAGCAGCCGCAGCCAGCCGTCCCGTTCCTCCACCTCCAGGAAAAAGGGGCGTTCATGAGGTGTTTTGTTGGGGGAATGAACCGTCAGCATCAGGCGTCCGTCCAGGGTGCGGAACAGCATACCGTGTCCGCCGTCGCTCCTGAACAGCGCCTCCTCCTCATGCTCCCAGGGACCAAGCACACTGCCGGAAGCAGAGCGGGACACACCAAGCGCGTAGGTATTGTCGATAAAGCTGGCCCACAGCATCAGCAGCGCACCATCGGCAGCACGGTGAATAAAAGGACCATCGGTCACATAATTGTCCTGCCCGGGATACCGCTCCGAGCGGAAGGGAGTGGGCCAGCCCGCCTGGGACGCCCGGAACAGCACAGCAGGCTCTCCCGCCGCAGCCTGCAGATCCTCCGTCAGCCGGACAGCACAAATTTCCCCGTCGGTGACCTGCTGCCACTCATGGCAGAATACCATCCAGGGCAAACCCCCCCCGTCCACAAACAATGTGCCGTCCAGACAGCACCAGCTCTCCGGTGTCACAGGCCCGCTGCTGTGCAGGCGGTAAGGCCCCTCCAGACTCTCCCCCGCCAGCACCGCCGTACACAGCAGGTTGTTGTCACTGCGGCGGAAGGTAGCCAGCATATAATACCTCCCCCGGTATAGATGGATCTCAGGAGCCCAAAAATTCCGCTCCGCGAAAAATCCCGGTTCAGGCCGAAAAACAGGAAACGGCCCCTCCCAGCTTTCCAGATTCTCTCCCACATACATGTCAAAGCCTGTGCCCGGCCCCCATATATTCGCATCCGTGCTGCCGAACAAATAGTAGCGGCCCTCGGCCGGAGCCGGCACCACAAACGGGTCGCGGATTTGAATCTCCTTAGTGGAAATCAACGTCGTAGCCTCCTCTATGAATTATCCGTGAACCGGAAATACAATACCCGGCTTCTCCACACTTACGAAGCCCTCCTCTGTCAGCTCCAGCTGCTCATTGCCTTCCACTGCAAACGGCAGCTCGGCCGCCCCGTAGCGGACAACTCCCTCCACTTTCTGCACACTCATTCCGATTATCCGCTTCAACCGGCCCTGCCTGTCTGTTACCGCCCTTGTACCAGTAGGAATGCTCAGCAGCGGTTCACCGTCTCTCCAGGCCGTGGCTCCCTCAGCCGTCACCGTCCATTCGTACAGCACCCCATCCACCTTCCGGCTGTAGGCCGTTTCCGAGGCAACCGCCTGCCCGTGATCCTGGGGATAGGGCAAACAGGCGCTAAACCACAGCTCCCCGTCCGGCCGGGGCATAATTCCGTACAATCGCTCCACCGCATCCAGCAGGCAGAGTATGGAGGGGGAATAGGTTTCCGTAAATCCCGCCTCTCCGGTCCATGGGCTAAGCGTTTGGGGGAACCGGTCCATCCGGATCAGGGCGGACACAATAGGATTCAATATCCAGTTCAGCTCCACAAACCGCCCGTGATGCTCGAAGGCATGAGGCGTCCGGATCAGGGTCAGGAAGTTGGAGGTGCCTCCCCAGCTGTTATAGCCGGAGAAGGGGTCAAAGCGGGGATCGTCCATAGCAATGGAGGTAAGGGGATATTTGGCGAAAAACTTGCGGGTGTTCAGCAGATAACGCTCCAGCATTTCATCGAAGAATTCCTTGTTCCCTACTTCACAGGCCAGAACCCGCAGCAGCACATCCGACTGAATCCGGACAAACCGGTCCTGACGGTCACGGTCATAGAAGAACCTGTCCGCCTCGTCGAAGCACCAGCGGTAAAGGGCCTCCAGCGACTCCCCGGCCTTCTTCTCCCATAAAGCCGCCTCCTGCTTCCCTCCCAGCCTAAGGGCCATCTCCGCCAGATAGAGGCGTTGGCAATACACATTGGCTGTCAGATCCGGCGCTAGAAACGGCACCAGCGGCGAACCGGGGTCCACCTGCCGGGCATCATCCTGGTGGCAGCTATCCGGCACATGCCAGAAGCGGGGGGACAAGTCATGCCCCGTATCAAAGGTGCAGAAGGCCTCCACACAGCCGCTCCCCCGGGTATTCCGGTATGCGGCAAGCCATTCATCGTACCGTGCCATCGCCTGATACATGATCCGCAGGAAGCCATCATCCCGCCCGTTCAGCTCATCGTGATTCCATACACTGCGGGCCAGGGGCGTCACCATCTGGATCTGCCGGTACGCCGGTCCCGTCGCCGTCACCTTGTAAGGCAGCTGCCCGTCAGCCTTTTGGTAACGGGCAAACAGCAGGAAGCTTTCCCGAGCCACCGAGGGTACAAACCGGGACAGCAGCTCGCTGTTGATGGTGCCTGTGCTCTCCATCCAGCACCCGGAATACCCTCCCCCTTCAAAAAGCACCGGCTTCTCGTCTACCATCGGTGCAATACAATCAAATAGCTTGCGGAACGCCCGGTAATACGCCTCCTCCAGAGGACCGCCAAGGGCGGCGAATTTCACCCCGGACTCCAGCCACTCCTCCAGCACCTGCCTGTCCGAGGCCTTCGCCATGGCTTCCGCCTGTTCCTCCAGGGACAGGGCACGCAGCCGCTCCAATACAGTCTCATTCATGTTTGTCTTCCCTCCCGTCAAACTCCCGTCCCGGATCCATCATCCCTTCACACTGCCCATAACCAGACCCTTCATGAAATACTTCTGCAGGAAGGGATACAGCACCAGAACCGGGAATGCGGCCAGGAACACCTGGGCGGCCTTGAAGGTGCGGTCGGAAATTTTGGAGGCATCCAAGAGCTCATTGGTCGGCACCATACTGGGATCATTGCCGATGACAATGGTCTGCAGATAGCTTTGCAGCGGATAATTGGCAGGCGAGTTCATATAGATCAGGCCGTCGAACCAGGAATTCCAGTGCCCCACGACCATAAACAGGGTGATGGTGGCGATGGCCGGTTTGGACAAGGGGATATAGATGCTCCACAGCACCCGCCAATGTCCCGCTCCGTCGATATAGGCGGCTTCCTCAATCTCCTTGGGCAGATTGCGGAAGAAGTTCATCAAGAGAATCACATTGAATACGGAAATCGCTCCGGGCAGCACCAGAGCCCACATCGTGTCCAGCATCCCCAGCGCCTTGATGGTCATATAAGAGGGAATCAGGCCCCCGTGGAACATCATGGTCACGATGAAGAACCAGGCATACACGGTCCGCGAGCTGAAGGAGCGTTTTTCCTTGGCCAGCGGGAATGCGGTCAGTACCGTTACGATAATGCTGATGACATAACCCAATGCCACCCGCTGGAGCGAGACGGCAGCCGCCGTCATAAACTCCGCCTTGCCTAATGCATGCTTATAAGAAGCCACGGTAAAATTCACCGGCCACAGCTTCACTTCTCCTGCTGCAGCCGCACTGCTGGAGCTCATGGAAATCGCCAGCACGTTAACAAGCGGCAGGATACACGCAATGGCCATTACAGCCAGTACCACACAGTTGATGATAAGAAAGGCCCGTCTACCGACTGTCAGCTTATGCACGTTTGCTCCCCCTCCCTAGAAAATCCGGTAGCCGGCATATTTGCCCGCCAGGAAATTGGATAAGGTAATCAGCCCTAAGGCAATCACCGATTTGAACAGTCCCACCGCCGTGGCTACCCCGTACTGGGCATCAATTAAGCCGATCCGGTACACCATGGTATCCAGGATGTCGCCGGTGCTGTATACCATCGGACTGTACAGGTTGAACACCTGGTCGAAGCCGGCGTTCAAGACATTGCCCAGGCTCAGCACAGCCATCAGGGTCACAATCGGCATAATGCCGGGCAGGGTAACGTGCAGGGTCTGCTTCCAACGGTTGGCCCCGTCCACAATGGCAGCTTCATACAGGTGGAGGTCGATAGCCGTCAGCGCCGCCAGATAGACGATCGTGCTGTAGCCGAATTCCTTCCACGTATTGGAGAGGACCAGTGTGAAGGGGAACCATTTTTCATTGCCCAGGAAGAAAATCGGATCAATACCGAAGAAGCCCAAGGCCTGGTTGACGATGCCGTTGGAAGGCGACAATATATCGATCAGGATGCCCCCGAGAATAACCCATGACAGGAAGTACGGGAAATAAATAATGGTTTGGATGGTCCGTTTGAAGGAGTTGCTGATCACCTCGTTCAGCAGCAAAGCCACAACAATGGGCACAATAAGCCCTGCAATAATTTTCATTACGGCGATAAAAATGGTATTCCACAGCACACTTGTAAAGTTGGGAAGGTTAAACAGATAATGAAAGTTATCCAGCCCGATCCATTTGGAGTTGAAAATGCCCCTGGACGGAACGAATTTCTGGAAGGCGATGACGATGCCTCCGATAGGGATATAGTGAAACAGTATCGACAGGATAACACCTGGCAGCAGCATGATATGCAGCGGGATTTCCTGCAGCTTTTTTCTTCGGGTATTGCTTGCCATATGGCTCCCTCCATCCGTAATTGCCGTCTCTTGAACAGACAGAGGGGAACCGGAACTGTTCCCCTCCGCAACCGTTATTCGTTACCGGCAAGCTTTATTTGTTTTTAGCAGCCCATTCGTTGACTTCCTTAGTAATCTGATCGCCGCCCAGCTTCTTCCAATCCTCTACGAACTTGTCGAAGGAATCTACCGATTCACCCATCAGAATTTTGGTGAATACCTCCTCCTCCATCTTCTGGAGGGTAGCGCTTTTCTCCACCATGGTGGCCGTCGGTGAGCTATAGAAGGCATCCAGGATGTAATTGTCGTCCTTCACGTATTGCTCGATGACATCAAAGCTGCTGGGAGAGCCGAATACCCGCTCGGTGCCCCAATTGGCTTTGTTGCCCTTGCGGAAATCCACCACCTTGTCGTAGTAGCCCTTTTCCTCCGCGCTCAGCTTGGAGGCATCATTAGAGCTGAGGGACTTTACCACATTCTGGTGAGCGATCAGGTTTTTGTTGGCCGGCTGCGGCAAGAGAAGTCCATAGAGCCATACGGGAACGTTGTTTTTGCTGTGGCTGAATTCCGGTCTGGACGGAGCAGCCGGATCATAACCGGCCATAACAGAGTTGAGGATCTTGATGATGGCCTCCGGGTTTTTGCTCTTTTTGCTGACGCCGTAGTAAATGTTAACCGGCATTTTACCGATTGGGGTGGCTTTTTTGCTGTCAATGGATACGAGAGGGATAGGCTTCCACTCCGCCTTGGGATCATTGTCGATATTCTTCTGAATAATAGACTGTGGTGCGGACATGGAGCCATAGAACAGCCCTACCTTGCCGCCAACAACAGACTCGGTTACCTTGGCCCGGTCCTTGATGCCAAACTCTTTATCCAGCAAACCCTGCTTATACATGGCCTGGAGCTGCTTCAACCCTTCCTTCACCTGAGGCTGAGTGCTGCCGTACACCAGATTACCCTTGTCATCCTTCACCCACTTGCCCGGGTACGCATGATAGCCGGAGAAAAAGCCTGAGGTGCCGAAGTGGGAGTCTGTCAGGAAGGTTTTCGTGAAAGCCAACCCAAAGGTATCATTCTTGCCGTTGCCGTCAGGGTCCTTCTGCGTAAACGCTTCCGAAATAGCCAGTATATCCTGCATTGTTTTGGGCTCGGACAACCCCAGCTTGGTCAGCCAGTCGGTACGTACGTACAGAACAGGCAAACCATCCACTGCCGAAGCCGTTTGCGGAATAGCCATCAGCTTACCGCCGATTTTGGCGGTATCGAAGCTTTTCTTGTCCTGCTGAAGGATACTCTTGGCTATAGGGGATGCATACTTCTCGAACAAATCCGTGAGATCGTAGAGCATGTCATTCTCAGCCATATCCGTAAGCTGCTTGTTCTTCATCCACATAATATCCGCCGTATCTCCGGAGGCAATGGACACGCTCAGCTTCTGGTCGAATTGCTCCACCGGCACGGTCCATTTGTATTTCAGCTTAATGCCCAGCTCATCCTCGTACATCTTGGTGTAAATGTTGTTGTCGATGGTGTCCCCGTTTTCATACTGGTAGGTGGACTCCGTGTAGCGCCAGGCGGTAATATCCACCGGCGTGTCGTACTTCTTGGCAATATCCAGCGCAGGAGCAGCGGACGCGCCGGAGGAAGCGGCAGGCTTGGCTTCCCCGTCGCTTTTGCCGCAGGCGCTTAAGACCAGCAGGCCCGCCGTGGCGGCAAGTGCAATCGGTTTCATTTTGTTTGCCATTTGTGTTTTGACCTCCCCGATTCATGTGTGGTGGTGACACTTTTATCATACGATCCCCCGGGCCGCACATCTACAATCACCTGTTTACATTCCATTCCGCTCTTGACTACTAGATAGCTCAGCACGATACTCCTGGGGGGTCTTTTGGGTATATCTGCGGAAGGAGCGGGTGAAGTTGGCCGACGAATTATAGCCCACCTGCTCGGCTACCTCCTGGATTTTCATATCGGGGGAGCGCAGCAGCTCCATCGCTTTATTCATGCGGGAGGAATTGATATAATCCGACAAATTCAGACCTGTTTCCTGCTTGAACAGCCGGGAGAGATAGGATGGATTGAAGTATACCAGCTCTGCCAGACGGACCAGGGAAAGCTCGTCGGGATTGTCCAGATGCTGCTGGACATGACGCTGAACGGAGCCGATGATGGTTTGGGCCCGCCGCTCCTGCTCCACATGCTGGAGATCGAACATCATGGTCCCCACCGAGGCCAGATACTGCACCGCATCCGCCCAGGAGCTGTGGCTGCCCGGCTGCATCAGCCGGTTCAGCTCCGCATTGGCGGCCCGCTCCACCAGGTTCCAACGGTTCAGATAAGACAGATAGATCAGCGCTATGGAAAAATACAGCTCCTGCCCGGGAATATGCTGCATATCGGTTCCGTTTTTGCCCTCTGTCAGCTCGGACAGGATACGTCCGAATTCATCCCGGTGCCCATGCTCCAGGCTGTCGGCCAGCCGGTCCAAGAGGGATTGGCGCATATGCTTCATCTCCCGCGGATGCTGGGCCGGGCGCTGCAGCTCCCGCTCCAGGATGTGCTTGTCCAGAAGCAGCATTCCGCTGCCTTGGCCGATGCGGTAATTGACCAGCATATTAAGCATGGAGAACCGTTCCCCCACCTGGTCCAGCTGAACGGGGCTATCGTCCAGGGCGAAGGAGATCAGCGCTCCCACCGATTCCCGGCAGGCCGCCTGGATCAGCTCCACATTCCCGGTCACGAACATCCGCAGCGCCTGACGGCCGCCCTCCAGCCCCGCCTGCGGGTCGGGCTCACCCTGCTCCTGTATTAGCCAGACCAGATCGGTATTGTCCACCACCACATGGGCCAGCCTGGCCCGGGCAGAGAGATACTGCTCGGCGATCAGCCTGATGCTGAACAACAGATGGCTTTTCTCTGAATAAGACAGTCCTCCGGGTAGGCTGTTCAGCCGTCCCAGCATCATCAGCACCGGTTTGTCAGCATCCAGAGGAATGTCCAGCTCCTCAAACTGCTTCCGGCTGATGTCCTCTTTATGGTGCAGCCCCTTGACGATGCCATGAAGATAATCCCGCTGTAAAAGCTCCCGGGCCGCCCCCAATCTGACCTCCGCCTGCTCAAGCAGCGCCTCCGCCTTCAGCTCGGACTCCAGATCCGCCAGGGTTTGCTCCACCACCTGAATAATCCGGTCATACCCCTCGGTTTTCAGCAGATACCCGACGCTGTCATACTGGATGGCGGTATAGATATACGAGAACTCATTATGCCCTGTCAAAAAAATCACCCGGCACTTAGGCCACATGCCGCGGATACGCTCCAATAGCTGCAGCCCGTCCATTTCCGGCATGCGGATATCGCTGAGCACAATGTCAGGACGCATCCGCTGGCACAGCTGGAGCGCCTCCGGACCGGAATAGGCCTTGTACAGGTCCAGCTCCAGATGCTGCAAATTTTCGAACACTTCAAACAATCCGTTGGTAATAATCGCCTCATCATCCACAATTAACATCCGGTACATCTTAGCTTCCCCCATCCTTCGGATAAATGGTCATCATTACCCGCAGCCCCTGCTGCTCCCCCGTCTCCAGGTGCAGGCCGCTCCGGGGCCCGAATTTCATGCCGATTCTCTGGTGGATATTGAGCAGCGCCGTGGTTTCCACCGTCCCGTCATTGCTGTTCAGCTCCCGGTTTAAGGCGGCGGCCTGAAGGTCGTCCATCTGCCCCCCGTTATCCTCCACAATCAGGAGCAGCCTGTCCTCGTCCTTTTCGAAGCTGACACACAAAAGGCCGTTGGCCCGTTTTTTCTCCAGGCCATGCTCGAAGGCATTCTCAATAATCGGCTGAAGGATCAGCCGGGGCACCATAATATGCTCCGTCTGCGGCGGCAGCTCCCCAAACCTGACCTTGATCCGGTTGGAGAAGCGCATGGCCTGGATATCCGTATACACTCGGGCATGGCCAACCTCCTTCACCAAGGGCACCTCGTCAGAGCTGCTCCGGGTAATAAACTGGTAATACTCCCCCAGTTGGTTCGTAAACTGCTCCAATTGCTCATAATCCCCGACCCGGGTCATGGTGTTCAGCATAAAGAAGCTGTTGTACAAAAAATGGGGATTAATCTGGGACTGGAGCTGCTTCAGCTCCGCCCGTTGGGTGAGAATCTGCTGCTTGTATACCTGGTCGATGAGGGAGTTCAGCTTTTCCACCATGGCGTTGAACCGGGTGTAAATATACTGGAACTCGTCATTTTGCCTGTGCCCGATGATGACACTGAAGTCGCCGTATTCGATTTTGCGGAAGGCCTTGGCCAGCTTGATCAGGGGCTTGTGAATGTATTTATAGACATAGAGGGAATAAACCACTATGACCACCAGAGCAATCCCCGCCAAGGCGAGAAACCATCTGCGGAACTGGGCCAGCGGCTGAAATACCGCATCCTCCGGCACATATTTGCTCAGCACCGCCCCAAAAAAGTCCGAGGTGGTGGTTACCGCCAGATACGAGGTCCGGTTAATGTCTACGGTCTGGGCGGTTGGTTTGCCCTCGGGTTTGCCCAGGAGCTCCACCAGCTGCCGGTTAAAGCCCTCGTCCCTGCCCGTGCTGAGCGTGAATTGGGGACTGGTGAGAATCAGCCCCTCATCCTCGGAATTCCGCATGGATTGCAGCGTGTCCTCCAGCTTGTCCAAAGACAGCTCCACGGCAATCAGAAACAGCGGCTCCCGTTTACCGCTTAGGCTAAACGGATAAGCGACACTCAGGAACAGCTTATTTTTCACCACCCGCACCCGGGATTCGAAGGACAGCGGGCTGTTCATCAGAGCTTCGTATTCCACGGGATCAAAAGCATTGACCGTGATGGCGGAGACATTTTTGGCCACACCGGGTATGAAAGCGTATACATCTTGGATATAGGCGCTGCTGTTTTTGATGGCATTCAGTCGCTGCTGAAGGCGCAGAATGTTCTGCATCTTCTCTATATCGTCTAGGGAATCAGGTATTCCCGCCAGCCGGTTCAGGTTCTCATCATTCAGGCAGTCGTACTGCAGCGTCTGGATCCGCTGAAATTCCTTTTCCAGATCGGTGAGGTATTGGGACACCTGGGAGGTCATGGACTTGGAGATTTCCGACTGGAGGGTGCGGATGCTCCAATTGTTCATGATGGTGCTGAGGATATACATCGGCAGCATAATGCAGATAAGCGAAAAAATCAGCCGCGTTAACGTGGCTTTTCTCCAGGGTTGCTTGGACAATCTCATGTGATTCCCCCTACTTCCTTCTGACCCTCTGTCGCTCTCATTATAAGACCAAACCTTAGGAATGAAAACGTCAACATGTGGAATGAAAAAAACGCCTCCCCCGAAGGGAAGGCGTCTCATACGGCAGAATTGGACTTAGCCCTGGCTGCCGACGAATACGTAACGGAGCACGATGAGAACGGCCAGAATCCACATCAGCCAGTGGATGCTGTATTTTTTCTTGCCGGCCACGTTGGAAACGCAGGCCAGTACCACGTAAGAGAAGATACCGAAGGAAATACCGTTGGCAATGTTGTAGGTAAACGGCATGAAGGTAATGGTCAGGAAGGACGGAATCGCCAGCACCATGTCTTGGAAGTCAATTTCCTTGACGGACTGCATCATCAGAACACCCACTACGATCAGAGCAGCCGCTGTAGCGGAGCCCGGAATCAGAGCCACTACAGGAGCCAGGAACAGGGACAACAGGAAGCACACGCCGGTGGTCACCGAGGTAAGACCGGTGCGTCCGCCTTGGGCAACACCCGCGGCGCTTTCCACATAAGCGGTAATGGTGGAGGTACCCAGCATAGCGCCGCCGCCAACGCCAACAGCGTCAACGAACATAGCCTTGCCCACACGCTTTCTGCCTTCTTCCGCATTCTTCATGAAGCCGGCGCGGTTGGCGGTGCCCACCAAGGTTCCGAAGGTATCGAACAATTCAACGAAGGTAAAGGTAACGACTACCGAGATAATCCCGGTATGGATAATGCCATCCCAGTCAAACGCCATAAACTGCAGCTGGCCCAGATCCGGAACCCAAGGGGTTTTGTCCCCGGTCAGCACGTCGAAGTTCACTTCGCCCATCAGCATGGCGATTACAGTGGTGCCCAGGATACCGAACAGAATGGCGCCCGGCACATCCAGCACCATCAGGATGGCGATGATCACCAGACCGATGATGGTCAGCTGAACAGTCGGGTTTTCCAGGCTGCCCAGATGGAAGATGGTTTCAAATGAAAGAAGCTCTGTATATTTGCCTTTTTCCACATTGTTGAGGGTTTCTACGCCAACTGTCAGCAGGCCGCTGTTCTTCAAACCGATAATGGTGATGAACAAGCCGATACCGACGGTAATGGCATGCTTGAGGCTGTCGGGAATTGCAACGAGCAGCATCTGCCGGACCTTGGTCACGGTCAGGATAATAAAGATAATACCGGAGATAAATACCGCTGTCAGACCCATCTGCCAGGTAAACGGCTTGTCCGTTGCGGCGGAGGACAGTACAACCGAGGCAAAATAGGCGTTCAGCCCCATGCCCGGAGCCAGCGCCACCGGAAAATTAACGAAAACGCCCATAGCGATGGTAAAGATACCTGCGGCGATGGCAGTAGCCAGGAACACAGCGTACCAATCCATGCCGGTCCGTCCGAAGGCATACAGGGTATCCGGATTGACCGCCAGAATATAGGCCATGGTCATAAACGTGGTCAGACCGGCCATAATTTCCGTTCTAACCGTGGTGCCGCTTTGCTTCAGCTTGAAAAAACGATCCATACTGCTTGCTTCCTCCTTTGTTCTCATACACGGCTGCAACAACAAAAAAAGCCTGGAGTCCTTGACTCCGGCTCTTCAGGAAAAGCAACGCCGGGCATACGTGTGCCTTCCGCCCCAGAGTGGTCCCCTGGCGGGTATGCATACGCTGCCGCAGTGATGTTTCCATTCGTAGCCAGATCATTTACGGTGATCTTGTAGAGACTTCCGGGCCAATCCCCGGATTTATACGAAGTAACATTTGTTGTTAGTGTGCCTTGACCTAGATTATTTTAAAACGTGGGTCGAACAGTGTCAACAAATATCCGAATATTTCAGGGGTTAATTTTTTATCTTGTTCGTAATTTGCCACAAATCATCGTTCTGCAGAACATAAACAGAGGAAGAAAGACATTTTATGTCTATTCTTCCCCTGTTATTCCGGATTTAATTTTTAGTTTTACTGCCCGTTAATCTGCACATAGAATCTTCTGCTCCGCGGACCGTCGAATTCGCAGAAGTAAATCCCCTGCCAGGTCCCCAGCAGAAGCCGCCCACCATCGATGATGACGGTTGCGCTGGAGCCAACGCAGCTCGCCTTCAAGTGGGCGGAGGAATTGCCCTCCGCATGGCGGAATTCGGGACGGTCCGGGAAAGCCTTGGCCAATCCCAGCAGCATATCCGTGACCACATCCGGGTCGGCATTCTCATTGATGGTAATCCCCGCAGTTGTGTGGGGGCAATACACCAGGCACGTTCCCTCCCGGACCCCGCTTTTGGCCACAGCCTCCCGTACCATCGCCGTAACCTCAATGAGATTCTCCGCATCCGTATTCAGCTTGTATTCATAAAGCATGGCGATCATCCTTTGCCGGTATAATACTTCATTATACCCGGCTTAGGCCGATCCTTCACACACCTTAGCCTATTACTGCCGCAATTACTGTCGCAAGCGGATCGGGATGGCAATCTCCATTTGGCAGGTACCTTCATGCAGCCAGGCGTGGTCCCGCTCGTCATACCTTTCGAAATCCAGCCTGGATTCATCATATTCATAATCCGAATTCGGCAGCCAGTTGGTCAGAATCTCCTTCCAGGCGGCAGGAATAGATTGAGGATACTCCTTTTCGGGAACCCGCGGCGTAGTAAATATGGCGTACAACCCGCCCGGTATGACCTTTTGGCACATATCCGCCTCAATCTTACCCTTGTCCTCCTGATTGTCCACCCCTACCCCCAACACCCAAGAGAACTCCCCTGTGTGTTCGTCCACATTGTAACAAACGCTGTATTCACAGTGCTCCGACTGGGTAAAGGTATGGTGCAGCCGGGACAGCATCGGGCCGTATTCCATGGACATGGTGTCCCAGAAGGCGGGGATATCGCTGACCCGCTTCACCTGCGGCATGGTGTGGCGGGATTCGAAGCCCACCACCAGAAAGGACTCTTTTTCAATAATCGCAACATGCATATGCTTCATTCCTCCGGTTCTCGATTGGATAATTCCTAACGCCGGTTTGCCTGGCGGCTGTGCATCGACATGCAAGTGGTACAGGGATGGCGGGCAGCCGAAGCTTTTTTTGAAGGCCTTGGTAAAACCCGCGTGGGTGCCAAACCCGTAATCCATGGCCACATCAATGACTTTCCTGCCCAAGGACAGGTCATACAGTGCAAAATCCAGCTTACGCCGGGTTACATAAGCCATGATCGGCGTCCCGACCAATGAGCCGAATATCCGGCAAAAATGATAGGTGGAATAGTTGGCGAGAGCGGCCAGCTCAGACGGTCTAATTTCTTCCTTGATCCGGTCATCGATGGCTTCAAGCGCCAGTTGGACGGAGTCCTCAACTCCCATTTGTATTCCCCTTTCTCCCGTACGGTAACTTTATTATAACGAGGCCTGGAGCCTGCGGCTTATCCTGGCTTGCTGCCCTGCGGTGTCTGACGCCGGATATTGCCAACGGGCATTTGCCAATTGACAGACAATTCGAAATTTGCTACACTTCCACGTAATCGAATATCAAAAGCGATGAAAAGAACCAGTACGTATGCTGGATGTCCCAGAGAGAAGATGGTTGGTGCGAATCTTCACGGACAGGATGCGGAAACCCCTCTTGGAGCTGTGGCCTGAATCGTATGTAGTAGGGCTTATCGGATTCCCTCCGTCATAAGGGAAAGGTATCGGGCTGTAGTTGGCCCCGTACTTGGAAAGCACAGCGCAGCGATGCTCTGTGGAATTTAGGTGGTACGCGGACTGTCTGTTCGCCCTAAGCCGTTTTTTCGGCTTGGGGCTTTTTTTGTTTTCCTTATTTTCTATTCCCTAAAGGAGGCAGCAGGTATGAAGATGACAAGGCTTGTAGGCGAAAGGTTCCGGGAAAAACCCTCCGACTGTGTAATCGACAGCCATGCGCTGATGGTGCGCGGAGGATATATAAAGGCTGTGGGCAACGGGATTTATGCCCAGGCCACCCCCTTGCGCCGGATCACACGCAAGATCAAGGAGATTATCCGGCAGGAGATGGACACCATTGGCGGCCAGGAGGTGCTGCTGCCGGTTGTGCTGCCGGAGAGTCTCTGGGAGGAATCGGGCCGGGCGGCCAGCGTCGGCAGTGAGCTGCTCCGTTTCCGGGACCGGCACGGCAGTCCCCATCTGCTGGGCATGACCCATGAGGAAGCGGCGGTCCAACTGGTACGGGAATACGGCAGCAGCTATCTGCGTTATCCCTTCATGATTTACCAGATCCAGACCAAGTTCCGGGATGAGGCCCGCCCCCGCGGCGGATTGATCCGTGTACGGGAATTCATCATGAAGGATGCGTATTCCTTCCACACCTCTTTGGAGGACTTGCAGGAGTATTACCAACAATGCTACCGGGCATATGAGCGGATCTTCGCCAGGGTGGGGCTCCCCCAGGTGATCGCCATAGCGGCGGATACGGGGATGATGGGCGGAAGCTTATCCCATGAATTCATGCTGCCAACCCCTGTAGGCGAGGACACCCTGGTGCTTTGCCCGGAATGCGGCTACAAGGCCAATATGGAGGCGGCGGAGCATGTTGCGGAGCCTGCTGTAGTGTCTGTTGTGGATACTGCCGCTCCAGCCCGCGCCGCCTCTCATCCAATTAGGCAAACCGGCGGCCCGAAGCTTGTTTTGGTCCATACCCCGGATAAACATAGCATCGAAGAGGTATGCAGATTTTTGGGGCTGCAGGAGGCGCAATCCTGCAAGGCGGTAGTATACCAGACGGAGACGGACGGGCGGCTGGTGGTTCTTTTTATCCGGGGCGACCTGGAGGTGAATGAAACCAAGCTGACCAACCTGTTGGGCTGCGATGTGAAGCCGGCTGTATTGGAGGAGGGCTGCGGGCTGCAAGTAGGCTTTATCGGTCCTGTGGGACTTGAGCTGGGGCAGGGAAACACCATTATTTTCGACCGTTCGTTGCAAGGAGCTTCCGGCTTATGCTGCGGCGGAAATCTGCCCGACCACCACTACACCGGTCTGGATATGGAACGGGATTGTGCCGGGGCGGAATTTCATGACCTGGCGAAGGCTCGGGAGGGTGGCATTTGCCCGTCTTGCCATCAACCTGCGCTTACCCTTTCGAGAGGCATCGAGGTGGGCAATATCTTTCAGCTGGGGGACAAATATACCCGGGCCATGGGCATGCTGGCAGCGAATCAGTCAGGCGGGCTGGAGCCACCTTTGATGGGCTGCTACGGCATCGGCATCGGGCGGCTGGCCGCCTCCGTTTGCGAAATTTACCGAGATGAGCACGGGCCCATCTGGCCCATGTCCATCGCACCGTGGCAGGTGCATCTGTGCTGCGTGCGGGCGGATGATGAGGATGTACGGGCATGCGCCGATGGGCTGTACCAGGAGCTGCAGCGGCTGGGCATCGAGGTGCTTTATGATGACCGGTCCGTGAGCGCAGGCGTAATGTTTTCCGACGCTGACCTTTTGGGCATACCCGTCCGGATGATCGCCAGCCCCCGAAATCTGCAATCGGGCTGCTGCGAGCTGGTCACCCGGGACAAACGCATTAGCAAAAAGGTATCCATAGCAGACACCGCCCAGGCCGCGGCCGATTTGGTGAAGAGGCTATTGGATGAGCTGATGCCGGATTCCCTCCAATAACACCATCCGGACTACAGGAGGAGCATGTATTCCGGTTAGCGGAGGAGAAAGTTCCGTTAAGGGCTGGAACATTGCGAGAAAGAGGCAATAGCGGAAGGCATTCGTCCGCTAATGGCCAGACCGATCCGTGAAAAGGGCAATAGCGGAAGCCAAACTTCCGTTATTGCTTCGTTTCACCACATAAACGCCCCCCGTATGACTGGATAGCGGAAAGAAAGGTTCCGCTATCACACTTAAAACAGCTGTGTGGGGCAAATAGTGGAATGTTACCTTCCCTTATCTCATAAGACATAGGTTTGTAGAGCAGACGGATTTAAAATTTTACCATAATATGTAATTTCATGACTATAATATCCCCCTTAACCTCCTTGTCGTCCATTATCCCCTATAGTCAGGAAGCACAGGTACAGTACAGCAAGGAGAACTGACCTGACCCTGTTCCGGAGTCCGCCCACAGTCATTTCGTCTTGGCCGAAGTGGTTGCGGTTCGGGCGTGTGGTTCGGGCGTGCGGTTCGGGCG
>JAEWIS010000021.1 GCA_023386955.1 Bacillota bacterium
CTCAGGGCGAGCGTCTCTTTTCATGCACTATCCCCTTTGCTCAGGGCGAGCGTCTCTTTTCATGCACTATCCCCTTTGCTCAGGGCGAGCGTCTCTTTTCATGCACTATCCCCTTTGCTCAGGGGGACGTTCCATTCCTCTCATTATCCCTTTCGTTCAGGATCAGAAAGATCGGGGATGGGGCGGGTTCCTGAGCCAAGGGGATAGTGTCCGAAAAGGAGCAAAAACCCCCCTTTACACCGGAGGGGGTCTACGTCAAGAGCGGTCGGATGCAAGCCAAATTCCCCCTATCCCTGGGGTTTTGGCCTGACCCGGTTAGTGGGGATTGCCTCCAGGGGATTATCCGGCCAGTAATGCTTGGGATACCGGCCCTTGAGGTCCTTTTTCACGTCAAAATAGGTTTCCCGCCAGAAGCCTGCCAGGTCCCGGGTAACCTGCACCGGGCGTTGGGCCGGGGACAGCAGATGGATCACCACCGGCACCCGTCCGCCGCCAATCCGCGGCGTTTCGGTCAAGCCAAAAAGCTCCTGCAGCCGGACTGCTATAAAAGGCTGGCCCGGGTCGCTGTAATCCACCGGAATCCGCGAGCCGCTGGGCACCTGCAAATGGGTTGGGGCATGCCGGTCCAGCTCCTGGCGGCGGCTCCAATCCAACAGCCCCGTTAAGGCCTCCCCCAGATTCACGCGGGTCAAATCCTGCTTGCTGCGCATTCCTTCCGCATAGGGTCCCAGCCAATCCGGCAAAGCAGCCAACAGCGTCTCCTCCGCAACATCCGGCCAGGACGGATCAGCCAGCTGCATAAAACGAAGCCGCTGGAGCAGCTGCCTGGATGCCTTGGTCCAAGGCAGAGCCTCCAGCCCATCCTTGGCGATAGCCGCAAGCAGCGCCCGAGTCACCAGCGGAGCCGGGGGATTCTGCAGCTGCTTTTCCTTCAGAATCAGCGAACCCAGCCGGAGGCGCTTTTTGGCCCGGACAGCCTGAGCCGCATCCTCCCACTCCACTGCTTCCTCTTCCTCCAGCCCTTCGTGCAGGTACGTTTCCAGATGGGCAAGCTCCACCGGTGCCGCCAAATAAATGCGGCTGTCCGCTCCTTGGTCGTCCAGCTCCGCTGCAACCAAATAGGGAATACCGGCCAGATGCTGGTCAGCCGCCATTACCGCTCCCCGCCCATTGGACAACAGGTACCGTCCACGGGAACGCTGCTGGCCGATCCGGTCAGGATAAGCAAAAGCAAGCAGCAGTCCGCAATAGGCCAAATCCGCTCCCGGGCTGGAAAGGGCGGGCAGTGGGGCGGTTGCCGGAGTGGGGCTGCCAGCTGCGGTGGAACCTGCGGGACTTTCAGCTATGGTGGAGCCTGCGGGAATGCCCGCTACGGGAGAGCCTGCCGAACTGCCAGCTGCGGGAGAAGCGGCTGGTCGGCGGCCGGTGTCTGCCTGGGCGCCGCCCAACTCCCGCGCCCACCAGGATGCCTCCGCACGTACCCGCGCCAGAGCCGCCGGGTCGGCCCGGAGTCCCAGACTACGGGCCTCGCCCCCGGCGTTTCGCAGCGCCTCTACCCGCAGGCGGAGGTCCGTATTGGGTGCGGCACCCTCCGCCGCGCGGAGCACGTCACGCTCGCCGAGCAGCGCAGCGAGCTCGCAGCCCAGGCCTTGAAGGCCCAGCTCCCGGGCCTTCAAGGCCATATGGGCCAGCCGGGGGTGGAGCCCCAGCCCGGCCATGGCCCTGCCGTGGGGCGTAACGGTGCCGTCCGCCCCAAGTGCACCCAAGCGCCGGAGCAGCGCCCGCGCTTGAGCCAAAGCCGCGGCTGGCGGAGCGTCCAGCCAGCGCAGCTCCTCCGGCGCGGCGCCCCACGCCGCCAGATCCAGGCATAAAGGCGCCAGATCCGCCTCCAGAATCTCCGGGGTGGTTCGGGCGGGCAGCTGCCCCTGGTCCTGCTCCGGCCACAGCCGGTAGCAGACACCCGGGCCCTGCCGCCCGGCGCGGCCCCTCCGCTGATCGGCGGAGGCCACCGACACCGGCACCGTGTCCAGCCGGGTCATACCCGTGCGCGGCGAAAAACGCGGCACCCGGGATAACCCCGCGTCCACCACAACGCGGACTCCGTCTACGGTCAGACTGGTTTCGGCGATGGAGGTGGCCAGCACCACCTTGCGCGTCCCCGGCTGTGCAGGGGCCAACGCCAGATCCTGTGCCTCCTGCGGCAGGGTTCCGTGCAGCGGCAGAACGCGGACCGGACCAGCTGCCCCACCGGCGAGTTGGGCGGACAACCTTTCCTCGGTCCGGCGGATTTCACCCGCTCCGGGCAGGAAAACCAAGATATCCCCCTGGTTTTCCCGCAGGGCGGTGACTACAGCAGCGGCTGTCCGGTCTTCCAGACGCCCTTCCGGGCGTTTAGGCAGGTAGCGGGTTTCTACCGGATACGCCCGGCCCGTGCTCACCACAACCGGCGCCTCTCCCATCAAAGCGGCTACCGGCTCCGCCTCCAGAGTGGCGGACATGACCACCAGCCTAAGGTCGTCCCGCAGGAGCTCCTTGGCTTGCAGACACAGAGCCAGCCCCAAATCGGCATGGAGGCTGCGCTCGTGGAATTCGTCGAAGAGCACCGCCGCCACTCCCGACAGCTCCGGGTCCTCCTGGAGCATCCGGGTCAGCACCCCTTCGGTGATAACTTCAATCCGGGTTTTGGATCCCACCCGTGTGTCCATCCTCACCCTGTAGCCGACGGTTTGCCCTACCGGTTCACCCAACGATGCCGCCATATAGCGGGCTGCCGAACGGGCCGCCAGCCGTCTGGGCTCCAGCATCAGAATCCGTTTGCCCACCGCCCACGTCTCCTCCAGAAGAGCCAGCGGCACTCTGGTGGTTTTACCCGCGCCCGGAGGAGCCACCAATACCGCACCGCACCCATCCCGAAGCGCAACCTTCAAGGAAGGGAGCGCTTCATCCACCGGCAATCCTGCGTTTTCCCGACCACTCACCATGTCCACCCCTTTTTTTCTGCCGGCATCTGGCTCTCCCGGAGCCTCCCCGCTATACTGTACATACAATTTCCACGAAGGAGTTTGCTTATGGATACCTTCCATATTACAGAAGCCGCCCGCCGTTTGGGCATCAGCACCAGAACCATCCGTTTTTACGAGGAAAAAGGGCTGCTTACCCTCTCCAAAGACCCCGAAAACGGCTACCGTCTGTTCAGCCCGCATGATCTGCTCCGTCTGGAGACCATCCTGGTGCTCCGGGAGGCTGGCCTGTCCATTCCCGATCTCTCCAATGTGCTGGCAACCTACGGAATGGGACAAAAAGAGGAGAGTCTGTATCTGCTTGAGCTCCAGCGTTCCCTCTTGTATGCCCGGCGGCTGGATCTGGACAACCAGATCCGCATGAATGAAGAACTGATCCGCAGCTTCTCCGGTACGGGCATGAAGCTGACACCCTCGCTCCATCATCAAGCAGAGGATATCCGCAAACAACGGGAGCTGCGCAGCAGCTGGACCGACCACTACCGCTTTGATCTTTTGGCCGAAAGCTTCGACGCACAATTAACTGAGGACAGCACCCGGTATCCGGGCTACAAAGACGCCATCCGGCTGATGGCCGGGCTGCTTGACCCGAAGCCGGGCGAGTCCGGTCTGGACATCGGAACGGGCACAGGCAACCTTGCAGAGGCGATGAACCGTTATGGCCCTATTATGAAGGGCATCGACCAATCCCGGAGGATGCTGCAGGTATGCCGCCGCAAATTCCCCATGATGGAAACCAAGCTGGGCAATGCCTTGGCGATCCCGTACGATGGCGGCAGCTTCGATTTTGCTGCAAGCGGCTATGTGTTCCATTTGCTTTCTCCCGAAGAGCGCTGCCAAGCATTGGCGGAGCTGCTGCGCGTCCTTAAGCCGGAGGGCCGGTTTGCCGTCTGTGCTCTCCTGCCGGAGGAGGACTGGTCCTTCGTCTCCACCTTTCACTCAAGGCTGCAGATCAGGCTCCACTCGCTTCCCGGGCAAAAGAATGTTCATGTGTTATATGCGGCGAAAACCTGTTGACCTTCACGCAGCGTGAACCTGTATAGTGAAACCAACGCCGGCCGGCCAACACTTATGCAGGAGGAACAATCTTATGCCCGATCATGAACATGTTTACAACCGGCAAGCACATTTGTACGACCAAATGATTTCCCGCCAGCCCAGTCTGCTGCCCGCTTTACTCCGCATCCGCCCCTTGGAGGGGCTGGATATGGTAGATACAGGAGCCGGCACAGGCCGCCTGGCTGCGGTTTTGGCTCCTTTTGCCCATACGCTGGCGGTGTTTGACCGTTCGGAGGCCATGCTTCATCTTACCCGGCAAAAACTTGTCCCCCCGCTTTCCACCGAAAAGCTCCGCTACGGAACTGCCGACCACCGATGCCTGCCCGTTGGCGACAGCACTGCCGATCTGATAACGGCCGGGTGGAGCGTCTGCTACCTGGCCAGCAGCAATCATGCGGACTGGCAAATCGCTCTGGAGCGCACTCTTGCAGAATTCCGGCGGATTCTCCGGCCGGGCGGGACCATCGTGATTCTGGAAACTATGGGCACCGGTACGGACGGACCGCAGGCGCCGGATTTTCTAACCGGTTATTATCAACAGTTGGAGAACACGTATGGCTTCACCTTTTCCCTGCTGCCGATGGATTACACCTTCGAGAGCGTTGAAGAGGCGGTGGAGCTCACGGAATTTTTCTTCGGCGAAGCCTTGTCCCGGCAGGTCCGGGCCAAGGGGGTTCCGGTTGTCCGCGAGTGGGCGGGCATGTGGACGCTGACGGTGTAAGTCTTGGGTTGAGGAGGCGGTTTCTCCCGGCAGCGTCTTTTGTCAGGCGGCTTCGCAGGCTTCCGCCCGGGTGCGGCTTGCCTTGGCTGCTGCACGCAAGGAGGACCATGTGTACACTACCAGCGCCGCCCAAATCAGCCCGAAGCTGATCCAACGCGCCGTGTCAAAGGTTTCGTGATACACCGCCACGCCGAGAATCAGCGTAATCGTCGGTCCCACGTATTGGATAAAGCCGATGGTGGACAGAGAGAGTGTACCTGCCGCTTTGGCGAACCAAAATAACGGCATAACGGTGGCCGCCCCCGCCAGCAGCAGCAAAATCCAATGCCATGTGTCCAGACTGCCTGTGCCGGCTTGACCGGTGAACTGGGTATATAACAGATAGATGGCCGCCAGAGGTGCGACAAAGGTTGTTTCCCATGCCAGTCCAAGGGTGGCGTCTACGTTGGCTTTTTTCTTGATCAAGCCGTAGAGGGCAAAGCTGGCCGCCAGCACCAGGGATATCCACGGCAGCCGGCCATGCTCGATGGTCACCACAGCTACACCGGTAAAGGCAAGCGCAATCGCTGCCCACTGTCCGGCATGGAGCCGCTCCTTCAGGAACAGCACACCCAGCAGCACGTTTAGCAGCGGATTCATATAATAACCGAGGCTGGTTTCCACCATATGCCCGTTGTTCACCGCCCAGATGAATACCAGCCAGTTGGTGCTGATGAGAATCGAAGCCAGCCCCAGGTAACGGGCCGTCCGCCTGTTCCGGACCACCTGGCGGTATTCGCTGAAGCGGCGGGAAATGAGCAGAATCCCCATCAGAAAGACCAGGGACCACACCATCCGGTGTCCCAGTATTTCCCACGCCGGCACCGAGTCCAGCGCCTTCCAATATAGCGGGAGAAACCCCCACGCCAAATATGCCAGCAAGGCATATGTAAATCCTTTGGTGTTCATTCCTTATATCCTCCTGTCCGAGCCCAAAATTCCATGACGCCATGGCCATGCTTTGTCAAACTAAAGGCTAATTATAGCACACTGTTCCGGATTTGGGACGGGGGCCGGATCAGCTGTTTTTGCCAGAATGACGAAATGCAAAAGTGCAGGTAAATTCTTCGATTTGCGCCAAAATGACAGGCCATCCTGCAAAAGTGCATCTATTTCGGCGCAGATACGTCCAAATTGCGGTTCAGGGTAAAAATAACTGCACTTTTGCAGGAAGAGGTCCGAATTCAACGTTGGCCAAGAAAATAACTGCACTTTTGCAGGAAGCATGCGGAGCGAGGCAGGCGCAGGGTTTGAAAGTAGAAAATTGGTGGGATTCTGGGTTTCTGGGTTTCGGGGCTGCAGAGGACCGAGTTCCCTCCTGCCTCCTGACCACAGCCAACAGGCCGTCCATCCGGACGGCCTGTTTTTTATGCCGAGGCTGCTGCCAGCGCTCCACGGCTATTCCTTGCTCTAATTCTGCTGCCAGCGCTCCACGGCTATTCCTTGCTCTAATTCTGCTTTCAGCGCTCCGCGGCTATTCCTTCACCTTAAACTGCTGCAGCAGCTCCTGCAGGCTGTCCGCCAGGCGGGACAGGTCCGCCGAGGAGGCGGATACCTCCTCCATGGAGGCCAGCTGCTCCTCGGAGGAAGCGGCCACTGTTTGGGTGTTCATGGATGTGCTCCGGGCCACTTCCTCCAGACCGCCGAAGGTTTGCTCCGCCTCCTGCACCTGCTCCACGATGGTATTGGTGATCCGGGTGGTTTCCCTGACCTTCAGCTCCACTTCCTTCATGGCCTGGACGATCTCCCCGAACTTCAAATCGGTTTCCTCCACCGCCGCCATACCCCCGTTGACCTGGTCCTTCACCTGAACCATGGAGCCCACAGTGCGCTCGATATCCGCACGGATGTCGCTGATCAGCTCCGCCACCTTCTCCGCAGAGGTCCGGGAGCCCTCCGCCAGCTTCTTCACCTCGCCGGCCACAACCGCAAACCCTCTGCCGGATTCCCCGGCCCGGGCCGCTTCAATCCCCGCATTCAACGCCAGAAGGTTGGTTTGAACCGCAATCCCTGCAATCACCTTTACCATCTCCTCAATTTGCTCCGACCGGTGGGCCAGGCTGCGGATCGCCGCATCGGACTGATCCACGGCGCCATGAATCTGCATCATCTGGGCCACGGTGCGCTGAACCGCCTGGGCCCCTTCCCCTGCCAGCTGGCCCGCCACGGCCGTCCGCTCCAGCGCTTCCCGGGAATCCCCGCCAATGGCGCTCATCCCCGCCGCGATATCCTGCATCAGCTTGCCGCTTTCATTGGTTGCGGCCAGCTGGGAGTCCGCCCCGGCGGAGATATCCTGGATGGACATGGCGATATGCTCGGTGGCCTTGCTGGTTTCATCGGCGCTGACCGTCAGGATCTCCGCTGTACCGGCAACCTGCTCGGCAGTGGATGCCGCACCTTGAATAAGACGGATCAGCCCTTCGCGCATCCGGTTAAAGCTGCTCACCAGCATGCCGATCTCATCCTGCGACCGGTCCGCCACCTCCACGGTGAAGTCGCCGTGTCCGGCAGCCTCCAGTGAGGCCTTCACCCGGCCGATGCGGCGGGACAAACCCCAGACGAAGAAGAAAATTGCCACTACGGAGACGACCAGTACACCGGCCAGAATGATCCACACCAGCCTCATGGCTTCATTGGCATGCTCGAGCACAGCCGCCTCGGAGGTGCCGGCGAACAGAATGCCCACCGTTTCTCCTCCTTTATTTTTGAGAGGCAGATAAGAGGTTTGGTATTCCTCTCCCAGAATAGTGGCGGTGCCCTGGTAGGCTTCACTCCGCTTCAATACCACCTCTTCCACCGACGGATCCACTGTGGTTCCCACCGCCCGGCTGCCATCCTCCTTCAAAACATTGGTGGCTACCCGGGTATTGCCCTGAAAAAGGGTCATCTTATTGCCGGTGGACGTTTGGATTTCATCCAATATTTCATTATTGCCGTTCATCTTCTGGGTGCCCTTGTATAAACCCTCCGCATTCACGGACCAATCACCGGGATAACGGGCCTCCAGATATTTCAACGCCAGAGCATTGGTACCGACCGCATTCTGGGATACCTCATCCCGGATTCCGTCCTTGAGCATCATCAAAAACATTTGGGACATGGTAACTGCCATCATAAGCAGCAGCAGCAGAAACATCAGAAAAATTTTCGGTCCCAACTTCATTTTACGAAGTAACATGTGCTCGCTTCCTTTCCATGGTGAGTCTAAGTTGTATAAGTCGGCAACTTTTCTTACTTTATTCGACATTCTTCTTCACAACCCTTTAGACCTATTTCTGGCATTTCGAATTTAAATGAAATTTGAATCCCATTTACATTAGACTTGATTCAAAAAGCCTCCCCGTCACCTGCCCGGATAAACCGGCATATGCTGATTGCAGCCGGAATGCAAGCCCGTGGAAAAAGAGGAGGATCCTTATGCCGCCCCGTTATCGGATCATTGTCGATTTATCGCAGCTTATGCTGCATTTGCTGGAGGGAGACACGGTGGTAAAATCTTATCCTGTGGGCATTGGCACCATTGCCTCCGCTTCCCCCGAGGGTCTGTTTAAAATAATCAACAAACAGCCCAATCCCGGCGGCCCCTTCGGAGCTTTCTGGATGGGACTCTCTAAACCCCATTACGGCATCCACGGAACCAACCGTCCCGACTCCGTCGGCAAACGGAGCTCCCACGGATGCATCCGCATGCACAACGCCGATGTGCTGGATTTGGCCGCGAAGGTATCGGTTGGTACTGAAGTACGGATACGGAAATAAATACATGACATATATATAACATTATATGTTGTGTAATTTAGGTACATGTTACATTTTCAGCAACTTTGAAGCCAAATACATTCCCTTTTCCTGAAAACCGGCTATAATCAAGCCATAGATATGGCAAGTTATATCCCATAGCAGAGGAGAGGGTAACCATGAACATGCGGTTGAAGGCAATGAAAAAGCATATATTCTTTTGCGGCAGCGAGCATTGCGAGGGTCAGGAATCCAGCGAGGTGATGGAAGCGGTAAAGGAAAAGCTGGTGGAGGCGGGCATTCATAAGGAAATCAAGCTCAGCAAAACCAACTGCCTGGGTCTGTGCGGCAACGGCCCCTTCGCCCTGGTTTACCCGGACGGCATCTGGTATTACAACCTGACCACAGATGATGCCGAGCGCATTGTGATGGAGCATCTGGTGAACAACGAGCCGGTGGAGGAACTGATCATGCACCGGATTTCCGCCACCTGATCCGCCGGTACGGACAGTCTTCCTTATATTTAATACAGCGTTCTCCATAAATAAAAGGTGGCATAAGCACGCCACGGCTGCCAAGCACGCCCCATAGTCTCCACTACAGAGAGGGAGGGCTTCACCGTTTGGCCCAGCCTCATGCGGATGGCATGATGCAATCCCACATCCGACAACGGGAAGGCGTCCGGGTTGCGCAAGCAGCGCATGGACACATATTGGGCCGTCCACGGTCCGATCCCCCTTATCTCCATCAGCTTATCCTCCGCCAGCCGGAAGTCCTCCATCAGCAGGAGCTGTTCCTTGGACAGCTCTTTTTCTGCGATGAGACTGGCTATGGACAGCAGGGTTTCCGCCTTGAACCGGCTGAACTTCAGCGTTTGCAGCTCCTCGGGAGGAACGCCGGCCAACCGTTCGGCGGAGGGAAACAGCATAAATCTGCGGCCCTGATGGACAAGCTCCTCTCCATATGTCTCCACCAGTCTTTTTTTGAGAGTATAGGCAAAGGAAAGATTGATCTGTTGGCCGATAACCGTCCAGCACAAGGCCTCCAGAAGACTGGGCACTCCCACCAGCCTTAACCCCCTGAACCGCTCCGCCACAGGCTGAAGCACCGGGTCCCGGGCACATAAGTCATAAAATTCCTCCAGCCGGGTATCCAGATCGAGCCATTCCCGGACAAAAGCCACCGCTTCCTCCCGCTGCGCGGCAGCAGGCTCACCGTTCAGAAAACGCAGGATGAGATGGCGCCCCCCCTCTACAGAAGAGGCCTCCGTTTCCCGGCCTTCCTCCTCGCCGATAGCCATAAGCACCGGTTCGTTTCCGATCCGGATGGCCTTGTATACGATCCGGTCCTCCACCTGGTGCAAACATTCCGACTCATTGCGTTCCAGGTACCCCAATGAATGGCTGAAGTTATAGTCCTGCGGCACTGCAAGCCGCACAAGGCTTTTTTCCATAGCTAAAGTATTCCTCCTATTCCGTTATAGAATGTGATGTCAAGATGCTTGTCCATGGGGTATAATGGCAGGTAAGGCAGCAGTGCGTTTTTCCGCATGCCATGCAGACTGCCCATTGGGCTCGCGCTGCAGCGGGCGCCGCATACCGGAGGTGGATGCCCCTTGCCAGATATTGTCCTTCAACCCCTTAGCCCCAAGCTGTCGGAGCAAGCCTTATCCCGATATATCCAAACCTTCCTCGACCAGGAACGGATGTCCGTTCATGCCTTCATGATGCTGGAGAAGCTGCGGCGCAACAAGGGCTACCGGAACAGCGGCTACTCCCTGTGGGATTATTATGCTACGGACCGGAAGCGCCGTCCCTATATCATTTCCGAGCAGACCTTCAAGAGCTACACCCACAAGCTGGAGGAGATTCTGGTGTATTGGGACCACCGGTATATGGAAGCGGCTTCACCCTTTGCCCGGGCCAGCGGGGTCTGCATCGCCAATTACAAGGAGCTGGCCACCCATCTGGAGCAATGTCCGCCTACGCTGTACCTGTTTGACCGGGATTACCAATGGTCTTTGGTACGGACGGATGAATCCCAGAACGAAATGGACTGGAACTGCCTGCAGATCGGCGAAATCGGCTCGCGCCTGCGGTCAACGCGCACAACGGCAGCAGGGGAACCGGCCGGGAAACCTCAGGCCATCGTTGCCCCGCCGGAGGGTCCCGCCTCTAATCTGATTCCACTGCTCCAGTCTGTTCCCAAAATCACGTGACCATAACCAAAACTGCTCCCCGGATCGATGCCGGGAAGCAGTTTTTTTGAGTAAAATATGCAATTATAATCTGTGCTTACTGCTGGCTGGCTGCAATAGCCTGCTCCAGGTCGAACAGGATATCCTCGATGGCCTCGGTTCCAATAGACAGGCGGATCAAGCCGGGCTCTACCCCTGCGTTAATTTGCTCCTCCTCCGACAGCTGCTGGTGGGTGGTGCTGGCCGGATGGATAATCAACGACTTGGAATCCCCAACATTGGCCAAGTGGGAGAAAAGCTGTACGGCGTTGATCAGCTTCTTGCCTGCTTCCACGCCGCCGCTGATTTCGAAGGTAAGAATCGCCCCTTGCCCCTTAGAGAGGTACTTGCGGGCCAGCTCATAAGAAGGGTGGCTCTCAAGCCCTGCATAGCTGACACTCTTCACCGCCTGGTGGCCCTCCAGATACCGGGCGACCTTCAGCGCATTCTCACTGTGGCGCTCCATCCGCAGATGCAGGGTCTCCAAACCCTGCAGGAGCAGGAAGGAGTTAAAGGGCGAGATAGCCGCGCCCGTATCCCGGAGGAGCTGCACGCGGGCTTTGATGATATAGGCGAGCGGCCCTACCGCTTGGGTATAAACCACACCATGGTAGCTGGGATCGGGGTCGGTCAAACCCGGGAATTTGCCGCCGGCGGTCCAGTCGAACTTGCCTCCGTCCACAATCACGCCTCCGATGGAGGTTCCGTGCCCGCCGATAAACTTGGTGGCGGAATGAACAACAATATCCGCACCGAATTTAATCGGCTGCAGCAGATACGGGCTGGGGAAGGTATTATCCACGATCAGCGGAATCCCGTTTTCGTGGGCAACGGCGGCCACCGCTTCAATGTCCAGCACATCCCCTTTGGGGTTGCCGATGGTCTCGGCGAACAGCGCCTTGGTTTTATCCGTAATGGCTGCACGGAAATTCTCGGGATCAGAAGCATCCACGAAGGTGACCTTGATACCCAGCTTCCGCAGCGTATGGGCGAACAAATTGTACGTGCCTCCGTACAGAGTGGCCGAGGAAACGATCTCATCCCCGGATTCCGCGATATTCAGGATGGAGTATGTAATGGCTGCCGATCCGGAAGCCGTAGCCAACGCACCTACGCCTCCTTCCAATGCGGCGACCCGCTGCTCGAACACATCCGTCGTCGGATTCATTAACCGGGTATAAATATTGCCGAATTCCTTCAGGGCGAACAGATTCGCCGCATGCTCCGTATCCCGGAAGCCGTAAGATGTGGTCTGATAAAGCGGAACGGCACGGGACAAGGTGGTGGGGTCAATGGATTGCCCTGCATGGATAGCCAGGGTTTCAGGCTGCAGTTGGCGTTCTTGCGACATGGTTAATTCCTCCCGGTTTTTGTGGAGTGGCAAGGCTCTGACAGCGGCAAGCGCCTTCAAGAATAAAACAGATCATTATACCAAGTATTCAAGTCGGTATTGTAATAATTTAAATCATACCAACTTTACAGGACTCCGTCAATTCATTTACTTCTTTTCCCCGCCTGAAAATTCCTGCTTTCCTATGCAAAAGGGATTAAACGCCCTGCTTAGCCTCTCCGGGTATGGAGTGGCATCCCCGGGTTATACTAGGGTGTATGTGCAAACTTAAGGGCTTGCATGAGATGCCGGTCTAAGATGTACACCTATCTTTTTCAAGAGAGAGACCCAGCCATGATTAAAGAACGCGTGATTCTGACAGCTACCTGGATTCTTGTCCTTGCAGCCATTGGCCTGCTGGTGAAACGAAGCACCTGGCACCGGTTTGCCGCAGGATATCTGATGGCCCAAAACCTGACCTGGCTGAATGTCCTCATCCACTGCCAGCTGGGGATGTTCGATTATCCCGTACGGGAGTTCCCCAAGGCTACTGACGTGGGCTTCACTCTGCAATATCTCCTTTATCCTGCCGTTGTCGGCTTTTGCATCCTGTTCGAGCCGCGGGGCTCCTTTGTGAAAAAAACCTTATATATTCTCATATGGCCCACAGGATTGATTATCCTCCGGCTGGTGCTGATGCGTTATACGCAGCTCATTGTTGCCCACCACTACAATTTGCTGCTGGATTGGGTGACGATGCTCGTCATCTTCCTCATTCCCTTAGGCGTGACCAAATGGCTCTTCCGGGGCCCGGGTTATCTGCAGGCGGAGGAGAGGATTGTATGAGCATAAGACTGGATCATTGGATTCTGCTGGGGGTCTGGGTGCTTTCCTTCTTGCTGCTGTTCTTTATTCCCCGGGACAAAAGAAGACTGGCTTTGATTGCATACCTGTTCAAACAATCCATCACCTATCTGCTTGGTCTCGTTGCAGTAGAATACGGATTCCTGGAATACCCGGTCCGGGAGCTGGCCAAGGTCAACCGGACCAGCTTCACCTACGAATATATGGCCTATCCGGTTATATGCGCCGTGTTCAATGCATATTATCCGGTAGAGAGCAGCCGGCTGCGCAAATTCCTGTATTATGCGGCCTTTTGTACCGCTCTGACCATCCCCGAAGTCCTGCTGGAAAGGTACACAGAGCTGGTGCGGTATATTCACTGGCATTGGTGGACCACCTGGCTGTCGCTATTGGTGACGTTTTTTGCCACCCGCAGTTTCTGTGTACTGTTCTTCAAGAACATCAGCCGCTATACAAAAGAAACCAAAAGTCCCTGACCTCGCCTGAAAGCGGAGCAGGGACTTTCACTTTGCAGCAAATATTGCTTACCGGTAAGTCCGGACCGTCAGCTGGTCCAGGTGTTTGAAGGTGTAGCCCTGTTTTCGGGCTTCATCAATAATCCTGCCCAGCGCCTGGGCATTATCCTTGGAAACGGAATGGAGAAGCAGCACCGCCCCGGGATGGAGCTGCTCCATAACCCGGTTATAGGCATAATCCGCCCCCTTCTGCTTATCCGTCTCCCAATCCTTGTAAGCGATGGACCAGAATACACTGGTATAGCCCTGATCCGCGCACTCCTTCAGTACCCGTTCACTGAAAATTCCGCGGGGCGGACGCAGGTACTTCATGTCCTTCTGGCCGGTTAGAGCCTCCACGCCGGAACGCACCTTCTCCAGCTCGTCGGTTATGCGGGCTGTGCCCAGTGTGCTCATATCGGGATGGCTCCAGGAATGGTTCCCCACTGCATGCCCCTCCGAAGCCATCCGCTTGATCAGCTCCGGCTGATCCTTAATATAATGGCCGGTGACGAAAAAAGCCGCGGGCACCTGTTTTTCCTTCAACACATCCAGGATCCCCGGCGTATATCCGTTCTCGTATCCGTTGTCAAAGGTCAGGTAAAGCTCCTTTTCCTCGGTGTTGCCCAAAAATATGGCGTTATGACGTTTCAGCATCTCCATAAAGCCTTCCTGGGCGATGGAGGGAAGCTGTCCGTTTTTGCTTTTGTAGAAGCCGAAGTTGTAGGTCTTGCCGCTGATTTCCTGCTGCACCCCAACTGTGCTGCGGTCTGCAGCATACGCCGCCTGGGGAACGGCTGCCAAGATAGCCGCTATTGCGGCAACCGCCAATAAACGCCTCATGCTGTTCACCCCTTGCCCTAATAATCAAATCTCCGACAAGGGTAATATGGCACAAAGAGGCGGAATTCAACCTTCCTGATTTCCCCAGAAGGAGGGAAGCTTCAACGGTTCCGGCGGCTTCCATTCCTCCGGGAGCAAATCCCAATAAGGCGGCATCCGGTAACGGTCATCCACCAGAAGCAGTGTCCCGGTGTCCGCCTCGGAGCGGATCAATCGGCCTCCGGCCTGCAGCACCTTGCCCATGCCGGGGTACACATAAGCATACTGAAACCCGTCGCGGCCGCTGCGGTCATAATATTCCCGGATCATATTCCGCGTAAGCCCAACCTGCGGCAGCCCGGTTCCAATGACGGCTACCGCCTTCAGCCTGTCCCCGGGCAAATCCACCCCCTCGGCAAAAATGCCCCCCAGCACCGCAAACGCCAATACAGGGGTCTCTGCATCCGCCCGAAAGCAGGCGAGAAACGCCTCCCGTTCCTCTTCACCCATTCCCGCCTCCTGCAGAAGTATCAGATGGCTGGGGGAAGGATGCTCCTCCATATACCGGGCATGCACCTTGCGCATGTAGTCATAGGAGGAGAAAAAGACGATTGCATTGCCAGATTGCTCACGGAGCAGGACATCGATCAGTCCGGCGACGGGACCGATATTCTGTTCCCGGTCCCGGTAGCGGATGGAGACCGGAGCATGCAGCACCCGCAGCTGCTCTCTCTTGAAGGGCGATGGAACCGCCAGCCCATAATCCTCTTCGCTGCCGCCCAGCAGCTCCTGATAGAAGCGGATTGGCGCCAGAGTGGCTGAGAAAAACACATGGCTGCGGTAGCTTTTGCCCGCCTGTTCCAGCAGGCGGGAGGGATTCAGGCAAAAAAGCCGCAGGTGCAGCTCCTGCCGCTCCTCTTCCACAAAAACGGCGTATTCCTCACCGAACCCTTCGGCTACACGGAGATAACCCAGCACCGCATAATAGGTATCGGCCAGCAAGCTGTCCCCGGGACCACCCGACTGGGCTCCGGAGGCAAGCATGGCCTCCGCCTCCTGCCGGAATTCCTCCAGAAGGGGCCCCAACTCCTCGGGTGGAGCAGCCAGCCGGGGGCTGTCCCCGTTCTGGAGTTGTTTACGCATGGCGATAAACCAGGCGTTGATGCCCCGGGCGGACCGGTACAGGCCCGCGGCGCTTTTGAAGCTGCGCGACAGTTGGAGAAACGCGGATTTGTCCAGGGCAGCGGAATACATCTCCCGAGCCCGGTCAGGCAGATTATGGGCTTCATCCGCCAGTACAACCGTCTTCTTGCGATCCGCGTCCCCCACCCTCTTCAGCGCCACCACCGGGTCAAACACGTAGTTATAATCGCCGATCATGGCATCCGATTCATAAGCCGCATCCAGAGAGAACTCAAAGGGGCACACCCGGTGCTTCCTTGCATATTGCTCCACCACCTGGCGGGTGATGGCCGTTTCATGACCGAGCAGGTCCAGCATGGCCCCATTCACTCTGTCATAGTGCCCATCCGCATACGGACAGGCCTCCGGAGTGCAGCGGACCTCCTCCTGGAAGCAGATCTTCTCCTTGGCAGTCAGCGTCACCCGGCGGAAAATAAGCCCCTGCTTATCCATCAGGCTGAAGGCCTCCTCGGCGGCGGCACGTCCGGTGGTCCTGGCGGTCACATACATCACCCGCTCCGCCAGCCCTTCCCCAACAGCCTTCACAGCAGGAAATAGGGTAGACATGGTTTTGCCCGTACCTGTTGGCGCCCGGACAAACAGCTTCCGTCCCTCGGTTATGGCTTGATATACCGCACCAGCCAGCTTGCGCTGGCCGGGACGGTAACCCTCATAGGGGAAGGGCAGCGATTTAATACTGGGCCCGCGCAGGGCTATATGGGCGGCGCTCATCCGGGCAAACGGGGCATACACGGCGAGCATTGCGGCAACCGCCTCCTCCAGCTCTCCGGAGGAAAATTGCCGTGTAATGGCATGGCGCTGATCCGAGCCGGTATGCACATACAGAAGACGGACCCTGATTCCGTCAAGTCCTTCCTGCCGTGTGAAGAGACAGGCATAGCAGCAGGCCTGGGCCCAATGCACAGGCAAGCCTGCTTGAATGGCCGGATTCTCCAGCGTCGAGGCGGTGGATTTGATTTCCTCAATAAAAGCGCCTTCCTCATCCTGCCGCAGGCCGTCGCAGCGCCCCTCCAACACAAACTGCAGCTCCTCGTAGGGAAATTCACCTGATAAGAACACCTCTGTCCGGTCTGCGGAGCCGTATTCCGCCTGGACCGCCTTATGAATGCGAGTCCCTTCCGCCAGAGGTGTGCTTGTCCGGAAGCTCCCGTCAATGCTTCCCGCCCGGAAAGCATATTCGGCTAAGCCGCGGACAGAGACAGGAATTCTCACTGTGCTTCCAGAATGGCGTCAATGGCCGGATACGAAATCATATTCCGGTCCCGGGTCACCTCAGGCACCACCAACGGATTTCGGCTCACAATCCCCTTTTGGAGCATGACCGTTTTAAAGCCCCGCTCCGTTCCTCCGCCATAGGTGAAGGTAACGCAGTATTCCGCGGAATAGCCGGATACAATGACCAGGTCCACCTTTTCCCCGCGCAGCAGCTCCTCCAGGTTGGTTTGCCAGAAGGCGTTGTTGAAGCTTTTCCAGACCGTATGATCCTCCGGACCAATCTTCACTTGGGGGATAATCTCACAGCCCAGATCCTCCTTGGATTCGCCGGGATCAACATGCTTCACATGGACCACACAATGGCCCTTGGCACGGAACTTCTCCGAGACATAATTGATATATTCGCAGGCGGCCTCCGCTCCGCTTTCCTTTACACAATCCCCCAGATAAGCCAGCTGCATATCCACAATCAGCAATGCCATTTTCATTGGATCCATTCCCTTCGCCCAGTTGAATTTTCAAACATTTGTTCCTATTTTACAGCCTGCCGGGACGGCTGGCAATGCGTGACCGAAAAAAACCGGCCGCAAAATACGGCCGGCCAGCAATACCACTAAGGCTTAAACACAAACAGCGCTTTGCCCAAATGCGCTTCGTTCACCTTCCGGGAAACAGCGGAGACATACCGGTCCAGCGACTCGGAAAATTCCGCATCCCCCAACGCCTGGACGGGGAAATCGGAGAAGCCGGGGCCGCCCCCTTTATGCCTCCAGCGACCATCCAAAAACACATAGCCCTTACCGCTCAGCACAGCCCGCTTGCTTTCACTGGCTTGGTTCCCCATGGGCAGCATCAGTCCTCCCCGGAATGTGATGGGGTTAGGATGCCGCGCCGCGCCGGGGGTTACCCGTGCGGATGTTTGGCAGGGCTGGCTGACCGGGCTTAAGGGTGAAAGGAGCGCCAGAAAGCGCCGGTTTTGTCCAGAATCGGGTCCAGCTCCGCAAAGGGAATCTTGAATTCAGGGAAGCCCGCTGCATAAGGGGCAATCTCATAAGGCGTAAACAACAGGTGGAGGTCATTCTCGGTGACATAGAACAGCTGATCGGCCGTAATGCCCTTGTAATTGTCCGGCCACACATACGGATAAGCACCGCTGTCGATCTCCTTTTTCACAATGGCGCTGAGCACCTGGAGATAATTGCTGTCCGCTTTAAACAGATCCTTCAGTTCATAGAACCGGCCTGAGCCCAGATCCAGCGGCGGATATACCCGGGAGGGCATACCATGGGCGGCGCCGAAGGGATAGTCATATCCCTCCAGCAGCAGCTGGAGCAGCCGGCCGCGGTAGAACATCACCTGGAAGTCCCCGGTGTAGGAGGATTCCAGCTGCTGGCCCGCCGGAACAGGCTTTACCTTGGAGAGCTCCGCCAGCCGCCGGTTTACCTGCTCCCGCACAGAAGGAGGCGTGATGCCATCCACTTGGGGATAATACACCAGATAATCCTTGTTCGGTTTGTACTTGAGCTCTCTTACCCGGTAGGGGGGCGTAAGCGGGATCACCGTATTCTGAGTCCATACCAACCGTCCGGACTGGGTCAGATATGACAGCCGGTTATCCACCTGGGCCCGGATCAGGCCGTCTTCGAAGGACAACGTGCCGCTGCCCGGAACAAGGGGAAGCCGGGTAATCCGTTTGCCGTCGGGACCGATGAAATAGGTATTTTTGCCGTCCTGGACGGAAGCGGCCCCCCGCTTGAAGTCCTCCACCGCCAGAAACTGAAAGTTGGAATAAAGATTCCCGTTCAGATCGGATATGGCATAGCGGGTGCCCACATACGGCCGGGCGGGATCAATGGGCTTGCCCAGCGCTGCGCGGCCCAGACCCAAGAGACGGATGTCCGAATACCCGGCGGGAATGGTGAACTTCCCGGCTTTATCGATCAATCCGTAATTGGCGCCGTAATCTTCTGCCGTGTTGACAACCGCATGGCCCGCCTGGAAGGGCTGCGCTCCCGTGAAAGCCGGAGCGATGACCACAGCCCCCTGCTCATTCACGTAGCCGTATTTGCCCCCGTCGGTATCCTGGTACGCCAATACTCCTTCTGCGGGCGGACCTACAAAGGCAAAGGGCAGCTCCGACAGGGTTTCGCCGTTCAGTCCGATCAGACGGTACAGCCCGTTCTTCACCTTGACCAAGGCCTTGCCGTTGGCAAAGTCATTCCCCTCCATATAGGAGGCGGGAATCACCTCAGCGCCGTCCCGGTCGAGATAGCCGTATGCGGTGTTTTCTCCCTGTCCCGTCTGATAGAACAGGGCCCGGCCTTCGCTGTAGGGCTGGATATAGCTGTAGACCTTGTCTGGCGGCGTCACCCGCCTGCCTTGCTCATCAATCACATAAGAGCCCTTGTCATCCGATACGGATGCTCTCCCCTCGGAAAAAACGCCAATGCTGTCATAGCGGGGCTCCACCACAAATTGGCCGCGGGTATTGATAATCCCGCTTTTGCCGTTTTTGGACACCACCGCAAGCCCATTGTCCTGGAAGCTCTCCGCATAATCGTAGACCGCGGGAAGCCTTAGCTTGCCCCCTGCGTCCACATAACCCCATAATTGCCCGGAGGTGGTGTTCACGCTTGCCGGAAGCAATACTTGCGCCCGCTGAGCAGAGCTTTCCCCGCCGGACAGCGCATAACGCACCCGCTCGGAAGGCCCCTCCGCCGTCCAATCCATTACGGACAGGGAGGCCTGTGTCTCCGCCGCCCAGCCTACCACCAGATTGTGGCCGCTTCTTCCGTTGACGGCAGCCGGCACCGCATAGAAGGCTTGAACAGCCAGATCCGGCCACTGCCAACGGCCCGTTTCCGTCCAGCCCCAACCGCTATATTTGTAGACCGTCAGCCACAACCCGTCCTGGGCGCGGGACAGCGCTGCCGCCTCCCAAATCCCGTCCCCGTCAAAATCTCCCACTGCATGCATGCTCAAGGCGGTCCCTCCTAAGGTATCGCAAGGTTTATGCCATAAGCATATGGGGACAACGGGGAGGAAATGACAACTCGGCCTATGAAATTCGCAACATGCACGCGCAGCCAAAATCCGCTACAATAGGAATAAGCCCCTTGGAAAAGCCCTCCAAGCGGCCAGCAGGTAAATCCGACTATTCATAACCCTTATAATAAAAAGGAAGGTACCCTCATGCTTCAGGAGCCACAGTCTGCAAGAGAAGAAGAATTGGCTGCGGAATCCGTGGAAGAGGCGGATGCGCAACGACTCTGTCCACGCTGCAATATGTACAAGCCGCTGTCGCATTTTATGAAGCGGACAGGCAAACGCTCCGGCAAGAATGCCCGACGCGGCATGTGCCGGGCTTGCCGCAAAAAAACTAAAAAGCTCCGGCGTCTCACCGGCCAGGAGAGTCCTCCTCCGGGTGAGAGCACGGAGCCTGGGGCAGGCAGCCCGTTTATGGCTGTGGATATGGAGGGCCGTACATCCCCGTCCCTTACAGACGCAGACGGCAGCACACCGGTTGCGGTCCCCGTTGCGCCGGGAGAGGAGCATCTCTCCCAGGTGCCTATGCGCAGGCTCAGCCGGCGCCCCTTGCCGGAGCCTCCGCCCAAACCCCCGGGACCCGACGCTTCCGTGCTCCGCCCCACCCGGGAGGGCATTATCCGCATGCGCGGGCATACGGATAAGGGCCGGCGCTGGGTGCAGGAGACGGATCTGGAGACGGCGTCCGTCCTGGTCAAGGAATATGCAGCCGTGGTGGTCAACGCCCATACCATCCGCCGCCTTTATTCCAACAAGAAATTCAAGCGCTACATCCTAATGCGCGATCAGTTTACCTGCTATTTCTGCGGCGAGTATGGCGATACCATCGACCATCTGCTGCCGCGCTCCCGGGGCGGCCATACCACCCCGATGAACTGCGTCTGCGCCTGCTCCCTGTGCAACCAGAGCAAGGCCAACCGCAGTTTGGAGGATTTTATGGAAGGCGTGGAGGATTAACCCTCTAAGCTGCTGTCCGAAGGACAAGCGGTTCAGGCCTCCGCCGCAGTGAGATGGTCGCAGATCCGGTTGCGGCCCTTGCGCTTGGCTTGGTACAGGTAAGCATCGGCATGCTCCAGCAGGCGCTCCGCCTCCATCCCCTTGCCGTAGGGATGGAGCCCGATGCTTATCGTCACCCGCCGCCCCTCCAGTCCGGGATGCTCCTGAAGCTCCACATTCTCCCGGATGCGCTCCAGCACCTGGCGGACCTCCTCCAGCGTCCGGTCCGTAAAAACAATGGTAAACTCCTCGCCGCCGTAGCGGGCGGCAAAATCACTGCTTCCCACTCCCTCCCGGATGGCGGAGGCAATCCTTTTCAACACTTGATCCCCCGCCTGATGCCCGAAGGTATCATTCACCGACTTAAAAAAATCCACATCCATCATCGCCACATGGAGGGAAAACCCCTCCGAATCCGCATACCGCAGCAGCATCTCCAAATGCTCATTCAGCGCCGCCCGGTTATATAGGCCGGTCAGGGGATCGGTCCTCACCATCTTATCCTTAATCACATTCTGGATCATCAGGTTTTGCTTATCCACCGATTCCATCCGCAGCTCCTGCAGAAGCTCCATCCCCCGCTCCATGGAATTCATCGCCACGAAGGCGGAGACACCCAGAATAAGGGGGATACCCAGCCATTCCACCAGGGAGGTCCGGTCACGGAGCGCCGGGAAGAGGGATGTGACAATCAGGAACGCGGACAAATTCATAAGCGCGGTATACACCACTAACCGGCGCTGGAAATACATAATGGAAACTACAATCGGCAAAATCCAAAGGGACTGTATATAGTCCAGGCTATGATGGGCCACGATGAGGACGGTGCAAATCAGCGTGGTCATGCCGACCACCACCCAATGGTAGGCGCTTTTCAGCCGCAAATACAGCAGCTCACCCAGACAGAGAATGCCAAAATTGATGCCGCCAGGGATCAGCATATATCTCATTTGGGCCTCCCAGCCGCCTCCCCTGCTAAGGAGCAGCATAATCTCCTCCGCCAGAAGGACCAGAAGCAATACCCACCAGAAAGAATTGAGAGACTTCCGATTCCACCGCCGGTTGTTCATGCCGAGAAAATCATCCTGCTTCATGTTATCGTCTCCCGCAATCCGACCTTGTTCTCGCAATGTGTATAGGTCTTTGCGCCCATTGACCTGCGTAATAATTCGACATGCTTTTAGCAATTCCTTTATTATGCAGAAAATATAGAATAGGTGAATTCTTATACATTTTGTCCCGTTTTTATCCACACCAACCTCTGGAAAATTGGGGTAACCAGAGCTATCTCCGGGGAATATGGTGAAGGCATAGGCATTTATCCCCTATGATGCGGAGGTTATTCGTTATGGAGTGTTACCCCGTTTACCCGTATTACGGTAAGAAGACAGAATGCAAGGAAGAGCCGTTGTCCTTCCCTCCCCAGCACCAGCCGGTCCAGCCCGGACTGGAATATGCCATGAACCCCAGGCCGATCTTCGAAAATCCCGCTTACCGCGGCAGCGGCAAGCTGGCGGGACGCACGGCTATTATTTCCGGCGGCGACAGCGGTATTGGCCGGGCAACAGCGGTTGCTTTTGCCAAGGAAGGCGCCTGTCTGGTGGTTCCTTACCTGTACGAAGAGCGGGATGCAGAGGAAACCAAGGCGCGGATCGAAGAGCTGGGAGGCCGCTGCTTGTTTATCCGCACCGACCTGAATACCAAAAAAGCCTGCCAGGAGGTAGTGGATTGCGCCATTGCCACCTTCGGCAGACTGGATATTCTGGTGAACAACATCGGGGTGCAGTACCCTCAGGAGAAGCTGACGGATATTACCGAGGAGCAGCTGGAGCATACCTTCCGCACCAATGTCTACTCGTATTTCTTCATGACCCAGGCGGCCCTGCCCCACTTGAAGCCCGGCAGCTCCATCATTAATACCTCCTCCATAACCGCCTACCGTGGAGAAAAGACCCTGTTGGACTATTCCGCCACCAAAGGTGCGGTTGTGTCCTTTACCCGTTCCTTGGCCATGAACCTGGTGGAGCAGGGTATCCGCGTCAATGCGGTGGCTCCGGGCCCTATCTGGACACCGCTGATCCCCTCAAGCTTCTCCGCCGCCAGGGTGTCCGTGTTCGGCACCGAAACACCCATGAAACGGGCAGGCCAGCCCTTCGAGCTGGCTCCTGCCTATGTGTATCTGGCGTCTGACGACTCCCGCTATGTGACCGGGGAGACCATGCATGTTAACGGCGGGGATTTCATCACCAGCTGACGCCAAGGCTGTCAGGGGAACGGAACGATACCCGGCTTGGGGTCCATTTGCCCGAAGGGGTTATACCCCAGCAGGCTAACCTGGTTATGCTCATTCACCAGCACGTGATAATGCAGCCCCGGCCCTTCGATATTGTAATTGTAGAAAGAAGAAAGCAGCTTAACCGGGGCGGGCAGCTGTGCCTGCAGCCGCAGCTTGTGGCGGTCCTCGCCGGCTGTCCCGTCAGCATGCACCTGAAGGCTTCCGCTGATGCGGGTGATGTTCCGGGCATGGGCCGACTGCACCTGAGGGGTCACCGACAGAATCTCCAGCTTGCCGGTGTTATTCCTCCATTCCATCTCCATGTCGAGCCGGATCTCCCGGAGATCACCGGTTTCCTCCAGCGCCCATACCTGCAGCGGCTCGGCGGTATGCAGCACATAATCGTCAACCGACAGCTCCTTCACGGGATTAGTCCCCATGATGGAACGGAACTGGTACCTGCCCTCCTTGTTGCGGTCGGCATAAAACACCTTTCCGTCCTCCGTCAGCGCCATAAACACATACGGATTCCCGTAGAGGGAACGGATCCGCCCGGTCCAGCCCCCTTCTGCGGCCAGCTTTTCCGCCCCAGCAGGCACAAGCCCGGTGGTACTAGGGCTGGCTGCACCAGCCTCTTGACCCATGCTCTCCACCGCCTCACGCAAAAATACCAGGTCCAGATTGCCCCGGTCGTCCAGCAGCAGCAGCCGGTCCCCGCCGGCAGCCATCCGTTTCACCGCATTGGTGAGCGTCAGAGGCTGGGAAGAGGAGAAATCCTTCTCCCACAGCCGGACAGCTCCTGTCTTATCCAGCGTAACGGGATAACCCAGGACAAATTGAAGCTCCTGAAGCTCTGCCACTCCCGGTACTGGCCCGAAGGTGCGGTCAGGCTGCATGGCGCGCAGGGTCCCGTCCTCCATAATAAAATAGGGACGTCCGGAGGCAGCCACGGCCTTGCGGACGCCGGTCAGCTCCCCCATGTCCTTCCAACGGTCCAAAATAACCGGAACCCTGCCCAGCTGGCCGTCCATATTCCGGCCCCAGGTATATACCCGGCCTGCTTCATCTAAGGCCAAGGCATGATGATTGCCCGCTTCAAGACCGACAATATCTTCAAGCCCTTGTATTTGTACAGGGTCCAGCACCGTTTCAGTGCCTGGCCCCAGAAGTCCGTCCCCATTCTTCCCGAAGCCCCATACGGTTCCGTCGCTGCGGGTGAACAGATAGGTGCCTTCACCGGCTACAGCCATCTTCACCGCACCGGCAAGCCGCGGCTCTGCTGCAAGCTTTTGCTCACGGGGAAGATAGCGCAAAACCTCGTTATTATCCAGCCGGATCAGCGCCTCATCCTCATAACCGGCCGTTACCGATGCAACTCCCTGCAGCAGCAGCACTTTATGATTCTCCGGCTTCAGAATATCCCCGCTTAACCCTGCCGCATACCACAGCCTGCCTTCCTGCTCCTGCACAAAAAGCGAAAAGGATGTTCCGTATATAGCCGATACCCCTGAAAAATTGCCGAAGCGCAGCGGCTTTCCCGTTTCTCTCGGCAAGTACCATACCGTTCCGTCCTTGCGCAGGGCAAACAGGGTGCCGAACATCTCATCCAGCTGCTGGATGGATATAATCTCGGACAAACCCTCCACCTGCTGAAGCGCCTCCTGCTGCTTGGTTCCCCGCTTCATAACATGGCCGTCTTTGCCCAACAGATAATTTTGGGTCACCTGCGTCACCGGCCTGTCAGCGGTTACCCGTTTAGGCCCGGTATCCGCCTCGGGAGAGCCGAAGCCCCAGCCCCAATGCCAGGCAGTGCCGTCCCGGTCAACGGCAAAGGATAGTCCCGGCTTGCTGCCGTAGCCTGCGGCATCGAATATCCGCCCGGCGGCAACGGAGGCTACCGGAACCCGGACCTGGGAGGCCGGTTCCGCTGCTGGGGCGGAGGCCGCCGGTGCAGGAGGGGCGGCTGTAGGAACGGGAGACGGGGCCAAGGATGAGGCTGGGGTCTCCTCAGGCGCTGTCCGTTGCTCCCGTTCACATCCGAATAAAAGCGCTCCTGCCAAAATCCATATGATGAACAACGCTGAATATTTGCCAGATTGGACCATGAGGGTAAACCTCCCTCTCTCGGGCTATTTCACGGACAGGACACCCCTGGCCGCTGCTAAGCCCTCTGTTCTACCAATAAAGACGCTTTCATCCACTGGAATGTTTCGGAAGCAGGGATTCTTTCTTTGGATGCACAGGCAGAAAAAATCGGCCACTAAAATATATAATAATTAGCTTTACAAAAGTAAGCTGCTCATGCTAATATACTTACATAAAGTAAGTTAATTCAAAAAAACAAGATAATCAGGGAGGAATTTTAATGTTGGATGCAGGTTTGTTGATTATACGGTTGGTGGTCGGATTGACCTTGATGGGGCACGGGGCGCAAAAGCTGTTCGGCTGGTTCGGCGGATACGGCCCCAAAGGCACCGGAGGCTGGATGGAATCCATCGGTATGAAACCCGGTGTGGCCATGGCTGTGATGGCCGGATTGTCTGAGCTGGCAGGTGGCCTTCTGTTTGCCGCAGGTCTGTGGCTGCCGGTAGCCGCAGTGCTCATCGCAGGCACGATGCTGGTGGCCATTGTGAAGGTTCACGGCCCAAACGGTTATTGGACCGATAAAGGCGGTTATGAATATAACCTCCTGCTGATCGCAGTAGCAGTGGCTCTGGCCCTGACTGGCCCCGGTCTGTACGCCATCGGCTGATTTGCTGCATAGTGAACGCCGCCTGGGTTATGCCGGGCGGCGTTTTGGCATGCGCATAGAACCTTGGCCGCCAAGCCATAGTATGGGTAAAGATGTGTGTGAAAGGAGGCGGAGAGCTTGTCCCCAGATTTTCAAGAGGAGCAAAAGCACGCAGGCACGGGTTTTCCGGAGGCGGATGCCACTGTAGCGGGCCGCGGGGATGCAGAGGATGACATGGAGGTGGCAGCCTTGACAGGGTTGGCCCAATGGATCAACTGCCAGGGCGAATCAGGAGAAACCGCCGCATTGATGGACCGTCTGGAGGAGGATTTGCCGGGTAAGGTGGAGCGCGGCGGAGAGAAGTTCTGAAGCCATGGTCTTACGCAGGTGCTTCCAACACGAAAAAAAGGCTGTCCCCGTCATGCTCATGACGTTTGGGACAACCTTTTTTTGTGACTGGCTGCTTGCAGGCCTACTCTACCTGAGCCAGGATGGCCGCTTTTTTGACGAAGGCGCCTTCCACCAGATGGAGCTGGTTCAACAGCTCCGTCTGGAAGGTTCCGGGACGGTCGCCGCCGGATACCTTCAGGGCTTCCTCGGCAGCTACGCCATAGTAGGCCAGGGCGGATACCGCCGCCTTGACCAGGTCCTTCTCTACCGCGGCGAAGGCTCCAATCACAGAGGTGAGCAGGCAGCCGGTGCCCGTAACCTTGGTCAGCAGGGCGGTGCCGTTGCTGACCTTCCAGGTGACGCTGCCGTCGCTGACGATATCGTCGGCGCCGGTCACTACCACCACGCAGCCCAGCTTCCGGGCTGCCTGGCGGGCCAGCTCCACCGCATCCGCTGCGGTATCGCCTCCGTCCACACCCTTGATCGTGCCGGATTCGCCGATCACGTTGGCGATCTCTGCGGCATTGCCGCGCAGGATGGACACCTTGACCTCGTCCATCATCTTCCGCGCCGTATCCGTCCGGTACGGGGTGGCGCCTGCGCCGACGGGGTCAAAAACCACCGGCACGCCATGAGCGTTGGCCGAACGGCCGGCCACATGCATGGCGTGGACCACGGTTTCATCCAGGGTGCCCATGTTTAGCACCAGGGCACCGGCGATTTTGGCCATATCAGCCACTTCTTCCTTGGCGTACGCCATAACCGGGGATGCCCCCAGCGCCAGCAGCCCGTTCGCCGTAAAGTTGGTCACCACCACATTGGTGATGTTGTGGACCAGGGGCTTCTGCTCCCGTACCTTCATCAGGTTTTGCTCCAGCTCATGTAATTCCATTTTCCGCCAACTCCTCATTATCGGTAGTCCAGCTAGCCGGACGCGTGAACCGCAAAAAAGACGCCTCGCCAATAGCAAAGCGCCTCAAAACGGGCAAGCTCCCTACGCTGGCATGATCCAACAGGTTCCAATGGTAAACGGCGGACAGCCGTACTCTCAGCCCGCTCCTGCGGACTCCCATGCTTCATATGCAATTACGATCATCTTACCAAGAAGGCCTGTGCTTGGCAATGCGAAGCAGCCGTCTTATACAATCCTAGAACTTCACCAGATCCTGACGGATGGGTGTGAAGGTATCCAGCAGTGCGGAGTCCTCCTCCAGCGCTGTCACCCCGTGTTTGGCATTGCTGGGAATGGCGATGGTTTGACCGGCGGATACTTCCGTTTCCTTGCCGTCGATACGGAAGGTAAACCGTCCGCGCAAGCAATAGCTCATCTGCTCATGGGGATGGCTGTGCTCGTAGCCTTCCGCCCCCTTGGCAAAACGCACCTCCATCATCATCAGGCTGCCCACTGCGTTCAGAATACAACGCTTTACGCCCGGCTCCGCATTTTCCCATACTCCGATATTGCTCACTTGTACCTGCCTCCTGTCTATTCTTGCGGCGCACCGCATATCTCTTCTAAGCATACCCATCCTGCCGGGAGATGTCCATAGCTACCCCTTCACCAGGACTCCCCCGGTCAGAGAGGTCTGCTGAGCTTCAGTACCTGCAATAGCGGCACCCGGCCGCTGCCGGATTCATGGAAGAGCCATTGCTCCTGCATGTGGTCGATAAACAGCACCCCGTCCAGATGATCCACCTCATGCTGGATACAGCGGGCCAAATACCCCTCCGCCTCAATAATGACCGTTTCCCCTTGCCGGTTGAGGGTGCTCACCTTTACCCGGTTGGCCCGTTTCACGTTGCCGTAGTAGCCGGGGTAGGACAGGCAGCCTTCGGTTCCCATCTGTTCCCCGCTTTGCTCCAGGATAACCGGATTGATCAGCTCCACCAGACCATCCCCACAGTCCATCACAATGAGTCTGCGCAAAAGCCCTACCTGGGGAGCGGCCAAACCCGCCCGGCCGTCAGCCGCATACAGCGTTTCCGCCAAGTCGTCCAGCATCCGCAGCACCCGGGGCGTCAGCTCCTCCACAGGTTTGGCGGTTTTCCGCAGAATGGGATCGCCAAAGGGCAAAATTTCTTTTACTGCCATCCTCATACCCCTTTCGTTTGCTCCTGCGCCATATCCTCAATTTCCCTTGTGAAATTGTGCCAACTTATTATAATATTGAAATAATTATAATCACCAAAATTTATTTTCCAAGCGGAAAGGAGACTTTTTATGAAGAAGAAGCTTTTGGTCACATTCGGAGGAACCCTGCTTCTTTTGGTTGGTATGGCAGCAGGCGCTTTAGCCAGTACGCAGCTTCAGGAAATCCGGGCTTACCTGAATGGAGAGCTGAAGGTTAGATTCAATGGAGAAATTGCCGTTTTGAAGGATGCGGACGGCAACCAGGTTCTTCCCATTACCTACGAGGGCACCACGTATCTGCCTGTCCGGGGAATCGCCAATCTGCTGGAAATACCTGTGAAGTACGATGAGCACGCCAAAGAGGTCCTTCTGGGCGAGCTTGCGGAAGGTGTTCCGGTTAACCGGGAGGATTTTAACAACACACTCTATTCCAAGGATCCCGCACATACGCAATTCGGTGGCAAAGACTATTCTGAGGTGCTGTACAGCGCACCGGACTCCAATATTAAATATACGGCCTTAAGCCCGGCGGGCAAATATACGAAGCTGGTTCTGCAATTTGCCGCAACAGTCCAGGATGTGGAATCGCTGGAGATCACCGATATTGACAAGAATGCCCTGCTCAAGGAAGTCAAGGGCATCACTCCTTCATCAGGCCTCCAGACCATTGAAGTCACGATCACAGGTGTAAAAAATATTTCCATTCAGGTCAAACAGCCCACAGACGGAGGGTTTATCATTCCGCTTACAACCTCCTACTATCAATAACTGTCACCCGATGCAAATGAACGGCTGTCCATTTCCAGGGCAGCCGTTTTTTTAATCCCATGGTTCCGTCAAAGCGCCTCCAATAGCCTCGATAAAATATAAGGCCTGGTCCAGACGCTGATCGGGGTTGGGGATTATCAGGTCACACCCGAACAGGAGCGAGACCTCTTCTCCATAACTGGCTAACCGCCGCTCCTGCTCCAGAGCGGACAGTCCCCGTTCCGCCAGGCGCCGGGCGCATTGGTCTTTTTCCGCGTAGATGCCAACAAGCAGCACCTTGTCCCCGTAACGCTCCTTTACCTTGCGGGCTCCGAAGGCATCCAGCACCACAGAGTGGGGGGTCACATCCTGAATGGCCGCCGCAACGGATGCCATGGAGGTGCCGTACATATTCCCCTGGTATTCGGTTGTCTCCAGAAGCTCGCCGGAGGCGTACATGGCCTTCAGCTGCTCGGCGCTGCCGAAGTAATACTCTCTTCCATGGGTTTCCCCCTCCCGGGGAGGGCGGGAGGTCCAGGTGACGATCCGGGGCAGGCCGAGCTTGGCCTGAAGTGTGCTTTTGCCCGCTGCGCTGGGTCCCTGCAGAACAACTAGCCGATGCGACATGTAACCGCCTCTTTTCCATTCTTATCCCTATATTATACAATAAAAGTACAAAAAAATCGGATATCGTTTTTTTCTCATTCGTCAGGAGGGACCAAGGCTTGAATTCCGAGACCTTTATCTACATCACACTGATTACCACGTCCGGAGCCTTGAACGCGCTCCTCTTTGTGTATGCCTTGTCCGACAAAACCCGCTCACAGGCCATGAGGGCATTTGCTGGCGTTACCGCAACGGCAGCCCTCTATTGCTTCGGAGCGGCACTGCAGCTGGCCAGCACCACCCTCGCCGCGATTAAGGTTTGGATCAGCGTGGCCTATTTGGGCATGGCGTTTTCACCAGTGCTTCTGCTTATTCTGGTCAGTCGCTATACCGGAGTGGACAAATGGCTTTCCCGCAAGATAACCGGACTTCTCTTCGTAATCCCCGCCATAACCTGTTTCCTGGTAGCAACCAATGATCTGCATCACCTCTTCTACAAATCCCTGTATCTGCGGACCGATGCTCCGTCTCCCATGGCGGATATTATCATCGGTCCGTGGTATATCATCCACGGCGCTTATACCTTCGGCAGCATGTTCCTCGGAGCCTGCCTGCTGGTAGGTCAATGGCGGACGGCCTCCAGAGCATACCGGAAGCAGATTTTCACACTGTTTCTGGGGACGATGCTTCCGATTATCGCGTCCTTTTTGTATCTGATGGGAGTGATCCCCTACAATATGGACCCGGTTCCCTTTATCTTGATCTTCACAACCTCCTTGTATGTCTGGGCCATCCGGACCACGGATTTGTTCCAGGTGGTGCCTATCGCCAGAGGCTACGTGTTCGAAAGCATGCGGGATGGCGTGCTGGTGCTGGATCTCAGTGGGAGGCTGGTGGATTATAATCCGGCGGCCCGGCGCATGATTCCACCGCTGGCTCCGGAGCGGATCGGCGAACCGCTGGAAGCCGTCTGGTCAGGGAAAGCAGGCTTGGAGACGCTGTCTCCGGAAGCCGACCAGCAGGTGAATGCGGAGCAGGTCTGGCGGACCCGATGGCTGCAGGAGGGAGCAGAGGAACGGCATTATGAGGTCCGTTCCCTGCCGGTGCGGGTAAAGAATGACCGCCGGGTGGGGCGGATGCTGATGCTGATCGATGTGACCGAGCATGTGCGCTACGAGGAAAAGCTGCTCCGGCTGGCCTCGTATGACGGACTGACGGGCATATATAACCGTGCCCGCCTTATGGAGGAAGCCGCGCTGCTGCTGGCCGAGGCGGAGAAAGCCGGCTCCGGCTTATCCATGGTTTTGTTCGATGTGGATCACTTTAAAATCATCAACGACCGTTTGGGCCATTCGGCGGGAGACCAGGCTTTGGTCCACCTGGTAGACGTCTGCCGGAGCCAGCTGCGGGAGGGGGAAATCCTCGGCCGGTACGGCGGCGAGGAATTCGTCCTGTGCCTGCCCGGTATGGAGCTGGCCGAAGCCAGCCGGCGCACGGAGCAGATCCGGGCGGCCATCGCGAACTCTGCCATGCCGCTGCCCACCGCAGAAAAGCCGCTGCAGCTGACGGCCAGCTTCGGCGTGGCGGAGGCAGGCGGCGCCGCAGGGTTTGAGCTGGAGCCGCTGCTCCAAGCCGCCGACCAGGCTCTCTACCGGGCCAAGGCCGCCGGCCGGAACACCGTCTGCTGCAGCACCGGGACAGAATGACCGGGCGCTGCAGCATTCATGACGGCTCAGTATGCCCGCTGGCATGCCTGGGCCATGTTCATGGAACCATGGCGGAACATACCATGTACGGGAACCTCCGAAGCCCGCCACTATTATTACGGTTTTCTCTTGCTTTTATCTAGGTTTTCCTTGTTTTTATCTCAGCTTTTCTCGGCTTTATCTCGGTTTCTCACGGTTCTTCACGGCTTTATCTCATATTCATTGTTTTTTACATTATTTGCCTTTTTTCAACCGGAAATATTGGATTCTCACACCTTATAAACACTATCCCATCTGCTCAGGGCGATCCCCTTCCCCGCCTTCGCCTCCCGCGCAAAATTCCTGTAACGGAACTATCCGTCTCTTACAGAGCAAAAACAGGCGAATTCCAAATCTAACGGAACTATCAGACCGTTAGCGCCAAATTACTCACTAAATTTACGAAAAAACCTCCTGTAAGAGCCGGCCAGTTCCGTTAAAAATTCTGGCGGCCTATTTTCGGCACTTAAGAGCTTCTGAGTTCCGTTAAAGCTCCGGCAGCTTCATTCCCCCACCCAACCGCCTCTAAGTTTCGTTAAAGCTCCGGCCAACCGCCTCTAAGTTCCGTTTAATCGGGGTTCTGACGATTCCAACTCGAGCACCTCCCCACCTCCAAGCTCCGTTAAATTCGACAACCTTATTTCTGCAAACCCAGGCTTCCCGGTTCTATAAGAATATCGCATACAACACCTCCGTTACTGTTCTGCCGACTGTCCTGAGTAGATGGGATAGTGTTCGAACAGGCGTAAAAGACCGTTATACCGCGGCTTAATTTGGAATATTTTTCCTGATAAAACTATCTCAATCTGTTCTTTCGCTTTCCTGAACAGACGGGATCGTATCCGTATATGTATGCAAGTGTGTTATCCGTTCGAATCCACTGCTCCTCCCGCAATAATATCCATACCGCTGGGTGCAACTTTAGCGAGAAGGAACGCGTCTCACCATTTGTAAGTAAATTCCCAAAGGGGAGAGGATATCCCTGTTTCCCACTTCATATAAACTCGGCATCCGGATCGTCTTGGCCGGTTTCATTCTGGCAGGAGCCAGCATCTTATCTGTACCGGAAAAAACACAAGCCGCTGATCCGCGATTGACTATTACGCTGCCCTCATTTCCCGTTACGCTAAACGGGCAAACCGTGGATAATCGCAACCGGGAATACCCGCTTATTGTGTACAAGGACATTACCTATGTCCCCATGACCTGGTACGATTCCCGCTATCTAGGACTGGAAAACCAATGGTTCCCCGATCAAGGGCTAACCGTGCAGCAGAGCAACATTACTGCGTCTTACCACGGCTATGCGTCCGCTGAAGCAAACACTGCCCGCAGCTACCGGGCGGAGCTGGCCGCGGGACCAATTACGGTCAATGGGCAGGCCATCGATAATCGTACCGAGGAGTACCCGCTCCTGAGCTTCCGGAACATCACTTATTTTCCGCTGACCTGGCATTACGCCCATGATGCCTTCGGCTGGGAATATGACTGGAGCGACTCCAACGGACTCTCCATTCGTTCGGCCAACCCCCAGGTCAACGATGCTGGGCTTCCGGAGTATGCCGCCGGCAATGGGTTCGCCGTCTATAAGGACTATTACTATTTTGCCGAGACCGATGGGCCGCTGAACCACATCTATCGGAGTCCGGTGTCCAACCCGGAAGCCAGAGAGCACGTATATGAGTATGAATACAGCACCACGTATGGACCTAACCCCAGATTAAGCTTTTCTGTGCGGGATGGCAGCCTGTGGCTTTACTATCATATGGGCGGCGCGATTATGGGCAGTGACCATTATGTGAAGCTGAATGAAGACGGTACGGCGGAGGTAGGGCCCTCCGGCAAGGTGGATTTTCGCGACTCTCCAATGGGGCGGGTGCTTGTGAATTATTTTGTCGCACCCAGCCCGCCAAATCTGAAACTGGTTCCCGAAGGCTCTCCGGAGGATGCCGAACCGGTTATTCTGGGCGACCCGTCCATGATCTACGGCTGGGCCATTAACATTTCGGACAATGGAGCAACGGAGTATGCTACAGGAAATATGCAGGTAGTCGGCACCAATCTGTACACGCACGGTTCGGCATACCCCCTCTCCCCGGAGAACCGTCGGGAGTCAAAACGGGTATGGAGGATCGATCTGAAAACAAGGAAGCCCACCTTGATATTCCAAGAGTCTATAGACAAATTCAAGGTCACAGCAGATAGGCGCATCTTGTACGTAAAAACAGCCGATGGCCTGCTTTATGCTTCCGACCTGAATGGGCAGCAGGAAACACTGCTCTCCGGCCAGCACAAGGTGCATGAATTTGATTCGGTGGGAGGTACGGTGTTTTTCACGGTGCTGGTAGAGGGCTGGATGAATCAGCTTTTTAAAGTAGAGAGGGGTAGGGAGCCGAAGGAGATCAGCGGAAATTACTTTGCTCCTGTGTACTTCACCCAAGACCGGATTTTGGCGCAAACCCTTGGGAGGCAACTCACTCTGAACGTCTACGACAGCCGCGGAGAAGTGCAGCTGCGTATGGAGGGAAATGTGGAAGCCCTTTTTACAGATGGGGATCAATTGCTGTTTAAGCTGGAGGGTGAAACATCACTGAAGGCTTTACAATTTTAGGGTATGGATTTTTGCATCATCACCGAGGCGTGGTATGATAAAGCCAATAAGGCTTGGCCACCACATTCGAGGGAGTTTGATTTCCAATGAAAAATGAACTCATCCAGCGCTTCACCTCCTACGTGAAGTTAGATACTCAATCCAATGAGCATAACGATACCTGCCCCTCTACAGAGGGACAATGGGCATTGGCCCATAAGCTGGTAGAGGAACTGAAGCAGATGGGCATGAGCGAGGTTACCGTTGACGAGCACGGCTACGTCATGGCTACTCTGCCTGCCAATACGAGCAAAACCTCAGTGCCGGTCATCGGCTTTTTGGCCCATATGGATACAGCTCAGGACTACAGCGGTGCTAATGTAAATCCCCAGCTGATCGAAAATTACAACGGCCAGGACATTGTGTTGAATGCCTCCAATGGCACCATACTCTCCGTCTCCGCCTATCCGGAGCTGGCCGGGTACAAGGGCCAAACCCTGATTACCACGGACGGCACCACCCTCCTGGGTGCAGATGACAAAGCAGGCATCGCCGAAATTATGACGGCTATGGCTTATTTGATCGCCCACCCTGAGGTTCCCCATGGCAAAATCCGGGTCGCCTTTACACCCGATGAGGAAATCGGCCGCGGCGCCCACAAGTTCAATGTGCCGGCTTTCGGCGCAGCATTTGCCTATACCTTGGACGGCGGGCCCCTGGGCGAGTTGGAATATGAGAGCTTCAATGCCGCTGCCGCTACCGTGACCTTCAAGGGTGTGGTCGTTCACCCCGGCACAGCCAAGGGCAAAATGGTCAACTCCGCCAAGGTTGCCATGGAGTTCAACAGCCGGCTGCCCAAGGAGGAAGCCCCCGAGTTTACAGAGGGGTATGAGGGCTTCTACTACCTGCAATCCATTAACGGCACTGTGGACACTACCACCATGCGGTATATGATCCGCGACTTTGACCGGGAGAGCTTCCTGGCCCGCAAGAACCGGATTGTGGAAATCACCCGGGAGCTGGAAGCCGAATATGGGCCGGGCAGCGTGAAGGTGGAGATTAAGGACCAATATTACAACATGCGGGAGAAAATCGAGCCGGTGAAGGAAATCGTCGATGTGGCCCACCAGGCTATGGTCAATCTGGGCATTAAGCCCATCGTGAAGGCCATCCGCGGAGGCACGGACGGCTCCCAGCTGTCCTATATGGGCCTGCCGACGCCCAATATTTTTGCGGGCGGGGAGAATTTCCACGGCAAATATGAGTACGTGTCGGTGGATACGATGCTGAAGGCCACACAGGTCATCGTGGAAATTACCCGTCTGTTCGAGGAAAAAGCCGAGGCATAAAAGTACAGGTTACCGGCAGGCAGATGCCTCAGGGTTCAGCGGGCAGCTGTCCTAAGGCCGGGCGGACAGTGGTCTCCAAGGTCCAGCGGACAGCGGTTCCCAGAGTGCAGCGGACAGTGGACAGTAGTCCCAAGATCAGCGGGCGACGGTCTCCAAAGTCCTGCGGACAGCGGCTCCCAGAGTGCAGCGGTGCCACCAGTTTGGCCGCCGCGAGGCAATTCGCGGGTTGTGAAATTCTAACGGACGCCAGAGCCCTTAATTGCGCCAAAACGGGTGGCGAAAATTTCTAACGGAAGTGAGAGCCCTTATTGGCTCCAATTGAGCCTGATTGAGGCCATTTTGCCTCAAATAACGTCTCTCACCGCCGTTAGAAAAAAATCAGCGCCGAAAACAGGCAAATAGCGTCTCTCACCGCCGTTAGCGGTGAAACAGCCGGCGGCGGACAGAAGTCGGCGCAGCATCTGATGGGCCGACGGCAGCGGACGGGAGTTGGCGGCAACTCGTGGACCCCAATCTGTAAGTATGGTCTGTTTGTTATAAATCGGCCAAAAGCAAAGAACCGGCTCCAGCACGGAGACCGGTTCTTTGTGGTGTTTTTTGTGGTGATCTTTATCGACCCTGCAGATGCCTGGCGTTCGCTGGCGCCTGCCGCTAAACGCAGCTTGTCTTACACACCCTCCAAAACGGTATAATCGTCGGGGGTTCCGGCCGCATTTCCGTATAAAACGGTAAAGGTGTGTGCGGCCAGATCCGCCTTCAGCACGGCCTTATGGCCATCGCCGGTCCAGGACAGCTCCAGTAGATGGGGCTCCTCGTGGGAGACTATCGCAAACTTGCCGTTAAAGGCAGGGTGAGTATTGCGGAAGCGCATCAGGTTGAACAGCCGCTGCACCACCGGACGCTGCAGCTCCGCGTCCACTTCCTCCGTAGAGTAATAGTGGCGGTTAATGTTGCGCCCCACCTTGGTCTCCTCCAAGAGGGCAATGTCATTGCGGCCTGCCAGAAGCCCCACATAATACACCTGGGGAATGCCGGGGGAGAAGAATTGGATGGCACGGGCCAGCACATAAGCATCGTCATTGTCGCCCAAAGCAGAGTAATAGGTGCAGTTCACCTGGTAGATATCCAGGTTGTTGTACGCCATCGTGTTGTAGATCTTCTTCACGTTGGCGCCCCGTGAGAACAGGGCCTCCTTGGTTTCCTCGATCTCCTCGTCGGTGAGCAGGCCGCGGACATCCACCACGCCGATGCCGTCATGGGTGTCGAGAGTGGTGAACTGCTTCCGCGGGCAGATGGACAGCCAATGGAGCAGCCGGTCGCTCCTGCCGTTGTACAGGGCGTGCAGCACCAGCATCGGCAGAGCAAAATCATAGACGTAATAATCCTTCTCCGCCAGCTTCAGCTGGATGGAATAATGCTCGTGAATCTCCGGGAGCACCTCCACGCCCCTGGACGCCAGAACTGAAGCCGCATCCCCCAGCATGTTCCAGATATCCGGCTCCACAAAAAAGCAACTCGTCCCCACCTTCTTGGTGGCGTATGCGAAGGCGTCAAGGCGGATAACCGCCGCCCCTCTTTCCGCCAGGTGAACCAGCTCATCGCACACAAACTGCTGCGCCGTTTCCCCGTACAGGTTCAAATCCACCTGCTCTTCGTCAAAGGTGCACCAAACCTTTTCCGTGCTGCCGTCGGCGAAGGTGATGTCAATGTAAGGAGCCCGGGGCTTCCGTTTGTAAATCAGATCGACATCCTCCTGCGTAGGCTCCCCATCCGGCCAAAAATCCTTGTACCGGATGAAGAAGTCCGCATAAGGGGATTCATCCTTGCGGGCGGCAAAATCCTTGAAATATTCGGAGCTGCGGGAGATATGGTTAATCATGAAGTCCACCATCAGATAAAAATCCCGGGCGATCCCCTCCACATCCTCCCAGGTCCCAAAGGCCGGGTCTACCTCCCGGTAGGTCATGGGGGCAAACCCCCGGTCTGCGGAGGACGGATAAAAGGGCAGCAAATGCACGCCCCCCACTACACCCTTCAGATGGGTATTCAGAATTCCGGCGGTTTCCTTCAGATTCTTGCCCAGACTGTCCGCGTACGTAATCAGCATGATTTCATTCCGGATTGCCATGATAACATCTCCTTCGAAGATCGGCCCCCGCTGCTCCGTCTCCAAAAGGAAGCGTTAACAGGACCAATTTGCCCCTAGTATAACCAACCCAAATTGTCTATGTCAATCGATTAACATAAATTTGTGCTAACCGATTGACATAGGCTAATCGATTAACATATAATGCAATTGTCGACGAGTTGAAAGTGCTTTCATTTTTTACATCATTTTAGGGGGATGAAAAATATGAATTGGTTCAAACGTTTGTCCTGGACTGCACTTACCGTATCACTTGCCGCTTCCCTGGCCGCCTGCGGAAGCAGCGACAGCAAATCCGGCGCCTCCGCCTCTTCGGCCTCCGGGTCGGGCAAGGTCAAGATTACCCTGCTCAATTCCAAGGGCGAAATTCAGACCCAGCTTGAGGATGCAGCCAAGAGCTTCCACGAAGACAACCCGGATATCACCTTAGAGATACAGCTTGTTCCTGCGGGCTCGTCCCCTTTTGAGAAGGCTTCCACCCTGTACGCCTCCGGCAATCCGCCCACCATGATTATGCTGGACACCGGCGACGTGGCTAAGTTCAAGGACCGCATCCTTGACCTCACAGATGAAAAATGGAACAAAGACGCCATCGCCAATGCGCTGGATCTTACCAGCTTCGACGGGAAAAACTATGCCTTCCCTTTAGCTGTGGAGGGATACGGCTTTATTTATAACAAAGCGGTAGTGGATAAGGCTGTAGGCGGGACCTTCGATCCTTCCACCATCACCACTACCACAGCGCTGGAGGAGCTGTTCAAGAAGGTGGAGGCCAGCGGCAAAAAAGCGCTGATCATCTCCCCCATGGACTGGTCCCTGGGCGCCCACTACCTGCCCTTGGCGTATGCCGGGCAAAGCAAGGACACTGCCCAGGTCAACAAATTCGTCGCTTCGCTGAAGGCGGGCTCCGTGGACCTGGCTACCAACAAGGTGTTCAACGGCCTGATGGATACCTTCGATGTGATGATGAAATACAACATGGACAAAGCCTCCCCGCTGTCCACCACCTACGAGAAGGGCCCGGAGGTATTGGGCAAGGGCCAGGTGGGCCTGTGGTTCATGGGCAACTGGGCGTGGCCGCAGCTGTCCGGCTTTGACACCGCCAATAAACAATACGGCTTCCTGCCGGTTCCCGTAAGCAATAACCCCGACGACTACGGCAACACCCAAATTTCCGCAGCGGTGAGCAAGCGGATCGTCGTGGATAAGCAGAAGTCCACCCCCGAGCAGCAGGCGGCCGCCAAGAAATTCTTCGACTGGATCGTGTACCAGCAGAAGGGCCAGGATTTCCTGGTGAACAAGGCCAATATTGTCCCTGCCTTCAAGAACATCACCCTGCCTGCTCCCGATCCGTTAGGCAAGTCCATCCAGGATTATCTGGCCAAGGGCAAGGTGCAGCCTTCCATGAGCGATTTGCCTGCAGACCACTGGGCCAAGGTCGGCGCCTCCATGCAGAAGTACCTGTCCAATGCGGGAGACCGGGCTACATTGGCCAAGGAAATTCAAGATTACTGGAAAACGGTGAAGTAACAGTGAGGTAAGGTCCGCTGCCGGGCCGCCCGCGGATTCCGGCAGAACGCTTCTGTTCTGCCGGACTTTTGCTACAGATATAAAGGAGAGTGAACCTGCATGATTGGAGAAAAAGGCTTCTGGAACCGGCTGCGGCTGCGGCTCCTGTTCACCGGACCTACCCTGTTCGCCTTTATGGCCGTGATGATGGTCCCGTTTATCTACGGCATTTATTTGACCTTTACCAACTGGGACGGGATATCCACCACCCACAGCCTGGTCGGCTTCAAAAACTATGCCTCCGTTTTCGCAGACTCCCACTTCTGGAGCTCCTTCGGGCTGACGCTGCGGTACGTGGCCTTTACGGTGGTGCTCACCAACCTGCTGGCGTTTCTCCTGGCGTATGCCCTGACTACCGGAGTGAAGGGGCAGAACATCTTCCGGGCGGGTTTCTTCATGCCCAACCTGGTAGGCGGGATCGTGCTGGGTTTCATCTGGCAGTTTATTTTCAACAATGTGCTGGTTTATCTGGGGCAAAAAGCCTCCATCGGCATCTTCAGCGCCTCCTGGCTGGCGGAGCCGGGCAAGGCCTTCTGGACACTGGTGATCGTATCCGTGTGGCAGTATGCGGGGTACATGATGGTGATTTATGTGGCGGGGTTTATGGGGGTACCGGCGGATATCGGGGAGGCGGCCAGCATCGACGGGGCCAACAGCTGGCAGAAGCTGACCCGGATGACCATTCCCATGATGGTGCCCTCCTTCATCGTGTGTATGTTCTTGTCCCTGCAGCGGGGCTTTATGGTGTATGACGTGAACCTGTCCCTGACCAAGGGCGGCCCCTTCAACTCCACCCAGATGGTATCCATGCATGTGTACCAGAAAGCCTTCCTGTCCCGGGATTACGGCGTAGGCCAATCGGAGGCCTTTGTGCTGTTCCTCTTGGTGGCCGCCATCACGCTGCTCCAGGTGTATTTCAGCAAAAAAATGGAGGTGGAAGCCTGATGCATGCCCATAAAAAAATCGGCTCCACGCTCAAGCTGGCTGTCCTGTCGCTTCTGATGTTCCTGTTCCTGGTGCCTTTCCTGCTGCTTCTGCTCAACTCCTTCAAGGAGAACCGGATGATTACCTCCAATCCGCTGGCGCTGCCCACCGGGCTTCATTTCCAGAACTATGTGAACGCCTTTGACAAAATGGGATATGTGGACGCCTTCACCAACTCTCTGATTATTACGGCTGTAAGTGTGCTCCTGATTGGCATCTGCGCGGCCATGACCGGCCATTTCTTCGTCCGGAATCCGTCCCGGTTCAATCAGAATACGTTTTTCCTGATGGTGGCGGCCATGATCATTCCCTTCCAGGCAATCATGATCCCGCTGGTCAAAATTTACGGGTCGCTGAATATGCTCAACAACAAGTTTTCCCTGATTTTTATGTACCTGGGCTTTGGCAGCTCCCTGGCGGTGTTTATCTATCACGGGTTTATTAAGAGCATCCCCAAGGAGCTGGAGGAGGCCGCCCTGATCGACGGCTGCAGCCGGACCCGCACCTTTTTTCAGATCGTGTTTCCGGTGCTGATGCCCACCACAGTGACCATCGCCATACTGAATGTCCTGTGGATCTGGAACGACTTCCTGCTTCCTTCGCTGATTCTGGTGGAGCCGGAGCAGCGCACGCTGCCCTTGTCCACCTTCAATTTCTACGGCACTTACACCGTAGACTTTGGCCCGCTGATGGCCAGTCTGGTGCTGACCATTCTGCCGGTCATTGTGATCTATCTGTTTGCCCAAAAGTACATTATCCAGGGGGTTATGCAGGGTTCGGTGAAGTAGTTCCGGGGAACAAGGGCGGGGCTTTGTTGGCTGCGGCAGAGCAGCATACCGTTCGCCCGTGCCGGAGCCTTGCCTCTCTCCTGCCTCCAACGTTATAGTAGAACTATCAAGTTTTTCCTGACCATCCAGCAGAAAACGAGGATCATGCAATGGCAACCATTTATGATGTGGCAAAAAAAGTCGGGCTTTCCGTCACCACTGTGTCCCGTGTGCTGAACAACCGCGGGTACATCAGCGAGGCTACCCGCAAGCGGGTGTACGAGACCATGGAGGAGCTGAATTACCAGCCCAACGAGCTGGCCCGTTCCCTGCTGCGCAAGCAGTCCAATGTGCTGGGGCTGATTATCCCCGATGTGGCCCATCCCTTCTTCTCGGAGCTGGCCAGCCATATGGAGGCGTGCGCGTATGCCTCGGGCTACAAAATCCTGCTGTGCAATTCCCATCTTGATCCCGACAAGGAGAGAGATTATATCGATATGCTGAAGCGCAACCGGGTGGATGGCATCATTATGGGCAGCCATACCCTGGAGGTAGATGAGTACCGGACTCTCCAGCGGCCGCTGGTGACCATCGACCGGATGATTGACGCTTCCATCCCTTATGTCGCTTCAGACAACTACCTAGGCGGACGGCTGGCGACGCAGCTGCTGCTGGACAAGGGCTGCCGGAAGCTGGCCCATATCTGCGGAAACCTAGCGCTGGACCTGCTGGCGAACCAGCGGGACGCCGCCTATGTAGAGGCAGCCGCCGCCGGTGGAGTGGAAGCGCTGACCTATGAAACCGGCACCAACGTCTTCGACGAGGGGGAATACCGGGAGCTGGTGAAGCAGCTGTTTGCCGAGCATCCGGAGGTGGATGGCATCTTCGCCGGCAGCGACCTGATGGCCGCCTTCGTGCTCCAGGAATGCGCCCGCCTGGGCCGCTCCGTCCCGGACCAGGTCAAGCTCGTCGGCTACGACGATGTGCCTATGGCTTCCTGGTTTGTCCCCTCCATCACCTCCATCCGCCAGCCCATCCGCCAAATGGGCGAGCTGGCCGTGGAGTTGCTGCTCAAGCAGCTGGCCGGGGAAGAAGTCCCTCCCGCCACCGTGCTGCCGGTAGAGCTGATGGAGCGGGAGACGACGTAGAGGAGATTGTACGAGGGAAACAAACAAGGAATAAATATTCATGTGGAATGACTGGGAGGGAATGAAGAGACTTGAGGGCGAGTTTTTTGGCGGCTTTGAACCCTTAAGTTTAATTGAATCAAGGCCGACAAAACATGTTTGAGCATCCAAGGCGCTTCTTTCCTGGTAAGGAATGAACCCTGATGAATATTTATTCACCGATTACTCCGTTGAACAGAATTCCCTCCCAGTAAGCAGGAGCCGCGGGCTCCTTATCTGGATAGAAAGGCGCGGTGGCATATGCGGGAATCCTTCCTTCAGCCTGCGGACCCCTGGCGTCCGCAGTTTCATTATTCTCCCCGGGCCAATTGGATGAACGATCCCAACGGCATGGTTTATTTTAATGGGGAGTATCATTTGATGTACCAGTATTTCCCGGGCGGTCAAACCTGGGGACCCATGCATTGGGGACATGCCGTAAGCCGCGACCTGATGCATTGGGAGCACCGGCCTGTGGCCTTGTATCCCGATGAGTTCGGGATGATCTTCTCCGGCTCCGCCGTGGTGGACTGGCGGGACTCCAGCGGCTTCTTCGGCGGTAAACCCGGTCTGGTGGCCGTGTTTACCCATCATGCGGCGCTGCCGGATACCCGGGAGGTCCGCCAGAGCCAAAGCCTGGCCTACAGTGCCGACGGAGGCCGGACCTGGGTGAAGCACAAGGGCAATCCGGTGCTTACGGAGCCCTCCCTGCCGGATTTCCGCGACCCCAAGGTATTCTGGCATGAGCCGGAGAACCGCTGGATCATGGTGCTGGCGGCGGGTGACCATGTCCGCTTCTACGCCTCTCCCAACCTGCGGGAGTGGACCTATACCGGCGAATTCGGCCGCCGGGAGGGCTCCCACCAGGGCGTATGGGAATGCCCGGACGTGTTCCCGCTTCCCGTGGAGGGCAAGCCCGGGGAAACCCGGTGGGTGCTGCTGGTCAGCATCGGCGGGTTGCCTGAGGATGCGGAGGGCTCGCGGACCCAGTATTTCCTGGGAACCTTCCGGGACGGCTGCTTCCATGGCGGCGAACCGGCGGAGACCGTCCGCTGGCTGGATGCGGGACGGGATCATTACGCCGGCGTCACCTGGTCGGACGCCCCGGACAACCGCCGCATCCTGCTGGGCTGGATGAGCAACTGGAAATATGCGGCGGTGACCCCTGCCGCAAGCTTCCGCGGGGCCATGACCCTGCCCCGGGAGCTGTCCCTCTACGCCAGCGGCGGTGAGGTCCGCCTGCGGCAGCTGCCTGTGGCGGAGGCCGCCGGGCTCCGGGAAGAATCCGCCTCCTGGCATAGGGTCCAAGCCAGCCCCGGCATCCCCTTCAGTCCCGATTTGGAAGCCGCCCTGCTGGAGCTGTCCCTGGAATGGGAATGGACCGGGGAGCCGGGAGAAGCAGGGGTGCGGCTATGGACGCGGGACGGGCAGGAAACCCGGATCGGCATCGACGCCCAAGCCGGAACGCTGTATATCGACCGGACAGCCTCCGGAGAAAGCAGCTTTCATCCGGCTTTCCCCTGCCGCCATGAAACACCGCTGCCCCCATCCACGTCCCGGCCCCGGCTCCGCATATGGGCGGACCGGATCTCGGTGGAGGTATTCGCCGGTGACGGCGACCCGGCCATGACAGATCTGATCTTCCCCGCTCCCGGACCATACCGGGTGGAGATTTACGCGGTCCATACGCCGGTAAACATCCATACGCTGGAGCTGCACCGGCTCCGTTCGGCTATGGCGGAGGGGCCTGGAACTCAAGACAAATGCGGACCGTAAACGCACCGTACAGTAAATGCAGCAGACCGTAAATGCAGCGGACTGTAAATGTAGCAGACCGTAGACGCAAAAAAGAGCCCGCGGGGCGAGCTCCGCCGGGTCGTATGTGCACCCCCCTGCCAAGTTTCTAACGAATCTCAGAAGCCTTATTTCGGCAAAAACGACCCTTTCGAACATGTAACGAATATGAGCCACCTTATTTCCTGCTCACTGTTCTAATCCGAGCCTGTTTCCACGAAATAAGCTTCCTCAGATTCGTTAGAACGAGAGACAGGGGGAAACGGGCAATATAACGTTGCTGACATTCGTTAGAAAAACCCGACGCCGGTGAAGGCTGCTTCCCGCAGCCTACGTCTCCCGAACCGCCTCCTTGCAGAGGACCGCCGACTTATCCTGCCGATTCAAGTAGGCAGGACCTAAGCGCCTCAGCATTTATACGATCTGTTCATTTAAAAAAACGCCCTTACCGGGCGTTTTTGCGTTTTTAAGAGGTCTTGGCGGACGCGCCGTTGTTCCTAAGGCGGGCGGGCCCTGAAGCAGGTCTGTTCATGACCTGCTTCAGGGCCTGGCCCAAATCAGGCTGCCCATGCCCAGCCAGCAGCGCTCCGTGCGCTCTACCTGCAGGCCTGCCTCCTGGGCCAAGGCGCCAATATCCCGGGTATGGTGGCAGCCCAGCATCCGGTACAAAAGCGGATCAGCCGCTTTTTGCAGGAGGGCCAGCGGCGGGTTTGTGCTTTTGCCATGCTCCAAGAGGAGAATCCGGCCGCCGGGCCTGCACCAGCGGCGCATCTGGCGGAGCACAGCCAGCGGATGCTCATAAGCGCACAGGGACAGGGTGGACACCACCGTGTCGAAGCTTTGCTCCGGCAGCACCAGGCTTTCGATGTCGCCACAGACAAACTGCACCTCTAGGTTGGAGGAGGCTGCCGTCCTTATGGCATGCTCCAGCATAGCCGTGCTGAAATCCACCGCCGTCACCTGAACGCCTGGCGGATAATACGGGAAATTAACCCCTGCTCCCACAGCCAGCTCCAGCACCCGCCCTTCCACTGCCTTCAGGAGCCGGCTCCGCCAGTCCACCATTAGGGCAGCCTCCCGCTTCACCGCATATTTCCGGGCCTGTTTATCGAATAATGCCGTCTTCGGACGTTTGGCCATGGGCCTTCACCCTTTCTGTTTGCTGTGCTCCCAAGAGACAGGCAGTATGGTATAATAAAACGAATTTATGAGTACAGGGGGCTTATCGGATATGTGGAAAGATTTTAAGGCTTTTGCATTGAAGGGAAATGTGCTGGATCTGGCCGTCGCCGTTATTATCGGCGCCGCCTTTGGCAAGATTGTTTCGTCGCTGGTTAATGACATCATCATGCCGCTTTTTGGACTGCTCATCGGAGGCATTAAGCTGGACGGTTTGACTTATCAATATGGGGATGCCGTGCTGAAATACGGAGTGTTCCTGCAATCGGTGGTGGACTTCTTCATTATCGCCGCTTCCCTCTTTTTTGTCATCAAGATGGCGGGCAAGCTGAAGCGCAAGGAAGAAATCAAAGCCCCTGCACCGGCAGCTCCCAGCGCAGAAGTGGTGCTTTTAACAGAAATCCGCGATGCTCTGCGCAAAAACGGCAGCTCGACCAATTAATCCTATCTGCATCAAAAACCCGGCAGACCGGAAGCTTATGCTCCCGGCGCCGGGTTTCTTTATACACATATTAGACTTCCCGTTCCACCAGCAGGCGCTTCACTTGCGCGGGTTTGGCAAAATAGCTCCCAGCCTCCGCGAAGAAGCTTGTGAAATGCGGCGTATTGTTGTGGAATTCAATCGCCTCCATGTCCTTCCACTCCTCCACCACAATGAAGGTTTCCGGCTCATTGGTCTGACGGAACAGATCATAGCTGATATTGCCTTCCTCCGCCTGGGAGCCGGCTACCAGTGCTTTGGACTTCTCCATGAACGCCTCCACATATTCCGGCTTCACGTACAATCGGGCATGAATGATAATCACGAGTAATCTCTCCTTTTTTCGCTTAACTGCTCTCTTCCCATCCTACTCCCTTTTGCCGGGTCACGCCATGTCTATTGTTCAAACACGGACAAAAACCGGCCCACCGCCCGTTCTTCACGAACATTCACCGCCACCGAAATTTCGCTGCCCACTTTAGGGATCGGCCTCAGATCGGCCACCACCATACCTGCACAGAGACTGCTTTCGCAGTCCACCCGGACGTGCATGGGCCGGTATTCCAGCAGCTCGGGATGGACAGCGGCGATTACCGCCAGCGGATCATGGAGGGGAGCACTGTCCATGAAGAAGTTGCTGCGCCGGTAGAAGTCGAAATAATACTCCAGACTCTCCTGCATAAACCGGACCACCGGCTGTACTGCCTCCGGAGCCTTCAGCTGCAGCAGCTCCAGATGGCTGCGGGTAATCCGCGTGCGGAGGGTGACATCCAGCCCGATCATCATGAGAGGCAATCCTGCGGTGAACACCCGGTCCGCCGCCTCCGGGTCTCCCCACAGATTCGCCTCGGCCACCGGTGACACATTCCCCGGCGCAAATACCGTTCCGCCCATAACCACCACCCGCTTTAGCAGAGTGGGCAGCTGGGGCTCCAGCTCCAAAGCCAGGGCCAGATTGGTCAGTCGTCCCATGGTTACCAAGGTCAGCTGGCCGGGATTCTCCCGGGCCATACGGCAGATCAGCTCCGGCCCCGGCTCCTCCACCGGCTGCTGCCGGGAGGTTGGCAATTCCACTCCGCCCAGCCCGTTATTTCCGTGCACATGCACAGCATACTCCCGCTGGGGACGGACCAGGGGCTTCCTGGCTCCAAGAGCCACAGGGATTCTGCGCTCCGGGGCCGCCAGCTCCAACAGCCGCAGCGTATTCTCTGCGGATTGTTCCGTAGCGATGTTACCGAAGCAGGTGGTGATGGCCTCCAATTGGATATGCGGGGAGCGGAGCGCGAATAAAATGGCTAACGCATCGTCAATGCCCGTATCGGCATCGATAATCATGCGGGTTGGCTGCATGCTGGTTTCCTCCTGATTTTTTAACATTCTAATTATTTTCTGAATATTCTTATTTGTCCGACAATTAAAAATGTTGTAGAATAGGTTATAAATCCCTTTCATCCGTCACCCCTGTTCCGTTTCCGGCATCTGCACCGTTTGGTTTCCGGCAGAGATCACCGCAAGGGGTCTTTGTGTTCTTCACATTCTACTACCGAGAAGGAGGAGCCGTCTATGCCGTTCTTGGACAAGCTGTCCCATTACCGGGAAAAGGAACATCAGCTGCATTGGGAAGGTACGTTTACGGATTACCTGGACATGGTCAAGGAACGGCCGGAAATTGCCGGATTGGCCCATGACCGCATCTACCGGATGATTGAGGCCGCCGGTGTGGAGGACAAAGGAGACGGCCGCCGGGAGTACAAGTTCTTCAGCTCCCAATTATACGGGCTGGAGGAGGATCTGCAAACCCTGGTGGAGGAATACTTCCGCCCCGCCGCCCAGCGCCTGGATGTGCGCAAGCGGCTTCTGCTGCTTATGGGCCCGGTGAGCGGAGGCAAGTCTACTCTGCTTGCCCTGCTTAAGGAGGGTATGGAGAAATTCTCCCGGACGGAGGCTGGAGCCGTCTTCGCTATTAAGGGCTGCCCCATGCAGGAGGAGCCCCTGCACCTGATTCCCCATGAGCTCCGGGAGGAATTTCAGGCGGAATACGGCGTACGCATCGAAGGAGACCTGTGCCCCGTCTGCCGGATGCGGCTGGACCTGGAGTTCGACGGCCACGCCGAACGGATGCCCGTTACCCGGGTGCTGTTCTCGGAGGCCAAACGGACAGGCATCGGCACCTTCGCCCCCTCCGACCCCAAATCTCAGGACATTGCGGACCTTACCGGTAGTATTGACTTTTCCACCATCTCCCAATACGGCTCCGAATCGGACCCCCGCGCGTACCGCTTCGACGGCGAGCTGAACAAAGCCAACCGGGGCCTGATGGAATTCCAGGAAATGCTCAAGTGTGATGAAAAATTCCTCTGGAATCTCCTCTCCCTGACCCAGGAGGGCAACTTCAAGGCCGGGCGCTTCGCCTTGATTTCCGCCGATGAGCTGATAGTCGCCCATACCAATGAAACCGAGTACCGGTCCTTTATCGCCAACAAAAAGAACGAAGCCCTCCACTCCCGGATGATCGTCATGCGGATTCCCTACAACCTGAAGGCCAGCCAGGAGGAGCGGATTTACGACAAGCTGATCAAGCAGTCCAATATCCAAGGGGTCCACATCGCCCCCGGAGCCTTGAAGACGGCGGCTGTGTTCAGTATCCTGTCCCGGTTGAAGGAATCCAAGAAACCCGGTATGGATCTGTTGAAAAAGCTGTATCTGTACGACGGCCAGGAGGTGGACGGGGCCAAAAGCGGCGATGCCGCCGAGCTGCGGAAGGAATTCACCGACGAGGGCATGTCCGGGGTGGATCCCCGGTACGTCATCAACCGGATCTCCAGCGCCCTAATCAAAGGGGATAAACCCTGCATCAATTCCCTGGATGTGCTGAAGTCCATGAAGGAGGGGCTGGACCAGCATGCCTCCATCTCCCGGGAGGAGCGGGAGCGGCTCCTGAACCTGATCACCATGGCCCGGGCGGAGTACGATCACCATGCCAAAACCGAGGTGCAGCGGGCTTTTGTCTATTCCTTCGAGGATTCGGCCCATACCCTCATGAACAACTATTTGGACAATGTGGAGTCCTACTGCAACGGCTTTAAGCTGAAGGACCCCATTACCGAGGAGGAGCGGGACCCGGACGAAAAGCTGATGCGTTCCATCGAGGAGCAAATCGGCATTTCGGAGAACCAGAAGAAGGCCTTCCGGGAGGAAATTCTGATCAAAATCTCCTCCTTGGCCCGGCGTGGCCAAAAATTCGAATACACCTCCCACGAGAAGCTGAAGGAGGCTATCGAGCGGAAGCTGTTCGAGGATCTGAAGGATGTGGTGAAGATTACCACCTCGGTGAAAAATCCCGATGAAGGCCAGCTGAAGCGGATCAACGAGGTGTCCGCACGGCTGATGGACCAGCACGGGTATTGCCCCTCCTGCGCTAACGAGCTGCTGAAGTATGTAGGGAGTCTGTTGAACCGGTAGGAGGGTGTGATCCATGGATTTTCATATTAAAAAGGAGGGATCAGGTCCATGCAAAAGCCGCTATTCGTGCTGTCCCGGGATGATTGGTCGCTCCACCGGAAGGGGGAACGGGATCAGGAACGGCATGCCCGCAAGGTGAAGGAGGCCATCCGCAACAATCTAAAGGAGCTGGTCAGTGAGGAAGCGATTATTACCTCCCAGGGGGAGCGGATGGTGAAGGTGCCCATCCGGGAAATGGATGAACCCCGCTTCCGTTATGATTACGGCAGCCAGCAGCATGTGGGCCAAGGCAGCGGAGGCACCAAGGCCGGCGACGTCCTCGGCCGGGCCTCCCGGAACGGCCGGCAGCCGGGCCAGGGTCAGGAGGGGGAGCCGGGAGACCAGCCCAGCTTGGATTATTACGAGGCCGAGGTGACGGTGGACGAGCTGGCGGAGCTGATCTTTGAGGATCTGCAGCTGCCCCGCCTGCAGCGGAAGAGTGAAGCGGATATGTCCATCGACGATATCCGCTTCAATGATATCCGGCGCAAGGGCATGATGGGCAACATCGACAAACGCCGGACGCTGCTGGAGTCCCTGAAGCGCCGGAGCCTGACCGGCAGCGGCGACGGCGGCGCGGCGACAGCATGGAGCGACGGTGGAGGCGGGTTGGCCGGTTGGGATGCGGGAGCTGCTTCGGGCGGCGGGGCCGGTCTGATCAAGAATGAGGACATGCGCTTCAAAACCTGGGAGGATATCCGGAAGCCCCAGAGCAATGCGGTGGTGCTGGCCATGATGGACACCTCCGGTTCCATGGGCAGCTTCGAGAAGTATATTGCCCGCAGCTTCTATTTCTGGATGGTGCGCTTCCTGCGCATCCGCTACGAGCGGGTGGAGGTCTGCTTCCTCGCCCATGATACCGAAGCCAAGCAGTTGCCGGAGGAGGCTTTCTTCACCAAGGGGGAAAGCGGCGGCACCCGCTGCTCCTCGGTCTACTCCCTGGCGCTGGACCTGCTGGAGCGGGAATATCCCGGCTCCGCCTATAACGCCTATGCGTTTCATTTTACCGACGGGGATAATATGGATTCGGACAATGCCCTGTCTGCAGAGCTGGTAAAGCAGCTCCTGCTCCGCACCAATCTGATGGGCTACGGGGAAATCCGCCGGTACATGCGGGCCAGCCGGCTGTGGGACAGCCTCTCCGCCATCAAGCATGAGACCTTCTCCACCTCGGTGCTGCAGGAGAAGGGGGACGTGTACCGGACCTTGAAGCAGTTTTTTGGGGAGGGAGTATCATGAACCACGCGGAAGCGGAGCAGCTGGAGCGGGCCATTGAGTCAATTACGGGTATGGCGTTGGAGGCGGGACTGGACTTTTTTACCATGCGTTATGAGGTATGCCCTGCTGAAACGCTGTATTCCATCGGCGCTTACGGTATGCCCACCCGGTTCACCCATTGGAGCTTCGGGAAAACCTACCACCGGATGAAGTCCGAGTACGACTACGGGCTAAGCCGGATTTATGAGCTGGTCATCAACTCCGACCCCTGCTACGCCTTTCTTTTGGACCATAACACGCTCCTGCAAAATAAGCTGATCGTCGCCCATGTGCTGGCGCACAGCGATTTTTTCAAGAACAACGCCATGTTCCGGGGAACGGACCGGCGGATGGTGGAGCGGATGGCGGTGTTTGCCCGGCGGATGCGGGCCTTCGAGCAGGAGTTTGGCAGTGATGCGGTGGAGGAAACGCTGGATGCGGCGCTTGCCATCCATGAGCATGTGGACCCGCACACCCGCTTCGGCGCCAAGGGCGGCTTCAAGGAAGCCGAAGGCGGCACCAAGGATGTGGTGGGTTTCATCGCCGGGGAAAGCCGCAGCCTGGCGGACTGGCAGCGGGAGGTGCTGTATATGCTGCGGGAGGAGATGCTGTACTTCTGGCCGCAGATGGAGACGAAGATTCTGAACGAGGGCTGGGCCACCTTCTGGCATCTGCGCCTGGTGCGGCAGCTGGAGCTGACGGGGGCGGAGATTATGGATTTTGCCAAAATGAACGCAGGTGTGGTCCAGCCGGGGACGGGCAGCCTGAATCCGTATTATCTGGGGGTCAAGATGCTGGAGTACATCGAGCGCCATAAGGGGCTGGACGCGCTGTTCGAGATCCGGGAGACGGAGTCGGACGTGTCCTTCCTCCGCAACTACCTGGACAAGGCCCTGGTGGAGGAAATGGACCTGTTCCTCTTCGGCCGCAAGGACGACCTCTACGTGGTCACCTCCAAGGAGGTGGAGGAGGTGAAGCAGACCCTCATCCGCCAGCGCACCAACGGCGGCTTCCCGTATGTGACCGCCATGGATGGGGACCACGGCGGCCGCGGGGAACTGCTGCTGCTCCACCGCTACGACGGGCTGGAGCTGGACCGCCGGTATGTGGACCGTACGCTGCCGCTGGTGCACCGCTTGTGGGGTAAGCCCGTCCACCTGGAAACCCGGGACCGGGACAACCGCAGGCTGGTCTACAGCTTCGACGGGGAAAAGGTGTTGGCGGGGGTGGCTGGATAGTTGGATCTGGTGCGATAGTTGGCAGGTCTGGTTGTACAGTTGGCGGATAGAGGCAGATGTTCAGCCGGTTTGTGAGCCGCTAGCGGCAAAAAAGCTATCCCGGATGTCATATGTATGACGGGGGATAGCTTTTTTGGGGATTGGTTCAATACCGGCTCTGCTCGGGTGCACAGGCGGGCGCCGTTTGCTTAACGGACAGAGGAGACGCTATTTAGGGGAATATCAGTGTTTTGGCACTGATTCGGACAGAGAGGCCCTTATTGGGCAAGAACGAGCCGGTTTGAGCGGTTTTCCAGACTAATAGCGTTTCCTGAGTCCGCGAAACATCCAAACTTACGCAAACTGGAAAAATAACGACCCTACAGTCCGGATGCGAGAGACTCCATCGACTGGCTGGAGGGATGAAACCAAACCAGCGGTATTTCGTCGGCGGATATCCGTTCGTTATTCGGTGATTACCGGGTAACCTCTGCGGCTTGGGGACTGCTGCCCCCCGCTCAGTTCAATCCGGGGCGCACCCGGCAGGCCGAACCTTACGAAGGCGTACCGGTCCGTCCAAATGCTAGTACCCGGCGAAATGTCCTTGTCCGTCCAGCCCGGCTTATCCTTGAAGCTGTCGGGGCCGATTTTGTATACCTCTCCTTTGATATGGTGATGCGGTCCCAGCAAATTGCGGCAGCTGTTGGCCAGCTCCAGGGTAATGGTATTGTCCCCCTGCCGCAGGTATGGCGTAATGTCTGCCTCATAAGGCTCCCACAGGAACCGCTCCGCTTCCTGCCCGTTGACGATCAAGCGGCAAACCGCTGCATCCGGCGCCCCGCCGAATACCCACCGGGCTGCCGATGCCCCCTCCAGATCCAAGGGGAGGGTCATCTCCAGTTGAAGTCTGCCCGCGTAGAAGGGAAAGCCCTGGCGGACCAAATCGCTGCCGGATACCGTTTCCGGCAGCTCCGTCAACGTAAACGGCCCCTCGTTAAACACCGCCCGGCGTTCGCCGTCCGTATAAGGGGCACCGCTGGTTACCCCAAAGGGGCCTATCACATAGATGCTTTCCAGCTCCGTATCCACCTTCAGCTTGTTGCCCTCTGATTCGAACCGGCGTGCCTTCTCCAAGGCCTCGTAGGTTTCAGGGGAATTGTAGTACAGCGTCTTCACCACGACCGTATTGAGGCCCGGCACCGTTAACCCCGCGATATTGAGCTTGCGGAAGGAGATATCCCGCCACCAGCCGCAATCCGCCATGTCCACAGGCTGTCCGTTCAGCTCGATGAACAGGTTCCCGGGTTTTTCTACCGCCAAAAAAAGCGGACGGTCCGCGTTCGTATCGAATGCTACGCCGAACTGGAAAGCCAGCTCCACCTGCACAGGACGCCCATACGCCAATAGCTGTTCCTGCAGGAGAATAACGGGCTGCGGCTCTGACCATTCCCCGCCCTCCACCCGCAGCCTGCAGAAATCCAGGGTAAGGCTGTTCAAGTCCAGCGCGGTCACCCACCAGGACTGGTTCAGTTCCAGCGTGTGGACGGATGGGGATGAGCGTGGAGATAAGGAGGGGTCCGGCGTGACAATGGGGAAGCTTGGTGCTGCCCCACATCCGGCTGGAGCCAGTCCTCTTTCATCGGCGGATGGGCTGGATGTGGCAACCACTGAGATATAGGCTCCATCCGGCATAATCCGGTCTGCCTGCCCCTGCTCCTTCTCCTGAAGCAGCACCCAGGAACCAGCAGGAAGCAGATCAAGGCACAGCTTCACAGTTCCGCCTGCCTCCTCCTGCTCCAGCGGACGCAGCTTGCCGGTTTTCAGATCCAGAGCAGCCACCCTGCCGCTCTGGCATAACTCCACCTGGGCCTGAGCGTAACGTACCGTTCCGGAATTCACCAGATAATAAACCCGGTAACCCGCCCACTCCAGCGTCTGCACGTTCACGTCGTCGGATACAACCGGCGCTCCGGCTGCGTCCCGCACTTGGATAAACGCAGCATTCGCGCCGCCAACCGCTTCCAGCAGCGCCTCGGGGCTCCACTCCGGCCGGAGCGTTTTTGCCAGCAGTGCCTGCAGCTCAGGATCATACTCGCCATCCACCAAAACCGGATATGGCGCGAAGGCAACCAGCCTGCCGCCTGCTGCCGCAAACCGCTTCAGCAGCTCCAGCGTCCTGCGGCTCAACGTCGCACAAGGAGGCAGAACCACGGTGCGGTAAGCCGCCTCCCCGATGATAAACTCCCCCTGCTCCACCCGGCCGTGGCGGATAATCAGGCTTTCACTGCCGTAGTCATGCTCCACAAAACGCTGGCACAGCCATCGGGTCAGTTGGGCGAAGGCCTCGTGGTACGGCCTGATCCGGGACACATCCGTCCCGGCCAGCTCCACCCAGGCGGAGCGCACCGGATGCAGCAGCAGCACCTGCGCCTGGCGGATCCCCTCCGACAGCACCATGGACAGCCGGGCGAAATAGTCGTTGAACGTCCGGTACTCCTGCCACCAGGGCTGCTGGAAGAACAGGGAGGGCGGATAATCCCGCTTCCGCAGACCCCGCAGGCTGTAGCCCTGGAGATGCTGGCACAGAAGATTGATGCCGTGGACAAACTGCCACTCTCCGATACGCTTCAAATCCGCAAAGGAAGCATCCCAGCCGGAGCAGCCGAAGCTTTCGGTAATAGCCTGCTTCTTCCCTAATTGGCGGGCGGCGGAGCTGACCTGCTTGGGCACAATGGGCTCCTCACCGGTAAAGCGGCCCAGCCAGTCACAGCCGGGAATTTGCAAATACTCATAAAACGCCATAGGATCGCCCGTGGAGGTGACCTGATGCATCAGTTCCTGCTCATCCACCACATGGCCCACCGAGGACCAGCCCCGCTCCCCGCACCACTCGCCGATCTGTTTGGCGTATGCCTCCACGAACAAAGCGGTGACGCACTCCCAGAAGTTATACCGGTGCTTAGCGGCCCCCTGCTCCTGGACGAACAGCGCAGGCAGCGCTTCCTTTACATCATAGCCATATGCTGCCCGGAAGGCGGCCTCCAGCCCGAAGGACCACGGGATTTGCCCCCGGGCAAACTGGGGCTCATCCGTAAAAACCCCCTTAATCTCCGCCCCCGCCTCCGCTCCGAACCTGTTCCAGTACACCTCATGGATGTCGTCCAGAAACGCCCGGACAGCATACTTGCTCAGCGTATCGATATAATAGGGGTTGACCTCGTAATACAACCGCAGATCCGCCTCTTCAGCCGCAGCTCCTGCAGGCAAGCAGGCATACCCCTGCTCCGTCTTCAGGTACAGCCCCACCGTGTTGTCCCGTTCCTCGGCGAAAGGCCCGCTTTCGCAGTGGAGCGTCTTCTGCTGGCAGGCAAGTCCGCGGGCAGGAACCTTGCCGTCGGCAAAGCCGCTGGGCCAGCCGTTTTCGTCATACAGCCAGGGGGACAATCCCAGCTCCCGGCTTTTGCGGATGCAGGTGTCCACTGCAGCCATCCACTCTTCTCCCATATACGGCGTCTCCAAACCGGCCCGGGCATGCATAAAAAATCCGCCGATCCCCGCTCGCTTCATCTCCTCCAGCTGGCGCTCCAGCTCCTCCGGCTCCAGCTTGTCGTTCCACGACCACAGCGGAACAGAACGGTACATGGCAGGCGGATTGCGCAGCTGCTCCAGTTTATCCATGCTTTTCTCCACCTTTCGCCTACGTGCATAGGTCTTCCGTTTACCCTAGATTATAGCTGCGCGGCGGGCAGGGGATAAGGCGGTGAAGCCCACAGACAGGGCAGACTATCGCAGGGAAACGGAAGAAGCAGGAGCAGCCGATAGGCGCAGCGCCAAAAAAAGCCGGACCCCGGGATTTCTCCCAAGGTCCGGCCAGTATCTTATTGCCCGCCGGGCATAAACAAGCGGGCGGTATGGGCAGGCTCCAGCTCCAGCGCCTGGCTGAGCTCGGTTGCTGCCGCCTCCTGCCGGCCTTGGCCCAGATAGCCCAGGCCCATCATAAAGCGGCAGTGGATCACATTGCGCCGGTCCAGATCGTCGTCGAATACCAGGAAGTCCGGCAGGGAAACGGCGAAGTAGTCAATCTGAACCTCGTCGGCCAGATGCTCCTGCCCGTACTCCACCAGGCGGCGGAAGCGCGCGGCGCTCTCCTCCGGGCGGCCCAGCTCGGCCAAGGCCAGCCCCTGGTAGTATATCATTTCCGGCGGCTGGTCATTGTAGAACATGGCGCCGGCCGGTTCGGCTGTGCCCAGGGAAGCCAGGCCGAATTCGGCGGCCGCTTCACCGGGTTGGCCCAATGCCTGATGGCACAGCCCCAGGTAATAGTGAATGTGGTTGTCCAAGGTTCCCGTCAGCTTGCCCTCACCCAGGTTCTCCGGATAGATGAGCGCCTTCTCCAGGGAAACCTTGGCTTCCCTGGCGCGGCCTGCAGCCAGGTCCTGCTTGGCCAGCTCCAGCAGCGCCAGCACATATTGGCCGGGCGCTTTGCCTTCGCCGCCCTCCCAGGGATGGAACCGGCGGGCCAATAGAAGCTCCAGCGCCTCCCTGTGCTGCCCCAGCAGATTATGGAGCGTCACCAGCTCCACATACATATCGTCGCGGAGCTCCACCAGAGGCATGTGGCGCCGCAGCCGGTTTAGCCGCTCCGCAGGTGCGGTGCCCAGCTTCTTATGCAGCTGGTCCAGCTCGAAGAGCACCCGGGCGTCGGAGGCGTTAAGACGGAACGCCTCCTCCAGGGAAGCCAGGGCGTCTGCAGGGCGTCCCTGCTTGTTGTAATATGCCAGCGCCAGATTCCGGTGGACGGTGGGGAAGGCCGGGTCGGCCTGCCGGGACCGCTCCCAGCACACCACCGCTTTCGTATGGCGCTTCCGGTCGTAATAGAGGCAGCCGAGGTAATAGGCGGCCCGGGCATCCTCCGGCGCTTCCGCCAGCGCAGCTTCCAGCACCTTCTGCTCGAAGGCGGTGTTGGGGAAGCAGTAATCGGCAGGCGCAGCAGCCGCTAAGGCCAGCTCGGCGTCGGCCAAGGCCTTGTCGCCGTTGTGGCGGTACAGCCACGCCAGCGCGTAATGAGCCATGGGGTAGCGGCTCACGCCATCGGCGGGGCTATACAGGCGGAGCACACGGATGGCCTCCGCCCACAGGCCGCAGTCGGCGTAGTCCGCCGCCAGGGCCAGGTAGTTATGCGGCTCCCCGCGCATGAAGCCGCGCAGCTCCTCAGTCGCCGCAGCCGCTCCGGCGACATCCTTCGCCAGCAGCGCCAGCTCATGCCTGGCGCCGAAGTCTGCGGTATCCGCCCCCAGCGTTTCCGCTGCGGATACCACTGCCTCTTCCAGCCGCCCCAGCTTGCGCAGCAGGGCGGTACGGAGGAGCCGCGCCTGGAAGTGGCGGCTGTTGCGCAGAAGCGCCCGCTCCGCCAGCTCCAGCGCCTCCTCGGTTTGCCCCCGGCGGCAGGCGATCTGGGCCAGGGCGAAGTAGCCGCTGTCCTGCCAGGCTGCATTCCACACCGCCTTGTAGAAGGCGTTCCACGCCCCGTCCAGCTTGCCCTGCCGCTTCAAGGCCATACCCAGCTGGAACAGGGCTTCGCCGTCGGCCGGGTTGGGATTGTGGCGGGTTGTAGTCTCCACAGCCTGGCGCAGATACCCCTCCGCCTTCACGTATTCCCCCCGCCGCAGAAGCAGCAGCCCGTAGCCCAGGTTCAGCCGGATATCCGCCGGAGCGCGGCGCAGCCCCTCCAGATAATAGGGCTCCGGTTCACGGGTAGCGTGGCGGTACTGCTCCAGATGCACAGCTGCGAGGTACAAGGCCTCCACCGTCGCCAACTCTTCCGGAGCGCCGATGGGTTTAGCCGGCTCTGGCAGCTCCTCTTCCACAGGAGCAGCAGGTTTGTACCGGAGCAGCTGCTTGCCCTCTGCCGTCCCCAATGCCAATGTCATCTGGTGGAGGGCGATGCCCCCGGGAAGCGGCACCTGGCAGCGGAAAGCCACCGCAGGCGACAGGTCCGTCCGTTCTGACAGGTAGACCTGCCCGTCCTCCCCGGTGAGGGTCACATACGCACCCGGAAAACGGGAGGTGGCGTACACCTGCACCATCACTCCATTCGCCGCTGCTGCACCGGAACGGCCCGCCTCTTCTTCTGCTCCAGCCTCCGATTGTGTCCCCACAGCAGCCCCCGCTCCCCAAGGCTCCAGGCTTACAGCCACATCCAGGTTGGCCTCCCGGACCACCCCGATTTCCTTATACGGCATAAAGTACTGCTTGAAGGTTTTCTCCTCATAGGGCGCCAGCCAGGAGAAGTCCGGCTGGTTGTCCGTATAAACGCCGGTCATCAGCTCAATGTACGGCCCGTCCTCATCTGTCAGATTGCGGTCCCAGGCCTGGCCGAAATCCCCGTTGCCCCAGGTCCACTGTTTTTTGCCAGGGGATATGTGATGGTTGGCAATATGGAGGATACCCGCTTGTTTCCCATGATCGTACCCGCCCACAAAATCATGCTCCGACCGGTACGCCATATAGGAAGTAGGCACCGGAATATTCTTGTACCGGGAAATATCCACACCGGCGGAATAATCCATCTTGTAATACACCCCGTGGGCAATAGGAAACCGGGAAACATCCCGTTTGCCATGGTCCATCACTGCATGAACATCCGGCGGAAACACGGATTGGGTATGATCGTTAACCGCCACTGCCGGATTGGCCCACCACAGGAAGGTCTGGGGCAGACTGGTCCGGTTGTACAGCTTGCCGTGTATCTCCAGGTACGCCTTGCCCGCATACAAAGTGAACCCCGCTTCCCCCTTGGTACCGTACATACGGTCGATCTCGCTGCACCAGACGGTGGCACTGCCGTCCTCGTTTTCGGCAAGCCGGTATTCCACCGGTCCGAAGGTGTTGGGCCGGTGATGCTGCGGCCAGTTAAATTCGATGCCGCCGGAAATCCAAGGTCCCGTCAACCCCACCAAAGCAGGTTTGATAACACGGTTATAATAAACGAAGTCGTAGTTGTTGGTTTTGTCCAAGGCCCGGTAGATGCGCCCGCCCAGCTCCGGCATCACGGCAATGAGGAGATATTCGTTCTCCAGATAGACCAGCCGGTACGGACGATCCTCCTTGTTATCTTCTATCCGGTCGATTACCGGATGGGGATAGACCTTCCCCGAGCTGCCCTGATAAATCCGTTTCTCCAAAAACATCGGGTTCTTGTCCGGCTCCCCCGTTCCGTAGGTGGGGATATGGACAGTTTCCTCCCAAATTCTCACCTTCACCTTCCGTTCTTGACCTGCTCCCTTTTTTTGCTCCTCCATGCCCGTTCTCCCTTCCAATCGGCTTACACCGGTATCACCGGCGCTGATGATACCCCAAGTCTATCCCTCCGCCACTTTCAAGCCAATGCATCATGTAAGGATTAGGATGGATCATATCCGGTTTTCCTGCATCACCAAACCCTTGCATTGACAAGAATAACGGCTGTTGTTCATAATAATCTTATGAAAACCGACCTTATTCAAAAAATGGAGGGTTTCGCCTCCCAGAAGCTCATTGTCATTCCTCCGGCCTTCCTGGAGGAGCACGGGGAGCATCCCCTGATCCGGCCTTTGTACGCTACCGATATCGGCTATTTCCCGAAAGCGCGCTACCATAACCGCACCCGGCCGGAGGGCTGCGGAGCGTATATTGTGATGCTCTGCGAGGAGGGCTCCGGCTGGTACCGCATCGGCAGCGGCAAGGTACAGAGTGTGGAACGCGGCCAGCTGTTTATTTTGCCGCCGGATACGGGACATGCCTACGGGGCATCGGCGGAGAATCCATGGAGTATATACTGGGTTCATGTGATGGGCAGTGATGCCCCAGCTTTTTTCGGAGCTGCAGATTCCGGAGGTAATCCCGTTCCGGTGGGCTATGAGAAAGCCGTCAAGCTGGCCGGGCTGTTCAACGAATGCACCGATATTCTGCTGAAGGGCATTACCGCGGACCACATGGTTTACGTCTCCCAAACCCTGCGGCATCTCCTGGGTGTAGCCTGTTTTCTTCACGGAGGACTGCAGCCGGGAAGCGAACGCGGGCAGATGATTGAGGAATCGGTGCAGCTGATGAATGACCGGGTAGGCTCCACCCTCACCCTGAAGGAGCTGGCGGAGGCGGCGCGGCTGTCGGTGCCCCATTACGTGCAGCTGTTCAAAACCCGCACAGGCTACACCCCCATCGATTTTTATCTGAAGCTCAAGATCCAGCGCGCCTGCCAATACCTGGACATGACGGACCTGACCTTAAAGCAGATTGCCGGGCAGGTGGGTTTTACCGACCCGTATTATTTCTCGCGGATGTTCCGGAAGATTGTGGGCATGGCCCCTTCCGATTACCGCAAAACCAAAAAAGGCTGAGCCCGGATGAGCTTAGCCTTTTTCGTATGAGCTTATAGCTTGCCCGCCGCCCACAAGGCCGCTTGCCGGACCCAGCGGGAATATTCCTCATGCTGGAAGCTGGGCAGATGATGGCCGGGCGCCAGAACCGCCACCCGGCCCAGGCCATAGGGACGGACCCAGGCAGCCGGATACTCTCCGCCTTCATGCCGGTAGGTCAACAGCACCTGAACCTTCGCCAGCGGGTCGATGTCATAACGGTAAGGCTCTTCATCCAGGGTGAAGCCCGGCAGCCCTGATGACAGAGGATGCGCCGCGCCCTCCTCCGTGACCTGGAACTCCAGCTCCGCATATGGCGGATGCCCCGTAAAGTACGCTCCCGCCAGTTGGGCCAGCTCGGGAGCCGCCTGCAGGCTCATGCCGTTATGGAGCACCAGCAGACCTCCCCCTTGAGCGACATAACCGAGAAGACCGGCAATTTCCTCGGGGGCCGCTGGAGTTTTCCAGCTGTCCGTATAGGACACGACCAGATCATAAGCACCGATGCTCTCCTTGCGCAGTTCGGCAGTGCCCACCTCCGGGGTCACCTGGAAATCGTCCCCCCATATTTCCGCCAGCCGCTCCTGCACCGCCTTCAGCGGATGATAAGGGGCGGATTCATTATGTCCCACCAGTAACGTGCGAATAGACATGTTATCCTGTCTCCTCTCATTTCGGTTCTTTTACCAGGGCAGCACCTGTCCGGAATAATCCAGCAGTGCCATCGTCTCTCCGGCATAATCCGGAGCCAGCCGCTTGTCCACCAGGTCGAGAATAGACCCGGCAGATTCCTCCGGTATTAATTTCCCCGCCGTATCCAGCTTTCCCTGCATAAAGGTTTTCACATGGCCCGGATGGATCACCATCACCCTGCCGCCTTTGGGCGAGAGCTGGTTATGGATCAGCATAGACTGCATATTCAAGGCCGCCTTGGACATGCAGTAGGCGTACCAGGAATTCCGCCAGCAGTCTCCGATGCTCCCTGCCTCCGAGGAGATGTTCACGATCAGCTTATCCTGGCTGTCCATCAGTAGAGGCACGAACCGGTTGGACATCCTCAGAGACCCCAGGGTATTCACCTTAAAAACCTGCTCCATCTCGGCAAAATCCAGCTCATCCTCCACCGTCGCACTAATATTGCCCAGGATAGCTGCATTATTAACTAATATATCCAACACCCCGGTTTCTTCCTGTACCCGTTCATACGCTTGCTCCACACTCACTTCGCTGGCAATATCCAGTGTCACGAACCGGAGGCGGCCGCTATATGCTTTCTCCAATTCCTTGTGCGCATCGCCTTTCTCCAGGAGCAGACCGGCAAAAACCCCATACCCCCGCTCCAATAAACCCTTGGCAAGGGCCAGTCCCAGCCCCCTGTCCGCGCCGCTTACCAGCGCCCATCGTTGTTGCTCCATGCTGCAGCTCCCCATTTCCTCCGATTCATCCCATCCTGCCAAGACGTATGTTTACTGCCTTAAGTTTACGCTTTCATGGACGCTCCATCAAATAAACGGACGCCGTTCCAGGACTTTATTCAAGGCACACCCGATCCCTGCCTGCTCAGGCATAAAGGACAGGAAGACGTCCGCCGATTTCCTCATTCATCCGTTTCAATGCTTCATGGCGGTATGTCGTCTGCAGTATAAAGCTCAGGCAGGTATCCGACATAGATGCCTGCCCCCTTGCGGGAATCCCGCCATGGCTCCTTGCGCCAGTCCATCCCGTCCAGAAATCTGTGCAATTCCTGAAGGTTTCAAATTGATCATTCCATTGCCCTCCCATACCGTCCATATTAGACCAATTGCATCCGCTCAGCTATAAGCCAATGGAAGATTGTTATGGCATAATGTCACATGAAACGTAAGCCCTTTCGGATACCCGTCCAGGTAGTGTATACTTAAAGAATATCTACAGGACGAAAGGATGGCCCGCTGTGAACCACCGTTCCTCTGAAAAACATTTTATCGGCGAGGCATTCTCCATCCAGCAGCTGCGAAAGCTCGGCTTTGACAAGATGGCACGTCCCCACTCCCATACCTGCTACGAGCTGTATTATCTCCTGCATGGAGAACGTGTTTACTTTATGAACGGCAATGTTTATGTAGCCCGCAAAGGCGACCTGATGCTGGTCATGCCGGGAGACCTGCACTCCACCTCCAGCTCCCAGGTTGAGGAGTTCGAGCGGGTGCTTCTCCATTTCTCGCCGGAATTTCTTTCCGGAGAGGACGGGTCGATTTTAGAGCAGGCGCCTTTTTTGGAGTCGGGAATGATTCATCTGCCCTTGAAGGAGCAGCCCGAGCTGGAAAGACTGCTTCTGGGCATGCTGGCCGAATGCCAGGAAAGCCACAATTTTTATGAGACCTTTGTCAGACAGCTGTTGACTGAATTCCTTATCCGTGTACACCGTACTGCTCTAGGGGCCGACGATATGCCGCAGCCCCGACATCCCATGCACCAAAAGATTTCGGAAATTTCCGCCTATATTCACGAGCATTACCGGGAGCCGTTGACGCTGGAGGAGCTTTCCCGGCAATTTTACATCAGTCCGGCTTACCTTAGCCGGGTGTTCCTCAAGCTGACAGGCTTCCATTTGAGCGAATACATTCGGGTGGTCCGGGTCAGGGAAGCCCAGAATATGCTCCGCAACACCCGGGAAAAGATTCAGCTGATTGCCGAGCAGGTAGGCTTCGAGCATGTTTCCCACTTTAACAAAACCTTCAAAAGCATTACCGGCTCCTCTCCGCTTCACTACCGGAAGCAGCACAGAATGTAGATGGCAGGCCGCAGTACGCAGAACAAACAAACCGTCTTCGGCGTTGGAGGCGGTTTGTTTATGTTTTTCCGGTATGAGCTGATATTCCTTTTCTATGGTATTTTTTTACATCCCCTTCTCCACCAAATACCCTCCTACCTCTTCTTTCGAACACTATCCCATCTGCTCAGAAACAGGCTTATGGCCTAAGCCTGTTCGCTTATGATCTAACCCCTGTTCGCTATGATCTTACCCCTGTCTGCTTACCATCTAAGCCCTGTTTGGTTGCGATCTAACCCCTGTTTGAATAAATTTCAAATAATCAAGTCCAGAAAATAATCGAGTTACAGCTTGAAACAGGAACAAACGTTTGGTATAATGGGAACATAAGTTCTTGTTTCGCTATATATGAAGGTTGAGGCGATGCTGGTGTCACAGGTCAATTATGAGCAAATTCTATCGGCTGGGGAGCATGAACTGGTCTCGGAAGAGGCGTGCGCGGCTTATTTGTTTGCGCTTAAATGGCCCCACGGATTTGTTTGCCCCGAGTGCCGCCATTGTAAAGCCTACACGATTGCCACCCGCAGACTGCCTTTATTTGAATGTGTAAAATGCAGCTTTCAGGCTTCATTGACCAGCGGCACCATTATGGAGAGATCCAGAACCCTCCTGGTAAAATGGTTTGCCGCCATCCGTTTTATTTCCAGCATGGATAATGGAATTAGCGCACTGGCTTTATCCCGGGAGCTTAGGCTTACCTATAAGACAGCCTGGACCATGCTTCACCGGATCCGCACGGCTATGGCCAGCGAAGAGCTGGATTTTCCCTTGGAAGGGGAGGTTGCGATCCATAATGATACTTATGCCAGCCCCTGGTACCATGGTTCATTGTCGCCACATCCCCGGGAGAGCCGGGTAATCGTGGGGGCCACCCTGTCCAAGGCTGGGGAACCCGAACGCGTAACCATCCAGCTTGTAGCCCGAGAGCATTGGAACAGCTGGCGCTTCAACCGGAGTGCTATCCGGCATTTTATGGAGACACGCATGGACTGGAAAGCCAGGCTGGTTTATTGTCCTATCAATTTCTATGCCTCTCCCCGCCATAAGAAAAGGCTGTCTATAATGAAAGATGCAGCCCGATGGCTGAACAACATCTTCCATGGCATCGGGAAAAAGTATCTGCAGTCTTATTTGCTGGAATTCTGCTGCCGTGTGAACCTGTCCCTGGCGGGCCGGCCGGCTTTCCATGCCATCAGTCAAATTTGCACAGGCAGCAGGACGGTGACCTGACAGCCAGTATTATATAGGCGCGTCTTCGTCACGCAGCCAGATCTTTCTTACATCGGCTGGACCCTGCCCCAAAAGCGGAAACATTAGCTTTGTTGGCCCTTTTCGTTCCCTTCATACTGGATTCCTTATCCTTCCTCTCTAGTTCCTTGTCTCAATCTCATTTGCAGCTCCCTCCCCCGTACGCATCGGCCTCCGCTCTGCTTTCCGCACTTCTTTTCCCTTTATGCGGCATCAGACTGCGCTCTGTACTCCTGTTCTTTGGGTACCTTCCTGCCTTAGCCGTATCTTGACCTGTCCGCTCCTTATATGTGAATGCTCCTTTTATCTTTATGTACTTGGTTATCCCCGCCTTTTCCACCTTTTCCTGAGTCAATGGGATAGTGTTGGAAAGGAAAAAGAGAGGGTGGATATCCAGCCCTCTTCGTCGAATAATATCTATATTCTTCCAATCTAATGATGCAGTGGTGATACAAGATGGCGAATATGGAGTTACCCGCGTTTGCTGTAGTCCTTGCGTTGATGCAGAGAGATGGAGCGGTAGCGGGAGGTTAAGGCTTTTAGCTTGGCGGCGGATAGCAGGCGGAAAGGGGTGTGCAGGGCTTTGTTGCGGGCTGGACGCAGCAGCACTTTGTTGGGCATACGGCTGTACAGGAAGTTGCCATAGGTTTCGAATTCGGAGAAGGCGAATTGTTTTTTCTTGTTCATGCTGCGGATAATGGCTTTATACCAGCTGATTCCGTGCCGGGCTTCAATAGTCCGTTTCAGCTGGGTGACCTGCGCTTTTTCGAACAGCATATAGTGGGTGACCAGGGAGGAAGGAGCCGCGGGTCGCTGTCCCATCAGCTTGCGGTAGGTGACGAAGTATTCGCTTTGACTCCAATTCCGGGTATAAAAGACGGTCTTCCCTTCCCCTGTCCGGAACCGATGGGGGCGGATCAGCACCGTATCTGCGTCTACCACCAGATAATAGCTAGAGCTGCAGAGCTTGGCTGCGCCCAGCTTCAGCAATTGCTGGTAGAGCCAGCCTGACCGTTCCCAGCGGCTGGAGCTGTAGTGAATGTGTTTTTTGGTAATGGGGAGTACCGTGTCCTCGTCCACAAACCGGCAGCCCTTCACGCGGCAAAGCTCCAGGATCCGTTTTTTGCGGGGAGCAATAATGAGAATTTGTCCAATGGGATGCTGCACCTGCTTGCGCAGGGCATCAATGACATGGGGCAAGGTTGCCAGGTCCTTTTCGATGGCGGGAATCACAATGTCTATCCGGGGTAAGGCCATATGCTCATCTCCGATGCGGCCGAATTTTCCCCTTATGATATGCCGCTTCAGCTTACACGGTGCAGTTGCTTCGCGAATCGGGCATACAGTAGTATGGAGAGAAACAGGGCTCGTCTACGCCCCTACCTTGTATTGGAGGAGTTTAAGAATGCAGGTATCAACAAAGGAGCAAGCAGGCAATATTGTGGAAGCGCAGCAGCGCCTATGGAGAACGGGTCAAACGCTTGAATTGCAATTCCGTCTGGAGCAGCTGCAGAAGCTGAAGGACGCCCTGCTCCGGTTTGAAAAGCCTTTGCTGGAAGCCCTCAGCAAGGACTTGGGGAAAAGCGAGTTTGAGGGTTATACCACCGAATTGGGGTTTTGTCTGAAGAGCATAAGTGAAACTGCGAAGAAGCTCCGGAAGTGGATGAAGCCCAAGAAGGTTGCGGTGCCGCTTCATTTGCAGCCCTCGCGCAGTTGGGTTCAAGCGGAGCCTTATGGTTCCGTCCTGATCATCGGTCCGTTTAATTATCCGTTCCAGCTGTTGATCGAGCCCTTAATCGGCGCTATGGCGGCAGGCAATTGCGCTGTGCTGAAGCCCTCGGAGGCTGCTCCATCCGTAGCGGCGGTCGTCGCCCGTCTGATCGGAGAAACCTTCCCCGAGGATTATATCCGGGTGGTGGAAGGGGAAAAGGAAACCGTGGAGGCGTTGATTCACGCTCCTTTTGATTATATGTTCTTTACAGGCAGCGCGGCGGTGGGCAAAATTGTGATGAAGGCGGCAGCGGAGAATCTGGTGCCGGTGACGCTGGAGCTGGGGGGCAAAAGTCCGGTGATCGTGGAGCCGGATGCCAACCTGGAGCTGGCTGCCAAACGCATTATCTGGGGCAAGCTGATTAATGCGGGGCAAACCTGTATTGCGCCGGACTATGTGCTGGCTCATTCCAGCATCAAGAATGAGCTGGTCCGGCTGATGAAAGAGGCGATTAGCCATTTCTATGGGGAGAATCCGTCAGCCAGCAAGGATTACGGCCGGATTATCCATACCCGGCATTTGGACAGACTGGCCGCCATTCTGGAGCAGGACCGTGCCCGTATCGTTCATGGAGGAGGGGTTTCCCGGGAGAACCGGTTTATGGAGCCGACCCTGCTGGACGGAGTACAATGGGAGGATGCCTCCATGGCAGAAGAAATCTTCGGGCCTATTCTGCCCATCCTGACTTATGACCGGCTGGAGGATGCCATCCGGCAGATTCAGGACCGGCCCAAACCTTTGGCTTTGTATCTGTTTACGGAGAGCAAAAGTGTGGAGCGGCTGGTGTTGAGCCGGGTTTCCTTCGGCGGCGGCTGCATTAATGATACCATCTCCCATGTAGCCAGCTCGGCGCTGCCTTTTGGAGGAGTCGGACAATCAGGAATCGGGGCCTATCACGGACACCATAGCTTTGAGCTGTTTTCCCACCACAAGAGCATATTAAAAAAGACCAGCCGGTTGGAAACCGGACTGGCCTTTCCGCCTTACAAGGATAAGATCAAGCTGGTGCGCCGATTGTTGAAGTAACGGCCCCCAGTGGCTACACGTCGTATTCCAGCTGCTTGACGGCCTGCTCCATAAAATCCAAGGGCGAGGGAATGGTCTCGGCGTTGTATTCCACCGCCCCGATTTTGAGGATCAGCTTCACCTTGTACTTGTCGTTGAATTCCTCGGTATTAAATTCATAAAGCTTCTGCCTGATCCGTTCCATAACCACCTTGGCCCCTTCCTTTTCCGTAAACAGGAGGAGTCCCCAGGTGGCTTCTTCTTTATCCAGCAAATACAGAATATCATTGGTCCGGATGCTGGACTGGCTGATCCGGGAGATGTCCAGAATAGCCTCCGTCAACTGGTCGGGGGGAATAAAACGCCGGATTTCCCGCCAATATTTAACCTTAATGACCAGCAGGGTTAACGGAATGTTATACCGGACGGAAATACCGGTGAATACAGTAGCATCCTTCTGGAAGGCAAGGCTGTTCTTCAGATCCGTATTCTCATCCAGCGTGGCCAGTTTGGCTGTCTGTTCCCGCAGGACAGTATTCTCCTCCTGAAGCTGGCGCGCAGACCAGGAATACAGCCACATGGACAAGGTGAAGAGCGGAGTCATCAGCAGCCAGAAATAGGTGCGCCCCTCAATCACTCCGGCTTGGGCAACCGTCTGGTAGAGGACCATGCTGCCATAGGCGAAGATGAACACCACATTGATGATCAGCCCGGCGGTCACAGAGGAGAAGAAGGTGATTACCGCAATAAAAAAGGCGATGGCCAGCATTATCAAATTGGTCATGGTTTGCTGCGGATCTCCGCTGATAAACAGGATGGAGACCAGGCACAGAAGCATAAAGCCAATGAGGGCGGCGTCTGAAACTAGAGCGGGCGAGGTCCGTCTCATGGCCGTTTCCTCCTTGTCAGTTGTTCATTCGGCAAAGCAGGCTTGGATTGTGCCGTTTTTCTTCTGGTGTGCTTTCTGACCAGCAGAATCAGCGACACCAGAACCAGCGCCAGCACCAACACGGCCGCCGCGGTGAAGGTCACCACATCCTGCCGCTGCAGGATTTCGTCAAGCCCGGTGAGCGGTTTGGGGGCCGCGGTTTTTTTGAAGCGGAAGGCCTGGGTTTTGCCATCTCTGTCCGTTAATACACCGTCCCCATAAACCTTCCACCGCGCCTCCTCCCCAGCCAGCAGGCGGGATGCCCGGAAGACAGACTCGGGCTCCGCTCCCGTCACTACCAGCATCCCACCGTTACCGTATGGCGAAGGCAGCAGTTGGAGGGTGCCGATCGTGGATGCATACCCGGGCTCCAGGCTTATTTTTTCATTGGATAGGATACGTGTCCCTTCCGCGTCGTATCGGAAGTAAAGATTATCATTCTGCGCCTTAATTACCGCGTTGTCCCGCAAAGAGCCTATGGCGATCAGGTTCCGGTCCTTCAGCTCCTCCGGCGCAGCTGAGGCTTGGCTGAACCTGACTTCACCCGTATTGCCGATGGCATACCGGCCCAAAAGGTGAAACAGATTGCCCACGGTCCGGTACAGCTCGTTGTCCCGCCGGTCAGGGAGGACCACGGAGACGGAAGCAAACTGCCCGTCCTGGATAAACGGGTACGGATAATTGTTCAGCAGCAGCTCTGTTCCCTGCCGGGTCTGCAGCTGCAGGAGGGACTCCGGGGTAATGTATGCCCACGGGGTATCCTCCCGGTTGGCGGCACATGCATTGAAGTCTGCCTCCAGATCAAAGGCTACAGTTACAGTAAAGTTTCCGGAAACCGCAAGATCCCCAGGCACCGTGAATACTGCCCGGTCGGCTTGGGCCAGCTCCTTGTGGAGCTTTTTGCTGCCGATGGGTACTCCATTAATCTTCACCGTCATTAGGGAGCGGTCAAAATTCAAATTTTCCGCATATCGGAAATCCAGATTGATCTTGCTGGCATCTCCCAGCTCCAGATTTCCGGGCATGGCGATGTAGTAGTTGTACTCCTGGTGGAAGGGTCCTGTAAGCACACTCCCGCTTTCCGTCAGGCGAATCTCCCGAGTGAAACCGGCTGCAGGCTTGGCTACATCGGTTGCTGCATCAAGCAGCAGTGTATTGCCAGCAGCCTGGGCCATATGCTCCTGGTTGGCTACCAGCCTGCCAGCCTTCACGAGAAGCTCCGGGGAGCGGGAGGTTACGATCAACACAGCCTTGTCCTGCACATTCACCAGCCGGATTATACCTTGATGGTCCAGGTCCGGCGGAGTCTGAAAACCAGCTACAGCCGGCTCCTTCAGCTCCTGGGGCAGGCTGTCATACAGGCCGACTGCGGTCACATAATCTTTATTCTGGATATGCTCCGCCGAATACGGCAAAAACGGGATGGCATTCTCCGACAGCAGATTGGTTCGGGCATACCCGGTCAGGGCATAAACGGCGGCTTCCCAGTCGGCAGCCTTGGAGTCGGCGGGAAGGGCCACCAGGCTGCGGCCTGAAGCAACGGCATCCGGACCGGTGATCCGGGCATTGAAGTCCCGGATGGAATCCTCCACCGGACGCAGGGTATATTCCGTCTCGATCCGGGAGGCGCCGCCAATCCGCAGCCAATGGCCAATCCCCGTATCCTCCTGGCAGACCTGTTCGTCTGCGTAAGACCGCAGCTCCGTCTGCAGCTTCAGGGTGTTGCCCCCCTGTGCCAAGAGCCCTGCCGGCACCGGAATTTCCAGGCGCTGGGCGATCTCCGTTCCCGTCTCCGGGTGGAAGGAATAGAAGGGGTTCCCGTTCAGCAGAAGGGTGACCGTGGACCATTCCTTCCGGGAAACCGCGCTAACCTGCACCTCCAGCAGCAGCTTCACCCGGCTGACTTCCCAATAGGAGGGAAGCTGAAAGGTCGTTTCACTTGAACCTGCGGAGCCGGAGAGGGAAACATCCTCCCTCACAAAAGGGACCGTATAGCTGTGGGTCCCGGTTTTGGCAAGCAAAATGGCAGCCTGGGCCCAGCTTCCCTGCATCAACAGCCCGAGAACGATTAAAACCGGCAGCGTTATCCTTTTAAAGATCATAGATGTGTTCTCCTTTGGGCTAATACCGCTCCGTTTTGTACCATTTCACTTCCCGTTTAAAGATCTGATCCTTGGCGAAGTTATACAGACCGTATACGGCCACAACCATCCACATCTGGCAATAGGTAATGTACATCAGCATGATGAGCCACAGGTTGGAGAGGGACATCTCCCCTTTTTCCGTGGTCAGCGTCGTGAAGGTGCCCAACACAAACAGCAGAATAGCCAGCAGCCACAACAGGGTGCTGATCCCGGCAATGGAGGTGTGGACATACCCCAGCGCATGGAGGACCAGCAGAATATCGGAGGTGACAAGAGAACCCACTAGCAGGAAATAAATCGATATATAATACAGGATGTCAAACCGGATTTTACGGGCGGAGCTTTTAAACAAAAGCGGAATATTCTTCACGATCACATACACATTCCCCTTGGCCCAGCGGCTGCGCTGGCGGAACCATACCTTCACCGTCTGGGGCTCCTGCTCCCAGGTGACGGCTTTGGGCTGGAATTTAATCCGGTAGCCCATCATGTAAATGCGGAAGCTGATTTCCGTATCCTCGGCAATCGCCTTCACATCCCACCCGCCCACTGCCTCCACGATGCTGCGGCGCATAATGAAGTTGGTGCCTGGAATGGTGCACAGCCGGAACAGCTGCCAGCGTCCCGCCTGAGCCATCCATTGAAAAGAGAGGGTCTCGATATTAATAAACCGGGTCAGCATGCTGGCATCCCGGTTGCGGGTGCGGAATTTGCCGATAACCGCACCTAACGTAGAATCTCCGGTGATTTCCGCAGCCAGGATACTCAGGGCGTCCCGCTCGGGCGTATTGTCTGCATCATAGATGGCGATGAGCTCCCCCCGGCTTTCCTTAAAGCCGATGTTCAAAGCGTTGGATTTGCCTTTGCCGCCGGTAACCTTGTCCGTGTTGATGACCTTGAATTGCCTGCCGGGATAACGCCGCTGCACATCGGCCAGCAGAGCAGCGCTGTTGTCGGAGGAATTGTCGTTGATGACAATAAGCTCATAACGGTCCGCCGGGTAATCAAAGGCCAGCAGCGACTCCACGGTCTGGACGATCACTTTGCCCTCGTTGTGGGCCGGGACCAGAATAGAGACAAAAGGGTGTTCCCCCTGCAGCTTGGGTGAAGGGCTGCGTTCGGTCCGTATGTAATAGATATACCCCGCTATGATCAGTGCCACATTAACCAACAGCAATGACCAGATGGCCACCACTGCCATAACCATCAGTAGATCTGGAAGCCTCATACATAACCCCTATTTTAAGAATTTGCGCCGGTACAGCCGTCTGCCCGCGGCGATAAATAATGTGAACACGGCCAGAGCGCCTACGACCACGGCGAGGAAGATCTGGTTTTGGGCCTGAAAAAAGCCTGTGAAGCTGGCTTTCTCCCGTTCGATATAGGTGTAGTCCTCATCCTGCGCATCACCTGCATCCCGGGTTTCCGCGGCAAGAAGTGCCCCGTCGATCCTCACCTTGCCCCCTAGTGTCGAAGCCGAATGGGTAGCGGTCCGGGTGGTATGCCCCCGCTCACGGTAATCGGCAAAAACGGCAGGGTACGCTTTCAGGGTTTTCACCAGTGTGTCCAGCTCCCTTTTACTCTCCGGGAAATCCAGCGTAACCGCTGTATCTACGGGATAGTTGGAGGCGGATTCCCTTAGCATTTCCCATTCGTCGGGAAAATCAGGGCTGACGCTGTATAAAGTGGAGGGAAAATAAGCGGGGCTGGTGCTTCTCTCCCTGTATACGGGTGACTCCGTCTTATCTGCGTATACCACCGCCGAATTGAAAAAGCCCATTCCCTCCCGGCTGTAGTGGCGGTCGAAGGTCCAATACTGTTCCGCCGCAATGCCCAGGGGAGCCACACCTGCAGTCATTAGCATATCAAGAAATGAGCCGGTCTGCAGCTTTAGCGGGTCGGTTCCTGCCGAAATAACGGGAAAAACGGCGGGAGCCTCCAACAAAACACTGCCCTGCTTACCTTGGATGTAACGAAGCGCCTCCGCGTAGCGTTTGGCGGCGGGGAACTGAAGGTTGTCCAGCACAGGCCGGGCTCCCACCAAAAAAGGGATGCCTCCTTCGTACAGCTCATCCGCCAGATTGCGGAGGAGACTGTAATCGGAGTAGGGGGTAAAGCCGCGGATCAGCGCATACAGCTGACCGTGGCCCGGCAGCCCCATCCACTCCCGGAGCAGCCGGGCTGTTGCCAGCCGCCCCTCGGCCCCGCCTTGCGGAGCGGGGCCGTACCGGCGCAGCGGTGGGTCCCCCGCTGCTAATATCGGTGCCCCACCCAACTGCAGCACACTGCCGGTGAAGCTCTCCAACTCCCGCCGGAGCTCTGGCGGGGCAGCCGATTCTTGGGCTGGATCAAGGGTAAGCATCACCAGCCGCTCATAGTTCGCCAGAGCGCCGGAACGATAGACGCTCATGGACTCTACCGTCACCTTGGCTCCCAGTGTCTGAAGAAAGCGCGCTGCCGCGCCGGCTTCATTTTCTCGTCCTGTGCCTATAGCCAAGCTGTCATATAACAACAATACCGGCGTACCTTCATCGGGAGCCGGCGAAGCACCTGCTGCCGCAGTGGCTGTTGCGCCATACGGCAGCCAAAACCATACGGCCGCCGCCAGGATCAGCAGCAGGCGAAACAATCTTTTGGGCACAATAGAAGGCATTCAGGCATTCACACCTTTGTTTGCTAATGGAGGAAGCACCGCTCCATGTATTGGAGCTTCGAACGCCTGATCCGGCGCCTGCCGGTAACCCAGCTCCCCGCCGATCAGATCCGCAATGGCCAGCACACTGACCAGGTCAAATCCCAAGGTAAACAGGAATTCATGCTTGGCCAAATCCGCATCGCCTGCCCCGATAATGGAAACCATAATGCCCGACAGCCCGATGCCCATTCCGGCGACAATCAGCGCAAGCTTCTGGATGTGTCGCATATCCCGTGCTTTAACCGCCTGCACAAAACCCGGCAGATACAATCCTGCGACGAGCATCATCCAAATGACGATGAAGCCGAAGGTTTTGGGGGCGGCGGCCTGCTTTATGAGACTGTAGGCGGAGAAAAAGCGGCTCTGGGCACCGAAATCCTTGCCTGCCGACTGCTCGAAGCTGCCCATCGCTTCGGGACGGATGGTGAAGGCATTACGTGCGGCCACGTTAAGAAGGGCTCCCATTTCATCGGGATGAGCGGCGTAATAAGCCGCAATGGAAACAAACCCGTATTTCCCGTAGAACGTCTTCTCCAGCTCAGATCCGCTCACGTCCACACTGGAATACGGCGCATAATAAATGGTGCCCTTCAGGAGGGCATACTGCCGATCCATGCCGAAGGCCTCCAGAGCCTTCTCGGGATTATCTGTGGTTTGCAATATCCCCCGGGACATGGCATGGTACTGATTAATATTTACGAAATCCTTGGGAATCCATACATAGGTGGCAATGCCCGCCGCAAAAAGCAAGGCCAAAACCCCGCCTGCCGAAAACCGGAACAATCTGTCCCGCCGCATAAACAGCAGGGATACCCCCGCCACAGCCAGAACAACACCCACTGGAGCATTCTGCTGCTTGACGGTAATCAGAAGCAGAGCACTGACAGTAAACAGGCTTAGTAGGAAGTAATCGTTATACCGTTTCCGGTAGAACAGCAGCCATGACGCCACTAAGAAAACCATCGTGATCAAAACAATGCTTTCTCCAAAAAAGGAATTGAAGTAAGCCGTATAGGCGGTATCTGCAAACACGAACACCGTTATGGCGGCAACAGCATAACCCTTCAGCCGTGACATCCGGCAGGTTATCCCTTCCACCAGAAGATAGATGGCCGCCGTATACATAAGGGTCAGCAGCGCCGCCTGGATGCGGATATCGAATACCGTCGTGCTGTAAACCAGCTTGTTCACCGCCAGAGCCAGGCGAATGAACAGGGATTGGGATGAATAAAGCAGGGTCTGATGCTCATTAAAATATTGAAAAATGCCATATTCCCGGACAAAGTGGCCCAGATACTGGCTGTCATAATCCGGCTGGCTGAAATAAAGCCCATTGCCGTAGAGGATCCGGTAGTAGTCGCCGTTATCCGCCATACCCACGAAGGGTGGCACAAACAGAGCCAGCACCGTAATAATCAGGACGCCGGACGCTGCCAACACCGCCGGTGAAACGAAACGGGCCGCAAAAATTGCGGCCCGTTGTAACCCGGACGGTATGCGCGGAAAACCCATGCTGCATCACCCTCCATATTTATTAGTAACGGTAGGCTAAAAGGGCCATCAGGTTGTCGAAGGAGTAAGCCTGGCCGCTTCCGGTATCGCCGAAGCCCCCGAACAGAGAGCTGGCGGGATCATCGACCCGGTAAGCCTGCATTCTTTGTACTGCCGCTTCATACAGCTCCCGGTCCCGAGTCTCGGAGCCGATCATTGCAGCCAAGGCATAGATAGCGGTGGATTGGATGCCGTTCAGCGGCTTCCCGGCAAGGGAATATGCACCGAACAGCGCCCCGTGCAGCACCTCCTGCTTGATATAACGGAGGCTGGCTTCCGGCGCTTGGCCTATTTCGGCCAACGAAAGTAAAGTCAAAAGCGATTCTACCGTATGAATGGAATCTGCTTCATAAGACTTGCTTTCATAATTGTACCTTGTCTGATAGAAGGGAAACAAGTCGGAAATGTACCCATTTGCGACAATTTTCTGCATATTATTTATCAAATCAGAATGCTCCTTGGAGGGTAAAGGAAGCCTGCCCAGTGTCTTCAGATCAATATAGCACAGCGTAATAAACGAATTGGCCTTATTGTACGTCTCGTCATAGAAATCCCGCATTTCACCGTCCAAGATATTGTACTTGGCAAAGCGCAGCCCGTACTTGTCCGCCAGTGACGTGTATGCATTGTCATTAAAGGCCTCCCCCGCCTCATACAAGGCGCGGATCATCCGCAGATCATCCACTGCCGCATTCAGCGGATACTGCTTGGGAAGCTTCGGACTGTACCGGTAGCTGAACAGCCGCTCCCGGTCAAATACCCGTTTGGCCTGCTCCCAGCCCACCGCGAATTCCTCCCGCTTGCCGGACAGTGCCTGGTAACGCAGCAGAAGAGACGCCGATTCGCTTAAAATTTCATGCCCGGTAGCCTGCTCTCTATTCTGCTCGGTGTCGATGTAATTGGTCTGAACACCGTCAGGGCCGCTTAGTTTTTCCCGGATAAACCGGTGCAGCTGCTCCTCCCGGTCTGCCGCCCCCTGGATTTGGCCCCCGAAATAAGAAGCGGGAAGCATAGATTGGCCAGAGATATTGCCGCTGCCGGAGGACTGACACGCCGTTCCGGCAATAAGCAAGATTCCGGCCGTTATGGCGGCCGCGGCGCGTTTGATCATGTTGTGGGCAGGCTTCATTATAGCCCTCCTCGTTGTGCGTTGTGGTCAGGCGTATTCACTCTATGTCACCAAACGTTTCCATTTTTCAGTATACCCAACAGGATTCGGATGGCTCCGCGGCGAAATGAAAATAGACGAATCCGTTGGGCGAGACTGCCCATAACAGAAATGAGGGCTGTCCCTGATGGTTATGAATTCCCGCCACATGTCCCGCTTCCGTCTTCTGCTGATGGGTGCTTGCACCGCCGCCGTTCTGACGGCCTGCTCCCCGGATGTTTCCTCCGAGGGTCCGCCGGGTGCATCTACTCCATCCGCTGCCGCTTCCCAAAGCGCGTCCGCCCTGCCGGCCACACCTACTCCCGCTCCCTTTCGTTATCCCCTGACAGGGCTGGGAAGTCAAACCGAAATGCTGACACGCCCCTATATGGTTATGGTGGAAAATGCCCCCCAGGCCAGACCGCAATCCGGTCTGCAGCAAGCCGATATCGTTTTTGAAATCCTGGCGGAGGGGGAAATCACCCGGTTCGTCAGCGTCTTCCAAAGCCAGCCTGCCGAGACCATCGGACCTGTGCGCAGCATCAGGCCTTACTTCGTAGAGCTTGGTGAAATGCTGGATGCCGTGATCGTCCATGCAGGCTGGAGCCAGGATGCCATGAACCTGCTGCAGAGCCATAAGCTGAACCATCTAGACCAGGTGTACGGGGACCATGCCTTCTACTGGCGGGCCTCAGACCGCAAAGCGCCTCACAACCTCTACACCTCTACCGCCAAAATTGCCGAAGGTGCGGAAGCCCGGAAATTCCGCAAGGAGTGGAAGCAAAAGGGCCTTTTGTTTGCTGCCAAACCAGGCAGCTCCCCTGCGGCCTCCGGCTCCGCCGGTACCACTGCTCCAGCCACCCATGTACAGATTCCGTATATCCGGGGATATGTAGTGTCCTATGACTATGATACCTCAAAAGAAGCCTATCTGCGCACCATGGACGGCAAACCTCATGCCGACAAGGAAACCGGCAGCCAGCTGCATACCCGCAATCTGCTGGTGCTGGAGGCCAAACATGCCGTGCTGGACAAGGAAGGGCGCCGCAGCGTAAACGTTACCGGACCAGGCAAGGGCACCCTCATCCAGGAGGGCCGGGCTCTATCCGTCACCTGGCAGCAAAAGGACGGTATGCTCCGCGTGTATGCCGACAGCAAGGAGGTTCCCCTTTTGCCGGGCAACACTTGGGTACAGGTAGTTCCCGAAGGAACGGCATTGCAGATGGAATAACAGAGGAATTTTTTCTTGAACCTTCCAATACAATTCAGTATACTCAAGCTAGTCTTTGTCGTTTTTTGTAGACAAGTATACGACATTTTATTGGGAAGGTGAACCATGGCAGAACAGCGCAGTGTAGCAGCTGCAGTGATCCTCACATTAATTACCTGTGGGATTTATGGTATTTATTGGTTTATTGTTTTGACGAGTGATGTTGGGAAGGTAAGCGGCGATCGTGATTTTACCGGAGGCAAGCATTTCCTCCTATCGTTAATCACCTGCGGAATTTGGAGCTATGTATGGGCATTCCAAGTCGGACGGCATGTGGAGCAGGCCCAGCATCAAAGGGGCTGGCACGCCTCCGATAATGCACTCATCTATCTGATCCTGAATTTCTTCGGCTTGGGAATTGTCGTCATGGCACTGGTTCAGTCCGATGTTAACAAAATGGCCTCTTATTAACCGTCTTCCCCGCCCATTGCCAAAAAAGCTGCTGCCTCTGACGGCAGCGGCGGCGGGTGGGCTGCTCTACCTGAAGGTATGGCTTCCCTACACGCATATTGGGATTCCATGCCCGGTTTACACGGTCACCGGGTTTTATTGCCCCGGCTGCGGAATCACCCGGATGCTCCTGGCTTTATTGGAGCTTGAGCCTGCACAAGCCCTACGCTTCAATGCACTTCCTTTTGTATTGATTCCGTTATACTTGCTTCATTGGACAACAAAACGCAAGGGAATGAAGCGCACAAGCAGTGTTGTAATGGGAATCATGCTGGCTTTGACCTTGTCTTATGGTGTGCTTCGAAATTTTGAGGCTTTTTACTGGCTGGCACCGCCCTAAAACAGACAGTTTACTTACCGGACATGCTAAAACCTTCGAGCCTGCCATTCCGGCAGATCCGAAGGTTTTTTGCTTGCGCCGGTCTAAACGCCGCGCAGCTGCTTGGACCGCAGCTGGCCGCAGGCCGCGTCGATATCCGCCCCCTGCTCCTGGCGGATGGTGGAGTTGATGCCGTGTTTTTTGAGAACATCGTAGAACGCATCCACCGCCTCCTTGCTGCTCCGCTTATACTGCTGGAACTCATCCACCGGGTTGTAGGGAATCAGGTTCACTCCGGTGGCATTCTTCCGTTCGCCGATCAGACGGACCAGTTCCAGAGCATGGGCAGGCTGGTCATTGACGCCCTGAAGCATAATGTATTCCAGGGTAATCCGCCGCCTGGTGGTATCCTGGTAATAATGAATGGCGTCCATCAGCTCACGGAGGGGATAGGCCCGGTTGATCTTCATAATCCGGGTCCGCAGCTCATCATTGGGAGCGTGCAGGGAGATAGCCAAATTCACCTTCAGCATAGCGTCGGCAAAATCCCGGATCCGTGGAACCAGCCCGCTGGTGGAGACGGTAATATGGCGGGGCCCGATCACCAAGCCTTTTTGGTCTGTTACAATGCGCAGGAAGGCCATCAGGTTATCCCAGTTGTCCAAAGGCTCCCCGATCCCCATCACCACTAGATGGGTAACGGCAGCGCCTGGTTCGTGCCGGTCCAGATATGCCTGTACCATCATCACCTGGCCGGTCAGCTCTCCGGCCGTCAGGTCCCGCTTCTTGGCCATGGTGCCGCTGGCGCAGAAGCTGCAGCCTATATTGCACCCCACCTGTGTGGTAACACAAACCGATAATCCATATTTATGGCGCATCAGCACCGTTTCGATCAGATCGCCGTCGGCCAGACGGAACAAAAACTTGATTGTACCGTCCGTTGCCTGCTGCCGGGTATGCTCCTCCAGCGTCTGGACGGCAAAATGCTCCTCCAGCAATACGCGGCAGGATTCATGGACGTCAGACATTATGGCAAACTCAGCCGTCCGCTTCTTATACAGCCAATCCCATACCTGGAGCGCCCGGTGCTTCCGGTGTCCCCGGCTCTCCAGCCAAGCTACCAGCTCATCAAAGGCCAGTCCGTAAATCGAAGGCTTGTTCATAAGGACTCTCCTTTTTTCGTTCTGTCTGTATTGTCCCAAATTCCAAGACAAATTGCCAGCCCTATGGACATCTGCTATCTTTAGAATATTGACAATGAAGACTCGACGAGAAAGGGTCCTGCACATGCTTGCACCTCGAGAGAGCATCTACACCCACTATCAACCCGCTTATATTCCCGACCACGAGCCGGGCGCTGCTGCCTATTGGTTTATCTCACGGACGGGAAATCTCCTGATCCGGGAAACCGCGGACGGCGTAGAGATTCCAGAAGCCGCCGAATCCGGGGAGTTGGGTCTTGCTATCCGGCGGACTCAATATGTGGGCACCTGGAAAGGCACCCCCTGTTACGCCGCGTCGGCAGAATCCGAGATCGCGTCAGTTGAAGGTTTGGCCTTCCACCCCTTACGCAGCCTCTATGGCAAAATGGACGAGGGTCTGTTCCATCTGGCGGGCCGGGCTGTGCAGTTGGCAGCCTTCGGACTGACCCACCGCTTTTGCGGCACCTGCGGCACCGAAACCGTCCCATCGCCCAAGGAGCATGCCCTGCTGTGCCCGGCTTGCGGAAGCGTGAGCTTTCCCCGGTTGGCGCCTGCGGTGATTACTGTCATCCTCAAGGACCGGCAGGTGCTCCTCGCCCGGGCCAAGCATTTTACCAATAATATGTACGGTCTCATCGCAGGCTTCGTGGAGCCGGGAGAGACACTGGAGGACTGCGTCCGCCGGGAAACAAAAGAGGAGATTGGGATTATCGTGACTAATATCCGCTATTTTGGCAGCCAGCAATGGCCCTTCCCCCATTCCCTGATGATCGGCTTTATCGCAGACTACGAAAGCGGCGAGATCCATGTGGACGGTGAAGAAATTGTGGAAGCCGGCTGGTTTGACTCGGACAAGCTTCCCGTTATTCCTTCACCCGTCAGCATCGCCCGCAAAATGCTGGACTGGTACGTGGAGCAATATGCGGGTTAACAGTCATCCCAAGGCGGGCGACTGTAGAGCTGCGGCAACCGCATCCGCTAATACATGGGGCAGAAACGGCTTCGCCACAAATCCTGCCGCTCCGTAACTGAGGCATTCCTGTATCACCTCCGGAGTGCCTCTGCCGGAGCACATCACTACCTTGGCGTGCGGGTCCAACTTCAGGATCCGCTTCAAAACCTGGAGGGAATATGCGTCAGGCTGGCGGATACAAGGTGTATCGCCGAGTCCTTTCGGACACTATCCCATTGGTTCGGGAGACAGATGAAAGGGCAGCAGAAAATGACCGAAATCCAGCGGGTATAGCCTGGCAGCGTATATGCAGCTTGGTTTACCGTCTACGCAGCTTAATTTACCGATTATGCAGCTTGGTTTACCGTTTATGCAGCTTAGTTATCCTCATACGAGGTTGGCTTACGGAACTGAGCGACTCTTAAACGTGAAAAATTAGCTGTTCCAAATTATAACGGAACTAACAGACTCTTAGCGCATCAAAGAGGCAGAAAAACCTGCCCCGTGGCCGTTTAAGGGTCGTATAGTTCCGTTATTTTGTCAAAACACCCGATTTCGCCCTCTAAGGGTTTCCCAGTTCCGTTAGAGCGCGCCACCTACCTTCTGGCCAATGATCGCCTCCATCCCAGCGCCGAATCCACTTTCATCTTAGCCAAAACACCAATTTCGACTTCGGCGGCCAATCGTGCGCTGAAGAGTATGACCTCCCCTCCCGAGGAACATCCTACAAAGGCGCCAGGGCGTCCGGCCGAGCCGGAGCTGACTGTGATAGAGAGAGCAACTATGCGGAAACAGACTGGGGCAGATCTGACTGCGGTGAAGTAAACAGCGTTGGAGTAAATAGTCGCAGGGCAGCAACCGTGGAACGGCAGTGGTGGAGTGGCAGCAGTAGGAGCGGTGGGCAGCGGTGAAGTAAGCAGCTCCAGAGCAGACAACAGCGGACCAAGCAGTCCCGCAGGAAGCAGCGGTTTGCCTCCGCTCCTCCAGGGTAAGGATTGGTAAAACCAGCAGGAGGCTGATGGGGATGGATTTATACTATGGCACATTATACTGGAACACTACCGGAACTTCGGCGCTCCGCCTGACTCCAAGGGAGCCCGCTTCCCGCTATGATGCCATTGTGGTGGGTGGAGGCATGTCCGGCGCTTTAACCGCGTATACTCTGGCCGAAGAAGGACTCAAGGTGGCGGTGATGGACAAGGGTGCCATGGCCTGCGGCAGCAGTCTGGCCAACACGGGGCTCATTCAATACTCCAATGACATCATGCTTCACCAGCTTATGCAGCAGATCGGCGAAACCAAGGCGGTGCAGTTTTACCGGATGTGTGTGAAGGCCATCGACCGGCTGGAGCAGGTTGCCCGTTCTTTGCATGAGCCGACAGATTTTATCCGCCGGGCCAGTCTGTACTTTGCCAGTGTCGATCCGGATGTGGAGCTGCTGCAAAAGGAATTTCAAGCCCTCCACGAAAACGGCTTCCCGGTTGACTACCTGACTGCGGATGAGGTGTCACGGCGATACCCCTTCCGGAAACCGGCGGCACTTCTTACATACGGGGACGCGGAGCTGAATCCGTTCCGGTTCGTCAGAGCTATCCTTACATATTTGGACCAAAAGGGTGTTCATTTCTTCGAGGGTACGGAGGTCACATCCCTGGAGGACAGACCGGACGGCATAAGCGTCCACACCCCCCAAGGCATCTTTACCGCTGAAAACGTCATCGTGACCACCGGCTACAGCCAGCCTCCCGGGCTGGAGGAGAGCGGAGTGGATCTTAACCGCTCCTATGCCGTCGCTACACGCCCTCTGGAGAATCTGGAAGCCGCGTGGAAGGACAGGGTACTGATTTGGGAAACCAGACGCCCGTACTTCTATTTGCGTACCACCATGGACGGAAGGATTGTGGCGGGAGGATTGGATGAGGATAAGCCGGAGGTGCCCCATAACAAGGAACTGATTGCCCGCCGGGCAGAGGCGCTGAAGCAGGAGCTGGTGAGTCTTTTTCCCATGCTGGATATCCAAATCGAATATGCCTGGGCAGCGGTCTTCGGAGAATCCAGAGATAATTTGCCCTTTATCGGGCAGCATCCGGAGCGGAAGCGGTTGTACTATCTTTTGGGCTATGGCGGTAACGGCACGGTGTACAGCACACTCGGTTCCGAGATTATCCGTGACCTGATCCTGGGCAAGAGCGATGCCAAAGCCGAATTAGTGAAGCTGGCCCGGCCGGGTCGGACGGCGCCGGATACAGCCGCGTCACGTTAGGAATTCAAGCCCCTCTGGTTGCACTGCCCCCCTGTCTGTCCTATCATTAAGGAAAACGGCGAAAAACCCGCCGGATGGGAGGGCAGGCGCTGGCATGCAGCAGCAATTAAAAGAGAAGGTCAAGGCGCTTCCCCTTACACCCGGTGTTTATCTGATGAAGGATTCCCTGGGCAATATCATCTACGTGGGCAAAGCCAAGCAGCTCCGCAAGAGGGTTCAGTCCTACTTTGTCAAAAACAGCGGCCACAGCCCCAAGACCCGGGTGCTGGTCTCCCATATCCGTGATCTGGAGGTCCGGCATACGGATACGGAATTTGAGGCTTTTCTGTTGGAATGCCGCCTCATTAAGGAACTGCGCCCCGCCTATAACCGCAAAATGAAAAACCCCGAGGCCTACACCTACATCACCCTCCACCGGGCCAGGGAAAACGGCCTGCGCTACTTCTCTGTCAGCTACAGTCCGGAGGATAAGGTTGGCCTCCGACGGTTCGGCCCCTACAGCAGCCGCGGCACGGTGGAACGCGCGTTAGAGGGCATCAAGGAAGGCCTGCGGATTGCCTGCAGCAACCCTTCCGGCCGCAGCGGCCCCTGCTTGAACCATGCGCTGGGACGGTGCATCGGCATGTGTGCCGGAGGCAAAGCAGCGGAGGCCTATGAGGCGATTGTGGACCGGATCATCCTGTTCCTGGAGGGGCAGAGCACCGACATTCCCGAATTGATGGAAAAACGGATGGTGGGGGCCGCCGAACGTTTTGATTTTGAGGCCGCCGCCAGATACAGGGATGAAGGCCGGGCAGTCGCGTATCTATTGCAAAAGGAGAAGATGATCAGCTTTGCGGAGACGGGGCATATCTCAGTGGTGCTGGAGGAAATGGACGGCGGCCTGGCCAAGCTGTTCCTGATCAAAGGCAACCGCCTGCTCCTGAATCACCGGCTGTCTCTTGCTGCCGACGAACATACAACGCCTGCTCTTGCCCGGGAAATCGCTGCACGGGTGCGGTCCGCCTATGTTTCTGCCGGGGCGGATACACAAGGCCCCATTACCCGGTTTGACGTGGATGAGGCGCAAATCATCTACAGCTATCTGCAAAGTAACGCTGCCTGCAGCCGTCAATTGGACCAAGCATGGTTGGGCGATAACGCCCCACCCTCCCTGCTGGAGGAAGAGGCCGCACAGCTGCTGGAGGACCAGTCAAGACTGGCGGTTTTGGAGGCGGCGGCCGGTGACGGGGAAGCGGCAGCCGGTGGTGACGCAGAGGTGGTGGCGGAAATGGTCGAGCATGAGTTTGATCCGGAGCGCGGGTACGATTACGGACCCGGCCAAAATTAAAACGTCCTGCACAACCTCCCCTGGGGAGAATGCAGGACGTTTTTTTGCTCCGAGAGGGAGTTGCCCTAGGTTGCTCCCGTTTCCGCCGCAGCGGGCTCCAGTGGCGACCCAGCCTTTAACAAAGCTTTATTCTTCAACAGCAAGAGGGATAAAAGCATCAGCAGGGCGCCGGTCGCCAGCATAATCCATTCAATAGCCACCTTATCTGCCATCGGGCCAAATACCAGCATCCCCATGGGCATCATGGAGCTGCTGATCATCCCGAACACCCCGAATACCCGGCCGGTGAAATCCTTGTCGACCCGGTCCTGAAGCAGTACAGTGGAGGGCGTATTGAACAAGGGCAAGGCCAAGCCGAATATGGACATAAAACCGAGGTATATCCAGAAGAACGGCACCAAGCCGAAGGCTGCTGTACAAGCACCCATCACCACACCGGACAACGTCATGGAGTGGATCTTGTTGCGGAAGCCGCCCCAAGAGGCAATAAGCAGCCCGCCCAGCATCATACCTACGGAAAAGGTAATTTCAATGGCTACCAGCCGCCATACCTGGTCCCCGAAGCTGCGGGCGACCTGAAGCGGCGTGAGGAAGGCGGCAGGCGCCACCAGCACGAAGAAAAACCCGCTGAAAATAAAGAACTGCTTGAGGTACGGATGGGTGGCAATAAACCGGACACCCTCCCGCAGATCGCCGAAATATCCGCCCTCCTGGGCCTTCTGCATCCGGTCGTGGTCCTTAACCCGGAGAAACAGGAACAAAGTGCTCACCGCGATGAAGCAGGTCACCACGTCGATGAAGAAGATGGTGGACAGGGGGGCCAACCCCAGCAATGCGCCGCTGGCCATAGGGGCCACCAGCATAATCAAGGCCTGGATACTCCCGTTGATCCCGTTCACACGGGTTAGCTGGTCCTCGGGCACCAGCTGCGGCAGAATCGCCCCGACGGCAGGCGTCTGGACCGCCGAACCCAAAGCACGGATGGCCGACATCACGAAGAGCAGCCATAGGGACTCATGCCCCGCCATAAACAGCAGGGCCATAATTAGAGTCGTCAGCGCAATGGCGCTGTCGGAAATCATGATCAGCCGCTTGCGGTTATAGCGGTCGGCCCATACTCCGGCGAAGGGCGACAGGAAGAAGGTGGGCAAAAAGCCGCACACAATGGCGATGGTCATCATACTGCCGGATTGGGTGGTCAGGGTAATATGCCAGGTAATGGCGTATTGCACCAGCGCGGTACCGAACAGGGATATGGTCTGAGTGGCAAGAAACAGGGTAATTCTTCGTTTCCAGTTGGTGTCCATCTTTCAGGGCACGCTCCGTTTCTTCAAATTTGAACGTTTCTGGACCATTATATCATAACCGATTCTTATAAATGTCCGCCCCAAGCCCGAGAATATCCGGAAAAAATCATTGAAACGATTCTGCCCGCCGATGGGTTAGGGGAAACGGGATGGAGGACAGACCTAACGAACCTGTAACATGCTATTTGGCCCAAATGGGCATGAAAAAAATCTAACGAATCCTAGCCGCTCTATTTGTCCGATTTGGCGTAGAAATGCCATCAAACCGGCGAATAGCGTGCGACAGATTCGTTAGATTTTAAGAACGCCCGCATGGAGCCAAATAGCGATGCTCCTGTTCGGTAGAGGAGATTCGGTAGAGCAGAATCCCAGAGGTTCTCGCGATTTGGGCGCAGGACACCGGGACCCTACTGCTGCCCCCCGGTTTGGCCCTGCGTGTTCGGCCGCTGGCCGCGCTGGCTCTGCTGGCCGCTCATCTGGCCTTGGCCGCCCTTGCCGCCGTCCATGCGGCCACCGCCCATACCGCCGCCCATGCCGCCGGAAGGCTTCGTGGTCACACCTGTCTCCGACAGGTAAGTCACTGGACCCGACGGCGTAAATTCCACCACCTTGGTGCCGCCGGAGAGGGTTCCGCCGCTGGTGAGGCCCGCTTCGGTTTGACCGGATACGGTGCCGCCGGAATAAACCGTATAGGTGCCGTCCTTACTGAGACCAGGGGAAGCGAACACAATGGTCTGGAACTGCTTGGCGGGGGTGAAGGACGCCACCACCTGGCCGCTTTTATCCGTCAGGGTTACCGTTGTGCCTGCTTTTTGGGCCGAAGAGAAGCTCATCATGACGGAATACGAGGAGGATTCCTCCGAAGGAGCCTGTGCCATGCCGGAGCTGCCTGCAGCCACCAGGGAGCCGCCGGTCATAGTGAAGGTGCCGTCGTAATCCAGCGCCCCGTTGCCGTTGTCCGACGGGCCGTTAACGGTAACGGTTCCGCCCGACATCTTGATAAGCCCGTTGGAATCCAGCCCGTCGCCGGCGGCATTTACGGCGATGCTGCCGCCGGTAATATTCAGCCACGTGTCGCCTGAGGCGCTGAAGCCGTTTTGTCCCGGGCGCCCATTTACGGATGAGCCGTCATTGCCGCCGCCTGCGTTGATGCCATCGTCGCTGGCGGTGACCTCGATTTTGCCCCCGGCCAGAGTAATCTGCTTGCTTTCGATACCTTCATAGCTCTTTTTGATGAAGATCGTACCATTGGAAACCGTCAGCGCGGAATCCGCATGCAGCCCGTCGTCCCCGGAGGTGATGCTCAGCTCGCCACCGCCGATGGTCAGGGTATTGTTGCTGTGAATGGCATCGTCAGCGGAGTCAATGGTGAAGGAACCTCCGGTAATCGCCAGATCGGACGCTGCCTTGATGGCCTTGGCGCTGGAGGTTTGCGCGGCTGCGGCAGTGGTGGCTGCGGCGGTTGTTGTAGCAGCGGAGCCGCCCACCGGAGCCACGTTGCCGGAGCCAGCCGGCGCACCATTCCCGGCGGGTGCTCCGCCCCCGAAGCCGCCGCCCATAGGCTGCCGGCTGTCCTCAGCCTTGATCGCCGCATTGGCGCTGCCACCGCCCGTGGTAAGGGCATATTGCCCGCCGGAGATCAGCAGAGAGCCTGCGGCCTGGATGCCGTCCCTGCCGGAGGTCAGCTTGTAGGTCCCGCCGGACAAAGCGATATATCCCTTGTCCGCCTTCTCGTCATTGGTGGAGCGGAGGGCGTCGCCTTGCGCCTCCACCACAATGCTGCCATCCTTCACGGCCAGCATATCCCGGCCCACAATACCGTCATCCACGGAATAAACCGTAATGCGGCCGCCAGTGATCCTCAGCTCATCCTTGCTCATGATGCCATTGTTAAAATTAGCATTCACGGTGAGCGCCCCGGTGCCGTTGATGGTTAGATTGTCCTTGCTGAACAGCGCCGCGTTGGGCTCGTCAGTCTTGGGATCGCTGTAGACATACTCCGCCGCATCCGTCAGGACGTTCTCGGTGCCGTCGGGTAAGGAAACCACCGTTTTGTCGGCGTTTTTCACATAAATGGCAGCACTGGACTTGCTGGTAATGTCCACACCGTTCATCACCAGCTTCACTGTTCCGGAGCCTTGACTGTCTACGACAATTTGGCCATCGTTCAGCGTACCGCTGATTACGTACACACCAGGGAGCGCGATCATAACGGTGGAGCCCTCCACGGCTGCACCGGTTCCGGTAATGGCGGCGGTATTGCCATTTAGCTGGATGGTATTAGGTTTTTCCTTCGTCCAGTCGGTATAGTTATCGTCAGAGGTGTAGGTGACCATTTTGGCGGTTACGGGACTTGCCGTCACATTGCCTTCCACGACGGCGGAGGCTGCCGGAGAAGCGGAGCCCGCAGCTGCAGAGACGGATGCCGAGGTCGCTGCATTTTCCGGAGCCGCACTGCAGGCGGCCAGGGCTGTCGACAACAGGGCAAAGGACAGCAATTTGGAGGTTAAAGGGTTACGCATGTTCTGCACCCATCCTTTCAGTCTTTGGAATACCTCTACAGTATCCTGCCAAGCTGAAAGCCCCCTGAACCCTTTCTGAAAGCTGGCTGTGAATGTGCCTGAAATAGAAAAGGACCCGTTCCATCATGGACGGGCCTGCTGCAAGGCTTCTTTATTTTACTGAAGGCAGATAGGCCTCCAAGCGGCTCCAGGTTTCCAGGATGCCTTGCTCCATCCCCATCTCCATTACCTGGCGCAGACTCTCTTCCGTATCGAAGATGCTGCGGCACACCACCCGGGTTTTGTCCCCGTCGGCAGCAAAAGAGAGCTCCACCTCCGTGGCAGGCATCCCCTCCGCCTCATTGCCCTCCGCATCGGAGAAGTAGTCGGTATAGGTAAGTGCCTCAGGAGCATGAATCGAACCGTACACACCCTTGCCCCAGGATTCCATACCGTAAAAATCCCCCTGCTCGGGGTCCTCACATTTCATACAATAATGCCAGACGCCTCCGGGCCGCAGGTCGATGGTGCAATGGGGCATACTCCAGCCCTGGGGCCCCCACCAATGCTTTAAGTGTCCGGCTTCCGTAAACGCCTGGAAAACCAGCTCCCGCGGAGCATCAAAGGTTTTCTCCAGAATAAACTCCCGGCCTTCTATCCGGACAGCGGTTTTGCCTGCCTCAGCCATCGCAATTCCCTCCTGTGGACTTGTCCGGTGAAGTGTTCTGGCATTCCACGGACAGATGCCCTGAATGGTCTTCAACGTTACTATATCCCAGGGACAGGCTTTCCGCAATGGATTTATTACAAATTTGTGAACAAGCGTATAGCGACTCATGCTGCGGTTCCCGCCGCACCGTATTTCGATGAAATATCGAAGAAGACCCTCAAACCGGTTCTGCCGGTTTCGAGGCTACCATAACATATCCGGCCTGCGGCACAGACCATGTAATTTTAAGGGTAGGGTCCGGTTAATTCTCCTGCAGGCTGGGGGCAAAGCCCCGTTCATCCGCTAAGGAGGCGTGGTTTTTTTCCCACATGGCTTCGATTTCCTCCAGGGATTTGCCCTTGGTTTCGGGAACCTGGGACATGGTAAACAGGAAGGTGAACAGCGCAGCCGCTCCATAAATCCAGAAGGTTTTGCCCGGTCCGATGGAGGACAGGAGAGACGGGAAGGACTGGGAGACCACAAAGTTCATCGCCCAAAGCGCCATATTGGCAATAGCCGTGGCCACACCCCGGATACGGTTGGGGAACATCTCCGCCAGCAGCACCCACACCACCGCCCCGAGAGACACGGCGAAGGCAGCCACATAGGCGAGTATACATACTATAATGACGACACCCCCGGTTTGCCCCAGCTCAAAGGACACTCCGATCAGGAGCAGACTTACGGTCATCACCCCCGAGCCGATCAAGAGAAGCAGCTTGCGGCCCAGCTTATCAACCAGCCACAAGGACAGGGCGGTGAACACCACATTCACGACACCGACCAGCAGAGTTTGCAAAAGAGAGCCGCTGGTGCCCGAGCCGGTCTGCCGGAATATCTCCGGCGCATAATACATCACCGCGTTGATCCCTGTGATCTGCTGGGTCATGGCCACAATCGTACCGATAACCAGGATTTTCCGGGTTTTGCCCTTCATCAGCTGGCGGGCCGCTTCCCCGAAGGAAAGCTTGGTCTCCTCGGCGAAGGAGCGTTTAATGTCCAGCACCTCCTGCCGGGCGGCGGTATTCCCGTGAATCCGCAGCAGAATGGGCAGGGCCTCCTCCGCTCTGCCCTTTTGGATTAACCAGCGGGGGCTTTCCGGAACGAAGAACAGCAGGATCAGAAACAAGGTGCCCGGCACCACACCGGCTCCGAACATAAAACGCCAGCCGGAGGTGATGTTCCAGGCCTCATTGCCGGCTCCCGCAATGAAATAGGAGAGCAGCATGCCGCTGAGAATAGCGGTAACGGTCGCCATTTGGGTCATGGCCACCAGCCTGCCGCGGTATTTGGCCGGGGCAATCTCCGCATTGTACATGGGACACAGGGAGCAGTTGATGCCGATAGCCACACCCTCCAGCATACGCAGGGCGATAAACGGGACCAATCCGCCCGCCAGCGCGGAGCCGCCGATGCCGATGATGTAGAGCAGGGCGGATACGATCAGCACCCGCTTGCGTCCGTAACGGTTGCCCATCATGCCTGCGAAGGCCGCTCCGGCAATACAGCCGATGATGATGCACGAGACGGTCCAGCCCAGCATGGCGTCACCCAAGCCGAAGCGCAGGCGGAGATAGCCGTTGGCACCGGACATCACGGAGGTGTCGAAGCCGAATAAAAAGCCGCCCAACGCGGCAACTAAGGATACGAGTATAACAAACCGGAGACTGCCTTTTTCCGGCGTCTGTGTAAGAATGGTGTCGGAATACATCGGTCATTCCTCCTTCCACTCCAGTATAGCGCGGGCTGTATGTGGGGAAGGGGGCCAACTCCAGCAGGTTTTTGGCGGGTTCACAGCACTTCTTTGTGATCCGGGCGGCTCCCGCTCACAGCCGGAAGAGGAATAGCATTATTTTAAGGCGGGCGGCAAAATGATGCGGCTTACAAATGTTTCGCTCCTCCCTACCCGTCCTCTGCCTCTCCGCTGCGGCTGTCCCGGTACTCCGTGGGGGTAAGGCCGGTTACTTTCTTGAATACGCGGCTGAAATAATTGGGGTCATTGTAGCCCGCCAGATAACAGATTTCCTTCTGGCTGTAACCGCCCTGGGCCATCAGCTCCTTGGCCCTGCCAATCCGCAGGGAGGTCAGGTAGTCGATGAAGGTTTCGCCGGTCTGCTGCTTGAAGATTTTGCTGAAATAATACGCGTTGAGATGGACGTAATCCGCCGCCTTCTCCAGAGACAGCTCCTCGGTGTAATGAGCCCGGATAAAGGCCTTGGCCTTATCCATCAGGGTGGCGGTCTCCTCCTCCCGCTCCTGGCGGATGCGGGCCATCGCAGCCAGCACATAGCTGCGGTCCTCTCTGCGTGAGGCCTCCCCCTGCGGCTCCCCCTCATACAGCAGGCGCTCCTCCGACTTGAGATCGGCGAAGAAAACCGCCGGCCCTCCCGGTTGGGCCGCGCCGGAGGCAAATACCGCCTCGTAGTAGGAGCGGTGCCACCCGGCAGCACCCTCCTGCAGCGTACCGATGCCAAGCGAAACAGACAGCTCCAGCCGGGTCAGGGTATATTCCCTCAGCTGCTCCCCGAAGCGGCGGACGCCGATCATCCAGTCCGCCTCTTGCCCCTCCGGAGGCATCCGCAGGAACATGGCCAAATGGTGGTCCACCGGGGAGCTGGTGATGCCCTGCCCGAAGCCTGCCGCCATCCGCCGGAAGGCGTCGTAGAGCCGCCGCTCCGCAGCCTCCGGCACAGCGGGCATAGCGGCCACCACGGCCAGCCCCCGGTCCAGAGGGAAATCCAGCCAGTCCGGCGACGGGCTGCCCGGTCCTTCCGGACGGGAGCGCAGCATCAAGGACATGGCCAGCTCGCTCTCAGCCAGGGGCAGGAGCTGGGATACCCGGTCCTGCAGCAAAAGCTCCGCCGCCCGCTTCTGCTTCTCCCGGTCCAGCTCCTCCGTGAGCCGCTGGAGCAGCAGCACAATTTCCTCCTGGGAGGCGGGTTTGACGATGTACTCCTTCACTCCCAGGGACAACGCTTCTTTGGCATAGGAAAAATAATCGTAGGCGGTCACCATCACCAGCTTGGCCTCCGGCAGGAAGGAGCGGATTTCCCGAAGTGCCTCCAGTCCCTGAATTCCCGGCATGTTCACGTCCATAAAGATGATATGCGGACGCTCCTCCGCCGCCAGCTCAATGGCCCCCCGGCCGTTCTCCGCATGGGTGACAGTGAATCTGCCCGGCATCGATTTCCCGATGATCCACTCCAGTCCTTCCCGCTCCAAAGGCTCGTCATCCGCGATGAGAAGACGGTACATGGGCATCCCCTCCTTCCATGATGCGCAGGTTCTCCACGGGGTCAGGCACCCGCATTCGGATCCGTGTGCCCTGTCCCGGCCCGCTGTCGATCTCCACCAGATCCTCCCGACCGCAGGCCAGCTCCAGCCGGCGGAACACATTGCGGACTCCCATCCCCGTGGAGCCGCTGCCGGACGCAACAGGTCCGCCTCCCGGCTCCAGCAGCGCCGCCCGCCGTTCCGGGTCCATGCCCTGTCCGTTATCAGCGATTTCAATGACGGTATCGTTGCCGTCCCGCCGCAGCACAATTCTGATCTGTCCGCCGCTCTCCAGTCTTTCCACCCCATGGACAAAAGCATTCTCCACCAAGGGCTGCAGCAAAAGCGGCGGAACCGGGGTGCTTAGCGCCTCCTCCTCCACCTGAAATTCCACCTGCACCCGGCCCCGGAAGCGGGCCTCTTGAATGCCCAGATAGGTGCGGACATGGGCCAGCTCCTCCCGCAGGGTAGTGGCCGCATCCAGACTGCGCAGATTGTAGCGCAGAAGCTGTGAAAGCTGGACGGTGAAGCCGCTGGTTTTATCCGCACCCTCCAGCAGGGCCATTTTGGACAGGGAATTTAAGGTGTTGAACAAAAAGTGGGGATTAATCTGGCTCTGCAGCGCCTGCAGCTCCAAGGTCTTCACCAGCCGCTCCTGCTCGGAGAGCCGCCGGTCCTTGGCAATGGACGCCCGCAGACCCTCCAGCATCTGACGGAAGGAGGCGGTCAGGGTGTCCAGCTCGCTGCCGGAACGGGCTTCTGGAAGCCGCGGCTCCAGATTGCCCGAGGACACCGCCTCCGCCGCCCGGACCAGCTGGTTCACCGGCTCCGTCACACTCCGGGACACCCAAATGGCCATGGCTACACTCAGCAGGGTGCCGATGGCAAACACCGCAATCCCCAGGCGGTTCAGCCGCTCATTCTCCGCCTGGATGCCGGCGTACAAGGGACGGTATGCCGCCAGCTCCTGGCCGGCCAAACGCTGGCCGCCTTCCCGGATATAGCCGAGGGTGGTTTCCGCCTCCCGGTACCGATCCAAGGCGGCGGAGACCTGCCCCGACTGTGCAGCCCTCAAGCTGCCGCCGGCCTGCTCGCCCAGGGTGGCCAGCATACCGGCGTGGCCCTTCAGGGAGGCGGCGTATTCATGCCCGCCCGCCTGGCCCTCCAGGGAGCCGCGCAGCCGCTCCAGCTCCGCAAGGGCGATGCCCGCACGGGTTTCTTCTTCGGGTGCGGGGTGAATTAAATATTCGTTCAATGCAGTAATGCCGGCCTCTGCCGCCTGCACCGTCTCCTGATACAGCAGGAGCCGGTTCATCATCAGCCCGTACCCGTCCTGCACCAGCCGGCCGCTCTGAAACACCAGGAACAGCACCGCACTCATCATCGCGACCAATAGGGGAACCAGCACCAGAAGGCGCCGCCGGACCGTCATGAGCGGCCACCGCCCTTCGTCACAGCAGTCGGCGGCTCCTGAAGAATGCGGATCGGCGTATAGCGTTTCTCCGGCACCGGTTGGCCATTCAGCCTGGCCTGGAGCAAAACCACCGCCTCCCGTCCCATCTGCCGCGGCTCCTGGACCACGGAGGCGCGGATCAGGCCCTGACTGATGGCTGCCACCGTGTCCGGCAGATCATCAAAGGCGAAGATCTCCGGCAGCTCCAAGGGCTGCCGCAGCCGCTCTGCAGCATCCAGGGCGCCCAGCCCGTCCAGAGAGCTGAAGCCCACGATAAAGCGGACCGGCGGCTCCATGGACAGGAAAACCTCCGCCTCATTGGCCGCCTGGAGCCGGGAAATGTCCGTCGTCCGGACTCCGGCTACGGTCAGCTCCGGATAACGGGCCAAGGCCCGGCGGAAACCCTCCACCCGCAGACGCTGGCTGTCGGCGCGGAGGGTACCCGCCAGGATGCCTACACGGCCCGCTCCCCCGGAGGCCTCCGCGACCAGCTCCGCCATGGCCGCTCCCGCCGCTTCATTGTCCGTTCCGGTGTAAGCAACCCGCCAGCTGTCCGGCTCATCCGCATCCACCGCCACCACCGGAATGCCCTTCTCCGCCGCCTTGGAAACCAAAGCGCGGCTTCCGGGGTCCCCCGTCCCTTGAATCAGAATGCCATCCGCTCTTGAAGCGATAGCCTGATCCAGAAGACGGAGCTGCTCCTCCGGATTGATCCGGTACGGGCCGGTATATTCGATATCCATGCCGTATTCCTCCCCGGCGGCCCGCGCCCCCTCCTCTACCGCCCGCCAATACGGGTTGTCCAGCTCCTGGGACACCAGCACAATACGCTTGCGGGGGGCTTCACCGCCATGCGGAGCCAGCGGCTCCACCATATCCCGGATCCGGGCGGTGGACCGGAAGAAGAGACCCAGCGCCAGCGCAAAGCAAATAAACAGCACCAGCACGCCGATGCCCCATTTCCGCCCGTACATGGCCCCCACCTCCGCTTCAATTTGGTTATTGCTTACTATACCATAGAGGGGTGTCCGGTAAACGCACTTCGGATGGACAACGGTTTGTAAGCGTTTTATTAAGAAATTGTAAGGATACGCGAATATACGCGAGAAATAGACTGAAAATTCAAAACCATCGCCGGAAATGGCGGATTTCCGAGGTTTTCAATTCCGCCGGGATGGCTTATGATATAGACATCACCACAAAGGAAGCGAAAGTAATGAAAGCCAACCCGGCAAACGGCGAAACGGGTAAGGGACGTATCCCTAACAGGAAAAGAGTGCGGCAGGGCTGGCAGCGGATGTAAAGCTGCATCTATCTCCCCTGAGAGGCTGTTTCCACAAACAGTAAAGCCTAAGGTTGGGAGCCGCGGACATTTTTTCGTAAACCTTCCGGAAGGGTGATGCAAGCACCGAGGGTTAAGCAAGCAAGTGCAATGCCTACGCAGGCCATCTGCGCAAGACATGGAGTTTTCGGTGGGCGAATCCGAATCCGTCAGAAACGGAGGAGCAAACAAGCACGTTGTATTTGAGTAAACCATCCTTATCCGGTTCAGGCAGTCAAGTGCCGCCGGCAGCAAGTGACCATCGAATTGACAGGCCATGTCAGTGGTATGGATTGTGAGGAGGAACGAATTCATTGCTTAGCCACAAGGACAAATAACCCCCTGCAGCATGGAGCTGAGGGGGTTATTTGTGTTTTCCGGAGGGAAACGCCGCCGCTTCCCCTCGTCTGCTTCAGTCCGCCTTCCCTTCCGCTTCCCAGCGGGTGATCTCCTCCCGGACAATAGGCGCCACCTTGGTGCCCAAGAGCTCAATGGCGGTCATCACCTCATCATGGGGCATGGTGCCTAAGGGCAGATGCAGGAAGAAACGGGTGATGCCCACTTCCTTGCGCAGGGCGATGATCTTCCGGGCTACCGTCTCCGGGTCCCCCACATACAGCGCTCCCTCCGGACTGCGGGCATAATCATACGCCGCCCGGTCATAATGGGGCCAGCCCCGCTCCCGGCCGATCACATTCATCGCCGCCTGGGTGGAGGGGAAGAAGGAATCGGCTGCCGCCTTATCCTCTGGGCCAACGAAGCCGTGGGAATGGGAGGCAATAGGCAGCTTGGCGGGATCGAAGCCCGCTTGGGCCGCCGCCTGCTTATACAGCTTCACCAGCGGGGCAAAACGGAAGGGGCTGCCTCCGATAATGGCCAGCACCAAGGGCAATCCCTGCATGCCTGCGCGGATGACCGACTCCGGATTGCCGCCGCTTCCGATCCAGACAGGAAGCGGATTCTGCACCGCCCGCGGGAAAATCTCCAACCCGGAAATGGCGGGGCGGTGTTTGCCGCTCCAATTGATTTTGCCGCCCCGGCAGATCTGCAGCAGCAGCTCCAGCTTCTCCTCGAACAGCTCGTCGTAATCCGCCAGGTTATAGCCGAACAGAGGGAAGGACTCAATAAAGGACCCCCGGCCAGCCATAATCTCGGCTCTTCCTCCGGAGATGCCGTCCAGGGTGGCAAAATCCTGATACACCCGCACCGGATCATCGGAGGACAGCACCGTAACCGCACTGGTCAGCCGGATACGCTTGGTCCTCGCCGCTCCGGCAGCCAGCAGCACAGCCGGCGATGATGCGGCATAATCCTGGCGGTGATGCTCCCCGATGCCATACACATCCAGTCCCACTTGGTCCGCCAGCTCCATCTCCTCGACAACCTCCGCCAGCCGCTCCGCATGACTTTTTAATACCCCTGTTTTCACATCCGGGGTAGTTTCTACGAATGTGCTGATCCCAATCTCCACACCTATTCCTCCCAAACGGCATAGAAGCCGAATTATTGTAAGTACCTTATTTTTAGTATGCACTATTTCTTCTGATTTGGATAGCCGAAGTGATGCCTTCTCCTATAATTTATCCCAGCTTATAACGAATCTAACGGTATAACTGTCTAATTTGGCCAAAAAACGCCAAATTACTCTGATATCCTCCTAATAATCCATTAATTAGACGAATAATCTGCGATTTTATTACTAAATCGCCGACTATTATCGGTTTTATTTTCCAAGATGTGCCTGTTATACTAAGTTATAACCATAAGAAGCATAATGCACCAAGCTTCCTTATAGCTGGTTATGGGAGTACATAAAGAGCAGGTAGAAACCATTTCGTGGAGGGAGATATTCTGATGCAGCATTCTAATGTTAGAATTTCCGGAGTCGGCACGTACCATCCCCAGAACAAACTGACCAACGAAGTGATTTTTGAGCATTTCCGCAAGGTGGGCAAGGATGTGGAAAGCCTGTACAAGCATCTGGGCCGTGAGGAGCGTTATTACGCCGATCCGGGTGAAACCGCCATTACCATGGGCGTCATCGCCGCCAAACGGGCTCTGGAAGATGCCAACCTCTCTCCTGACCAGATTCAAATGATTGTGTTTGCCTCCGATACCCCGGAGTACCTGATTCCTACCAACGCCCTTCTGATCAGCAGGGAGCTGGAAACCAAAAACGCTCATATTGTGTACGACCTCAATGCCAACTGCACCGGTATGATTACCGCTATCGACCAGGTTTACCGCTACATGGACCATAAGAAGCTCCGTTATGCTCTTCTGGTGAGCAGTGTACATATTTCTCCCTGGTGCAATGAGGATGATGAGTTGTATTACGGGGCGTGGGGGGATTCCGGCGCAGCAGTAGTTCTGGAGCGTGTGGAAAGCGACGAACGCTTCGGTGTGATCGATTCCGAATTCTTCTCCGACAGCAGCTATTACCGCATGACCACAATGCCGGACAGCGGCATGGCCCGCATCCATGACGAGTCCCTTCCCCTGGCTAAGCGCAAGGGCGGCTGGGAGCCGGTGGATTTCGACTTCCTGCCGGAAAAGTGGAACATCCTGATCCGTGAGCTGGCCCAGCGCAACGGCCTGGAGCTGAAGCAAATCGACCACATCATTTTCTCGCAATTCTCCATTTATGCCATTAAGGAAGCCTTGAAAAACCTGGGTCTGGAGGATGATCCCCGGCTGTATACCTTTGTGGGGAACAAGTACGGCTATACCGGCCATACCAGCCCCATCTTCGGACTGAGCCACGCCCTGCAAGACGGGAAAATCAAGGACGGGGACAATGTGGTTTTCATCTCCGCCGGAGCCGGATACATCATTTCCTCATTCCTGTACAAGTTTGACGGTGCGCTTCTGAAATAGGCCCTATTTCCTTCATACGATGCATAAAAAAGCCCCGGCACGCATCACGGCGCCCCCGGGGCTTGTTATTTCTGTTCGATTATTCTCTTACAGCTTCTTGAAATCTGCGATAGCGTCTTCCACGGAGCCGATCTTCACCAGCTCATTGTGATCGCCGGCCACCCGCTTGATTTGGTTAGCCTGGATGCCCGAGCTCAGCTCAATCATGTATTTGGCCTTGAAGGGAGTGTTAGTGTACAAGGTCATAACCTCCTGAAGCAGCGGAACCACATCGGCGGAAACAGTCTTAGCATCCTTACCGTCGATAATCAGCGCATATTCCTTGGTGTTCACCTTCTGGATAGCTTCCTTAAACTGACGGATAATTTCGGCAGCGTCCTCTACCTTAATAAAGCCGGAAGCCCGAGAAATAATGGTTTTTTCGGAAGTATTCAGCGCAACTCCGTAATTCTGGTTAGACATTAATGATCTCTCCATTCTGGATTATTATGGTGTGTATTAGGGCAATTTTCTACAATATATACCAAATAATTTGAAAAATCAAGCAGTATATTATCGAATTATGTAAGTATTTGAATATATATCAATGGAAAAAAGCCCCGAAGTCGTCAAGTTTCGGGACTTGTGAAGTTTGTCATACCTAAAACAAGTCTTCCAGGACCTTACTGCTCAAAGCTCACCGGCGTTGAAGGTATCCCCACCCTCAATCGTGCCGCTTTCGTAGCCCTTCTGAAACCAGCGTTTGCGCTGCTCGGAGGTGCCGTGGGTGAAGCTGTCCGGGACCGCATAACCCTGGGCCTGCTTCTGCAGGGTATCATCGCCGATGGCATTGGCCGCCGTCAGCGCCTCATCAATATCCCCCGCCTCCAACACCTCCATATCCTCTGCGTGATGGGCCCATACCCCGGCGAAGTAGTCTGCCTGCAGCTCCATTCTAACCTGCATCCGGTTATATTCGGTTTCATTCAGCTTCTGGCGCAGCGCGTCCATCTGGGCCGAGGTGCCCAGAAGAGTCTGCACATGGTGCCCAACCTCATGGGCCACCACATACGCCATGGCAAAATCGCCGGGGGCCTTGAAGGTCCGCTGCAGCTCCTCATAAAAGCTCAGGTCTATGTACAGCTTTTGATCACCTGGGCAGTAGAAAGGCCCTACCGCCGAAGTAGCCCGGCCGCAGGCTGAGCTTACGCTTCCGCTGTACAGCACCAGCACCGGGTCCTTGTATTGCATTCCCCGCTCCCGGAACAGCTCCTCCCAGACCTCCTCCGTGTCGGCCAGGACCACGGAAACAAATTGGGCCAGCTCCTCCTCCTGGGCCGTGCCCTGATAAGCCGATTGCTGGCTGGAGCTACCGGTCAGATTGCCCAGGATATCCGCCGGATTGCCGCCCAGCAGGGTTACCAGCAGCAGGATCAGAATCCCGCCGATTCCGCCTCCCACCAGCGTCCCTCCGCCCATTCCCCGCCGGTCCTCCACATTGGCGCTGCCTCTTCTTCCGCTCCATTTCATTTTGCTTCCTCCTTCCGCTTTCTGTCGGTATCACATCTTTACCCGGCAGCGGATACAGGTAAGCATACGGACAAACCGAAAACCGCCAGGACACTGTCCTGACGGCAATAAGCTAAGGGATCGGCATAGGGGCAAGGCCCCACCAGCTCTTTTTTGCTAAACCCGGCTCTTCGCTTTCCGCTGGAGAGCCAGAAACAAGTCCGTTGTCAGCTTGGGCACAAGGCCGATGACCACATAGAACAGGAAGAGCTCCCAATAGGTCGTGTCGCGAATCCTGATAAACCGGGTTATCTGCATCAGAGGCTTCACTCCGAAGGCGAAGGCGACGCACAGCAGGAGCATGTATAAGTAGTAGTTTTTGTGGCGGTGAACCGTCCACTGATACATGAGCATGTAGGATACTGGTATGAGTGAAGCATCCAGCCCGAAGCTGGCTGTCGGAAACGGCAGCAGCACGAAGGGATACACCCACATGGCATGGGAGGTGCCGTACAAATCGCAATACAGCGCCACCGTATGCACCCCCAGTCCATAAAAAAGAACCTGCAGGAGACGCTGCCGGTCCAACCTCCAAAACAGCACCAGGAGGGGAATCAGCACAACCCCTGCCAAAACCCAGAACTGCCAGGTGAACAAGGAATAAGTACTCCAGTAGATGCTCCAGTTATATGTGAAGGCAGACAATTGATCGGATAATTCCCGGACAAGCTGCTCCTGTTCCGCACTCATGGGATATCACTCCTTTTCAGGAATACTATCCCCCTCCCGCTGCAAAATATCCATTCCCCGGCCACACCGCATAAGCTTGGTGTTTCCCCGGGCCAGCTAGTATACTGGAGGAAATGATTGCATTCTTTTTCCACGGGGGAATATCCATGTTTTCCATTATGCTGGTGGAGGATGACGATAAAATCCGTACCATTGTGGCCGATACGCTGCGCAGGTGGCAGTTCCAGGTGTTTGAGGTAACAGCCTATGACCAGGTGCTGGCGGAGTTCAACCGGCTGGGCCCGCAGTTGGTGCTGCTGGACGTCAATTTACCTGTACTGGACGGCTACCACTGGTGCCAGCAGATTAGAGCCGCCTCCAAGGTGCCGATTTTGTTCCTCTCCTCCCGCAACCAGAATATGGACATGATTATGGCCATGAATATGGGAGCCGACGACTTTGTCCAGAAGCCCTTCGATCTGGGGGTGCTGGTAGCCAAGGTGAACGCCTTGCTGCGGCGCAATTATCTGTACCACGAGGAGAGCTTGCAGCTGGCCCACCGGGGACTAACGCTGAATGTGGCCAACTCCACGCTTCATTACCAGGGGAAAAGCACGGAGCTGTCCCGCAATGAGTTCATCATCATGCAGCTGTTTATGCGCAGCATCGGCAAAATTGTGTCCCGGGAGGAGCTGATGCAGGCCCTTTGGCGGGAAGAGCAGTTCGTGGATGACAATACCCTCACCGTCAATGTCAACCGCCTGCGGCGCAAGCTGGCTCAATTGGGGATGGAGGATCTGATCACCACCCGCAAAGGAATGGGGTATATCGCGGAATGAAGCTGTGGCGGTTTTTCAAATATGAGCTGCCGTACCTGGCTGTTTTTCTGGCGGGGTACGGCATTATGCTGGCGGTGGTTGCGGCCGATCCGGCCGCCCGTTTGCGCGGGGAGACCGCCTTGTACGGGCTGGCGCTGCTGGTGCTCTTGTGGGGCTGCTTTTTCATCCGCCGGTATGTCCTGACCCTGCAGGCCGCCAGGCAGCTGTACGAACCAGAAGCGGCCGCACTGTCCCTGGAGGCGGAGCTGTGCCGGGAGGCGCTGGATACCCGGGAGAAAGCGCATATCCGCACCTTGAACGAAGTCCGGGCGCGCCAGAATGATCATTACAATTACATCGTCTCCTGGTTCCATGAGGTCAAAACCCCCATTTCCGTGCTGCGGCTTCTGCAGCAGACCGGCATGGACGCGAACAGCCTGGAGGAGGAGATTTCCCGGATTGAGCATTATGTGGATCAGGCGCTCTATTATGCCAAGCTGGACAGCTTTAATCAGGATTATGAGCTGGTGAATTGCGATCTGGAGAAGCTGGTGAAGGAACTGGTGAAAAGCCATGCGAAAACCTTCATCTCCCGGAAGGTGCAGCTCCGGCTGGACCTGGCTCCGGCCACCGTCCAAAGTGACGCCAAGTGGCTGGCCTTTATCCTGAACCAGCTTTTGACCAACAGTCTGAAATATACCGCCGTCCAGGGGGAGATCTCCATTACCTTGGCCGCCACCACAGAGGAGAGGCTGCTGATTATCCGGGACAACGGCATCGGCATTGAGCCGAAGGATCTGCCCCGGGTGTTCAACCGCGGCTTCACCGGCACCAACGGGAGAGCCTACGCCCATTCCACCGGCATGGGCTTGTATCTGGCCCAGGAGCTGTCCAGGAAGCTGGGGCACTACATTACCTGTGCTTCGGAGGTGGGCCGGTTTACGGAAATGACCGTTCATTTCCCCCGCAATTATGACGCCTATCTGGATACCGTTGCACCAACAAAGCCCTGATGAACCGCCGGCAGACGGTCTATCAGGGCTTCTTATTGGTTTAACGCTGGTTGACGATCCGGTAATAGAGACTGGCGGAGGACAGATAAAAGAACAGATAAACCAGACCGTATATGCCCAGAATAACCAGGACAATCCCGGGGAGATCAGGGAAATCCTGAAGCGACTCCAGCATGTAATACCGGATGACCAGCCAGCTGAATACCACGGCCAAAATCAGCGGAGGAGCAAAAATAAACACCAGCTGCTTGCGGATAGCGCTCCGTATCCGGCGGTTGTCCACACCCAGCTTGCGGAGGACGGCATACTGCCGCGCTTCCTCCGCCGCCACCTTCAGCTGGCGGAAGTAGACCACGCTGGCCAGGGCGAATACGGCGATCAGAGCCAGGAAGGCCGCCGCGAACAGGAGCAGCGACGAGCTCTCAATCTGGATGGAATAAACATCCGCATAGGAGGAGTAATACCAACCTGGCCGGGCCCCTTCTCCCGCCAGCCGGTACACCTCCGCCGACAAATCCTCCGCATGCTCCGGGTCACGGATCTGGTACAGCTCCAGCATAACAGCTTCACCCGCCTGACGGGCCTGCTCGAACGCTCCATCGGAGATCACGATGACGGCAGGCTTCTTCTCCATGGAATGGCCGGGAATGGTAGCCCAGCCGAGCAGAGCGTAATCCTTCATCTCTGCCAGCCGGAGTGTAGTCCGGGAAGCCGCACCCACTACAAACTCCGGCTGCGCTTCAGGCGGATACGTCCGGGCCAGATCCGTTCCCTGGGACAGAGAAACCGCCTCCTCTCCCCGGAGCTGCACCCGCTCATCATCCCCGCGCCAGGCAACCAGGCTGTTATAATCCCTTGCCGCCATGAGGAGAACCGGCTCTTCGTAATATTGCGGATTCTCGAATGCCACGCTCCGGTCCGTCACGGCCTGGGTGCGGATCAGCTCCAGCCTGCGGTAATCCTTCACCGGATGCTCTGACGCTTCAATAGTGCTGCGGATGGCTGCACTGGCCCGCTCACCCGGATATTCGAAGGCGATGCCGTTGGGCACATTCATCCGCACAGCGTCGAATTGCACCCGGTAGTTCACCACCACAAAGCTGGTCAGCAGAATAATAGCCGCCCCTGCCAGCGTGATAAAGGTGAGATTGGAGGTATTCCCCCGCACCTGAAAGCGGAGAGAGGACGTCCACAGCATGGTATTGCCCTCATAGTAGCGCCTCCTGCGGGAAATCACGCCCAAGATCCATCCGGAGAATTGCCGGAAGAACAGATAGGTTCCCCCGATTACCCCCACAGCCGTCAGAATCATACAAACCGTAGCATGCTCCCGCCAAAGGGCGGAATTCATCCCCCGGCTTAACACAAACACCGCCTCGCCCAGCAGAAGAACAGCCAGCAGCGCCAGGACAGGGGAAGACCGGATCGGCTTCTCCGCCGTTTCCCCGGCATGGAACAGCTCCACCAGCTGCACCCGCCGGATAGCGATATGGCTCTGGACGGCAATGATCACGGACAGCAGCAGGAACAGCGCCACTGTAGTGCCGATGGCCTGCAGCGGGAAGGAGAAGGACACGGTCTCTTCATACTGCATCAGCTTCATCAGCAGCATCCCGAACAGCTTGGAGAGAAATCCACCCAGCAGGATTCCTGCCGAAAGGGAGATGCCGCTCAGGATCAAGGTTTCATAGAAAACCATCCAGGTAATCTGCCGTTCGGATAGCCCCAAGAGCAGATACAGGCCGAATTCACGCTGCCGCTGCCGCATGAAGAAGGAGTTGGCATACAGGATAAACACAATAATGAACACAAATACCACGACGGAGGCAATCCTGATGCCGTTCTGAAAATTGCCCCGGTTCTTGACCATATCCAGAATATCCGGATTAAACATCAATGCCGAAAACGTAAAATGGATGATGACCCCTATGATCATGGAAACGAGATAAATGGTATACAGGCGAAAATTCCGGCGGACATTGCGCAGGGTCAGGTCGAAGAGCTTCATCCCGCCTGTCCCCCCAGCATGCTCTGGGTGTCCAGAATCCGTTCATAGAAGGTCTTCCGGCTCTGCCCGCCGGCATACAATTCATTGACGACCGAACCGTCCCGCAGGAAAATAACCCGCTGGCAATAGCTGGCCGCATAGCTGTCATGGGTCACCATGAGAATGGTGGTGCCGAAGGAGCCGTTAAGCTGGGCCAGCTGTTCCAGCAGCTGGGTGGCCGAGCGTGAATCCAGAGCTCCCGTAGGCTCGTCGGCGAACACAATGTCCGGCTTGGTGATGAGAGCCCGTGCGGAGGAGGCCCGCTGCTTTTGGCCCCCGGATATCTCATGGGGATACCGCTCCAGCACCTCTCCGATCTGAAGCGCCGACACCAAGGGACCCAGCCGGGCCTCCATCTCTCCAGTTTTGAATCCGCGCAGGGATAAGGGAAGGAGAATATTCTCCTTGACCGTCAAGGTATCCAACAGATTGTAATCCTGAAAAATAAAGCCTACATGCTCCTGGCGGAACCGCCGAAGCTCATTTTTATTCAAATCCAGCAGGGACTGCTCCTTCACCCAGACCTCTCCGCCGGAGAAGCGGTCAATGGTGGAGAGCACATTCATCAGAGTGGACTTGCCCGATCCGGACGGTCCCATCACGGCGGTAAACTCCCCGGCGGTGATGGTCAGGTCCAGGTTCCTCAACACCGGCGTATTGCCGTAATGCTTGGTCAGGTTTTTGGTGCGGATTACAGGTTCCATGGCGCTTCCTCCTATTCTGTTACCTACTATAGCCGGAAGGCGGATTTCTAACCATGTCTTTAGGACAGCGGAAGGTGACAGTTTCGTCATCTTGGGACGGAAACAGCGGAGGAAAAATTAGAGGAGGGGTTTAGCCACGCAAAAGAGGAATTCAGCGGAACGTGCCGAAATAATGGGCATGATTCCAATTTTAAACAATAGACCCTTCCAAAACATTCTTCTTGTCCTTCTATTTGTCGGGTTCTTGTTCGGGTTACGGATGATGTGGGGGAGCATCTTCCCTTCCTCGGAACAAGCCTCCGCTGTAAATGGCGTGTTGGACCTCCGGGGCCGCAATCTGGAGCAGTCCCCGACCTTTAGGCTGGATGGCGAATGGCAGCTTTACCCGGGAAGGCTGGTATATCAGGATGAGCTTCCCCAGCTGGAGACGGGGTTCCGGCCCATTCAGGTACCGGGAGACTGGAGCAGCCTCGTATCCGACGCCTCCGGCAAGGCCTACGGAACCGGCACTTACCGGCTGCGCATTCTGATTGATCCCGTCAAAAACCCCCTTTCCATTTGGATGGCCGGGGTGGAGGCCTCGTCCTCCGTATACATCAACGGGACAGATATGGACGAAAAACGGGATTCCCGTCAGGGGGATGATTCGTACTCGCCGAAAAGCATCTCATACACGGCCACCTGCTATGACGTGGAAGGAGTTGATGAGCTTGATGTCCTGATTCATGTGGCCAACTACGAAAACCCGGTAAACGGTGGTATCCTGCACACTCTCCGCTTCGGCTCTCAGGCCTCCATCAGTTTTGTGCGCTGGTATTCCATCGGCTTTCAGTTGATGGTTTTCCTGGTGCTCCTGCTGCATGCCCTGTATGCCTTTATACTTTTTTCATTTCATACTCAAGAGCGGACCTTACTGCTTGTCTGCCTGCTTACCCTGCTGGTGGCCGTATCCGTTATCGTCGGCAATGACAATATTCTCTTGTTATGGCTGCCGGTCAATTACGCAGGGGCTCTGAAAATCCGGCTGCTCTCCTATGTGTGGTATGCCTATCTCATCCTGCTGTTATTCCGCCGGCTATCCTCCGCTCCCGCCGCCAATATGCCGATCCGTCTGTTTACCGCAGCGCTTTTGGCCTATTCCGGCTTTGTTTTGATTGCACCAGCTCCTTGGATTCATATTTCTACGGCATTGGGAATCTATCACATGTTTTATCTGCTTCCCTTTCTTTGGTTTGCCTGTATGTTCGGCACCATGATTTTCCGGAGGCAATCCGGTGACGGCACCACATACTTTCTCCTCTCCGCCGCGGGTATCATGAACGACACGGCTTGGGGGCTGTGGAACACGTCCTGTCCCGTCTTTTATCCGTTGGATATCATTATTGCCATTATCGGTTATTGCGCGTACTGGTTCAAAAAGTACTACCTCCACGCGAGGGAGAATGCAGTCCTGAACGAACAGCTGCGCCGGGCCGATAAGCGGAAAGATCACTTCCTGGCTAATACCTCCCACGAGCTGAGAACGCCTCTACACGGGATTTTGAATATTGCCCGGACCGTAGCGGAGAAGGAGAAGGACAAGATAGACGGGAAAAGCTTCCGGGATATGGAGCTGCTGATTACCATCAGCCGCCGCATGTCCGACCTGCTGGACGATCTTCTGGATGACGCCCGGCTGAGGGAGAAGCGTATCGTGTTGCAGCAAAAGCCTGTGCTGATCCAAGCCGTAGTTCCCGGAGTGATCGGCATGCTTCAATTTATGATGGAGGGTAAGGCGATTCAGATGGAAACGGACATACCTGGCTCCTTGCCGCCGGTTATGGCGGATGAGAAAAGACTGATTCAAATCCTGTACAATCTTTTGCACAATGCACTTAAGTTTACGGAGGAAGGCTTTATTACTGTCTCTGCGGAAAAGCGGGACAGGCGCCTGCTGGTTCATGTTTCCGATACGGGGATGGGAATGGATGCGGAAACCCGGGCACGGGTATTCCTGCCGTATGAGCAAGGCCCGGAGGGAGCTGACGACGGCAAGGGCATCGGGCTTGGCCTCAGCATCTGCAAGCAGCTGGTGGAGCTGCACGGCGGAGCCTTAACGGTCTGCTCCGAGCAAGGCAAGGGCTCCGTCTTCCGCTTTGATTTGCCCGTGGCCGATACAGCCGGTTCCTCCGCGCCGCAAAAGGAAGAGCCCGGCCTCTCCCCTGAAGTGACGGGAAACGCCGAGCCCTTCTTCCTGAATGCAAACGCCGGCAAGGTTACGGACCCCGGCCCTCTGCCGGTGCCTTGGCATAACGGAAAAGCCCAAATCCTGGCGGTTGATGATGACCCGGTGAACCTGACGGTGCTGGCGGGCATCCTCTCTACAGAGCCTTATTCCGTCACCACAGCCACTTCCGCCCGTGACGCGCTGAAGCTCCTGGGGACCCGCAAGTGGGATCTGCTGATTGCCGATGTGATGATGCCCTTTATGTCCGGTTATGAGCTGACGCAGCGGGTCCGGGAATTGTACTCGGTATCGGAGCTCCCGGTGCTGCTCCTGACGGCGCGCAGCCAGCCCGCCGATATTTATACCGGCTTCGTATCGGGAGCCAATGATTACGTGACCAAGCCTGTGGATGCTCTGGAGCTGAGATACCGGATCAGCGCCCTGATCCGGCTGAAGCAATCCGTCAACGAGCGGCTGCGGATGGAGGCGGCTTATCTCCAGGCGCAGATCCACCCCCATTTTTTGTTTAACACCCTCAACTCCATCATGGCGCTGAGCGAGCTGGACACAGCCAAAATGCAGCAATTGGTGTATTCCTTTGCCACCTATCTGAGAGTGAGCTTTGATTTTATGAATACGGGCGAACTGGTGGAGCTTTCCCATGAGCTGGAGCTGGTTAAGGCCTATCTGTATATTGAGAAGGAAAGATTCGAAAACACCCTGACCGTGGTGTGGGAGGTGGAGCCCCACCTTAATCCGCTTCTGCCCCCCCTGACGCTGCAGCCGCTGGTAGAGAATGCCATCAAACACGGAATTTTCAGCAGATCCAAGGGAGGCACGTTATACATCCGCATTTCCCGGCAAAACAATGCCGTCCGGTTCGAAGTCCGGGATGACGGCAAGGGTATGGACCAAGGGAAGATTGACCAGCTCCTGGAGCCGACCCGGAAGGGAACCGGCGGCATCGGTATTTTCAACACCAACCGGCGTCTGATCCAGTTGTACGGCCAGGGTTTGTCCATTGTAAGCGGGCCTAATGAAGGGACGAGAGTTTCCTTCTCCATTCCCGACGATTGAAGGATTTGGCAATGCGTTAAGAGGATGCAGGCTCTCCCGGCAGCGGCTCATTGTCGGAGAAGAGATGCGGATTCTCCTTCAGCATGTCCGACAGCACCTCGTTCATCCGGACCGTATCGCATACCCACATGAGAGCATCCCCCAGTTGGCTCCGGCGGATGGCTCCCGCACGCTCCAGCACTCCCTCCACCTTCCAGAAGTGAAGGGACCAGCGGAGCCCGCAGTGCCGGCGGGACGGTACGGGAATTTCCCTGCCGTCCGGCAGTACGGTGACCAGCGGTTCATGCCCGTCGGTCAGCCGTCCGGGAATGTCCACCCACTCTTCGATCCCGTGGATGAAGGTATTGCGCTTCAGGTCTACCCCCACCAGCAGAATGGTAGCCTTGCGGTCCAGCAGCTTGCCCCAGGGGGATTCCCGGTGGCAGGGGGTATCATAACACTCTGCCCCCTCTACATATTCCGCCGCCTCCCGTCCCAAGGCCGCAACCGAATGGGTAGGATGCAGCGAGCGGATCACCCCGGGGCGCTTGCGGAACAGCTCGGTGAGAATACCCACGCAGGAGGGGGAATCCTCAACCGAATAGCGGGGGTTGTCCGCGTTGATATAGGACCAGGTATGGGTGGGCAGCACAAGCAGGCCGTCCTTCATATAGTCGGACAGCGCATCCAAGACGGTATCCGCTCCGCCGTCCACCTGGCCGATGCTTTTCATGGAGGAGTGCATGAGCACAGTCCCCTCCTTGGGAATTTGGGCTTCCTCCAGTTGCTTGAACAGGCTTTCTTTGGTGTGCATCGTATGTTCTCCTTTATTGTTGTCGATGGTTACTCCAACTCCAGCACCGAACGGCTGCTGATATAAGTGCCGCGGTCAATGCCCTGACAGATGGCCTTCATGGAGCCGGGTTGGTCAAAATTGAATACATGCATGGGCAGCTCGTAGTCCCGGGCGAGGATGAATGCCGCCTGATCCATCACTCGCAGGTCGCGGGAGAGCACGTCATTGTAGTGCAGGGACACGAACCGCCGCGCCGTTTTGTCCTTGCGGGGATCGGCATGCAGCACGCCGTCCACCCCTTGTTTGGCCACCAGCAGCGCGTCGCAGCCGGTTTCAATGGCCCGCTGCACAGAGGGATAATCCGTCGTTACATAGGGCTGACCGTTGCCTCCGGCAAAAATGACGATGTAGCCTTTTTCCAGATGGTGCACGGCCCGTAACCGGATGTAAGGCTCTGCCACGGATGCAACGGGAATGGCGGTCATCACCCGGACCTCCCGGGTGGTTTTGGACTTCAGCACTCCCCGCAGCATCAGACTGTTAATGACAGTGGCCAACGTCCCGATGTTGTCCGCCTCCGCCCGTTCGATTCCCCAGGCTTCCCCCATATTGCCGCGGAAGATATTGCCGCCCCCGATAACCAGCCCCACCTCTACCCCCAACTCTACCACAGACAGAATCTCGTTGGCGATATGGTCCAGCCGCTCCGGCTCGAATCCGAACTCCGATGCTCCAGCCACCGCCCCTCCGCTCAGCTTAATCAATACCCGTTTGTACCTGGTCATACAACCGCCTCCTTATCAAATAAAAAAACACTAAAGCGGCTGCCGCTTTAGTGTCCCCATGAAGCAAATATATGAAATGACCAACCTCCGGGCTGAGACTGAACAGGTCCGTATCCGGTGCTGGCGCTTCATACTCTCACCCCTTATTCACTATAAAAAATCAGGTTTCCAAGATTTCTCTGATTTATTCTATACCGGGCTGCGGAGGAATGCAACACGCCAAAAAGGATTTTCATCCCACATCCCTATACAAGGCCGGTTGTTACCCTTCTCTGCCGGTAGCCCACAGAATCCGCGGGTCCACCTGCCGAACGAGGCGATACGCATAAGGCGCGAAGCCGCGTCGGGGCCAAAACCGTGAGGACTCCAGATTGGTGATTCTCCAATCCGTCACACAGTTCACAAACCCTGCCTGGCGCGCATGGACGAGGCCATAACGGGTAAGCGACTTGCCCACACCCAACCCCCGGGCATGGGGAGCAGTGGCCCCCACCTCCAGGCAGATGCACGAGCCGGGCATCATCATATCGGACTCCGACTCCTCCGCCGGAAAAAAGGCCTGAAATCCAAGCAGCTCGCCGTCCTGGACAGCCACCCATAAAAACCCGGATTCATCGTCAATGAGAGCCGCATAACCATCCTCAAATCTCTTCCGGTCTTCGGCATAAGCCACACCCCAGACAGGCTCCTGAGCCTGATGCTCCATGATATATACCGCCGCTTTCCGTATAGCTGCTTCGTCCTCCTTCCGCGCCAGACGGATTTCTATACCGCCGGCCCGTTGAGGCAATTCAAGCTCCGGGGGAATCGTCTGCACCCCATGCACCTGTTCATACCCGAAGCCCAGCCGCAGCCACCCGTCCATAGCTCTGGCATCTCCGGCAGGCACCAGCGCATAATGCCGAAAGGCACCGCGCTTCACCCATTCCGCCGCAGCGGCGGCATACAAATCACGGTACAGCTCCGAACTTTCCCCTTCGGCAATCGCCGCTCCGGCATAGGCCACCCATACATGGCGCTCACGGAGCTTATCTGTTTCCAGCTTGCCGATGAGATAACCGGCCAACTTCTCTCCCCGGAACGCAGCCACTCCGACGGCTCCCGGCGGGGCCAGAAGATCCTCTATCATCCGGGCGGCCTGCTCCGGTTCCTCGAACCTCTGCTGCAGGACAGATGTGCCCTGCCTCTCAGCCGCATGGCGCGCAGCCAGCAGGCGGCCCGCGGCTTCTGCATAGGAAGATTCAAATCCGACGATCCTCATTGGCTTCCCTCATTCCCGTATATAAATAAAAAAGCCTGATCGCATCAGGCTTTAGTTTTATAAAAAAGAGTCCGGATTTCCACCAAGACTTCAATCTAAATGATAACACAACCGTTATGAACAGTCTAGTAAAATTGGAGCAAACTGGTAAGATAGGGGTACCGGTATATCTGCAAGGCGCGCCTGCAAAAGGAGCATATCAGTGAAAGGACTTGATCTTTGCGAAGCATTCTATTGGGAGGTGGTAAGGCCGATTATGGCCCACCGCTTTCCGACTTTATTGGAGCGGCACGCAGCCGGATTGATTGGGTACGGCTCAGATGTGCTGGGGCATGATGATGAATGGTCCCGCGATCACGAGTGGGGAGCCAGATGCCATATCTGGCTAACCGAAAGAGATTATGCGGAGCATGCTGCCGGATTGGACCGGGCCTTGACTGAAGAAGTACCCGTCTCATTTCGAGGCTGTCCGGCCCGGTTTACCCCGGATGAAGCCGGGGAGGTCCTTGTTCCTCATAAGGACAGCACCGGTCTGCATCATGTCGCCATCACAACCCTTTCCCGCCACATGCACATCCAATTGGGAATGACTGCTGCGGAGCCAGCCTGGGTGGATTGGCTGGTTATCCCCGAGCAGAAGCTGCTGGAATGGACTCGGGGGCGGATATTTATAGACCCTCCGGGGGAAATTACCGCCTTGCGCAAAAGGCTGGCTTATCTGCCGGAAGGGGTTTGGCTGTACAAGCTGAAGGAGGCCTGGAGCCACTTTGGAGGATTGTATGTGCCGGTACTCGCGGACCGCAGGGGGGACTCCTTCTCCGCCCGGCTTGCCCTCAACCGGCTGGCGGAAAAAGCGGTGCAGCTGATCTTTTTGTACAATCGACAATACCGTCCTGGCACCTATAAGTGGATATCCCGGGAACTTGCCCGGATTGGTCCTGCCGCCGCTCGGCAAGGCCGGATGCTGGAAGCGGCCATCCTGGAGCCGAATGCTGCCCAGGCTGTCCACCGGATCGAAGAGGTTCTGGAGGAGCTGGCAGACCTGCATAACCAGCTCCGAATTACGGCTCCCGTCAAGCTGGAAGCTTCGCATCCCTATGCCCGTGGTTTGCAGGACCGTTCCTACAGCTCCTTGGAGAAAGTACTGACAGCCTCCTTGTCCCCGGAGCTCTGCCAGTTGGAGATTCCCGGCGGTGTAGACCAGTTTGTGACCAGTCCCTATATTCTTGTATGGGCAGAGCATTACAGCAAATTCAGAACGTTGTATCAAATGAAGGCTGATATCGACCGCACGGGAATCGGCGACATGATGGTCTGATGACGTCTGCCTGAACATCACACATTAAAGGACGCTCCACTGGGAGCGTCCTTGTTCGTGTTACGGCAGATCGATTAGCATGAAGCTTGCTCCCGCGGCTGTCTGCAGGTTCAGCTCCTCCACTTCGCTGATCCGGGCGGCGTCCCGCTTCCCGAGCTGCTTCTCTCCGTTCAGCGTCAGCTCGCCCTCGATAACGAAGAGGTAAATCCGGCGCCCTGCTTCCTGCCGGAAGGTGAGGGTTTGCCCTGCCTCCAGCTCAGATAGGTAGAGGGTCAGATCCTGGTGGATAAACACAGTTTTGTCAGAATGGGTTGTGTTGGAGACAACCGGCAGCAGACGGTTTTTCATGGCGGACAGATCGTAGGCGATCTGCTCGTAGGATGGCTGCAAGCCCTGCTCGCCGGGCATAAACCACAGCTGGAGGAAGTTCACTTCCTCCTCCGCCGATGGATTCATCTCCGAATGGACAATCCCGGTACCAGCGGTCATCCGTTGAACCTCACCACGCCGGAGCACCTCCCGGTTCCCCGTGCTGTCCTGATGCTGGAGCTCCCCCTTCAACACGACGGACACAATCTCCATTTCCTTGTGGGGATGGGAGCCGAAGCCCTTCAGCGGGGCGACAAAATCATCGTTGAACACCCGGAGCGGACCAAAATGCATATTGTCCGGATCGCGGTACTCGGCAAAGGAAAAGCTGAAATTGCTTTGCAGCCAACCATGGTCTGCGGAGAATCTGTCTGCTGCAGGATAGACGTTAATCATTTGTGATCCCTCCATTTCGTATATCTGTATTATAGAGTTATTTACTTACTATTGTCAAGCGACTAATATATGTGTAGTAAAATTCATGGGTTTTTACATTTGGGGCATACTGCTAATTAGGCCTTTTTGGAGGGTGCACACTCTCCGGTCCAACACACCTATAAAGGACGGACCCCAAAATATGATGAATACTGTATCGTTTGCGGTGCTGGCCCTAATAGCTTTAGCTACCCTCATCTTTTTTATTGTCCGGACTAAAAGCTACTTCATTGTATTCCTGTTCTTAGCGTATGTCGGCATGATCTACGTCTTCGAATATGTCATTCTGGTCCTGTTCCATTCCTATACCTATCATCCCCGGATGCTGCCAGACCCGTATATGGACAGCATGATGGGTGCGTTTATCTCCAATTTCCTGACGGTCCCTACCCTAGGCCTGGCCATGGTGATTTACCGGCTGAGGTTCCGCTGGGCCATCCTATTTTCTTGTTTAATGGTTGGGATTGAGTGGCTGTTTTTGAGGCTGGGAATTTATGAGCATGAATGGTGGAGACTGTCTTACTCCTTCGTCGCGTTTATTTTCTTCTTTTGGCTGGTTAGCTTTTGGGCGCGCCGAGTTGAGCACGGAAACCGCCTCTTCCAATACGTCAGCCTGCTGATGTTTTCCTTAAGTGTCCTAAATACGCTGGCATTTGTAAGAATGCTAGTGAACATAGGTATTTTCGAGCCGGGATTTTTTGAAAATCCAACACGGGATGATGTTGCCTTCACGGTTCCGTATGTTTTCCTGAAGGGGATCCTCCTGACAAACGCCATTTATTGGACGCGGAAGCTCCGGTGGACCTTGGCAGTTGTGGCTGTTCTGCTCGGCCTCCACTATGTTCTCGTCAGCGCGGGTATTCTGAAGCTGTTTATCTCCCCATGGACCTACTGGCCGATTTACACTATCAGCCTTCTGGTTGGAGCCGGACTCATTTGGTTGGCGATGCGGCTCCTCCGCCGTCCTGCCGGTTCCGCTCCCGGTATTGGCCGGGGGTGATCCCCTCCTGCTTCCGGAAAAAGCGGATAAAGTTCTGCGAGTTGTTATAGGTCAGGCGTTCGGCAATGTCCTTGATGGGCATATCCGTTTCCAACAGCCACCGTTTGGCCATATGAACCCGGTAGGCTGCCAGGTATTCGCTGAACAGCTGGTTGGTCTCTCGCTTGAACACACCACTGAGATAATGGGTGTTGTAGTGCAGGATCGAAGCACATTCCTCCAGGGTGAAATCCGTATCAAACCGTTTGTGGATCATGTCGATCATAGCCTCGGAAAGATTGCGGTACTGGGAATCCCCCCGCTCCTGGAAGATGCGGGCCAAAGGTGCCACCAGACGGCGGGCAAACCATTTTTCGATTTCCCCTGGCACATACAGCTGGAGCAGCTCATTATACAGCTGGGCATACTCCTCCGCCTCCAGCTGGGACAGCGTTATCCCGGACTCCTGCATGAGGATCATCAAATCGTTCAGGAGGCGGACCAGCGCAATCTGGTATTCACCCGGGCTGCGCTCAGCTGAGAAGGTTTCCTCCATCCATTGATGCAATATTCCAAGCGCCTTTTCCTCATCCGCCAGCTTCACCGCATCCGTCAGCTCATGCAGCAGCTGCCGCGGATAATGGTACAAGGCGGAATGATGGCCCCGGTTGACGTCTGCAAAATGGATGGTTACCCCTGTTCCCAGCTTCAGGCGGTGCTTCAGGGCATCCGCCGCTTCTCTGTACCCCCGCGCGGACTCCCGCACACTTCCGAAGGGCAGACTGATGCCCATACTGATGGACAGCTTCAAATAAGCTTCGATGTTCCTCCGCATGGTTTCAGTCAGGGCAAAAACATGCCGGCGGAACGCCTCCTCCGTCATCCCTGCCGCCCCGATCAGGGTAATTTGGGTTTGGTCCAGAGTGACGGGAGGAAAGCAAATCTCCGGCCCCAGACTCTCCTCTACAATATTATTGGAGGCAAACAGAAGAAGATCGGCATCCCCCGGGGAATACGGGGTTCCCTCCAGGGTATCGGTTTGCATGGCCACTACGGCCAGCCTGTCCCACTGCTTCACCCGTTCCCCCAAGCCGTAGCGGGTGATTTGCTCCCCGATCTCCGACTCCTTCAGCTGGCCCTGGTACAGCTTCATCAGAAACAGCACACGCAGCTGCCGGGTATTAATGGAAATTTCTTTTTTCATATAGGAGTTTGAGGCCGTTAAATGGTCCAGGTGCTCCTCAATCATCTGAAATTCATTCTGCGCCCGCAAGGACTGGCGCTTCCCGATCCGCTGCAGCAAGCTTTGAATCGGGGTATACATGCTCCTGCTGCCCAGCCAGACGAAACACAGGGTCACTGAGACGATAGCCAGGAATATAATCAGCATCACCCAGGCCAGCTGTGTGGATTGCGCCGACATCAGGTGGAGATCCGTCACCAGCACGTAAATCCATCCGTTGTAATCTGAACGTACATACGTAAGGGTATAGTCCCCCCGGCCTGCCTCGACCTCCATCTGACCGCTCTGTTCCGTCAATCTCTCCAGAGTTTCCTTGGTGATATAGCCTGTGTCCATAGCAGACATACCGGTAAGGGCCGGGTCGCGGTGGAACAGCAGATGCCGGTCGGGCCCGATAATAAACATATCCTGAAAATCCGACTCCAGATCCACCCATTGCTCCAGGCGGCAGCTGGGGATATAGGCCAGCGCCAGCCCCCGCTTTTCCGAGCTGCGGACGGGGAGTTTTTTGGACAGGGCTATGGTATACTTGCACCCAGATACCTCCGAGGACGGAGATCCCAGGGACACCGTCTGCCGCAGGGACCAGCTGGAATCGTACGGAAGATCATTGAAGGCCAGGAGTGCATCCTTGGCGGGGAACTCCTCGAATTCATATAGACGTTCGTTATTAATCAGCCAATTGTCGCTAAAGTTCAACAGCACCACGTCCGTCACCGGCGAACCTCCCGACTGGAGGTTGCTGAGATTTTTGCGGAAGCTGTTGTTCTGGGCAAACTCCCGGCTGGTAATGGGCTGGTACAGGGCATCCTGTACGGCGGCGGAATTCACCACCTGATTCAGGTTGGTGTCCGTGTTCTTCAGCACCTGCTCCACGTTGCCCGCCAGCTGGCGGAGCAGATCATGGCTGGTCTGATCCAGATGGGAGCGGATTTCACCGCTGGATTTCATATAAGAGAACACGCCGAACGCCAACACCGGAATCACGCCGATGGCGAACCCGAACCATAATAAACTGCGGTAAATGCTTCTATGCTTCACTATAAGGACCTCCGGTAAAACCATGCTGTTCGAAGCTGGTTAAAGTGTACCACATCGCCGCGATTTCGTTGAGGCAAGTCGGGTGATATCAGGTATAATGGGCAGGAGAAGAAGTCCGGCGAACATCCGCTCACGTAACATCAAGCTGCATCCGCCGCGCCGGTCCCCCTTGTGTGTGGGTTACGCCGTTAGTGATGAAACCAACAGATTCATAAAACCCTGCCGCCTGCGGGCTGGCGGTTACCTCAATACGCAAGCCGCGGCGCGCAGCGTCTTCGATCAGGGCAGTTGCAACGCCTTTGCGCATCCAATGGGGATCTGTGAACAGATCCTCAAGCTCAAGGAAATCATCAACAGGACGTGCAGACGCAAAACCGACCACACGTCCGTCCACAACAGCAACACGCGCGAACGGCAGCATGGAATCGTCCCACTCGAGCCATTCCGGATGGGCAGCGAAGAGCTCACGGGCACCCTCATAGGTCAGCGAAGCGCAACGAAAGATACTGCGCAGTGTATCGGCATCGCCGCCGACTGCACTTCTAATGACAATTTTAGCCGAGATATCATTCACCGCAGATTCTCCTTTTACGAGCATCAATCAACTTTACCTTACATGTGTCACCAGGAGGTTTTAAAAAGGATATGAGCCGTTTCCGGTCTTACTTCATGATACCGCTTCTATTGGGCTTAGGGCTAGTCCCGGCCGGCTTGGCCGGCTGCTCCGGGCCGCCAGCCGGAGACCCGAAGGAGGAGAGTGCCGAGCCTCTCCGCATCACCGCCATGGCCTATCTGATGAATGCGGGGAACCCCTCGGAAACCCTCAAGCAGCTGATTGAGGAAAAAACCAATACCAAGCTTGACATCCAATGGGTGCTGGACAGCAACTATGACGAAATCATGGAAGCCTCCTTCGCAGCAGGGACATTGCCGCAGGTGGTCTATATCAAAAACCAGGTTTCCTTCCAGCAATACCGGGACGCCATGAAAAGCGGCTACTTCTGGGAGGTCGGCCATCTGTTTAAGGACTACCCCAACCTGAGCAGGCTGCGGCCGGAAATCCTGCAGAATACCGCCGTGGACGGCAGGGTGTATTCCATCTATGCGGAGGTGCCCTCCTCCCGCCAGGGCATCATCTACCGCAAGGATTGGGCGGACCGACTGGGGCTTGAGGCCCCGTCTACCGTAGAGGAGCTGTACCGGATGATGAAGGCCTTCACAGAGGATGATCCTGACGGCAACGGGTTGCCGGACACCATCGGCTTGGCGGACCGCAGCGATCTGGTCTTCGGCGCCTTCAAAACGGTGTCCTCCTACTTCGGCACCCCCAACAATTGGGGGCTGGCAGAGAATGGGCTGCAGCCGGAATTCCTGTTCCCCGGCTACCGGGATACAATGGACTTCTTCCGCAGGCTGTACCGGGAGAAGCTGATTAACCGGGATTTTACCATCATGAGCAAAAACGATCAGATTAACCTGCTGCTAACCGGCAAAGCAGGCATGTACATCGGCTCCATGGAGGATGTGCAGACCTTCTCCCGGAAGCTTGCCGCCCATGACCCTGCTGCTGTCCTGGATGTCCAGAACCGGATTCAAGGGCCCCGGGGAACAGGCGTATGGGGACTGCCCGGTTATATCTCGGCGGTGGTTTTCCCCAAATCCTCCGTCAAAACGGAGCAGGAGCTGCGGGCCATTCTCGGCTTCTTCGACCGGCTGATGGAGCCGGAGATGGCGAATCTGGTCACCTATGGGGTCGAGGGTATCCACTATACACTGGTGGAGGGCAAGGTGCTGTCCAGTGAAAACAGGCAGCTGCTGGAGAAGGAAGTGATTCCCTATGCCACCCTGCTGCAGCGCGGAAACGGCCATGACACCGGGATCCGGGATTCCTACTTCACCTTGCCCGTCCGGCAGAAAGCGGCACGGCTGGTTCAGGATAATGAGGCCATCGTTATCCAGGACCCCACCGCCGCCCTGGATTCCAAAACCTTCGCCGAAAAGGGAACCCGCCTGGCGGATATGATCCGGGACGCCACCTATGCCTACATCCTGGAGGAGGGCTCCGGCGACGCCGGATTTACGGAGGCGGTGGAGAAGTGGCGTCAGGAAGGCGGCAGCAGCATGATTGCCGAATACAACGAGGCATACCGGCAGCAGCAGGCGGGGGGCCCACTCTCCCGGTAAACCTGATGCTCCGGCAGAGGTTCTGGCCGCGGGGGTTTTCGGGCCGATTAGCCTGGTTTTCCGGCCGTTAGCATTCCAAGCCGGTGATTTGCCGCGGAAATAGCGGCTCTGATGTCCGGCTGCATTTCTAACGGCGGCCACAGCCGCTATTTCCGCAAATTCGCTGCTTCCCGCATTCTAACGGCGGCCACAGCCGCTATTTGGACCAAACAGCCTGCGGGATGCCCGTTTGGAGCGGAATAACGGCTCCTGCTTCCGTTAGAATTTCAAACCCCGGGTTTTCGGCTAAATAGCGGCTCTCACTTCCGTTAGAAAATCCGACGACGACGGAGCGACCCTAGTTACTGCGATAAGCGGCAGCCACCCGGATAATATCCCCTCAGTTGCCGCATGGCCATATTATTTCCGTCCCTCGCACACTCCCAGCGCCGTCACCAGCGCCCGCCCCAACAGCAGGAGCCCTGCCGCAGCGTTGCGGAGGGCTCCTTTTTTGTTACGGCGGCAAATTACCGCTTGATCTTCAGCTCCTGCCCAATGTAGATCAGGTCAGGGTTCGCGATGATGTCCTTATTCCATTCATACAGGGTCCGCCATTGGTTGGCGCTGCCCAGCAGTGCCTTGGCGATGGCGCTCAGATTGTCGCCGGCCTTCACCGTATAGGTGGTGTAGGACGGAGCGGCTGCGGGCTCCTGAGGGGCAGCCGGCTGTTCTGCGGCCGGTTGTTCGGCTGCAGGGGCTTCCGGTGCGGCAGGCTGCTCCACAGCAGGTGCTTCCGGCGCTTCCTTGTACGCAACCGCCAGCTCCAACAGCTGGGTGCGGTTGCCGCCGCCTACGGTGCCGGTATGCTGGATGCCGAAGCCGCCGAAAGTATTGCCGCCAACAGAAGCAGACAAGGATACTTCATTGGGCAGCTTGGCTTCCTTTTGATCGGAGCTTTGGGCCGTGGCCGAGGTTGCCTTTGCATACAGGGTGTTGTTCTCTACCCGCAGGTCAATGGTGGCGCCCGGATTAAAGGCTGTGGTGGATACGGACTCGCTGATGGGCTTGCCCGCTCCGTTCACGTATTCGTACAGGGTGTAGTCTGTAGCAATCCCGTATTTGGTGGTCCGTTCAATACGAAGCGCATAACCGGTTTGGGTAGCGGCATCGTATTTGATGTAAACCTCCAGATATTGTCCGTTCGCGCTGCCGAAGCCTTGGCCCGCGGTTTTCTCCGGGTTGAGCTTCAGCTGGAGAGACATATCCCCGAAGCGTCCGTCCAGCGGGTACAGCAGGCGTCCGCCGCGTCCTGTGGTCAACAGCCCTTGGCTGTCCGCTGCCCCGTTAATACCCTTGGTATAGCTCCAGGCGCTTTTTTCCTCTGCCTTCCATTCTACCTTCTGGTCCTGGGGATAGAGAGTATCCACAGTCCAGACACCACTCAGCAACTTCGGCTGCCAGGTGGTGGAGAAATGCTCGAAGGTGGTGCGGTAGTTATACTTCTCGATACCAGTGCCGGAGATATCCTCCAGAGTAATGGCTCTGCTGCTGACAGCGGTAACTGCCGGGCCTTCATGGCTCCGCAGATGCTTGGGCTGAACCGATGCCATCACATAATAGCCCACATCGCCCACTGTAAGCGCGTAGGTGCTTAGTGGTTTATTCCCGCGGGATACGGCCATTTCCACCGGATTGGAGCCGTTCTTGTCATCTACACGATACCAGGTAACGAGAGACTGATCGGCTCGTACTCCCTTTTCGTAAGACAGGTCCAGACCATATTGAACGGATACGGTACCGTTTTGCGGCTCGGTCAATACAGGTGCTTGGGTAAAAGCAGGTGCATCAATAAAGGACGGGGATACGGTAACCACCGCCTGGTTGGAAATTCCATTATCAGCAGTAGCGGTTACGGTCACCTTAACCGGCTCCTCGCCGGTGTTGCGTCCCTCCACCTTCACACTTGCTCCGGTGGTGGCGGAGAGTACAGCAGCATCGCTGTTGATGGACCAGGTAATGTTCTGGCTGGCGCTGGCCGGGAATACACCGGCGGTCAGCTCGGCAGAGCCTTCACCCGTGCGGATGGCAGCGGACTGGGTGACGGAGATATTGATGGGCAGATCCTTCTCTGCTGCAGCGGCGGTCTTCATACCAGCAGGATCCCAGTTGTCCTCACCCTTCAGCAGGCTGTAAACGGAATAGGCCTTCAGCTGCTCCTGGTTCAGAACCGTGCCGTTTTCCTCCGGCAGAATCGTGTAGGGTTTACCGTCCAGCGTAATATTGTAGGCATACGATTTAATGTTGCTTGCCGGATATGGCGCCCATTGAATGGACTTCAGATTGCCGTTCAGATCCTTGAAGCTGTTGTTGATCAGGTACAGGGTGGAGGAATTTTTGGCCAGGAACAAATCTTGGCTGTCGGCAAAATCAATCTCCCACACGCAATCGATAAAGGCCATCCCTTCCTTGCCAGCGGCATAGATCGGCTTGTTGGTGAAGTTGTGGAGGGTCGTGTTCTTCATCAGCTGAATCACACCGCCGCCCATGTAGTCATCTGTACCCTGCACATAGGAGTTTTCGTAGTATACCCGTTCCACTTCTCCAAGGGCAAGAGTGTCCAGCATGCTCACGAAACGGACGTTGTCAAAGGAATAATGGTCCAGCTTCTTTTCCTTGTTGGCCGCTCCAATAACATAGGCTTGAGTAATGGTGGAGGAGCGCTTCTCTTGATTCTTGGAGGGATCGCGGGGGTAGACCAGATCCACATTGCAATAGTTGCCGATGGTCAGATTCTCCGCATGGAAGCCGGTTCCGGTGATGAAGATGGTCTCGGCGGGAGAGGAACCGCTGGCGCTTTCGGCGCCGATGGTATGCCCCCGGTTATCTGCCAGCACCACATCGCGGGCGTCTTCAGCAAGGCCGATCAGGCTGACCCAGTCTTTATCCACATACAGGCCCCGGTCATGCAGGGTCCCGTTCATTTGGTACACATCAGGCTCGATATAAATGGTCATCGGCTCAGCCTGTGTGCCGTCCACGGCGGCGGCTACCGCTTCATGAAGGGTTTTGAATTGAAAGGCGGCCGGATTGCTTGCTGTGAGAGCGCCGTCTACATACAGGGACTTGGCACCCAGCACCAGCTGCTTGCCGTTTTTGGCCGTAATGGTTACCCCTCCTGTCTCAGCTTGTACGTTCAGCGCCTGGTATGTAAACATACACGTAAAAACCAGCGCCAGACAGATAAACCGGATGAAACTTGTTTTCATGTCCTCTCCTCCTGTTGGGTAGCGGGCGTTCCTTAAAGCAGTTTAAGGCCCTGCCACCATTAAAGCCCATGGAGACGGTTACGGACATAATCACTAGCGTACCCAAGCCAAAAAACCCCGTTATAACGGGGTTTTTCCTCATGAAGAGGTGGATTTGGGATTATGACCGGACATATTGATTATGGAATGAACTCCGGATCGTTGCGGCAATACCCTCCTCATAAGAAGTCCCCGGTATGGCCCCGATCAGCCGCTCATACTTGCCTCCGCTAAGCCGCAGCGGTTCTTCCGTCAGATACAGCATCTCCACAATTTCACCCATGACAGGAACGAATCTGCCGAGCAGAGACAGGCTGGCTCTGCCCAACGGAATGACAGGAAGCTTGGAGCCGCTGGCCCGGCGGGCAATGCGAACCAGTTCCTTTCCCGAGATTGCGCCGTTACCTGGAATATTCCATTCCTGCCCATAGGATTGGTCCCTCAGGGCAATGTTGACAATCATATGGGCCGCATCCGGCAAATAGACATATTCCCGGGGCACCCGCATATTGCCGATAAAAAAAGCCAGCTTTCCGGCCGCCACCGCTGCCAATGTTGATCCTAGATAAGAAGCCTCATTGGCCGTAGGTCCATAATAATCCGGGAGCCGGACGATCAAAGCCCGCGCGCGGCTCCAACGGCTCCCCATGACCATTTCTCCGAATGCCAGCCTAATCCTGCCCTTCCGGGTATGGGGCTGCTTCGGATGCTCCTCAGTTACCGGAGTCGCCTGCCGTCTGCCATAAGGGTAAATGCCATCTACCGCCACTACCTTGAGGCCCAGACGGTCCGCCGCCTCCAGCACAGCCTCACCCAGCGGGATCAGCTGACGCTCCATCTCGTGGTACGGAACATTGGCGCAGTGGAAGAGGACCTCCGCATCTGCGGCGGCGGATACTATATCTTCCGGATTGAAGGCATTTCCCACCGCCAGCGACAAATGGGCAGGATACCCTAAAGATCCGGCCAGGCTCTCCAGCTTGCTGCGGGATCTCCCGAAGGCAATAACCGGAATCCCCCGTTTCACAAGCTCTTCTGTAATAGCAGCTCCCGTACCTCCTGAAGCACCGACGACGATTGCCTTCTTCATAATAAATTCCTCCTTTTGAATTTGTAATTGATCAATCAATAACTAATTGTCTCCACTATACCAGCATTTTTGTTATTGATCAATCAATAATTATAAAAGAAGAAAAAAAGGCCTTTGAAGGCCTTTACGTTTCCATCAACTCCGGCAAATCCAGCGCCATGGCAATGTTGCAGAGCATGCCTCTGGCCAGAAACAGCATGGTGCGCTCCTCAGGATTGGGGATGCCATGCTTCCTGAATGCATCCAGAACAATGCCGCGCACCTCCCTAAGGCCCTTTTGCATCGCTTCGCGGATGGGAGCATCCGGGATGGTCTGCGCCTGCATGTGCAGGAAGGTCTCCGGTCTGTGTCCTGCCAGAATCTCTTCATATGCTTCAATGAGCTCCTGCTCGAGGCTGCCGGCACCAACGGAATCGGCCACTTTCCGGAAGGACCCGGCTATGCGGGCCCAAGCCGTCTCCAGCGCGGCAAGCAGCAGCGCCTCCTTGGTATCGAAAAAGCGGAACACGTAGGGCTGGGAAATCTCCGCCCGCTTCGCCACATTGGCGGTGGTGGCTTTATAATAGCCGATTTCCGCAAACACCTCGATCGCCGCCCGGATAATCTCTTCACGGCGGTTAGCGGAGGCCCCGTTTTGCTTTGCCATATGAAAGCTCCTTCACTTGTATTAATTGATTAATCAATTAATAGTGTAGCAGGAATGCTCCGCACAGCGCAACATTCCCGGCCCGCGGACGGATTCTAAGGGCCAAAGATTATTCCTAGGCTTCTCCCAATCTGCGGATTCCATCTGCAATGGAATTATACTGTGAAGCAGACATGGTCGGCTGCCCTCCCGGCGGCATGGACCTGGCTTAGGGCTGCCGCCTCCGGAGTGCCCGGTATTCATTGGGGGTGATGCCCTGCACCTTTTTGAATACCCGCAGGAAGGTGGTCCGGCTTAGGATACCTACCTGTCCGGCAATTTCGTGAACCTTCAGATCAGTGGATTCCAGCAGCTCGCAGGCCTTGCGGACCCGCACCAGATTAATATAATCCGTGACGTACAAACCCGTTTTTTCCACAAACACCCGTGACACGTACTTTTCGGACACGCCCATTTCCGCGGCAATCTGCTCCAGCCCCAAATCCCGGACATAGTTGTCCCGGATGTACTGCTCGATCAGAGACACCAGATTCCCCGGCTTCCTCCCCTTCTGCGACTGCGTGATCTCCAGCACCCGGCTGTAAAACTCCAGCAGCAGCTCCTTCAACTCATCCGGCTCCCGGAGCATACGGCCGGAGGGAGCCTCCAGCAGCAGCTGGAATTCATCCTTGTCGGCCATATCGGCCTGAAGCCCTTTTTCAGATAAAAAGCGGATTCCCGAGGTGTGCATATCCTTCAGCAGGGCCAACTGCTGCTCGTAGGAGATACCCCCGCCCGCATTCCTCTCCAGAATCGCCTCCACGGTTTCCCGCAGAGTTTCCTCCTCCCCCAGCTTCAGACTGTTCAGAATCCGCTGCTCGTCATATAAGGAATATTCATACCGGCCGAGGCATCCGTCACACATCCGGCTGCCGTACAGAATCTCGAAGCGCTGCTCTTTATCCCGTTTGCTGATGGCGGTCATGGCTTCATTGAAGGACACACCGATATCATTGATCCCTTCGTAATAGGTGCCGATTCCCACCGCAATGTCATAGTACATCCGCATATCGTAGGCGAACACCCCCAGCATCTGCTGGAACGCATCCTTCATTTGCGCTGCTTGGCCAGGCTCCGGCACATTGACCAGACAAACGAAGAGATTGGGCCGGTACTCCGCCACATAAGCGGGAAAAGCGCCGGCAAGGAATTTCCAGACTATTTTCTTGATGCCTCCGATGATCAGAGGACGCTCCGTGTCCTGAATATCGGCATAGAAGGGCTCCTTGAAATCAAACAGCACCGTACAGCAGATAAAGCCGGCATGCTCGAAGCCGAAGTCCACCCGCAGGGTCTCCCGCAGGATGGCCTCTTCATTGAGTGTATGGCCCCGCAAGATAAACAAAAGGGAGTATTCCACATATTCGCTGGTATGTTTGCTGTATTTCATTTTGAATTGTCGGTTGCTGTCGGATAGGCGATTAATTCCCTGCAGGATCACATCGAATTCATTGGCGGCACGCTCATGCCCGTCTGTGCCTCCCTCCGGCTCCTGGCTGATCATCCGGCTGATGTTGCGGATGGGATTATAGATGTTGAGGCTGAATACAAATGAGAAGCCGACCCCCATCACAATCAACACCAGACATAAAAGCAGGGTCATCTCCATAATACTGCCGGTATGGCGGTTGAACTCCGAGTAGGGGGTGAAAGAATAATAGTCCCAGCCGTACAAATCCGACTTGATATGCGCTACGGCATACCGCTTGCCGGCTACCTTCATCTCCCGGGTCGGGCTGCCGTCGCTGAAGGCCTCCGCCAGCTCCGCCTCCGGAACATTGTCCAGATAGCCGCGCTGGTCGTAGAGCCTGTTGCCTTGGCCGTCCAACACCACAAAGGTGGTGGAATCAAACACCGCATTGCCGGCCAGCACCCGCTCCACCGTGGATACGGCCAGATTGACCACCATCACCGCCTGATCGTTGCCCACCCGGTTAAAAAGCACCAGCGGCACCACCTGCTTCGTGTTGATACCGTCCTGGATGACCGTGGTGGCCGGAAGAAGGTCGATGAATTTGTCCGTCTGGAGCAGCCCCGTCCAGTAAGCGCTGTCATATTCCTCGTAACGGTACATCCGTTTAAAGAAGGATTCAAAGGAGTTGGCTCCGCCGCTCACATACACATCCTGGTCATCCACATAGACAAAGGTTGAATCGGTAAAGCTGCTGATCACATTCTCATGGCGCTGCAAAATCCGGGGAAGCCTCCACAGCTCCACTTTATCCTCCAGGGTTTGCTTTTCCTTGGGCATCAGCAGCCGCTGGACAGTTTCGTCATTCAAAAAATTGACCCCGGTAATCTGGGAGGTTTGAATATACGAATCCATCGCCTCCGAGGCGGTTTCCAGATTGGTGGTGATCCGGCTGGCGAACTCCCGCTCCATCAGGTGGGCCGAATAGCTGTACTCCACAACCCCGATAATGATGATGGGAATCAAAAGGGACAGAAAGCAGCCGAGTATCTTCAGGAAGAGCCGGTTGGATTTGCCCTGTATTGTCCTTCTTCCCGTCCGTCCCCGCTGCCCCATGCTTAGCGCCCCTTTCGATTCTCTGTTATATCTTCACGATGCGGACCTGCTCCATTAATCCGTAAGGCACTGTCCGGTATTCCGGTGTAAACCCCGCTCCCTCTGTCCGGAAGGACTCCCAGCTTGTGGTGGGCTGATCGCCTGCCGCCTGATGGAACGGGCCGAACATATTGCGCGGACTGCCCATCACCTCCACCTCCAGGTGATTGACGCCTTCCCGCAGGTATCCGGTCAGCTCCACTCCGTCCGCCGCCCGCCAAGGCACATGTCCGGCGGTCTCCCCGTTTATCCGGATCTCCACGGTAACGGCCTCATATTGACCCAGCATCAGCAGCGTTCTCTCCTCCGCCTGGCCTCCGGTGGCGTGGCTGTGGGTAAACTCCATCCGGTATATCATGCTGCCGTTGTAATGGAGATACCCCTGCTGCCCCCAATCCCCCAGAGTGAGCGAGTCAGGCTCCTTGACCAAGCTGCGGCCGGGAGTGACGGCGAAGTCTCCGGTGAGGTAACAGTCCTCCAGCTCCATGTCCGCATGATACGCACACCTGAGCTCCAGCTGATTACGGCCTTGAACAAGTTGGGGCAGACGGATTTTGGTGAAGGCCCGATCCACAAACCATCCTTGGGGTATGTCTGGCACCTCCTGCCCGTTCAGCCGGATGCGGAACCGTTCCGCCGCCTCCAACACCAGATACACTTCCGTCTCGGGCACCTCTTCTACTGTAAAGACAAACCGCAGCCCCACCTCCATCCCGTTGGCGGGATGGTACTGTCCAATCCATTTATAACGTTGGGTAATGCCGTTGGCGTACACCTGCCGCATCCCCAAGGTTTGGCGGATGTCCCGCTGGGCCTGCCATACCTGCAGTCCCTCCGACCAAGCCCCGCCTGCGATGCTGTACGAACAGCTGTCCAGGGTCAGCACATTGGGCATAGTCCGGGTGAAGACAAATACCGGCCCCAGATTTGCCTCCGTCCGTTTCTCTGCAACAGGGGCTTGCGCCGCCGGAGGGAGCTCAACTCGTCCTGCAGCAGCATCCTGGCTGTATATCACATAAAGCTTGGAGCCGGCCGGGCCAAAATAGGCTTGAAAACGGATATGTCCGCTGTCTGCTGCCTCCGCCACCACTGCCCGCCGTTCTCCGGTAAGCGGGTCCCATTCCTCCACCTGTCCGTACACCGCCGCTTCAATTGTCACCTGAAAGGAGCGGTTCCGGTCATTGTTCACCACAAATAAAGTATGTCCCTCATCCGTTTCCTTCAGCAGATAAAGCAGCTCGTACGTTTCCTGATGGCTGGAGGCCTCCCGTATGCTTACTGTACGCGGAAGTGTCTGCTCCAGCAATGCTGTCAGCTCTTGAAGGCCGGTGACCACCGTAACGCCGGGATGGTGGTACAGCTCTCCCGCAGCTTCTGACGGGCGGCCTTCGATCATGGAGGCCTCCGGAGCCATGGCAGTAATGCGTCCGCCTGCCGCCAGGAACTCCTCCAGCAGCCTGCGGGTGCTCTCCAGCATGGTGCGGATGGGCGGCAAAACGATCGTGTTGTAGGCGGCCAGGTTGATCCGCAGCTCCCCGTTCTCTATGCTGCCTGCTTCCGCCATAACCGTCTCATCGCCCAGGTCAAAATCATAATGGGCGCCCAGCAGATGCCGGAGCAGCTCATTAAAGTCATTCCCGTACCGGTCCACTACCGGGATATCCGCATCCAGCCCCCGGCGTATATTTTCATAGGGGGTGGTGCCCAGCATGGACCAGGCGGTGGAGGCGGGATGCAGCACCAGCAGCCGGCGGACAGGCCTCCCTTCCGACAGCACGGCGCCGATCCGGGCGAAGTAGTCCTCTACAAGCCGGTTATATTTCCACCAGGAGGCCTGGTAATTGAAAACAGGGGGATAATCCCGCTTCCGGCAGCCCTTCAGGGAATACAGCGCCAGATGCTGGGAACGCATGTTGACACCAAGCACATACTGCCAGTCTCCCATCCACTTCTGCCCCTCGAAGGTGAAGTGCCAGCCGGTGCAGCCGTAGGTCTCCGAGATGACGAACTTGCGGCCGTATTGATTGGCCACACTGGTGCATTGTTTGACGGTCAGATGCTCCTCCGTCTGCTCGCACAGCATATCGATACCCGGCACCTGCTGGTAGCGGTAATGGGGCATCACCGCGCCGCCCACCCGGGTGGCTACGCCGAGAGCATTCTCCCACAGATAGTGCCCGGTAAAGGCGATGCCGTTTTCCCCGCACCACTCCCCCAGCTGCCGGGAGAAGGCTTCGCTGAACTTCTCCGTGACGGTCCGCCAATAGTCATGGCGGGCCATAGGCGACAGCTCCCCGTCATAGAACAAAAAAGGGAGCACATCCATCATATCATAGCCCCTGCGTTCGATAAAAAAGACGGGCAATCCATAGGTCCAGGGCAGCCAGCCCCGCCCCGGCGTATATTTGCAGTGCCGGTCGTGGACTCCCGGCTCGTCGGTAAAAATCCCTGCCACCCGCTCGGCGAACCGGTCGCCCAGCTCCTCCTTATACCGCTCATACGTAAGCCGGATAAACTGGCGTACCGTGTCCGGATTCATGCTGTCCGGGGGAGACTCGCCGTTGAACCACTCGCTTTTGGTGGATACCTCCACCCGGAATATCAAGAGCACCTCTTCCGGCCCCAGCTCCGGATTCTGGGCGGCGGCATCCTCCAGTCGGGTGCAGCTAACCAGCTGCCGCTCCTGTACCCTGGCGCGGAATACAGCCGCCACGTTATGATCCACCGGGTAGCCGAATCCGGCTGCCCGAACCTCCAGCGTCAGCCCCTTGGAGCGGTATTCGTCACCCATGGCGGGAACCTCCCCGCCTGCTGTACCGGATGGCCACCGGTCCTCATCATACAGCCATGCCTTCATGCCCAATTCCCCGGCCAGATCAGCCGAGAGGCGGATGGCATCCATCCACTCCCGGCTCAGATAAGGCGTCTCCAGCCCGTCCCGGGAGTGCATGAAGAAGCCGCCCATCCCCTGGCTGTGCATATCCCGGATTTGGCGCTCCAGCTCCTCCGGCCGGAGCCTGTCGTTCCATGCCCAGAAGGGCACGGAGCGGTATTCAGTAGGAGGATTGCGGAACAAGCCGCTTAACGCAGATTCACGGATCACGTGTTTTCCCTCCGTTCTTCCTGACTATCGCCACTCTTTATTCCTGCTCCAGCTCCAGCGTCCAGCAGACGATCCGCTCCCGCCGCCAGGTGTAGGTGACGTAGACGGTGCTGCCTTGGGCGATCACCGCCGGATAGGAGAATTCCCCGTATTCCAGCGGAATGGTATAGGAGCGGTATTCACCCTCCAGCACCACCAGCTCCTCCCAATTGTCCCCGTTGTCGCGGGAGGCGCTAAGCAATAAGGGCATCCGCGGCCCCCGGTACATCCCGATGGGATTGTAAGCCAGCACCAGAGTGCCGTCTTCCATCCGGGCCAGGTCGATGCCGCTGTTATTGTTGGGCAGATAAGTGCGGTAGGCAGGGGACCAAGTCCTGCCCGAATCGGTCGAATCGCTGCGGTAGATGAAACCCCCTGTGCTGCGCATCAGCATATGGACCTGACCGGGCGCCGATTCCCAAGCGGTTGGCTGGATCAGGCCCATACCGGGTACCCGCGTCCGGGTCTCCCCCTCTGCCAGAGGCTGGTCCCTGGGATGGAGCACCGGCACAAAGGAGCTTTGTGTCCAGGTTTTCCCCTCGTCCGTGGAGATGTCTGCAAAGCTGTCCCATACCTCCCCCTCCAGGGAGGCCGGAGCCAGCCAGGTGCCGTCCCGCAGGGCGATGAGCTTGTTCTTTACCGGCCCCCGTCCGCCCTGGTCGCCGGGCACCAGCTCCTCCGGCGTGCTCCAGGTACGCCCGTCATCCTCCGATATCGTGACCCGGGTCCGCCATTGGGGAATGGGTTTGCCTACCTTGTAATGCAGTACGATCCGGCCGTTGTCCTGACGGAACAGCACCGGGTTCCAGTGCACCAGCTCCGCTTCGTCAACCACCAGCTCCGGCGGGGACCAGACTCCTCCGGTTCTCCGGGAGCACCAGATGGCCACATCCGGGCTGCCCTCCTTGGACCCGGCGAAGTAAGCAACCAGCAGATCTCCGCCAGGCAGAGCGATAACGGTAGAAGCATGGCAATTATGAAAAGGACGGTCGTCCGTAAACAAAAACTCCTTCAATTGGGACTTCAGCTTCACGTAGTAACACTCCTTTAAGGAGCTGCGGGAACATTAGCGGTCCTTTATTTCTTCGCAGTCTCCAAGTTTATAATGCTTCCGTGTCAAGGCTGTCAGCGCATGGAGCTGCTCCAGCTCCAGCCGGTTGGCGTAGGTTAGATGCCGGCAGTCCTTGGTACGGGTATGGAGGCCGATAGGAAGGCCCTCCAGGCTTAAATAATATTTGGCGTTCACCGGGTAATACTGGCTTTCGATCACAGAGGTCAGACCCAGGAACCATTGCAGATTCTCCGCCTGCTCCGGCCGGTCCACATAATGCCGGTACAGCCAGGCGTACAGATCCGGATGAAAATTGCCCATCACCCCGCTGTAGCCATGTGCCCCCAGCTTGAGGGATTCCAGCAGGGTAGCGGCATTGGCATTGTACAGCTTCAGCGATCCGCCCTGCACTGCCGCCAGCTTATCGGCGATTTGGCCGCTGTGGCAGCTGGTATCCTTCAGGAACTGGAATCGGCCTGTGCCCTCGCACCAGGCCAGAAGCTCCGGCGACAGCAGACGTTTGTAGGGGTACGGGCACTCATATACTCCGAAGGGAATCTCCGGCACCGCTTCCAGCAGGAGCGCGGCCCGCTCCTTCCACACCTCATCCGGCTCCTCCATGGCGGCCAGCCGGTTGCTGACCAGCACAATGGCCTGAACGCCGGTAGCTGCCATCGCCTGTAGCTCGGTAATCTGATCCTCCAGCCTGTCGGAGATATGGCCGGAGGCCACTACCTGAACCCGTCCCGCAGCCCGCTCCCGGACAAAGCGGGCGATGGACACCCGCTCCTCCAAGGACAGCGCGAACATTTCACTGGACTGGCAGACGGCGAACAGTCCTGCCACCCCATGCCCGATATACCACTCCACCAGCTGCTCCAAAGCGTGGTAATCCACCTCCCCCGAATCTGTGAAGGGGGTGATCATGGTAGGGTAAACACCCGGAGCAATCAACACTTGGCTTATACTCATTGTAACGTCCTCCGCCGGTTTTTGATTTTATTTCAGACGGGCCAGGGCATCGTTATAGATTTTCTCGATCTCTGTGGCTCCTGAGTCCTTAGCTTTTTTAATGACGGCGTCATAGTCGTCAATCTTCTTGAGACCCATGACAAACTTGTCATACTCCTGCTCGAGCATGGTGTTGAGGGGCGCCAGCAGCTCCTTCACCCGGCTGGATTCCTCCTTGGTCAGAGGCGGGTCCATCACCGGATCCACATAGGCCTTGTCGTCGGCAATGGTCTTCCAGTATTTCTCGTGGATGTCACTCCAGGTGCCCAGGAGCTTCTCCACCTGCACCTGCGGGTCCATATTGGCAAAGTACGGGGTAAAGCTCAGCTTGCCCGACCCCAGCTCGGAATACATGGCATAGAAGGAGGTGGGCTGGCCTTCTTTAAACTTGGATACATAGTCGGCCTTGAGCTTGGGCTGTCCCTTCTCATCCAGCGTATGGTGAACCCCCTCCACTCCATAGCTCATGAGATTGGAGGCTTTCTCCGTATACATCCAATCGAACATCCTGATCAGCGTTTCCGGATCCTTGGCCTTGGAGCTGATGGCAAAAATCCGGTCCGAGGACAAGGTGGTGGCATAGAATTCAGCGCGCGCCTTGCCTGTTTTGTTGGTGGGAACGGGGATCAGCTCGAACTTGCCGGCGGGTACCGCCGCCTTCAGCTGCTTGGTATAATCCAGCGCAAAGCCGCTGTTATCGAAGAAAAAGAAGGACTTCCCGCTGGTCAGCTTCTCTGTCCACTGCTGCTGGGTGGCGACGGCATAATCCTTATCCAGCACCCCGGAGGTGTATGCTTTATTGAAGAAGGTGAGCACCTCCTTAAACTCCGGTGTAGCCGGGCCGAAGACGTATTGGCCGCCGTTTTTGTCCTTATCGAAGTAGATGCCGTTACCGCCACCGCCTACCCCTGAACCCAGGGAATAGGACATGGTTTTGAACATCTGGTGCATGGAGGTGCTGCCCTTGCGCACGGAGAACGGCACGGAGTCCGGGTAAAGCTTTTTCAGCTCTTGAAGCACGGTGAGGAGCTCGTCATAGCTTTTGGGAACAGCCAGGTTGTGCTTCTCTAACAGATCCGTCCGGATAACCGGGCCAAAACCGTTCTTCAGCTCGTTGCGCCCTACGGCCGGGAAGCCGTACAGCTCGCCGTTGGCGGTAAACTTGGCCATGTCGGGATACTGGTCCCAGAATTTTTTGAAGTTGGGGAGCAGTCCTTTATCCATGTATTGCTTCAAGGGAAGGAAGAGCCCGGAGGAGGCAAAGCTGTTGATATCATTCATATCGATCTGGATGATGTCCGGCAGATTATTGGTGGCAAGCAGTGTCTTTTTCTTGTCGCTGTAGTTGCTCTGGGGCACGTTCTCGAACTTCAGCTTGATGTTGGTCTGCTTGAGAATCTCCTGCTGTACAAAAGCCTGATTCTTCACTGGCTGGTTAGGATGCTCCGGGAAGGTTACCGTCACCTCCCGTTCCTTGGCGGAGACGGGATTGGCACTGGCTCCTCCCGTTGGTGCCGTGGCTTGGGGTGCGGCGGTCTGCTCCGCCTCCTTGCCTCCCGAACATGCTGCCGCACCGGTGGCCAGAACTGCGGCTGCTACGGCCAGTAAAGCTGTTTTCATCCATTTTTTCGTCATCTGTACAACCTCCCTTTAATGTGTTGAAGCCGGTCGTTTTTCTTTATTGTACCTGAGCTACCCCTTCAATGCCCCCACCATAGCGCCTTTCACGAAATACTTCTGCAGATACGGATACACCACCAGGATGGGCAGTACGGTAATGATGATGACGGCAAACTTGTAGTTGGTGGCCACCACCCGGAAGTTGTTGGAGGAGCTGCCGATGCTGGCGGTTTGGTCGGCGAATTCCCCGGCAATGACAATATTGCGCAGCAGCACCTGCACCGGATACTTGTCGCTGCTGTTCAGATAGATCAGGGACGGGAAGAAGCTGTTCCAGTGATGCACCGCATAAAACAGCACCATCGTAGCCATTACCGGCAGAGATAAGGGAATGATCACTTTAAACAGCACCTGGATTTCGTTAGCCCCGTCCAGATAGGCGGATTCCTGCAGGGCCATGGGGATGCCCTCAAAATACGTTTTCATAATAATCATGTTGAAAGCGCTTATCGCCGGCGGCAGCACAAGAGCCCACATGCTGTTGATCAGGCCCAGCTTCTGCACCACCAGATACAGCGGGATCAACCCGCCGCTGATGAACATGGTGGCGGCCACCATCATCACCAGTACATTGCGCCCATACATGTCCTTCCGTGACAGAGGATAAGCGCAAAGCGCCGTCATGATGACATTAATGAGGGTTCCTACCGTGGTATAGAGCACCGTATTGCCATAGGCCCTCCAGATGCTGGGATCCTTCAGCACGATCATATAGGCGTCCCAGGTAATGTCCCGAGGATAAAAATTGATCAGGCCGCGGGTCACCAGATTGCCGTTGCTGATGGAGACAATGAAGATGTAATACATCGGGTACACCGTAATGAAAATAACCAGACACAGCAGGATCACATTAATGGTGTCGAACACTTTGGAGCCTAATGACGTTTTCATAATCGCCCTCTCCCTTCTACCATAGGCCGGTTTCGCTGATTTTTCGGGACAGGCGGTTGGCCGAAACCAGAAGCACCAAGCCGATGAGGGCCTGGAACAGCTCCACGGCGGTGCCGTAGCTGAAGTCACTGCCCAGAAGGCCGCGCCGGTAGACATAGGTGGAGATGACATCCGCGGTTTCGTAGGTGGAGCCGTTATACAGCAGGATGATCTTCTCGTAGCCGATGTTCATCAGCCGCCCGATGTTGAGAATCAGCATGATGGAGATGGTGGGGGCGATGCCCGGCAGAGTCACTGCCAGCAGCTGGCGCCACCGGTTGGCCCCGTCGATTTTGGCCGCGTCGTACAGCTCCTCGTCCACCCCGGTCAGAGCTGCCAGATAGATGATGGAGCCCCAACCCATGCTCTGCCAGATGCCCGACCCGACGAAGATGGTCCGGAACCATTCCGGCTTCATGAGGAATTGGATGGGCTCGCCGCCGAACCAGACAATGATCTGGTTGATCAGGCCGTCGGTGGTCAGGAAGTTCACCAGAATGCCACAGACGACTACTGTGGAGATAAAGTGGGGCAGGTAGCTGACGCTTTGGGTAAATTTCTTCATCTTGACGCTTTTCAGCTCGTTTAGGAGCAGTGCCAGGATAATCGGCGCCGGGAAGGCGAAAATCAGCTCATACACATTAATCATGATGGTATTGCGCACCAGCTTCCAGAAGTATGGATCGAAGAGAAATTTCTGAAAGTGATGTACGCCGGCCCAAGGACTGTCGGTGATGCCTTTGGCAATGTTGTAGTCCTTGAAGGCAATAATGATGCCGTACATGGGCCAATAATGGAACAATACATAGTAGCAGAAGGGCAGAAAGAAAATCAGATACAGAAACCGGCTCCGTTTGATCCGGCTGCGCACATAACGGCTTTTTACCCGGGGTGCGGAGGTTATCTCTTCTGCAGTCAGTGGTTGGATGGGAATCCCCTCCTTGTTCAGCCCGGCCTTGATGTAGGCCTCCATCATACCGGTGATGAGGCCTATTATAGGGAAGGCCCGCCGCCGTTGAAAGAACCGATATCCGCTCCCTGCACCAAATTTCCCCCTTCCGGGGAGATGATTCATTTTTCCCGGTGATGCAAATCTCCACCTGCAGCCATGAAAAGGAGGCTGTTTAACGCTGAGTAAACAGGAAAAGGCACCGTCTGTTATAGAGACGGCGCCTACCGGTTCAATTCTAACGAATATCAGCCACGCTATTGTACCCATTTGGGCCTTCTTGCGGTTCTAATGAATCTGTGGAAGCTTATTTTTGTCAAAAATGAGCTGAAACGGGCCATGAGATACGGAATAGCGTGGCTCAGATTCGTCACATTTTCGAACATGCTGCTTTTCAAGAAATAAGGCTTGTGATATTCGTTGCTATGAACGTTTTTGTCAAGCCCTCCGGTTTTGCAGGGTCGGAGCACGTGGCACGGGAGCAAATAAACGAGCGACGGTCGGCACGCTGCTATCCGTGGGTTGGGTACCACATGGTATGCCTTCGTCAAGGAGAGCGGTGGCAAGCTAGAAACGCACGTAAAGGGAAGTTCCCTTTGTGCAAACGAATCACGCCGATTCTCTCCCAAACCTTCGTTTGCTCCCGGGCCTCGTGCTCCGGCCCACGCTTGTCAAGTGACCTCCTTGACAAGCGGGTCTACCTACCGACACTGTACATGTCCCCTCATCGGAGATGAGGGAACGCCACACGGCGAGTGTGGGGGTGCAGGGGGCGACGCCTCCTGCGTATCCCCTGTAGGGGACGGAAGGGGGGAATAGGGGTTACGCTACGGTACGGGCTGCAGCCCAGATGAACCCCACCAATTCCCGCGCGACTGCACCAATGGCGACATTTTTATGCTTGTTCAGGCCAAACACCAGATGACGGTATTTCTTGTTCAATCGTTCCTGGGCTTTCCAACTCAACAGCTGCACATCCGCCGGCAACCCCTCCAAACGACGGGCCAGATCTCCCTTTACGGCGGGACGATGACGGTAACTCCAGGCCGATTCGATGAGGCTCCGGCGAAGCCGGCCATTGCCTGCTTTGGTCATTCCCCCTCTGCAGGTACGTGGTCCGCTGGAATGTTCCCGGGGCACCAGACCCAAATACGCCATGAGTTGGGCAGGCGAACGGAAGCGGGCAAAGGATCCGATTTCGGCCGCGATGGTCATGGCCGTCAACAGCCCAACACCGCGCAGCGATTGCAAGACTTGGATGAGCTCCGCTTTCGTTCCCGTAGCGGCTTGCTCCAGCAGAGCGTGCTCCAAGCGCTGGATCCGCTGCTCCACTTCCTGCAGAGCATGAAGCATTTCGGTAAACGCCACTTGCATCGTGGCAAAAGGGAACGTCAGCTGGCCTAACCACACGCGATACTTCTTGGTCCAGCGACGCTTCAGGGTAGCGGGCTGCTCGATCTGATGACGCAGGAGAAACTTTAAAATGCGCTGGCGCTGACGGTGAGCATCCTCCATCGCCGCCTCCCGAGCTCGAACCAACTCACGCAATGCCTCATCCTCCCGCTCGGGGACGTAAACTGCGGTCAATTCGCCTGCCCGAAACAAACGAGCTAATTGTTCGGCATCCCGGCGATCGGTCTTGACATGGTCACCGGGGCGTTTGGGCATAAGCGACGGAGCAATGACCACGCACTGGGCCCCCATGGACCGAAGAAGGCGATAAGTTTCGTAGCCCGTTGGACCCGCCTCATAACAAAAAGAAAGGGTTTCGACGGAGCCCA
>JAEWIS010000055.1 GCA_023386955.1 Bacillota bacterium
GTTAGCGGGAGGCTGCGGCGCTGCCGGCGGCGGCCAACCCCCGCGGCCGGCGGGCTGCGCCCCGGCCACGCCCCGGGCTTGCCGCAGCGGCGGAGATGCCGTCACCGGCATCCCCGCCTCCGGCAAGCAGCCCTTCCGGGAGCTGCACATGCGGCAGCTCCCACATCCGCGCCAGCAGGCCTTCGACAGGCCGCTGGCGGACCAGAATGCGCCCCGCGTTGGCGCCCGTGCCCTCTACCAGGGCAACGGCGCGGTGCTCCGGGCGGGGAGGTTTGGCCTTCGCCTTCAGTGGCAGCTCCTCCGCCCTGCCCGCCAGACGGGCGGCGCAATGCTCCATCACCGGGCATGGCAGGCAGTGGGGGGATTTGGGCGTACAGATGGTAGCGCCCAGCTCCATCAATGCCTGGTTGAATCCCCCCGCCTCACTCTCGGGGATGAGGGAACGCGCCAGCTTTTCAATCCCGATGCGGGTGGATGGTTTGGCAATGTCCTCCTCCAACAGAAAATACCGCGACAACACCCGCATCACATTGCCGTCCACCGCAGGCTCCGGCAGATTGTAGGCAATGCTCAGAATCGCGCCGGCGGTATACGGCCCAACCCCCTTAAGGCTGGCGATCCCCTCCGGCGTATTGGGCACAACCCCGCCGAAGTGATCCCGCACGTCCCGCGCCGCCGCCTGCAGATTCCGCGCCCGCGAGTAATAGCCGAGCCCCTCCCAGGCCTTCAGCACCTGCTCCTCCGGCGCATCCGCCAGCTTATCCACCGTCGGGAACAGCTCCATAAACCGGTTAAAAAACGGAATCACCGTCTCCACCCGGGTCTGCTGCAGCATAATCTCCGACACCCAAATATGATACGGGTTCCGGCTCCTTCTCCAGGGCAGGTCCCGGTTCCCGGCTTTATACCACGTTAGCAAGGGCAACGAGAACCGCTCCTGTGCTAACTCCTCTTGCTGTTTATCCAAAACGGGTTCCTCCTTGTTTGCTTGGCCGCCGCCGGCAGCGCCGCAGCCTCCCGCTAACGGGAATGCGAAGCTTTCCGCAGAAGCGGGTTGATTTTACAACAGGCCAAAACTTATACTTTGCTTACAGAGACTTTCCAACCGGCTTTATCGATTTCGGGGTGTTCTACGCCCTGTACCCTGTTCTTTCAGGATAGCGTCTCATGTTTTTCGGACAATTTCAACTAGGGCGTGTCTAAAAACTCGCTTGAGGGCATCTTTCACCGCCTTTTCGACCCGAGCTATCGTTACTTTCGCTTGACGTACCCTCCGGTGAACTAACGCAAAAGTGCCTTGCCCGGAACGAAAATTCGGTAAAATCTACTCCCCTCGGAGTTTTCAGACACACCCTTAAACGGAGGCACCCATGCTGAATATCGGAGACCTGGCCGCCAGACTCAACCGGCTGGTCATCAATATCCTGTTGATCGGCCATCAAAAAGCCGCCCGCGACTGGCAGCGCCCCCTGGTGGTCATGAAGTATCATTCCATCTGGCTGATTGTCAAGGGCAAAGGCACCTTCACCATCAACGGCACTCCGTATCCGGCCGAACCGGGCAAGATTTTTTTCCACCACCCCGGTATGCGCATCGAACGCAGCCATGAGCCGGAGAACCCGCTGGAGTATTATTTCCTGCGGTTCAACTACACGGAGGCTTATTGGGAAAAAGAACAGTGGCTCGCCCGCCCCGCCGAGGAGTGCCCATTCCCCTTAGAGGGCGCTTATACCGTTCATAACACGCCGCAGCTCATCCATCTGATGGAGCAGCTGGACAAGCTTTGGCAGCGCCGGGGCCATATGACCGCCATGCGCCGCGGCATCCACCTTCACGAATTCCTGCTATCGCTGCTCCAGGACTTCCGCGCCCAGCAGCTTGCGGGAGATACCACCGTGGCCATCGACCACACCCAGGACTACATGATCAGCCATTATCAGGAGCAGCTTACCCTGGAGGGTCTGGCCCAAATGGCGGGCTTAAGCGCCAGCCACTATTCCCGCCTGTTCAAAAAATCCGTCGGCTACAGCCCCATCGAATACCTCACCCACCTGCGGATCGACCGGGCCAAGGAATTGCTGGCGCTTTCGGATTACCGGCTCAAGGCCATCGCCCAGAGTGTGGGGTACACCGATGAGTTCTATTTCAGCCGCATTTTCAAAAAAATCGAGGGCATCTCCCCCCGGGACTACGCCAAACGCAACCGCCTGGCCCCGGTGAAACGGAAGGACGAATAACCTTCGTCCCTCCCGCATAACGTCGTCCTCCGGATCTTGCCGCCGCCATCTTACGGACCGCTGTTCTTACGGGCTGCCCCTCTTACGGACCGACGATCCGCTATTCCGCCGGATTTTGCCCTTTCCTGAATCTTACGGACCGAGCAGCCCTTATTTGCCTCCAAAGTGATGCATTCGGGGATTTCCCAGGCAAATAGCGGCTCCTCGGTCCTTTAAAAACAGGAACAGCCCCTTTTACCCGAAATAGCGGAACCACGGTCCGTTACAGTTTCATCCCACGCTTCCGCCCCCACAGTCCGTTATTGCTCCGTCCTATGTAATGCCCCACACCCGCATACTCACGCACCATACACGCTCCACACTCACGCCAACAGCACACACTGCCCTCTTGGCGCTGACGCTTGCCCTCGCACTCTCACACTCACGTTCATGTAACTCCTCACCACACCCTCACTCGCCCCACGCCCATCTAGAATCACACTCCCCTACTATCCCGCCTAACAAACAAGCCCCCGGCTTAGCCGGAGGCCATATACATGCGGAAAGCTCTGGTTACTTAAAGTCCAGGGCATTCTCAGTTTTCCCCGGCATCGCCGGTTATCCCGGCGCCCTCATTCCCGCGTCTGCCAATTAACCGTTTAGTCCTGTTCCCACTTGTAGGCGGTAGTTGCAAGCTCCCATTCCTTGGCCAGCTGCAGCTTCTGGTCCGTTACCTCACGCTCGGTCCAGTCCAGCAGCTCCGCCATAATTTCGATGACATCTATGGCGATTTCCTCCGCCCGCTCCCGGTCAAAATAGAGGAGCCCCGTACGCCGGATCAGGAAATCCGCCGCTTGGACGGTCATTTCCTCCTCCACGCAGTAGTGGACCTCCGCCTTCAGCAGCTTGTATTCCAGCGAATGGAAATATCCGTCCCCTTCCTCCGCCTCTGCTTCCTCCAAATCCAGCGATTCGCTCTGGTAGAAGGGTTCCGCCTCTAACCCATCCGAATCATCGGGAGACTCCGCCGACGCCTCGGTATCCGCCGGTCCGGACCAACCGGGTTGTTCCTCTTCGTTCCAGCCATCCTCCGCAGCAGAGGTGTGATTCCACTCAACATCCCGATCTGTGCCCTGCCAAGCATCAGCTTCGGCTTGCTGATCCCATTCCCCATAGTCCCCGGAATGTCCACGCGCTTCATCGGTTTCCGGCTGAGCCCACTCATTTTTGGCAGCTCCATGATCGGCCACTTCCCGCTCCAACCTGTCCCAGGTGCCGGCCTCATCCGCTCCGCTCCGCCAGCCACGGGCATCCTCATCGGTCCAGGCCGCATTCCGGCCGGGAAGCTCCTCTTCCCCGGTTGCTCCGAGCCTGTGCAGCCCCGGAGCGCCAGCCTCTTCCGGGCGTTGCGGCGCCTCAGCCGCTTTTTCGTAACCGCCGCCCATCTCCGCTTCAGGACCCTTACCCGGCTTAACACCCCGCTCTTCATGCCGCAGATGTCCCGTCAGCTCCTCCAGCTTGCGCCAGGCATCCTCCACCGGGGCGGAGGCTTTGTCCGGCTGAACAGGATCGGCATAAACCTCCCGCTCCCACTGCCCATCAACAGAAGCCCCACCGTTCGTCGCAGCAAAATCCAGCCTTTGCGCTTCCGCAGACTCCACAGCTGCAGGAGGAGCCCCCAGTTCTTCCTCTTCGGCAATCCGCTTCCGCTGGTTCCATTCCCGGATCCACTTGGCCCGCTCCTCTGCATTGGAGGCGGCAGCCGCCTTCTGCTCCCGGCGGTTCCACTCCTCGATCCAAGCCGCCCGTTCCCCGGCGCTCATTTTGCCCTGTTCTGGTGTGGCAGGCTTGCGGGCCATAGCGGAGGCGGAAGGGGATGCCGGAGCAGGCCGTTCCGGTCTTTCCTCTCTCCGGAAGCTCTCCGCTCCCGGCCCCGCATCGTTTACCCGGCCTCGTTCCCCTTCCCTCGCAGGAGCAGAGGACGGCCACCGACCGCTGTCCGGTGCAGCTGCCAGCGGATAACTCTCCGCCTGTGCCCTCCGCCCGCCGAAGCTCCCGCCGCCGTCCGCTCGTCCGGCATCAGACCGTCTTCCCGGATCTGGCGCAGCGCCGCGTTTGGCAGCGGAAGGCTCCGGCTTCCAGGTGCGGAAGCCTTTGTCCAGCTCCGCCAGCCGCTTATAGATTTTGGTCATGTTGGAGCCGTACCGGTCCAACAGCTCATTCACCGTTTTGGCATTCAATCCGCGTTTGACGCCATATTCCAAAAGCTGCTCCCGCAGCTCCTCATAGGTTTCACAGCGCCCAGGATCCCCGCCGCTGATGGTTTCCCTGTCCGTGGTGCACGGGGCGAAGGTCTGTCTGGATTCGGAAGCAATGCGGTCCGCAATGGTATCCACGGTTTTTTCCGCCATCTTCCGGAAGCCTGTCAGCTTGCCCCCGGCTATGGTGATCAGCCCCGAGGGGGATTCCCAGATTTCATCCTTCCGGGAAATATCCGACGGGCTTTTACCCTCCTGATGGATCAACGGACGCAGCCCCGCCCACATGGCTTCCACATCATTAACCGTGAGCTTCACCCGGGGAAAAACCGCCGACACCGCCTTCAGCAGGTAATCACGGTCGCTTTCCGTTACCCGGACCAGGCCGGGATCGCCGTTATACACCGTATCGGTGGTGCCGATGTAGGTTTTTTTGCCCCGGGGAATCACAAAAATCATCCGCCCGTCCGGCGCATCAAAATAGGCCGCCTGCTTCACCGGGAGCTTGCTTTGGCTGACCACCAGATGGATGCCTTTGGTCAGGAGCAGGGTTTTGCCCCGGATGGCATGGTCCTTGGCCCGCACCAGATCCACCCACGGCCCTGCCGCATTCACGACCTTCTTGGCCCGGATATCTACCTCCAGCCCGGTAAGCCGGTCAACGGCTCTCACTCCGCATACCTTGGACTTGTAATACAGGAAATCCGCCGCCTGCATGTAGTTAACTACCACAGCCCCGTGTTTGTTGGCCGTTTTTAGCACCTCAACCGTAAGCCGGGCGTCGTCGGAACGGTATTCATAATACAGCCCGGCCCCCTTCAGGCCCTCGCCATTAAGCAGCGGCTCCTGCTTGGCGGCTCTGCCCGCACGGAGCATTACCCGGCGCTCGCTCTTCAAAACACCTGCCAGCCGGTCGTACACCGCAAGGCCGACAGACGCACTCCAATACCCGAAGGTGCCTCCTTTATAAAGGGGAAGCAGCATGGGCGCAGGCGTCAGCAGATGGGGAGCGCTTCCGTACAGCCACTCCCGCTCCCGTCCCACCTCCTTGACCAGGCGGATTTCTCCCTTCTTCAAATACCGGAGGCCGCCGTGAATCAGCTTGGTGGAGCGGCTGCTGGTCCCCGATGCAAAATCTCCTTGTTCGATCAGCACTGCTTTTAAGCCCCGTTTGGCTGCGTCCCATGCAATTCCTGCTCCGGTAATTCCCCCTCCGATGATCACCAGATCGAAGGTGCCCGCCTCCAGATCATGGATAAGCGCCCGGCGGGAACTTGCCGATAATGCCCGATTCATGCTGCTCTCCTCACTTTCTGTACCTCTATGCCCCGTCTGCCGAACAGACGTTAATTGGTTGGTTTGGTTGCCTTGCTCCGCCGCTTTGGCGTATATTGGAAATGGGAAGCAAACAGGCTTACCCACTATATGTTCAAATGAAAGGAGGCATCCGCAACATGGATCTATTCCGTAAAACGTCAGCGGGTTTCCTGTTGCCCGCCGCTTTGGCGGTAATGCTCGCAGCCTGCGGAACCTCCGGCGGCAAAACCGCACAGCCGGTAGTGGACGAAAATTCCACAGACCCTAATGTCCAAGCTGCTGTTGAGCTTTATAAGAAAAACTGCCTGGTTTGCCACGGCCCGCAGCTGGAGGGCAAGATGGCCAACACCAAAATGGACAAGGTAGGGGCAACACTCACCCCGGATGAGATCAAAAACAAGATCCTGCACGGCGGCAACGGCATGATCGCCTACAAGGACCGCCTCAGCGAGGACGAAATCAAGCTCTTAACTGACTGGCTGGCGTCGAAAAAATAAACGTCCCGCCCTTCTGCTTACATACCGTCGGCTGTCTCCGCCACGGCATATGCGGCTGCATAATCCCGCGTGTGGGTGATGCTCAGATGGAGCTTGAGATCATCAGACCCATATCCCAGGCGCTCCAGTGCACCCGGTGACAGGTTCACCACCGGTTTTCCTGATGGATCCGGGAGAACTTCTATGTCGTGGAGCCCCACCGTTGCGCCAATACCGGTGCCCAAAGCCTTCACAACCGCTTCCTTGGCGGCGAACCGCCCGGCCACAAACTCCGCGGCCCTGTTTTTCCGCTCCGAAACAAGCATCTGCTCCCCGGCTGTCAGCACACGGCTGACAAACCTGTCTCCGGATTGGCCTTCCATAAATGATTGGACCCGGCTGATTTCCACCAAGTCCATGCCGATGCCCCTGATCAAACCGCTGCCTCCGTTCGTTTTGCAAGGATGTGTTACAAAAACGGCATTATTTTACCAGTTTACATCATCCGCGGACACATACCAAGACCACATGCATATTTTTTGCGCATCGGGGGGACTGGCCCCATTTCTGCGCCTTCACTCCATCTTATATAGATCGCAGCCAAAATACAAAATAATACCCCAAAGCGGAAAAACGCCTGGGTAATTTTGCGTCGAACAGTGCATTTTGGCGTGAGAGAGAAATGGTTGGGTCTTGCTGCAAGCGGCTCCTCCTCTCCCCCATTGGATGTAAGCGCCATAAAATGTATCCTATCCCCTCCATTTTGCCGATTTTCCAGATCTTGAGCGCTTTTAGCAAGATACACACCCTGATATGCGCAAAAAAAGCCCGCCGTTCCCGGTTTTGCCGGATACAGCGGGCTTTTTGTTCCATTCTTTTGCGAAAAGGTCTGTACCATTGGGGGATTGTTTATTGCGTGGTGCCTCCACCGCCGGTATTGCCGCTTTCATGGGCGGCAAAAGCAAGCGACGCAAGAGCAATCCCGCTCAAAGCGTCATTGTCATCGTCCTCTTCATTGGCAGGGTCATGCATAATTTCCCCCGCCTCCCCTTCCGTCAAATGACGGGTATTGCCGATATACTTGGGCTCGAGTTTCCGGATTTCTTCTTTATCCATCACTGGCTCCCTCCCTTCCTTGGGAATAGCTTTCCCTAAAGGGGCAGGAAGATGCGTGGGCTCCAGGTCAGATTCCCGGCGGAAGTGACCGCAGCTTTTCCGTGCGGCGGTACTGCTCCTCCAGCTTATCGCGGGTGGCTTCGGGAAGTGTGCCGCCCTCCAGATACAAGCTGAAGTCCTCCAGACTCACAACTGAAAGGGAGAATTCCGCCGTCCCGTGCTTTAACACACCGGCGGCTTTCCCCGGGATGCCAAGAGCCGCAGCCAATTGGCGGATCTGATTGCCTGTCAGGGAAGCCAACGGTCTGACGTCAGTGCCAGCCCAGGCTTCTTCTGCCGATGTTCCGGCTGCCGACTTGGAGGCATGGTCATGGCTTACCACCAGCAGGTTCAGCTCTCCTGCCAATGCCCCCTGCATAATTCTGCGCGTCCGGGCCTTAACCCGCTCCTTGCCGCCCCGTCCCAAATGCTGGTGGATGCCCATGGACTTGAGGCCAAACTCGGATTCCAGGGCGATTTCGTTCACCGCATCCTCCGTATTGGTTTCGATCACATGCTTGAGACCAAGGGCACCGGCCAAGGCGTAACATGCCTCCAGCTCCGGTTCTTCGCCATATGGCTGCAGCACACCCACGGTCATATAAGTCCTGCCCGATTCCTCCGTCAGAGAGTCCGCGGCACGTTTGCACAAGGCTGCCGCTACCGCACTGTCCGCTTCGTCGGTGATGGCAACCAGCAGGCCGCGGGCTCCCGCCTGTTTCATATGATGTTTCAGGAAAGCCACTCGCCTCCCGATTTCCTCTTCCGGATCAATCACCGGCTTCACCCCAAACCGGGCAATGATCTCCTCCTGCAGGCTCATGGTCCATCCACCCTTCTACTGGAAATTGGTGAGAATCCGTTACGGGATTAGTTACAGAATTTCACATCCGTTCTTTTCCCCGCCAGTCAGGTCATATAACCTCACTTCAAAAATCTGTCTGCTTCTAGTATAGACCTCCTACCGGGGATTTCAAGAGCGGGACGAATGATAAGAATTTGAAATTATTATATTACACATGTATAATATTATTCAACAAGTATAATATGAAATGCGACCAAGGAGAATGTCATATGTCCTTACAGTTTGCCCTTTTGGGAGTATTAAGCTATCAATCCATGACCGGATACGAAATGAAAAAGCTGTTTGACCAGTCCATCGGCAACTTTTGGCCCGCTCAATTAAGCCAAATCTACAGGGAGCTTGCTGCATTGGAGAAAAAAGAATGGGTCTTATCCGTCATCGAGCCGCAGCAGGACCGGCCTGACAAAAAAATCTACAGCATCACCAGTGAAGGAAAAAATGCGTTTCAGGCATGGCTGCAGGATTTTCCGGAATGGCTGTCCAAGGAAACCCGGGATGAATTTCTGGTCCGGATCTTTTTTGGGGCGGAAATCGGCAGGGACGGGATGCTGGAGCAAATGAAGCGGTATTGGGCCCAAAAGAAGCACGAGAGGGAAACTCACATTGCCGCCATCGGAGACGGCATCCGGAAAGCTTCGGAAACAGCAGCTTCCGGTACAAATCCCATCTATTGGCGGTTTATTGAAAAAAGGGCGCGTATGTCCAATGAGGCTTTAATCCTGTGGGCGGAGGAATGCATCCGCGAGCTTGAAGAAATGGAGGAGGACGGGCATGAAAATCAATGACCGGGTGTATGTGCTTAATTCTACCAAAGGCGCTTATGCGTATTTGATCATGGGCAAGGAAGTGATGCTCATTGATACCGGCTTCCCGTGGCAGAGAAAGGCTATTCTGAAGGAATTGGCGGGGATGGGCGTTCAACCCGGAGATATCAGGCATATTCTCTTGACCCATCATGATCTTGATCATATCGGCAATGCCGCCGCATTGCAGGAGCTGTCCGGGGCGCAGCTATGGGCTTCGGCGGATGATATCCCGTATATTACAGGCGCTGTCCATCGGCCAAGCTTCAAGAAATATCTGCCGTATCTCATCCCTGTCAAAAAGCCGGGTCAGGTCGCCGCATACGAGGAGCGGGTCGGCGAGGTGACGGTTATCCCCACTCCCGGTCATACGCCGGGGCATGTCTGTCTGCTCTACGGGAACATCCTGTTTGTCGGCGATTTGGTCAAAAACCGTAAGGGCAGCTTAATCCCTTACCCATCCGGCTGGAACTGGGACGACCGCCTCCTGCAGGACTCCGTCAAGCGCATTTCCCAATCGGCTTATGACTGGGTTTGTCCCGCCCACGGCAGTCCAGTGGAAGGCGGCCAATTCCCGGTTCATTAACGGTTATTGCTCATGCGCCGTCTATGCCTTATTGATGAATTGAATCATTTCCCTGGCAGGGATGTCAGGATGGACGTACTTGGGCTTGTCCAGCGGTTTGCCGTTTAGTCTGATGGCATTATTCGGGCAATATTGGATACAGGCCATACAACGATGGCAATTATGCTGAAAATCCGGTTTGCCGCCTTTGACGGTTATATTTTGAACTGGGCATACCCGACTGCAGGTTCCGCAGCCGTTGCATCTGTCATCTGCATGGAATTCCTTGTCCCAGGGGCGGGTATCCTGCAGCACTTCTTTGGGCGTAAGGAGCTGGGGCAGCTTGTAAAAGAAATAACGGCTTTTCTCACCCCCCCTTTTTCCGGCAGCAATATCTTTTGCCATACACCCGCATTCATGATCCAGCAGACGTAAGGCTTTGTTCCGCTTTTCCCCCGTCACACAAATCGCATTGTAATACCACGCGGCCATATAATTGCTGGACACCACAATCGATCTGCCGTAATCCAGCTTCCTGACGAATTCTAGAACAATCGCGGGAATGCTGCCGAAGTAGCAGGGAAAGACCAGCCCGATCCGTGCTGTCTCCGCCACTATCTCCCAACCTTGCGTTTTTTTCAGCCGGTTGGGTATCGAATGGATAGACGCATCCCCTAACCCGCCGGCCACCTTCGGGCAATGGCCAAGGAAGTGCCGGTTCCGCTGAATACATAGATGGAGGTGTTCATGTTGAATCCCCTTCGTTATTTTTTCAAGAACCGGTTGAAAGACGTGTCCCAATCCGTACCCCGCTCTATTTCTCCAAGAAGCTTCACTGTCATTTTGGCTTCCGTCTCCAAACGGTACACATTGTAGGAGAGCATCATTCTCAGATTGAACGGAATGACGGATCCGCAAGCCTCCAGCCGCTCCCGGGCAGCCGCAAGCTTGGCTGACACATGATCCAGCCGCTCACGGGTTTGCTTCAGGGCCTCCCCACGGTCAAGGGAGCCGATGTGGAAAAGCGCGATGCCAAAATTGCTGGCTTCCGCCTCATAGGAGGACAGGTCGGCGGACAATTCGGCCAAAAGCTGCTTTTCCCCCTCCTCTGTCAGAGTGTAGACGGTTTTGGGCGGAAGCTTGCCCTCTTGGACGGTTTCGCCGGCGATAAAGCCTTTCTTCTCAATGTTCTTAATAGTGGTGTAGATAGAGGGCGCTGTAAGCGGAAACCAGTCCTGAACCACATCCATATCCACCAGCTTGGCCAGCTCATACGGGTTCATGGATTGTTTATGCAGCAGCCCCATTACCAGCTTCGACAGCTTGGATAACATTCCCCGGCTCCTCCCTCAGTGATTAGATGTCTTCATACAAGGTAGTGGACAGATACCTTTCGCCGGAATCCGGCAGCAGCACCACAATGGTTTTTCCGGCGTTTTCGGGTCTTGCCGCTACCCGAGCTGCCGCTGAGGCTGCCGCGCCGGAGGAAATGCCCGCAAGCAGCCCCTCTTTTTTGGCAAGCTGTCTGGCTGCCTCGAAGGCCTCTTCGGTTTCACCTGGATAATTTCATCCACAACCGCTGGATTAAACACCTCTGGGATAAAGTTGGGAGCCAGTCCCTGGAGCTTATGAGGCGATGCCTTTCCGGTGGACAGAATTTTCGAGTCAGAGGGCTCGACTGCAATGATCTTGATGTCCGGATTTTTCTTTTTCAGCGCTTCGCCAACACCTGTAATGGTTCCGCCCGTACCAACTCCGCCTACAAAAATATCCACTTTCCCATCGGTGTCGCGCCAAATTTCCTCTGCGGTGGTTCTGCGGTGAATTTCCGGATTGGCCGGATTCTTGAACTGCTGGGGGATAAAGGAGTGGGGGATGCTCCGCGCCAATTCCTCCGCCTTTCGGATGGCCCCCGACATGCCTTCTGCTCCGGGAGTCAGCACCAGCTCCGCCCCAAGGGCGGCAAGCAGCTTCCGCCTCTCCACGCTGAAGGGATCAGACCCTGCTCCTCCGCCGCGGTTATCATGGCATAACCGATTCTGTCCTTGACGCTTCCCGCCGGATTGAAATACTCCAGCTTGGCCAGCAAATCCGCCTGCAAATGGCCGCAAAAGCCGGTAAGCCGCAGCAAGGGCGTATTGCCCACCAGCTCGGTTAAATTGTCTGCTATCCGTGTCATGTTAACGCCTCCCGCAAAGTTAATTGCACTTCTTAGTAGTAATAAATATTAGTAGTAATAAATATTAGTACTGATAGAGTATACCGCAATTATATGGAAGTTAACGGTCAGCAACAAAAAAACCGTCCCGGAACCCCGGAACGGATTGATACTTTCAGTACTTGTTTTATCAGTATTGGTTTAGCAGTATTGGTCAAAAGCGCCTTTCAGATCTGCGGCGATTTCGCCGGCCGTGCGGTCCTCGATCCGGTGGCGTTCAATCAGCTGCACCAGTTTGCCGTCCTTCAGGATAGCAATGGACGGGGAGGACGGCGGGTAAGGCGCGAAATATTCGCGGGCCTTGGCTGTCGCTTCCTTGTCCTGTCCGGCAAAAACGGTATACAGCCGGTCCGGCACCTTACTGTGCTGCAACGCTGCAGCGACCGCAGGACGGGCGTTGCCGGCGGCACAGCCGCAGACGGAGTTAACCACCACAATCGCCGTTCCCTCCGCATTATCCAAAGCCTCAGTCACTTCCTCCGGGGTCCGCAGCTCCTTAACCCCCAGCCGGGTCAGCTCATCGCGCATGGGTTGGACCACATCGCGCATATACGCATCAAATGTCATCGACATGTTTCTTCCTCCTTAAGCTTAATTTTCTCTTTAGAATTAATCTTAAGTAACATTATCACATGCCGGACCTCTTCGCGCAACTGGATTGACCCTTTTTGCCGGCAGGCAAAAAGCGGATGGGTGGCTTGGCGGCATGCGCCGGAGTACCAGGCTTATTCGGCAGGAGCGTTGGGTCCGTCAATCATTTTATCCTCCGCCGTTTTGTTGCGGTTCGGCTTGAAGTTTTTCAGGGAGTCCTTGGTTTTTTCCATTTTGGAGGTTCCTTTGTTGGCCATCTTCGTCATCTCCTTTCCGGTTATCGGATAGGCGCTTTCGCAGCTGCCGGCGTTAGTATGCGCCTCAGCCGGATGGACTATGACAAGCACCCCTCTCTTCGGGCAGCTCCGCATCTGGACGGCCCACCCGGCTTGACTTAATGCGGCGGATTAGGCACCATAAGCATATATGTCAAGGACTATACTGGAGGCTTCTTTCCCATGTTATATGATGTAATTGTGATCGGCGGCGGCCCCTCCGGCCTGATGGCCGCTATTGCCTCCGCAAGCCGCGGGGCCAGAACCCTGCTGTTGGATAAAGGAGACAAGCTGGGGCGTAAGCTGGGGATTTCCGGCGGCGGCCGCTGCAATGTAACCAACGCCAAGGATCTGGATGAGCTGATCCGGCATATCCCCGGCAACGGCCGGTTTTTGTACAGTGCCTTGGCTGCCTTTGGCAACCGTGAGATTATGGCGTTTTTTGAGGAGATGGGCATCCGCCTGAAGGAAGAGGACAACGGCCGGATGTTCCCCGTGACGGATAAAGCAAAAACAGTGGTGAACGCGCTGGTGGACCGGGTCAGAGTGCTTCAGGTAGACATCCGCGTGAACCAGCCGGTGGCGGAGGTGCTGTATGAGGATGGCCGGGCGGCGGGAGTGAAGCTCCGAACCGGCGAAGCCATAGGAAGCAGCGCAGTCATTGTGGCGGTTGGCGGCAAGTCCGTTCCCCATACGGGCTCTACAGGAGACGGTTATGGCTGGGCGGAGGCGGCGGGCCATACCATTACGGAGCTGTTTCCCACAGAGGTGCCATTGGTCAGCCGGGATGCTTTTATCCAAAGCAAGGAGCTGCAGGGGATTTCCCTGCGGGATATCGCCGTATCGGTTTGGACCCCCAAGGGCAAAACAGCGGCGGTTCATCGGGGCGATGTGATTTTTACTCACTTCGGCCTCTCCGGTCCCGCCGCCTTAAGATGCAGCCAGTTTGTGTATAAGGCGAGGAAGCAATTCGATCTCCCCTCCGTCCGGCTCACCCTGGACTTGTTTCCGGATGAGTCCGCCGAGGCCTTGTACGAACGGATCACCGGGCTTGCCCAGGAGGAGCCCAAGAAGGCGCTGAAGAATGTGCTCAAGCGCATCCTGCCGGAGCGGATGCTTCCCATTCTGCTGGCCAAGTCCGGCTTGCGGGAGGAGGTTACCGGGGACAATCTGCCCAAGCAGCCTGTCCAGACTCTGGTCCAGGTGCTCAAGGCCTTCCCGCTGCAGGTATCCGGCACCCTGTCCCTGGAGGAGGCCTTCGTCACTGGGGGCGGGGTGAACCTGAAGGAGGTCCATCCGGCTACAATGGAGTCCAAGCTGATGCCGGGGCTGTTCTTCTGCGGAGAGGTCCTGGACATCCACGGTTATACCGGGGGCTACAACATTACAGCCGCCTTCAGCACTGGCCACGCGGCAGGTACGGGAGCAGCAGAGGCAGCGCTTCGGTCCTTTTGAGGGGAAATGGAGCAGAAGAGGCAGGGGTATCCAAGGGGCTTCGTGGAGGGTACCGCTGCCCTCTTGGCGTGCGGCTCCTTTGGCTGCACGGCCGTTCGGCTGCTCCCCCCTTCGCCCGCGTGGCCCCTTATTTGCCCCACTTAGTCTGCATCCCTTTTGACCTCCTTTCGTCTGCGCGGCCATTTGGCCTCCGCCCCTTCGTCCACTGAGCATTGTCCGTTGTAATTTCGTCCGCTGCAGCTTCGTCCGTTGTACCTCGTCCGCTGCCGCTTCACCCGTTTCCCCTTCATCCGCTGGCTTTCCTTCCTCCGCGTAACGGACACAGGATCCGCTATTTCCTGCAAAACCGGAATTTTGCCCAACAAACGGACTCAGGCACCGCTATTTGGCACAAAATACCCGGTTTTGATGCCGTAGGCGGCAAATAGTGGATCGTGAGTCCGAAAAAAACGCCAAAAAGACGCTTCGCGCAAAATAGCGGAACGTCTGTCCGTTAGCCAGCCTCATACCGACTACTCCAGCGTGGGGAGATTGCGCATTAACACAGTCTCCCGCTGTTTCGGACCTCATGTTACCTCACACTTCAGCTCTTCTCCTTCGTACCTTCAGGCGTACCGGCTGATCACTGATTATCGCCCTCTTGGACTCCATCCGTTTTTCCACAAACCGCATCCTTCTCCCCAGGCCCCACACACATTCGTCTGATCTATCCCTCTTTCGACTCCTGGGTCCATGCACACTTGTGCTTGGAATAGACGGAATAGCTCCGGTGAGGAGCCACAGGTTTAACGGAACTGAGCGGCGCTTAGAAAAGGAAAATCGGCCGATTCGAATTCTTACGGAACTGAGCGACTCTTAGCGGAGCTCGAAAGCCGCTAGAGCGCCATTTTCCCCCGCTAAGGGCTTCACAGTTCCGTTAAAACTCCAAAAAGTCGAAATTCACACTGTAAGGTCCTCGTAGTTCCGTTACGTACAGCTGCATGGTTCTGTAACGCCAGTCCCCGCCCATACGGCTGCATGGTTCCGTTGCTCCAAGTCTACCGCCCGCACGGCTGCAGAGTTCCGTTTCACTGTCAGCCCCGTTGTGTAGTCCCTCTCGCTCATACGCCTGTCCGTGCACCTGTCCATCTGCGCACAATTCACTCGCTCGTCCGTTGACCCATCCACTTGTCCGTTCCGCTCATCCGTTCCCCACCGCGTCCACTTTACCCGATCAAATCCTCGGCCTCCGCGTCTCCCTGACTGCTCTCCCACAACGTCGCCCGGTTCCGGCCACCATGTTTGGCCATGTATAGTGCCTGATCGGCTCGCTGCAGCAGCTCCTCCCGGATGGAGCCCGTCTCATGCGGAGAGTGGATGGCAATGCCGATGCTCAACGTGACGCAGCTGGAAACCGCGGAGCCGGCATGAAGCAGGGCCAGCCCGTTAATCGCATCCCGGATGCTCCCGGCAATGTCCAGCGCCTTCAAGCTGTCCGCCTCCGGCAGCACCACCGCAAACTCCTCTCCGCCGTACCGGCAGGCGATCCCCCCTGCAGCAGCAGCCTGAGCCTCCAGTGTCATAGCGATTCTTTTGAGACAATGGTCTCCGGCCAAATGCCCGTATGTATCGTTATACGCCTTGAAATAATCGATATCCATCAACAGCACCGCCAATGGAGCGCCGGTATCCAGCGTACGGTCCCAGAACATCCGGTAATACAGATCCATTCCCCGCCGGTTGTAGATCCCCGTCAGCCCGTCCGACACCGATAGCCGCTCCAGCTTCTGATTCGCCTCCAGCAATGCCTTCTCGGATTCCTTGCGCAGGGAGATATCCCGGGCCACCGCCAAACAGACCAGTTGTCCTGACAACCGCAGCATCCTTCCCGATATCTCCACCAGAATGAAGCTGCCATCCTTGCGCACCAGACTCCACTCGAACATCCGCTGCTCCCCCTTCAGAAGACAGCTGTTCTCCGTATCCCGCTCCAGTGCGAGAAAAGCCGGATCATACATGTCCTTGGGCGAAAGCGCCAGCAACTCGTCCCGCTCATAACCCAGCGCTTGAGCAGCGGCCGTATTGGCATCCAGAATCCGCTGCGGCTGGCCGTCCTCTACTGTAAAGAGATATACCAGATCATGAGCGCTGTAAAACAGCTGGCGGTATTTCTCCCCGTTGTACTGGGCTTCCGCATACAGCTCATTGACCCGCGCCAATTGACTGTGCAGCAGATAACAAAGCCCGATAACGGGAAGGGAAACCACAACATAATACGTCATCGACCGCAACAAAAGACCATCGGAAGGAAGCACAATGGCATAGGTGGCAAAAATGATCAGATAACTGATGATGTAGCCCGACAGCCACGTGGTCAAACGGTACACGGGAAGACGGCGCACCAGGAGAATGCTGGCCAGCATGGTCGCCAAGGCGCTAAGCAAGCCAACAACGGAGGCCAAGTAAAATCCGCCTTGGGTAAGCCGTGCTGCCGCAATAAAGCCGGTAGCGATCAGAGCGGCTTTGGGCCCGCCCAGCAGAGCAGCCAACAGAATACCGATATTGCGCAGATCCAGCCGTACGCCGCCCTCCAGCAAAACCGAAGAAACCACCAGTAAAACCCCGGCGGTTCCAAACAATATCCCGGTGGTCACGCTGCAGACGCTGTCCCCGGCAGGGCCCTGCCTGACTTGGCCCTCACGCTGGGCCCGCAGGATCAGCAGGTAGTGCCCGAATACACAAAGGAGCAAAATGGATGCATTGGAGATAAAAGGCTGGATCATGGAGCATACCCCTTCGGCTCGTACATAATGTAAAGGTACAGTTCGCTCGAAAGAACTCTTATTCCTTCTTTTTAACCATGTCCAAATCAGATTTAAACAATTTTTTAGCTAAATCTGAAACTTTTTTTGCTTCTTTTGTCCTACATCCAGTTTTATCCCTTCTGCCGGGACGAACAGTCAAATCAACAAATTAAACAATACCGGATCTTTATTCAATTCAATATAGGAAATGCCTTTTTTGCCCATCCGCTCCATTAACGGTTCATAATCCTCCCGGTGCTTCAGCTCGATGCCTACCAGGGCCGGACCGTTGTCCTTGTTATGCTTCTTGGTGTATTCGAACCGGACGATATCATCGTTAGGACCCAACACCTCGTCCAGGAACTCCCGGAGCGCTCCCGCCCGCTGGGGGAAGTTGACAGTGAAATAATGCTTCAGCCCCTCATGGATCAGGGAACGTTCCTTGATCTCCTGCATCCGGTCGATATCGTTATTGCCGCCGCTGACAATACAAACCACCCGCTTGCCGCGGATTTCCTCTTTCATGCTGTCCAGCGCGGCAATGGACAAGGCTCCAGCCGGCTCGGCCACAATGGCATTGTGGTTATACAGCTCCAGAATGGTGGTGCATACCTTGCCCTCCGGAACCAGCACAATGCCGTCCAGAAGCTGTCTGCAAATATCATAGGTCAGCTGGCCTACCCGCTTAACCGCCGCTCCGTCCACAAATTTATCGATCTGGTTCAAGGTCACCACCTGATCCTGGGCAAAAGCCTCTGTCATGGAGGCCGCACCCTCCGGCTCCACACCGATCAGCCGGGTTGCCGGACTCACCGTCTTGACATAAGCCCCTACCCCGGCGGACAAACCTCCTCCTCCGATGGTTACGAACAGATAATCCACCGGACCCTGGCTGTCCTCGAGAATTTCCATACCTACGGTGCCGTTACCCGCAATGATCCCGGGATCGTCAAAGGGATGGATAAACACCAGCCCCTCCGACCGGCAGGCATTCATGGCTTCAGCGAAGGCATCGTCGAAGGTGTCCCCGGTCAGAATAACCTCCACCGAAGCGCCGCCGAACATACGCACCTGGTTCACCTTCTGGCCGGGGGTGGTGCTGGGCATGTAGATTTTTCCATGGATGCCGAGAGCATTGCAGGAATAGGCCACACCTTGTGCGTGGTTGCCTGCGCTGGCGCAGACGATTCCCTTTTGGCGCTCCTCCTCGGAGAGACTGCGGATCTTGTGGTAAGCGCCGCGGATTTTGAAGGAGCGGACCACTTGAAGATCCTCCCGCTTCAGGAAAACCTCGCAGCCGTATTTCTTCGACAGATACGGGTCCCGCAAGAGAGGAGTTCTGCGGATGACCTCCTTCAGCGCATGATGCGCCATGATGATTTCGCCCATTCCCACGGTTTGGGCTTGGCCTGAGCCGGAGTTGGAGCCGGGATTGGTGTTTGCCATGTGCTGTACCTCCATTTTATTGATTTACTCGTCTATATGAAGCAGTGAGTGTCCAGTTGATGAAGCGGTAGCGGATGGTCCCAAAATGCAAGTTTGCCGTCATTTCCGGTGCGGCCAGAGCTGATTTGCCGGTTTGCTAGATGGGTAGGCTGGTTAGATTGATTGGTTGGATTGGTTGGATTGGTTGAATTGCTGGATTACTGGATTGGTTTGCTTGGTTTGCTTGGTTTGCTTGGTTTGCTTGGTTTGATTGATTGGTTTGCTGGATTACTGGTTTCTGGTATGAGCTCATCCTGCAAAAGTGCAGTTATTTTCGCCGAAAATGGCCTGGGATGAGCCCAACCTGCAAAAGTGCAGTTAAATTACCCGTTTGACTGGAATTTTTGGAATTGGGATTAAAATAACTGCATTTTTGCAGGATAAATGTGCTAATAGGGCATTTTCAGCAAAAATAGCTGTACTTTTGCAGTAAGGCACCAGAAGCACGCCGCAAAAATGGTGACGCTCCAGCGGTCGCGCTTGAGCGGTCGCGCTTGAGCGGTCGCGCTTGGGCGGTCGCGCTTACGCCGTCCGCCACCCGCCACCGGCAGTCCGCCGGAACACAAAAAAATCCCGTCCCCTAAGGGACGAGATTCATATCTCGCGTTACCACCCTTGTTCCGCGCCCGTAAGATCCCACGGCCGGAGGACAAGCCATCGCCCTCTCTCCGCCGGTCCTCAAGGGAAACGGCCACTCCATCCGCGCACACTGCTGATGCGGGGCCCGTATAACGGCAGGCTGCCGGCACAGGTCTACTTCCGCCCGGTAGGACGTGTATGCGCAAACCCTAGGGAGTTCACACACACGCACTATGGCAGGTTCAACCGGCTTCTCGGAGATGATATTCGGCGGAGACCTCTCGCATTGGCTCGCAGCAATCGCCAACTCTCTGGAGCGGAAGCTTCATCCGCGTACTCGTTCTCTTCAATGAATTTCATGTTCCACTATCCTGTTGAATCAGTTATACAATCTTACGGCGCCATTGTCAATCATGCCTATGCTGGCCCTGGGCTTTCCGCTGCGGGCGGGCCGGCTGCAGGACAGGTACGGAGGCCGAGCCCCCTCCGTTGGACCCGGACTCCCCTTCGAACCGCTTGCGTTCCGTCCGCTCGATCTGGACGATGCGGCCGCCATGGACGATAATTTGCACATTGCCAAACTCCAGTCCGTTCAGACTTTGCCTGATGCGCTCCAGCCAATCCTCATTGATTTCCAGCGGAGAACCCATTCTCCTACCTCCCCACAGCCTTCTTCCTTACATAGGTGCAAATCCCGAAGTGTTCATGATGCCTTACCGTCGTTCAATGTGCGCTAATTCCGAAGTTTTCGTGATGCCTTGCAGTGCCCAACCGCCTATAGCCCCAATACCGCATGCTCCGCCTTCAGGGCATTCTCCACAATGGCGGGCGACGGGCCTTCATATACATAGAGGCGGTGAATCATCACCCAGATGTCATCCCCCGTATTCAGCACCGCCTTCTCCAGCGGACGGTATATGGTCAACCGGTGTCCGCCCAGCTGCACCTCCAGCTGCCAGCGGCTGCCGCAGAAGAGAGTGTCCACGATGCGGCCCTCATCCGCAGCCAAGGGCTGGGACAGCTCGCTGCGCCGCCCCGCCTCAATAAACTCCGGCCGCACGATGGCCTTGCCGTAGTCCTCATAGTCGGCGAAGCCCTTCAGCGCCCCCGGATTATCCAGCACCCGGGACTCGCCCACGAAGTTCGCCACAAAAGGAGTGTCCGGCTCGCTGTAAATAGCCAGCGGCGCCCCCTTCTGCTCCAGCCGTCCACTCTGGATGATCATGATCTCATCGGCCACCTCCATGGCCTCCTCCTGGTCGTGGGTCACGAACACGGTGGTAATGCCTACCCGCCGGATGGTCTCCTTCAGCCAGGCGCGGAGCTCCTTGCGGACCTTGGCGTCGATGGCGGCGAAGGGTTCATCCAATAGCAGGAGCTCCGGCTCCGGAGCCAAGGCGCGAGCGAAGGCCACACGCTGGCGCTGGCCGCCGGACAGCTGGTTGGGATAACGCTTCTCCAAACCGGCCAGACCGGTCAGCTCCAGAAGCTCCCGGACCCGGCGGTCCACATCCGTCTTTTTCCACTTTTTCACAGTCAGCCCAAAAGCAATATTGTCGTACACATTCATATGCCGGAACAAGGCATAGTTCTGGAACACAAAACCGATATGCCGCTCCTGGGGAGGCAGATGGTTGATCACCTGGCCGTTGAACCGGATCTCCCCCGAGTCAGGCTGCTCCAGTCCTGCCAGCATGCGGAGAATGGTGGTTTTTCCGCCGCCGGAGGGTCCCAGAAGGCCGATCAGCTTGCCCTTCTCGATGCTGAAGCTGACATCATTGGACGCGACGAAGCTCCCGAAGGTTTTGCGCAATTGCTGGACTTCAATATGCATAGCCGGTCACTCTCCTTCCTTCGCCAACCCTTGGTGATGCTTCCACTCGACCACCGCTTTAACAATCAGCGTGATCACAGCCAGGAGCACCAAAAGGGAGGCAACCGCAAACGAGGCGGAAAATTTATAATCGTTGTACAGAATCTCAACCTGCAACGGCAGGGTGTTGGTTTCCCCGCGGATATGTCCCGACACCACGGACACGGCCCCGAATTCGCCCATGGCCCGGGCGTTACATAAGATGATGCCGTACAGGAGGCCCCATTTGATATTGGGCAGCGTCACCTTGGTGAAAATCCGCCAGCCCTTGGCGCCAAGGGTAGCCGCCGCTTCCTCCTCCTGGGAGCCCTGCGCCTGCATCAGGGGAATCAGCTCCCGGGCGACGAAGGGGAAGGTGACGAAGCTGGTAGCCAAAATAATGCCGGGCAAAGCGAACACAATCTTGATGTCGTTGGCCTGCAGCCAAGGCCCGAACCAGCCGTGGGCGCCGAACAGGAGGATGAAGACCAGACCCGCAATAACCGGCGAAATGGCAAATGGCAGATCGATCAGGGTAATCAGGAAATTCTTGCCCTTGAACCGGAACTTGGTGATGGCCCAAGCCGCCGCCACCCCGAACAACGTGTTAAGAGGCACTACAATAAGAGCCGTCAGCAGGGTAAGCCGTACCGCCGCCAACGCATCCTTATCCCGGAGAGCTGCGAAGTAAGCCTCGGCCCCTTTGCGGAAGGCCTGCATAAACACTGTGATTAGAGGCATAAGCAGCACCAATGCCAGGAACAACAGCGCAATGGAAATCAGAATGATGCGCACCGCCAACGGCTCTGTGGTGGAGCCGGTTTTGGGCTGGTTGCCGGGGGTATTCAGCCTTCCCGCTACTCCGCCTGCCATGGAATCCGCCCCCTCTCGATGGAGAATCCGCCGGTTATGAAGGAATACAGCCGCTTATGCATCATGGACCGACATCCTCCTTCTGGCGCGCCACTGGAGATAGTTAATGATGAGAATCATCAGGAAGGAGAACAGCAAGAGCACCACCGCAATGGCCGTCGCCCCCGTATAATCGAACTGCTCCAGCTTCATCATGATAAGCAGCGGGGCGATTTCCGTCTTCATGGGCATATTGCCGGAGATAAACACCACTGAGCCGTATTCCCCGATGCCACGGGAGAAGGCCAGGGCGAAACCCGTCAGGAGGGCGGGCAGCACCTCCGGGAGAATAACCCGGAAGAATGTTTTAAGCCGGTAAGCACCCAAGGAAGCAGCCGCTTCCTCGATCTCCTTGTCCAGCTCCTCCAATACCGGCTGCACCGTCCTCACCACAAAGGGCAGGCCAATGAAGATCAGGGCGATGGTAATGCCCATTGGCGAATAAGCCGATTTGATCCCGATTTTGGCGAAAAGACTGCCCATCCAGCCGTTTTCGCTGTAAATGGAGGTCAAGGCAATGCCGGCTACCGCCGTCGGCAGGGCAAAGGGCAGATCCACCATGGCGTCGATGATTTTTTTGCCGGGGAATTTGTAACGGACCAGCACCCAGGCTACCAGAAGTCCGAAGAAGGCATTGATAAGAGCAGCGGATAAAGAAGTGGTGATGCTGATCCGGTAGGAGGCCAGAACACGGTCATCGGTGACCGTATCCCAGAACTTCCCGAGACCCATGGATACGGATTTCAGAAACAACGCGGATAAGGGAAACAGCACGATGACACTCAGATAGAAAATCGTGTACCCCATGGATAGGCCGAAGCCCGGCAGCAAATGCCGCCTTTTGGTCAAGCTGCTCATACCAACACTCCCGTTTTAGCCGGCTGATCCGGTATAAAATCGATTTGATTGCGCCTTACTTGGACGGCTTATAAATTTGGTCAAATACGCCGTTGTCGGCAAAATGGGTTTTCTGGGCGTTGGCCCAGCCGCCGAAATCCTTGTCAATGGTAACCAGCTTGATGCTGGGGAACTTATCCGCGTACTTCTTGGCTACGGATTCCAGACGCGGGCGGTAGAAGTTCTGGGCGGCAATCTCCTGGCCAGCTTCGGTATACAGGTATTCCAGATACGCCTTGGCTACCTCGGCGGTGCCGCGCTTATCGGCCACCTTATCCACGATGGCTACCGGGGGTTCGGCCAGAATGCTGATGGACGGATTGACGATTTCGAATTTGCCCTCGAATTCCTTCAGAGACAGGTACGCCTCATTCTCCCAGGCGATCAGGACATCGCCGATCCCCTTCTCTACGAAGGTAGTAGTGGAGCCGCGGGCCCCGGAGTCGAGAACAGGCACGTTCTTGAACAGCTTGGTGACAAAATCCTTGGCTGCGGCCTCATCCCCGTTGTTCTTCTCTTTGGCATAAGCCCAAGCCGCCAGATAATTCCAGCGGGCGCCGCCAGAGGTTTTGGGGTTGGGGGTAATTACGCTGATCCCCGGCTTCACCAGGTCATCCCAATCCTTGATGCCCTTGGGGTTGCCCTTCTTCACCAGGAACACAATAGTGGAGGTGTAGGGAGAGCTGTTATCCTTCAGCTCGGACTGCCAGCCTGTCTTGATCTGGCCGGATTCGACGATGGAGTCGATATCATAGGCCAACGCCAGCGTAACCACATCCGCCTCCAGGCCGTCCACTACCTTCCGGGCTTGGGCCCCTGATCCCCCATGGGACTGCTTCACAGTGACGGTCTGGCCGGTTTTTTGCTTCCAGTAGTCTGCAAAGGATTTATTATAAGCTTCATAGAGCTCCCGGGTCGGGTCATAAGAAACGTTGGTCAGCTCCACAGCCTTGGGAGCCGGAGCAGTTGACGCCGCTCCTGCCGCTGTGGAACCTGCCGGAGCGGAGGCCTCCTCATTGCCGCCGCAGCCGGCCAGAATGCCTACCAATGCCAGTGATACCGCCGTCGCCGCCAAAACATGTTTTTTCATATGTTCTCTCCTGCCTTCAGGTTGAATTTGGGGAGGATCGCCGGTGGTCCGGTAGATCTAATTAATCCTATAAACTTACTATGATTTATATTGTGCTCATTTTAGCACCCCGCCTTCCCTTTCGTCAATGGTTTGGGCGAAGTTTTATTTCATTTTTTGGAAGTGTCCATAAGAATTTCTTATAGTAAGGCCAAACGCCGCTCAACAGTAACGATGCTATTTTATTCCAAGAGGTAGGCAGATGTTCCCTGTATTCGGCGGTTTTACGAGCCCATCTTCCACCAAAGGCAAAACCGCTTGGATTTCCCGCCCTTCTTGTGGGATAGGCCGCATTCTTTTTGCTCTGTTTCCCATGATAAGATGAAAGGGACTGGCACTAAACAGGGGGGTGATGCGGTTGAGGAAGCATCCGGACAGAATAAAATCGGCAGCGTCGCGGAACATGCTCTACAAGCTCTCCTTCAAGCAGCGCATCTGGGCCTCCTTTGTGCTGCTGATTACACTGGCCATTGCCGCCACCGGCTCCATCTCCTATCTCATCGCCTCCCGGGTGGTCCAGAAGAATGCGTTCCAGTCCAGCCAGGATACGGTGAACAAAGCCGCCCAGATCGTAGACGACAAGCTGCGCAACACGGCCAACTCCGTACGCGCGCTTATGCTCAGCGACCCCTTCAAGCAATTGATCCGCGATGTGCAAAGCGGCAACGCTAGCCGTTATTATCATCATTTATCTGCCCTGCAGGCGGTTTTCTCCCAGGCCAATTTCAGCGACCCGCTAATCGAGAATATACTGGTGGCCACGCCCATCGGGGAATTCTATTTCCTTAACTTTGTGCGCAATCCCGCAGCCTCCTTCTACAACACGGATATGTACCGGGAGATCAAAACCACCCGCCGCGGCGTATGGGTCCAAGGCCATGAGGATACCTTTTTCTCCAGCCGGCAGCGGGTGCTGTCTCTGGTGGTGGAGGGAGTAGGCGAGGACCCCCAATTTCCTCCCTTCGACACCTATGTCATCGTCAACATTAAGGAAAGAGAGCTCCTGCGACTGTCCACCCAGAATCTGTCCAAGGACGGTCGGGAGTATTATGTGATTAATCCCCAAGGGGAGCAGGTGATCCGTTCCGACTCCTCCCCGGTTTGGGGAGACACACCTCCGGATTTCCCGAAGCTGATGGGCGAAGAGGATCAGGGCTCTTTTTTCTACGAGGGCAAATCGGAAACCTACATGCTGAATTACAAACGGCTGGATATTAACCACGACCGGGGCTGGATGGTGGTTGGGGTGCAGTCCAAAGACCAGCTGCTCCGGGAGGTCAGCCAGATCAAACAAACCGCGTATCTCACCATGCTGGGCTTTGTGCTGCTGTCGCTGCTTTTCGCCAACAAGCTGACCACAGTGCTTCTCCGGCCGCTCTATAAGCTGCAAACTCTGATGCGCCGGGTGGAGGATAATGATCTGTCCGTCCGCTTCGAAAGCAAATTCCAGGACGAGGTAGCCCAGGTGGGCTCCCGCTTCAACCGGATGCTGGATGAGATCAGCCGGCTGATTGAGGATGTGAGGAAGGGTGAAACCGAGAAGCGCAGGTCCGAGATGAAGGCGTTGACCGCCCAGATGAACCCGCATTTTTTCTATAACACGCTGAATACCATCTACTGCAAATCGGTCCTTGGCGAAAATGAGGATGCCAGCGCCATGATTCTGGCCTTGTCGGAGATGTTCCAGCTGAGCCTGAACGCCGGCAAGGAGCTGATTCCGCTTCAGGACGAGCTGCGCCATGCGGAGCAGTATGTGGCCATCCAGCAGATCAGCTACGAGAATTTATTTATCTATGAGACGGAGGTGGAGGAGGAGCGGCTGCTTCAATGCCTGGTGCCGAAGATTATCCTGCAGCCTCTGGTGGAGAACAGCATTCTCCACGGCTTCCGCAACCGGCGGAGCGGCGGGGAAATCCGCGTAACCGTCAAGTCCGGCGATGGCATCCTGCGGCTTACGGTGAAGGATAACGGCGAGGGTATACCGTCTGCGAAGGCTACAGACTCTCCCTCCGTGGAAAACCGCCCCCGTTCCCGTCACGGCTACGCCTTGCCTAATATTACTCACCGCCTGCAGCTGTACTTCGGCAATGAAGCCGGCATGGCTATGACAAGCCGCCCCGGGGAAGGAACTTCCGTTGAGATTTGGCTGCCCATAGTAGAGGAGGAGCATAAGGATGAGCGGTAAACGCCTGAAGCTGTGTGTAATTGACGACATCAAAAGTGTGGCCGATATGATCACGACCCGCATCCCCTGGGAGGAGCATGGCATCGAAACGGCGGGCAGCGCGCTGGACGGAGATGAGGGGCTGGAGCTGGTGCTGCGGGAGAAGCCGGATATTGTGCTCTCCGACATTCGCATGCCGCGTATGGACGGGTTGGAGATGACCCGCCGGATTCTTGAGGCGTTGCCCCACTGCAAGGTGATCATCCTCAGCGCCTATACGGATTTTGCCTATGCCCAGCAAGCCATCCGGCTGGGTGCCTTCGACTTTGTGAAGAAACCCTTCTCCGTCAAGGAGATTGCCGACATTGTGCTGAAGGCCCGGGACGCCCGGCTGGAGGACATGCAGGAGCAGGCCCATGTGCAGGCGATGGAGCAGAAGATGCGGGACAGCCTGCCTGTGCTCCGGCAGGAGTATTTTCACTTACTGATGCATCATTCCACCGACATTCCCCGGGCGGCGGCCCGTTGGGAATTCCTCCAGCTGGAGCTTGTGCCGCGGGATTTCGCCGTGCTGATTGCGGAAATTGACCATCTGTCTGAGAAATACCGGGACATGCCCGTCCAGGAGATGGAGCTGGTCCGCTTCTCCCTGCAGAATATTATGGAGGAAACCGTGGCCCGGTTCACCAAAGGCATCATCTTCCGGGAATCCATGAACCGCTACGTGGTGGTCATCAACTGCCGCGACGATACCGAAGCCCTTGCTGTGGCGGAGGCCTGCTGCGTGAACATCGCCACGTATACCAAATTCACCATTTCCATCGGAACCGGCCTCTACGCGGCGGGAGTGGATGAGCTGCCCCGCTCCTACAACCAGGCGCTGAAGGCCTTATCCTATCATTTCTATACAGGCGGCAACGGGGCGCTTGGCTTCGGGGCGCTGACCCTGGAGCGGGAGCCTGTGCCGGAGGCCTTCTTCTCCCGGGAGCAGGAGCTCCTCTTCGCCCTGCGCTCCGGCAACAAGGACAAGTGTATCCCGCTGCTGGAGGGAACGCTGGACAGCCTGACCGGCGAGCTGGGCGTTCTTCCAGCGCCGGAATATGTGGAGACCCTCTGCTGCGAGCTGGCCTCCAAGCTCTACCGGGTGCTTCTGGAGCTGTTCCCCCAGGACCAGCTCACCACCTTCGAAACACGGCTGGCCGTCATCAAAAGTGCAGGCCCCGTTTCCTTCCAACGCCTCCGTGAGCTTCTGCTGGAGTTTACCAGAGAGGGCTGCGAACGGGTGGAGGGCAGCCGGCGGCTGGAATCCCGGCGGATTATTCTGGAGGCGATGGCCTATATCCGCTCTCATCTGCAGCTGGATTTGAGCTTGGAGCATTGCGCCCGGCAGTTTAATTTCAGCCCCGGCTACTTCTCCAACCTGTTCAAGAAGGAATCGGGCATGTCCTTCCAGCATTTTGTCATCCAGGAGAAAATGGAAAAGGCCAAGGCTATGCTGCTCTCCGATCACCAGGTGCAGGAGATTGCCCGGGAGCTGGGATATGAGCACCGCCGGTACTTCAGCGAGGTGTTCAAAAAATATACCGGCCAAACCCCATCGGAGTTCCGCGACGCCAACCTGTAGCGAAACCTGCCCTTCATGTGGAGTTTGCCTCATTATGCTTGAACGGCGCTTCTTCTATAATCAAGGTGCACGAGAGAAAATTACCGATCATATAAGGGAGGCACATCAAGCATGATGAAAAAAGCGGCATTCACGGCGATGAGCGTGGTTCTGGCGGCAGGCCTTACCGCATGCGGCGGCGGAAGCGACAATAGCAGCGGCAGCACGGGAGCATCCACGGCACCCTCGGCCGGAGCAAGCGCCACCAAGGCTCCAAGCGGCGAAAAGGTAAAGCTGACGTATTGGACCGGCGACCGTCATGATACGGACTATATCAAGGAAGTCATCCAGAAGTTCAACACCACCAACAAGGACAATATCGAAGTGGAAATGGTGGTCCGCTCCGAGGATTTCGACCAGGCATTGGATCTGGCCTTTACCTCTGCCCAGGCTCCGGATATTTTCCGGACGAAGGAAAACACCATCCAGATGCATTACAAGAAAGGCTACATGGCTCCCCTGGACGGTTACCTCACCCCTGAGCTGAAGAGCAAGTTCCCGGCTATGGACGAGCTGAACTCCTTCGACGGCAAAATGTACAGCCTGCCCAACTACGGCACCACCATGCGGCTGGTCTACAACGTGGATCTGTTCGAAAAAGCAGGCATCAAAACCCCACCCACTACCCTGAAGGAAATGGTGGAGGACGCCAAGAAAATCACCGCAGTGGGCAAGGCCAGCGGCGCCTACGGCATCGCCTTCAACATGAAGAGCCCCAACAGCGCTCTGGGCCGTTCCGCCCGGCTGATCGCGGAGCTCAGCGGCTACGGCGGCTTCGGCTACGACTTCAAAACGGGCCGCTTCGACTTTAACGGCTGGAAGGACATCATCAACTCCTTTAAGCAAATGAAGGATGACGGCAGCATGCTGCCGGGTGTGGAATCCCTGGACATCGACCCGCTGCGTGCCCAATTCGCCGAAGGTAAAATCGGCATGTACATGTCCTTCTCCTCCGAACCTGGTGTATACAAGAACCAGTTCCCGGCGAAGATCCGCTGGGCAGCCGCTCCGGCACCGACGATAACCGGTGAAGTGAAGGGCGCCTCCGGCTTCCTGGGCGGCCAATGGCTGGCCATCAGCAAGGATTCCAAGCATAAGGACGAAGCCTGGAAATTCCTGAGCTACATGTACCAAAACGAGGTTCTGCAGACGTATCATGAAAAGGGCTTCGGCATCTCCATGGTTCCCGAAGTGGCGGCCAAGGCCAAAGCACCGGATATCGGCGGCATCGAAGGCTTCCTGCCCAACAAGGCAGACGGCGTATGGCCCATCTCCCCGACTGTCAATGTGCAGGGCATCAAGTATTACGACGCCTTCTTCAAGTACATGCTGGAGGGCGGCGACCTGAACAAGATCGTTGACGACCTGAACAAACGCTATAATGACGCATTGGATAAAGCCGTTGCATCCGGCGAAATCAAGGCGAAGACCATTCCGGATTTCGATCCGGCGAAGCTGGGCGGCAAGTACGCCAAATAATGACCCGGCGGTAAATGAAAGGCGGGAAGGCACAGAGGGAATCTGCTGTCACGCCCGCCTCTTTTATGCCCGGGACCCGATCCTCACCGCCTGAAAGGAGGAGCATCATGAATTCCATCCGTAAAACCGTCTTTTCCTATAGTTTTATTCTGCCGAGTTTGTTTCTGACTCTGGCCCTGGGACTCTACCCCATCGCCTGGGCCATGCGCTACATGTTCTATGATTACAAGGGGTATGGCCAGGAGCGTTTCGTGGGTCTGGATAACTTCCGGCAGCTGTTCCAGGACGGCCAGTTCTGGGACTCTGTCGTCAACACCTTCGTGTATGCGGGCGGCAAGCTGATCATCACCCTGCCCCTGTCCCTGGTGCTGGCGGTTCTGCTTAACCGGGGCCTCCGGGGGCGGCATTTCCTGCGGGCCGTGTACTTTATGCCTACAGTCATCAGCTCGGCGGTTATCGCCGTTGTGTTCTTCAATATTTTCAACTCGTATAACGGCATCCTGAACCAGTACCTGATGAAATGGAATATCGTGGACCGGAGCGTGGACTGGCTGGGCGCCGATCTGGCCATGCTGACCACCATTCTGGTGGCCGTCTGGGGTGCGGTGGGCAACTATATGCTGCTTTTTATCGCGGGTCTCCAGAATATCCCCGAGGATGTGTACGAAAGCGCCGCCTTGGACGGGGCCAACAAACCCCAGCAGTTCTGGTTCATTACCTTGCCCATGCTGGGCCCGGTTCTGCAAATGGTTATTATGCTGGCCATTATTAATGCCCTTAAGGGTTATGAAAGCATCATGGTCTTTACAGAAGGCGGCCCCATCGGCAAAACAGAGGTCATGTTCCTCTATGTTTACAAGCTGTTCTTCCCTATAGCGGGCCAAGGCAACCTGGTGGAGCAGCAGATGGGCTACGGCAGCGCGGCAGGCTTTGTCACCGCTCTGATTGTGGGCAGCATCACCCTTATTTACCAGCTGGCCTCCAAACGTTTGAACCGGTTGTAAGCGGCTTTGCGGCGGTGCCGCCGCAGCTGCAGAAAGGAGCATTCCGACATGAGCACACAGCTATCCGTACCTCTTGGGACCACTCCCGAACGGCGGTTTTCCGCCGCCAGGGTATTGAGCAAAACCGTCCTCTGGCTTTTCCTGCTGGGCATGGCCTTCCTGACGGTGATTCCCGTTCTTCTGGCCTTTCTCGGCTCCTTCAAAACCAATGCGGAGCTGACGGCGGGTGCCACCTTCTTCCCGTCCTCCTGGCAGTTCTCCAACTATGTCCAGGCCTGGCAGCAGGCCAACTTTTCCCGATTTACCCTGAACAGCCTGTGGATCAGTGCCACCGTCACCGTGGGCACCCTGATCGTCACCGCCATGGCCGCTTACGTGGTGGACCGGATGAATTTCCCCGGCAAACGCATCTATGTGGGGATTCAAGCGGCAATGATGTTCATCTCCATCGGCGCCGTAGTGCTGCGCCCCCAGTACAATCTGATGATCAAGCTGCATCTGCACACCTCGTTGTGGGGCGTCATCATTATCCTGATCAGCGCCCATGCCTATATTTTCTTCATCCTGCTGAGCTTCATGGGAGCGATTCCCAGGGATCTGGATGAGGCAGCCCTGATCGACGGCTCCTCCCCCGCCTCCACCTTCTGGCGGATTATCCTGCCGCTCTTGCGTCCGGGATTGGGTGTTGCCGCTTTGTTCACCTTCCGCGGAGCCTGGAACGAGTATCTTCTGCCGCTGGTCTTCACCATGAGCAGCCCCAAGCTGCAAACCCTGACCGTGGGCCTGGCCAACCTGCGCTACGGCGCTTCGGCCGCTTCCCAAACCCACTACATGATGGCGGGAGCGTGTTTGTCCATCCTGCCGCTGCTGTTGGTCTACATGCTGGCCAACAAGTCCTTTATGCAAATGACGGCGGGGTCAGTAAAAGGCTGAGTTTTTCGGCTCCACCTTAAATTCCGGGATAAAAAAATGAAAATCCGGCCCGGGGACAGCGGGCCGGGGGCTTTATAATGAAGGCGTAACCAAAAATTAACCCCCCATAAGTGACAAGATGCTTTGGGGCCAATAGTCCGATCCGGACGGTTCGCACATCGCACAAGACTTTCATTTTTTTACTATCCTATCTGCCCAGGAGGTTTACCGCATATGTCTCTGCCCATCATCGGCGATCTGAAATCCAGCAGCGTTATTGTCCGTCATCCTGCCAACCCCATTCTCACTCCGGCGGATGTGCCTTATTCCCCGGCTTTGGTATTTAATGCCGGCGTCACCAAGTTCCAAGGCAAATATGTCATGGTGTTCCGCAATGATTACGGCGATCCCGTTAACAAGACTCTGCTGCCGGCCGGTACCACCAATCTGGGTCTGGCCTACAGCGACGACGGCGTCAAGTGGGATGTGCAGCCCGGCCCCTGCTTCGGTCTGAATGATAAAGAAATCGTGCGCACCTACGATCCCCGGCTGACGGTAATCGACGGCCGCGTGTATATGTGCTTTGCGGTGGATACCAAACACGGCGTCCGCGGCGGCATTGCCGTCACCGATGACTTCGAACACTTCGAGGTTCTGTCCATGACAGCTCCCGACAACCGCAACATGGTGCTGTTCCCCGAAAAAATCGGCGGGCGTTATGTGCGCCTGGAGCGTCCTTTCCCGGTATACAGCCGGGGCGGCCAGGACCGCTTCGACATGTGGATTTCCGATTCCCCGGACCTGAAATACTGGGGCAATACTGAGCTGCTGCTGGCCGTGGAGCAGGTTTCCTTCGCCAACGACAAGCTGGGCCCGGCGGCGCCTCCCATCAAAACGGACAAAGGCTGGCTGACCATGTTCCACGCTGTGGACCGCGATCCTTCCCGTGGCAAAAACGGCTGGGAGGATACCTGGAAGAAGCGCTACACCACCGGAATTATGCTCCTCGACCTGGAGAACCCGTACAAGGTTATCGGCATGAGCCAAGAGCCCCTGCTGGCACCGGAGGCTGTCTACGAGAAGGACGAAGGCTTCCGCACCAATGTAATTTTCCCTGGCGGCATGATCCTCGAGGACAGCGGCGAGGTCAAAATCTACTACGGCGCCGCGGACACGGTGGAATGTCTGGCCACCGCGCATGTGGATGATCTGCTGGCTCTTTGTTTGAAAAAGTAAGGTGAATCGGGCCCGGGTAAGTGGCCCCTTGGAAGCGGGCTGGCGGAGGGAGAACCTCAGGCCAGCCCGTTTTGGTGTGGGCGGGGCGGTGGCCCAGCACTTCTCCAGCCCCCTTCTCCATTTAGATGGGCAGCGCGGAAATAGCGGAAACAAACTTCCGCTACATACTGCCGGGCTGACATATTGGTGGAATAACGGAAGCATTTTTCCGCTAACAGCTGCTAAGTTGGTACGCCGGTCGGAATAGCGGAAGCATTTTTCCGCTAACAGCGCAAATAGGCCAGGTATCCCGGCCGTTTGAAGGGGGATAACGGAAGCTGGCTACCGTTATCCTCTTGTTTGCGCGGGCAGAAGGGAAATAGCGGAAGGTGACTTCCGCTATTTCCGCACGCAGTCCTTTGATGGGCGACCGCGCTGCTCCTTTTCCGCTAGTCGCCCGGGGCAACCCCCTTAGCGGAAGCCATCCTTCCGCTATCACGCTTTCACCCTACCGCGAGACCGGAATAGGGGAAGCCTGGCTTCCCCTATTCCTTCCCTGCCCCTCTCGCGGCCACCCCACTGAAAAAGCCCCCGGCCGTTATCTCCGGCCGGAGGCTTTTCCCCACACTACAAATGGATCCCTGCGTCGAACTGATCCAGGTCATCATCCGACGGATCAAACAAACCCGGACCCGGGTCCCGGAACTGCTGGGCCGCGTTCCTCGCCACCATGGCCTCCGCTTCCTCTCTGGTATCAGCGTGCCGCTTATACCGGGGCAGCTCCGCGGCTTCCTCCCCTGCCAGATAGGCCTCCGGCAGATCCTCCGTCACCGTATGGGCCGGGATGGGGACTCCTGCCAAGTCGTACGCATTGTTGTATACCTCCTGCTCCGGCTGCGCCTCTGTCTCCAGTAAAACCCCTCCATGGGCCTGCGCAATCTCCAAGGCCGCTACCAGATCCCCCTGGCGGATGGTCAACTGGAGCACCGGCTTGTGCTCGGGGTGGCGGTGCTCCAGCATCTGGCCGGTGAAACCCAGCTCCTGCAGAGTGTCCAACGCCAGCAGAGCCGCTTTTTTGTCCGCAAATTGAAAATAAATGGGAGCCAGCATTGTAAAGGTCCCCTTTCTTGGCCATATGCACGTTTTGGTCACCTAGCTAGCTTACCCGCAGGTTGCCTTTTTCTTGCATAACACCAATGTACCTTCGGGAGCAGCCATTTATATGCATGTTTGCCTCCAATGACGTTGGGCTAGGTTCGCTGCCCTCACCCAATCAGCCCTGTCCTACAGCCCGTTCATGCCGAACATCCGCGAGGCCATCTTGCCGAAGAAATAACCCAGCGGCAGCATTACCACCGCTTGCAGCAGATCCCCGTTCAGCAGCCCGCACAGAAGTCCCAGCCAGGCGCAGGCCGGTCCCGTGAGGCTTCCTCCCGCTTTGACGAAGGCCTCCATACGCACCGTATCCTTCCACGGGAAAAGCCGGACATACTCCTCCGTGGCCGCTTCCCGGGCAAAGGATTTGGACATCCAGGCGAACAGCGCTCCTGTGGCCACAGCCACGATCAGACGGATGGTGCTATTGGGGCAAACAGCCACTGCCGTTGTAGCCGCCAGCAGCAGCATTCCCGCCAGCTTAAGCTTGGAGCCGTTGCGCAAAATCCCCTTGATAAGGGACTCCGCCAGCACATTCTCCTGGGTGCGCTCCTTAAACAGCTTGCGGGAGGCCGGAAACAGGAAGGCCCGCTTCTTCTTGGACCTTGTTTTCCGCGGAACACGGTATCCGGCTGCGCTCATAAGCATCCCCGCCAGCTTCATCCGTTCCTCCCGCTCCCGCTGGGCATCCTTATAAAAGGTGCCCCTGGCCCGGATCCGGGCGGGTACCAGCCAGAAAAGTGGCGCCGCCAGGCACAGCGCAATCAGCGCCGCATAAAGATGGCTCACCGACGTCCAGTGGGTCAGGAAGCCAAACACGGCAGCCAGCACCGGAGTGGCGATAATCCGGATGACCACACTTCTCCAGCCGGATGCCGCCAGCTCCAGCTGCTGCTTGCCCAGCATCAGGTAGATTTTGACCAGGTACGTCAGAAGAAACAGGAACACCGCCTCCAGCGGATTGACCCCGTAGCCATTGCGCAACAGGGGGTACAGAAGCACTCCCATTCCTGCCAGCACCAAGGCACTCGAGATTAAGGAAAAGGCCGTCCCCGTCCGCATTAGCTTGCGGAACCAGGAGGTCCGTTGGACCAGGAAAAGCTGGTCCGCCTCCTCCACATAATACCGGATGGTACCGGTAATGGCCGCCACGAACAAATAAGCCCGGAACACGGTATAGGGCACCATTTCCAGCCAAACGGGCGTCCCCTTCCACCAGGAGATATATTGATAAATCAGCACGGCGGCTGCGGGCAGCACAATATAAAGGGCGATGACCCAGTCTATGGCCATTTTCCATGCCCGGTATTGGAACCCTGCATTGCTCCGGATCCGCTGCCAGGCTACTTTTTGGGGAGTGAGCATGTTACTCATCTTGGGAAGCCTCCTATTCGAAGTTGCTTACGGGAACGGCCTTGCCTTGCGGCAAAGCTTAGGGTGCGTATGCCCATCCTAAGTAAGCGCATGAAAGCAATCGAACAGAGATGCCCCGGGCAACCCGCATTTGGCGCGGATATCCTGCATTTCGCCCGAAGCGATCAGCTTGCCTTCATTCACCAGCAGAAAAGAGCTGCAAATCCGCTCCGCCGTATCCAGCACGTGGGTGGACATCAGGACGCCCGCTCCGCGTTTGCGCTCCGAATCCAGCATGTCGAGAAACTCCTTAATGGCCCGCGGGTCCAGCCCGATGAAGGGTTCGTCCACGATATACAGCTCCGGCTCATGGATGAAGCCGATGATAAGCATCAGCTTCTGCTGCATCCCTTTGGAAAAACCCGTAGGCAGATCATGCTTTGCCCCCGTCAGACGGAAGCGCTCCAGAAGCTCCGTGGCCCTCGCCTCGAAGGTGGCGTCATCCAGACCGAATGCCGAGGCCGCCAGCCGCAGATGCTCCCACAGGGTAAGCTCATCGTACAGCACGGGATGCTCGGGAATGTACGCGTAATTGGGCGATCCACCGGGAAACTCCACCTTGCCCTTCACATCCTTGAGCAACCCCAGCACCGCCTTGATGGTGGTGCTTTTGCCTGCGCCGTTGGGGCCGATCAGCCCCACCAGTTCCCCTTCCCCCACCGTAAATGCAATATCCGAAATGACGCGGCTTCTGCCCTCATAACCCGCTTCCTCGATTTGAACCGTCAATTTTCCCATTAGCAGCCTACCATCCCTTCCACACACCTTAAAATCAATAGTCTCATTATAGCAGGCTTTGGCAAGCCGGGCACATCCTGTCTGGAAAACATTGGACTTATCGCCGAACAGTCTGCCCCAGGCCCTTCTTCCGGTGAAACCGCCACGGGGCTAAGCCGTATAAAGGCATATCGGCAAGAACATTTCAAGGAGATGATCAGTATGGAAACCTGGGAGTACAAAACCCTCAAGGTAGAAACAAAAGGCTTTTTCGGAGGCAAGGTTGACCTGCACGAATTAGAGGAGGAGCTCAATGCCCTGGGCGGTCTGGGCTGGGAGCTGGCTAACACCTTCGACACCAGCATGGGCCAAGGGGCCTCCCGAGAGGTCGTCTGCATCTTCAAAAGAAAACGTACATAAAGTGAATCAATCCGGCCTGCTGAGGGCCGGTTTTTTATCAGCCAAACTCTACCTTTCCCCGCAAATCCAAACCGCCGTAAGATAAGGAGAACATACATATCAGGATTATTCGGAAAGACGCGGAGGTTTTCGTATATGGGAGTCAGACGCTTAACTGCGGCCAACCACACAGAAGTGCTTACCCTGTTTGGGAATGAAATGGACCATTACCATTTTCTTCTCGATGATTTGAAATGGAACGGCTACGCGGGGGAACATTTTCTCGTATTCGGAGAATTTGAGTCAGGACGGCTGATGTCTTTGCTGCTGAACAACTTCAATAATCTGACCTATTATAGTCCGGATGACCGGGAACCGGAGGCTTACCGGCATATTCTGAGACAGCTATCCTTTGCCAAGGTATCCGGTCCCGACAGCTTGGTCCAACGGGTCTGCCGGGATTACACCCCCTCCAGAAACACTCTTTCCCACCTGGGCATGGTAAAGCAGGCCGTTCCTCTGAGCCGCTCCCGGGGTACCGCTGTTTGCACGATAACCGCTCGAGAAGAGCTGCGGGAGCACTACCGTCTCCTTGTGTCAGCGGAAGAATATGCCGGCTTATCCGGCGACGAAGAGGGGTACATCAGCCGGGAGTGGAACAGGCTCGCCTCCTCCCCTGACCGGACAGTCTATCTCCGTACGGATGGCAGGATGGTGGCAGCCGCCTCTACCTTCCACGAGCGGAAGCAAAGCGCCCTTATTACCGGCGTAGTAACCCATCCGGATTTCCGGAACAAAGGATATGCTGCACAAGTGCTGACGGCACTGTTTAACCTTCTGCTGCAGGAGGGGAAATTTCCGTATTTGTTTTACACCAATCCGGCGGCCAGGAGCGTCTATCTCCGCGCAGGAATGGTGGAGATTTGCCCCTGGCGGGTAACACTGCTGGAGAGGGATAACGGCAGCTAGTAGCGTATTCTAGGAATTGTGGAGGGAGCGCGCACATGTAACGTGACTCCCAACCTCTTCCGAAATGTAAAAGTGCAGTTATTTTGTAGACAAACCTTCGTTTTACGGTCTATCCTGCAAAAGTGCAGTTATTTTCGTCAGATGTGAGCAAGATGTGCCCCGCTGAGGAAAATAGATGTACTTTTGCATTTGAGGGCAGGAAGAGGCGGAATTCCAGCAGAATAGCTGCACTTTTGCAGGATAAGGCCAGATTTGTTTGATCTTTGTACCATACGGAGTGGGGTTAGATCCAAAAACAACCGAAAAAACGGTAAATAAGGGCCGTGGTGTCCGTTAGCCGTCGTATAGCCCCCCCCTCCCCCACCTCCTCGCACCACCACCAAAAAAAGCCGCCCCTCCTCCCGGGCAGGAGAAGGAACAGCCTTTTGCAAGCCGAGGCGGCGCCGTCGCTTGTCTGTTCTATTTGGCCTTTTCCATAAAGGCCTTGATCTTGGAGTCGTCAATATCATAGCCCATATCGGCCGTGGCATTCTCCACCGCCCAATCGTAAACGCCGATGGTCGACTGCTGCTGGCCGTCCTTGATAAACACAAGCGTCGGCACCCACTTGATTTGGGTGAGCCCGTATTTGCCCGAGGCCGCCATCTTGGCATAGGCCTTGTTGTTGCTTTCATTGAAGGTGTCGATCCGTTCCACCTTGATTCCGGTCTGGCTGGTCAGCTTGTCCAACACCGGCATCACCTTGTGGCAATGGGGGCAGCTGTTGCCCCAGACCAGCAGGATAAAGGTGTCCTTGTTCTCCAGCTTCTTCTCGATGGTGGGGCCGTCGCTGGAAACCTGAAAGTTGCTGATCCAGGCCTTTTCCTTTAGATAAAAGCGGAGGTTTTCAGCATTAGCCAGCGTTTCCGCCGGAATCGGCTTTTGGCCGAAATAGAAAGAGGTCCGGTGGTTGCCTTCATAAATGACCTTCATCACAGGCAGCTTCTCCGGCGCCGCATCCCCGTCCAGAGCGCTGTACACCGGAACCTTCAGCCGGGCATCCTTCTGAAGCTCCAGCAGCTTCTTCAGATCGGCCTCCGACAGCTCCTGCTTGCCGGCTATATCCTTCACCAGCCCGTCCAGCTCCTTCTCCTGGTCGGCATTCAGCTTGCCGTTTTTCACCAGATTCAGCGCCTTGCGGTAATTCAGCATTACATTGTTAAGCTGGTCCTTGCTGTTGGCGTTACCGGCCAGCTTCAGCTTGGACAGTCCTGCTTCCAGGCTACGCACTTCCTGATAACCGGCAATCAGCTTCTGGTTGTCCTTCTCGTACTTGTCCAGCTTGCTTTTGTCCTTCGCCACATCGATGGTCACCAGATCGAACTTTTCTGACTTGGACAGCTCTGTCAGCGCACCAAGCAGGCTTTGGGATTGCGGGGAACTGTCATAATAAAGGACAACGCCGTTCTGGATGGTTTCCAACTCGGTATTTTCCCCCCGCGAAGCCTCATTCCCCGTCTTGCTTCCGCAGCCGGCGGCCAGCGCTCCAAGAAGGACCAAAGCCAACAAACTTTTGGCCAATTTCAACTTCCGCACCTCATTTCACTATGTAAAAAATAGGATACAAAAATAATACCCCAAAATACACCGGTCTGACCAGCGGCTTTTTTCCTGTTAATTCCATTTGGGTGGGAGTCTTCCGCAAAAAAGCAAAAACGGCCGGATTCCCGGCCGTACGAATAACGGTTTTTTTATTCAACCCGGACCCTCTTAAAACCAACCGAAGATCAGCTGGTAGATCACATAGGCGAGGGCTATGGAAATCGGAATCGTAATAATCCACGTCATGACCATCTTGCCGACTACACCCCAGTTAATGGACTTGTAGCGGATGGCCGACCCGGTACCGATAATGGACGAGGTAATAACGTGAGTCGTGGACAAAGGCAGACCCAATGCTGTACCCGATTGAAGGATGACCGTGGAGGTCAGGTCCGATGCGAAGCCATTCATCGGTTCGATCTTGATGATCTTGCGGCTGACGGTTTCGATGATCTTCCAGCCGCCGATGGACGTACCCAGCGCCATGGAGGTGGCGGCAGCCAGCTTGACCCATATCGGAACGGACATATCCGAGTGGAAGTTTCCCGCTACCAGGGCAAATACGATAATCCCCATTGCCTTCTGGGCATCATTGGCCCCGTGGGAGAAGGATTGCAGACCCGCAGACACAATTTGCAGCAGCCGGAAGTTCCGGTTCACCTTGCCCGGGCTGCGATTGCCCAGCACCTTCACGATCTGGCGGATCAGAACCAGCATCAGAAAGCCCAAGCCGAATGCCAGGAAGGGAGAAAGGATCAGACCCAGTACAATCTTTTGGAAGCCGCCCCAGTGAAGAGCGTCCATGCCCGCACCGGCAATAACCGCACCGGCCAAAGAACCGATAAGCGTATGGGAGGACGACGACGGAATGCCGAAGTACCAGGTGAGCAGATTCCACAGGATAGCCGAGATCAGCGTAGCGGTGATAATCTCCATACCGTTGCTGACGTGGAACGGATCGGCGATGCTGCCTCCTACGTTTTTGGCGACGCCGTCAAACAGAATGGCTCCGACAAAGTTCAGCACAGCGGCCATCAAGATGGCAACTCTCGGTGAAAGGGCTTTGGTGGACACAGCAGTAGCGATAGCATTGGCCGTATCATGAAAACCATTGATGAAGTCGAACAACAAGGCCAAAGCAACAATAATAATGATGAATGTCACGAAAAATCCCCCTGAACGTTTCCTTGAGTCTAACAAGAGCTGTCATGTGCTCCATTTGCCATCATATCACAATTTAATCGTCTTGTATTAAGATTTTGTAAACAAAGCGACATCTTTCATCGTAAACTTTCAGCCAAGTTTAACAAAATGTTTATATTTTCCCCGCAATATTTGTAGTATGGCTATCCCTTGGAAATTTCATCCGCTGTACCAAAAAACGAAAAACCCTACCGCCCTGACTGCAAGGCGCATAAGGTTCTTCTGTAAAAGATGCTGTGAAGGGATTATCGGCCGGGATTCAGCTTGTTCAGGAAAAAAAGAGCAAGAGTCCCCGGTCCGGAGTGAGCGCCTACCGCACCGCCAATCTGGGATATGATGAATTCCTTGGAGCCGAAGCGCTCCCGGATCATGTCGCGCAGACTGTGGGCCGCTTCGATATCGTCCCCATGGGAGATACCGATGACCTGCTGGTCTTGGCTGATCCCCCGCTCCGCCATAATGGCTGCCATCCGGTCCAGGACCTTGCGCCGGCCACGCAGCTTCTCGATGGGGATCAGCTTGCCGTCCTCCACGTGCAGCACCGGCTTAATGTTCAGAAGCCCACCGATAAAAGCGGCGGTTTTACTGACACGTCCGCCCCGGTACAGATACTCCAAATTATCCACTGTGAAAATATGCTCCATATGAAGGGCATGGAACCGGATTGCCTCGATAATTTCATCCTGGCTTTTGCCTTCTGCAGCCAGCTCCGCTGCCATCAGCACCACCAGACCGAAGCCCATGGAAGCGCATTTGGTATCGATAACCTCAAGCTTCACATCCGGGTAATCCTCCAGAATTTCATTCTTCGCCAGGACGGCGGACTGGTAGGTTCCGGACAAAGCGGAGGAAAATGCCACATAGATGCAGATATCGCCGTTTTCGGCATGACGCTGGAACACTTCCCGGAAGATTTGAAGAGGAACCTGGGCCGTTTTGTAAACCTTGCCCTCCCGCATACCCCGGAACATCTCCTGGGGGTTCATGGTTTCTCCGTCCCGGAATTCCTGGTTATCCAGGTAAACCATTAGCGGGAGCACTTCTATGCCATGCTGTGCCACCAGTTCCTTGGGAAGATCGGCAGCGCTGTCGGTTATAATTTTGACGGTCATTCAATCCATTCTCCTTCCTCGTCATGCGCGTTCGTCCCCTCAATTGTACACTAAACCTGTACGAGTGCGAAATAGCCCTTTCATAAATGTTGGCAGCTTCTGCCCAGTAACCCGTTCTCACACCAAAAACCCGGGCAGGCCCGGGTTTGGCAGACATCATTTGTAGAAAAATGCTTCAGGCTTCACCGGACACATGGCTCCGCCGTCTGGGCAGAATGCGCAGCCCTTCAAAATAGGTGGACAAATATAGATTATCCTTGTCGAAGGCCACATCCGTCACAGGGAAACCGGTGACCGCCGAGCACAGGTGGAACCGGTCCTTCCAATACAGAACCTGGTACAGGCCCCGGCTGGTGCAGGCATAAATCCGGCCCTCGCAGGATTCCAGCGAAAAAATCCGGATCCCCTTATAGTGGTGGGTATTGAAGCGCCCCCGCTTATCTCCGGCGACTAAATTCCCCAATCCGTCGGCCCCCAGTAAATAACCGTGGAGCACACAAAGGCTGGATACGGAGCTCCCCAGCTTAAACTCCTCGGAGGACTGGGTGTACCGGTCAAACAGGAAAATACCTGTAGAACGGGCCATGAATATCATCTGCGGCGTCATAAACAGGTCGAACACCGCCTCTTCGGAGTAGCTGGTCCGTACCCAATTATCGTTGAACCGGTACCACAATCCGTTGCCCGTGGCCACATAGAGGACTCCGCCCTTGCTTCTCAGCCTGTAGCAGGGCACCGTTATCTTGGTCGTCCGCCAGCCGTCTTCCCGCAGCTGGAACAGTCCTTGCTCCGTGCAGGCAAAGATTTGGCCATCCTCTGCTTCCAGCCGGTTGACCGTAACGCCGGACGGAAGCTCATGGGGAAGGCGGGACCAGGCAGCGGTATTGTCGATGCGGAAGATGCCTTCATTCACCGCGGAAGCGTACAGCCTGCCGTCTTCAGCTGCAGCAACGGAGGTCAGCAGCAGTCCGTGCTGGTTTTGCTCATGGAGGAGCGAGTGATTGGTAAGCATCTAGCATCTTTCCTTTTCACGTGGGATCGTTTCCTCCATGTTAATTGATAATGATTATCATTGTCAACAAATGTTTTCTGACAATTTCTCCTCTCTGGCCGACACCGCCTGGTTCAGCGCCGACAGGAATCCCTCTGCTACCGCCGCCAGAATATCGTTATGGATGCCGCTGCCCCGGAAGGTCCGGTTTTCCTCCATACGGACGGTAATCTGCGCTTCTCCTTGGGCGGTTTCCGAGGCGGAGAGGGAATGGATCTCCATATCCGTCAGCTCCAGCGGGAAGTCCACCGCCTGCTTCATACAGGCCACAATCGCCTCCACCGGGCCGTCCCCTGCGGCGGCATAGGTGTTTTCCGCGCCGGTGCGGTTGTTACGCAGGGTAACGGAGGCCACCTTAGCCTTGCGGTGGTTGGAGACCACCTGAAAATCCGTCATGGAATACGGCCCTGCGCCGCCTCCCGGAGTTTTGTCGAGAATCCGCAGCAGATGCGCGTCGGAAATCACCTTGCAGGCGTCGGCCTCCTCCTTGAACTGCTCGGTAAAACGTGCCAGCTCCGCTTCACCCAGAGTCACTCCGTACCGCTCCAGGCGATGCTTCAGAGCGTGGCGCCCGGAATGTTTGCCCAGTACAATCATATCCCGGGGGATGCCCATTCTTTCCGGGTCCATAATCTCGTAGGTGCTCCGGTTCTTCAAAAGTCCGTCCTGGTGGATGCCCGCTTCATGCTGGAAGGCGTTGCGCCCGACGATGGGCTTGTTATACGCAATGGGCAGATTCATAATCCGGCTGACCATCCGGGAGGTCTCATAAATTTGAGAGGCATCGATGCCGGTCGAGAGCCCGCTGTCCTGGCCCCGGGTGGCGATGGCCATCGCCAGCTCCTCCAGGGAGCAGTTGCCCGCCCGTTCGCCGATGCCGTTAATGGTCACCTCCACATGGGTGGCTCCGCCGGCAATGGCCGCCAGACTGTTGGCCACGGCAAGACCCAGATCGTTGTGGCAATGGGCGCTGTATTCCACCCTGTCGCCGCCCCGGACATTGGCCCGCACTCTACGGAACAGGTTCCCGTATTCCTCCGGCAGGGCATACCCCACCGTGTCGGGAATATTAAGGATGGTGGCGCCTTCGGCAATCACCGTTTCCAGCATCTCATACAGGAATTCATCCCCGGAGCGGGTGGCATCCATAGGAGAAAATTCGATGGTATCCACAAATTGCTTGGCATATGCCACCATGTCGCGGGCGATCTGCAGCACCTGCTCCCGGCTTTTTTTCAGCTGAAAATCCATATGAATCTGGGAGGAGGAAAGAAACAGATGCAGCCGGCGTCGGTTGGCATCACGGGTAGCGTTCACGGCGGCGTCAATGTCGCTTTTCACGGCCCGGCCGAAGCCGCAGATTTCGGTACGCTGCAGCATCCTGGAAATCTCCTGAACGGCCCGGAAATCCCCCGGGCTGCTGGCGGGGAAACCCGGCTCGATGGTATCGATACCCAGCCTCTCCAACTGACGAGCCAGAACAATCTTCTCCTCCGGATAGAGGCTTGCACCCGGCGATTGCTCGCCGTCGCGTAAGGTTGTGTCAAAAATGCGGATTCTGCGGTTTTCCATAGTTTGGTCATCCTCCTTGGGTGGGTTGGTTAGTTGTCTCTGCCGCAACGCCAAAAGGCCTGCCGGTCTCCTTCATGTCTGAAAGAGACGGCAGGCCATCATGTCCTGTCGCGGTACCACTCTTGTTGGTCCGGCGTTGATCCGGACCCGCTTAGCCGCAGCGGAGGCTCCGCTGCGCACCCGGTAACGAGGGCTAGGCCGTCCGCATTTACTTGTAGTTAGCCCTCTTGGGGGGAGGGCAGCTCACGTTCCATGCGGCCATTCACGGGCGAGGAAGGAGCCGGACGCCGCCGCGTTGCACCAATTCCGCGGCTCTCTGTTAGGCGTCGGGGGCTCCCGCTCCCGGTCTTTATGTTTATGTTGTATGCGGGAGGAGTGGCAGAAAAACATCAAAAAGCCTGCCGCCCCTCCCCGTGTAGGGAAGAGACGACAGGCTTGTAACCGTCGCGGTACCACTCTTCTTGATTTGCCCTGAGGCGCTTTTCATGGGTTCATGAAGCACCGGCAAATCCGCTTTGTGCGGCATCATGGCCTCGGCCATAATCCCGCCATCCCGTTACGGGGATGAACCGTCGGCATATACTGGTTTCCCAGGCGGTGAATTTGCCTGCTGAAACGTTCCATACCGCCGCTCCCGGATGAGTCTTCCGGTTCTTCACCCGCCGCGTTGCACCGTGTCGCGGCTCTCTGAGGGTGTGAATGTCCCGTACTGATTCCGATCATAGCGTGTATTGTTATGAGAATTTTCTCATAACTTTAGCATAGTCACAAGAGAGTGTCAACCCCTCGTTCATTGGTGGAAGGCGCATGGTATGGAGGATCTCCACTGCACTGCACAGCATAGCTCAGTTCACTTCATTTCAGTTCCGTAGGCGCCCCTATCGTATCTTCCCCGTCACGCCCTTTTCGTCCAATATCCCCTTCGCTCAGGTTTGTCTTATCCCGGCCATTTCGCACTGTCCCACCGGCGTCGGCACCTCACTCCAGCCTCTTTCCATCCATTATCCCATTGGCTCAGGTTTTCCAACTGTTCCTGAGCTAGTGGGATAATGCCCGACAAGGGGGACCAAGGGCGTAGGGAGAGCTGTGTGTGCCCCTTTCTGTCACCATCCCATTGGCTCAGGTTTTCCAACTGTTCCTGAGCTAGTGGGACAGTATCCAACAAGGCAACCGGAATAGCAGCCCCCCAACCGTTCCTGAGCTAAGGGGATAATGCCTGACAAGGGGGGGGCCGTAGGACATAGTGGCGGCCCTACCCAGCCCGCCCGCCTGGCGCCCCTTGTTAGTCCCGGAGCCGGACCAGGAAGGTCCGGATTTCATATGGTTTGACAGACAGCAGCAGCTCGGGGCCTTCCATCGGCTCACCCAACGGGCGCTCCAGCAGGTCGCATTCCTGGTATGACAGCACACCCCAGTCCCCGGTCAGCCGCACGGGACCCCGTTTGCCGGCGAATTCATGCAGACGCACCACTATATCGCCGGAGTCCTCCGCTTTTTTCACTGCATCAATGAACACGTGGGACGCATCCGTGCGGAACAGGGAACCCTCCGGCACCCGAAGTGCTCCGGGAGCGCAGACCAGCGTACTGTTCAACGACCACGCCTCTTGGACGGTGCCTCCCTCATACCAATCGCCATTATGGGGATACAGCGCATAGGTAAATACATGCTCCCCCTGATCGGCGGTTTCATCCGGCACCATGGCGGATTTGATCAGTGTCAGCTGCATGATGTTGTCCTTGATGGCGTAACCGTACTTGCAGTCGTTCAAAAGACTGACCCCATAGTCCCGCTCCGACAGGTCCGCCCATTGGTGGCCTACCGTTTCGAAGCGCGCCCAGTCCCAGCTTGTGTTCCAGTGGGTAGGCCGCTTCACATTACCGAACTGGATGTCGTAGGTAGCCTCAGTTGCCCGGATGTCCACAGGAAACGCAACCTTTAGAAGCTGCCTGGACTCATGCCAATCCACATGGGTCTGAAAGTCCAGCCGGCGGGAGTAGCTATAAGCAACCAGGGTCTGCTCGATCCGTGAATCCAGATAGCGGTGGACAAAACGGATGGAGGCGTACAATGGACCGCAGGCGGTAAGCTCCACAGTCTCCAGGTGGGTGACAGGAGTCATTTTTTCCGTATAAAAAATGTCGATATCCCATGCCTCATGCCTGCCCTTGGGCCGGTCCTCAAACACCTGGAGCTGATTGCCCAACGCCCCCGCCGCCAGCACCTCGCGGTTCGCCTCCCGGTCATAGATCCGGGTCAGCTGCCCGGAAGCGTTCCACTCCAGCAGATAAAAAGGCGTCTCCAAGCTTCCTGCCTCATAGGTAAAAGGCTGCTGCAGATTACTTTGTTCTCCGGTACCATCAGGCTGCTGCAAATCACCTCGTGCTTCGACCGGGGCTCCATCCGCTTGCATCAGCTTCACCGCCCCCATAGCCGGAACAGGGCCGGCTAATACAGCAAGCACTGCTCCCTCCCGCTGCACCGGAAGCGCCCGGCCGCCGCCGTCCACAAAAACGGGAGTCTCATCACCGGGGGATGCCAAAGGAATCCTGACCACCTCCTGCCTCGGGAAAGAAGCACTGTTGAGAATGGTGTACGTCTCCGGCCCGACTGAATCGTTGCTGTGGGCAGACTCGGCCAGGGGCTCCAGCGCGGCTTGCTTGACAGCCTGCCCCAGGGCTTCCGCCTGCGCATATTCCATACGGCTGTCCTCGTACACCTCCCGGATGGAGGAGCCGGGGATAATATCGTGGAACTGGTTGCGGAGAATAATTCGCCACCCCTCAGCCAGATCCGGCTGCAGGAAACCTGCCCAGTTGCCGGACACCGCCCTGGAAACCGCCCCCAGCCATTCCGCCTCCCGGTAGTCCAGCTCCAGCTTGCGGTTCATCCGTTTGTTGTACGCCTGGCTGGTGTAGGTGCCACGGTGGAGCTCCAGATACAGCTCCCCGTCCCAGGTATGAACATAGGCGGGGGAGGTGTCCAGCGTTTCTTTCAGCTCGCGGAAGTATTCATCCGCCCGGCCTGTGGTTACCTTCGGCAGCCCAGGCATATCCTCCAGCCTGCGGCGCACCTCCAGCATCTCCCGGTTGACCCCGCCTCCCCCGTCGCCGTAGCCGTACGCCAGCAGCAGCTTCCGGTTCAGCTCCTTGTTCCGGTAGGCCTTCCAGATGCCCTCCACCGTATAAGGTGTAATCAACCCGTTGTAGGTGTAGAAAAAAGAGCCCTCCTGATGCCCCGGATCAGGGGTGGTAATAAAATGGGCGGGAATCTCCGTGCCGTCCATCCCCCGCCACAGAAAGGTATCATGAGGCATCCGGTTGTACTGGTTCCAGCTGATTTTGGTGGTCATGAACATCTCGATGCCGCTTTTTTGGAGAATCTGCGGCAGAGCCCAGCTGTAGCCGAAAACATCCGGCAGCCACAGGTACTTGCATTCCACCCCGAATTCATCCCGGAAAAACCGAGTCCCGTACAGCAGCTGCCGCACAAGGGACTCCCCGGAGGTCAGATTGCAGTCCGCCTCCAGCCACATAGCCCCTCCGGCCTCCCATCGGCCTTCCGCCACCCGCTCCTTGATGCGGGCATAGATGTCGGGATAATCCTGCTTGATGTAATCGTAAAGCTGGGGCTGCGTCTGCAAAAACAGGTACTCCGGATACTGCTCCATCAGCCGCAGCACTGTGGAAAAGGAACGCGCCGCCTTCTCCCGGGTATGCGCCAGCCGCCACAGCCAGGCCACATCAATATGGGTGTGGCCGACGCAGCGAACCTCCACCGGATGCTCCCGTTTCATCCGGCCTAGCCCCTCCGCCAGCACCGTATTGGCCTCGGCCACAGAGGCGTAGAAGGCCTCGGACCCGGGCCGGGACCAGTCCAGGCGCAGGAAGGCAGCGTCCAGCAGGGACAGGAGTGACGCGTGGTCCGGATTGTCCTCGGAGAGCTGCTTTACCGTCTCCAGAGCCGACCACGCGGTAAAAAACAGGTCATCCGCCGCTTCATCCAGCCAGCACAGCTCCGCCCGATTCAGGCGGTGCTCCGGCACGGCGTTAGGCTGGTATCCGCCCAGCCCGGACCACAGGCGGAAATCCAGGCGAAGGGTTTCACCCGGAGCCGCCTCCGTCAGAAAAACCTCCTGGTGGTTGCTGTCCACCCCCTGCCAGGGGTCGCCGTTGACATACAGGAGAGATTCGAAGCCGCTGTTGTTGCCGCCTCCCGTCTGCCCAAAATCGAAGCGGCCCAGTACCCTGCGGCCCTGCCACTCTGCGGGCACCGTTACCGAGGCCGACAGCCACAGATAACGGTCCCGCCCGCTCCAAGCGCTTCCTTGTTCCACGATACGCCCGGGCTCCCTACCGGAGGGGATGGCTGGAGCTTCATTGTTCCCGGCGCCTGCTTCACGCGGACGGGCCCCAATCTCCCCATGGGGATCCTCGGTCAATATCATTCCTCCGATCGCCCGCGCATCCCTGTATCTGAAGGGATCAAGGGTCCGGATGCGCTGCTCCAGCTTTTCCACTGTCCAAAACATGGCTTTATCCTCCTTTGATTTCACTGAGTTTGTTGAGTCCTACACACTCTCACCCGGCGCAAGGCGCGGGGGGATCCAGATTTTGGGCGGTGCATCCGATGGCTCTCTGCCCTCGGCCAAACGGATGACCCGTTCAGCGGCGGCCGCCCCCATCTGGGCGTAGGGCACCTCAATGGAGCTGAGACTAGGCACCATGTAGCGGTTGGCCTGGGCTGTGTTGTCGGCGGACATGACATACAGGTCCCGACCAACAGCCAGCCCCAGCCCGGCGGCGGCCCGGTACACCAGAGCGCTTGCTGCAAACCAATTGCACAGCACCGATGATGGCTGAGGAAGACCGGCCATCAGCTCGGTCAACGCTTCCGGCTCGTCTAGGCTTAGCCGGAAGATCCGGGGAGATTGCCCCCTCTCCCCCATCCAAGCCTCATAGGCCGCCAGGCGGTGGCGGTCCCCCCAGCGGGGCTCACCAGGCTTGCCGTGGTAAGCCGCAATATATACCGGGTAACCTCCGGTCCGCTCCCATATATAATCCAGCGCCATACGGATGCTTTCGCCATAATCCATCAGGACGGACAGGACATTCTCCTCGTCGGGGTAGCCCTCCACGGAAATGAAGGGCAGGCCCGCTTGCTGCACCAGGGCGGCGAAGGCTTCATCTGCAAATCCCGTGGTATCCTTGGTGAGGAGCCCGTCGATCCGGCGTTCCTGAAAGAGGGCCAGCAGCTCCTCCTGCTCCTGGGGCTGACCGTTTTTGCCGTACAAAAGCAGCTGATAGCCGGCTTGCATGCAGCTCTGCTGGGCCCCCTGGAGCACCTGCAAAAACATAGGGTTATCCAAATTTCCGTAAGCGGCAATGGTGCGACTCCGGCCGGTGCGCATCCCTCTAGCCTGGGCATCCACCCGGTATCCCAGTTGGGCGATGGCATCCAATACGGCCTGGCGTTTGTCCGGGCTGACGCGGATGCCCGGCGTCCGGTTCAGCACGGCGGATACCACCGCCCGGGAGACCCCGGCCAGCTTGGCCACATCCTGGCTGGTAGGCCGTTTCATAGGATCAGCTCCTTTGTATGATGATAATAATGATGATGTGCGACCGTGTGGCCTTGCGGGCAGTGGCGTAACGGAACTGAGCGGCCCTTAGATGGAAAAAATGGAGCTTCGGCAGCTGTAACGGAACGGAGACGCCGTTAAAGGAGTGATTCCGCTATTTTTTCCATAAAAGTTAGCTCTAAGAGCTCCTCAGTTCCGTTAGAATCGCAACTGCTGGATTTTGCGCCGCTAAGAGCTTCTGAGTTACGTTAGCGCGGATAATAACATTCCCGAGTGATAACACGTGTACTGATGAGCTCATGATAACACGTGTAATCAAGCTTCGTCTACCCCTTTTCCATAGCAAGTCCCACCGTGCGGTTCTGTCATAATAAGCTTATCCAAAACTTTGCTTAAAACTACATTTGTCCATATGCATCCTGCTTCGCTCCATTCGAAAACAGGCCGGTGCCGGATATAATGGAGGTGATGCGATACTCTGCCGATTGAGACGTGTCATCAGATGATGCCGTTTTTCCAAATACGCTTACGGTGCCGGCTTTCCTGACGGAATGCCCAGTTTACGCTTACGATGCCGGCTTTCCTTGCGGAAAGCCCAGTTTATGCTTACGATGCCGGCTTTCCTGACGGAAAGCCCTGAGGAGGTTTCTCTATGTCCATTTCTTTTGACCGCGAGAGCAAGCTGTTCCATCTGCAAACCCGCACCACCAGCTACGTCATGTCCCTGATGGAGGGCGGTTATCTGACTCATCTCTACTGGGGCAAAAAGCTCCGTTCTCCCCAATTGTCCGATCTGCTGATCTTCAAGGACGTGGCGTTTTCCCCCAATTTGACGGATAACCGGACGGTTTCCCTGGATACGATTCCCCAGGAGTACCCGGCGTATGGAGCCGGTGATTTCCGCGAGCCCGCTTACCAGGCTGAGCTTTCGAACGGCACAAAAATTACCGAACTGACCTATGTGTCCCATTCCATCCAAAAAGGCAAACCCGCTTTGGAGGGACTGCCCGCGGTGTATGTGGAAAACTACAGCGAAGCCGATACGCTGGTTATCGTCCTGGAGGACAAGCTGGCCGGACTGCAAGTGGAGCTTTCGTATACGGTTCTGGAGGAGCTGGATGCCATTACCCGCTCCGTCCGGTTCAGCAATACCGGCTCCGCCCCGTTGAAGCTGCTGCGGGCCTTATCCCTCAGCGTGGACTTCCACGGCGCGGGTATGGAGCTGATCCAGCTCTCCGGAGCATGGGGACGGGAACGCCACATTGTCCGCCGTCCGCTGGTATACGGCTACCAGGGCGTCAACAGTAAACGCGGGGCCAGCAGCCATCAGCAAAACCCGTTCCTGGCGCTGGTTTCCCCCGGAACCGGTGAAGAGCATGGGGATGCCTACGGACTGAACCTCGTGTACAGCGGCAATTTCACCGCATACGCCGAGGTGGACCAGATCCAGAATACCCGCGTGGCCATAGGTATCAACCCCTTTGGCTTCAATTGGCTCCTGGAGCCGGGCACCGCCTTCCAGACTCCCGAAGCCGTGATGGTGTATTCCGCGGAAGGACTGGGCGGCATGTCCCGCACCTACCACCGCCTGTACCGCACCCGTCTCGTCCGGGGCTTCTACCGGGATGAACCCCGTCCGGTGCTGGTCAACAATTGGGAGGCCACCTACTTTGATTTTAACGCCGACAAGATTGTCGCCATCGCCGAAACAGCCAAGGAGCTGGGCATTGAGCTGATGGTGCTGGATGACGGCTGGTTCGGCAAGCGCGATGACGATACCACCTCTCTGGGAGACTGGGTGGTGGACACCAACAAGCTGCCCCAGGGTCTGGACGATCTGGCGCGGCGCGTCAACGCACTGGGCCTGCAGTTCGGCCTGTGGTTCGAGCCGGAGATGGTATCCCCGGTCAGCGAGCTGTACAAGGCCCATCCTGACTGGTGCCTGCATGTGCCGGACCGGCGCAGAAGCACAGCGCGGAGCCAGCTGATTCTGGACCTGAGCCGTGAGGATGTATGCACCTATATTATTGAGGCCGTATCCGCCATTCTCGACTCCGCCCCCATCTCCTATGTGAAATGGGACATGAACCGCCATATGTCGGAGGTGGGCTCCGCCCTTCTGCCTGCCGAGCGCCAGGGCGAAACCGCCCACCGCTACATGCTGGGGTTGTACAAGGTGATGGACGCCATCACCACCCGCTTCCCGAAGGTACTGTTCGAAAGCTGCTCCGGCGGCGGCGGACGGTTCGACCCGGGCATTCTCTACTACATGCCGCAAACCTGGACCAGCGACAACACGGATGCCGTGGAGCGGCTCAAAATCCAATACGGCACCAGCCTGGCCTATCCCGCCAGTGCCATGGGCGCCCATGTTTCCGCCGTGCCCAATCACCAGGTGCACCGGACGACGCCGCTCTCCATGCGGGGCGACGTGGCCATGTCCGGCAACTTCGGGTATGAGCTGGATCTGACGGTATTTACCGAGGAGGAAAAAGAAGCGGTCAAGGCCCAGGTGGCCTTTTACAAGGAAATCCGCACCTTGGTACAGCAAGGGGATATGTACCGGCTGAAAAGCCCCTTCGAGGGCAATGTGACGGCATGGATGTTTGTGTCCGCCGACAAGAACGAAGCCCTGGCGGGCTACTTCCAGGTGCTGGCGGAGCCCAATGCCCCGCGGGCGCGGGTCCGTCTGGCCGGGCTTGATCCGCAGAAGGATTATCTGCTGAAGGAAACCGGAGAGGTGTACGGAGGCGACCGTCTGATGTATGCCGGCCTGCCCGTTCCGGATCTGGGCGGGGATTTCAAGAGCAAGCTGTACCATTTGACCGCGGTGGAAAAATAAAACAATACGCCAAAAGCTTGGCGTATCCTCAGGCAGCGTTCGTCCGGCCATCCGGAGAACGCTGCTTTTTCACTTTTATAAACCGGAATGATCCTTAATCATGGTAAGAAACCCATCCACAACAGGGTTGGACCTAATCTTGGGCAGGATAAGCTGAACATACACTGCACCCATATCATCCGCCGGAAACGACTGAATCCCCTGCTCCTCCCCCTCCGGCAATACATCCCTGGGCAAAAGGGATATTCCCAAACCCAAGGATACCGCTTTAATGATTCCCTCCACCGTATCATATGGAATGACGGCAGGCTGACGGGACGTCTTTTGGATGACCCAGGCTTCGAGCAGCTTGCGGTAAGGACAGCCGTTGAGCTTGGCCGCCACAATGGGTTGATGGGAAATTTCATCATAATTGAGATTCTTGGGTGCAATAAGCACAAGGGTCTCTTGAAAGGAAAACACCGGCTCCAGCCCCGGATGATGAAACTCCGTATTCACGAAGGCACAATCCAAATGTCCGTCTGCAACGGACTGGATCAGGTCAGCCTGCAGGCCCGTTGTAACGGATAAGCCCACTTGCGGATACTGTTTTTGGAAGGTGGACAGCCACACCGGCAGCCTGTGCGCTGCAATCGTTTGAGTGGCTCCGATGCGTATGGATGGCGGGTTTTGTGCAAATTGGCTCTTGGCATTGTCCAATAACCGGATCACTTGCTCCGCATAGGATAATAACCGTTCTCCCGCTTCGGTGAGAGAAACTCCTTTGCTGTGGCGGAGGAACAGCTCGGTGTTTAACTCCTCCTCCAGCTTGCGGATATGGGCGGTTACATTGGATTGGACATATCCCATTTTTTCGGCTGCACCGGATATGGATTGGGCATAGGCCACTTCTCTAAAAATGCGCAACTCCAAACTTTCCATAGTGGTCCTTTCATCATCGAAACAGATGGATGGTATCAGTCCTAACTATTATACAGTACCTTCGGAAAAGATATAATTAAGTCATAAACTTTAGAAAAAAGAAGGTTATATCATGGATATGAAAAACAAGGTTGTACTGGTAACCGGAGGCGGGACGGGAATAGGAAAAGCTACCTGCAAACGGTTTGCGGAATGGGGCGCCAAAATTGTCCTGAATTATAACCGTTCCGAGCAGGAAGCGGTCCTAACGGGAAAAGAGCTGGAGGATAGCGGTGCGGAGGTTCTGCTTCTTCAGGCAGATGTGTCCCGCGATGATGAAGTCCGTGAAATGGTAAAAAAGGCGGTGGACCACTTCGGGGGGATTCACTATCTGATCAACAATGCGAGCATAACCAAGCAAATTGAACTGTCCGACCTGGAAGCGGTGACCGATGATGTTTGGCGTAATCTGCTGGATGTGAATGTAAAAGGGATGTTTTATTGCGCGCGGGCGGTTGCCCCTGTTATGAAGCAGCAACAAATGGGGTCGATTCTGAATATGGGAAGTATTGCCGGCATTACCGGCTCCGGTTCTTCTCTGCCCTATGCCGTATCCAAGGCAGCTGTCCACGGACTGACGAAATCACTGGCCCATGCCCTTGCCCCGGACATACGCGTGAATTGTATTGCCCCTGCCGCGGTTTCCACACGCTGGTGGAAGGGAGAAGAGGAGAAGATGAAGCGGTTAAGCGGACATCTTCCTTTACAACGGATATCCGTGCCGGAGGATATAGCGGATTTAATTCGTGCTATCGTGACCCAAGAATCTATGACCGGACAAATTATCAGCCCGAATAATGGTATGGTCATATGAAGATGAACCAGGAAGCTCCAGCCGGCTGGAGAACGCCGAAAAGCCCGGCCCCTCTCCTCCGGCTTCAGCGGTTGGAGATGGCGTCGAGCAGATCGCCGATATTGATTTCCTCCAGCTCCTCCAGCAGCTTGTCGGTTTTGGTTTTCCGCCGGAGGGTTCCGGTAAGGACAATCTGCAGGTCCTTGTTCCGGTCCACCAGCACCGAATCCACCTTCAGGGCATTGGATAACAATGCTGTAATGACCGCCAGCTGCTGAGGCGAAAGCTTGCCTAAAGAAAGGGGCAACCCTGCCGGGAACAGAGAGCCTTTGTCCGGTTTGCCATTCTTTCCGCGCTTGCCGTTGCTGCAGCCCTTGCCCTTCTGTCCACCGCTGTACGCCGCCAATTCTGCCTGCCCTCCCTCCAGATCCAGCACCTCGGGAAATTCGGGTTCGGCGGGAACGCCAGTCAGCCTCCCGGAATTATGGTTTCCGTAGAGCCACCGGGTTTCCCATAGCCATATAAAAAAGAGAGTATCACCACAATGCCTACCACCAGCAGCAGCTTGCGTTTGAATTCATCGCCGTTGTCCACGGCATCCCCACCGGCCATTGCGGCAGCCTCCTAATCATCCCCGTCGTAATATTCCGTCGCCCGTCCGGCAAACAGCAACGTAAACACAACCACCGTCGCAATTATAATATATGCATCCTGAAACTGCTCGTGGCGTTCCTCGTCCATAAGCTTGCCCCGCTTTCACACACTACACAGGTTGTTTGTATATCATAAGCGGCCTGCACCGCAATGTTGACGGTTCCCGCGCCCAACTTCTACAGAAACCTCACCCGCACCTCCTGGAATACCTCCGCCTCCTGCCGGCGGGGGCAGCGCACCTCCAGCACCCGGTCCTTTAAACTGGCCTTGACCCCGCCTCCGTCCACCTCCGACGGCAGGGGGATGTACATGCTGCTGCGTGTAGGGTCCTGCTCCACCTTGAGCTGCATGCTACCTGCATAAAGACGTACATTACGTACCTGCACATCCTCCGGAACGGTGATCCGGACGATGACATTATTATGAGTTTCGAAGGTTTCGTAATCGTAATCCAGCCCCTGGCTCGATTCGGAGGTTTCGGCGCGGGCGCTCTCCTCGGGAAAGAACGATCCGGTCCGCTGGGAAAAAGACTTCTTCAGCACATCCTGGACGTACTCCTCCACCCAGTCCGTGCCGCCCGCTCCCATCTTCTTTTTGATTTTATCGTTCATGAACGGGAAATGCCCGCCCATAAACTGCTCCATTCCGCCCCAATCCGGGCCGCTCTTTCCCCGTTGTGCCATGATGCCTCCCCCATTTCCGCCACCTGATGGAATTTTTGGCCAGAACAGCCCTCATGCTTAGATTATTCTATGCGTAGAATGGGCAAATGCCACACTCCGCCGGGCAAAAAGCGGCACATCTGGGCGTTCACCCACATATACTAAGACACAACCTATTTTACGCCAGCGCGGAAAGGAGAATGCTGCATGCCCGCAATTGTCGGTTATGTCAAAATCGTGAGCGTAGGCTCCAGCTCCATCGTCCAATTCGGTGACGCTGTGTTCCTCTCCCCCACCAGCAGCACCAAAACCTTTGCCGGCTCCGGCTCCTTCATAACAGGTGACCTGCCGGTTACCAATAACGGCTTGAGCTCCACCAACACAAACGACCCCGATCTGGTGGATGCCTCCAACAGCAAGGTGGCATCGCCATGATTGTCAATGTATACCAGACCATCACCATCCGCAGCCTGACCATCAGCTCATTGGCCAATTCCTCCGTGTTCCAGGTCGGATCGGCCGGTTTGGTCAAAAGCCTGTCCAACAACTTCAATACCGGAGGGTTTACCGCGCCGGCTCCCGAGTTGGGGGGCTCGGCTTCCTCGCCGCAGTCGGCGCTGCCGTCCGTGCCCCTGGTGCCTCTGCCTGCGCTGCGCTAGAGCGTGTATGTGAGGCCTGGCGTAAACAGCCTCTTGATGTAATAGTTCCCGCCTCCCGGGCGTACACATGAGACGAGGGGGTGTTGGGATGGACCCGGTGCTGCTATGGCATCTTCAGGAGATCCTGCGGCGGTTGGGGTGGATGGCCCAGAAGCAAATCCAAACCGAGGAACGGCTGGCGGGACTGGAGCAGTCCGTGGCCGGTTTGTCGGCGCAGCTGAAGGCGGTGGAACGGGAATTGGCCCGTCTTGCACCCGCCTTGGACGGACTGGAGGCAAGTGTTTCCGACCTCCAGAACCAGCCCTCCACCCGCATCGATAAAATCGAATACCGGTTCGAGCAGCTGAAGGTGGATACGCTGTCGGGCTCCTTACATATCGGCTTGGCCCACGGTGCCGAAGGGCTGATTGAGGATCTGCAGGCGGCCAATGTGGATGCCAAGGATCTGCAGCTGTCCGGTCCGGCCTCTCCCGACCAGGCATATACCCAGTCGATGGCGTCCATGCAGGACTACCTGCGCCAGGATTTGCCCCGGGATATCGAGGCGGCGGCGGAGGAAGCCGGCATACCGCTGGTTCCGGAGCTGCGGCAGCGGATTGAGGAGGACCTGACCCGGCAGGCGGAGCAGCGCTTTATGCTATATATTAAGGAGCATCCCTTTGCCGAGAATGCGGGCGCAGCGGATGCCGCTCCCGTTATACAGAAGGTCAGGCAGGATGTGCGCGACGGTCTCAGGAGCTTTTTTGCCGGATATGGAAAGGAGAGTCCTTCATGATTGAGATGAATGTGACCAATAACGGGCTGCAGGTAGGCAGCATCCATATCGTCGGGGTGGGCAGCGCCTCGGTGGTGCTCATCGGGGATACGGAGGCAATTACCGCCTCCTCCGTTTTTGACACCCCTGCGGAGTCCCTGATTATCGGCCCGCTGGTGCCTTTTGCCTCGGAAGGGTCGACCTGACCATGCGGACCTCCATAGTCGGCGGGGTCCGGATTATCTCCAGCCAAATCAGCTCCATTGTGCAGTTCGGGGATTCCCTGGGAATGGCGGCGGCGTCCCGGGTGCTGGCAGTGCAGCAGGAAACAGCCAACTTTCGGGGCAGCGAGGGGGATGACTGGAGCGGGTATCCGTTTTATAACCGCGAGTTCCCGGTCATTACACCCGGTGGAGAGGTAACGATGAACAGACGGGACGCCTGCCGGGAAATCCGGGTGGGCACGGTGTCCATTTACGGGTTATCCGCGGCGGCGGTTTTGCAGATTGGCAGTACCAAGCTCGTCGATCTGGAAAACCGGACCTACCATATCCGGCAATATGATACAGCCGAGGAAGCCAAGGAGCAGGAGCCCTACCAGGGGCTGGCGGAGTCCGGAGGAGGCACCATCGCTCCGGCCGGGGAAGCCTCCACCGGGCAGCCGGGTGGGTAGATATCTTTCGGTACAACCGCCCAAAAGTAACAGCAGCCCGCCAAACCGGGACAGATAACCATGCACAGGTGCCTTCCTCCGCATAAGATACAGCAGATCAAGAACGAAAGGAGGAAGGAACCATGAGCGCAGCCGCCGGGCTTTACACCTCGACTGGATTTATTCTGGTTCTGTTCATTCTGCTGGTTATCATCTCCCGCCCGTTTATCCTGTAATGTATAAACCGGTAAAGCGGCTTGCCTTCGGGCAGCCGCTTTTTCATATGTCCGGTGAAAATACCTGTAAAGGAGCTAAACAGCCATGATCAGCAAAAAAGAAGCCCGGGATGCCATGAAGGGCATGACCACGCTCAGGAAGGAGCTGGAGAAGGAAAGGGCCCGGCTGAAGGGGTCCATGAAAACCCTGCGCAAACATGCACGGGCGGGGACGGCTCCAGACTGGTCCGAGGATCTGATGAAGCTGTACGGATCCCCGGACTATTCCTTCGGCAAGATGCTGAAGCTGATGCGCAAAAACAAGATGCTGTAATGAAGCCGTGACATCGGTTAAACAGACTGCCAAATGTGTTCGGGATGGTAAGCTCCGCTTAAATACCCGCCTGCCGCTTGCGCCCGATGATCGCCCCATGCTCAAACAAAGCCTGGTTGGCATTCATCAATTCCTCGTAACGGCGGGCGGTTTCCCATAAGGTGGGGAAACGTCCCAGATCCCGGTCCGCAAACTGGTGGGTGTCCGGAAACATCACAACATCCTCCCAGAGTTGGGGCGTCATGGAACGGTGATCCCAAATTCCCGTTTCACCGAAACCTGTTTCCTCCAGCAGCCGCCTCCATTCCTCCGCTGTACGCAAATGCCCGATCCCGTAGCTGCCTGCCAGCTCCGCCGCCAGCTCTCCCGGAAGGGGCCCCGCTGCCAACAGCTCCCGGTCCAGCAGTAACCCTCCCGGCTTCAGAACGCGGAGATATTCGGAAACCGCCTTCCCCGCGTCCGCAAATACGGTTACCGATTCCACCAGCACCCGGTCAAAGCTGTTGTCAGGACAAGGCAGCCGCTCCGCCTCTCCCCGCAGCCAACAGATACGGGACCCCTCCGCGGCGGCGCGTTTCTCCGCTTTCTCCAGCATGACCGGATGGCTGTCCACCGCTGTTACATGACAGCCCAATGCTGCCAGGCGGCAGGCCGTCCGTCCGGTTCCGCAGCCTACCTCCAGCACGGACTGGCCATGCCCGAAGCCAAAATGGGTGATAAGCCGCAGGGTCCCTGCATACCCGCCGGGATGGGCATTGCCAATTCCCAGCTTCGCCAGCATATCCATATAATCCATTGCATACCCTCCCGAGCAAAAAAATGCCTCCTCCGCCCGGCAGCATGCCTCTCCCGACTTCGTTCCCTGCGCATGCGTGGAGCGTTCTTTAATATATGCGCCTATACGGCAGGAATTGAATGAAAACCTGTAGGGAAACGGAATACTGTGGTGGGTTGACATCCGTCCTTGTTATAACTATACTAGTTACAACGGTGGTGACATACATGAAGCAAATAAGCACACGGTTATCCATGGCTGTCCATACCCTATGCCTCATTTCGATGGTGCCCCAGGAATGCACGGGGGATTTTATCGCCGGTAGTGTGAACACGAATCCTGTGGTGATCCGCAGAATTATGGGCATGCTGAAGAAGGCGGGGCTGGTGGATGTCCGGCCCGGCGTGGGCGGTGCGTACCTCCTGCGCAGTCCGCAGGAAATTACCCTATTGGACGTATTCCGGGCGGTGGACGCGGCCGAGGAGGAGCAACTGTTCGGAATCCATGTGAATTCCAACATCAAGTGCCCCGTTGGACGCAATATCGAGAACGTCCTCCAGGCCGAGTTCCAAGCGGCGCAATTGGCTATGGAGCGGCAGTTATCCGGTGTTACTCTGGATCAGCTTGTATGCCAATTCCAAGAGTAAGCTCAGAACAGAAGCGGTTATTGCCGCGGTCCGTTATCATGAAGAATGGTTTTGCCAAAATGCTTCTTTGTTGAAGCATTTTTTATAGACTTGTTGTAACCACTCAAGTTATAACAAAATACACATTATATCTTAGGAGGAATAGAAATATGAAGATTCTTGTGACAGGCGCAACCGGTAAACTGGGCACCAAAGTGGTAGAGGCTCTCTTGAAGAAGGTCCCTGCGGATCAACTGGCCGTCAGTGTCCGTAATCCGCAAAAAGCCGAGGGACTCCGCAGCTTGGGGATTGAAGTGCGGCATGGCGACTTTGACCAGCCGGAGACACTGGAGAAGGCCTTCGCCGGCATTGACCGGCTCTTGATCATCTCCGCAGACGGGGACAACGAAACCCGCATCCGCCAACATACCCATGCCGTTGAAGCCGCAGCCAAAGCCAAGGTGGGCTTTATCGCATATACCAGCGTGGGCAATGCCCAGGAAAGCACTCTGTTCCTGGCCCCGGTCCATAGCCACACGGAGAAGGCTATTCAGGCCACCGGCATCCCTTACTCCTTCCTGCGCAACAACTGGTATCTGGAAAATGAGCTGTCCAGCATCCAAGGTGTGCTGGCGGGAGCACCGTGGGTAACCTCCGCAGGCGAGGGCAGAGTTGGATGGGCGCTGCGGGAGGATTATGCGGAGGTAGCAGCAGCTGTGCTGGCAGACAGCGGGCATGAGAACACCATCTATGAGCTGTCCGGCAAGCCGCTGACCCAAGGGGAATTTGCCGCTGCTTTGGGAAGCGTGTTGGGCAAGGAGGTTCCGGTGCAGCAGGTGGATGACGCCACGTACGGCGAGATTATGAAGGGCGCCGGTGTGCCGGACTTCGTCATTCCCATGCTGGTGGCTATTCAAGCGGGCATCCGCAAGGGCTCCCTGGACGGAGCCAGCGGTGACTTCGAAAAGCTGCTGGGCCGTCCGGCCACTCCCGTGGCGGAGGCGCTGCCCAAGCTGGTGGCGGAGGCTAAGGGCTGAGGGTAAGGGCAGCTGAGGGGCAAGAGCGGGCGGCTGCGCCGGAAGCGTGGACCGGAGTGCAAGAGGGGATGGCTTACGCTGAAGGCGTGGACCGGAGAGCGGATGGCTACGCTGAAGGCGTGAACCGGAGTGCAAGAGCGGATGGCTACGCGGAATGCATGGATCGGAGTGCAAGAGCGGATGGCTTACACTGAAGGCGTGGACCGGTGTGTAAGAGCGGATGGCTACGCTGAAGGCGTGGACCGGAGTGTAAGAGCGGATGGCTACGCTGAAGGCGTGGACCGGCGTGCAAGTGCGGATGGCTACGCTGAAGGCGTGAACCGGAGTGCAAGAGCGGATGGCTACGCTGAAGGCGTGAACCGGAGTGCAAGAGCGGATGGCTTACGCTGAAGGCGTGGACCGGCGTGCAAGTGCGGATGGCTACGCGGATTGCGTAGATCGGATGCTGGCAACGGGAACTTGGAGGCGCGTCCGCTAACTGTATCCGGTAAAGCACATGCGAAGGTCAATAGCGGAAGGGATTCTTCCGCTATCTTCAACCGACAGGCCTGCGAAGGGCTATAGCGGAAGGAGGTCTTCCGCTATTGTGCCCGCCCGAGGCTCTGCGAGCATCAAAACAAGCGAATAGCGGAAGATACCCTTCCATTATTCGCTTGTTTGCTGTTTATCGGGCAAAATAGCGGCCATCAGCCTTCCGCTATCCGTAATGCTGCCGCGGCGGGGTCCTTAGCTGCAGGCTGCGCTGGGCCCATCGCGCTAGCGCCAGCGCTAGCCCCTAGCCTCGGCGCCGGGGCTAGGGCACCGCCCCAACCATAGCGGAAGCACCTTTCCGCTATGAGCCCCCACGCGGCCCGCGGCCCGGGCATAGCGGAAGCCCTCTTCCGCTATGCCCTCCCCCATGGGCCAGCGCCCCACCAAAAACGGGGGATAACGGAAATGTGCTTCCGTTATCCCCCGTTTCACAAACCAAGGATTCGAATAGCGGAAATCCGTTTCCGCTATTCGAATCCCCTCTCCGCAGCGGGGGCCAACCCCGCCGCTGCGCGCCCTACACCCTGACGCCGATGTGTACCACCTCGGCGTACTCGCCGCCGTTGGTGCCGGCGACGGTAAGCCGCAGCCGGCTGGTTTTGGCCTCAGCCGCCAGCCGGTGCACCCGGTTGCGCTTGCGGTTGCCGGCTTCCTCCGCCAGGACCACCCACCCGTCCCCTTCGGGGGCGGGAACCTCCAGGCGGTACGCCCGGGCCAGCTCCGGAATAACCGGGAAGGGGGTGAAGTGGTGATGCAGGTTAATCAGGTCCTCATTTACATCATCATTAAAAATCACCTGAATTTCGTTAAAGCGCACCGGCTCCGGCCATACCAGCTCCAGCCACGCCTCTCCCTCCTCCGCCAGCGGGGCGGATACCCAGGAATGGGGGCCGCCATACGGACGCAGATAACCGTCGGTAACAGAGGCAGGCGCATAGGGTGAAACAGCCGCTGCCGCCTCACCGGCCCCAACGCCCTCAGCAGTTCCCATGGGCAGAGCCCGGAAGCAGAATGCCTTGCGCACCAGCTGCCGCATGCTCCATTGGACCACCGGCTGGTCCGGCTGATGGTCCTCCATGGCGGAGGAAACCCGGGGCTTGTCGCCTTTGAGGAAGGTGAGCACGCCGGTTAACGTTCCGTCCGCCTGCCGGAGGGAAACCGCATCGTTGGCCCGGATGACCACGAAGGCATTCTGCAGGTGCTCCGGCTTCCACGAAAGCGGCAGCGCCAGCCATTGTCCCTCTCCTGCAGCAGCTTCAACGGAAACCTCGCTAACCAGACCGGCCGGCACATAGTTCTCGGGTTTCCCTGTGTCCCACAGTTCGACACGAAGCACAGTATCCGCCTTCACATCCGCCAGAAGCTCCAGCTTGCCAAGGCCACAAGAGCCAACCGGGAACAAAAGCCCCGTATCATGGGTCAGCGGGTGCGCTTCAGCACCGGGCTTTTCCAAAACAGGGTACGCCAATGTGGAAGAGGCGCGGACCTCGGCCGACCGGGCCAGATCCTCCGGATCGTCCAGCGCCAGCCCGATAATGGAGGCATCCTGCCGGAGCATGGTCCGCTGCAAATCAGCCAGATGCCGCTCCCCAACCTCACGGGGGGTGATGCCCATGAAGGAGGCCAGCGCTGCACCGGTGCCTGCCGCTTCACCCATAATGGCGCAGGTCGCCATCACCCGGAGGGTGCCGAAGGCCACGTGGGATGCACTGACATTCCGTCCGGCGAACAGCAGATTGGATACATTCGCAGAGTACAAGGAGCGATACGGAATATGATACACCCCGTCCGCATGGAGATGCTTGGAGCCGCTCTCCTCGGAATACACCCCTTGGGGCGGGTGGAGATCAATGGACCAGCCGCCGAAGCCGATCCGGTCATGAAAAGGCTCCTGGGCGATAATATCCTGCTGCTTCATTACATAATCTCCGACGAAGCGGCGGTACTCGCGTTTGCCCGGCACAGAGCCTATCCACTCCAGAGTCATGTTGTCCGCGTCGAATTGGCCGGAATTTTTGATATAATCCCAAATCCCGTAAATCACCGACCACAGCTCATCGCGGATACGCTCATTCTGGTCCACAATATCCAGCTCGCCGCCCCATTCGATCCACCAATAGGCGCAGCCGTTGTCGCCGCTCCGGATAACCCGGCGCAGGGGGATATTGGTTTGGGTAATGTCCTTGGCGAATGTTGGCGGTACATACTTCACCGGCTTGCCCGTGTCCTTGGTATAAAACAGGAGCGTACTACCCAGCGTAATGCTGTCGGAAACCTCCGGCGCCCAATCCTCGCCGTATTCGCTGAACGCCTCCCGGCCGATCCGGTATTTGGCTCCCGCCAGGAACCCCACCAGACCGTCTCCGGAGCAATCGAGAAACATGCTGCTTTCAAAACGGATCCGCCGCTCGGACCCCATCATCCAGCCGGTGACGGAACGGATCACCCGGTTGTCCGCATCTCCGTCCGCCTCCACCTCATGCACATCCATATTCAAAAAGAGGCTGATGTTCGGCTCCGCCCGCACCGTTTCCAGAATGGTCAAATCCCAAAAATACGGATTGCCCTCCGGATTGCGGTACTGATTCTCCGTAAACAGCTCTCCCATAATCCCTGTTTCCCGGGCATAACGGTTCGTACCGTGAGCCGTGGCTCCGCATACCCACACTCTTACCTCGCTGCTGGAATTGCCGCCCAGCACCGGACGGTTGTTAATAAGCGCCACTGTCTGTCCCAGTCTGGCTGCCGCTACAGCTGCACATACTCCCGCCAAACCGCCGCCGACCACCGTAATATCTGAGCGGACCACTTCTTCCCTCATTGCAGGATCACCCCGTAACAAGTATAGTATTTATCCTCCATTTCATTGTAAATCAGGAGTTACCCTTTTAACATGCACATTCTTTATCCGGACCATATCCTTTATTTCATTATTCCGATCCCCATAAAAAAAGGCCTGCCGTTTTCCGGCAAGCCTTACTTCGGAGATGACCCTCAAATCAGCCTCATCGCTTGCAGACATGTAACGTCAGCAGCCACTCCGTCCGTTACATTTTGTCCCCCGTATCCCGTCTGGGGCCGCAGTAATAGATGCGGGGATAACGCAAGCCGCCCAGCAGCTCTATGCATACGCTTACCGCCACGAACGACACCAATTGCCAATCCAGCTGGCGCAAGCCGCTCATACCAACGCCTCCCTTGTCTTTTTACTACTTTATGAAAGAGAGAAGTCGTCCTATGTGCCGCAGTGTCCCGGCCGGAGGTCACTACAAGATCAATCCGCGAAGCGTTTGTTCAATGCCTGCTCCGCCCGGTAGTCCGCCAGATTAAAAGATTGCCAGTCCTTTTTCTGGCGGATCAGCTCCAGCTTACGGCGCAGGCGTTCCTCGAAATCCGGAGCAGCCGTACTGTCCAGCTTCGACAGTCTGGGCAGGGCATCGCTGGACAAGCCCATCAGATAGTCCGTGTCCAGCTTCCCGCTTTGCTCGTAACGCTCTATATTCAGCCTTGTGATTACCGACTCCATCCCGATATAATTCAACAGCACATAAGCGCCCAGTCCCAGCACAATATAACAGCGCATGAGTGGAAAACGGGGCAGTCTTACCCGGATGGCGGCCAGCACCAGCAGGAGCGCCAGGAAAATCATAAAGGCATGGACCAAGAACCGCAGCACCGTGTAGCCATAAGCCTCCTCGTACAGGGCAAGCCTGCTGTATGCCGAATACAGCATGACACAGGAACAGCCTACCAGAAGATAAAGCATCCACCGGTTGAAGCGGGCAGCCCCTTTGGCGGGACCATCCGCGGCAGTCAAACTGGCCAGCAGGAGAATATAATTCAGCGCCGTAACCGCCACCAGCTCGCCGAAGCCCTTGCGGGCATAATCCGCATAGGTGACCCCTTCCGGCAGCACACCCTCCCATGCCCCGAACAAATAGCTGAACTGAAGGGCCACGAACAGCACATACACCACATTGATCATAGCCAGCACCGTTGCCGTTGTAACAGGGCTTATTCTAAAGTCCATAAGAAGCCCGTCACGGGTCTCCCGTTCATCCCGGACAGCCGTCTCCGTTTCCTCTTCACCCCCCCGGTCAGGCTTGAGGAAGCCGTATATATATCCGAATAGGCCCAGCCCCAACAGAACCGTCCACAGCAGCCTAATGCCGCCTTCAGTCAGGGATAATCCGGCGAACCAGCCGGGAATGCCATCCAGCACCTGATGGAAAATACCGTCGGCAGAGGCCAGCAGGGAGACCACCACCGCCAATAGCGGGAGAGCGATAGCCAGCCCAAGCAGCACCGCCTTCAGCGTTTCCCGGCGTTTCGCCTCCATCCTTCCGGCCACGGAAGCAAAAAGAAGCTCCAGCGCAGTTTTCCAATGCCGCAGGTTCTGGGTAATGACATGATCGAGAGCAATCAGAATCAGGCCGGCCCGGCCCCAATCCGGACGTCTCCAGTCCAGGCAGTACGCCATGTGGACCAGTGCCAGCCCGGGAACAGCCAACGCATTCAGCCCCCTGAACAGATCCGAATCAAAAAACAGGAAGGACAACGCCAGCAGCCCCACCACAACCCCCAGATAACAAGCGAATCCGGTTACAGGGCGAAGCTTGTCCTTTGCCCCCGCATACATAAACAGATAAAACAGCAGCACAAACAACGGAAACGAAACTCCGGGCTCATGCTCAAAAAACAGCCACTGATGCACCGCTCCCACCAGCACCGCCACCAGCAGCAGCGCAAGCGGTTTGCCGTAAAGCCGGCTGGCCGCAGCCTTCATGGAAATAACCTCCTAATTCTTTCTATCTCCCATCTTACCTGATAAAATAAGAAAATAAATAGAAAGCTGGGCACGGTTTATTTCGTATTTTAGGAACAAGGACTATAAACTCCGGGAGGGTTGGATCCATGAAGCTGCATCCCCAATTCTTGAGGCTCCATGCCCATTACGGCGGCTCCGGCGCCAAAACGGAAACCACTCTGGACGAAATCGCCCGGGTGCTGGACTGCACCCACCGTCACGCCCTGAATGTGGTTACGGCCATGGTGCGGCTGGGGTGGATCGTCTGGTCTCCCAAACGGGGACGGGGCAGCCGCTCCGGTCTGGAATTTGCGGTCGCCGCAGAGCAAATCGCCGTTGAGGCGGTGACAGCGGCATTAAGCGGTCGGGAGCTGGAGCAGGCGGTGAGGCAGATCCGTGCATATGTGCAGACCCCCCAGCTGGAGCAGGCGCTTCAAAGCCGGTTGTTGGGTTTTTTCGGGCATCACCGGGAAAGCGGGCCAGACAGCCAGGTTGATACCCTGCGTCTCCCCCTCCGGCAAAAGCTGCATACCGTTGACCCGCTGTATATGAATCTTACGGCAGAGTCCTTTGTGGCGAGCCATGTGTTCGACGGTCTGGTCCGCCGGAACGGGAGGAGCAGGGAGATTGAGCCTCTTGCCGCCCATGCCTGGGAAACAGACGGCAGCCGCAGACGCTGGGTATTTTATCTGCGCAAGGGGATCCAGTTCCACAACGGACAGCCCCTGACCTCCCGGGATGTGGTCTATTCCCTCCGGCGCCTGTCCGGCAGCGGGCGGCCGCTTCTGTACAGCTCTATTGTCAAAACCCTGCGCAGGATTGAAGCCTTGGGTCCCTTGGCGGTGATGATGGAGCTGGCGGAGCCCAATGAGCTCTTCCTGCCGTTTCTGTGCACCAGCCGGGCTTCCATCCTGCCGGAGGAGCTGCATGGGACGGATGAGGAGGCCTTCGGGCTGAAGCCTGTGGGTACGGGGCCGTTCCGGGTAGCGGAGCTGAACGGCCGCCACTGCATTCTGGAGGCTTTTCCCGCCTACCATTTGGGCAGGGCCCAGCTGGACCGGGCGGAGATTATCCATGTCCCTTGGACCGGCGGCGATCCTGCCGGACCGGAGGTGGAGGGCTCTCCCTTCCACCTGATTCACAACCCGGGAGCAGAAGCGGAAACGGGCTGGAGCCGGATGCATTCCCATGCGTCCATCCGCAAGTTCGTCACCTGCAATACCGGGTCGGGCGGGCCGCTTCAGCAGCCGGCGTTAAGAACAGCGGTTATGCAGGGGATCCGTGGCGGGGAGTTTGATGGGGCGGGTGATACCGGGGACATCGGAGAGGTGAAGGACACGGCTCTGCCGCTGTTGGCGGACAGGCCGCTGTTAATTGCCACCATCCCCCAGTACCGGGAGGATGGTGAGCTTGTTGCCGCCCGGCTTCTCGGGCGGGGCATTCCCAGCCGGCTGCTGCTTCTGGAGCCGGAGGCGTTCAAGGGGTCGGCCCGGCTGCAGGCCGACCTGATTATCTTTTCGCTAATCCGGGACCAGGACGAGGAACTGCGGCTGTTCGACCTCTACCATACGGTGAGTGAGCATATGGAGCCTTCCATCAAAAGCAGGGTCCAGAGCCTGCTTTCCGGGGTGCGGCATAAGGCAGATGTGAAGGAGCGTGCCGGGTTTTTCCGGCAGCTGGAGGAGCTTCTGGACGAGGAACGGCTGCTGGGGATTCTCTATGAGAAACCCTTGGAAACCGCCTATCTGCCCTCTGTCCGCGGGCTGTCCTTCAACAGCCAGGGCTGGATTGATCTGCGGCAAATCTGGTTCCCGCCGGAGGCCCCATGTCCATAGGTTGAAGAAATGGGGTAAAGATATGGAGATGTTCTTTTATTCCTGTTCTCCACACCATGTACACACAAGGAGGCATCATGATGAAGCTTCAACATTCCGCTATCGCCGCGATTGCCCTGTCCGCAGCCCTTGCTGTATTGGCCGGCTGCAATGACGGCAGCACGGCCGCTCCGTCTACGGCTCCGTCCGGCGCTACTGCTCCGGCAGCCTCTGTCCCGGCAGCATCGCCGCCGGTTGCCGCTTCGCCGGGCGCTTCTGCCGCCGCCTCATCGAAACCGGCTACAGCTGCGCCTACCGCCTCCCCTGCGACGGATAAAAAACAGCTCCTCCACGAGGTTCTGGAGCTAGCCAAACAAGGCAAGGCGCCGGGGGTGGAATTCGCCGCGCATACCAGCCTGATCGAAGATGTGGAGAAAGCCTGGGGCGAGCCGGACAAGAAGGAATCCGCCGGTCAGGGCATCTACTCCACCTACAGCAAGAAAAATACCGTGTTCGGCTTCAATAAAGGCAGCAAAATTTTCGATGTGCGCTCCAGTGCACCTAACCTGCAAGAACTGAAGCTGGCCGACATTGAAGCAGCCCTTGGCAAATCGGAGGACATCCGCAAAAACGGCGACGACACCATTTATGTCTACCCCGCCGGGAAGAACTTCGAGCTGAAGTTCATTATTCCGGCGGCTACCGGCAAGGTGAGCCACATCTCGGTGTTTTCGCCCCAGGACTCGAAGAATAATATGGCGGGCTGACGGCCGGAGCCGAGGGATACCAGATTGGTCGGTTAAGCCAGGGTTAGACAGAGAGGCCGGCTGGCCGGTTGGCGGAGGTGTGGCCAGAGTGGTCGGTTGGCCGGCTGGCGGAGTGTGGCCAGAGTGGCCGGTTGGCCGGCTAGGGCGGGGAACCGGCTGAGCCGGTTATCCGCTAACGGAACCAGGAGGCACTTAGAGGCCGAAATCGGCTGCCTTGGCGCTCTAACGGAACTAAGAAATGCTTAGCCGGGGCAGCTAGGGCAAATTGGGTGCATAATGTGCGCTAAGAGGCGCAGGGTTCCGTTAAAAATCAAATTGGTCCCTTTTCAGCCGCTAAGCGCCTCTGAGTTCTGTTAGCGGTCCGGCGTATACCCGGGATGCTCCACCAGTCTGCTGCTTCAGCCACCCAACCTGCCCCGCTACCGGCGCTGTCCTGATTCTAACGGCGGTGAGCGCCGCTATTGGGCCCAAAATTGTCCTTCCCAAAATCTAACGGCGGCCACGGACGCTATTTCCTCATTTTTGGGCCATCAGCAGGCCAAAAGGGTCAAATAGCGTCTGTCACCGCCGTTAGATTTTTTTCGGAGGCAAATCCGGGGAAATAAGGGCTCCTGCTGCCGTTAGCCTCAGCTCCAGTCCGGCACCAACCGCTGCTGCCCAGTTTCCACTAAACCCCCATTTTGCATTCTGCTCCTTATTGCTCGTTTTCCAATACGCCGCTTCCCATCACCACGCTACACTCGCGGTCCCCGCACCTTTCTCCCGTCACCACGTACTCCCCAGTACCACTCCGCCCTCTCTCTGCCCGTTTACTGAGTGGACATGGTTGGTCTGTGTGAGCTGGTTAACATCGCCCACTCCTACTCCCGGAACAGCTCGTTCAGAATCCGCTGTGGATGCTGGAGGAAGGCTCGAGTCAGGGTGTAATGCTCCGTCTCCTCATAAGGCGTTAGAACAGGCCCGTCCTCCCCCAGCACCAGAATATCCGCGCCCGGGTATCCCAGCAGGATCGGCGAGTGGGTGGCGATAATAAACTGGGAGCCGTCCTCCACCAGGTCCCGCATCCGGGCCATCATGGCCAGCTGGCGCATAGGCGACAAGGCTGCCTCGGGCTCGTCCAGCAGGTAGATGCCCTTGCCCCTGAAGCGGTGCAGCAGAAGCGACATGAAGCTTTCCCCGTGGGACTGGCGGTGGAGAGAACCGCCGTAGCTCTCCCACAAGGCCAGCCGGTCCACCTCGGATGCCACATTGTAGAAGCTTTCCGCCCGCAGGAAAAAACCATCCTCCGCCCGGTAAGGTCCTTTCCACAGGGTAAGAAAGTCGCCTAGCGGCGAGTGGGTTTCAAACGTGGAAAAATTAAAATTTTTGGAGCCTCCCTCCGGATTGAAGCCGTAGTTGACGGCGATGGCCTCCAGGAGAGTGGATTTGCCCGTACCGTTTTCCCCGACCAGGAAGGTAACACGGCTGCGGAAATCCAGCTTGTCCAGCGTCCGGACCACCGGCAGACAAAAAGGATAAGCCCCCCACTCGTTCACCTGCTCCCGCTTCAGAACCGCACTGCGGATGAACAGATCGAATTGCGGCATAGCGTGTTGTTTCACATTCACCCTCCTCTTTTGGTATGCTTAGACATGAATCCATTTTACCAGAGGGGGTGCTTGTTTTGAAAACGATTGGCATGGCAAACGGCGCGCTTCACGCCTCGGAAATTTCCCTGGGGTGTATGCGGATCACGGAACTGGATGTAGCGGAAGCGGGGGCGCTGATTCAGACGGCGCTGGCGGAGGGAATCAATTTTTTTGATCATGCGGATATTTATGCAAAGGGCCAGTCCGAGGAATTGTTCGCGGAGGCGGTTGCCCGGGAGGGCATTGGCCGGGACAAGCTGCTGCTGCAAACCAAGTGCGGCATCCGTCCGGGATTTTTCGATTTCTCCAAGGAGCATATTCTCGCTTCCGTGGAAGGCAGCCTGAAGCGCCTGCGCACCGATTATATCGATGTGCTGCTCCTGCACCGCCCGGACACGCTGGTGGAGCCGGAGGAGGTGGCCGAGGCCTTTGACCAGCTGCACAAAAGCGGCAAGGTACGCCACTTCGGCGTCAGCAACCAGAACCCCATGCAGATCGAGCTTCTGGCCAAATACGTCAAGCAGCCCCTTATTGCCAACCAGCTTCAGCTGTCCATTACCAATACAGGGATGATCGACGCCGGAATCAACGTCAACATGAAGATCGACCGGTCCATTGACCGGGACGGCAGCATCCTGGACTACTGCCGGCTGAAGGATATCACCATCCAGCCTTGGTCTCCGTTCCAGTACGGCTTCTTCGAAGGGGTGTTTCTGGACAACCCCAAGTTCCCGGAGCTGAATGCCAAGATCGATGAGCTCGTCGAAGCCAAAGGTGTGCCCAATACGGCCATCGCCATCGCCTGGCTGCTGCGCCATCCGGCCCGGATGCAGCCCATTGTCGGCACCACAAGCAAGAAGCGGCTCACCGACATCTGCCGGGCATCCGACATTACACTCACCCGCCCCGAATGGTACGAGATCTACCGGGCGGCGGGCAACAAACTGCCGTAATTGCCGCACCAATAACAAGGCCGGCTTTGCAGAGCGGCGGGAGATATCCTCCCGGCTGCATCTGCAAAGCCGGCTTTTTTTTTGAATTATTTTACCCGTTAGCTCCAGGTGTACTACTCCAGCCCGCCAGGAATACCTCCAGCTCCTCCGGCGGCAGCGGACGGCTGAAATAATAGCCCTGAATCCGGTCGCAGCCCTGCTCCGTCAGCCGGTCCAACTGATCCCGGGTTTCCACACCCTCCGCCACCACGGTCAGATTCATCCGGCGTCCGATGCGGATAATCTCCTCCACCAGCGAACCCTGGGGATCATCTGTGGACAGAAGATCGATGAAGGACTTATCAATTTTCAGCGTGGTAATCGGCAGATTGGTCAAGTAGCTCAGGGAGGAATAACCCGTTCCAAAGTCATCCAGCGCAATCTTCACCTGGATGCCGCGCAGCGCGGCCAGCTTAGGCAGAACATGATCGTACGACTTCAACAGAACCGTCTCCGTCAGCTCCAGCTCCAGATCCTTGGGAGACAGTCCCGAGGAGGCAAGCGTCTCCAGCACCAGCTCATAAAAATCCGTCTGCAGAAGCTGGGGCATGGAGATGTTCACGGACATGGTCAGCTCCGGGAAGCCCTTGTCGTGGAGGGACTCCAAGTAGCGGCAGGCCTCCTCCAGAATCCACGCTCCCAGCGGGATTATAAAATGAGTATCCTCGGCCACCTTAATAAACCGCACCGGGGAAACCTGCCCCAGCTCGGGGCTGTTCCAGCGCACCAGCGCCTCCAGGCCCGTCACCCGTTTCCCCGCCGGATCCACTTGAGGCTGGTATACCAGATGAAATTCGTTGTTCTCCATGGCCGCGTAAAGCCGGTTTTCGATCCGCATCCGCTCCGAGAAGGAGTCGGTCAGCCAGGACTCGAATACGACATAACTGCCCTTGCCTGCGCTTTTGGCCTGAAACATGGCGATATCCGCATACTTCAGCAGCTCCTCGATATCCTTGCCATGCTCCGGATACAAGCTCATCCCGATGCTCATGCTGATCCGCAGCAGACTTCCGTCCACATCCACCGTTTCCTTAAAAGCGGACAAAATTTCTGCGGCAGCCTCATCCGCCTCTTCCCGGGACATAGCAAGCAGCACGATAAATTCATCGCCGCCGAAGCGGTAGATGCCGCCCCTCTCCCCGATGATCTCCTCCAGGCGCTGTCCCGCATGTTGAATCAGGCGGTCGCCGAAGGCGTGGCCCATGGTATCATTGACATATTTGAAATTATCTATATCCACGAACAACAGTGCAGCCCGGGTTTCACCCGTCTCCAGCAGCTCCTTGCCCGCCAGCTCGAACAGCGCCAGCCGGTTGGGCAGCCCCGTCAACGGATCATGGTAAGCCAGATGCTGCAGCATCTCCTCGCTCTCCGCCAGCCTCCGCTGGTTCTCGATGAGCTGGCTGTATTGCATCCGAAGCTCATCCTCGGTGGCGATGATTTCCTCATAGGCGGACTCCAGCCGCTCATGGCTGCCCACCGCATCCTTGTAGGCCAGCTCCAGAAACGTCTCTTTACGCTTAATTTCCGCCAGCATCCGGAAGATCAGGCTAAAGATCAGCACGGCTGTGGTAAATACAAAGAACCAGCCCTTGATCATGTTGATTTTGGTGATCCACTGTTCATCCAGTGCCAGGGCGGATACCGCACGGTCGGTGAACAGAATCCACAGAGAGCCCAAAACCAGGTAGACCAGCGCAATCCTGCCTGCGCCCTTCCAGGGGCTGAAGGCTTGTTTGGACAAGGGAGCCAAGGGCAGCTCGCCGCCCTTTTTTTTGTTCTTCATGTTGGGCTGATTATCATTTCTTTGAATCCGCAGCATGGACTCCCTCCACATTTGACGTACATTTCTCGCATTCTCCCCAATATTCTACAAAAATTTTCAATTTCCTCTATTTGTTATGCATTTTTTTGGAAAAATAGAGGAATAAGGGGAGAATACATCTTATGTGTCGGGGGCGGTTTCCATGCTTAACGGATCAGCAGCAGGTATAGAAAAATAACTGCGATGGCAGCAGTTGATCCGATTGAAACCAGCTTAAAAAAGGTTTCCAGGGTGAGCTTCACCAAAAGCACCTCATTACATGTTATAGTTGCGGGTGTTTCATACATTAAATGTAAAATTTTCTTAAAAATACAACGAGACATCCCGTTTTTTTCACGGAATGCCTCAAGTATTCCCACACGATAACATACAGTGTCAGAGCTGTCAATCGGATTTCCGCCCGTTTTCCGGACCGGCAGATTGCGCCTGCAGACCCGCCAGAAACAAACCCACCATTTCGGCAAAGCTCTCGTTAAGGTCAAACGGAAGCCCGAACCCGCCATGCCGCTCCAAAGAAGCAAAACCATGCAGCAGGCTCCGCAGAGCACGGGCGGTATGAATAGCGGCGGCCGGGTCCAGCCGGTAGGACTCCAATGCCCGGACCACCAGCTCCGCAATCCCGTTGGCCACCTTCGCCCACTCCGCATCCTCCTGTTTGGAGGAGAGCAGCGTGAGCTCATACAGCCCGGGATGAGCTCTGGCAAAACCGAGGTAGGCGTAGGCCATAGCCCGGATAGCGCCCTCTCCCGCCCGGCCAACGGCGGCATGAAGCAGCTCGGACCGCAGCTCCTCCAGACCATGGAGAGACAGCAGCCTGCGGAGCTCGGGAAGTCCGGCGATGTGGTTATACAGGGAGGGGGAGCGGATGTCCAGCCGCTGGGCCAGAGTGGCCAGAGTCAGCGCCTCCACTCCCTCCTCATCCGCAATGCGGACCGCTGCGCGGATAATCAGGTCGGAATTTAATCTGATTTTGGAGGTCACAGCCGCTTGCCCCCTGTCTGGGGAAGGAATCCGGTGTCCGCTTCCGCCTCTGCGATGATCCGGTCCAGGAGGGGAATCGGCTGCTGCAGCATCCGCCCATGTCCCACGGCCAGCAGCGAAGGCTCCAGGCTCCGCAGCTTGCGGGCGCTGGCCAAGGCCTCTTGTTTGCTCCAGGTGGCCATGGCCGGAAAGGGGAATAAGGGCTTCAGCTTCCCCGAAACGGCCGCACCTCCCCGCACCTGAAAAGCATCCCCCGCAATAAGAATCCGGGTTCGCGTATCCAGAAAAGCCATAGAGCCGGGAGTATGACCCGGGGCGGACACTGCCTGGAGGGAGCCGACCATGTCCCCGTCTTGGAGGAGAATGTCGGGCTTTGTTTTGATCCCTTTAGGCACACTTCCCCGGATGGGTAGATTCGGCTCATGGGACATCAGGGAGACATCCCCTGCCAGCAGCCGGGAATCTCTGGCAGAAATATATACCTTCGCGTCAGGCAGAGCAGCCTTCAGACCATCCAAAGCCCCCACGTGATCCTGGTGGCCGTGGGTGAGCACAATTCTGCGGATGGGTTTTCCCAAACGGGAGGCAGCGCTTAGAATCCCCTTTTGGCAAAAGGCCATACCGGAGTCAATCAGGGTCAGTCCATCCTGCTCCTCCACCAGGTAGCAGTTAATCGGGAAAAGCCGCGGCAAAAAAGCCAGTTGGGTGACGGTTTGAACCGTTGTGCTTTTCATCGGGGTTCCTCCTCCTATTGATTACTCACATTAACCGAGTAAATAATTATATTAACATTTTAACTAATATCATTAGTTTTTGCAAATGATCTTTCCTCTGCCCGTCCACTGTGGACAGAGGATTCGTTATTTTGCCAATTTGTCCTCATCCATCTTTTCCAGTAGAATGGGCTGTTTTAATATAGCAGGCAATGATGTCAAGAGCTTGTCTGATCGGAAGAGATCCGTTCAAGATCAGATCCGCCCGCCATTTTGTAGGCTCTACATATTCGTCATGGCGATAGCGGACCATGTCCAAATAGACATCTGTTATTTGATCATAGGTGAGTCCCCATGTCATATTGCGGCGGATTCGCCTGACAATTCTTTCATCAGCCTTGCAATCGACAAACAGCTTCAAATCACAGGCTTGATAAATATCCTTATCCCACAGGGTGAGCAGTCCCTCAATAATAATTACATCGTATTGCTCCTCCAGTACCGCAAAAAAATCCTCCTTCAGCTTTGCCAGATCAACCGTCTCCGGATGATTGTCATCCATATATATCTTTCCGGTTATGGGCGCCTCGGTTACAGGGCGGTTTTCTTTAGGCTTAAAATATTTATCCATATGAAAGGTTTGAATCCTTAAAGTTTGAAGCTCCTTTTCCAAGGAGTCCGAGAAAGTAGATTTCCCACTGGCACTGCCACCTGCAATTCCAATTACATATGCTTTTGTCATGGTTTCATCTCCCCTTTATTCACGCCTTCCTCAGCGTTTCTCTTTTATGAAAGCACAAAAAATTATTAAATAAAAGAATTCCTTTATACCATCCAAAAAAAGAACCGGAGGCACCAGCCCCCGGCTCTTCCAACTAACCAATTCCTTACACCTTGTACGCCTTCATGGCCTTGCGCAGCTCCTTCATGGTGGGGCGTTTGCCGTACATCAGTACTCCGGTGCGGTAGATCTTGGCGGACAGCCAGCCCAGGCCGAAGATGGTGCCGCAGAGGATCGCCAGCGACAGGGCCACCTCCCACCAGGCCGGGTCCGTCAGGCCGATCCGCATGAACATCAGGAACGGCGAGAAGAAGGGGATAAAGGACGATATCACCACATAGGTGGCGTTGGGCGTAGTCAGCCCGAAGATGGCCAGGTAGAAGCCCGCCAGGGAAAACAGCGTCAAGGGCATTACCGCCTGCCCCAAATCCTCCGTCCGGCTGACAATGGAGCCCACCGCCGCGTACAGCGTGGAGTAGAGGAAATACCCCAGCAGATAGAAGATGACTGCAAACACGATCAAGAGCGGATCGATCGCCCCCAGATCGATATTCAGATCCTTCAGCGTATCGATATTATGCGGCAGCGTCAGATTAATCACCGCCACACCCGCGATCAGCAGGATTTGACTTAAGCCCACAATCAGCATACCGACGATCTTGCCGAACATCTGCTTAAGCGGTGACACACTGGTGATCAGCACCTCCATGACACGGGAGCTTTTCTCCGCGGTAATTTCGGTGGCGATGAGCTGGCCGGTAATCATCACGCCCATAAACAGCACAATCACCAGAATATAAACCATACCTGTGGCAATCACCACCTCTTCGGCGGATTTGCCGTTTTTGCCCACAGAGCCGGCGCCTCCGTCTGTAGTGGATATTTGCACATTGTCGATAACCACCGGGGCCATCAGCTTTTGCAGGGTTGCGGGAGGCAGGCCTTTGGCCGCATCCTCATTCTTTACATATTGCAGGCCGGATTGCAGCTTGTTGGTAAAGCCGAAATCCATGGTTGCCTTCGACTTGTAGGCCACCTTAGGGAAACCCGAAGCCGTATCCATTTCTCCCAGCTCCAGATAACCCTTGATTTCGCCTGAGGAAATCCGCTCCTTCATCGCCGCTTCATTAGCGGCAGCGGAGCCCTGGTCCGGGAATTGACGCACAATAACCTCCGCCTTCTCCTGGGATCCGTAAAACTGGTCCAGCCGCGCGGCTACATCCCCCGCCACCATGCCGATTTCTGAAGCTTCGCCCGATTGGAACTTGGAGATGATATAGGGCAGGTTGGAGCCGACAATCACCAGCAGCGCCAAAATCACGGAGGTGACAATAAAGGACTTGGAACGGAATTTATTGCGGACGGTAAACCCCATCACCGTAAGAAAGCCGTTATTCATGTCCATCGCCTCCTACTGTTTTGATGAAAATTTCATTCAGCGTCGGTTCCTTGACCTCAAAGTGGTGTACATCCGTCTGGCTTAGCGCCAGAGTAATAATCTCCCGCGCCGCTTCCGGGCGGCTCACCCGCAGCTCGTAGCCGTTCTCGTGGCGGAGGGCGGCCGTCACGCCGGGAATAGACGCCAGACCGTCCACCTCCCCTGTGGTAGAGAGCAGCACTCTTTCCTTGGGGAAGCGGTTCTTGATGTCCCGGAGATTCCCCTTCATGACTGTTTTGGACTTGTGCAAAATGGTAATGTTGCGGCACAGCTCCTCCACATGCTCCATCCGGTGGGTGGAGAACAGGATGCTGACGCCGCTGTCCCGCAGCTCCTTCACCGTACCCTTCAAGATCTCCACATTCACCGGGTCCAAGCCGCTGAAGGCTTCGTCCAGAATAATCAGCTGCGGCTCATGAATTACCGCTGCAATAAACTGGATCTTCTGCTGGTTGCCCTTGGACAGCTCCTCCACCCGCTTGTCGTAATACTCCGGCACACCGAAGCGTTCCAGCCAGCGCTTGAGATTGGCATCCGCCTTCTTCTTCTCCATCCCCTTCAATTGGGCCAGATAAACCAGCTGCTCGCTGACCTTGATCTTGGGGTACAGTCCCCGTTCCTCCGGCAAGTACCCCAGCATCCGGGTAATGTCATTGGTGTAGGGCTTCCCGTTATAACGGATGGACCCGGCATCGGGATAAATCAGTCCCAGCACCATCCGCATGGTGGTGGTTTTGCCGGCACCGTTGGCGCCCAGGAGTCCGTAGATTTCCCCGCGCTCCACCTGGAGACTGATGCTGTCCACCGCTGTTTTGTCGCCGTACTGCTTGCTTACATTCGAGACATCCAGCACACTCATGGCTTCATTCTCCTCTCTATTACATATCCTTGCCTTTATTACGTACCACATGCCAAAAAAGTTCATCCCATTCCAACGGGCGTTCATCCGTCACGGCAATCCCCAGCTTCTCCAACGCCTCCCGGGTTTCCCCCGGCGACCGGGTGACCAGCCGGTGGGGTGTTCCCTTCTCCACGGCAGCGGCACCGGGAAGGGCCTCCGCAGTGGCCGGCAGTTCACTGACCCACAGCGTCCGCCAGCTTTCGGACAGGGCATCCTTCTCGAAGGGACCGTGCACCTCCCCATTTTCCAAAAAGAGAAGATAGTCCCCCAGCCTCCGTATTTCCTCTATGATATGGGTGGCCATGAGGATGGTTTTGTCTCCGGCGGACATAAAGGCGGACAAGTCTTCCAGCATCATTTTCCAGGAAAAAGGGTCCAGACCCGCCGACGGCTCATCCAGCACCAGGACCCGGGGAGACTGGGACAGGGCGATAATAAAGGCAGCCAGCTTTTTGGTGCCCTTGGACGACTTCCGCATCGCCTTCCGGTCATCCAGACCGTAACGGCCAACCAGCCGCCGGTAGCAGGCATCATCCCACGCCGGAAAAAATGGGAAGACGGCATCACGCCAGTCCCGGAGGCTCCAGCCCAAATCGGGAATATCCAGCTCATCGGGCATATAGGCGATCCGCCGCCGCTTTTCCCGCAAAGTCTCAACCTCTGCGGAGGCAGGTGTTCGATTCTCCGGGGCGGCAGGTCTGCTGTTTTGCCCGGAGGGGGCTTCCGTCACTGGAGCGGCTGCTGCCGGGAACCATTCCAGCATTCCCCTCTCCGGCTGCACAATGGCATTCAGCATTCGGAACAATGTTGTTTTACCCGAGCCGTTGCGTCCCATAATCACATAAACGTAGCCTTCCTCCAGCGTCATGCTCACAGGACCCAGCTGAAACTCCCCGTATAACTTGGCCAGATTCTTCACTTCCAGCACCGTTTGCTCACTCATGGGCATGCTCTCCTTTCCCGTCCTGTCTGCTCTCCAGCTTCCGCTCCGCAATAGCCTGCTCCAGCAGCCGGCGCATCTCCTCGGGGCTGCAATCATAACGGGAAGCCGTCGAGACGGCCTCCCGGAAGGCCCGGCTCACTGTCTCCAGCCGGTTGCGCTCCCGGTCCTCCGTCTCCACCCGGGCCACGAAGGTGCCCGTGCCCTGCCGGGTCCGGATTAAACCCTCGTTCTCCAGGTCCTGGTATACCCGCCGGATCGTAATCACGCTGCAGGACAGGTCCAACGCCAGCTCCCGGATGGAGGGGAGCGGTGTTCCCTCTGTCAGCTTGCCTCCCAGTATCAGCCCCCTTAGCTGCACCTCGATCTGGTGGTACATGGGCTCAGGACTGGCCGGGGATAATTGTATCGGCAGCAGCATAGGCATTCCTCCTTCCAGCTCTGCTTCATAAGGGTATTCATCATATGAGGTCGCGTGAAGCCAGCCTTCGAACCATCAGCGGAGCCATTCCCCAGGCAATGGCTCCGCCAACGGCCACCCCGGCCAAAGACGCCCATAACCCGTAGCTCCGCACTAGGGCCAAGCTGCCGCCCACAAGATGAATGCCGCTCAAATTCAGAAGCACGATAACCAGCAAAAGCACCACCATCACCAACAGAGTCATCCGCATATAGGTTTTGCCGGCCATACCCAGCTCCATATACATAAACCCCGCCCCGCCTGCCAATGAGAATCCCAACCACAACACGGCAGCCTGGACAAACTCGGTCCCAGTAGCCAAATGCTCCAATCTGACCGGGAGATATAAAGCGGCAAAATAGCACAGCGCCATGGGCAGAAGGGTGATTAAAAACACCAGATACCGCGCTGCCACAATTTCCTTATCCGTCACCGGCAGCTTGCGGTAGAAGGCCAGCTTCCGGGAGAAGGCATCGGTCCAATAATGGCTGAGATACTCCTTGGTAAAAGCAAAGCCCAAGGTGCTTGTCATGGATACGGTCACCAGATCCGCCGCGGTGTGCCGTATGATCCGTATTGCCCCTTCCATCAAATCCGGGTCATTCTGCCCCAGGTACATAATCCCCGTAACCGCACCCAGGAATGCGAAGAGAATCCCTGTCAGAAAAGCAGGAAGCAGCAGCTTCCGGGTTTCTTGCTTCACCAGCATGTAGACATAGCCTTTCGGCATATCCTCGCCTCCAGTGTTATTCTGTATATATCTATATACACAGTATACACGATGTTCTGGGATTGGCAACCTATTTTGTGCCGCCGCCCCTTTCCCCAATCTTCCTGTTCCTCCAAACCATACGCTAACCGCCTCCCTCACTTACACTCGCCAAGCTAACTCTACTCCTCCATGCGCTAACGGAAATCAGCGGCTCTTAGCGCTCCAAAATCACACTTTTTGCTCTATAACGGAACTGATTGATCCTTAGAGCTGAAAAATGCGCTGTTTGGCGTCTCCACCCTCCTCTAACAGCCTCTCAGTTCCGTTAAATCTGCAGAAGGGCCAATTTTCCGCTGTAAGAGTCACTGAGTTCCGTTACACCATCCAGCACAATGCATCGCCTGATCACAGAACATGTTTTTTACATTAACGGACCAAATTTGGACAAGCAACCCTGATTTTTAAACAAATATGTCGGTTTTTTGTGATGCAATATTTCCCATTTTCCCTATACTAGGGCTATACAACAAGAAAATCCATATATTCCCACAACCACACGGAAAGGAGGCCGCACTCAGCCAAGCTCTGCATAACTGGGATTTTTGTAATCGCTTACTTCTAAAAACAAGGAGGAATTATGATGAATTTGCGCCAATGGTTGAACCCCCGGAAAGCAGGCTGTCTTCTGCTTGCCGCCGCCCTGCTGATCCCCTTGGGACTAAGTCCCGCTCCCCAGCCGGTATCCGCCGCAAGCGCCCGGCAGATGGAAAAGCTGAACCGGGGACTGGTAGCTGTACAAGCAAACGGCGGTGTTTTTGTAAGCTGGCGCCTTCTGGGAACGGAAGCTCTCAATACAAGCTTCAACGTATACCGCAATGGCACCAAGCTGAACTCCGCCCCCATCACCAACAGCACCAATTATCAGGATGCCGGAGGCACCGCCTCCTCCACCTATTATGTGAAGGCAGTGGTGAACGGCGCCGAACAGGCCGCCTCGCCTACCGTCACCGTGTGGGCCAACAATTATCTGGATATCCCGCTTCAGAAGCCGGCCGGCGGCACTACCCCTGACGGTGTCGCTTATACCTACAATGCCAACGATGCCAGCGTGGGTGACCTGGATGGGGACGGCGACTATGAAATCATCCTCAAGTGGGATCCCTCCAACTCCAAGGACAATTCCCAATCCGGGTACACGGGCAATGTTTATCTGGACGCGTACGAAATGAACGGCACCCGGCTGTGGCGCATTGACCTGGGCAAGAATATCCGGGCCGGGGCCCATTACACCCAGTTCCTGGTGTATGATTTCGACGGGGACGGCAAAGCCGAGGTGGTCTGCAAAACAGCGGACGGCACCAAGGACGGCACAGGTGTGGTCATCGGCAGCGCCTCCGCGGATTACCGGAATTCCAGCGGTTATGTTCTGAGCGGCCCGGAATTCCTGACAGTATTCTCCGGCACCAACGGCAAAGCCCTTACCACCGTGGATTACCTGCCTGCCCGGGGCAATGTCTCCGATTGGGGCGACAATTACGGCAACCGGGTAGACCGTTTCTTGGCCTGTGTCGCTTATCTGGATGGGGTACATCCCAGCATCGTTATGGCCCGGGGCTATTACACCCGATCCGTAGTGGTGGCGTATGACTGGCGGAACAATACCCTGACCCGCAAGTGGACCTTCGACAGCAACAGCTCCACCAACTCCGGTACCGCCGGGCAGGGAAACCATAACCTCAGCGTCGGCGATGTGGACGGAGACGGCAAGGATGAAATTGTATACGGCGCCCTGACGATTGACGACAACGGGGCCAAGCTGTATAACACCGCCATGGGCCATGGGGATGCCATGCATATGGGCGACCTGAACCCGGACCGGGCAGGCCTGGAGGTGTTTAAGGTGAATGAAAACACCTCGGCGGCCTACGGTGCGTATATGTTCGACGCCAAAAACGGCACCGTGCTGTGGGGTGTCAAAACCAGCGCCGATACGGGACGCGGCATGTCCGCCGATATCGATCCCACCTACAAGGGTGAGGAGGTGTGGGCCTCCAACGGAGTTGGCCTGCGCTCGGCCACAGGCACGCTGATCAGCTCAACCATTCCCTCCTCCATTAACTTCGGGATCTGGTGGGACGGCGATCTGCTTCGTGAGCTCTTGGACCACAGCTCCAATGTGGGCAAAATCGATAAGTGGAATTACACTGCCAAAACCACCGGCAACCTGCTGACGGCTACCGGCACCAGCTCCAACAACGGCACCAAGGGCAACCCCTCCCTGCAGGCCGATCTCCTGGGCGACTGGAGAGAGGAAGCCATCTGGCGGACAGCCGACAGCAGCGCGCTGCGGGTTTACACTACTACAGCGGTAACGACCAACAAGATTTATACCTTGATGCATGATCCCATCTACCGTCTGGGTGTGGCTTGGCAGAATGTAGCCTATAACCAGCCGCCTCATACCAGCTTCTATTTGGGAGACGGCATGGGCGCTGTCACCCAGCCGAATATCTACACCGTTCCCTAGGCTGTGTTTGCAAACCCTAACGGCAATTTTAATTAAAACGGAACTCGCCTCTTTTCTTCTTCCTTTTGCCATACTATGCTTATCGGGCAAGGGAAAGGAGAATGCGCATGAATGGAAATGAAAACGAAGCGGTCCGCAATGACAGCATCGTCATCAAACAATATATTACCCACACGCAATTTGCGGAGATTAACCGGCTGGAGGCGATCTGCCACAGCCAGGACGGCACTAACCTGAAGCTGGAGACGGACTACCGGCTGCACCGCCCCAAATCCGCCGAACCCGGCATTAAGGAGCTGAACGAATTCCTGTACTATGCAGACGGAGAGCTGGTGTCCTATCTGGGCATCGCCAGCTTTGGCGGCAATGCTGCCGAGCTCAACGGCATGACCCATCCGGATTACCGGAGGAAGGGGATTTTCACCCGGCTCTGCGGATTGGCTTTGGAGGAATGCGGTAAACGGAGCTTCGACAAAATTCTGCTTCTGTCCGACGGGAAATCCGAATCCGGCCAGGGTTTTATCCGTTCGGTCCGCGGGGTGTATGACTTCTCGGAGTACCGCATGCGGCTGCGAGGGCAGCCTGCGGCGGAGCGTTCAGGTCTGGTGACGCTGCGGAAGGCCAACAATGGGGATGTACCGGGGCTGGAGCGGCTGGATGTGGCGATTTTCGGCGGAATCGGGGAGGAGAATGTTCTTCCGGAGGAAGAGGAAATACGCAATGAGATTACCTATCTGATAGAGCAGGACGGAACGGATATCGGCCGGATCAAAATCACCTATGCCGATTCATCCGCCTTTATCAGCGGCTTCGGCATTGTGCCGGAGCTGAGGGGTCAAGGCTTCGGCAAGGCGGCGCTGCGGGAAGCGCTGCACCTGATCCGGGAACGGAATATTCCCGAAGCGGAGTTGGATGTGGAAGCCAAAAATGCCAACGCGCTGCACATCTACACCTCCTGCGGCTTTCAGGAAATGTCCGTGATGGATTATTATCAGGCCCCGTAAGTCTGTTAAGGTTTGGCTCTCTAAACAAAAAGCCTCCGCTACTATTGGCGGGGGCTTTTTGAACTTGTGTCATTTTTGTGAAACCCTCCTGCTTCCAAATACGTATGTCATAAAAAGGAGGAGGAGCTTATGCAGAAAAAATCGTTGGCACTTGCTATTCCTTTTGGTGTATCCTTTGGTCTGCTGTTTGGCATGGTTCTAAAGAATGCCGCTTTGGGAATTTCCATGGGCATTCTGTTCGCGGTTATCTTCTCCCAAGTGAAGGGCCTGGACAAGAAGGACAAGGAAGAATAGCCGAAAACCGCATTTCGCAGGCGATGGGCTTACCGGAAAATGGCGTCAATCATTGGTTTGGTGGCGCCGCCCGGATACAGCAGATACAGGAGCACATAGACCATAATCCCGGTGGGGGCGGTGAATAGCCACAGAACAGCGGCAATTCTTCCCAGCTTCCGGTGCCGGACGAAATTCTTCTTGTAGGCCTGGTACAAGGTGATAAGCCCGAAGGCACCGGCCACCGTCGCCAGCACAATATGGAACAGCAGGAACACGTAGTATGCATCCCTCACCCAAACCGGCGCTTCCTCAGAGAACGAGGTATTCCCCACAAACACAGTCCGCCCCACATATAAAAGGAAAAACAACAGAGCCGTCGCGGCGCCCCAAAGCATCAGCTTCTGGTGCCGCTCCCGGCGTCCCTTCACGATGGCATACCAGCCAAATCCCACGAAAGTGGCGCTAATGGCGATCAGCAGTGTACATATTGTCGGAAGCACATTTTCCATATCCGAATGATCCCCGTCCGTTTCATGAAAAGTAGGGCAGCGCTGCCGAGGCTGTGATTGCTTACACACCCTCCGGGACAGGCGCCTTCCCTTCTTTCCTAACGATACCATTTCATGAAGCCGCACGCCAGTCTCAGATCCAAACCCAATACAACGCCGCCCCCATGGCGACAAGTGTGAGAATGGTACCAAAGGCCAGGCTGAGGATAGATAAGAGGTCGTTCCGGCTTTTCAGCCGCGTCCAATGGATCAGCTGCAGAAACAGCTGGAGTGCCGCCATAAGCATCAAAAACGGCACTAGCAGATCCGCCGGCAGCTCTCCGTACAGAGCGGCCCCGAAGGCCAGAACGGTGAGCAGCACAGAAACCGTGAAGGAAAACAGATGAATACGGCTGCCCGTTTCCTTACGGGTGTCCGGGGGAAAGCCGGAGGCAGCCAGCTTCTCCCTTTCCCTTCCCACCGTTCCGCCACCCCATTCCATAACCTGACCCTCCACTGCCGCAGCCATTGTCTGCACCGCTATCTGCGGGCCTGCAGACTCTTCCCTGTTTTTATGCTCGAGGCTCACAACCATCCCGCCTTTCCTCCAATATGAGCCGGTTAACAGCCTTTTTCCTGACGGCTGTTTCCCAAAACGAACTCTCTTGCTCCCGCCAAATGGAAAAAAGGAAGAGGCTTTCATCAAAGTCGGAGGAAACGTCCCCCTCCGATACCGGCGCAGAGGATACCGGGACTAAATAATCATCTAACGCGCCGGATAGGAAAAACAGTCCAAAAAGCACCTGCCGCTGCCGCTTCTGGAATTATTGCCGGCCTTAATTGACCAACAGGATTCTCTGCCTATGGGAAGAAAAAATTATTATCCGAAAATTTTGCCGAAAAAGGTGAAAAAATCTGTACAACCGACCGAATAATGAATTATTCTAAATTGATAATTTGAATAATCTCCTTCACGGATAACTATAAAATTGTTACAGAATTTTGTCAATGAAGGAAATCCAGCCGAAAAAGACGGTTTCCTTTTTCCAGTGAAGGTAGTTCTCCAAAACGAACAATTATGGTATACTGTAACCATCTTGGTAACAGCATGAGGAGGCATCAGCTATGATCGGGAAACGGATTCAGAAGCTCCGCCTGGAACGGGGATTGTCCTTGTCGGATGTGGCCGACAGGGCGGGCGTGGCAAAATCGTATCTCAGCACCATTGAACGGGACATTCAGAAAAACCCCTCCATTTCGTTTATTGAGAAGGTGGCTGCGGTATTGGGGGTTGCTCCCCAGGACCTGCTGCAGCATCATGACGAGGAGCCGCTGGATGCGGATTGGGTGGCGATTCTTCAGGAAGCGCGCAAAAGCGGCGTCACCAAGGAGCAATTGGAGGAATTCCTTGCCTTTACCAAATGGAAGCTGGACAAGCAAAAAAGCGCCGATGTCTTGTGACAGCCCGGTGCTGACATCCATGCTTGCAATCATATAGAGACGGGAGTGGAGCAGCCATGGGATTTTTTGTAGTGTTGATGGTGATTATTGCGGGGGCGGTATTCGCGGGCCGAAGAACAAACGGCAGGAACCGCCATTACAATGGCGGCGGGGAATCCTCCGGGTTCTACCACGGAGGAGATTCTTATGACAGCGGCCATCGCCACAGTGATTCCGACAGCCATTGGGGCGGCGATAGCTGCAGCAATGATGGCGGCTCGTCGGATTCAGGCGGAGGCGATTGCGGAGGAGGCGGCGGGGGCGACTGACCTGCTTCCTCCTCCTGTTGCTGCTTGGCCAATGTTACTTGGCCATTATTTGCTCTTGATCAGCAGATCAACGGCATCCTTCACAGCCTTATTGGCTTTGCTCCCGGCTTTTTCCTCCAGAAGGGTTTTCTCCAGATTGGAGGCCACTACATAGGCTACGGTTTTGTCCACGGCACTGCGGACAGCCACCAACTGGCTGACCACATCCTTGCAGGACTCCCCCTCCTCCATCATTTTGAGCACACCACGGACCTGGCCTTCAATCCGCTTCAGCCGCTTCTTCACGTCATCGTCAAATTTCATCCCGGCATCCTCCCATTCTCTATAATCAGACATCATACCTGTATAGGTATATTATGGGTGGGGATGGGCCGGGATGCAACTGCAATCCTGCGTTTTCACGCCACCTGCGTTTTACAGCGTTTCCTCCAGAGAGGAGACACCGGCCAGTGAAGCTCCGCTGTTTTCCGGGACGGCACCGGGTATCTCCCGGCCGGCGTTCCAGCCCCCTTGGCTGGCTGCCAGCCGCGGCAGCTTCCACAGGTACAAGGCTGCCGTCAATATCAGACAGACGCCCACCGCCGTATAAGCGGCCTCCAGCGTCATATATTTCGGGAACAGTACGGCAATCAGACCCAGAGCAGCCGATTGCGATGCCATCATAATAGGGTCGGTCCAGGCGTTGACTCTGCCGCGGATGCCGGAATCAATAATCCGGGGCATCCAGCCTCCAATGGCTACGTTCAGCGGACCAATAGTAAGGCCAACACAAGTCGTAGCCGCCAGATACACCCAGACGTTGGTTGCGAAGAGCATTCCCACCCCCACAATCCCCGATGCCAGAAGACCTGCTATCATGATCCGGATAAACCCCCATTTGCGGATCAGCCAAGCCCCTGCCAGACTACCCGGAAAAACACCGATTCCCAGGAAAATGGAAAAGAGCGAGCTGTAGCGCTGATAATCGTCAGGAGCCAGCTTGTATTTCATGGTAAACATCGGCAGCACCGCAAAGGATCCGTTAATGAAACCAAGCATAAAGAAGCCGGTAATCAGCGCCAGCAGCAGCTTATTGGTCCAGATATACCCGATGCCCTTGCGGAAATCCTCCACGATCAGCGGCAGCCCGATATCCTTCCAGCGTGTGCGGCCGTTAGGCAGCCGGTCCTTCTCTTCAATCCGCATGGACTGGATCAGCACCCCGGACATGAGAAATCCGAGACCGTCCACCAGAACGGCTCCTTGGATGCCGATGTAATGATAAGCCAAAGCCCCCAGTCCGGTTCCGAACAGCATAAACAGGCTGAATACCATCTGATTCATACCCGCAGCCGTGGTGTAATGCTCTTCCTTCAGAATGCTCTGCATCAGGGCCGATTGAGCAGGATAGAAGAATTTGCCGACGGCACTCCGGATAAATAACACGAGAAATACCAGCGGCATCCAGCCTGCCGTCACAGCTCCCAACAGCCCCACTGTCAGGCCTGCCCGGATCCAGTCGCTGTAGGCGCAGATCCGCTTGCGGTCCATCCGGTCGGCGAGAACTCCCACCAGGAAGAAAACCAGGAGCGTCGGTGCGGAATACATCAGCTCCGCCAGAGTGGCATAGAAGGGTTGGGTGGAGAAACGGTCCAGCAGAAAGAACGCCAGCGCCATATTCCCGATGGTATTGCCCAGCTGGGACGTGACTCCCGCAGCAAATAGCTTGATAAACCTGGGATTCTTGAATAAGTCTTTCATGAACACACACCTGCTTTGCATAGGTAATCAAACAATAGCTTCACTATACGCGCCAGATGCGGTTCCTCGTAGTGATAACAGTCATGGCGGAAGTCACAAAATAAGTCATATCTGCCTCCTCCTTCCGCCGAACCTCCCTCTACAGCCGCGGGCTTCTCCAGCCTGCTCCTTAAGCCCGACCGGGAGTCTCCTCCCGTGGTCTTAGGGCTTAGGGGATGAAGACACTCCCTAGCGGAACACCTTATCCTGCAGAAGCTTCAGGGCTGCCCCAATCTCCTCCAGCTCACTGTCCCCGATGCCTCCTATATGGGCCGCAAACCGCTCCTCAATCCGCTGGAATGCCTGCCCCATCATCTCTTCTCCTGCCTCACTTAGGCGGAAAAGCTGCTTGCGCCGGTCCTCCGGATCGGTAATCTTCTGGCAAAGCCCCTTCTCCGTCAGCTTCCTCAGCTCCCGGCTGGTATTAGGCAAGGACATATGCATGCAGCTGCTGATTTCACTCAAGGTAAGCGGCTGCTTGATGGAGATATACTCCAGGATCTTATATTGGGCCTGGGTAACGGCCTCTGACCGCACCCCCTGGGTCAGCTCCTCGGTTATTTGATGGACAGCCGCCGTAAAAACAACAAACTGCCGGAATAATTCATGTTTGTCCATGGGATCACCTCACTTACTGACACCATACCAAATTACTTATCTATATACAATTATCAATTTATAATTATCATTTGACAACATTGTGTTTCCCATGCTACCTTTTAGTTATCCAATGATAATGAAAAGGAGTGAACGGCATGAAGCTGCTGATTATCTACACCCATCCCAATCAAGAAAGTCTGAACGGCGCTTTTTTGCAGCAGGTGATAAAAGGAGCAGGAGAAAACGGGAAGATTGAGGAGGTCCGGGTAACAGACTTGTACGGGGAGGGGTTCAATCCGGTGCTGGTGTTCAACAAGCAGAAGCGCAGGCGGGATCTGGACAAGGACCCGGAGCTGGTTCCTTATTGGGACAATATCCGGTGGGCGGACAAAATTGTATTCATCTATCCCATCTGGTGGGGGCGGCCGCCGGCCATGCTGATGGGCTTTATCGACCGGATCTTTGTTTCCGGCTTTGGGTACCGGTCCAATGGCGGACTGCTTCCGGAGGGGCTGCTGAAGGGAAAGTCTGTTGTTTGCATTTCCACCATGATGGGACCGGCCTTGTACCTGCGCCTGTGGCTGAATAACGCCCACAAAATGCTGATGCGCAAAGCGCTGTTTAACTATGTCGGCATGAAGGACGTGAGGTTTTTCCAATTCGGGAGTATGGAGAGCCCCAAGGGCAAACACCAGGCGAAGCTGGAGCGGGTGTACCGGTATTTCCGCACGGTTCAATAAATAATCCCATAAACAAAAGGGCGCCCCGGTGGCAACGTCCCGGCAAGCACCCCATATATATTTTGTCAGATAAACAGCTGCATATCCGAATCCAGCGCGTCCTTCAGATAGGTTTTGGCATCGATTATCTCCACCTCGGGCAGAAGCTCCTCCGGCTTAAAGCCCATCACCTCCACCGAAAGGCGGCAGGCATAAAACTTGATGTGCTTCTTCCGGGCTCCCTTCAAAAAATGGATCAGTTGCGGCGCTTCATCGTCCTTCAGCATCTCCTCCAGCATGTGCTTGCCCAAGCCGGCATAGTTCATCCGGGACAGAGGCAGCTGGTCCGGCCCTTTGGGTGTCATCATGGCAAACATTTTTTCGTAGAGCGTTTTGTCCTCCAGGGTCATATGCTCCGGGTCCCGCACCAGACACAACCCCCAGAAGGCGAAGAACATCGTCACATCCACGCCGATTTCCTTGGCCGCATTGGCTAATATTAAGCCGGCCATGGCTTTGTCGTATTCGCCGGAGAACATCAGCAGATTCATTTTTTTGTCCATGTGTCCGTTTGCTCCTTCTTTTCCTTTGGCTTACGAATGCCGTTAGGGTCCCTCCTCTGCAGTCCATTTATGTGCCGGAACGGCAAAAAGCTCCTTCCCCCCACGGGGAAAGGAGCTTTACTTATAAGACGTGCCTGTTAGAACCGGCCCGCCAATTCAACCGCCTGATCTACGCCTTCCTTGACGATGGCTTGGGAACGGTCAGGGAACTGGTTGTGGCCTTCTATCACGATGGTTTCAATATCGGTGATGCCCCAGAAGCTCAGGACATTGCGGACATAGCTCAAGGACATTTCCAGAGACTGCATGGGCTCCACGGAATAAACGCCGCCGCGGGCGTTCAACAGCAGGGCCTTTTTGTTGCCCACAAGACCGACAGGTCCCTGCGGGGTATATTTGAAGGTTTTGCCTGCTTGGCTCAGGAAGTGGAGATAGCTGACCAGCTGTGCCGGAGCGGAGAAATTCCACAGCGGGAAGGCGATAACCACCTTATCCGCGGCCAGGAATTGATCCAGATAACCGTTCACCTGTGCGGCAGCCGCTGTTTCTTCTTCTGTCAGCCCGTAACCGTTGGCCAGTTTATACATGGCGGTCATATGTACGGTATCGTAGTATGGAGGCGGGTTTTGGAACAGATCCAGCTCGGTGACTTCATCCCCGGGATGGGCTGCTTTGTAAGCTTGCAGGAAGCCCTCATACAACTGAACTGTAACAGACTGATCGGCGGGGCGGGAATTGGCTTTAATAAACAATACAGAACTCATAAATAACGCCTCCTAAATGAAAATGATTATCGCTTTTTATATTATACAATTAGACGCTTATTATTTTCAAGAAAAGTAAATAAAGAAAGTGAAAAAAAGTGACCGCGGCGTGATCGGGGTCTCGACCATGCCGTAATTGCAAATCGGGCCCGCCAACTTCTAACGAATATGTGACTGCTTATTTCGGCAAAAACACCCGGTTGAAACATGTAACGAATTTGAGCCGCGTTATTTCGTAGTCACCGGGCTAATGGGAGCTTCTTTCTGCGAAATAAGCTTCCACAGATTCGTTAGTACAGAGAAAGGAGGCGATTGGCCAAATAACGTTGCTGAGATTAGTTAGGAAGCAGCCGATGGTGGTGGCGATGGTGGCGGTAGCTCAGTCGGGGCGATACCAGTATCGACTGCGGCAGTCCGCGTCCGCCGGACGGGCCGTGAAGGCTTCAACAAAAAAACGTTGACCCTCATGGTCAACGCCCAATTGGCCAAAAGCCCCGGCCAGGTTTCGATAGCAAGAGGAGACCGCTATGCGATCTCCCCTTCTTCCTCCTGCGTATAGAGCCGGATCAAAACCCGGGAAATGCGGAGATGGTCCACCTCCTCTACCATCAGCTCACACCCACCCGTCCGGATGCGCTGGTGCCGGTGGGGCGGGCTTTCCAACTGGGCGTACAGCCACCCACCCAGGGTATCGTAATCCTCCGAGATGAGGCTGAGGCCAAGCCGCTCATTCACCTCCTCCAGAAGCAAAAGACCGTCCACAGACCATATATCGTTTCCCGCCGCCTCCACGGCAGGCCGCTCTTCATCAAATTCATCCTGGATTTCCCCGACAATTTCCTCCAGAATATCCTCGGCGGTCACCAGACCAGAGGTTCCTCCATACTCGTCGATCAACAGGGCGATCTGGGTTTTGCGCTTCTGCATCAGTCCCAGCAGGGAGCTGATGGGAATGGTCTCCGGAACGCTGATCAGCGGCCGGATGACGCTGCGCAGGTCCTTCTCCCCCACACCGGGGCGGAGCAAGTCCTTAATATGGATAAACCCGATAATATTATCCTTATCCGGGTCGCATACCGGATACCGCGTCAGCTGTTCCTCCAGGGCAATGGCCATATTCTCCCGGTAAGGGAGCTGGGCGAACAGACAGACCATTTCCGTACGGGGAATCATCACCTCCCGGGCACTGGTTTCCGAGAAGCTGAAAATATTGCGCACCAGCGTAAACTCCGTGTGGTCCAGCGAGCCGTTGCCGCGGGATTCCTCCACCAGAAGGCGGATGTCGGTGCTATTGTGAAGGGCTTCCACATTTTTTTCCGGCTCTATACCCGCCCCTTCCGCAATTCGCCGGAAGCCGGCGGTCAACAGCCGATAGGCCGGATGAACGATCCGGTAAATGAAGGTCAAAAGAACCGCACAATGGAGCAGCATTTTTTCCGGGTTGGATGCGGCCACATGCTTCGGCAGCTGCTCTCCGGCCAATAGATGTACCGGCAGCACCAGAACCATACCGATTAATGCGGCCAGCATGCCGGAATCCAGTACCGGCTGCAATAGGGAACCAACAGCAAGCGCGCCCCACAGCCCCATACAGAGGGAGGCCAGGGTGACACCCATTTGACAAACGAACAGAAAGCCTTTCGGATTCTCCCCGATTTTGCCGGCGCTCCGGCCAGAGAGAGATCCAAGTTCCTTCAACGCATGAAACCGTCCGGGCCGGGTTCGGCCAATGGCTGTTTCGGCCGCTGCAAAGAAGGCATTCATCAACACAAGAAGCAGCGCAAGCAGCAGGCTTATGCCAAGCGGCAACGGAACGGAATCCAACACCCCTCCTGCCCTTGAATATTCAAGCGGCAGGCCCACCTCCTTTTTGCAAGTAAATTTCCTCGGGGCTGATTTTATAACCCCGGCGGGAGCAGATTATGCCGGGTTGTATAACAGTCCCTAACCTTCCGGATAGTTTCATATGTATTCCTTTCGGCTTGGCAATTAGTACTGCTTTTGGTCCCTCCGGACGGCAAAAAACGGGCCCGGTTGAAGAGGCCGGAAGCCCGTTTATGCAGGAAATGCCGGTATTGTCCGCTGCTTTCGTCAGATCCAGAGGAAAGGAATGGCGAAGAGCAGCGCGATCAGAGCCAGATCCAGTCCCCAAGCTCCGCCGCCATACCCGAAGCCGCCGCCGTAGGGATAACCGCCTAATGCCGAGGTTTGGGCGTTTTTTTGTTTTTTGGTCAGCTGCGCCTTGGCTTTGGTGCTGTTGGTGGAGACAGCCTCGCCGCCCGCAAAGCAGGATTTCAACATCAATTGTTGGCCGTTCAGTCCGTCCAGGGTCCCGTAGATGGTGGTGCCGTCCACCAGCACAACGCACACATGTTTACCCATATGGGGACGAAGCTTTTCGTCGCAAATGGGGTTGATCAATTCCATACCTCTTGTGCCTCCTTTGCCCTGTTGTGCATGGATACCAGGGGTTCATCCCATTATATGGAACTGCAGCTTGAAGGATATGGACATCCGCCCGGATGACACGGATTTTTTCAGGGCCAGCACCTCCGATACAAAAAATCAACGATGCAGGCATGAATCGTCGATTGTCTTCCGCCCCCCGCTTCCGCAATGATAGAAAATGATACTTCTAACGTATAAAGGAGGACGGGACATGATCAAAAGAATATGCCTGTTTTTGGCAATCAGCCTGGTGGCCGGAATGTGGCCCGGCATTGTTCCTTCCGCCAAAGCCGGCGGCGGCAGTGGGGGTCAAAATTTGATTCCCAATCCCGGCTTTGAGGAAACGGCGGCCAATTCGGCCTGGCTGAACGGAGCAGCGCCTGAAGGCTGGGGCGTCTGGTTTGCCACCGCCGGAGGAGTGGTATCCGTGGATCAGGCGGTTTACCGCAGCGGACAGTCTTCGGTGAAGATTGATCAGACCAAACAATCCCGCACCAACGTGTCCGTTAACGGAGGTGTGGCGGTTCAGCCCGGCGGCAATTACAAGCTGGGCATCTGGATGAAAACGGATCAGGTCACTTCCTCCAGCGGCGTCATATTCCGCACGTATTATTACAACGGCAGCACCAAAACCGGCAACGGCCCCACCTTAACGGTGAAGGGGACAACGGACTGGACCCTTCGGGAGCTGTTCGTTACCGTACCCTCCACTGCCAACAATGTCCGGGTGGAAGTCATGTTCGAGACGGGAACGGGAGTGGTATGGTTGGATGACGCTTCTTTTGTGCAATTTGACGGACTGACAAGCATTGCCTTGCCGGATTCCTTCCTGGAGCTGCAGCAGGGCGGGCAAATTCAGCTTACGCCCATTCTCCAGCCGGCCAACGCCGCAGACAAAACCGTGGTCTGGAGCTCCAGCAATCCGACGGTGGCCGGGGTGGTATACGGCGCGGTAACAGCCCTGTCCCTGGGGGAGGCGGTGGTCCGGGCGGCTACTCCGGACGGTGCGTTGTACGCGGAATGCACGGTGGTGGTGGAGGCTCCTGCGGATATTGCCGCCACAGCGGACCTGAGGCTCCGCTGGTATGACCGGCTTACAGGCAACAGCCTGTACAATCCCGGCGATCCTGACATGAAGGAGACGGTCATAAACGCCGTCTACCAAATCACCAATCCCGGCGGAACAGGCCGTTGGGACACCTTGAACAAGTCTGCCAACCGGACCTATCTGTGGCAGGACAACAGCTCCACCACCTTGTCCGCCCAGCTTTCCAACACCTTCGGTCTGGTCAAAAATATGGCCTTGGCCTATTCCTACACCGGGTCGCCTCTCTATCAAGATATACAGCTGCGGGATGACATCATCTCCGCTCTGGATTGGCTTTACGCCCAGCGCTACAACGAGAATATCGCCAAAATTTACGACAACTGGTACCACTGGGAGATCAGCATCCCCAAGGCCTTGGGGGATACCATGGTGCTGATGTACGATGAACTGGGTCCTGTGCGGATCGCCAATTATCTCCGGGCCATCGACCGGTTTGTGCCTGATCCGGTGAAGCGTAAGTCCCTAAACGACGACTTCCGGGAAACGGGAGCCAACCTTTTGGACAAGGCGGTCGCCGTTACGGTGCGGGGGATTGTCGGCCAGTCCCCATACAAGATCGTCCAGGGCAGCGCCGCCATCGGGCCGGAGTACATCTACACCAAGTCAGGGGACGGCGTGTATGAGGACGGCTCTCTGGTGCAGCATTTTAACATCGCTTACACAGGCGGCTACGGCTCCGTATGGCTGAACAATACGGCGGACATCATGTATCTGTTGAAAGGGTCCAAATGGGCCGTGTCCGATCCTAACGTGAACAATGTGTTCAACTGGATTTCCAGCACCTTCGAGCCGGTGATCTACAAGGGCCTGATGATGGATATTGTCAATGGCCGGGGCATGTCCCGGGAGAGCAGCGGCAAAGCCAAGTCCACCATTCTCTGCATCCTGAGGCTGGCCCAGTCGGCCCCTGCCGGGCAGGCGCTGGAGATGAAGCGGATGGTCAAGGAATGGTTTCTTACGGATACTACCGTGGAAAATCCGTATACGGGATTGTCCTTGTACGATATGGTGCTGCTGAAGGCCATTATGGATGACCCCGGCACCGGACCCCGTGGCGAGCTGGTGAAAAGCCAGGTGTTCGCCGGAATGGACAGAGTGGTAAACCTGCGGGAGGGTTATGGTTTCGCCACGGCCATGTTCTCCGACCGGATTTCCGCCTTCGAGTTCGGCAACGGCGAGAATCTCAAGGGCTGGTACACGGGCTTGGGCATGACCTACCTGTACAACAGTGACCTGACCCAATATATGGATGATTATTGGCCTACCGTGGATTCGTACCGCCTGGCCGGTACCACCACCGACGGCTCCTACCAGGCTCCGGTAGCCTGGGCCGCCTATTATAACCCGCAGAATTGGGTAGGCGGTGTGACCATGGACAGTCTGTACAGCGGAGCGGGTATGGACTTTTCCTTAAGCGGAAGCACGGGAAGCTCCTTGGCCGGCAAAAAATCCTGGTTCGCCTTCGACGACGAAATTGTCGCTGTTGGCTCCGGCATCAGCGGCGGGGACGGCCGGACGGTGGAGACCATTGTGGAGAACCGCAAGCTGTCCGGCGACAACAGCAACACGCTGACTGTAAACGGGACTGTGAAGGATGGGTCCCTGGGTTGGTCGGAGACGATGGAAGGCACCCGATGGGCCCATCTCTCCGGCAATGTGCCGGGGGCGGACATTGGTTATGTATTCCCTGAAGCCCCGGCGGTGAACGGGTTGCGTGAAGCGAGAACCGGTGCCTGGAAGGACATCAACACCACTCAATCCGACACACTCAGGACCCGCAATTATCTGAGTCTGGCCTTCAATCATGGGAGCAATCCGCAGAATGCCGGGTACTCCTATGTGCTCCTGCCGGGCAAAAGCGCCGGCGCCACTGCAGACTACAGCGCACATCCCGATGTGCAGGTGCTCAGCAGCCGCAATGCTGTTCACGCCGTAAAGGAGAGCAAGCTGGGGCTGACTGCAGCTAATTTCTGGCAGGCGGGAACGGTAGAGAGCATCACCGCCGTTCAACCGGCGGCCGTGATGGTGAAGGAAAGCGGCCGCGGAACTGTGAAGGTGTCCGTAGCTGATCCCACACAGCAGCAGGCTTCCGTCACCATCACGTTAGCCCGTGAGGGGCTGGAGCTGGTGGAGAAGGACGAAGGCGTGGACGTAGTGGTGGATGCGGACGGCGTCCACTTGACGGCGGCAACGGATGGAGCCGCGGGGCATACCTTCACAGCAGTGTTCAAGAGCGCAGCCGCAGGTGGAGATGGCGGCGATAACGGAGGCGGCTCCGGGAACGAACCCGGAACGGGCAGCGGCTCGGGGAGCGACACCGGGTCGGGCAGCGGTTCCGGCAGTGACTCCGGATCGGGCAGTGGTTCCGGCAGCGGCTCCGGATCGGGCAGTGGTTCCAGCAGCGGCTCGGAGAGCGGCTCCGGCTCTTCTACCAGTGGCAGCGCTGCTTCCACTCCCTCTGAAACCACTGCGTCCTCCCAATCCTCCATTCTTTTGGAGAAGGGGCAAATTGCCGCCCAGCCGCTGGCCGGGGAAGGCAAAGCTCTGGCCAAGGTGGAGGCGGCCCTTCTGGAGCAAGCCTTCAGCCAAGCGCCCCCTGGTCCGGCAGGTGTTAAGGAGACGGTTATCCGCATCGCGGAGGCAGCCGGAGCAGAGCGGTATATGCTGGAGCTGCCTGCTGCAGCGTTAACCTCCGGCGGTTCAGACCGCCGCATCAGGGTGGAAATCCCGGGTGTAGATCTGACACTGCCGGGCAACATGCTGGAAGGTCAAACAATTGGCGTGCCGGTGACCCTGAGCGTTTCCAAAGTGGCACCCGAAACAACAAACCTGCAATTGGCCACCCTTACCGGGAAACGCCCGGTGTTGGAGTTCACCCTGTATGCAGGCGGGAAAGCCCTGTCCTGGGACAGCGGACAAACCACCGTCAGACTAGCTGTGGCTTATGAACCGGCGGCTGCCGAGCAATCCATGTTAAGCTACCTGGGTGTCTATGCGCTGTCTGATGGAGGAAAGGCTGTGCCCGTACCCAGCGGCCGCTACGATGCGGACACCAAGAGCATCGTGTTCCGTCCCGCTCACTTGGGCACATTTGCCGTTGTGCTGGCTGAACCGAAAAACTTCCCTGATCTGGGCAGCTACTCATGGGTCCAAGAAGCAGCGGAGGTACTGGCGGCTAAGGGGCTTTTCGAAGGCGGAACAGACGGGCGCTTCGATCCCGGGGCTCCGCTGACCCGGGCGGACCTGGCCCTGGTACTCACCCGCCTGCTTCAACCCGCCGCCGCTAATCCGTCAGCCTGGGCAGAGCCCTTCGCCGACGTCAGTGCCTCCGCGTATTACTACGAAGCACTAGCACAAGCCCGCTCGGCCGGATGGATCGAAGGCCGGGAGAATAACCGTTTCGCCCCCGATGAGTCCGTCAGTCGCCAGGAGATGATGGCGCTGTTCTATCGGGCCTTGGGCGGCCAAGCGCTCACAGCGCATGCCGCCTCCGCTCCGGCAGATAGAGAGCCGCTATCAGCCTTTGAAGACTCGGCCCAGGTGGCCGGTTACGCTCTCGAAGCAGCAGGCGCCTTCATCAACGCCGGGCTGATCGAGGGAGATGGCGCCCTGCTTCGGCCCCGGGACCCGTTGACCCGCGCCGAGGCTGCCGTCCTGCTGTACCGGATCTACCGGCAGCAGTAACAAAGGAACACCGTTGATGGTGTTCCCTCTGCTTCTAAACGCATCGGCTCACTGACGCAGCCTGTTTCCTTCTGCGGTTTACCCGCTTCCGCAGCCTGACCGCTTACGGCACTGATTACTTACGCAGCTTGCCCGCATCCTTCCAACCGCGCGCGGTTTGGTCCGTATGAGGCTGACTAACACCCCGCGGCCTGATCACTTACGGAACTGAGCGACTCTTAAACAAGTAAAATCGGCTTATTGGAATTTTAACGGAACTCAGAGGCTCTTACAGAAGCAAACTCAGCCTTAAGGCCGCTCACATCCCATCTAACAGTCTCTCAGTTCCGTTAACGCTGGAGCCAGCCGATATTCTCCCTATAAGCGCTTCTCAGTTCCGTTACAGTTACTGTGGATGAACATTTCGAGGATCCAGGCGGATTTTCCGGGATGTAGCGGACGATCGAGGACGGTCGAGGACAGTTGAGAACAGTTGAGGATAGTCGAGGACGTTTCGCCAGTCGCCGTCTCCCATCCCCCATCTCCCACCCTCACATCTCACATCAAAATAGGCCCAGCTAATAAAAAGACCCGCATCCGGCAGCAGAACGCAGCCGTGTGCGGGTCTTTCAGTTTGTTTGGTGCAATGAAAACAGGCAGCCGCCCAATATATGCAATTGCGCTACGCCTCCACAGGCTCCTGCCAGTTCAGGCTATCGCCCCGGCCCATATCCACCTCGAAGCCGCTGACCTTGATACGCATCTCGATGCAGCCGCGGCAGTGGGCCGCTTCGTCACCGGTGCAGATTTTATTCTCGTAGAGGGCGTATTTTTCCCGGACAGAGGTAGGAGACAGGTTGGGCATCACCACGTTGGCTCCGGCCTTGATGGCCTTCTCCCGGCCCTGCGGGTCCAGGCTGCCCATAGCTGTGGTGGCCGGCAGATTTGCTTTGGGCACCAACAGACGGGCAAATGCAACCATCACCAGGGTATTATCCACGGTACCGCCCTTCGAACCCTTCAAGGGGGTATCACTGTGGGGGATAAACGGACCGATGCCGATCATATCCGGCTGGAAACGGTGGAGGAAATCCAAATCCTCCGCCAGATGCTCAAGGGTTTGTCCCGGCAGCCCCACCATAAATCCGGCGCCTACCTGGTAGCCGATTTCCTTCAACATACGCAGGCATTCCATCCGGTTATCGAAGGACATGTTTGGATGGAGAGACTCATACAGCTCCCGGGAGGCCGTCTCGTGGCGGAGCAGGAACCGCTCAGCGCCAGCCTTGTACAACGCCTCGTATTCACTGCGGCTGCGTTCCCCAATGGACAGCGTAACCGCGGCGTCGGAGAACTCCCCCTTGATCATACCCAGAATATCCGTAAGCCGGTCTACCGTGTACCACATATCCTCCCCGCTCTGGAGCACGAAGGTGCGGTAGCCCAATTCATATCCCTCCCGGCAGCAGGCGAGGATATCCTCAGGGGCCAGGCGGTACCGGTCCGCATTGCGGTTGCCGGCGCGGATGCCGCAATACATGCAGTCCCGGCGGCAGTAGTTGGAGAATTCCACCAGCCCCCGCATAAATACCCGCGGCCCGTAGTGGGCAAGACGGGTTCGGTTAGCATAATCGAACAGCCGCGATTTATGCTGCGGGTCCTCCATCATGCGGAGGGCATCTATAATCTCATCCTTGGTAAGCGAATGGGTCTCAAACAGCTGATCCAGCAGATCCGTCATGATGTTATCCTCCTTGCCGGCCGCTCCATGTGGTGCACAGGCCTCCGGCTGTCTCTTTTCCCCACCGTAGCACGGGAAGCGAGACGGGAGATATGATTTTTATCATATTATTGTGAAACTTTTCACACCCAGTATCGGAGAAGTCCGTATACAAGAAAAAAGCAGCACAGACGGCTTTCCCGCCAAGTGCTGCTTCCCTGTTTTCACCTGTTTCAGACTACGTCGTAGCCTTGGTCTTCAATGGCAATCTTCAATGCGGCTTCATCCAGCTTGGACGCATCATATTCCACGGTGACGGTTTTGGCCGCCAGGTCCACCGTGCCCTTGGCTCCGATATTTTGCAGGGCGCCCTCTACGGATTTTACGCAATGATTGCAGGACATGCCTTCTACCTTCAGAGTTGCTTGTGCCATGTTCAATCTCTCCTTTGAAAAATTATATTTGATCGCTGCCACCTTCAATTACCGCATCAGCTTGTTGACGGTGATCAGCAGCTCATCCAGAACCTCATTGTCCCCTTCCAAAATACGCTCCACCACACAGGATTTCATATGGCCCTCCAGCAGCAGCTTGCCCACTCCGTTCAGAGCGGACTGAATCGCCGCGATCTGGTTCAGGACATCGTCGCAATAAACATCCTTCTCAATCAGCCCCTTCACACCACGGATCTGTCCTTCAATCCGGTTGAGCCGGTTTACGAGGCTGGACTTCATCTCCTGGGAATGATGGCTTTTGCGGGGCTGGGTGGAGTCGCAGCAGCCCGCTCCCTCATGGCCCGTTCCATGTGAAGAGCTGCAGTGGTTTTGGCTGTCCTGATTCATTTTGTCTTCCATTTTACTCGAGCCTCCTCTCTGGCAAAGTCCGTCCGCCGAAGCGGGGCGGCTCTGCTTTTTTTATGGGAATGCTTTAGAAAAGGCGGTTTCCTACAGGGGTTACAGCTTGATGCGCTGCAGCCGGAGAGCGTTCAGCACTACCGATACCGAGCTCATGGCCATGGCCGCACCGGCCAGCCAAGGAGCCAGGAACCCGGCGGCGGCAATAGGGATGCCCAGGGAGTTGTAAGCCAGAGCCCAGAATAAATTCTGCTTAATATTCCCCATGGTTCTGCGGCTCATGTAGATGGCGTCGGCGATGCCGTTCAGGTCGCCCCGGAGAAGCGTGATGTCCGCGGCCTCCATGGCCACGTCCGTGCCGGTGCCCATAGCCATACCGATGTCGGCTGTAGCCAAGGCCGGAGCATCGTTAATGCCGTCGCCTACCATCGCCACCTTGCGGCCCTCCTGCTGGAGCTTGCGGACCTCCTCCGCCTTGCCCTCCGGCAGCACCTCCGCCAGCACCCGGGGAATCCCCGCCTGCTTGGCAATGGCCTCTGCTGTGCGCTGATTGTCGCCAGTTAGCATCACCACGGTCAGGCCCAGCTTCAACAGTCGGTCCACCGCCTCGCGGGAGGACTCCTTCATGGTGTCCGCCACGGCCAGGACGCCCGCATAAGTCCCGTCCACCGCCACCAGCATGGCGGTTTTGCCCGCTTGCTCCAGCCGTTCCATCTCCCGGCCGGCGCCGCCAAAATCCACGCCGCTCTCCTCCAGGAGACGGCGGGTGCCAACTGCCAGCCGCCGATCCTCTATCGTGGCGCGGATGCCGTAGCCCGGCACCGCGGCGAACTCTCCGGCGGCGGCCAGAACCAACCCCCGCTCCTCCGCCCCCCTGACAATGGCCTCGGCCAGGGGATGCTCCGACGGCTTCTCCGCCGCGGCCGCCAGGCGGAGCAATAGATCCTCCCCGCCCTGCCAGCCCGGGGCGGGAATCACATCCGTGAGCACCGGCTTGCCGTGGGTGACGGTGCCGGTTTTGTCCAGCACAACGGTATCGATGTGCCCGGTTTGCTCCAGATGCTCGCCGCCCTTAAACAGGATGCCCGCCTCAGCGGCACGTCCGGAGCCTGCCATAATTGAGGTGGGTGTAGCCAGCCCCAAAGCACAGGGGCAGGCGATAACCAGCACCGCGATGGCTTTCTCCAGCGCTCCGGCGAATTCTCCCGGTGCAATGGCATAATACCACAGAAGGAAGGTAATCGCCGCTAAAGCGACCACTACGGGAACGAAAATTCCGGATATTTTGTCCGCCACCCGCTGGATGGGAGCCTTGGAGCTTTGGGCCTCCTCCACCACCCGGATGATCTGGGCCAGCGCCGTGTCCCGGCCCACCTTGACCGCACGGACCTTTAGGGCCCCGTTTTTGTTAATAGTTGCCCCGATCACCTGTTGCCCGGGCGCCTTCTCCACCGGAATGCTCTCACCGGTGATCATGGATTCGTCTACCGCCGAGCTGCCCTCCAGCACCAACGCATCCACGGGAATTTTTTCACCCGGCTTCACCAGCAGCACGTCTCCCGCCACCACCTGCTCGATGGGTACCTGCAGTTCGGCTCCGTCCCGGATCACCAGCGCCGTTTTGGCCTGGAGTCCCATCAGCGTGCGGATGGCCTCCGAGGTCCGGCCCTTGGCCATGGCCTCGAAGAGCTTGCCCAGGAGAATCAGGGTAATCAGCACGGCGCTGGTCTCAAAATACAGCTCCGGCATATGATGCGCGCTCCCGCCGTCCGCCGCCCATACCCCGGTCAGGTATACACTGTAGAAATAAGCCGCCGACGTTCCCAGCGCCACCAGCACATCCATATTGGCGCTGCCGTTCCACAGAGCCTTAGCCGCTCCTTTATAGAAGGGCCAGCCGATCCAGAATTGAACCACAGAGGACAACACAAGCTGTACCCACGGGTTCATGAAGGCATCCGGCACCCACAGGAAGGATGTCCACGAAAAATGCCCCACCATCGACCATAAAAGCGGCAGCGACAGAACCGCCGAAATCCCGAACACAATCTGTTTGTGCCGGATATCCTTCTTGCGCTGGCCCTCCCGGTCTCCTCCCTGCGCTTCCTTGCGGGAAGCGGTATACCCCAGCTGAGTAACCTTGCGGATCAGGTCCTCCGCCGAGAGCTCTCCGCCCCACTCCACATGGGCCGTTTCCAAAGCCAAATTCACATTGGCCTTGGTGACACCGGGCATCCGGGCCAATCCCTTCTCGATTCTGGCGGCACACGCAGCGCAGGTCATACCGCTGATGTCCAGCTCCACCGACTGGCGGGCAATGCCGTAGCCCAGTGCCTCCACCTTGGATTCCAGCGCCTCGGCGGTCACCTTGGCCGGATCATATGCAACCGTTGCCCGCTCCAGCGCCAGATTCACATTAGCCTGGGTAACCCCGTCCATCCGGGACAGCCCCTTTTCGATTCTGGCAGCGCAAGCCGCACAGGTCATGCCTGTAATCTGAAAGGAGCTTTGGGCTGTTCCTGTCGTTTCCATCTGAATCACCTCATATTCCTGCTTTGTGATTACGATCCAATATACCCTGTGGGGGTATCTTCAACACATTCATCATAACATACCCCCTCCCCCTATGCAAGCGGAGATCGCAAGCGCAAAGTTTCATGATATTATCATTTTTCTCCCGGGGAAAGCACCCTATTTTTTCTTATAATGAGATTGTAAGCCCTATCCTATGTATAAATGGAGGATTGTTCCATGGAGTATCTCTCCAGTCTGTCCGGTCCCGATCTGGAAATTGACAGGGATCTGCTGGTGAAGGCCATCGACTTGTCCCAAGGCGACAGCCGTCCGGTATCCCTATTTTTGACAGGCGCATTACGCACGTACATTAACAAATCCAGACTGGAATCCATGGGGTTTAAGGAAACGCTGTTCCGCCTCCGCCGTTTCGAGGAGGTCAAACGCGTCTACTGCAAGCGCATCGCCCACTTCGAGAAAAAACAAGATGAGAATACACATTTGAACGACCCCAACTTCTGCGGCATCATCTACCCCTCAACCCTGACGGAAGTTTTCCTGACAGCAAAAGGGAACCTGATCGTCCAGAAGTCTGTGGCCAAGGAGGTCCACTACTGCAACGGCCAAGCGATTGGGGAAACCGTATTCAGCTCTTCGGAGCGTTATCTGAACAGTGCGGAGGAATACCAGGCTCCGCGGGTAATGGACGTGATCATCCACAACCAGTTTGACGCGGTGCGCAAGGATCTTCCCGAGTCCCTTCACAGCACAGTTATTTCGGCTCTGAACATCCGGATTACCCAACGGCTGTCCGAGCAGCTGGACCCGGAATTCCTGCAGGAGCTTGAACTGTAAGCGGTACCGTTCCTGTCTCTGCTTCGTTGTCCAGCCATATCCGCCGGAGAGGTTCCTTTTCTTCCGCAGCTTAAGCCTGGACCGGCTTTCCAGTGAAGCCGGTTCAGGCTTTTTGGCTGTCCGCCCCAATAACAACGGGCTTTGCCGGCGGTTTTTTGCCGACCTCGCGGGCTGCGGCTTAGGGTCTGCCACAATCCGCATCAAGTTACCAAAAAAGGTCATCGGTCTACCCTGTTCTTCCCCCACCCCTTCTCCTACAATAAAGATAGTTGGTATCACTCCTATACATCTCTTGTAATATGAACGTCACTAAACTTCCCATGGAATGACCAAGGAGGATCAGATGGAACTTTCATTGAGCATGTGGAGCGTCCACCGGACCGTGAGAGAAAACGGCTGGACCGTACTGGACTTTGTAGATTTTTGCAATAAGGAAGGCATTAAGCAGGTTGAGCTGTTGAATGTATTCTGGAAAAATGCCGCTATTGAGCTGCCCACTGTGGTAGCCGCCTTGAAGAGCAAAGGCATCCGGGCTTCCAGCTATGCTGTGGCCAATGATTTCGCCAAGGAAAATGCCGAGGAGCGCCAAGCCGCCCTCCAGGAAATTCTGGATGCCATTCCGGTAGCGCAAGCGCTGGGTGTGAACGTCATCCGGGTATTTTCCGGTAATCTGACAGAACATGTAACCTACGACAATGCCTTGGGCTGGATTGTAGAGGGTTTGCGTGCAGCTGCAGAAGCGGCGGGCAAGGCAGGCATCACCCTTTGTCTGGAAAACCACGGCAAGCTTGCCGGAAGCGGCGTACAGGTGAAGGCGATCCTGGACAAAGTGAATTCTCCTTATCTGAAGTCCACCTTCGATACCGGCAACTTCCTGCTGGTGGACGAGGAGCCGCTGACGGCGCTGGATGTGCTGATCGGCGAGGTGGCGCATGTGCACTTCAAGGATTTTGTGCGGCTGCCTGATGGGCGTTATAAATCGCTGGCCGGGACCTCCTTCGAAGGTGTCAGCCTGGGTCTGGGCGATGTGGACCTGGCGGAGATTGTCCGCCGTTTGAAGGAACGCGGCTACGAAGGCGCGTATGTGCTGGAGTATGAAGGACTGGGCAGCGAGGCCGAAGGCATCCGCAAGAGCTACGAATATTTCGGCACCTTGGTGTAAAAGAACCGCCGAGGGGTGGTACGGCGGGCACAGCAGCGGCAAAGCCTCCAAGCAGAGCGGGACGCTCCTGCTGTTGGGCGAGCTCCTGCCGAGTGCCGACTGGCGCGGGGGACACTCTCTCTCCCTGATGAGCGCACACCCTTCCGATGGGTGTACCCCTGCTGACGGACGTGCACCTGCTGTTGCACCCGCTCTTCTGACGAGCGCGCTCCTGCACTCCTAACCCCAACGGACATCAGAGACCTTATTCCGCTCAAAATGACCTCCTTCGCATTCTAACGGACTCAGCAGCCGCTATATGGGACTTTTGAGCCGGATTCGTCCAGTTGATGCTCCATTAAGCGCGCTGGTGTCCGTTAGTTTCCGGAAAAGGCGCTTTTCAGCGGAATAGCGCTTCTGGAGTCCGTTAGCCAAACGCGCTCTGGTTCACTAGGCCCCTGTCAGAGCAGCAGCCACGCGAAAAACGGCGGCACAATGCACACAATCGGCACTGCCGCCTACAAAAACTTGAACAACAACGGCCGGCGGTGAACGCCTCCCGCCTTCCGACCGACTATAACGTTTTGAGGCTGTCAGGAAATAAAGTATCGTTCATTTCCTGACAGCTCCTTACGGCAAAAGGAGACAGCTTGAATGGAACGTAACCTCTACGCGGACATTGCCATCCTGGGCGGCGGCACCGGCGGCGTCGCGGCCGCACTGGCGGCGGCCAAAGCCGGCAAACAGGTCATCATGACCGAAGAAACCGACTGGGTCGGCGGCCAGCTGACCAGCCAGGCGGTGCCCCCGGATGAGCATCCTTGGATCGAATCCTTCGGCTGTACGACCAGCTACCGGCTTTTCCGGGAGGGCGTACGGCAGTATTACCGGGACCACTTCCCCCTGACGCCGGACGCTGCCTCCAACCCCCGCCTGAATCCCGGCAGCGGCATTGTCAGCCGCTTGTGCCACGAGCCCCGCGCAGCCTTGGCGGTGCTCCAGGACATGCTGGCGCCCTATGTGCACAGCGGGCGCATCCGGATCCTCCACCGCTACCGGATTGAAGCGGCGGAGACAGCCGGTGACAAGGTGACGTCGGTCACCGTCAAGCACTTGGACAGCGGCGACACCGCCAAATTGTCGGCGTCCTATTACATCGACGCCACCGAATGCGGCGACCTGCTGCCCAAGGCCGGGATCGAATATGTCACCGGCGCCGAAAGCCGTGCCGAAACCGGCGAGCCCCATGCGGTGGACGGGGACGCGCAGCCGATGGATATGCAGAGCTTCACCTATTGCTTCGCGGTGGACTACCTGGAGAACGAGGACCACACCATCCCGAAGCCGGAAATGTACGATTTCTGGCGCAGCTACAAGGCCGACTTCTGGCCGGACCGGTTGCTTAGTCTCACCGGCGTAAAACCCTCCACCATGGAAAAGGTGGACTACGAGCTTTTTCCCAATGCAGAGGGGAAATTCCCCTTATTCGCGTATCGGCAGATTCTTGACCGCTGGCATTTCCGGCTGGGTCTGTTCAACAGCTCCATCTCACTGATCAACTGGCCCCAGAACGATTATTGGCTGGGCGGGATCATCGACGTGACGGAGGAGGAACGGCAAAAGCATCTGTACGAGGCGAAGCAGCTGAGCCTGTCCCTGCTGTACTGGCTGCAGACCGAAGCCCCCCGCCCCGACGGCAAAACCGGTTACCCCGGCCTGCGTTTGCGCCCCGATGTTACGGGCACCGAGGATGGTCTGGCTATGTATCCATACATCCGGGAATCCCGGCGGATCAAGGCCCAGTTCACCGTGCTGGAGCAGCATGTAGCCACAGATTGCCGTCCCGATGGCAAGGCCGAGGAGTTTTTTGACAGTGTGGGTGTGGGCTGTTACCGCATCGACCTGCATCCCAGCACCCAAAGTGTGCCGTATATCGATATTTCCTCCCTGCCCTTCCAGATTCCCCTGGGCAGTCTGATTCCAGTGCGGGTCACCAACGTACTGGCGGCCGCCAAAAATATCGGCGTCACTCACATCACCAACGGCTGCTACCGCCTTCATCCGGTGGAATGGAACATCGGTGAAGCGGCCGGCTACTGCGCCAGCTATTGCCTGGATAAAGGCTTTACTCCCAAGGACCTGCGGGATTTCGCACCGGAGCTGGCCAGCTTCCAGCAGCTGCTTGTCCGTGAGGGTGTAGAGCTGAAGTGGCCCGCACTGCGGCCGGTGTAAGCAGCAGATTTGAGCGTTTAGCATATCCGCTTCGGCTTGGCGGATGCATATATCTTTTAGAAGCAGCAATCCCAACCCACTAATTCATGAGGTGATCCACATGAGCGGCAAAATCCGCATCGGCGTTATCGGCGCCGGCTCTATTTCCGAAATGCACTTCAGCTCCTACTCCAAAAATCCCGACGCTGTCCTGACTGCTGTCTGCGACCTGAAGGAAGAACGGGCCAAGGCCAAGGCTGAGAAGTACAATATCCCCAACATCTATACCGACTATCATGAGCTTCTCGCCAACCCGGACATCGACGCGGTGAGCATCTGCACCTGGAACAACAGCCATGCCGAAATCAGCATCGCCGCCCTGAAAGCAGGCAAAAACGTGCTGTGCGAAAAGCCCCTGTGCAAAACCGTCGAGGAAGCGCTGGCAGTCGAGCAGGCTGTGAAGGAATCCGGTAAAACCCTGCATGTCGGCTTTGTCCGCCGGTATGCCTCCAATACCCGGATCGTCAAATCCTTTATGGATGCGGGCGAAATCGGTCCCATCTACTATGCCAAGGCCTCCTGTATCCGCAAGCTGGGCAACCCCGGCGGCTGGTTTTCCGATGTGGAGCGCTCCGGCGGCGGACCGCTGATCGACGTGGGTGTCCATGTCATCGACCTGTGCTGGTACCTGATGGGCAAACCCAAGGTGAAGTCCATCAGCGGCAACACCTACAACCGTCTGGGCAACCGGGCGAATGTGAAGAACCTGCGCTTTTACAAGGCGGCGGATTATAATGCGGAGTTGAACACCGTTGAGGATATGGCCAATGCTATGATCCGTTTCGAAAATGGCGCTTCCCTCATCGTGGATGTCAGCTTCACCCTTCATGCCAAGGAAGACGAGCTGACCGTCAAGCTGTTCGGCGAAAAAGGCGGCGTGGAGCTGGAGCCCAAGCTGACTCTGATCACAGAAAAGCATGACACCATCCTCAATTCCACACCGCAAATCGATAATCTGTCCTTCGATTTTGTGTCCGGCTTCCAGGACGAAATGAACTTCTTTATCGAGGTGTGCCAAGGCACCAAAACCACCCTGAGCCCGGTGGAGGACGGCGTGGAGATCATGAAGATTCTCTGCGGCGTATACGAATCCGCCCGTCTCGGCAAGGAAATTTATTTCGACTAAGGAGCTGTGAGGAAATTAGTATCCGCTTTTGTTGATAAAATCTCCACGGTTTTAGGAGTTTTATCAGCAAATTAGCGGTACTTATTTCGTCACAGTCTCCAAGAGACTGCGGTTTATAAAAAGGAGGGTCATCCCATGGGGGAAACCAAAGTGCGCATCGGCAATCCCATCGGCGTTATCGTGGACAGCTTTGGCGTTGGTGTCCGTGAGGGACTGCGGAAGGCCAAGGAGGTTGGCGCGGACGGAGTGCAAATCTACGCCGTTTCCGGCGAGATGGACCCGGACAATCTGGACGCGGCTGCCCGCCAGGACCTAAAGGCATATATCGCTTCGCTGGGCCTGGAGATCAGCGCCTTGTGCGGCGACCTGGGGGGCCACGGCTTCCAGGACAAAACTGAGAATCCGGCCAAGGTGGAAAAATCCAAGCGGATTCTCGACCTGGCTCTGGACCTGGGCACCAACGTGGTCACCACGCACATCGGCATTGTGCCGGAGGATAAGGACAGCGACGTGTATAAGGCGATGCAGGAGGCCTGCAGAGAACTCAATGAATATGCCGTCAGCCGCAATGCCTTTTTCGCCATCGAAACCGGACCGGAGCGGGCGGCCCATCTGAAGGAGTTCCTGGATTCCCTGGGCGGCAACGGGGTATCCGTCAACTTCGACCCGGCCAACATGGTGATGGTCACCGGCGACGATCCTGTGGAGGGTGTTAAGCTTCTACGGGATTATGTGGTGCACACCCACGTGAAGGACGGGGTCCGGCTGAAGGAAATCGATCCCCGTCTGGTGTACGGGGCATTGGGCTTTGAGCCCATGGACCACGCCAAGATCGCCGTGATGGTGAGCTCCGGCGAGTTTTTCCGGGAGGTGCCCCTGGGCGAGGGCAAGGTGGACTTCGATGCCTACTTTGCCGCATTGGCGGAGATCGGCTACAAGGGCTACCTCACCATCGAACGCGAGGTAGGCGCCAACCCCGGAGAGGACATCCGCCGGGCGGTTCAGTTCATCAAGGGTTACCGGTAAGCAGCAGCAGCATTTAGTTGAGCTGCTGCGTGCACACGCCAGTTAATAAGCTGTCCCGAAGCAGTTCTACTCTGCTGGTGGGCAGCTTTTTTATTGGCGAACTCACCCTCCCCGCTCCGTCACCCTCACATTCTTCTAACGGACCTCTCCCTCCATCCCCCTCATATTCTTCTAACGGACCTCTCCCTCCATCCCCCTCATATCCTTCTAACGGACTCACGTTCCGCTATTTCCCTCAAAACACCACTTTTCTCACTTTCACGGACACACGTTCCGCTATTTACCCAAAATCCACTCGTAATACCTCCGCCACAGCCGAATAAGGGCTCTGGAGTCCGCGAAAACTCAAACCTCCCGCTTTTTGCTCAAATAGCGGCTCTCCTGTCCGTTAGTTTGAAGTATGAATCCACCTCCTACACCACTCCCACTCCGCCTTAAACCCGCAGCTCCCCATGGTCCAGCTACAATCCAACATTGTTTCAATTAAAGCAGGCGCTCTCCTTTTCAGCTCAGCCTCCCCCCCGTCTGTTATATGCGAAGAGTAAATGTCCGGAATCGTTGACTGCCGCTCGCTACCATCATGACCTGAAGCTCTACCAGACGGTGCAGAATGCGCCGGGCATGGCGGTCGCTGACCCGAAGATGTTCCGCCAGCTCCAGCGGTGATAAGGGCACCGGCTTACGGCGGGCCAGCCGAACCGCTTCCGCCTCCAGCCAATTTAGAGAAGATGGAGCCTCCGTTGCGAGAAATCTGCCGATAAACGCCAGCACCAGCTGCTGGCTCTGTTTGGGCTCCTCCACAATGGACAAATAGGCCACAGGTAGCAACGTCCAACCGTCCAGCGCCAACAAACTGTGCCGCCTGCACAGATCCTTAAAGCGCCGCACATCCAAGTCACGGGCATGGGGGCCATAACCCTGAACTTCGATACCGCCTTTTGCCCCACGCGGCATATAAGCCAGATCTAAATAACGGTACCCATTGGCGAAATCCCGAACCTCCCATTCCGGCTCTAGGTAATCAAAGTGCCCTACCGCCGGAAACCAGACCTGCCGCAAAAACTCCACCGTACCATGTCCCAGCCCCTTCTCCAAAAGCTCCCTTCTCCGCGGATTATCCGTTTCTCTCCGGATGACCCCATCCAGCCACATCGCATAACAATCGTCAAAATGTCCCATTCACCATCGCCTCCTCTGTATTCCATACAAACAAAAAGCCGCCAGCGCATTGACCCGGACAATCCGGTTCAACGGCAAGCGGCGTGTACTTCACGACCTTGTTTGGGAACATTATACAGTAAATCCCGCTAGGGGCACAACAAATATTTGGTTCGGATGATTCGGGCAGTTAGTGCGATCAGTAGCTCGGTCAGTTGGTCCAATCAGTCAGTTTCATTAGTCAGCAGGATCTGTTGGTTCGATTAGTCGGTTCCATCAGTCAGTTCCATCAGTCGGTTCCGTCTGTTGGCCCGTTCAAGTAAGTTTTGCCCTCCAGTCCAAAACCTAACGGACCTACAGGGCGCTATTTACTCAAAACCACCCTTTTTCAGCATTTCGCGGACACACGATACGTTATTGGGGCACGGTGGGCAGAAAATCCGCCCCATACAACAAAATAGAGGCTCCTGTATCCGTAAAAATCAAAAACCAGGGTATTTTGCGAAAATAACGGCTCCTCAGTCCGCAACATAAATGTGTTGACTCGCTACCTCACCAGTAGTGCTTCTCCACGCTTTCAGTTCACCCATAGCTCTTCGCCACACGCTCGGCTCACCAGGAACGCTTCGCTACCCACCCAACTCACCAGCAGTGCTTCGCTACGCTCTCATCAGGTACCCTACCCTTCGTCCCCCTCATACTCCTCTCCCAGCAAAGCCGCCCGCGCCACGGGCCAGTTGATCTGGGAGGCGTCGAATAGCATAACGCCGTCGGTGGCGGCGAGTCCGGCCTGGATGACCTCCCGCTGGAGCGCCGGAGCCGGGACATTGGTGACCGCGATGCCTGTATACAGCGGGATTTCCCCGTTGGTGACAATGTTGGCCAAGGTGGCGTATTTCTCCACCTCCTGACCGGTGGTCTGATAGGCGCCGATCATCAGGAAGTCCAGATACCCGATGTAGCCCGTCTGGCAATATTCCGGCGTATACACCGAGGCATCCTGCAACCCCAGCCGTTCATCGAACCGGAAGCTGGGGCTGCCCCAGTTAACCCCGTTCAGGTAATAAATCTCATACCAGGAGCCCACGTAGGCGGAAACCTGGATCGGGCGTCCGGTGGAATTGCGGTATGAGTTAACCAGTTCCTTAATCTCGGCAAAAAAACGCTTGATGGTCCCCGCCCGGAATTCCCACCAGTCCTGGATCAGCGGGCCGTCCACCCGGATGGTGCCGTCATAGACAAACACATCTGCCGGCCAGCTCGCCAGACGTTTGCCCCTGGCGCGGAGAAACACCTCGAACTTGGCTCTGGTGACGTCACTAAAGTCCGCTGCTTCATTATCGTAGCGGCTCCGGTCATGAATGACCCCGTCCACCCGGTAATTCTTAATAATCTCCTCGAAGGTCAGCCGCGCATACTCCCAGACCTGGTCATGGGAGGGATTGACGAAGGCCACCGGTCCCTTCTTGGCACTATCCCGCTGGCGCCGGATTTCCCCGTTATTTTCCGGTATGTAAATCCGTTCTTCCCAGTCTAAATGTTGGTCCAACACGGCATACTCATCCCGTGCAATGGAGCCCTCCGCAAACACATTCAAGGCCGCATGAATCTCCAGACCAAGTGCATGTCCATGGGTGATAAATTCCTCCAGCAGGTCCAGCTCCGGGTTAGCCCCGGCCTTGGCTGGGGCCTTGATCTCACTCACGTAAGGGCGTCCGGTGAGATCATTCTTTTTGTAGGAGACGAACCCTTCTACCCCTTTTACGTCCAGCGCGATCTTGGTCACCCCGTTGTCCCTGGCCAACTGGAGAAAGTCCAGCACATCCGCACTGCTTTGGAACCTTTTGGCATTCACCGTTTGGTCCACCCAAAGCACCACTTCCTTCTCCGGAGCAGAACGGGGGCGGCTAAAGATGACCAGTTCCCGCGATGTCTCCTCCACGCCCTTCCTCAGCAGCTGCACCCGAATATAATTGATTCCCGGCTGAAGCGGAGAACAATGGGAAAAGCTGCCGTCCTGTGTTACCGGCGCCTCCACTCCATTTACGAAAAGCTGCATGCCGGACATATCCCCCGTATGGCGGATTGTTCCGGTAACCCAGTGATTCGCTTCCATAGCAGTCACCATGGGGTAATTGTCCAGCACCAGCTTAGCCGTGCTCCCCATCATCTCCTCAACAGGCACAACCTGACCGTTCCTGCGGAGCTTCACCAAATCGCCCACTCTAAACCTTTCCGCCAAAAAATACCCTGCACCTTCAGGCACCGTACCGGCATCCACGGCAAAAAGCACATACCCCCCTTCGGGAATCTCCAATTCAACCGCTTCTGTTGTGGAAACCCCGGCATCATTGCCGTCCGTTAATGACGGAAGCACCACCTGTGCCACCTTGCTATCCGCACCAACCTGCACCGCCGCATAAGCTGAGGAAATGGACACCGTTTCTCCATACTCCTGCGTAAACAAAAGGATGCCCTCCAGCTCCCCCCGCTCCCGGTCGATACCTGCAATGCTCCAAAGGGGCCCCTGCACATGGATTGTAATATCCTCCGGCGCCGCCTCCACCTCAATCCCTTCCGCCCGCGTTACCTCTTGCGGCACAGCATCATCCGCTTTCATGGAAAAATGCCCCCTTTTCTTCTATTTACATCTTCTTCGCCTTGTATAAGCACAGGGCAACAACGCAGCAGCTGCCGCATTGTTGCCCTTGAAGTAGAACTAGAACCAACGGGCTTCCAGATAACCCAGCAGCCGCTGGAGTACAGCTGCAGCTTCAGCCCGGGTGGCATCCGCCGCGGGAGCAAAGCCGTCGTTGCGCCCGTTAAGCAAGCCGCTGCTTACCAGAGCAGACACAGCATCACGGGACCAATCGGCAAGTTCTTCACCGTCGGACAACCCGGCGAGGGCAGAAGCATCCGCCGCAGGAGCGGTGTTTACTGCACGCAGCGCCCGGTTCAGCATCACCGCCATTTCCTCACGGGTGATCCGCGCCTCCGGACGGAAGCTGCCGTCTTCATAACCGTCGGTAATCCCGGCATTTACAGCTGCAAGTACAGTTGCGGAATACCAGGAATCTGCAGCCACATCCGTGAAGGTGCCGCCTGCCGCAGAAACGGAGGCTTCAAGTCCCAAGGCCCGCACCAGCATAGCCGCATACTGTGCCCGGGTCAGCAGGGATTCCGGCTGGAAGAGGCCACCCTCCATGCCGTCCACAACCAGCTTGGAGGACAACAGACCCACTGCCTGCTCTGCCCAATGGCCGGTCATATCCCCATAGGAAGCCTGCTCCACTTGGGCCACCGCCAAAGTAACGGCTGCACTTTCCAGACGTACCTGGGCATTCACCCGGCCGGAAGCTGCCGCTCCAACCTTGGCCGGTACGAAGGACAGTCCGCTCTCCTTATTCAGCTTCATCACAGTAAGCTGACCAGGGGCCGCATCGGTTACCACAGACAAACTCAGCACACCCTTGCTGTTCGCAGGAAGAGAAAGCGTGCTAAGGGTTTCCCCTTCCTTCACTCCCAAGCTGAGCTCTACCGCCTCCACCAGCCCGGTAGCCCCCTTAGCCTGAAGCATGCCGGCCAGGGAGGTTTGCACAGATTCAGAGACCGGACGCAGGCTGAGCTCCACATGTTTCCCTGCTGCCGTTTCCGATGTCCACTGGGAGAGGACATTCACAGGCAATACAACCTCACCTAAATTGGTTTGAACCACAATTTTCCCGCCGCTGGGCAAAGTGCCAGCCGCTGCCGCAAATGGGCCAACCGGTATACTTACCGTCACAACACCCTTGGCAGCAGACGCGCTACTGTCCGTTGCCGGAATAAGCAGCTCCTGCTGGCCGCCCGCCGTACCGGCAGCCTCCGCTAGCGTCTTCAGCTTGGCGGCCAATTGCCCTTCATCAATCCGGAAGAGCGTACCTGCAGTCCCGTCCGGAGTGGTAAATGCTGTTTTGCCCACCAAATCCGGCGTTCCGCCGCCTCCGCCATAGCTGGAGGAGCCGCCTCCCGGATTACCGCTGCCTGTGCTTTCGGTCCGGGTAATCTGGACGGTTTTTTCATTGGTTTTGTAGCCGTCCACATACACGGCCATGGTAACGGAGTTGGCACCCACCACCAGCGGAACAGTGGCCTGGAAGTCGCCGGTGCTGCTGACTGCAGCCGCTTTACCCGCTACCTGTACCTGTGCAGTGCCCTTGCCTAGAACGTCAACATTGCCTTTCACCGCAAGCTGGCTGTCGGCTGTTTTCAACCCTTCATAAGGAAGGTAGCCGCTGAGCAATGCGCCACGTACAGTGTCACCCGCCTTAAAGGCATTGGCCACAAGCTGGCGTTTGGTCCGGGTGCCGGACGGGTCCAGAGTGGAGATGACAAAACCGTCGGCAGGAATCACACTGTTATTTTCCTCCGGAGAGCCCCAGCTCCAGTTAATGGCCTGGTTCCGGTTCAGAACCTTGGAAACTGTGCCGTCTGCCCCAACCACTACCTCCACCCCAAAACGGGAGGTGCCGGTGGAATAACCGAAGGAATCCGTATAGGCGTTGATATTTCCTTCGATAAGGTTAATATTATGGAAATTCCCCTCCAAAAACTGCTCCGGTTTGCCCGGCAGGCTGAAGCCCACCTGATAGTCCTTCACATATACCTGGTTTTTCAGAGCTGCAGAAGCGATGGGCCAGTTGACCTGGGAGGCATCGAACAGCATCAGGCCATTGGTGTTGGCCAACCCGGATTGGAACACATCACGCTGCAGCTCAGGTGCCTGAACGTTGGTTAAAGCAATTCCTGCATAAAGAGGAATTTCCCCGTTGGTCACAATGTTGCCCAAGGTAATATACTTACTTACCTCCTGCCCGGTGGTCTGATAGGCCCCGATCATCAGGAAATCGATATACTCGATATATCCGGTCTCATAATACCCCGGTGTATACACATATTCATCCTTCAAGCCCAATCTGCTGTCAAAACGGAAGTTGGGGCTGCCCCAGTTTACGCCGTTCAGATAGTAGGTTTCGTACCAGGAGCCCACATAGGCGGAGGCCTGGATGGTTCTGCCGGTAGAGGATTCGTAGGAATCCACCAGACTCTTCACTTCGCCGAAAAAGCTCTTGATGGTGCCCGAGCGGAATTCCCACCAATCCTGAATCAGCGGCCCGTTTAACCGGGTAGTGCCATTGTAGGAAAACACATCCGCAGGCCAATTTTGAAGCTGCTTGCCTTTGGCCTGGAGGAAGGTTTCGAACTTAGCCCGGGTCAGATCGCTGAAATCCGCCGACTCATTATCATAACGGCCCCGGTCATGGACCACACCGTCCACATCATAGTTTTTGATGACCTCTTCGAAGGTCTTCAGCTCATACTGGCGGACCTCGTCATTGGACGGGTTTACAAAAGCCACCAATCCCTGCTTGGCGCTCTCCCGCACACGTTTGATCTGTCCATTGTTTTCGGGAACGTAAATCCGTTCCTCCCAATCCAAGTGATCGTCCAATACGGCATATTCATCGCTGGCAATGGAGCCTTCGGCGAATACATTAATTGCCGCATGGATTTTCAGCCCCAATGCGTGCCCATGGGTGACGAATTCCTCCAGGAGATCCAGATCCGGGTTTGACCCGGCCTTGGCCGGAGCCGTAATTTCACTGACATAAGGACGCCCGGTCAGATCATTCTTCTTATAAGAGGCGTATCCTTCCACACCCTTCACATCGAAGACCACTTCCGTGACCCCGTTATCCTTGGCCTTCTTCAGGAATTCGTATACATGCTCGCTGGTCTGGAATTTCCGGGCATTGGCGGCCTGATCCACCCACAGGATTACACCCTTGTTGGAGGTAAAACCCGGCCGGCTGAAAATAACCAGGTCACGGCTTGTATTCTCCGCACCGTTTTTCATCACCTTCACATTGACATAGTTGATGCCGGCCTGAAGGGAATAGCTGTAGGAAAACGTACCGTCCGCCGCCACAGGCACAGGTGTGCCGTTAATCAGCAGCTGTACGGCAGCAAGTCCCCCCGCGTCGCTAATATTCCCGCTGATCAGCTCCTGCGCTTTCGTAGAGGTGACCATCTGGTAATTGTCCAGCGTCAGCTTGACCCGGCCGCTCATCAGCTCCGTAACCGGCACCACCTCGCCGTTCTTGCGGAGCTTGATCACATCCCCAACCTTGAACTTGGTAGCCAAAAACCGTTTAATGTTATTGTTGGCATAGCTGGTATCCTGGGCGTACAGTACATAGCCGCCTTGGGGAATAGCCAGCTCTGTGGGACCCGCCCAATTTGGGGCACCGCCGCCACTAGAGGCGGGGTTAACCACCTGCATTACCTTGCTGTCAGCCCCAATCTGAACAGCCACATTATTTTTGGGAATCGTAATGGTATTTCCGGACTCCCGGGTGAACAGAGCGATAATATTGTCGATGCCGGTGATGTCCTGATCGATGTAGTCGATATTCTTCCGGGGCCCTTCAATACTAACGGTGATATCCTCCGGGGCAGCCTCTACCTCCACCCCATTGCCGGCCACAACAGGCTTATAGGTCACCGTGACCGTTTCCGTATCCAAAATGGAAGCTCCGGAGAGCAGCTGGACCGTTAAGGTATTCAGCCCTGCCTTTAAGGAAACCGTGGCGGTGAAGCTCCCGTCCGCGCTAATGACAGCAGCCGTTTCTCCAACCATAACAGCAAGATTCAAGTCCGCTGCGTAATGGTCGATTTCCCCTGCTATCTTAAAGGTGGGCAAGGAGACCTCCGTACCTGAGGCCGTGGTTAACGCCAAAGCCGGTGGCAGGTTCAGAAAATCGGCGGCAGTCAGGGTTTGGGTCCCTTTGACGAGGGTTACCTGTTCGCCGATGCGGTAATTCATGTATAACGGCTTGCGGAATACGGAAGTTCCCCAGCCGCTGTCGCTGGCCAGGATCACATAACCGCCTTGAGGGATGGGGACATACTGATCCGCTTCCCATCTCGTAGGAGTAGAGCTATTCGTTGGATTTTTCTCAACCGGACCGTATATCCCAGTAAGTACACCAGAAGCGTTTACCGCAACAGCGAGATTCGTACTTTTGACAAAAACTTCATTCGGATGGTCAGGCCGGTTGGTAATTCCCTTTCCACTGGTGAACAGTGCTGCATAATTGGATTTCTGTTCGTTCTTGGCATCCGTATTAATATTAATCCAATTCATCACAAGCTTCTCATTCCCGTTAGCGGAAACCAAATACACGGCGTCGGTAACCGAATACACATTCTCTGTAACACTGGTTATTCCTTGGGTGACAGCACCCTCTCCGTCCGGCTCGGCAGCCGAAGCGGTTAAGGCGCCAGCCGGGAAAATCGGGGCAAGCAAAGCAGCAATCAGCAGTACAACAGTCCATAATGCCATGGTTTTTCTGACAGAAACGAAGGTCATCATTCACACTCCTGACGGGATGGGATAGTGGTGCTGATCCCCGGCACAGGGCCGGGCTATGTTGTCCCGGCGTCCCAAACAGGTGAAATTCCTCCGATTCTAAACCACAGGCAGCCGCTTAGGAGCTGCGAGGAAATTAGTACCCGCTTTTGCAGACAAAATCTCCACGGTTAGCTAATGCTTACGATGCCGGCTTTCCTTTGGGAAAGCCCTGAGAGAGTTTTGTCGGCAAATTAGCGGTACTTTATTTCGTCGCAGTCTCTTAGTCGCGTGCTGCCTGTGTGTGCTGCCGATTCTATGCTGCTGCCGGAGTCCGCAGGACGCACGGGTCTGGCTGCTTACGTCGCAATCTTTTATTTCTTGGTGGTATACCAGTCGTTGGCGGCTTTAATGGTTTCGGCTCCGCCTTCTGCTTTCCATTGAGTCAGGAACTTGTCATAGTTGGCAACCGGCTCAGAGCCGCTGATAAACTTGATGACATTGTCGTCCAGAAGCTTGGTGAGCTTTTGCTTGTTCTTGGAGATGGCGTCGATGGGCGGAGCAAAGGACATGGGATCCTCAACCAGCTTGCCTTCGGCATACTTTTGGAAGTCCTCATAGAACTTCTGGAGAACGGGGTCCTTGCGCACCCGCGCCTGCCAGTAGATGGGATAGTTGGTTTCATCCACACCGGTCATGAACACACTGCCGTTGGTCAGGTCGTCATTGAATTTGGGCAGGATCGGGAAGTATTTACCGTCCTTCACCTCATGGTGGGTCCCTTGGATACCGATAGCCAGGCTCTTGAAGGTTTCTTTTTCCAGCTTGGCGTTCAGCAGCTTCATCGCATCTTCTTTATGCTTGGAGTACTTGGGAATGGCAATATACCAGCTTGTGCCGTTTGTGACGCTCAAGGATACCTTACCATCCTTACCCTTAAGGAAAGGCATAACGGATACCTTGGCTTCGGGGAAGTTCTTGGTCAGGGCGGTCATCGTGTTCGGTGCATTCCACCAGGCCAGCTTGTAGACGGCCGCTTTGCCGCTGGTGAATTTCTCGATGGCCTTGGCGGCGGTGTTGATAGCCAGCTCGGGGTCCAACAAACCTTCCGCATTCAGCTTGTTCATGTAAGTCAGGAATTCCTTCATCTCCGGCAGCTCGGCCTTATGGACCAGCTTGCCGTCCTTCAGTACCCAATCCGAGGTGCTGCCGTAGGGAACGCCGAAGGCGGCGGCAATGTCACCGTAGAGGGAGTCCTTGCTGCCCGTCAGCGGAACGATGTTTTTCTTTTCCTTGATGGTTTTCAGAACGGTATACAGCTCATCCGGGGTTGTGGGCATTTTGAGGCCCAGCTCATCCAGCCAATCCTGGCGGACGATAAGCTCTTCGCCTACGGAAACACCGGAGCCGGTTTCGGGAATGGCAAATTTTTTGCCGTCGATGGTGGTGCTGGTCCAGGATTGGGGCTTGATAGCCTGATTGACGTTGGGGCCGAACTTATTCACCAGATCATCCAACGGCTCCAGGGCGCCAGAGGTGGCCAGCTTGAAGAATTGGGTAGCACTCAGCTTCATCACGTCGAATTCTTCCTTGTTGGCTACCATCAGGTTCAGCTTTTCATCATAGTTCTCGGCGGGAAGCATGTCGTAGGTGACGTCGTAGCCGGTTTTTTCCTTGATAAGGCCGGCGGTAAAGTCCTTGTTAGGGTCAAAACGCCCGTATTGCATGAGCATCCGCAACGGAGATTTGGGTCCCTCTGTAGCCGCCGGGGATGCGGCAGCACCTCCGGATGGAGCGGTAGAAGCGGTGGAGCCGGAATCCGAGGATCCGCCACAGGCCGTGCCAAGAACCGATAATGCCACTACACTTGCCAGTACAACTGATTTTTTCAACATGGACTTACCTCCCTAAGATGAATATAATCATTCCCCGCAAAGTGAAGCACAGGAGCTGTCCCCGGCTTCCCTTATGTTATTCCGGTTACTTTTGCAGGGACCCCGAAATCATAGTGTTGGTGAATCCATATTCATTCGTTTCATTCCTTACCGGGATAGAAGTGCCTTGGGTGCTCAAACACGTTTTGTCGGCCTTGATTGAATGAATTTGAAGGGTTCAAAGCCGCCAAAAAACTCGCCCTCAAGTCACTTCCATCCCTCCCAGTCTTTTCACATGAATATGGATTCACCTTTTACTTTCGTCGGACAGGTTTCTCAGCCTATCCCTTCACGGAACCTACGAGTACACCCTTCACGAAATACTTCTGCAGGAACGGATAGACCAGCAAAATCGGGATGGTGGCCAGCAGGATGGATGCCGCCTGGATGGACTGGGGTGTGGTGTTCAGCGCTGCATCGATGTTGTCCTTCAGGAAGTCCCCGCTGGATGCAACCAATAGCTCCTTCAGATACAGCTGCAGCGGCTTCAATTCCGGATTGGTGATGTAGATCATGGATGCGAAATAGTCGTTCCAGTACCCTACGGCAAAAAACAGGGCGATGGTAGCCAGAACCGGCAGCGACAGAGGCAGCACCACGGATACCAGGACCCGGATGTTGCCGGCGCCGTCAAGCTTGGCGGATTCCTCCAGGCCGTCGGGCAAACCTTCAAAGTAGTTTTTGATGATCAGCATATTGAACACATTCACCATACCCGGTAAGAACAGCACCGGCAGCTTGTTCACCAGATGCAGGTTCTGCATGAGGAGATACATGGGGATCAAACCACCGCTGAACAGCATGGTGAAAATAAACATCAGCAGAAGCCACTTCCGCCCTCGTATGTGGGGCTTGGACAAGGGATAGGCGGTAATGGTGGTCACCAGCAAACTCAGGAAGGTGCCGACCAGGGTGAGAATAACGGAAATTTTGAGCGAATTGAGGAACATGCTGTCTTGCATGACGTATTTGTAGGTGCCGAATTGGATATCGATGGGGATGAGGTTTACTCTTCCCGATATAACGGCATGTTCACTGCTCAGGGACTTGGCGATCAGGTTCACAAACGGAACCAGCGTGGTGAAGCCCATCAGAACGAAGAAGAGATAATTACATACAGTAAATATTTTTTCGGGAATGCTGCTCCGGATGCCATTGCGCCCGGTCCGCTTCGATCCCGCCGTGTTGGGAAGGGCTGTCGTTTCCGGTGCTCCTGCCTGGAGATTCAAGTCAGCCATCGGTCCGTTCTCCTTTCTTGATGCCTGTGTTTGTCCTCATCACCAGATGCCCCTGTCCAGATATTTCCGGGCCAAGGCATTGCCCGAAATCACCAGAACGAAGGCGATAACGGACTCGAACAGCCCGACTGCCGTGGTGAAGCTGTAATCCTGATTGCCCAAGCCCATCCGGTATACGTAGGAGCCGATCACATCGGCGGTTTTGTAAACGGTGGGGTTGTACATGACCAGAATTTGCTCGGTGCCGGCCTCCAGAATACTGCCGAGGCGGAGAATGAACATAAGGAGAATCGTAGGCGCAATACCCGGAAGCGTAATATGCCAGACCTGACGCAGGCGGCCTGCCCCGTCCATCCGGGCTGCTTCGTACAGCTGCGGATCGATGGTGGAGAATGCCGCCAGATACACGATGGTGCTCCAGCCGGTTTCCTTCCAGCCTGCCGATGTGACCAGCACACCCCGGAACACATCATTGTCCATGAAGAAGGAGATGGGGGTAAATCCCATTGCCTCCAGCGCTTTGTTCACCAGGCCCCCGTTGGAGGACAGAATATCGATGAACAAGCCGCTGACAATAACCCAGGAGAGAAAGTGGGGCAGGTAAATGACGGTTTGAATGGTGCGTTTGAAGATCATATTCTTCAGTTCGTTCAGGAGAATCGCCACTACGATCGGCAGCGGAAAAAGAAAACCGATTTTCATAAAACTGATGATGATGGTGTTTTTGAAGACCTGCAAAAAGTCCGGATAGGTGAATAATTTGTGGAAATGCTTCAAGCCCACCCACGGGCTGGCCGCCATTCCGTCAAAAATGTTGAAATCCTTAAAGGCGATGATAATCCCGTACATCGGCGTGTATCTGAACAGCAGAATGCAGAGAATGCCCGGAACCAGAAGCATATACAAATCCCATTCCCGGCGAAGCTCACGTCCCAATCCTCTGGAATTGCCGCGACCCATTGCGCCTCACCCTCCTCTTGTCTCGTTTCGTCTGTACTTAAATTTTAGTGATTCCAGAGGCTTGTGAGTAGGTGAGGACCATTACTATTTCTGGTACTTTGATGTTGGATTTTACCCGAAAAATGAAAAAAGCCCTCCGCGTTTTCAAAAGAAAACGCTTCAGGCTAACAACTCATGTTATGATTTCATTTCTCCAGGTGTAACTCCCCAATATTTTCGAAAGACTTTGGTAAAATAGCTGACATCTCGATAGCCAACCAAGCGAGCAGCGTCATATACCTTGCCCCCCTCCTGGAGGATGGATTTGGCCTTTTCCATCTTGCGCTCCAGCACATAAGTGGAAAAGGGGACTCCCGTCTCCTGCTTAAACAGCCGGCTCAGGTAAGAGGAATTGACATACATCCGGTCCGCCACCATGTGCAGGGTAATATCCCGGTCGATTTCCTGGTCGACAATGGCCAGAATGGCCTTAACCACCTGATTGCTGGTGGTGCTGCGCTCCTTGCGGACAAAGGCTGCAATTTTCTTCACGGTACGGGTGAGCCAGCCCCAGGTTTCCTCCCGGGTGCCCAGCAGGCGGACATGCAGGAATTGCTCCATGTCCCCCTCCACCACCTGCCGTACGGACCAGCCCTGCTTCTGGATCATCCGGACAAACAGGCTGCTCAGATACAGCACCGTCTCGTGGACCTCCTCAGCGGACCCGGCCTGCCCCAATCCTGCTTCCCACAGCCCCGTTAGGGCTTGCATAGCCTTTTCCTCATCGGCGGTTTCCAGGGCGATCTCCAGCATTTTCTCCAGATTGGGCTGGGCCTCCATGGCCTTGTTGGCACGCCCCTGCTCCCGGTATGGAATGACGATGTCAGTGCCGTATACCATCCGTTCCCGCAGGGCGCGCCGCGCCTCCTGCACCAGAGGCCCCAGCTCCTCCAGGCTGCCGGTGCGTCCGCAAACACCTGCGCTGAAGGTTGCCTTCAGCACCTCCTTGGCGTGGGACAACAGTCTCACCAAGGAGGCCCCCACACGCAGCAAGGCCTCGCGTTCATCCTCCTGGGACGGCAGCAGGAAGATAAGGAGCAGCTTCCCCTCCATATCCCCGCTGGCATAACAGGCCGGCTCCGGCAGCATGTCCCGGGCCATACACTGGAGGGAGAAGGCCAGGAGCGGCTCATCATCCCGCCCGGCGCCATCCCCTTCCCCGTCCCCGGGAAGCGGGTCCAGGTCCACCACTGCGGCTGCCAGCCGGGCATCGGCGGACAGCTCAATGTTATAATCCCGGGCCCGGCGGAGGAGCTCCGGCGGGCTGTAGCCGCCATCCGCCCAGCGCTGGAAGAAGCCATTCTGCAGCAGAGGCAGATGCTCTCGCCATTTCTCCTGAAGAGCGGCCTGCTTCTGCCACTCCTCCAGTTCACGCCGGAGCTCCTCTCCCGCCACCAGCACGGCGTCCAGAATTTCCTTCTCCCCCGCCGGCTTCAGCAGGTATCGGGATACCCCCTGAGCCATTGCGCTTTGGGCAAAGCCGAAATTATCATGCCCGCTCAAGATAATAAATTTCATAAAAATCCGGGTTTCCTGCTTCTGCCGCAGGGTGCGGACAAGCGTCAGTCCGTCCATACCCGGCATCTGTACATCCAGGAGCATAATATCCGGCCGCTTGCGTTCTACAATGGCCAGTGCCTCCTGGCCGTTGCCTGCAAGACCCACCACCTCAATGCCATGCTCCTCCCAGGGAATATTATTGGCAAGGGAATTGCGCAGCCTTAGCTCATCCTCTACAATCAACAGATTCATACCCTTGTCCTCCTTGTCGGCTATTACCGGCCATACCTATCACGCACCGCTGCCGGAATTAGCCTCCGGTCAATCCCTCGCGCGCAGGATTCAACTCCTCTGTCACCAGCTGCAGATCGCTTCCGCAGCGGTCCAGAGGCAGCGAAACCGTCACATGGGTGCCTTGGCCTTCTACACTATCGATGACCAGCTCCGCTTCCTTACCGTAATACAGCTTCATCCGGGCGGTGATGTTGCGCAATCCGAACAGATCACGCACCTCTTCCTCGCGTTTGATCCGGTAATCCAGCCTGCCCGCCTTCTCCAATTCATGCCGCATATACGCCAGACGCTCGAGGTTGATCCCGGGGCCGTTGTCCTCCACCCGGATATTGAGCCGGGTCCCTCCTTCGAGCCAGCTGGAAATCACCAGCAATCCGCCGCTGGCCCGGTCCTCCATCCCGTGGAGAATGGCGTTCTCCACCAGCGGCTGAAGCAGCAGCTTCAGCACCGGAATGGCCTTGGTTTCCTCCTGCAGCCGGTATTCCACCCGGAAATTGTCCAGAAAACGGATCTGCTGGATGCGGATATAATAATGAAGATGCTCCATATTTTCCTGGAGGGTAAACACCTCCCGGCCCTTGTTCAGGCTCAGCCGGAAAAACCGCGACAGATTCAGCACCATCTCGCTGATTTCCGTGGCTTCGTAATTTTGGGCCGACCAATAGATAGAATCCAGTGTATTGTACAAAAAATGCGGATTAATCTGGGACTGGAGAAATTTCAGCTCCGTCTTCAGAAGCTCCAGCTCCTGCTCATAATGGTCCTGGATCAGATGCCTCTGGTAAGCCACCATCTGATTGAAGGATTCCGTCAGATAGCCGAACTCGTCCTTCTGCCGGTTGTGCAGCCGGATGTTGAGATTGCCTGCCGCCAGCTGCTTCATCCCGCTGGCCAGCTTATGCACCGGTGAAGCAATGCCGCTGTACACCACCCAGGAAATCCCCACCGCCAAAAGCACGCTGACCGCGATGATAATGTAGGTGAACATCCGCAGCTTGTCCGTCTCCCGGTACAGCTCGGCTTCGGGCTGCATCAGGGTCAGATGCCAATTGGAATAGCCCGAATCCACCGTTACCGCCATCTCCTTGCCGGAAATCGGTGGCAAGCCCCCGTCCGCTGCCGTTTCGCCGGTGCCCGCCACCACCCGTCCCGTCTCCGTATGGAGATAAATTTTGGCCTGGGAGGAGGGGAGCTGGGACTTGATGACGTTCAGCAGCCGGCTTTTGTTGAGGGTAATCATGAGTATATTAGGCTGGCGGTTCACATTGTACAGGTCCATAGAGCGGACCAGCGAAATGCTGTCCGTGCTGATGACGCTGCCGAAGGTGGTGCCGGATACGGACTCGTCGGGGAGCAGGTAACGAATGGCCGTACCTTTTTCCCGCGCCGTCTGAACCATCCATTCCTGCATCGGCTCGGAGGTCAGGCGCCTGCCGCCGAAATTGGTGGAGATCATCATATGGGACGCGTGGTGGTAGATGGTAATCTGGGATACGATATGATTCACGGCATTCATATTGGACAATTGCTTGAGCATCCGGGAGAACTCCACAATGGACTCAGGAGGCAGCTCCCTGCCCGTTTTGTTCAGCTGCTGCACCACAGCCGGGTCGGTGGCAATGAGTGCGGAGAGCTCTTCAATATTTTGAAGCGTCAGATCAATATAATCCATAGAGGAGGACAAGGCCAGCTGGGAGCGTTCCACAGCTTGATTGTACAGAAGATCCCGCGAACGCTCCACGGCAAACAGGCTGATAACAACAAGGGGCAGCAGAATCAGGAGAAAATATCCTGTCAGCCGCACCTGAATATGTCCGGAAAACTGGCTGCGGACCCAGCGCCACAGGGCCCTCATGGGAGAACCCTTCCGGCTGCGGCGTTTTTCTCCTTGTACCAGGCGTTGACCTCTTCGGTTATCAAAGCCCCGCCATTGGCCATCCACTCCGCTACGTACCGGTCAAATGCATCAAGCGGCTCTACGCCCATAATAATCCGGGTAAAGGCCTCCTGCAAATTGGGCAGCTGGCCGGAAAGCCGGCTCATGGCAGGGGTGGGGGAGCCGTAGAATTCGTTGGTGATCAGATTCTGCTCGATCATCTTCAGATTTTCGTACAAGTGGAAATCCCCCAGGGAATCCAGCCGTTTCTTATTCAGCTCAGGGTCCAGCACGTCCACCATGGACTGGTAAATCCCCCGGTACAGATGCTTGTCATGCTGGGCGAAGTCCGTGACCATTTTGCCGTTTTGCATGCTCCAGATCTGATTCTCGAAGCCCAGCTTTAATGTGGTATAACCCTCATCCCCGGCCAAAAATTCCAGATAACGAAGGGCACCCTCGGGATTGGCGGCTCCTTTGGGAATGACATTGTAGCCCCGGATCAAGTCCTTATCATAAACGCCCTTCTGCCCCCGCGGACCGGTTGGGTACTCCAACGGCATCCACTCTGCTCGAGGATTCTTCGCCTTGTTATTGGCGATGGCACCCCGGGTGTCGTACCAGGTGGCCGAATAGAGGCCAACCTGGCCGTTCTCAACTTTTTGGGCCAGACTGGTGTTACGGTTCAGGACAAATTCGGGGTCCAGCAGTTTTTCCTTGTACAGCTTGGCGAGAAAAGCCAACGCCTCCTTGGTCTCGGGCATCACGCTGCCGTATTGGAGGGCTCCGTCCTTCAGAATCCAGCTGTCCAATTGGGTGCCGAAGGCGCCGAAGAAAGGGGCGGAGCGGATCAGATTTTCCCCCATGGTCAGACCGTAGGTGTCATTCTTGCCGTTCCCGTCCGGGTCCTCCAGGGTGAAGGCCTTGATAACGTCGTAATATTCATCCAGTGTAACGGGAGCCTTGCGCCCCACCTTATCCAGCCAGTCCTTGCGGATGTACATCAGCTCGATACCCCGCACCTCGTTGAGGCTGGGGATCGCATAGATTTTCCCGTTAAAGCGGACCCGGTCCCATGCCTCCTTGGGGATCCGGCGCTTCAGATCAGCGCCGTACTTGTCGAGCCAATCGTCCAGGGGGGTCAGGGCGTCCTGCTGGAGATAATGGTCAAACCAGAGAGGTCTATAGATGTGGACCAGATCGGGAAGGCTGCCCGAGGACATAATCAGGTTCACCTTCTCCTCATAGACCTCCTCCGGCGGGGCAATCACATTGATATCCAGGCCGGTGCGGTTTTCGATAAAGGAGAGGTAGGGATTGTTATTCTCGTCCGTTCCTGCCGGAAAGTTCATTCCCAGGTTGTTTACCACAATGGAGACGGACTTCCCCTTGACTGCTTCGGCCTGGGCTCCTTCTCCCGGAGCCGCCCCCTCGCAGCCCGTCAGCACCACAGCCCCCGCCGCCAAAAAGCAAAGCGCCCTTACTGCTCTCGATGTCATTGTCCTGTTCTCCCCCTCCCGCTTTACCTGATTCAAAAAAACTGCGCCTTACCTTAAATTGTTCCGATCAGCGGGGACAGCTGCGGCAGGAGCGCCGCCGCTATCAGGGAAAAACCCAGGTCGGTAGGATGCGTGCCGTCCACTGTGCTTTCCGCATATTGCTCTCCCAATAGCTCATAGCCGTCAATGGCGGAGATGAACCGGTCGCCTTCCCGCTGCAGGGTCTCCACCAGCTCCAACTGGTAAGTACGCCGTGCCAGCATAGCCTCCCGGAACTCCGCGTCCCAGTCCGCCTTGGGCGGTCTGATCCGGGTTATTACCACAATCGGCACCTCGGGGTGCGCCTCCCGCAGAATGCGGATAAAAGCGGGCATGGTCACCTGCAGCCGTTCAAGCCCGTCGCAATTGGCTTCATAATCCAATACCAGACAGGCCGGGTCGGGGATGGATGCAATCACCCGCGCTACCTCCGGCTCTCCCTTGCCGCTGCCGGAAAAGCCCAGGTTCACCATTTCCCGCTTCATGCCTCGGCCGAGGATATTGGGATAGGCCATGCCGGGACGGGAGGCGCAGCCCCCTTGGGTGATGGAGGTGCCGTACAGCACCACTGGGCGCTCTGCAGCAAAGGGCAGCGGCTCCAGCAGCTCCGCGTCCTCCTCCAGGCCTATTAACACCTCCTGCACCCCTTGGTACAGGGGAAAATAGAGGGTATAGCTGCACAGCTCCCGCTCCTTAAAGGAGGTGAGCCGGGCTGTATATTCAGGTTCCTCCGGGCGGAGGGTGGCTGTGCCGGCGAATTTCTCCTCCCCCGGTCCGCCGATATAGCAATCGAAGCCGCATTGGCCGGTTGGCGCCATATGGTACATATTGGCCCGGTCCTTCAGCTTCACCCGGATGTGAAGCTCACGGGAATCCGTCCGGAAGCGGATATGACCGCCTGCGGTATGGTCCGCCAGCCAATCTACAGCTTGGGGCAAGGGCTCAGCCGGATGAAGCGGCATCCGCCGGTACACCCCGTCCTGCCCGATCCAGGGAAAGCCGCCCAGCCGAAAAGGGGTTGCCTTGGGATCAAACCAGACCAGCCCCTCCTCCCGGGTGCCGTTCATGCGCATATTGCGGTCAAATTGTTCCAGTGTGGAGCTTTTTTTCTCTTCCAATTCCGAGGACCTCCTGCGTCAACATGTTGTAGGGGTGTTCCGGCCAAGACATTCCCGCATAGGGGCTCACCGACATTCCCCTAAGGTTCATGTCACATTATGTTACATTATAGAATTCCATATCGGGGATGGCAAGGTTTTTTATTGGTTTCATGTCAGGTTTGTGGACTCGTTAAGCGCTTACATTTACCTGCAGCCTGTCCCCTTCATCCCTCTTCTTGAAGCATATTCTGATAAATCCTCAACATTCCTCATTATACCGGATAATGTCCCGGCAGGCTACGATACTTTAGGGGCGGGGGAGAAGCTACCGGCCAAACGGGGACGGGATGGGGGGTATGGTGGCGCGGGCTGATGATGGGAGTGGGATGGGGGCGGATGGGCGAGATATGATGGGATGGCGAGAAAGGAGCCGTAAGGTGGCGGCATTGTGATTGGAGTGTGGCAGAAGGAGGAGAAGGCGCTAAACTCGAAATTTCGAGTATAATGTGCCCCTCCGAGCCCCAAACGCACAATTATACTCGAGTTTTCGAGTATAATGTGCTACTCCGAGCCCCAAACACCGCGTTATACTCGGTTTTTCGAATATAATGTGCTCCTCTAAGCTCCAAACACCGGTTTATACTCGGTTTTTCGAGTATAATGTGCCCTTCCGAGCCTAAAACACCGGTTTATACTCGAAATTTCGTGTTCAGCCAGCCGTCGCTGTTGCCCTCGTCCGCCACACCCCTGCACTCGTCCGCCAGACCCCTGCCCCCGTCCGCCGCCTCCGCCTCCCTCTCCCTCGCCCTTTTACCGGAGCGCCTCCGCCAAAAAACGGTCCACCGCCTCCACGGTCTGCGCATGAATGCGGTACGGGTCGGGTCCCCGGTCCCGGAGACGCAGCAGAGGCGAGAACAAATACACATCCGAAAAGCTGGAGTGGGAGCTGCCCGGCAGCACCAATGGCGGTTGGCCGCCCTCAATCCGCTGCATCCGCTCCGCAAACGCCTTCGCCCACGCAGCGTATTGCTCCGCCGTGACGCCCTCGGCCTGCAGCTGCGCCTCATCCGGCCGAGGCAGATCCGGCTGCTGCGCCGTTCTCCCCGTCGCCAGCCGCAGCACCCGCTGCTCCGGGGACTTGGCCGCACCGGACCGGCCATAAAACGCGCCGTCCAGGCTGACCGCCGCCCGGAAGCGACGGTCCTGGCCCAACGCGGCCAGCGCAGCATCCCCGCCGAAGGAGTGGCCCGCCGCCGCCGCACGTTCCAGGTCCAGCCGTCCCGTCCAGACACCCTCCGGGTCGGCACGGTTCAGCTCCGCCAGCTGATCCAGCACAAAACGCTGGTCGGGCGCCCAGATATCGTCGATCCAGCGGTCCCATGCCGGCAGATCCAGCTCGTCGGGAGCCTGGCCACGGTGCTCCGCCCAACCGATATCGATACTGGCCACCACATAGCCTCTGGAGGCCAGCCCGCTCATCAGATAATGGTAGGTAAAGCCGAAGCCCGGCCAGCCATGATAAAACACCACAACCGGATACCGTTTGCCGTCTGCGGCCAGCGGACTTTCCTCCCTAACATCCGTCCGGGCAAGCTTCAGATAGTCCGTTACAAAACCGGGCAGCTCTGCCGTCTCCCGCAGAGCCCGGTTCAGCTGTCGGAGCATCGGCCCAGGCACATAAGGGGCCTCCCCCTTCCCCCCTTCGGCCGCGGAGGGATACCACAGCTGCACCACCACATGGCGGCCCTTATCCAGCCCGGCCCGGTCAGGCAGACTCTCTCGGGAAGCATCCGTCCAGCGGTACAGCCGGGTGCCTACGGGATAAGGACCGGTGACCGGCTCCAGCCGAGGCACCGGCAGCAGCCAGGGCAGGGCCAGCAGCACCAGCAGCACCACTCCCCAAACCATCCGCAGAAGGACTCCCACCGGTCCGAGCCTCCTGCGGAAAGCGCCAGCCTGCGCCTGGAACCGCCGCCGCCACTGCAGCACCGCAAGCCGGCAGCCCCAGACAAACATCAACCAGGCGGGCACCGTCTGCCAGCGCCACCCCTCCAGCATCACATGAAGCACCGACACAGCAGCAGCCACCGCCAGCCAAACCACAGGAATTAACGGACCTGCCCCCCGCCAGACCGGGCGCCGCCAAACTAGGCGGAGCCAAACCGGCAGCTGCAGCAGCACAAACAGCGTTTCCCAGACCCTCACCTGCGCTGCCTCCCTCCTAAGGTGTGTTTGCAAACATGCCCTAGAGCAGTTTTATTTCTTCACCCGTATCTTCCGGTTCACAAGCATGGCGGCATGCAGCATTACCTTAACCAGAGGCGCCCCTTGAGGATAGGCCAAATAACGTGTTTCCCACACCGGATCGAACTTTTCCTTAAACCGCCGGAGTCCCTTAAACTTGTACAAATAATTGGCATGAAGATAAACCAGATTGGCCACACGCTCCTCCCGCAGGGAGTAGGGCTCGTCCCCCACGCTGGCCAACGGCGCCATCCCCAGATTGAAGCGCTGGAACCCCGCCTCACGGGCCCAGTCGAACAAGCGCAGGAACATGTAGTCCATGGCGCCTTTGCCAGCGTCCGAAGCAAATCGCATCAGGTCAATGGAGGCCGTTACGCCGCGGTCATAACAAGGCATGAAGGTGGCGAAGGCCATCACCTTCCCTTCCGCGGAACGCACCACCGCCACAGAGCTCCGCCGGATATAGTCCTCATCGAACCAGCCCAGGGAAAAGCCCTTCTCCGCACGGTTGCCCAGCCAGCTGTCAGATACAACCCGCAGCTCCTCCATGACCCCGTCCGACAAAGGGACCTCCACCATGTCGAAGGTGCAGCCCTCCCGCTCAAACCGGTTGCGCACGGTGCGCAGATCCGCCTTGCTTTTGCCCGTTAATTGGAAGGTCCGCACATCTGCAAACCCCTCCTCCCCCAGCTTGAAGAAGCGGAAACCGGCTTGATGGTACAAAGGCATGTAGCGGTCCGATATCTGGTAGAAAATGGGGGTCAGCACCCAAGCGTCCGCAAAATCACGGAACTCCCGAAGCGCCTCCCGGAACTTACCGGGATTGCCTACCGGATCCCCCAGCACCACCAGCGTACTCCTGCTGCGGGCGTAATAAAACAGCACCTCGCCTTGGGAGCCCCAGAAGAAGCTTTTGTCCCGCAGATATACCAGATGGGTCAAGGGCGTTCCCGGGAAACGCTCCAGCAGCAGCCGGAGCCGCTCCAGCTCCTCCTCTCCCGGTCCTCCCAATGCCGGCCCTTTGGGCCGCAGCCAGAACCAGACGGAGAAAAACAGCCAGGACGCCGCCAACCCCACGATGCCGCTGCGGATCAGCTCTCTTTCGCGCAGAACCAAAATTTCATGCCCGTGTTTGGGCGACAGCCAATGATAAGGAATGGGGCGGGACCAGTCACCCACCAGATAATAACAGGCCCCCACCAATAGAGTGACGGCGAACCAGAAGGCCAGGGTTCTCCCCTGGACCGCCGCATGGCTGCGGTAAAACCGCCCCCGGGAAATATACAGCAGAACCGCTACCGAAGAAAGCAGAATGGCCTCCTCGAAATCCAGACCCTTCAGAATAGAGAAGAATGCCCCAAGCCCCAGAAGGAACACCGTCAGCCGGTATGCCCGTCTAAGCTTGAGATGAATCCCCCGGGACAGCATAATCAGGATAAAACCCACCACAACCGTGATTTGATGGGACAGCTTCATGGTCAGCGGGGTGATAAATTGATGAAGGCTGCGCATCCGCCCGATAATCTCCGGAGTAGCAGCCGACAGCAGCAGCACACTGCCGGACAGCAGCACAAGCGCCGACAAGGCCCAAATGCCCATATCCCCCAACAGCCGGTTTTGCCCCGGCCAGGACCAGAAGCGCTGCCAGCCGCTCATGGATTTCTCCCACAGCTCCGAGCCGGCCTCCGCCAGCTTTTCCCGCTTGGGCATCCACTCCAGTGCCGCAAGAAACAGTCCGAGGGTCCAGGGCAGAAGATAATAGAACATCCGGAACAGAATCAGCGCCGCCATGGCCTTGTCCGGATTGACCCCATACCCGCTCATGGCCAGGAGCAGCACCATATCCATCGCCCCGAACCCCCCTGGAGCCATGCTGAAGATACCGGCTGCCGCGGCGATGGCGAACATACCCAGTAGATGCGCAGGTGGAATGTGAACCCCGGCTGCCGACGCACTGGCCACCAGCATTCCCGCCGCAGACAGCCATTCCATGGCGGAAGCCCCTGCCGCCATCAGCCCAAGACGCATACCGGGGAAGTGCTCCGGCTTCACCCACCGGCGGAAAGCCCGGGGGAACCGCAGCAGCGCCAGATAAACCGGTAAATACAGGGCCATTCCCCATACGGCCAGCCGCAGCCAGCCGTAATCCGCAAACAAATAAGCGCCAGGCAGGACGCCGGCCAGGAACAGCCAGCACATGGCGGAGAGGCCCGTTATCATGGCGAAGGACAAAAACACCAGATACCTGGCCACCTCCTGCATAGACGCTCCCGCTCTTTTATACAGCACCAACCGGAGTCCCGCCCCCGTAAACCCGGCGAATCCCATTACATTATTGAAGGTATTGGCAATCCAGGAGATCCGGAGCACCCTCCCCGCCGGGAGAGGCTGGCCCCGTGCCGCCTGCTCCCGGGCAAACAGAAGATCATATCCGCTCATCATCAGCACTGCAGCCAAACCCAAAAAAGCCAGCGCCGCCAGCTGCCACACATGCATCCGGTTCACCAGATGAATGGACACAGCCATATCAATCCCGGCCAGCTCCTTTTTTCCTTCCCAGAAAACCAAGGCAATAACCGCCGCGGGAACCGCAAGCTTCAATAACTTGGGTCCGTAAAGCAGCAGCAGCCCTTTTAGGCGGTGATCCGCCTCCATCTTTTTTTCCGCCATTCCGACACCACCTTATGACAAGCTTCACCATCCATAGAATACCATGGGGCTTGCCTTTGCGGCTATTTCCAGCTTGTTCAACTTTTCTCAACCGCCTTGATTTTTTGTATACGTTTGGATACAATTATTATGAAGAATATACGAACTCGTCACAATTCGTTCCTTTTCGCAGGACGGATGACATACTTGACCATAGAGGTGATGGCTTATGAATGAACAAGTGCGGACCTTGGAGGAAATAAAGGTCTACACTCAGCCCAGCCATACGCGTTTGTCCACCCAAAAGTTTCTCTGGCGCGTGTTTATGATGCTGGTAGGCGCAAGCCTGGTATCCGTAGGTCTGGAAATATTCCTGGTCCCCAACAATATTATTGATGGCGGCATCGTAGGCATCTCCATTATCGCGTCCCATCTGAGCGGTTGGAACCTGGGGCTTTTCCTGTTCGTCTTAAATCTCCCCTTTTTATTCCTGGGTTATAAGCAAATCGGCAAAACCTTCGCCTTATCCACGCTTTTTTCGGTAGCTGTGATGTCTATCGGCACCAATCTCCTTCATCCCGTTCAACCGCTTACCATTGATCCTCTTCTGGCTGCCGTCTTCGGCGGAATTATTCTCGGCACGGGCGTAGGCCTGGTTATCCGTTCCGGCGGATCGTTGGACGGAACCGAAATCGTCGCCATCGTCTTCACCAAAAAACTGCCTATGTCCGTAGGCGAAATCGTTATGTTCTTCAATTTGTTCATTCTGGCCAGCGCAGGCTTCGTTTTTGGCTGGAATAACGCCATGTATTCGCTCATTGCCTATTATATCGCATTCAAGATGATCGATTTGACCATTGAGGGCTTCGAGGAATCCAAGTCGGTTTGGATCATCAGCGAGCGGAACCAGGAGATTGCTTCTTCCATTATCGACCGTCTGGGCCGGGGTGTGACCTATCTGAACGGGGAAGGCGCATACACAGGCAACGAGAAAAAGGTTATCTTCTGTGTGATCACCCGCCTTGAGGAAGCCAAGCTCAAGTCCATTGTAGACGAAATCGATCCCAAGGCCTTCCTGGCCGTAGGCAATATCCATGATGTGAAGGGCGGACGCTTCAAGAAAAAGAATATTCACTAGTCGCGATGGGAACGCAGGATGTGACCATGATATCCCGCGGCTAAGAGAGGAGGGGGAAAAAGCGCTGTGCTTCCTCTGAACCGAAAACGGAAAGCCAGGAATCGCGCTGAGCTCGATATATCCCGCAATCCCGCATTATCCGCTCCGTCCTCTGGAGCCTTAACCGGCTGGAAACGGCTGATCCCGGTAGGAGCCGGAGCCTGTCTGGCCGCTTTTGGGCTCGAAATGTTCCTTACCCCAAACCGTATTATTCCCGGAGGTATACACGGCTTATCAAGCCTCCTGTCCCATATGACCGAGATGAAAATGGGGCTTATTTTATTCATCCTCAACCTGCCCTATGTGGTGTACAGCAGCTTCGCCAAGGAACGGAGCCGCTTCTTCCTTACCGCCTTCGGCTTCCTTCTTCTTAGCGGAATTACCCTGCTGCTCCATCCCTTTCCGCCTCTGGTGGAGGACCCGCCACTGGCAGCCCTGGCCGGCGGTCTGTTCTTGGGCGCCGGAGCCGGTCTGGTGCTGGCGTATTCCGGGCCCATGGACGGTGTCCAAACGGCAGCCCGTTACATGAATAAGCGGCTGCCTCTGTCCACCGACGAGCTGATCACACTGGTAAATCTGGCCCTGCTGGGGCTGGCGGGATTTATTTTCGGATGGGATCAGGCCGTCTATTCCGTTGTCACCTATGCCGTAGCAATGGCCGTCACCAAAAAAACCACCCGGCTTCTTCAACGCTACCAAGCTGTTTGGATCAAGACCACACGCCCCGATGCCATCCGGAAGGCGCTGGCCGGAACCCCCGGCATCGGCTTCATGGAGCCGGTACATGCGGCCACGAGGCCCAACGAGCTGTATCTCACCATCCCCAAACGCCAAGGCGATGCGGTGCTGCATATTGTGGAGCAGGTGGACCCCAAAGCCACAATGGGCACCAGCTCCATTCAGGATCTGGCCGAGCTGGGTTAACCTTAGATAAGCCGGTACCACGGGTTTCTGATTCACCGCCGCAAACATCAAAAGCCGTCATCACCCGTTAATGGGCTGTGACGGCTTTTTTGCTATGTATATTCATTTGGTCAAAGGCAGCTGTACCGTGAATATTGTACCTTTGTCCAACTCGCTTTTGACCATAACGGTACCATTATGATTTTCTATAATACTGAAGCTGACGGCAAGTCCCAGCCCGGTCCCCTTCTCCTTGGTGGTCAGAAACGGCTGCCCGATCCGTCCCAGCACATCCTCAGGTATACCGGTACCGAAATCCTCGAAGGTTATGATTGCTTTCTGATCCTTAATCTCTGTGTGCACATACAGCTTACCCCCGCTCGGCATTGATTCCATACCATTCTTAATGAAGTTGATGAAAACCTGCTTTAGCTGGTTTTCGTCGCATGCCACCGGGATATTGCCTTCCCGGGGACTAAAGCTCAGGAGGACATTCTTCATATTCGCTTCCGTCTCCATAAGCGTCACCACCTGATGGACGATTTGATTCACATCCCGGGGGTAAAACTTCAGTTCATGGGGTTTGGCCAAAAGCAGCAGCTCGTTCAGTATACTCTCAATGCGCATCAGCTCGGAGCTCATAACCGCAACATGATCCTTGCGCAGGGGGAACCCCCCGTCCAACAGCTGCAAAAATCCTTTTATGGCCGTCAGCGGATTGCGGATTTCATGGGCAATTCCCGCCGCAAGCTGACCGGTAAGGGTAAGCTTCTCCGACTTGAGCACAATCTCCTCAGCCGCCATCCGGTCGGTAATATCCCTGCCGATGCCTAACTGCCTGGCCACGTTGCCTTTCTCATCATAAATAAGCTTGGTGGAAAGCTCGATCCACACATAATGGCCGTGTTTATGGCGGCAGCGGACAGTGGCGATATGCATATCTTTGCCCGGTGGCATCTCCGCATCCTTCGTATGATCCGGATGATAATAATAAGAGCGCTGCTTCCCGATCATTTCCTCGGGCTCATAACCCAACAGATGCCGGACACCGGGCGAAACATAGTAGATTTCCCCACCGCCATCGCCCAGCGTAATGAAATCCTGGGAGTTCTCCGAGATCAGCCTGTACAGCTCCTCGCTTTTGCGCAGCTTCTCCTCGTTCTCCACGGTTTCCGTCACATCCCGGGTGGTAACAATAAGCCGGCTCATCTGGAGCCGCTCGTCTATGAGATGCTCCCCTACCATCTCCAGATGCCGCAATGCCCTGTCCGGATGCAAATACCGGAAGCGGAAGGTGGTGGCATTCCCCGCCAGCAGATGTTTCACAGACTCATTAAATTGGGTAAGATCCTCTGGATGGACTCTTTTCCAGCAGGAAAAAATCTCATCTTTTGTGCTATCCTGCCCCAATCCGAGTATCACATACATTTCGTCGGAGAGATGGATGGACCCGTGGTGCACGTCCCATTCCCATTTGCCCAGCTTGGCTATGTGAAGAGACACCCGAAGTGCCGCCTCACTCCTCCGCAAGGCTTCCTCAGCCATTTTATGCTCGGTGACATCCTGAACAATACAGAACACTCCGTTGACGGTCTCCTCTTCAGACCAGGGCATGGTGGTTACCTGATAGTACCGCATCCCCTGTGTGCAAGGATATTCTATGCCGTCGACCGTTATCGTTTCCCCCTTCAGCGTCCGCTGGAAGATCTCATCTGCCCGGAGAATGTCATCCTTCTGCATCACCTTATGATAATGTCCGCCTATAATCCGGCTACCATAGATCTCCTGGAATTTGGAGTTGGCCTGGATAAATTCCCCCTCCCGGTTTAATAGAAATACTGGCGCGGAATGGTGATAAAAAAGAGAAGTCGAATTCCACTTGCGTATTGCCACTTTCCGGTCACAGCTCTCGTTATGCTCGGATGAATTGGGTTCCATGTCTACTCCTTCCTGTTCACCCAGACTAAAGTCCTGCCATTTCTTACTATACACGCATTTTGCCATAAGGAACAATATTTTGGGAAGGTTTCCTGCCATACCTATCCACTTTTTGTGCCATAATTGAACATAACCCTGACAGACTGAACGCCCTTCCTTTTCCGGAAAGAAAAAAACCGGCAGGCGCCGGTTTATTTCCGTTCCACATAAAGCAGCGGAACATTTTTGGTATCGTACGTATCCTTGAGCTTCTCCTCGGAAATGACCCTCAGCTTCACCAGCCCGGCAATTTTGGCCGCATCCGGCTTGGACAACAGCCGCCACACCTCGGGATCGGGCAAGGCCCGGTACAGCCTCTCCTCGTCATATTCCTTGCGCTCCTGTAAGACCAGCTTCACCCGGTAGCTGCCCGCCTCCCATTCCTGGGTATCCAGGGTTTCGCTGTGCTGCAGAATCTCGGTACGCAGCTCCGACAGCTCCTGCTCCAGCTCCTTTTGCTTCTGCTTCAAATCGTAGTACCGCTTCACCTTCTTGTCCATACCTTCCACTCCTCTCCCCAACATGCTTATGCAGGGAGCAGGAATCTCAGGACAGAAAATTGAGTTGGGATAGCCCTGTTTTATTCCCCATAATTTCGGAGCAGCGGAAACCGCGGCACCGCAAGAGCAGCAGCCCTATTTCAAGCCGGTCATGGCCACACCTTCAATAAACTTCTTCTGAGCGAAGAAGAACACCAGCATCAGGGGCAAGGTTGCCATAACGGAGGCGGCCATCAGGAGATTCCATTGGGTGCCTGCCGCATCAGTAAACAGCTTGAGCCCTACGGGCAAGGTGAATAGACGGTCTGTGCTGATGAAGATTAGCGGATCGAAGTAATTGTCCCAGCTGTGCAGGAAGGTGAAGATGGCCAGGGTGGACAATGCCGGACCCGCCAGGGGAAACATAATCCTCCAGAAGGTTTTCCAGGGGGTGCAGCCGTCGATTTTGGCCGCTTCATCCAATTCCCCCGGCACTGTAATGAAGAACTGGCGCAGCAGGAATACGCCGAACAATCCCTCCCGGCCCAGCATCGGCGGGAAAATCAGCGGAAAATGGGTGTTGGCCAGATTCAGCTTGGTCATCCAGACGAACATGGGAATGGCCGTTACCTCCGTGGGAATCATCATGCCGCTTAACAGCATCAAGAAGATCACGTTGCGCAAGCGGAAGGGGATCTTGGCGAAGGCGTAACCCCCCAGCGCGGAAACCAGACAGGTCCCGGCAGTGACCACAGCGGCGATGTACAAGCTGTTCCAATAGTACAGCGGGAAGCTGGGCTGCACGGTGAATACATCGGCGAAGTTCCGCCAGACCACCGGTTGGGGAATCCACTGGGGCGGGAACAGGAAGATTTTCGTCGGGTCCTTCAAGGCGGTGGTCAGCATCCACAGGAAGGGAAACAGGACCAGGGCAGACACCGCTGTAAGCAGCACATATACGGGAAGCCGGTGCAGCAGCGTGTTATTCTTCATGGTACACCCACCTTTTGCGCAGTTTCCATTGGACCAGCGTCAGGGCCAGCACCAGGAAAAAGAGGATGAAGGCAATGGAGGACGCATAGCCGAACTCGAAGTTTTTGAAGGCTTGTTTATAGATATAATAGACCAAAACATGGGTGCTGGTGCCCGGTCCGCCGTCCGTCATGACCTGGATCTGGGCGAATACCTTCAGGGAGCCGATCAAGGTCAGCACCAGCGCAAGAAACAGGGATGGGGATATCATCGGCAGAGTAATGGACCGGAAGGTCCGCATCCGGCTGGCCCCGTCCATCCGGGCCGCCTCATAATACATTGCAGGTACGTCCTGCAGGGCGGCCAGGAAGATCACCATGTTGAGTCCCACATTCTTCAACACACTGACCACAATCACCACCGGCATGGCCAAATCAAAATCATACAGCCACGCAGGCCCCGTCACTCCAGCCAGCTTCAGCAGCTGGTTGATCAGGCCGGCATCCGTGGCGAAGATGTACTTCCACACGATGGCCCAGACCACAACCGAGGTAATAACCGGGGTAAAGATGGCCGTACGGAAAATGCCGATGCCGGGAATTTTCCGGTTCAGCAGCAGGGCCAGCCCCAGCGCCAATGCCAGATTCAGCGGAATCAGCCCCGCCGAGAAATACAGGGTGTTGAACATCGAGGTCCAGAACAGCGGGTCATCCCCGAAGGCCCGGGTATAATTGTCCAGCCCGATCCACGCCGAGCCGCCCATCAGCGACTCATTAGTAAAGCTCATGTACAGCGCCCAGATAATCGGCACCAGCATAAAAGCGGCGAAACCCAGCACAATCGGCGATATAAAGAGGTATCCATACCAGTTGTCCCGGGTGCGGAGCTTGTTCCTTCTGCTGCCGGGTGATGCGGGCTTTAGGCCCGGCAGGGCGGTGTTGGGTTGTACGGATTCCATATTTCCACTCCTTTTAGACAGGCCGCCCCTCCGGTGATGTGCAGGCGGGACGGCCTGCTTTTGTTTATTTCAGCAGCGGGCCCACTTCCTTCTCCGCCCTGGACAGCACATCCTTCACCGGTGAGCTTTGGGTGTACAGATAATCCAATATGGTCTGCATACGGGTATCGATCTGCTGCCAATTCTTATGAGAGGGCAGGGAGCTGGCCTTGGCCATCTGATCCACCACCGACAGCTTCACACTCTCCGACGACGGGCCCTGCTTGAAGAACTCCTCGGACTCCAGGATGGACTTGCGGCTGGGGACAAAATATTGCGACGTCAGCTTCATATTGTCCGGGCTGGTCATGAATTTCAGCAGCTCCACCGCTTCTGCATAGTTGGGCGAATCCTTCATGACGGTATAAGCGGCATAGCCCAGAGTTGTGCCGGGACCGTTAGGTCCGGCGGGCAGCGGGGCGATATCCCATTCGAAGTCCTTCACCGCCTTGGCCTTGCCCATGTAGCTGAACAGCTCCTTTTGCATGGCGATTTTGCCGGTATCGAAGGTGGTCTGGTCACCGGGTTTGGGATGGACCTTATCCTTGAAGATCATGTCGGAGTAGCTTTGTAAGGCCAGCTCTCCTTCCTTGGAATTCAAAGTGAAGGTATTCCCGTCCGGGCTGAATATGGAGGCGCCGTAGGCATTAAAGTGGGATTGCAGGGCATCCGGCCAGTTCTGCCAGCCGTTGCGGACAAAGTTGACCCCATACACACCTTTGGAGGAATCCGTCAGGGCTTTGGCGGCCTTCAGCATTTCGTCATATGTCCATTTGCCCTGCTTGTAAAGCTCGGTGGGTGTAGCCAGATTCTTGGCCTTAAAGAGGGTTTTGTTGTAATAGATCATCATCGGCGGAGTGGAAAAGGGAATGCCGTACACCTTGCTGTCCTTGGTTACCAGATTCAGCGTGCTGGGGATTACATCCTCGTACTTGTAGGCGCTGTCCTTCTTAAGCGGCTCCAGATCCGCCAGCTGTCCGCCGGCCAGGAATTGGGGAATCATCCGCTCCGCCAGCCAGGCAATGTCCGGAGCCGACTTGGAGGCGGTCATAATGGAGAGCTTCTGCTGGTAATCGGCAAAGGGAATGGTGACAATCTCCACCGACACATGCGGATGGGTTTCCTTGTACTTGGCGATGATGTCCTCGTACATCTTCTTGTGAGTGTCATTGCCCCAAAAGCTAAACTTCAGGCTTACATTTTTGGCGGGCGCCTGGGTAGCAGTGGCAGTGGCGGTGGCGGCTCCCGGAGCGGCCGTGCCTGGCGCTGTTGAGGCGGACGGAGTGGCGGTATTGCCTCCACACGCAGTCAAAGCAAGGACAAACGGCATAACAGCAAACGCGGATTTCCATTTCAGGGTCATCGTCCCAATCCCCTTTATCTTGTTTTTATAAGCGCTTACATTCTCATTATAGGGAATCCGGGAAACCGGCATAATGGTGCGGAATGCAGAAAAGGTTCAAATTGTATCGGGATTTTCCCGGTACTCCGAGGGTGTGGCCCCGACGCTTTGTTTGAAGATAGCCAGGAAATACTTCACATTGGGATAACCGGACAAAGGCGCAATATCCTGCACTCTCATCCGGGTTTCCCGCAGCAGCTGCTTGGCCCGTTCGATCCGCATCCGGGTGACGTAATCGGACAGATTCTGCCCCGTTTCCGACTTGAACAGGGCTGACAGATAACGGTGGTTCAGGTGAACCTGCCCGGCCAACAGCTGCAGGGAAATATCCTGGTCCAGCTGTGCGGCGATGATCTCCTTGACCCTGCGGATCACCTGCCGCTCCTCCTGCTCCCGGGCCGGTGCCGCCTCCGCCTCTCCTCCCAGCCGCTTCCGCAGCCGCTCCACCACCCGGGCCAGCTCCACCGTCTCCACGGGCTTCAGCAGATAATCCACCGCGCCGAAGCGGATGGCCTCCCGGGCATATTCAAAATCGCTGTACCCGCTGATAATCACCACCGGCAATTCGGGATGCAGTGCCGCCAGACGCCGGAGCAGCTCGATGCCGCCCATCTCCCCCATCCGGATATCCGTCAACACCGCGTCAGCCTGGTTGCATTTAAGCCAATCCAGTGCTTCCTTGCCATTAGCTGCCTCTCCTGCCACCTTCACACCGCCGATGACATTCTCCAGCAACCGCCGAAACCCGCTGCGCAGGTTTGCCTCATCCTCCACCAGCAGAATTCTGAGCATACTGCCCCTCCTCCCATTGCAGGGGTATCCGGATCCGGAAGGAAGCCCCGCCTTGTTCATTTTCATTAAAATCCAACCCGTACGGCTGTCCATAGAGCAGCCGCAGCCGCTCGTTGACGTTGCGCAGGGCGAAACCCTTCACCCGCCTGCCGAAGGAGCCCGCCCGCCGCTCCAGCGTCCGGGGCTCCCTCAGCATCCGCCGCAGCTCCTCCTGTTTCCCCACAGGAAGACCGGCGCCGTCATCCGCCACCTCTACCACCAGATCCTCCTCAACTGAATAAGCCCGGATACAAATATGAAGCGGCCGCTCCTGCATGCCGTGTTCGATGGCATTTTCCACCAAAGGCTGAAGAATCAGCTTGGGCAGGAGACAGGCCTCCAGGCTGAAGTCGGAATGAATGTCCATGGAGAGCTGGTCTCCCAGCCGGAAGGACTGGATACGCAGATAAGCCTCGGCAAACTGCAGCTCATCCTCAAGACGAACCAGCCGCTCCGAACGGTCCACATTGTACCTGAGCAGCCGCCCCAGACTGACCACTGCCTCCGACAGCTCCATGCTGCCCTGTTCAAGCGCCTTCAGGTTAATGGATTCCAGGGTATTGTAAATAAAATGGGGATTGATCTGGGCCTCCAGGGCGCTGAGCTGGGCTTCCTTGTCCCGCAGCTCGCTTTCGTAGACCTGGTGCACCAGTCTGTCCAGCTCCGCCACCATGGTATTGAATCCCTCGGTCAAGAGGCCGATTTCGTCCCTTGTGGTCACCTTGGCCCGCTCCTTGAAGGAGCCGCGCTGCACCTTGCGCATCACAGCGGCAAGATGGCGGATGGGCTTGGTCAGTTTGGCGGTGAGCAGCCCCGAAAGCAGGAAAGCCAGCAGCAAAGCAACAGCGGACACAATGAGGGTATAACGAATCAGGGATTGGGCATTTTTCTTCAAATCCGCCTCCGGCACCAGCACCTTCACCACCATACCGGACAAGGTAGAGGCTTGCTCCGCCGTCAGGAACAGCTGGCGGTCGGGAGCACCCGCCGTTTCCGGAGATTGTCCGGAGGCGTAGAGGCTGCCGCCTGCGGCATCCGAAATGAGAATCACTGTGCCCGGCCGGTATTCCTCGATGCCGAAAACACTGGCGAAGCCCCGCTGGGTCAGGTCAATCTTAATGATGCCCAGGTGGCGGTGGGTCTGCGGATCGCGGATCACCCGAGCCAGTGAAATCACCGTTCGTTCGCCGGAAATATAGTATTTGGCGCTGTGGGGCGGAATAGCGACAATGGCCCCGTCGGCGTCCGCCACCTCCGTCATCCAGGGAGTGGCCTCCGGTTCCCAGATTTTCTGCACCGAATTGTCCGTATTGGTAAACAGCACCCCGTCCGGCGTAAACACCAGAATGTTCTGGATCTCCGACCGGTCGGAGGCGAGGGAGGAGATGAGCAGGCTCATTTTGTTGATCTCCTCAAACGGAACAAAGCTGCCGGACCGGGCTCCGCTGTGGCCCCGAAGAATTTCCATCGCCGACGGGTCATAATAAGGAGCCGCCGTCAGCCGCTCCATCTCCCGGTAATACCGGTCGATGCTGTTGACCATCTGGCCGGCGATCTGGCCGGTGTACAGATTGGCGTCCCGCTCCACCTGGTCCATGTACTGCCGGTAGGTGAGCATACCGATCAGCAGCAGCGGCACCGTAATCACCAGGCTGAAGAACAGAATAAATTTCAGCCGAAGCGGAATAAACAACCGGTTGGTTCGCATCCGTCATACCTCCTTTCTCCTCTGCGTCACCGCCTGGCTCCACCAACTAATCTCATTTGTCCCGGAACCCTGCGTCACCGGCTGGCCCCACCAGCTAATCTCATTTGTCCGAACCCCCGCGCACCGCCTTGCCCCGCCAGCTATCGGACACACAGGCCGTTATTTGGCTAAAATACGCGCTTCTGATCGTTTCGCGGACACAGGGTATGCTATTTCCTCTACAGCACACCTAAATCACCTCGTTTCTGACAAATAGCGGCTTCTGTGTCCGCGAAAACCCAAAACCACCGTTTTGAGGCACAATAACAGCTCCTGTGTCCGTTAGGAGGACGCCATGCCCAAAGAAGCTGCCGGCCTAGGGCGGGCAGCTTCTTCGCCTTGCGGCCATCATGCATGTAAGGCCATCATGCCTCAAAGGTTAGCATACATTTGCGGCCAGAGCGCATGCATCAATCCAGAATCGCGCCCTGAAGGCGCAGGAGCCGCTGCAGCTCCACCACGGAGACCTCCCGCGGCGCACCGCTCTCCGCAGCCAGCGCCGCGGCCACTCCCGCCGCCTGCCCGGTGGCCATGCAGCTGGGCGTCAGCCGGGTGGTGCCCAGCGCTTCGTGGGAGGTGGAGATGCACCGTCCCGCGGCCAGCAGATTGTCGACCCCTTGGGCAATCAAACTCCGGTAAGGAATATCGTAGGCGCCGTCGCCCTTCACCCATTCGCTTTTGACCCCTTGGCCCGTGGGATCGTGAATATCCACCGGATAGCCGCTCCGGGCAATGGCATCCCCGAACCGGCGGCCGCTGACCACATCCTCCGTGCCCAGCACGTATTCCCCCTGGATCCGACGGCTTTCCCGAACCCCGATCTGGGCGCCCATCTGGCTGATGGAGGCTTGCTCGAAGCCCGGCAGACTCCGCCGCATAAAATCCGCCACCATCAGCGCCTGGCGTCGTCCCTCTGCCTCCGCGCGGGACAGATCCTCCGCCTGCGTACCGTCCAGCCCTTGCACGCGGGTGGTGTTCACCAGCACCTCATCCGCCTCCGGTCCGGCGAAAAACAGCACCTGATCCCGGTTGATAGGCAGCCCCGCCTCCTTCCAATGACGGTAGAAGCCGCAGATGCCTGTTAAGGGCAGGCCGGGAAGCTCCTCCACCGGAGTCCGTTTGTAGAACTCCTCCGGATGCTCCAGCATGTACGCCTTGACCTTGGCCAGATCCACACCGCGCATGCGGAATTTCAGCGTCATGGGCTGGGCCTTCCCGTCACTGTCCCTGCCCTTCAGGCAGGGTACGCCGGCCAGATGGGCCACATCCGCATCACCAGTGGCATCGACAAACACCTTGCCCGCCACCTCCACAGGTCCTGATTTGGTGGTCAACCCCAAAGCACTGATTCGGCCATTCTCCGCCGACACCCGGTCAATGAAGCTGTGGAGCAGCACCTTCACTCCCGCTTCCTCCAGCATATCCAGCGCCAGCACCTGGAACACCTCCAGCCTGAATGGGGTCAGGGTTTTGGTGAACCCGACGGTGTCCCGCATATGACCGGGAGAGGCTCCACGCTCCTGCAGCCGGTCGACGATCTCCTGAGCCAGTCCGGCAATCACCTGCTTGCCTTCCAGGGTGTGGAAGGTCATCCATGGATACACCAGCGCCGCCGAGGTCATACCCCCGATAAATCCGTAGCGCTCCACCAGCACGGTGCTCCTTCCCATCCTGGCAGCAGCCAACGCCGCACACAAGCCTGCCGGGCCTCCGCCCGCTACCACCACGTCCGCTTCTATCCGATGAGACATTGTTTATCCTCCGTTCTTTGCCTTCTTAAGCTTAACACAAAGAAAAGCGCTTACAATAATGATTATATAGCCATTCCCTCCCCCGCAAAAGGCTGCAAAATGCAGATCTGGTAAGGTCGGTATTGATTTGCGCTGAACAAAATACATTTTCCCAGAAACAGGTAAAATTGTCTCGTGGACCGATCCAAGCGGAGCGGTATGGTACCGTCTGGACAGCACTGACGGCACGAAATGGGTGAAGCAGGAGCCGGATATTTATTCATAAAAGATGCAAAAACGCCCCAAAAGCTGCCAGCGGCAGCAGGGGCGTTTTTATGTTTCTTTTCACGAATGGGACGAATGTTTGTTGCCCCGGTGCATAAGCGGCATCAGGATAAGATGCAGCAAGGGACAAGCCAGAATGACCAGGAGGGACAGCCAACTCCCATCTCCTCCTATGCCGATGGGCCTCGCCAGAAGCAGCAGTGCGGCCACCGCCATTGGAGCCAGGCAGCAAAGCAGCATCATCCAGCGGCGGCGGTTAGTGCGGGATGCCATTTTTTCGGCTCCGGCCGTATCTTCCGCTCCAGCCAAACCTTCCCCTTCGGAAGCATCTGCCTGCGAACCCGGCTTGCAGCAGCTTCCGCCTGTATGTCCCGCATTTCCCCGGTTTCCCCGCATCATCCATATCATCATTCCCACCATCATCAGAGGGCAGATAAGCCCCAATAGCCCTGACCATTCCATGGATTCCGACCTCCTTGAGCCGTGTTTCTGTTTCAGGTATGCTTAGAATAGCTGTTCAGGAGAGCCTCCTGATTTTAGGATAGCGGATAATCGTGTGGATTCTGTGTGGAAAGCATGGTGGAATTTGTGGAGCTGCAGGGTCTGCGGCCCGGTGACGACTTATGAAATGAGGGATACTACGGTGACGATTTTGTTTAGTACAGGTTTGGTCTTATTGGCATTTTTTCTGGTTTTGCGGCTGTATCCCCCGCTGGGGGCCAAGGCGGCAGGGGACAGGCTGCAAACAGTCCGCGGCTCCGCCCATTATGTGAAGAATAAATTTGTGAATCTGATTCCTACCAGCATGAGCACCGGCTTCCGGGATATGCTGTCTACTGTGAAGGAGATGATCCGTGGTATTCCCAACAGCCGGCCCCAACCGGGAATCACTGCCGGGAAGCTGAACCCTGCCGATCTGGTGAATCCCAAGGAATCCAAGGTCATTTGGCTGGGGCACTCCTCCCTGCTGGTGCAGATCAGCGGGTTGACTCTATTGCTTGATCCCATGTTCGGCACTGCGCCTTCCCCCGTCCCCTTCGTCGGCGGCAAACGGTACAGCCCCGTACCGCCGGTGGATGTGAATGCCTTGCCTCCAATAGATGCCGTGCTCCTGTCCCATGACCACTATGACCATCTGGATTATGGAACCATCCGCAGGCTGCACCGGAAGGTTGGCCATTTTTATGTACCGCTTGGGGTGGGCGCCCATCTTGAGCGTTGGGGTGTGCCCGCCGCCAAAATCACCGAAACCGATTGGTGGGACGAGCTGGAGCTGAAGGGTTTGAAGCTGCGCTGCACCCCCTCCCGCCACTTCTCGGGCAGAAGCCTGACGGACCGCAATGCCACCCTCTGGTGCTCCTGGGTTCTGGAGGGAGAGCAGGAAAAGATCTTTTTTAGCGGAGACAGCGGGTACGGGCCCCATTTCCGGGAGATTGGCAAACGCTACGGCCCCTTCGATCTGACCCTGATGGAATGCGGCCAATATAACGAACGGTGGGAAGCCATCCACATGCTGCCGGAGCAGACCGTTTTGGCCCACCAGGAAGTAGGCGGCAAGCTGATGCTGCCCATCCACTGGGGGGCGTTCACCCTATCCCTGCATGCCTGGACCGAACCGGTGGAACGTGCCGTTGCCGCAGCGGAAAAGCAGGGAGTTCCCATGGTGACCCCACGGATCGGGGAGCCGGTGTTGTTGGGAAACACGCCGCAGCCGTCTACCCGATGGTGGCGGAATGCATAAGCAGCACCAAGAACCCGGGTTGCCTTGGAGAAGGCGGCCCGGGCCTTTTTTTATTCCTCTAATTGAAACCCGCTCCTCTTCTGCACCGTAAAAGATACCAGTTACATGACCGGTGAACTCTCCCTCAGGGGAACGGAGCACAAAATGGCCAGTCATCGGATACCGGTTTTGAGTATATAGTTTGGGTAATAACATTCATTTAGGAGGCCTTTACATGTCCGAATCCGCAACCATTCTGCAATGGACCCTGATCGCCGAATGCCCCATTCCCGCTGATGTGAACGAACTGCTGGTGAACGGAGAGGTGCCCGTCGCCGCCTACAAGACCCTGCGGGACAGCGCTATTTTTACCAACAAACGTCTGATTGTCCGGGATGCCCAGGGGTTAACCGGCAAGAAGGTGGAAATTTACTCTCTGCCCTACTCCTCCATCAACATGTGGTCGACGGAAAATGCCGGGCGGCTGGACTTCAACTCCGAGGTGGAGCTGTGGACCCGGGCCGGTCACATCAAGGTGAAGCTGCAAAAAGGCGTGGACATCCGCCGGTTCGACAAGCTGATTGCCGAGGCATTGCTGTAGGCTGGCTGCAACAGCCGAGAAACGCACAACCGTCCCTTCGGAATGATAGCGGGCAGCAAATGTATGCTATTCTCCAAAATAAGGTGAAATCGGTAAAATAGCATACATAAAATGTCTGCTATTCATCTCTACGGAGCCATAATCCCTCGAAAAATCAGCAATAGCATACATTTTTTGTCGCTATTCCGGGGAAATCCCCTTCAAAAAACGAAATAGCATACATTTTTTGCCGCTTACATGCAGACTTCGCGGAGGTGGCCTTCAGCTATCACCCCTTGGAGGCGGAGACCACCAGGCTGCAATAGCCCAAACCGCAAACCGACGGCTCGGAGTCGAAGCGGTAGCAGCGCTCCAGGAAAGCCGCTTGGTATTCCGGCGTCTCCATCAGCATGCGGAGCGCCTCCCCCGGCAAGGTCCGGGCCAGCGCGCCCGGTCCCGCCAGCCGCATCTCCCGGAGCCCAGCGGCCGCAAACAGCGCCTCCATCTCCTCCGGCCGGAACGAATACGTCACCGGCCAAGGTGTGCCTCCCCGCTCCATCTGCTCATATACCTGATCCGGATCATCGAACAAACCCGTCTCCAGCAGCACATCCGCCCCTCCGAAATCCGGCTGCCACTGCTCCCGCTGAGCCCACTCCCGGACATACCAGCGCATAGCCGAATCCGGGTCCTGCTCATCCACCAGAAAAGGCTTCTTCGATGCAGGGCCGAAGCGGCCCGGATACCCGCCCAGACGGCTGGAGACGCAGAACACCACCGACTTGGCGGACACGCGGATCAACTCGCGGATAACCTCCTCATGCTTGGGGTAGGTATATGAGATAGGCGCATCCAGCGAAATCACCAGGTCGAATTGACCCTCCGGGTAAGAACCCAGCTCAGTCAACCGCCCATGCACAAATTCAATCTGCCCGGCCACCCCGGCGTCCTCTGCCCGCTCCCGGGCCTTCTCCAGCATAGGCAGGGAAATGTCCAGATGGGTCACCTGCAGCCCCTTCTGCGCCAGCCACACGGAGAAACGCCCCGTGCCTCCCCCTGCATCCAGCACCGTTTTTACCCCATCCAGCCGGCTTTCGATCTCCCGTTCCAAATGGGCGTGCAGAATCTGGTCATCCCGAAACAGCCGGTCCCGGTTGACCTCCTCCCCCGGCTTCTGCGGCAAGCTCCAAAACTTCTCCGCCACTTGTTCATAATCACGACTCATAACAGCATCTTCTCCCTTCATGTTCCCGCGCAAATACAGCAGGCGGTCGAGCGGATCACGGGCCTCCGCCATTTTGGAAGCGGAAAATCCACTTTACCCCGTCCTTCCCGCTTTCACCGACGTGAGTGCGGAAGGCGCCTGCCGTGTAGCTTTGCAGGGTTTTTCTCCAAAAAGCCTGAGCCCGCTGATTGGCCTCGGTAGGATTGGTTTGCAGCTCCCAAGCCCCTGCGTGGGCATCGAACACCTGCATGGCAGCGGATTTGGCAATGCCCTTGCCCCGGAAGGACCGCAGCACAAAAAATTCATTTAAATAAAACTCAATGCCGGAAGGCGCATACGGCGGGGTAGCCACCAGGGCAAACCCTGCCGGAATCCCGTCCGCCCGGATCAGATACGGATAGAGCACCCCCGGGTGCTCCCACCAGACGGCAAATTCCTGATTCTGCTCCTGCAGGGTCAGCGTGGGGCCGTCCTCAAACACCCCGTATGCATTTGGCGTCCAGCCCCAGATTTCGGACAGATCATGCAGGTATAACGGGTACAAATTATGGATGATAAATTTCGTGTCCCGGTCGGTTAAATGGATGGTGGCATTCATACTCAATCCTCTTTTTTCCAATATAGGTGCATCTGTATCCCATCATACTATCTTCGACCCAGCCGCGGCGGTAAAGATTGGCTATAGTCATCCATGCCGCCGTACAGCTTTTCCCCGATCACAGCAAAAAGCCCCTGCGCAGCATACGCAGAAGCCTCTTCAAGCTTTTTTTTACCCCAATCCCCGTTTTGCCTTCGTACACTTCAAGCAATAAATCCGGCCGTATGCCTTGCCGTAACGAACGATGCGGCGGAGCATACGGTCATCCGGGAGTTTGGTGAAGGGGCAAGGATCCGGATAGGTGTTCACCTCCAGAATCCAGGGATGCAGGCCCTTACCCAGAGCGATATCCACCCCGATTTCCCGAAGACCGGGGTAAGTCCCGCTGAGCTGTACAGCCGCCTTCACCCCCAACCGGTTCATGGAGTCGATCAGATCTGTCCGTTTGGTCTGGGAGGTGTGACTCTCCAATAACGTCTCCACCGGATAAATGGTTCCTCCCTGGCTTCCGTTGGTCACCACCTTGCGGGGATGGGCCACCCGCCCGGCGATTCCCGTCGCCTCCCATTTTCCCTTGGGACTCCTCTGCACCATGACCCGGATATCGAAGGGACGGCTCTCATACGTAAGCAGCCGTATCCCCTTCTGCACGAGATACGGCTTGCCCAACGTCTCACCAGCCAGGGCACGGTACAGCTTGTCATAGCCGGTAAAGCTGCTCACCCGGGTGCCCGCCTGATACCGGTAACGCTCCTTCTGCTCCGGATCGCTCCGGACGCTCCCCGCGTCGTCGCTTCTTCCTGCTTCCCCTCCGGCGGACAACCGTTCAACCCGGATGACCCCCTTGCCCAAAGAACCGCAGCAGGGTTTGATATATACCATGCCATACTTCTCCAGCATCCCCTGCAGACTGGTTTTGTCCATCCTCTGCGTAGCCGGTATATGCTTGTTCAGCTCCGGATTTTTTACCAGCACCCGAGTTTTCGTCAGCTTGTTGGATATGCGGCTTACCGCCTTCCCCTTCATGGCTTCCCCCTCCGTTGGTTACCCCTTCGTTCCTGCGCCTCTACGATTACAGTACGGCGGCGGCACGGCTTTTGCCTGGGCAATTGGCCCAATCCGAGAACATACCCGGGAAAATCATCATAAATTATGGTGACATTCAACTAACGAGGCTGCATCAGGCAGCGAACGGAGGCGGCTATGCTACCGCTAGACAAATTGCAGGAGAAGCTGCAGGAGGTAATCCAGGTCTTCCCCTGGTACAAAAATCTGCCCGGAGTCCATCAACCAAACGTTTCCCTGCAGGACCTTCCCCTCATGTCCGCAGAGATTCTCGAGGCCCATTATTATAACAAAGCCCCTGACCCGGCCTTAGCCGTCTACCGGACCTCAGGTACAAGCTCTGGCGCACGGAAATCCATCTTTTATTCGGAAGAGGATGACCGGAGCTATGTGGAGATCAAAACCAAGCTGTTCGGCCAGCTGATCGCCGGAAGCGGATGCACCAAGGCTCTGGCCGATATGGGAACAGGCCATGCAGCCAGCACGGCCTTGGACATATTCAAGCAGCTTGGGCTGGAGGGGCGTGCCATTCCCTTCGAGCTGCCCGTAGAGGAGCATATTGAGCAGCTGCTCTCCTTCCAGCCGGATTTGCTGTATACCATGCCATCCATCCTGGACCATATCGTCCATGCTGCTGCGGACCCCCGCGCCTTCGGCATCCGCCGGATCATTCTGGTGGGGGAAGTCGCCACCCCCCAGTGGCAGCAGAACATGGCCCGTCTGTTCGGGCTCCAGGAGAGCCATATCACCGACACCTACGGCTCCATTGAAATGGGGACGATGGCGTATTACTCCCATGAGGCCGGCAGATATCTTCTGGCAGACGGAATCTATGCGGAGGGCATCGGAGCCGATGAGTTGGGTCTGGAGCTGGATCCCCTGGGAGCGGATGAACATATTCTTGCCGTCACCTCCTTCGTCCGCCGGGAGCTGCCTGCCTTGCGTTTTGTCACCTACGATGTGGTCAGGGACCTGCGGACCGTCACGGTGGACGGCATGGAGAGGCAGAGCTTCCAGTCCATTGTCAAAAGGGTGGGCAAGGAACTGAAACACGGAGAGAAAATCAGCCTGTACGATATCGAACAGGCTGTGTACCGGCATGTTCAGGATGCGATTGTCCGGGTCCATGTGCGGGAGAATGCCCTTCGAGTCCACATCCGCAGCAAATCCCCGCTGTACGAGGCCATTCCCGCCATCCGCAGAGACATCCGGGAATCTATCCCAGAGATCGGCCTGATGATCCAAAACCGCCTGCTGGATGATATTGAGGTTATTGCCGTAGATCAGGATGAACCGCCGGAGCGGACTCAGGTCAAAAACAAGAAGCTGTATTACGGGTCGGCTGTTATCCCCCCGGAGCCGGAGGAGTTCAGCACAGGTTTCCTTTCCACCATCGGTAATACGCCTCTGGTTAAGCTCAGCCGCCTGTTTCCGGGGAGCGAAATCACCGTCTACGGTAAGCTGGAGCTTCTGAATCCGGGAGGCAGCGCCAAGGACCGTCCCGCCCTGCGGATGCTTCAGGAAGCCTGGAAGGAAGGCCGGATCGGCAGAGGAAGTGTGATTATCGAGTCCAGCTCGGGCAACATGGCCATCAGCCTGGCGATGATTTGCCGCTGTCTGGAGATGCGCTTCATCAGCGTCATCGATCCGAGAACAACGGAGGCCAACCTCAAGATCATGCAGGCCCTTGGTGCGCAAATCAGCTACGTGTCCGAACCTGACCCGGTTACCGGCGAGTTCCTGCCCGCCCGGCTGCACCGTGTGGAGGAGCTGCTCGGGGCCATACCGGGCAGCTATTGGCCGAACCAATATGCCAACATCAATAATTACCTGGCCCACTACCATACCACCATGAAGGAAATCGCGGATCAGCTTCACCGGGTGGACTATCTGTTCTGCAGTGTCAGCACCTGCGGGACCATCCGGGGGCTGGCCGAATATGTCAGGGATCATAAGCTTGCCACGAGGATTGTTGCGGTCGACGCTGAGGGCAGCGCGATATTCGGCGGGAATCAGGAGAAGCGGCGGTTCCCCGGGCTGGGCGCCGGAATTGTGCCTCCCTTCTGCGGACCGGATTTGGCGGACCATATCATTCATGTCTCCGACTGGGAGATGGTGGAGAGCTGCCGGGCGCTGGCGCAGAAGGAAGGCATCCTGGCCGGTCCCTCCTCAGGGGGTGTCCTTGCAGCCGTCAGAAGGATGGAGCCGCAGCTGCCGCCGGGGGCTGTATGTGCCGGTATCATCCATGATAAGGGAGAGCGTTACCTGGACACCGTCTATTCGGACACCTGGGTCAAAAGCCAGTTTGGCAGACTGCCCGGGGAGTGAACTATCCGCTGAAGCAGGACCGGTATTTTGCCGGAAGGAGGACACGTTATGCTGTATCTGAATGACCGGGATATCCGGGCTGTGGGCCTTGACTGGCCTGCTCTTCTGGATGCACTGGAGGCTGCGGTGTTTACTGCCGATACGGGGGATTATGCCCAGCCGATCAAGCCCTATCTGCGGTATGGAGATCCGCGGAACCGGATTATTGCCATGCCCGCTTACGTTGGAGGGCCGGTCCAAGCGGCCGGCATCAAGTGGATTGCCAGCTTCCCGGACAATATTAACCACGGCCTGCCCCGTGCCCACAGCGTAATGGTATTGAATGATGCGCAAACTGGCGTACCCTCCGCCATTCTGAATTCGCCCTTGACCAGCATCGTCAGAACCGCCTCCGTCAGCGGGCTTATGATGCGCGCTTTCCTGGAGGAGCAGCCGCTGGAGCAGATTAATCTGGGAATTATAGGATGGGGTCCTGTAGGCAGGCTTCATTATGAAATGGCCTTGGCGCTTTACGGGGACCGGATTAGAAGAGTGCGGATTTATGATCTCCGGGAGGTGAACCTGCCGGAGGCCGACGTGCCGGCCCACTACCTGGAAAAGACCAAGGCAGCAGCATCCTGGGAGGAGGTGTACCGGAGTTCGGATATCTTCATGACCTGCACCGTTTCCGATCACCGGTATATCCATCTTCCCCCCACAGAAGGTCAGCTTCTCCTGAATGTGTCCCTGCGGGATTACCATTCCGAGGCGCTGGCGTCGGTGAAGGCTATCATCGTCGATGATTGGGAGGAGGTCTGCCGGGAGAATACGGATATCGAACGGCTTCATCTGGAGCAGGGACTAACCCGCTCCGGCACCCGCACCCTCGCCGATGTGGTCTGCCGCCGCAGCCTCGCGGAGTTTGCAGGAGCAGAGCCGATCCTCTTCTGCCCCATGGGCATGGGTGTGTTCGATATCGCCACAGGGGTTTATTTTGCCCGCAGGGCCAGAGAAATGGGGATTGGAACGGAGCTTACGTGAAGCCTCCCCCCGTAACAACCGGCGGTATAACAAAAACTCCCGCGCGTAATGCCGCAGGAGTTTTTTCATGCTTATTTTATAAGGTAGCTATATCAATAACGAACCGGTACCGCACATCGCTGGCGAGAACCCGCTCATAAGCCTCATCCACCTGATTGGCCCGAATGACCTCAATCATCGGGGCGATGCCATGCGCCGCGGCGAAATCCAGCATCTCCTGGGTTTCGCGGATTCCCCCCACCAGAGAACCGGCCAGGCTCTTGCGTCCCATGATCAGCGAAAATACATGATATTGGTCCGGCTTGCCCGGTGCTCCGACGTTCACCAGCGTGCCGTCAATGCGCAGCATGGACAGGTAGGCATCCACATCCAGGTTGGCCGACACCGTGTTCAGGATCAGGTCGAACCGGTTGGCCAAGGCCGCGAAGGTGCCTTCCTCTCCGGTGGCAAAATAATGGTCCGCGCCGAAGGAACGGGCCTCCGCTTCCTTATCCCGGGACCGGCTGAGCACGGTCACCTCGGCCCCCATGGCATGGGCGAATTGGATGGCCAGATGGCCCAGGCCGCCCACTCCCACGATGGCGACTTTTTTGCCGGGACCCGCTTTCCAATGGCGGAGAGGAGAATAAGTAGTAATGCCTGCGCACAAGAGCGGGCTTGCTGCGTCCAGCCCAAGGGCATCGGGAATCCGCACCACAAACCCTTCGGTCACCACAATCTTCTGGCTGTAGCCGCCATAGGTTGGGTTGCCGTCATAGTCCAGGGCGTTATAGGTGGAAACCACACCTTTGGTGCAGTATTGCTCCTCTCCCTGAAGACAGTATTCACATTCCCCGCAGGAATCCACAAAACAGCCCACACCCACACGGTCCCCCACAGTAAACTTCGTCACCTCCGGGCCGACTGCCGAAACAACACCCGCAATTTCATGTCCGGGCACCATGGGGAAAATCCCCCCGCCCCACTCCCCGTGGGCACTGTGTATATCCGAGTGGCAGATGCCGCTGAATTGAATATCGATGAGGACGTCATGGGGCCGCAAGGCTCTGCGTTCAATTACTGTTTTCTCGAAAGGCGCTTTGGCACTGGCTACAGATAAAACATGGGTTTTGCACATGGTATGGCCTCCTTATTTTGCTCCGGAATAATTGTATACTTATTGATTAATGGACACATGTTTATTATTATAAAAACATCAAGAACGATTGCAATGGTTAAATCAGCCGTTTCCGTTCAATAATCAACAATACTGCTTGAATTTGTGCAATAGATGATAATTGAAAGTGTGGTGCCGTTGAAATGGTGAAATTGGCGAAGGTGGACCGGCGGATTCTCAAATCCCAGGAGGCGATCAAAACCGCCTTAATTACCCTGATGGGCGAAAAACATCTGGATGACATTACCATCCAAGATATTTCGGACAGGGCCAATGTGAATCGCGGAACCATTTATTTGCACTATCTGGACAAATACGATCTTCTGGACAAGCTGATCGGAGAGCATATGGACCGGCTTCGGGAGCTGTGCGAATCCTCCTGCCGGCTGGAATGGACGGAGGCTACTCTGGTGTTCTGCGAATATTTCGATACGCAGTATTCCTTCTTTTCGTTGATGCTGGCCAGCAAAGGCGCTCCTTATTTCCGCAACCGGTTCCTGGATTTTCTCATTGAGGAATTCCGCTGTGAGCTGGATGTGACCCGCGGGAAGAATGAAGGCATCCGGGAGGAGGTGCTGGTCCGGTTTACGGCAGCGGCTTACGCGGGGGTGGTGGAGTGGTGGTTCATGAATGAAAAGCCCTTCTCGTACCAGGTACTGGCTGAGCAGCTGGGGGCGCTTTTGGAACGCAATCTCTAGAGACGAGACGTCAGCCTCAATTCTGCATTTCATAGGCTGATTTCATAAAAAAATGGTCCCCGAGCTGATGCTTGGGGGCCTTTTTTTCGTTTCACTTAATCCATGCTTGTGATATTTTTTACTTTCCAAATATTTACACCCTGTTACAATGGGATTGTATTGCATAATTACATTATTTTTACATATGGGAGGAGGGCTCTTAGTCCGTATTGGCTTCAAGCTTAAAAGTGCAAGGTCACGATTCTCACTTCAAAACGAAGGGTAGGAAAACCATGTTTAAAGCCAACAAACGATTTCTGACAAGCTGCCGTGCAGCCCTGTTGATTGCCGCCATCCTTATGCTGCCTTCCACCTCCTTAGCAGCGCCGTCCGTTGCTCCTGATGCCTCCGCAGATCTGATCTCATCCCGCGATACCATTGTTCTGACCGTGAATGTAGGCAGCGGCTCCGGGGAGCTCGGTTATTCCATTCAAGAAGGCGGCAAGGAGGGTCCGGAGGCCTTTACGGTCAATGCAGATCACTCCATATTCATTGCCGACAATGTGCATAAGCGGATTAATGTATATAAAGACGGCTCCTTCGCATACGATATTGCCGTTCCGTACAGCCACTATATTCGAAGCATGGCTGTTGGGGAGGATAAGGTCTACTTGATGGACAATGATAAGGGAAGCGTCTTTATCACATCCTTGGACGGCAATCTGCTTCAGGAGGTGCCTGCCCCAGCAGGTGTGGATGGCTATGCCATGGAAAAGCTGTATAAAGACAGCGCCGGCAAGGTGTGGCTGTCTGCTAACCAAACCAGCTATCCGATTGGCATTCCGGGTGAGGCTCTGTCCGCTGCCGCTGCAGCCGGCATTTCTGAGAGCAGCAAGCTCCCCGCAGCCTTGAAAAAGGATCATAAAACCGCTCAAATCTCCCGGAACGGCGTCAATATTGAGGTTTCCGCCAGCGAGCTGCTAGGCAGCGTAAATGTGCTTCATGCGGATCAAAACAATACCTTATATGTGGATTTGTTTGATCAGGTTGATACCCCCAAGGTAAGTGGTGAATATACCGTCCGGAAGTATGCTAATAACAGTCTGGCGGCTGTAGCCCCGATTGATCTCAGCAGCTATTATTTTACACCTAACCAAATGATTGAGCTGACCGCCAATGGAGATTTGTATCAAATTCTGTGCTTGAAGGATCAGGTCCAGATCACCAAAAAGGCCTTTGTCCCTTCCGCCAGCTTTAAGTCTCAGCTTCCACAGATCAAGGCAAAGGCTCTTCAAGATGAAGCTGCCGAGGAGCTTCAGGCTAAGGCTATCACCTTGGCTTCTAACGCGCCTAACTCCCGGAGTACCACTCAGACCAATGCCAATTCGATGTCTGCACTTACCTGGACTTATAAAGCAGCCAACAAAGTCAATCCCAATTCGTCCAAGGTCACCACGCCTGATTATCTTGTAGGTGCAGCCACCGGCTCCACTCAGACCGGAATTCCTTATGCATGGGGCGGAAATGATGGACTGACCACATATTCCTCCTCTGGCTGGACAAGCTTCGCCGATGCCATGAGCAAAGGGAAATTTGCCGGTAATGTGAACACCGATACTGCCGGTTACCAAAGCGGCACCGCAGGCTTGGACTGCTCGGGCTTCGTGGGCAGTGCGGCCGGCTTTACCTCCAAGCTGAGCACCACTAATTTAGCAAGCTCTACCTATACCTATTCCATTGCCGCATCAGCCAGGCAGATCTATGATATCTACGTAGATAGCGGATCACATGTACTGTTCTATGTAGGTGTCAACGGATCAAGCATCAATACCCGGGAAGCCACAACAACCGGCGATGACAAGACAAAGGCCTATTCCAGAACCACCGCTTATCTGAGCAGTGAAGGATATGTACTCCGTCGATTTAATGGTTGGTAAAATACTAATCCCCAAAAAATAGTTTATGGGGCTGTCCGAAAATCCCGTCCAGGTCGATTCAGCAGGAGCCACCGGGAGGGAGCTTCGGAATCGGTATCCTGTGACGGATTGGGCAGCCCCTTATTTGGCGTCTGAGTTGTTTGAGAGTGTACGGACGGTAATACGGGAGGTATTGCGGGAGATACTGCGAGCGATCGTGCGGCGTATTGCTGTAACGGAACTCTGCGGCTCTTAGCCGGAATAATACGGCCAATTTAGAACGTAACGGAACAGAGCGGCTCTTACAGCTCTATTTGTCTGCTTTTCCCCACTTACTATGCCTCTAAGAGTCGGAGAGTTCCGTTAGAAAACTGTAGAGGGCATTTTCGCCGTTTAAGCGTCGCTCCGTTCCGTTAAACCTTCACGTATCCGCCCTCTTTCCTTGTCTGCTCCGGGCGGAAATTAACGCGCTTTTTCCCTTCTCCGCACCAGATGAATTTCCTTTTCTTCCCTGGCTTTCCCGGACGATATGGGGGTAAAGCTTTTGAGCTGGGTAAGCCAATAGGCAATCAAGTACATGGTCATGAGAATGAAAAAGGAATAGGTATAGGCCCAGTTCAGCTTTTTGTACAGGTCGACCATGGACATGAGGGGCAAGCCGACATAAGCGCTGATTCCGCTATAAAAAATGGCCTTCAGAATCGGACTGATGTGGGGTTTATATTGGATCAGCAGCATGGCAAACACCGGCAGCACGGATAACCGGTAGGAAAAGCTCAAGGTTGGGGAAGGAATAGCTTTGACCGGGTAAGCCCATAACCCGTTTTCAATCCCTACTGTATCGAGCACAGCAGAGAAAATCATAATAAACAGAGCAGCCAGCAATAATCGTGCGGTGCTTTCCCGATTTCTGAAAATGGCCCATACCACCCAGGGAGCGATGATCAGGAATACCGCCAAGTACCAGTTCCAATGATAGATGTACACACTGAAAATAACATCCGCAATCTCGCCGTTTGCCTCCACAATCTTGGAGTTGGCGTCACTCACCTGCCTAAGTCCCTCTTGATAATCCATCCCTACAACCACCTATTCTCCAAAATGCACCACTACCCCTCTACCATTCCCAATTTTTGGCTTGCCCATGCGTTCGAGTTACGAAAAAAAGCCAACCAAGAGTATTTCTCTTGATTGGCTGATGAAGTATTACCGGCGCTGCGGGCTGTGCAGCTCTTGCCTTAATATCTCGACGATGGCATCTCCCAGGATACGGCCTGCCGTTCTGGGGGCCACCTTGCCGGGCAGCCCCAGGGCAGGGATGGCTTTGACACCGGCAGCCTCCGCGGCATGGAAGTCTGTTCCTCCCGGTTTGGAGGCAAGGTCCACAATCAGAGACGCAGGCGGCATATTGCCAATGACCCCGGCGGTCACCACCATAGCGGGAATCGTATTAAACAGAATGTCGGCACTGGCCGCCTCTTCCGGCAGCCCGTTCATATGGAAGGGCTGGAGCCCCATTTCGATGGCGCGGGCCTGAAGCTCCGGCTCCCGGATGCCCACTCTGACTGTGGCGCCAAGATTCTTGAGGGTCCGGGCCAGAGTCATCCCAACCCGCCCCAACCCCAGCACTATAACCGACGCCCCGTGTAGCGTAATGTCCGTGTGCTGGATGGCCAGCATAACCGCTCCCTCCGCAGTGGGAATGGAGTTGAGGATGGCCACGTCATCTCTGGCATATACCTCCGCCAGCCTGAGCCGGTATTTGCTGCAGGCCTCCCGGAGATAAGCGTTCACACTGCCTGTAATCACCAATCCCTCCGCCGGCATGGCGGCTAGCATATTGGTTGTGACGGTCAGCTCCTCCGAGGAATAGGGAGCGTCCACCTCACCGGCAGCACCGATTCCCACGGCGGGCAGAATCACCGCCGAGCATTCCCGGAACACCGCTTCCGAAAGCTGCACCCGGTGGATATGTTCAAGGCCTGTACCGGCCCATTGATCAAACCCGGCTATGTATATGGCGGCACCCGTCCCGGCAAGCCGGCGGATCACCTCCAGCTGGCGGCTGTCCCCGCCTGCAATCAACAGTTTTTCTTGTGCAAACATTCTCTCACCCCGCCTAAATATAGGACAGTTTCCACGAATAAACAAGCTTCGGATGGTCCGATTTTTTGCACAAACCGCCTGATTCCCGCCCTTTTACGAACATGTTGTGTACGCGGTATAATAGGATTGGATTCAACACATTGGTTATGGATAGGAAATGGGGAACGGACCGTGCGGTTTAAAGATGTGTTTTCGATTATCGGGCCCAGCATGGTGGGTCCCTCCAGCTCGCATACGGCAGGCGCTGCCCGGCTGGGGCGTGTGGCCAGGCGGCTCCATGGCGCCCCGCCGGAGCTGGCGGAGCTGACGCTGTACGGCTCCTTCGCCGCCACCTACAAGGGCCACGGCACGGACCTGGCGCTAATCGGCGGCCTGCTTGATTATGATACGGATGATGCCCGCATCCGCGATGCAGTGGCTTTGGCGGAGCAGGCCGGGATGGAGGTTCGTTTCCGGACGGCTATGCTGCCGGCGGGGCATCCTAATACAGTGTCCATCCGCGTGCAAAGCGCCGACGGCCGGGAGGATACGGTAACAGGCGCATCCATCGGGGGCGGCAATATCGAAATTTCGCGGGTGAACGGCTTCGATGTCCGGTTTACTGCGGACTATCCCACGCTCTTGGTATTCCACCGGGACCAGCGGGGGATGGTGGCGGATATCTCCCGGCTGCTCAGTGACCGGGGAATCAATATCGGGCACATGAATGTAAACCGGAAATCGCGGAGCGGCGATGCACTGACGGTTGTGGAGATGGATGAGCCGGCAGAGCCCCAGGTGCTGGAGCAGCTGTCCGGGCTAGCGGATATAAGCAGGATCAGTGTGGTCAATTTACGAAACGGGAACGGGTGATGGAATGCGCTTCTCAACCTTGGAGCAATTGGCAAAGCTGTGTACGGAGGAGCATCTCTCCATCGGGCGGATGATGCTGCGGGAGCAAGCCGCGGAATCCGGCATGGCGGAAGAGGCGGTATTCCGCCAGATGGCGGATTATTACGGCATCATGAAGGAAGCGGTAGAGCGGGGACTGACGGAGGATACCCGCTCCCGCAGCGGACTGACCGGCGGGGATGCCCGCAAGGTGATGGAGTATGGAGCCGGACCGGGGGCCTCCTCCAATCTCGGCGGGGATGCAGGGCGGACCATGGCCTACGCTCTGGCGGTCTCCGAGGTGAATGCGTCCATGGGCCGCATTGTGGCCACCCCCACCGCAGGGTCATGCGGGATTATCCCGGGTGTGTTCGTCAGCACCCAGGAGCGGTTCGGCTACGATGAGGAAGCGATGACCTATGCGCTGTTCGCCTCCGGAGCCATCGGGTTCGTGATCGCCAACAACTCCTTCATCTCCGGCGCCGAAGGCGGCTGTCAGGCGGAGGTGGGCTCCGCCATCGGCATGGCGGCGGGGGCCCTGACGGAGCTGCGGGGCGGCAACCCGGAGCAGGCCATCCACGCGGTGGGCCTGGCGCTGAAGAATTCCCTGGGCCTCATCTGCGATCCTGTAGGCGGCCTGGTGGAGATCCCCTGCATCGTGCGCAACGGCTTCGGGGCGGTCACTGCACTGGCCGCCGCCGACATGGCGTTAGCCGGAGTCCGGAGCGTCATCCCCTCCGATGAGGTGGTCCAGGTGATGCTGGAGGTGGGTTCGGCCATGCCCGACGGGCACCGGGAGACCGCCAAGGGCGGCCTGGCCCAAACTCCGACGGGGCGCGCCATCATGCGCCAGCTCTATGGCAAGGGCCAAGGCGACGGGGCAACGGAATGAGGACGGCCGGATAACGGAGTATGGAATGAGGGGCTGCCGGATAATGAAGTCCGGAGACTGAGACTCGGAAGCCGGGCAGCAGCTCTAACGAATCTATCGAGCATGTCCAGGAAAGGTGGAAGTGTCCTATAGGTATAGGGATGCCCCCGTGGGAACGTTACTCCCAGCCTCGTCCGAAATGGACGCCCTCGTGGGAACGTAAACCTCCCCCGAAATGCAAAAGTGCATCTATTGGGCAAACAAACCTTCGTTTTTACGGTTTATCCTGCAAAAGTGCAGTTATTTCCGTGAGATGGGTGCAAGCTGTACCCCACCGCGGAAAATAGCTGCACTTTTACATTTAGGGTGCACGGAGAGGCGGAATTCCAGCAGAATAGATGCATTTTCGCAGGATAACACTGGATTTAATTGGAAATTGATGGTTTAGGAGGCGGCATACGCCATTAGGAGCATCGCTTACACCCCGGCGCTCTGCAATTCCTCCATAAACGAACGCAGCGTGTTGGATAAATAAGAATCCTTCCGCCGGATGAAGATGGTGGTAATCTCGTTATACGGCTTCGGAATGGCAAACCCATGCAGAGTCCCCTCATCCAGCAGCCTGCGAACAGAGGAGCGCGGCACGATGGTGATACCGATTCCGGCGGCAATGCTGCCGACGATGGTCTCGAAGGAGCCCAACTGCATGATTTGCCGGGGGATAACCCCCTCATCCTTCAGCCAGCGTTCCAGCCGCTCCCTGTACCCGCAGCCTTTATTGAACAGCAGCAGCGGCTTTTTGGTGACATCCTCCAGTGAAAACACATCGCTCTTAGCCACAAGGATAAGCTCCTCCCGGAACACCTCCTGATACTCGATCAACGGATGCTTCACCGGACCGGTCACAAAAGCGCCGTCCAGCTTCATCCCCACCACGTCCTGAACCAGCTGCTCCGTCACCCCCACCGTCAGGGACAGCTCCACTTGGGGATGCTTCTCTAGATAGGAGGATAAGATCCCCGGCAGCTTGATCACCGTTTCCACAATCCCGATATTCAGGATGCCTGCTGGGCGGTCCGTCCCAAAGGCGTGTTTGATCTCTTCCGCTTTCCCCAATATGTCCTCCGCATACACCATCAGCCGTTTCCCCTCGGCATTGAGCACCATGCCCCGTTTATGCCGGTAGAACAGCTCCGTCTGCAGCTCCTTCTCCAGCTGCTTAATTCTAGCCGTGACATTGGATTGGACATAGCTTAGCTCCGCCGCAGCCTGGCTTACACTCCCCAATTCTGCAACCGTTTTAAAAATCCGCAGATCATTCAGTTCCATCGGTTCTTCTCCAAATTAGAATAAGTATCATTATAAATGATGATAACATCCATTTTCAATCATTTTACTCCCGGCTTCCTCCTCCCTTATGATGAATAAGATTTTACACAGCATGGGAGATGAGGGTGTTGTTCAAAAATAAAGTGGTGTTGGGCTCCGTGCTTTGCCTGACAGCCAGCGTGTCATGGGGCGCCATGTTTCCGGTGGCACACCGTGCGCTGCAGTACATAGATCCTTTCTATTTTGCCTTTATCCGTTACCTGCTGGTCACGGTAATTCTCTCGGGGCTGCTTTTGTTCAAAGAAGGGAAGGCCGCCTTCCGTTTGGAGGGAAAAGGCGGAAAGCTGCTTTTTTGCGGGACGATGGCCTTTACGGTGTATAATTTCCTGGTGTTCTCCGGACAGCATCTAATGGGGGAAGCCGGCACCATTACTGCCTCCATCATGGAGGTGCTGATGCCGTTGATTTCAATACTCCTGCTCTGGGGCAAAACCAAAAAGAAACCCGATACCAAAACACTCGTCAGTATCGGCATCGCCTTAACCGGCGCATTGCTGGTGATTACTAACGGCAGCCTTTCCTTTTTCACAGAGGCGTCCCGGCATGTGTTCCCTGTGCTGCTGATCTTCACCGGGGTTGTGGGATGGGTGCTTTATTCGCTCGGAGGCAGCAGCTTCCGCGGATGGTCCACATTACGGTTCTCCACCTTAACCTGCCTGCTGGGAACGGCCGTCTCCATGGTCATTGTTGCAGCAGCGTCCTCCCTCCAACTGATCGAGGTTCCGGATTGGAATACGCTGGCCTCCATCAAATATGAAATGTCCTTTATGGTGCTCCTGCCCGGTCTGGTGGCATTGGTAAGCTGGAACGCCGGACTGAAGGCCCTCACTCCCGTAAACGGCATTCTGTTTATCAGCTTGGTTCCCGTCACCACCTTCGTGCTGATGGGCTTCCAGGGATACAGAATCAGCCCCTACGAGCTGGCGGGCGCCACCTTGGTGATTCTCGCGCTGGTCCAGAACAATATGAGCCAACGAAGGAGCTTGTCTCCCCGGTATACGTTAAACCTCAAGACGACGAAGAGCAGCTTCTAGGGTGTGTTTGCAAACTCCGAGGGGAGCAGATTTTGCTGAATTTTCGTTCCAGGCAAGGCACTTTCGCGAAGGCGTACCGGGGGTACGTCAAGCGGAAGTAACGATGCAAGGGACGAAAAGACAGTAGAAGATGCCCTCAAGCGGGTTTGCAAACACGCCCTAAAAAATGCAAAAAACTCCGCCCTCCCACTATGGAAGAGGCGGAGTTTTCACTGTTTGGCGGCATTAAATCTTCTGCAAATCCTTCAAGGTAGCCAGCAGCACGTTAAAGGCGGAGATGACCTTTGGCTCGCCGATGGCGGGAACCAGATGCAGCAGAATGGCCTTGATATCATCCACGGTCATGCCCACCTTCAGAGCCATGGCATAATGCACACCCAGCTGCTCGTATTGCCCCATAGTGATCAGGGAGGAAATCAGACAAACCTCCCGCCACTCCGGACTGATGGACTTGGTTTGGAAGATATCCCCGTACGCCACCCCCAGAATATACTGGGCCAGCTCCGGAAAATGCTCCTGGATAGGGGCAAGGGCCTTGGCCCCGTAATCCCCGGACAAATCAAGAAAATGCTCCAGACCGATCTCGGATGTTTCTTTCATATGTAAATTCCTCCTTGGAAAATGAAAGTATAATCTTATGTAAGGATTAGTTCATCACCAGCACCCGGTGAGCGGTAGGCGGGATTTCCGAACGGTCGGTCAGAAGCTCGATCACGGCTGCGCGCTTCAGGGAAACGGCATCCTGCACCGCCTGCTCGAATTGCTCCATGGTTTCGCAGCGGAAGGCGGCGGCCCCCAGAGAGCGGGCGAATTGGCTGGCATCCATCGGCACCTCGAAAATCGTCCCGTCGATGCGACCGGTGGTTTTTTCCATCCCCTTCAGGGCCATGTCCAGCTGCTTATTGTTTACCACGATGAAAATCACCGGAAGCTCCTTGCACACCGCGGTGTTGATCTCCGCTCCCAGCATCATAAAGCAGCCGTCTCCCGTAATGCAGAATACCGTTTCGTCCGGGGCGGCGCATTGGGCGCCGATGGACATGCCGATGGCATTGCCCATACACGCAAAATAGGAGTCAAACACGAAGCTGCCCGGGCGTTTGACCTTGTACCATTTGACCGCGTTGAAGCCGTGGCTTCCGTCATCCACATACAGGGTAGACCGCTCCGGCACCAAATCCCCCATCCGCTGCATCACTGAAGCCAGAGATAACCCCAGCAGTACCGGCAGGGCATCGGAATAGTTCACATGGGTCTCCGTATCCCGCTTGGGCAAAATCGCTGTTTCCACCGCCTCCAGACACTGCCGCAGGTTATGCCGTAGATCCCCGGTTACCGGGATGGTCCGGGAGGTGAGAATTTTGCCGACGAAGGTTGGGTCTATATCAAATTGCACCAGCGTGGCCGGATGGTTCTGGGGCTTCAGGTTGCAGATGGTCATATCGCTCAGCCGGGAGCCCATGACGATGAACAGGTCGCTGCTATTGAGCAGCCCGTCCCCATGTGTGCAGCCGCCTACGCCCACAGGCCCGTGGTACAGCGGATGATCCCAGGCGATGGCACCTTTGCCGCCGGGGGTGGTGACGACCGGGATGTTGAAGGTTTCGGCAAAATGGACCAGCTCCTCATGGGCGCCGGAGCGGTTGACGCCCTTACCGGCAATAATCACGGGACGCTCCGCCCGGTTGATGGCCTCAATAGCCCGTTCCCGGTTGCCCAAACTGACCAGCGGCTCCCGCTGGGGAATCACAAGGCGGAATTCCTCCAGGCGCTCCGACTGGACATCGAAGGGAATGCAGAGATGTACGGGGCCGCCTTTGCCCTCCAGGGCAGCCGCAATAGCATGGTTAAACAGGGTCGGGAAGTGGTCCGCCCGCTCCACCAGCTTGCTGAACAGGGTAGCCGGCCGGAACATGTCCGCCAGATCGGCCAGATAGGAAGTGGAGTCCTGGCATTGGGGCAGACCCAGCTCCTTGATGGACTGGTGTCCGGTGATGAACAGGACGGGAAGATTGTTGGCTTTGGCATGGGCGGCTGCGGTCAAGAGGTTGGTTCCCCCCGGGCCGGAGGTTCCGAAGGCCACTCCCAGGCGGCCGGTCTGCAGTGCATAACCTGCTGCGGCAAAACCGGAGCTGGCCTCATGCCTTCCCGGGATAAACTCGATGCCGTAATCCACCATCTTCAAGGCTGCGGGACAAATGGACTTGCCGATAATGCCGAATGCATGGGTAACCTCCAGGCGCCGAAGGGCCAACGCCAGATGATCTGCAACAGTCTTCATTATTACTCCTCCACTCGGTGTCGAAAATTCTGTAATATTCGCTTAATATAAGGATAAATCTACTTTAAAATAAATCTTTTGGTTTATTTTGTCAATGAATAATTTGTAAAATTTTGCAACAATAATGGGAACGGGATTTTTTTGGAGACCTGCTACAAACCCAGCCCGGCATCCGTCTTAATAACGAAAGGGGGACGGCGGCACCATGAAGGAAGACGCACGGATACCTGAGCTATTCCAGCGGCTGTTCCGGGAGCATTATCCCGGCGTGGCCCGGAAGCTCTATGCATTAACCGGAGATTATGCGGCAGCCGAGGATTTGGCCCAGGAGGTGTTCCTGCGGCTCTACCGCAATCCCCCCGACCGGCTGGAGGCCGTGGGCGCATGGCTCCACCGGGTGCTGACCCGGGTGGGCTACGATTACCTGCGGCAGCAGGCCTCCGGCAGGACCTTACTGGCCAAGGAAACCGCACGTGTGGCGGTTTGGTCGGACGGCTCCGCCCCTTCGGGAGAGACGGAGGTGATCCGCGAGTGGGAAAAGGACGTTGTCCGCCGGGTGCTGCAGAAGCTCTCGGACCGGGACCGGACCGCCCTGCTGCTGCGGGAGGAAGGCTACAGCTACGAAGAGATTGCCCACAGGCTGAACATAAATCCGAAAATCGTCGGCTCCCTGCTGGCGCGTGCGGAGGAGCGGCTGAAGAAAAAATACGGTCAGGAGGAGGAAGAGCATGGCGGACGGACGGAAACGAACCGGCGGTGAGCCGGCGTTTGATACGGAGCGGGCATGGGAGCGGTTTGAGCAATTGGCTGCCGGGACGGATGAGCAGTTGAAGCGGAAGTACGGACCCGGGGAAGACAGACTGGCTGAATTTGAAAAGCGGGCTGCACAGATCGACGAAAAGCTGAAGCGGAAGTACGGGGAGAATGGCCTGTTGTCGCTGGAGGCGGAAGCTCAGGCCCGGTGGGAGAAGCTTCAAAACCAATATGAAACGGAAGGTGCAACGGATATGAAAAAGACGGAGGCATGGAGAGTAGAAGCGGTACAAAGCGCAACGGCTGCGGAAACGGCGAAAGTTCCGAGTGTGCAGCAGGCTTACCGGGGGAACAGCTCCTGGCGGGCAGAAAAGCCGGGCAGGCGCCGGCTGCGGAGATTGGCTGCGGGAGCGGCTGCCGCTGTGGTGGCGGTGAGTATGTTTGCGACCCCTCTCGGCGACCGGGCGTTAGCGGCCATGATGCAGACCTTCCGGGTGCAGCATATGGTGGGTGTGGGTATTTCGGCGGATGATCTGACCGCCATCTCCAATCTGCTGGAGCGGGGTTCCCCGGATGGCGACCAAAGCTTCAATCTGGCCCAATTCGGCAGCCTGACCCAATCCGGAGGAGGAGAATCCCGGGCTGTATCCTGGAAGGAAGCCAATGAGCGGCTGGGCGGTTCCTTGATCCAACTGCAGAATGCCGGCGAACCGGAATACCAGCCGGAATCCTCCCTTACCTTCACACTGAATGTGCAGGCCGTCAACCGGATGCTGGCGCGGTTGGGCAGCCCAACCCTCCTGCCCACCCAAGCCGATGGCAAGGCCATCATGCTGCATGTTCCGGATGGCATTGCTTCCGAGGGCATCCTGTCGGGCAAGCCGGTGCGTCTGCTTCAATTCGGCAAACCCGTGCTGACGGTGGAGGGCGGCATCGATCCGGCCACTGTCCGGGAGGCCATCCTGGGCCTGCCTGTGCTGCCGGACAGTCTCCGGACCAAGCTGGCCGCCATCGGGGATTGGCAAACCACCCTGCCGGTACCGGCATATGAAGGCGTCACAACTACAATGAAGCTCGGCGGTCATGACGCCCTGCTGGTTACCGACGGGAATACCCGTTATGTGTTCTGGCTCGAAGGGGACCGGATGGGGCTGTTAAGCGGGACTGCCCAGGATTTCCCGACGGAAGCCGCTTTCCGCAAGGCAGCGGAGGAGCTTGTCCGGCCATGATGATCGACACGGCTGAACTGACCAAAACCTACAATGGCCGCGGCGGCTGCCGCGGCATTACCCTGCAGGTGCCGGAGGGCAGCATCTTCGGCCTCCTGGGCCCCAACGGTGCGGGCAAAAGCACCTTCGTCAAAATGCTGGCCGGTCTGCACCGCCCCGATTCCGGCGGCGGGACCGTGCTCGGCCATCCGCTGGGCCGGCCGGAGGCGCGGCGCAAGCTCGGGTATTTGCCCGAGCTGTTCCGCTTTCAGGATTGGCTGACCCCCGTGGAGGTGCTCCGGTTTCATGCCCAGTTAGGCGGACTCCAGCCGCGTGAGATACGCGGCACCGCTTTCCGCACCCGGATGCGGGACACGCTGGAGCTGGTGGGGCTGGCAGAGGCAGCGGACCGTCGGGTGGGCGGCTTCTCCAAGGGGATGCAGCAGCGTCTGGGGCTGGCATCGGCTCTGCTCTTGGACCCTGAGCTGGTGATTCTGGACGAACCCGCCTCCGCCCTTGACCCTATCGGGCGTTACGAAATCCGCAGCTTGCTGAAGCGGCTGCGGGAGAAGGGTGTCACTGTATTTCTGAACACCCATCTGCTGGAGGATGTGGAGGATCTGTGCGACGAAGCCGCTTTCCTGTACGGCGGCGAGCTGCTGGCTGCAGGTCCGCTGCACAAGCTGCTTAGCAGCGCCGAGGACGGCAACGCCGCCAATTGGCGCTTCCGGCTGGGCGGCTGGCTGCCGGAGAGCTGGGCGGAGCTGAACGAAAGCGCAGGCGGGGCGCTTTCCTCCATGCTGCGGCTGGAGGAGTCCGGCCCGGACGGAGATGCGGTGCTCACCGCCCGGGTCACCGACCGGGAGCAGGCCGGTTATCTGTGCTCCCTGTTCATCCGGAGCGGATTGACGCTTTATGAATCCGGCCCCGAAAAGGGCAGCCTGGAGGCCTGGTTCCTGCGGATGGCCCAGTCCCGGCAAGGAGGTGACCGCTCATGACGGCATACATTCCGGCTATTTTCAAGGAGCTGACCCGCAAGCGGGTGTTCCTGGTAACCCTTATTCTGACCGCCCTCTTCCTGATCCTGTTCGCCTTCGGTGTGCGGGAATTGGTGGGTGCAGGGGGACTGGGCCAAAGCTCCTCTGCCGAACGGCTGCTGAACGGCATGGTGCTTATGGTGATGGGGCTGTTTTTCGCCCAGTTCCTGGCCGCCTTCTTTGTTCTTTTCTCCGCTATGGGAACGGTCACCGGTGAACAGGAGAGCGGGTTGCTGCTGGCGGTAGCCGCCAGGCCCGTATCCCGCTGGAAGCTGTATCTGTCCAAGTGGCTGGGTCATGCCGTCTGGATCGCGGTGTACAGCGCTATCTTGTATATGTCCGTTGTGTGGACTGTTCACAGCCTGGCAGGAATCCCCCTTTTTGCTGGCGATCTGTTGCGGGGGCTGGGGCTGTTTATCTGGATGCCGCTCTTGCTGCTTTCCCTGACCATGCTGGGCTCCGTCTACCTGCCTATGCTGGGCAACGGCATCTGCGCCGCGCTGCTGTACGGATTTGCCCTGTTCACCGGCCTGGTGGAGGGCGTCTCCATCTATGGGGACACCCATCCCGCCGTGCAGAAGTTTTTCCTCGTGACCAGTCTGCTCCTGCCCACCGACTCCGTCTACAAACGAAGCCTATACGAGGTTTTGGGCGGCGCGGATTGGGCGGGAATGGCCGTGTCCGATCTAGGCCCCTTCTCCATCCCCAGCATCCCCTCCAACATGTATCTGCTCTACACGGTGGGGTATGCGGCGGTACTGCTTTGGTTGGGCTGCCGGGCGTTTAGCCGGAAGGATTTGTGATTGGGAAACTACCTTGCTTTGTGGTGGTCCGTCCGAGATGCTGCGATACGAGATGCTGCTGTGCCAGGATGCTGCGGTGCGAGATGCCGCGATTCGGATGGCGCGATGCTAGAGACCGATCCTAGATACTGCGATGCGAGAGACCGATCCGTGATGCCGCGATCCGAGATACCGCAAACCAGGATGCCCTGATGCGCTAATGGAACTCAGCGACCGTTACAAACCAAAATTCACGCTTTGCAGGCGCTAACGGAACTGAGACGCTCTTAGCCCGCCACCAAGTGCCCAAAACACAACAAATTCACCGCTAACGGTCGTTCAGTTCCGTTAAAGTTGGAGTTATGCCAAAATCAGCCTCTAAGCGTCGGATAGTTCCGTTACGCGCCCACCCACCCGCGCAAAACCAGCAACCACCACGGGACACGCGCCCCGCCTTACCAAACTCAACAGCAGCCTAGGACCGGAAAGCTCCGCCCTTGGCTGCCACTGCACGCGAAGCCCTCCGTCAATTTTGCGGAGGGCTTTTGTGTTTGTTTATCCAGACAGAAGGATCCGTGTAGCGGAGGCTGAGCCTCTACTGCCCCAGACTGTGGTCCAGGCAGATAACAGTGTTTACGTCCAGCCTTGGAATCCCCCACCACACCCCAACGCTTACCCCGGCTCCGCCCTTCTTGCCGCCTTCACATGCTTCAATTGGGCCACGATGATGACGCTGATGATGACCAAAAGAAACCATGAGCTGATTTTGCTCACGCCCACCATCCGCCAGGCCTCCCGCTGGTCCGGATATGTCCAGGCGCCCAGGAAGGTGGCGATATTCTCCGCCGCCCAGATAAAGAAGCCCACAATCAAAAAGGCAACACTCAGCGGCATCCGGTAGGTAGCGGCCCGCACCCGGTAGATGATCCACGTTTTGCGGAAAACCACAAACACCAGCGCCGTCAGCCACCAGCGGAAATCCGGAATAAAGTGGTGGGTAAAAAAATTAAAATAGATGGCACCGCCCAGGGCAAACGAAGCCATCCCGCCGGGCCACCCCGTCATATCCATCCGCAGCCTCCGCCACACCTGGCACATAAAGCTGGCCACACTGGCATACATAAACCCGCTGTACAAGGGTACGCCGAACAGCTTGGAAACCCCCGGCTCCGGGTAGGACCAGGACCCCATGTGCACCTTATACAATTCCAGCGCCAGCCCGATGACGTGAAACAGGCAGATCACCTTAATCTCATCCCAGGTCTCCAGCCCGCTGAGGTACATCAGGTACTGCACCGCAAGCAGAATCAGCAGAATAGCGTCATACCGGTGCAGGAATGGCACATCCCAGATGCGGGTGAGCGCCAGAGTCCCGAATATGGCAACCGGGAATATGCAGCTCATGGCCTGGTGATACCCAAAATGAAGCAGCTGGACCACAGGTTTCATCCGTTTTGCCCCCTCTCCGTCCTTTAAAATGCTCAGATGCAGCGCATTACACCCTGCAAATTGCGGACCACCGGGTAATCCCGGGTTTTGAAGGTGTGGTACCAATAGAGGCGCCAGTCCCGGCACAAAAGGATGCTGGGAATCCCCATTTTGCGGGCGCCCTCGCAATTGGCCGGATTGTCGTCCACCAGAACCGCCTGATCCGGCTGCAGGGCAAGGGCTTCCAGCGCTCTGGCATACATCAGCCCATCCGGTTTGGTGACCCCGATTTCGGAGGAGAGGACAAAGGACGAAAAATATTGCCGCAAGCCCGCCTCACGGAAAACATGGTCCAGGGACGGCCAAGCATCGGAGACCACAGCCAGCCGGTATCTTCTGCTGAGTGAAGGGATCAGCTCCAGCGCATCGTCGAAAAAACGGTATTTCTTCCCGTTGTACACCATGTCGGTGGCTAATAGCCAAATGGATTCCTCGGATAACTCCAGCTCCGGCAAAGCCTGCGAAAAAATCCAGTAAAACTCCAGGAAAAGGTCAAATTCCTCCTCCATATCCCGGATCCTGCTTTGTTTGGACAAATAGACGCTGGCCTCCTGAAAAGCTTTGCTGATGAGGGCTTTGTCGAGGGAGCGGTAACGTTTTTTGTTCACAATGGAAAAAAACCGGGGCGGTATCCACCAGTTCCCGGTGCTTGGTCCATTCAGAACCCGGCCTGAATCAAACAAAATTCCTTGGATTGTCTGCTTCATCACTATTCTCCCATTCCTTTTTGGCGCTATACTGCCATCATAAAGGTGAAATATCTTGGGAAAAATAGAAAGTTAGTGTGAGGGGACTTCCTATTTTAGCTGATCTTCGCTATAACCAAACTCGTTCCGGCTACTCCACCGCCGCTTCCTTACCGGCTGCGCATCTTTGCGCTGCCAGGGGAAACGGATCATCGTCCGGATATTCCGGTCCGCCGGAGGAGGACGGTGCAGCAGGAACTGTTTTCCACCGGTAATTGATGTAGGAGATTGTGAAGGAGATAACAGCCATAATGAGCAGCATCAGCACCTTGTAAATACTGTCGCCACCGGACAGGTCGAAGAACAGCACCTTGACGGAAACCAGGACCAGCACAGCGGAGCCGAAGTACCGAAACAGCCGTTGTTTGCTGTATGCCCCCCAGAGGAACAGGAGAAGGGCATAAACGCCCCAGGTCACCGACAGGGTCAGATTCAGAATCCAAAAGCTGCCCCAATCATATTCCGTGAACATATTGCCGATTTGCAGGGTCAGAAGCCCTCCGACGATCAGGTGTCCGGCTACCGCGAAGAGACAGGACAGGAATCTGCGTCCATCCTCCTTCAGAGCGGCGAAGGAGACCGAGAGGGAGTACCAGAAGCCCAGAGCGGCCAGCATCATCCAGGCAAAGGCTGCCCCGTTCAGGAACGGAAGATAGACGCCGAACCATTCTCCCCGCGGTACCTCCCAGGTGGTGTTGAACCAATACGAGGTGACGCCAACCCAGATCACCATGGATATCAGCTGCAGCCCTTCCATCCGGAAGCGTTTGGCTCCGGCCATTAGAAGAACTGCCAGCCCACCCCACACATACACGCTAATCAGCGGCTTAATCGCCAGCCCTTTCCCCATTTCGGAAAAAGCCAGCAGAAGCAGCAGCACGCCTCCTGCAGCTTTGAAGCTTACCGCAAACGTAGCCTGCTTGCCGGCAATACCGTATGCCGTCCAGGCCAGCAGCAGGTAAACCAGCCCCATTACGGCTAAAGGATAGGCCATCTCCAGAATGCCGCCCAACAGCACCACGCACCAGCTTCCGAACAGCACCGCATTCACGAAGCCCAGGTACAGATTCAGTCCGTCGAAGCGGGGATTCACCTTCCAGGAGGAGATGAGAAAACCCAGCACGTAGAAGAAGAAGGTAGCGGTGGCATACCGCACCGGCATACTCCAAACGGTATCCATAGCCGGGTCAAAATGAAGCACATACACCGCATACGTCACCCATGTGCCTACAAAGGCCAGGAGCCGGAATTCCGCCCAATGCTTGCGGACGCTGAGCCAGAAATAGCCGCTGTTCAGGACAAGAAGATACAGAAACAAGGAGAAGGTCTGATCCTGTTCGGGGCGAAGGAACAACGGCGCCGCCAGAGAGCCAAGGAGAGCCAGATTCATCAAGATCCGCAGGTCAAACAGGTAGGACAGCACGGTTAAGCCAATGGTTAAGACCAGCATCGCGATAAAAACGGTAATGGAGTCCCAAAGGGCAAAATAGATACCGGAGAAAGCGAAGGTAGCGTACAGGATGGCGCCACCCAAGCCGCTGATGATTTCACCAATCAGGAAACGCTGCTTCAGAATAAGTTTGAAGCCTACAAGGCCCAGCCCCACTCCGCTCAGGAGCCCCGCTCCTGTTTTCATCGAGTTGGTAATCCAGCCTTGATCCAATGTGTACTTGAACAGATACAGAATGGAGAAGATGACGAACAGCGCACCCAGGAATGACGTCCAGTGTTTTTTGAACAGCTCCTGCATTGGGGTAAGCCCCTTTCATGGTTTGGTTTTAGGACCAGGTCTTACCCTTATTGTGGAGCAAAAATGCCGCCGCCATAAGTACTAACTTTCTCTAGTACCCCCTCTGGAAAACGCAAAAAAATCTGCAGAAAAAGCTGCAGATTTGCATGGGAACCTTGAGTACACTCCGACCAAACGGCAACAAACCGCTACCCCTGTTTCTCCTCATCGAACAAACCCAAATCACGAGCCTGGCGGGCTGCTTCCTTGCTGGTGCTGCCGCCCAGCTTTTTCAGGACATTGCCCACATGGACCTTGATGGTCCGCAAAGACAGGTACAGCTTGTCGGCAATATCCGTTTGCGTATGGCCGGCATCGATCATCCTCAGCACCTGGAGCTCCGAGGGGGTAATTTTGTCCCGCAGCTCCTTGACCCGGTATTCCTGCTCCAGCTGGCGCAGCCGCCTGAACTCCTCCCGCATTTGTCCGGCCACATAGGCATTCATCGGCGATTCCTTGGCAAAAGCCGCCCGGACGGCGGCGGGAATGTCCGTAAACTCGGACTTCACCAAATAATCGATGGCTCCCACCCGGTACGCGTCGAATATCATCTCCTTCTCCTGAAGAGAGGTGAGCATCACCACCCGGGCCGTTGTGGTTTGGCAGATCAGTTGGGCCAGATCGATGCCGTCGGCAGCGCCGTGCAGCATAATATCCACCAGCGCCACATCGAACGGGACCTCTCCTACCGCCTGCTCCGCCGCCTCCCGGGTAGACACCGCTGCCGCCACCTGAAGGTCCGGCTCCCGTGACAGATACGCCTCCAGTCCGCGCAGCCAATCCCCGTCATCCTCCACCAGCAATAACCGGATGTGTTTCATGCGGTCCTCCTCCTCTAGGCTTCTACAGCACCTGCAATACTATTTGGGAAAATGAATGGTTACCGTTGTGCCCTTGCCATAGAGGCTTTCCACGTGCAGGTTTCCCTTATGCAGCTTCATCACATGATAGCAATAAGATAAACCCAGACCGAAATTCCGGTTGGAGGCTGCTTTCGTGGTATAAAAGGGCTCCAGCACCCGCTTCAGCTCCGCCCGGCTGATACCGCATCCGGTATCCCGCACCTCCACGACTACCCACTTGGGTGTTGCATAGGCGCGAACCGCCAGCTGCCCACCCTGCGGCATCGCCTCCAGAGCATTGTTCACCAGATTCTGCACGGTCTCCACAAGCTGCGTCCGGTCTGCTGTCAGCGGAAGCGGACCGTCCAGCTCCCACTGCGCCTCTACGGACGGAGGCAAACCCACACTCACCTGTCGGGACAGCTCCAGCAGCACATCCCCAAGGTCAAGCGGCGACCGCCGCAGCTCCAGCTCCTGGGTTTGGCCCTTCACCCGGGCGATCATCTCCTGGATATGCCCTGCCGCCGATTCAATCACACGGATGTCCTGCAGCAGCTCAGGCTGGTTGGTGTCGGCAGCGTAAGCGGCAATTTTATCGGTAAACAGCTTCATTTTGCCCACATCATTCTTGATGGCATGGTTTAACACCGCCGTACCGGAGGTCATGGCCCGAAGGGAGATATCCAGCCTCCTTTGGGTCAGGAGCACCTGCATATCGAGAAACCCGTATTTGAAGATGGCGATTACGAAAATCACAAAGGCCAGCACGATGGCCCATGTGTTGTAGCGCCACATTTCGGTAAAGCCAAAGGCGGGCAGCAGATAGTTCATCACCGAGCAATACAGAACGGCAGGCACAATGGCGGCGGCCGTATAACGGTGGTTGCGCCGCAGCAGGTACAGCGTTTCCCGGCGGCTCAGCACCAGATAAGCCCCAGCAGCCACCACGGGTATAGCCCAGAATACGACAGCCCGATAGGGAATGGGATGCACGGGGCGAAGGGTGAGCAGGATAAAGGCCACCGGCGCCAGCACCGCATACGGAAGAGCCTTGCGCAGATTGGCGGAAAGCCGGGTTGGATTATAATGGGAGGCAAACATGATGAAGGTGAAGGGCAGCCCGTAATACTGGAGCAGCGAAAAGACAATTCTGGCCCGGTCCAGCCAATCCTGCATGGCCGGGGTATAGCCGTGTATGTCCCCGTAAGGCATAAGGGTATCGCCGATGACAGCGGAAAGCCCGCCGGCCCCGCCGCAGAACAGGAATCCGGCCATCCACCGGACAGAGGGCTTACGCGGATCAAAGACAAGCAGGACAAGACCCACTGTCCATAAAATAATCAGGACTGCAAGCATAGAAGACTGGACACTCCCCGGTTTTCGTATGCCTTATTATACCATTTTTGTGAAGCGGCTGCGGAGAAGCCGGACAAAAAAATTCGTCCTCCCGAAAGCCGGCTCCAGGGGTTGTCCGGGAGGGTATGGACTGGCCGCCCTCGTATCGCCCAACGCACGTCACACCGCTCTTCCCCAGCCCATCGCACTCTGCCATCCTCGTGCTGCCGACTTCCCCCGTTCCTGCGCAAATACACTGGGGATCGGCGGCGCGCAATGCAATGACGGATGGACGGGGACGGCTACGCTAAAGAATGGCTAAGGCGGAGGGGACCATGGGCTAACGGAACTGAGCGGCTCTTACAAGCTTAAAATAGTGGTTTGCCGGAGCTAACGGAACTGAGACGCCCTTAGCAGGCTAAGAAGCGGCGAAATCGTAAGAATTCCGCCGCTAACGGCCGCTGAGTTCCGTTACCCCGCCCAGATGGCTGAATTTCGTCTCTAAGGGTCGGATAGTTCCGTTACGTTTTTGTTGGCGCAGCGGCGGTCGGCGTCCGGTTCGAAGGTTACCACATCCTGCTTTACTTTTGCTTGACGTACCCCCGGTACGCCTTCAAAAAAGCACCTTGCCTGGAACAAAAACTCAGGCTAATCTGCTCCCCTCGGAGTTTTCAGTCACGCCCTAGCCTTAGCTTTACATACTTTGCCTTCTCTGCCACGCCGCCAGCAGCTCCGCTTCCCGTTCCGGAGCCAAGCCCGCCTTGCGCGGGATATCCGTGGGGCGGCCGGCGTCCCACTCCGCCGTGTCGCGGATGGTCTCCTCCAGCGGGCGGAAGGACAGGCCCGCATCCAGGGCTTTGTCCACCTTCACCTGCACCAGGCCGGTGAAGGCTGCGGTTTCGCCGCTGGCCGGCAGCCACAGCGGCAGCTCCACCCACGCGCCGGCGCCCTGCCCGGCGAGAAAATCCCCATCCGCCCACACCAGCCGGGCGGACGGGTTCAGGGCGCTGCAGCTTCGCTCCAGCAGCGCCTGCATCGTGACGCGGCCCGGCTCCCCGGCCGCGTTGAACACCCCCGTGCGCCGGGCCTCCGTCATGGATAGAATCCATGACGCGAGGTCGCGCACGTCAATGATCTGCACCGGCGCGGCCGTGGGCCCCGGTGCCAGCACATCCCCGCCGCGGGCGATCCGCGACGGCCAATACGTGAAGCGGTCCGTGGGGTCCCGCGGACCGACGATCAGACCGGGGCGGATGACCAGCACCCGCCCGGGCAGCTGCTCGGCTAGCACCGCCTCGCAGCGCGCCTTCAAGGCGCCGTAATGGGCCGCCACGTCCTCGCTCTCCGCGTCCTCCAGCTCCAGCACCGCGTCCTCCTCGACGGCGCCGGGCCGGCTCAGATCCCGGTAGACGGATACGGAGGAGATAAAGGTATACTGTCCCACCCGCCCCTCCAAGAGCTCAGCGCTGGCCTTCACAAGCCGGGGCACATAACCGGAGGTGTCGATGACCGCATCCCATGTGCCCTGCTCCAGCGCCTGCAGCCCTCCGTCCCGGTCCCCGATCAGGTGCTTCACATTGGATAACAATCCCGAGGCCGATTTCCCCCGGGAGAAAATCGTCACTTCATGCCCGCGCGCCACCGCCTCCTCGGCAAGGGCATACCCCAAAAACACAGTGCCTCCCAAAATCAGCAGTCTCACCGCATCCACCTCCAGTTATTAATTTCTGCTTTTATATGTTGATATTCCTTTTTAACCCATTTCCATAACACCTACAACCACCGGAAAAACCGTTTATACACCAGCTTCACTCCGTTATCCTTCGCCCACTTGATAAGATCGTCCTGCCCCTGGTCCCGGACAAAACGGAAGCAGAAGGGCACGGGCACTATCCGTTTTCCATAAGGTTTAATGCCGATCAACGGTGAAAAATAGCCGTTTATCATAATGACCCGGATGTCCTCTGCCGGAAGGGTGTGCCCTCTCAGCAAGACCCTTCCCTTCTCCAGCTGCAGCTCGACGGGCTTCTGCAGAGCCCGGTACACAGTCACAAGCAGGACAGCTGCAACAATGAAAAATGTTCCCCACGTGACAATATAATCCGTGGTTCCGGATTTCTCATCCAAACGGCGTACCATGATCCAAAAATTTAAGCTCAGTATCGCCATCGCTATGATCAATTGGATCCCTCTCGGATTCCGGACAGCATGCGTAACCTGATTCATCTGCGTCCCCCTTCCACCATCTCCCTCACATTTTACCATGATTATGGAAATTCCTGCACAAAAAAACGGCTCCTCACATCCCCGGAGCCGCCGAACCTTCATATAACCGTTAAGGGCGTGTCGAGAAAACCTGCTGGAGGGTGTCTTACACCGCTTTTTCGCCCCATGCTGCATTATTTCGCTTTACGTATCCCATTTTCTCCTTACTGCTCTTCACCCCTGCTGTACATATGCTGGCTTTGCAGCCGGACCAGCACCTTGCCGAAGCGGCCTCCTTGCCGGATGGTCACTTCCCCGTCTGGATAATTCCGGGCCAGATGCTCCGCTACAATACTGCGTACCCGCTCATCTGCGTCAATACCGGACACCTTCAGCATGGAGATGGCTTCATCGAAGGCAGCCGAGTGGGTCAGCACCGTGGTTTTGATTTCACGGGTCACCAGCGACTGGAAGGCATAACCCTTCAACAGCAGCAATTGGGTCAGGTAGGCCATTTCCATATTGCCGGGTTTGCCGGGCCGGTCGGTAACCAGGGGCCACAGTTCATCCAACAGACTGTGTTCGGGGGATCCCACCATCGTGCTCATATAACAAAATTGTCTGGCGCAGCTCAGCACCCGCTCCACGGCCTCCCAATCCGTCAGCACCGGGCACATGGATACAAACACAAGGTCAAACGCCTTCTCCCAGCCCTTGGCGGCAAGGTCAATATCTTCGAAGGGTTCGGCAGCAATGCCGACCGTACCGGCGGCTGTAAGCTCCGCCACATTTTCCTCCAACAACCGGACAAGAGGCGTCGAAGGCTCCAACGCTGTCACTTGGGCCCCCTCCTGGGCGAATGGGACCGTAAACCCGCCGGAGGCTGCCCCTATATCCAGTATGGCGGCCCCGTTCAGCACCACACCCTGATCCTCCAGCCAAGAAATGATCCGTCTGGCCCTGCGCCTGCCCTCCTCGCTAAAAACCTCCTTGTTGAAGGACTCCGCCTTTTTGTCGAAGGCATGCACAGGGTCGATTCCCGCCTTCCTCATTCTGTTCACCGCAGTGAACGGGTCCTCTTTCCACGCTCTTTCCCACACGGATGTATCCATAAGCTCCTTCATGTATCCCAACTCCTTATTTATAATGGAATAGATTCCTTCCGGGACTCCATCTTCCGCACCGGCTTATACAGTTTCAGCAAAATAACGGCCACCGCCATGCCGATTATCAGCTCCGTCAATGGCTGGGCCAGCCACAGCCCTCTGGTACCCATCAGGGGCGGCAGCAAAAGCGTGAGCGGCATTAAGATCAGGCACTGCTTGGAAATCACCAGCACAAGGGCTGTTTTGGGCTTGCCCGTCACCATCAGAAACCCGCTCCCGATCAAGAAGAGAGGCGCCAAGAACACAACGAAGGAGTAAAGCCGCAAGCCCTCCGCCGCCACTTCAATCAATTGCGGGTCGGGGCTGAACAGCTTGGCCCAAAAGCCGGGGAACCCTTGCAGAAATCCAAAACCCATCAGCATGGCGGCACTGCTATACACCACGGACAGCACCAGAGTTTGGAACGCCCTGGTTTGATTGCCTCTGGAATAATTGAAGCCGGCAATGGTCTGAGTTGCCTGGGAGAATCCGTTCACAATCATCATGGCCATGTAGATCACTGAAGTAATAGCGGCCATTGATGCGATGTAGGCCTCACCTCCATAACGGGCTAATGAATAATTGCTCACCGCCTGCGAAATACTGATGGACATTTGGTTCATAAACGGCACCATCCCGATCAGGAGCATCGGCTTCAAAACCGGAAGCGTTAAGGCAAAGTGACGGCGGGCTAACAGAAGCACCGATTTCCCTTTGGCAAAATAGAAAGCTCCTGCTCCTGCCATCACCAGCTGCGACAGAACTGTTGCCATAGCCGCACCTTTGATCCCGAACTGTAGCAGATTAATGAACAACACATCCAGTCCGATATTCAACAGACACCCCGCTGCCGTAATCACCGCAGAAAAACGGGGACTTCCACTGGCGCGGATCAAATTGGGAAATATAAAGCTTTGCAGCTGAAAAACAGCTCCCCACATGAGAATGTCCATATAATCCTTGGCATAGGACAAACCTTCCCCACGGATGCCCAGCCACCGGAAAAGCGGATCCTGGAACAGCGTATACATCAGGCTCAGCACAATTCCCACCAGAACGGATAATAGGAGAGCATGCCCGGCCAAAGCCTCCGCCTCCGCCTTTTTCCCCTGTCCCAGACGGATGGAAATGCTGGAGCTGGCGCCCACCGCTATCCATGCGGCGATGGAGAACAAGAAGGTCGTGACCGGAGCGGTCAAACCGATGGCTGTCAGAGCAAGCGCCCCTACCCCCGGTATATGGCCGATAAAAATCCGGTTCACAATGGTATACATGGACGAAATGACCAAGCTGATGATGCTGGGGACAGCGTAATACAGAATTAACTTGTTGATGGGCCAGGCTCCAAGATCATCCGCTTTATTCATCTCTCGTATGGTACTCCCTTTATTCAGATTTCATGGATACATAATGTCTACGATTAGTCCAAAAAATAACGCTTCTTCATCAGGAAATTGAGAAAGAAGCGGTTTTGATCAGCTCGGATATCTTTTGGCTGCGCAGATAAGCCTCCATTTCCTCCTCCGCAGCTACCATTACCCTCTGTACAAGGCATTCCGGACCATGATTAAGGCCGCAATCGAACAGGGAGGCCGTACCTTCGATAGCATGGATAATGTCCAGGAACGAAATATTCTCCCAATTGCGCTTCAGCCGGTACCCGCCGTTGGCACCGGAGGCGGATTCAACCATGCCCGCCTTGACCAGCTTGGTCAGGATCTTGGACAAGTACGTAGGTGAAACCCCCTGGTGCTCGGCCAGCTGCTGGACTCCGATATGCTTGCCCTCCCGGGCCGCATTGCCCAGAAACAGCATAATATGCAGCGCATAGTCCGTTGCCTTAGAGAACTTCATTGATGATTCACCACCTTCAATCACGGACTTCATGTATCTATAATAACCTCTATGATTGGGAGTGTCAAGCTCAAGCGGTTTATGGCCTCTTCCCCCAAAAAAGAAACCTGGCCAAGCCGGTTTCCGTAAACTATGTAAAGTCCTATTTTCTGGATACGGGAGGTGTATCATGTATTTTATGTTCTGGCTGTTCATCCTGATTGCCGGTGTCCTTCTGCTCCACAAAAGCCGGGAACGGGATGAGGATTTCCTGGTGCTCAAGCTGTTGGGATATTACTTTCTCGGAAGCTTTACCTTCCATTTAAACGGCCTTGTCCTGCCCTTGGGGTTCCTCATTACCCTGTTTATGCGCCCCAATTCCAACCGCAGCATCAAACGCGGCGCCGCTATCTTTGGTCTGGTTATGATGATTTTGGGCCTTCTGGTCAGATGAAAAAGGGGCAGGGTACACAAGCCCCTTCCCCCTTCTTTTATTGGACAGACTCTACTTCTGCTTCACTGGCAAGGTCATCTATGTAAGCGGCACCCGGCTGGCTGATGCTGAAATCATCAAAGGAAAGGCCTGTGCTGCCTCTGGATAATAAGCCGACACGGCCGGAGGTGAAGGTGGCATCCTCCGCCTGCAATTTCAGCTCCCCATTGACGTAGAAGGAATAAGCGCTGCCGCGTTTTTGGACCGAGAGGGTGTACCAGGTGTTGGTGGAATACCCGTATCCTTTCGTCTGTGCCACCACTGTACCGGTATTGGCCTGGTTGACCGACTTCCAGAAGCCAAGCCCCGCGTACTGCTTGTCCCACTCCAGACAATAGAAATTGGCGCCGTCCTGCTGCCCGAAGACGAGACCGATGCCGTCATCATCCGTTGCCTTGACCTTTACCGACAAGTCCCAATCCCCGTCATATACCCGGTCCAGGATCAGCTGGGTACCCCGCTCATAAGGATACGACACTCCCTTGTCCACAGGGCCGTACAGATTGGAGAGCTGGTTCAGCTTCCCGCCGGAAATGGACCAGCCGGAGGGACCGGAGGTGTCTCCCAGGTCATATATCTTATACTGGCTCAACGTGTTTTTGGAGAAATCATCCGTATATCCCAAGGATTCCGTCAAGCTAGCAGTGACATTCCCTGTGACCGCCGCGCTATTGATGGCGTTGATGTCAGCCGTTGAATAAGCCGGGGCCGGAAGCGCCTCATTGCCGTACCGGATGGTGTATGTGGGGTAAGGATTGGTGGGCCCTTGCGTGGAATTATCCGCCAGGAACACCAGCTTGCCGTTGGCGATGACCCTGGGCACCTCCGCGTTACCCTGGTATACTCTCAGATCATCATAATCGTTTTGCGCCCCGATAATGCGAGTTAAGGGCACTTCAATCCGTTCCTTCCGGACCTTAGCCGTGAGTGCCACCCGGTAAGCAGGGTATTTCTCCAGAGCATTGTTATAGTAATAGATGATATCGCCCTCATAAGCGGTAATGCCCTCCTCCTCCAGACTGCGTTCACCCGATATCTTGCCCAGATAATCCACGCCGGTAATATTGCCTGCCGCATCCTCCTTGATCTTGATCTCATACAAACCGCTGCCGTTGGGGTTCCGGGTCACAAACCATCTGCCGTTCACATGTTTGATCCCCTGGTTCAGCATAAACGGAAGCTCGTTAACCGAGGTGGTGGCATATTGGACATGACGGGGCCGGAGGGTTCCCGGATTGGTGCAGTCGTTAATGTTGGTCTTGAAGACATGGGTGGTGGGGGTCACGCTTGTGCTGTAGGACCATTCGATGGAATACATCCAGTCTCCGACGATACCTCCCCCGGAAATTTCCTGTACGGTATTGAAGGGTTGCCCGTCTTGGGCAACCGGCCATCCTGAAGCGGAGCTTGCCACAACCATTGCCCCTTCAATGTGCAGCAGCTTGCCGGCGTAGTCAATTCTACATTTGTAAAGCACCTCATCCTTGTATTTCGGGTTGCTGTCCCCCCACGACTCATGGATAAAAACATACGGAACCCCGCCAATTTCCTTGTACGAAATGCCGGACGTATGGGTGAAGCTGGTTTTGGGATACACGTCGCCATTGGACCCGAGGATTGCTCCGCTCCGGTCGTCCCGGAACAGAAAGTCCGATTCATATTCCAGCTTGCCGTTTACCACCTTGGAGCTTTTGATGGTTTTGCCTTTTAATACCGTGAAGAATCTTCCCAGCGGTGCAGTCCCCACGGAAGGCACATATTCCACATCCTGAATGCCGCTGGTGTACCCGAAGGGGGTTACCACCTTCCTTCCCGTGGCGAAGTTGGACACCGTCAAATCATCGATGGCCAGCGTTTTGCTGGAGGCAAAGCCGTCCTCTGCCTTCACTGACGGAGGTGAAGCCATCACCTGTGCCACCAGCACCACAAACATGGTAAAGCAAACTGCCCATTTCCTCATCTCATCCACTCCTTGTCCTGTTTATTAGCTTCGCACAAAAAAGCGCAAAAAAACCTGCGCTCACGCCTTGGAAGACATCAAAAAATGTCTCCTCAAAACGTACGGCAGGTATTCTCAGCGTCTCCACCCGAAGCCCGTATATCGTTTTTTCATTTCCTATTGTAGCATTGGTTTTCTAGATATTGGGTTAAGTTCCTGTTAAGAATTCAGATGTGAAATATATTCAAAAGCGGTGACTCCGTATACACTCTTAAAATGTCTGTTAAAATGGGACAGATCAACAAACCCGCAGGCAGCAACGGCAGAATATACATCCCGGTTTTTCTCGATCAGCAGCTTGGCACGTTCAATTTTGCAGTTAAGAAAGTATTGATAGGGTGAAATCCCCATATGAGCCTTGAATAGCCGGATCAATTGAAACTTGGACAGATGCAGCTCCCTGCTTATCTCCTCCAGCTTAAGGACATGCTCCAGATTGGCGTGAAGCATGTCTTTTGCTTTTTTTATGACCACGGCATCTTTCCTGGCTCCCGCAGAAGAACCGGTGTGGACAAGACTGTCCGCCAGAGCGAAGAATAACTCCGTGCATAACGCCTCATCCTTCCCGCCCAGTATAGCTTGGGAAAGACCCAGGACCCGCTGCCCAAGCCGGTAATCGTACACAATCGGGGTTGAAAAGCGCACAATCTCCTTCTTCTCCAGCACCTCCAAAAGCAAGGAAGGATCCATGTACAGCATCACATAATCAAGCCCCTCCTTATCGTGGGCCATTCCATCATGTGCCTGTTCAGGATTAAACAGCATAACACCATATTGATGTGACAATTGCAGGCAGCCGTCCAAGTGGTAATGTTGGATACCGCGCAGGGTAACGCCTATGGCATATTCCTGATGCGTATGCTTTTTATACTTGAATTCAGTCATCGTTGCAGACAGCGCAGTGATGCCTGCCGCTTGTTTATAGAGAAACTTCTCCATCCCTGCACCTCGATCCCAGGCTGGGCTACTTCCAGACCATGATAGCAGCATACACCAATAATACCGCCATTGCGATATTCACTACCTTATTATGCTTTTGCAGAAACACCCGGAAGATAGTCCCGAAAAGCACCCATGTGGTAAAAGCCAAAAATCCTATACCAGTAATGGCCAAGATACTTAGGGTCACCGCCGGTACAGCATGATAATAGGGCAAAATAAAGGCGGGAATCACCGTTAAGGTAAACAGGACGACCTTGGGATTTAAAAACTGCATAAGAAAGCCTGAAATAAAGGTAGCCGCCTGAACCTCAGTCGGGTTTGATGTATGTTTCCGGAACATCAGGTATGCCAGATAGAGCATATACATGCTGCCAACAACCTGCATGGTGAGGAGTACTTTCGGCAGAATCGTGACCAGCACCGTATTCAAAGCGGCAGAAACCGCAAGCAGCAGCCCGAAACCGGCCGTCGCTCCATATGAATAGTTCATCGCTTTTTTGGCTCCGGATTGATTCACGATGGACAAGATAACGATATTCGTTGGCCCCGGTGTAAACGTAGCGATTGTACAGTAAATCAAAAAAGATGCAATATCCATGAGAATCCCCCTTACACACTCTTCTCATAGCCTACATCTTCAGTGAAAAACCATATAGTATATTATTGCAGATATTAGTTTTCTTCCGCCGCGGCACTTCCTTGATTATTGCTCGATCCTTTTTTTGAATTCCAAGGGGCTTAACCCGTAACGCTCCTTGAACATACGCGAAAAATAAATCTGCTCGCTGTACCCGAGCCTGTCTGCAATTTCGTACAGCTTCAGGTCTGTATTCAGAAGCATTTCCCTGGCTTTTTTCATCCGGACATCGAGCAGATAATTCCATATGGTGGTGCCTGTTTCCTGCTTGAACAGATTCGACAGGTAGTTTTTGCTGAATCCGACATGATCCGCCACCTGCTGCAGGCTTACATCCTTGGAAGCATAGTTCTCCTCCAGGAAAGCCTGGACCCGTTCGATGGCCTTGCGCGTCTGGTTGCTTCTGTCCCCATTCATGATGTGGAATAAATAACGCGCGCCTTCCTCCAGCCTTCTGACACAGCATATGCGGAAGTAAAATCTGACCTTGTGGGCGGCAATCATCTTGTCACCCAATCCCAAATCCCTGCCCTCTTCCAGATGGAAGGTAATTTTCTCATGCTTCAGCTCCTCCACCACCAGGAACAGCCATTCCATTGCCAGGGGGTTCAGCAAATCATACCGCCCGTCCACCCATTTTTCCAGCATATCCAGCGTATCCACAATCAATAATGGCATGGTCTCATGCCGGTTATAGCGGATATGCTCCACCCATCGCGCCATCATGTCCCGGTGGCTGGTCAGATGCTTTAGCAGCAGCCCGTTGGCGGCATGATTCCGGGTTTCCCGAATCCGCCGGAACGCCTTATCCAATACCCGGTATAAATTCTCCTCGCTGACCGGCTTGAGCAGATAATCCACCGCTCCCAGCTCCAGGCCCGATTTGGCATAGGTGAAATCATCGTAACTGGAAATAATGATGCTGGACATCCACGGGTAATGCCCGTTCACATATTCGATAAGCGCCAGACCATCCATTAGGGGCATTCGGATATCGGTTATGCAAATATCCGCATAATGCCCTTCCAGCCAGTCCAACGCCAATTGGCCATTGGCCGCTGTTCCCGACACCATCACCTCCCCCGGATAACTCTCCGTCATCTTGGCCAATCCGGTACGGATGATAGGGGAATTATCCACAATCAAGATTCGGTTCATGAACAGACTCTCCCTCCTTGGCGGGGCGGTTTGGCAAGGTGATGATCACCTCGGCGCCGTGGTGATCCATCCGGTTGCTGATGGTGATTCCCGCTTGTTCATCCTCATAATAAACCCGCAGCCGGTAATGCACATTAAGCAGACCGATGTTGGAGAGCTGGCGGTAATGGGCACCCGCATTGTTCTGCTGCAGCTTGTCCTTCAATCGGGCCAGCGTTTCCCCATTGAAGCCGGGGCCCGTATCGCAAATCCGGATCATCAGATAGTCCTCCGGGGTTAGGGCCGTTTCGATTCGGACAAACAGCTGCTGCCCCGTTTGCTCCAGGCCGTATCGGATGCTGTTTTCCACGATGGGCTGGATGACCGCCTTCAGGCAAAATATCTCATTTGTGCCTGCCCCCTGAATGATTTCATAGGTCAGCTCTTCCCCATACTGGGTTTGCATGATATGCAGATAATTGGCCACGTACTGTATTTCCTGCTGGAGAGGCACACAGGTATTCCGGTAATTGGAGACGTACCGGAGCATATCGGATAAGGCCAGCGTGGTTTTGACAATATCGTCCTGATTGGCCAAATAGGCCATGAACTTAATGGATTCCAGTGCATTATAGAGAAAATGCGAATTAATCTGGGACTGCAGAGCCGACAGCACCGCCTCCTGCCGGGAGGTTCGGGACTGGTTCAATTCCTTGAGGGAAGACTCCAAATTGTCGAGCATCTTATTATAGACCCGGCTTACATCCGCTATCTCATCCCTGCCTTCAATGTCCACCCGGACCTCCAGATTATTCAAGCCGGTCTGGGACATCACCCCTCTTAGCTTCTTCAGCCTCCGTGTGCTGGATTCGGATACCAATACAACCAGCACCATACCAACGGCAAGGCCGATCAGGGCAATCAGAATCGTTGCATTCTTCACCCGGTAGATGCTGCGCGCCACCGCGTGCCAGGGAACAACCGAGACAATCCTCCAATCCGTTTTGGCGATGCTGCGGTAGGTAACCATTTGACTGCTGTCCTTCAGAAAAAAGGAGCCCTCCCCAGACGCAGACAAGCCGTTTGCCAGCAAGGACGGCAGCAGCCCGGCCGCGTGCTCCGAATCGGTGGAGGCAATGAGCATTCCTTGTTCATCAACAATCAGTCCGATTCCGTTGGCATCTATTTTGGTCTCGGACAGGATGGCTTGAATCGGACGGGGAGCAATATCCATTTTGATATAGCCGTGCAAATCCGAGGTAAACTCATACTTTTTCACAATGGTGATTATGGTGTCGCTTATGCTGTCATTGCCAAGCTCCACATAATTCTCGTTGGAGGAAAGCAGCATCGTCATTTCCTTGGAGATGGTAATCCTGGGCATCCAAACCTCGTTTTTCATGGAGTAGTCGTAGCGCAGGGCAGGCTCTCTCTCAAGGGTATAGGAGTTTTCGTTCCCGTTTTTGTTCAGGATGGTTACGGACAGAATCTCCGGATGCATGGTGGCGAAGGAGTGGATATAATTATCCTTCAAGCTGTTGAAGGCATTGATCCGTTCCGATACCTCATTGGCCTTCAGCCACTGCCTGTAGCTGCTGCTGGCCGCCATATTCGCCAGGAATTGCTCGTATTCCCTGAAGTACCGTTCCAGGTTCAGGTTGGATTCCTTGAGAATCTGGGTGCTGAAGCGTTCGATATCGCTTTTTATACTCCGGGAGGATTCCTCATAGGAAAACACCGCAATCGCAATAACAATAAGCAGAATGACGGAGAAAAACATCACCGTCAGCTTCCACTTCAGTGAAGTGGCCATTTTTGTGGTAAGCGTTTTCAAACCTCATCACCTGCGCCTTTATTTCATTCTATTTGCTGCTCCAGGCAATGTAAAGCTGCGATCCCCCTGCGATCAGCAAGAAATAAAGCCGCTCTCTCCCAGGTATGGGATGGAGCGGCGGCCATAAGGCTGAGGTCATTCCTCCAGCATGATTTCGACGGTGTTGGTTTGCCCTTTATATAGGGGGAACTGGACGGTTTTCGTTGTGCCGTTGACCGTTACCGTGACATCATAATCTCCATAAAAGCCCCGTGTGCTGTATGTCCCGTCTGCTCCCGTTGCGCCGCTTTCATCTGTCCACCACTTGTTGTATACCAGATCGAGATATTGGCCGCCCGATGCCTTCAGGGTCCAATCGCTGTTGAGCACAGGAGCGTTGTCCAGCCAATGCATGCCGCTGTTGAAGCCCCACATGAAAAACCCCGTCATATTCTCCATACTGTACGCCATGATCATCATATCCCTGGTAAAGCTGGACTCATATTCACGGTCTTGGCTGATCGCCGCTCCCATGTCAAATTCGGTTATTTTCATTTCCTTCCCGTATGCCGCTATCTCCATCATATCGGCGTAAACATCCTCCATATCCGTGAAGTTGTCTCCGATATGGCCTTGAATGCCGATGCCGTCAAAGTCCACCTGATTGGCCACCATAGAATTGAGAATGACCTTAAAGGTGGCTAGCCTGGACGGATTTAAGCCGATAATCCCTGTTTCATTGAGATAGAGCTTCGCTTGGGGCGCCTCATCCCTTGCCCATTGGAACCAGTCCTTGATAATGATATTGCCGTATTTGGCCCGCATGGCATTGTTGGATATGGTTTCGTTGAGCACATCCCACTCATCCACCACTGAAGGAGCGGCTTGAAGAATACTTGCGAAATGGCCTTTTATTCTATTCTCCAGCCCTGTTGTGTCATCTTGGGCCAGCATCTCTGCCAGATCCTGCGGGATGGAGGAGTTGGGGGTCCAGCCGTTGGGGAAGCTTCTGTCCCAGATCAAGGTATGGCCTCTTACGCTCTTCAGTCCCAGGGCCCCCGCCCCGTTCACAAGATCCATAGCCCGCTGCGGATTGGTTTCATAGGGGATCCACTTATGCTCGCTTTCCAACACAGCCGAATTAAAAAGGGCCGCTATAGCAGCGCGGTACCGCTCGTTCACCCCGCTATTGCCCAGCATGTTGGCATTAACCGCCGTTCCCCATTTGAATTCATGCTCCGCCATGTTCACGTCCACCTGGGCGCCCTCAACCGGGTTCCCGTTTTGATCCCGAACCACAACATGGATATCGCCCTTGCGGATCTGCTCAATTCTGTTCCAGGCGTCGATGCGCCATGCTTGATTCTTGTTGAAAACGCCTCTGCCATCCGTTGTTTTCATCACAGAGGAGGAAGGAAGCTCGTCAAACGCAACCTGATCCTCATAATTGATTAACTCATAACCTCCGAATTCCACCGTTTGCAGCTGATAGCCCAACCGGATGCACAGACGCGGATACCCCGCTTTGGCCGTAAAGGGCAGATATACCTTCAGCCAGCCTTGTCCTGCAAGGGTTATGACATTCTCCGCAAGTGCTTTGGAATTGGGCGGCGCATCCATTTCAACAATCGTCTGCACCATGCCCGTTCCGTCCTCCTTGGAGGTTTCCAGGGTTCTCATATAAAATACCAGAAGCATCTGATCTCCGGCTGTATAATCCACACCCTCCTGCATGTTATCCAACACAAGCTGATAGCCCCACGGGTTCTCCGGAACGGTACTTACCGTAGCCTGCCACGCAGTAGTAAAGGGCATACCTGCTGCCGGTACAACCTCCAGCTGGCCGTACTCCGGGCCTGTGACACTGGCGCCAATCAAGTCATCCTGGTCCTTGATAACTCTTCCCGGAGGCAGCTCATTGAACATCGTGTCCGGGTCCTTCGTTTCCGTATCCGGCTCCTCCTCGAACACCCTGTCATAGAAGATTAAATCGTTATAGCCCTTTCCGGTATCCGCAACAACCGGTATTGGCCTTCTGCCTTCCTTTGTCACCCTTGTTTCGAAGGGAAGGAACTGATCCGACGGAGTGATGGTGATGTCATCCATGAACAGCGTAGACGCTACGGTGACACCATCGCCGTTTTTCTGATCAATGCCCAACTGCGTGACATTCTTATCCTTATGCTCATATTGCAGCACAAGCTGGGTCCACGTATTCGGCTGCACATTCGCCACTGTGTAGGCTGCGGGGGCTGTTGCATATGCGGTGCCGGCAGCCCCGTAAGTGCCGATCGATAGAGCGGGAGCAGCTTGATCCCGGGAATAAACCCAGGCGGTAACCGTAAAGGTCCGGCCCAGATCAGCCTCCGAAAACATATGCTCCAGCTTCACCCTGTTGTACAAAAAAGCTCTGTTTGCCATTTTGAGGCTTTTTCCTTCTCTGGTTGTGTGGTCCGCCTCTGTAGAAAGGGATACATACTCCGCTCTGTACGCCCCGCCCATTACAAAATCCTGGTTCACCTCGAAGGTAGAACGGTCATCGAATATCATTTGTCTTGCGGTACTACTGCTGCTTGCTGAGGCAGTACCGCCCAAAACGGCAGCAAAAGGCATAAAGGATAAACATATGGCCAAAACCAGAACTGTAAGCCTTTTCATAAATTCACGCTCCATTTCCTGAAAGGATGTGATCATTACCCGGCTCCGCCGGATGCTGTCCAATGAACCATGGGCCGGTTGACCCATCGGCGGACAGCATCCGGACGCTGCGGCAAAACAGTGGGCAAGCGGGTTATTTCTTGCCGTTCCGGTTATACCAGTCGGTCGCCTCCTTAATAATTTTATCTCCACCCTGCTTCTTCCACATGGCCACAAACTCATCGAAGGAATCCAATGGTTTGTCGCCGGCAACAATCTTGGCAACGGCCTCCTGGAACAAGGATCCGCTCCATTTCAGCTCACTCTGGGACAGCAGGGATTGGGGAATAGGCATGGGGGCAAGCGGATTCGGAATCCCCTCTTTCTTGGAAACCTCGATAGCCTGCTTCATGTGGGCAAGAATGGCTTCATCCTGCTTCACCATGTTAATGGTGGAATCCAGCTCCACAATGTTGAAGATGGCATTTCTCCAGGCTTGCTGCAATTCCTTATCCTTTTCGGAGGTATGGACCCAATCATTCCCCTGCTTGGTCAGCGCCTGGCCTTCAGGACCATAAGCGGCATACGCGTTGCCCTCCTCCGAGGCCAGCCAATTGAAGAACCGGATAACCGCCTCCGCATTCTTGCTTTGCTTGAACAGAATGAAGGTTTTGTTCACCGGCTGCTCCACCCGGCCGACAGGACCGCTGTACCCGGTGCCCACAGGGGTCGGGATCGCCATCAGGTCCGCGTTGGGATTATCCTTCAGGGAGCTCTTCAAGTCTCTGTACCAGGTGCCGCCCACCGACTGATTGCTGTTGAACATGCCAACCCGGTCAGACAGAATTTTTTGCTTCCAAATGGTGGAGGTGTTGGTCATAAACTCGGAGTCGATCAGCTTCTCCGCATACAGGGTTTTGACAAATTCCAGCGCCTTCTTGGTGTTGGGGTGGATGAAGCTGGGGATCACCTCATTGTTGTATATGGAGAAGGAATCCGGATTCACTCCCCACATGCCGAAGAGATTGTCCAGCCAGGTGAATTTCTCCCGGGCGGAGAACGGAATTTCATCCGGCTTTCCGTTGCCGTTGGGGTCCTTTTCCTTGAAGGCCCGCAGAACGGCGAGCAGCTCCTCCGAGGTTTTCGGCGCCGGCAGACCCAATTTATCCATCCAGTCCTTACGGACATAGAGAAGCCGCTCAGCGGGGGCATTGCGGGTGGCGGGAGTGGGAATACCCATGATTTTGCCGTTGATGGTAACCGCATCCCAGGCGGACTGGGGGATATTCTTCTTCAGGTTGGGGCCGTATTTGTCCAGAAGCTCATTCAGCTCCAGGGCCAGATTATTCTGGATGGGCTCGGCGTCGGCAATGCCCCAGGTCTGGTATACATCGGGAATGTCTCCGGAGGCGAATTTAATGCGCAGCTGGTCGGCGTATTGGCCATGGGGAATAAAAACCAGATCAATGTCCGTATTGGTCTTTTCCCCCATGTATTTAATGGCCGGAATTTGCATCGACGGGGAAGCCGGATACTGGTTGTTGAAGTCGGATGCAAACATTCTGAACTTGCCCTTTACGGCGGCGGAAGCGGATGGGCCGGACGCTGCCGAGGCTCCTACCGCAGGGGATGGCTCCGCTGCCGGTTCCTTGGCGGAGCATGCAGCCAGGCCGGCCACGGCCAAACCGGCAACGCTTAACGCAATGACATATTGACCCCATTTTGTTGTCACTTTTTTATAACCTCCCGTTTGATCTTCTATATGAAAGGCGGTAAACCCATCATAACGTATGCATGATTGGCTATTCCTTCAAGGAGCCGATCAGCGCCCCTTTAATAAAGTGCTTCTGGATAAAGGGATAAATAAGCACAATGGGAACGGTAGCTACAATAATTGTCGCCATCTGCAAGCCTTGGGGCGAAAGGTCCAGCAATACATCCGCTGCACTGCCGGATTGAAGGTCAGACGCCGAGGCCTGGGCCACAATGGAGTACAAATACAGCTGGAGGGGGCGGAGGGCGGCGTTGGAGATATACAGCATGGCTGAATAATAGCTGTTCCAATGTCCAACGGCATAGAACAGCAGCAGGGTAACCAGAATCGGCACAGACAGGGGAATGGCGATCCGGAACAGAATCCGGTATTCATTCATACCGTCCACACGGGCGGCCTCGAACAGCTCCTCCGGAAGCGACCGGAAGAAGGTCAGGCACAGAATCATGTTAAAGGCGCTTAAGGCACTGGGGATGATAAGCGCCCAGATGGTATTCAGCAATCCAAGGGTTTTGACCACCAGGAAGGAGGGAATCAGCGGAGCGCTGAAGATCATGGTGAAAATGATGAACAGCATCACGGCACGGCGGCCCTTCAGACCTGTTTTGGCAAGGGGATACGCCGTAATTACGGTCATCAGAATATTGATGAAGGTACCTGCAACCGCCAGAAATACGGAAACGCCGAAGGCCCGCCAGAAGGTTGTGTTGGTGAATACAACCTGATAATTCTCCACTGTCCATTCCACCGGCCAGATGCCGACCCGGGAGTGGGTTAAGGCATTCCCGGAGCTTAAGGAGCCTGCAACCACGTGCAGAATCGGAATCAGCATAACCGCGCACATGACGAGCAGGAAGGAGATGTTTACAATTTCAAAGGTTTTTTCAGCAGGCGACTTTCTGATTTTCATTATACTTCCCCCTAAAACAAACCTTCTCCGGTTGTGAGCTTGCTTGCCTTATTGGATACAAGCAGCAGTGCAAAACCAACCACAGACTTAAACAATCCCACTGCAGTCGTAAAGCTGTATTGACCGCCAACTACGCCGGCCCGGTACGTATAGGTATCGAAAACATCGGCCTTCTCGGACGTAAGCGGATTCAGAAACGGATAAATTTGCTCAAAGCCCAAATCCATCACATGCCCCAGCTTCAAGAGAAGCATGACCGTAATGGCCGGCAGGAGTCCGGGCAGGGTAATATGGACGAATTGCTTCCAGCGCCCCGCTCCGTCAATGGTTGACGCCTCATACAGGCTGGGACTGATGCCGGTTAAGGCAGCCAGGAAGATAATCGTCCCCCAGCCTACCTCCTTCCACATGCCGGAGGTGACGATGACCGTTCTCACATAGTCGGCATTCTGCAGGAAATTAATCGGTTCGTTCCCGGTCAGGTTGACGTATACGGTATTCACCAGCCCAGTTTGTACGGACAGAAGCATATACACCAAACCGGCCACAATGGTCCACGACAGGAAATGGGGCAAATACACAATAGTCTGCACCACGCGCTTGAGCTTCATCATCCGCAGCTCATTCATCAGAATAGCCAATATGATGGGGGCTGGAAAAGAAAAGATGATCTGGTAGAAGCCGATAAGAAGCGTATTCTGCAGCAGCCTGACGAATTTCGGGAAGGTAAAAAGCTGCTGAAACCATTGCAGCCCTACCCAATCGCTGGCGATAATTCCCTTAAAAATATTGTAGTCCTTAAACGCAATCACCGACCCCGCCAGCGGGATATAGCGGAAAATCAGAAAGTACAGAACTGCCGGAACAAGCATGAGGTAAAATGGATGATTCTTCACAAAGTAGCTTGGTTTTTTTCTTACTCTTACGGTCTCTCCGGCCAGCTGACGGGAAACCTGTATATCCTCCATGTCTGTGTCTCCTTCCGTCTTCTTTATCTGTCTTCATTGTAGAAAAAACCTCCCCCCGGAACAATATGAGAATCCTATGATATGTTGTAGGAATATTACTCCGTTTATGAAGATTCCCGCAGAATACGTATCCATTTGAAGGGCTGCAGCGGAACTTTCTCATAAAATGTTAAAAATGCAATTTATATAGAATAACCCTCCCCAACAATGGTTTGGGGAGGGTTATTCCGGCTCGTGCGGGTGTTGACCCGCCGCCTTCATATCCTGGTATTGCTTGCGCATACGCAGCGGCGTGGTGCCGGTATGCTCCCGGAACACCCGGGCAAAATAGTTCGGATTGCCATAACCGACCCGCTCCGACAGCTCGGCCACCGGCAGGTCCGTATCCCGCAGCAGCCGTCTGGCCTCCCGGAGGCGGACCTCCTGCACGAACTGCTGGACCGTCCGGTTCATGACCCGTTTGAACAGGCGGCAAAAATGAAAGAGGCTCAGTCCTGCGGTCCCGGCCACCTCCTGCAGCGGCAGCCTGCCGCTGTAGCCTTGCTCAATAAGCGCAATGGCCGGCCTCAGCCGCTCATACTCCCGGGTCATCTTCACCAGACCGGCGGTGCTCTGCAGCTTGCGCAGCTGCTCCCGGATCAGCCGGAATACATGGGATTTGATTGCGGTCCGGTAACCCAGTCCGCCGCCTTCATATTCACGGCGCAGCTCCTGCAGGGTCCCGCTGCAAACCTCCCATTCCGGCTGCCGGGCACGGACCAGCACAGGATCCACCTCCGAGCGGAGCAGAAGATGGTATAAGTGCTGCAGCTCCACTTCCTCCATGAATGAATCGGTGAGGCGGATATCCCAGACCACCCCGAGCAGCTCCGCCTCCGCCTCCAAGGCCTCCACACCGTGCAGCGCATTGGAATTCACAAAAAAGATGTCTCCCGCTTGGCCCTCATACCTCTTCCCGTTAACCTGCACCCGCACTCTGCCCGCAAGCACCTGCATCACCTCGAGATGCTCATGCCAATGGGGGTTCACGAGAATGCCCTGCCGCTTTTGCACCGTAACCCGCAGCGGGAAGGCGCTTCCCTCGAAGGGCTCCGTTTTTTTGTACGTCATCGCATCCTCTCCCAATAGCAGGATTGTATCATTTTTCCGCAAAGGAGGGTATAGAAAGAACAGCGGCTTCCCCTCATACTAAAGCTCAGCAACAGCAACCATAAGGGGGATATGCTCATGATTCTGGGATTGGAAAGATTGCCGGACCGGATAGGGGAAGGCGGGATATTTGCTTTTTCGGGGATGGATGGGCCAACCCATACGGACTCCCGGTTTGTAGGCACCTGGGGGGAACGGCTGCCGGACCTGTTATTTCATACTCCGCGCAGGCGGAGGCTATCCGTAGGTTTGCCCGCTGATTTCCGTGTGGCCTATGTAACTGGAGATGTGTGCTCCTGGGTGGGCGCCGCGGGAGCCCTGACTCTCGCTTATACCCACTGGCATACGCTGGCGGGAGAAGCTTGTGAAGGCTGCAGCATTGCCCTTGGTTTTGCGGAGGAAGCAGCCGCAGCTGCGGCCGGCGCCGAAACGGAGGCTGCTCCGGGTTTGACGCTTACGCGGGACCCACAAGCCGGCGACTGGGTGGTGCTGGCCCGGCAGGAGCACCGGTTCGCGGTTTCCTTTGGGGTCAGCCGCGAGGAAGCCGTTGCCCGGGCCCAAGCCGGAATGAGCGTTTCCATGGAGGAAACGGTGGCGGAGAGGGTCGCCTCTTGCCTCCGCCTGCCCAAGCTTCCGGACCCGGCCCTGGACCGGCTGCTGCAGAAGTGTGTTTCCGTTATGAAGGTGAACACCTTGGCGGCCGAAGCCGGGATGAAGCAGCACTGGTCCACCCCTGACCGGGTACCCCATAGGGACATGTGGCTTTGGGATACCGTGTTTCATTCCCTGGCCATGAATGCTCTGGACCCGGAGCTGAGCTGCCAGTGTCTGTTCACGATGCTGGAGGCCCAGCAGGAGGACGGCATGATCCCCCACCAGATTTCCGTAAACGGCCGGAGAAGCAGCATTACGCAGCCGCCTATTCTGGCCTGGGGGATGTGGGAGAACTTCCGGCATCTGGGCAAGCCGGAAGCGCTGGCCTATGCGCTCCCTTATCTGGAGAGATATCTGGAATGGAGCCTGCAGCACCGGGATGTCAACGGCAACGGGCTCCTGGAATGGGCTATTGCAGGGGATGTCATGTGCCGCTCGGGCGAGTCGGGTATGGATAATTCCTCCCGCTTCGACAAGGGCGTCAAGGTGGATGCGGTAGACTTCAATGTGTTCATGGCCCGGGATATGTACTATCTGTCACTGATTTGCCGGGAGCTTGAGCAGGAGGAAAAGGCTGCGTTTTGGGCCCGGCGTGCGGAAGAGCTGTCGCAGCGGATTCAGACCCGTTTATGGAGCGAAACGGATCAGTTCTATTACGACCTGGAGCCGGAGGGCGGCCTGTCCCCCGTCAAGGCCGTCAGCGGCTTTCTTCCCCTGCTGCTGGACAACCTGCCTGAACAGCATACGGAGGGGCTGGTGCGTATGCTGAAGGACCCTCTTCACTTCTTGACTCCCTGCCCGGTGCCAAGCATTGCCGTCTCCCAGCCGGAATGGGGCACGGATATGTGGAGGGGGCCAACCTGGATTAACATGAATGTATTCATCATCCTGGGGCTCCGCAAGCAGGGCAGACGGGAGGAGGCGGAATGGCTGAAGCAGCGGACCATCGGTTTGGTTCAGAAATATTACCTGAAATACGGCGTTGTGTTCGAATATTACGACTCCACCGACCGGGTGGACCCGGTGGACTGCGACCGCAAGGGTCCCCGCCGCAAGCCGTATGATATCCGTGTCAAAACCGACAGCATCCGCGATTATCACTGGACTGCCGCGCTCACCGCCTTGCTGCTGCTGGAGGAGGATACAAATTAAACCGGTTCATATGGCCGCCTGCCTGAATAGGACCTAATCTAGCCCGGACTGCTCCAAACTCCACTTCCACAGCCGTGCCGCTTCCTCTTCATTCCTCGCCCGCGGCGCCAATTCCTGGATCTTACGCCGGTAAAAATATTGCCCGCTTACGCTGCCCAGCTCCGGCGCCGTGGCCAAATAAATAGCGGTGTCTGCACCTTGTTCGGGGGTCAGAAAAACATGGGACAGCAGCTTCAGGACGGAGCGGCCAAAGCCCGTCTCCCGGTTTACGCCGATGCTGGTTCCCACCGCTCCCGGATGCAGACAATTTACGGTTACGCTTGTGCCCTGCAGACGGGCTGCCAGTTCACGGGTGAAGAGGATATTGGCCAGTTTGGAGCGTGCGTATGCTTTGCCGGGGTTGAAGCCGCGGGACAGGGTATGATCATCCAGATACAGCTTGCCTATTTTATAGGCACCGGAGGCCACCACGACAATCCGGCCTTGCTCCGCCGCTTTGAGGTTATCCAGCAACAGGTTGGTGAGCAGGAAATGCCCCAGATGATTCACGCCCAGGTCCCGTTCATAACCATCGGCGGTAAGCTCGCGTCTGACGGTAACCACGCCGGCATTGTTCATCAACACATCCAGCACCGGATAGGCGGCTTTGAATTCCTCCGCAAAAGCGCGGATGCTTGCAAACGAACCCAAGTCGCAGAGCATCAGATAAATCTGCTCAGAGCCGCTCCGGCGTTTGGCCTCCGCCAGCGCTTCCTCCCCGCGTTGACGGCTCCGGCAGGCCATAATCACCGTCGCTCCTCTACGGGCCATTTCCACTGTGGCCGCCAGTCCCATTCCCGAATTAGCGCCAGTGATCAGGACATATTTTCCTCTCATGGACATCTTCCTTCCTCTGGACAAGTCCAGTTCCCTGACAGCTGCTTATTGGCGGCAGGCGGTGAATAACCCGACCTCCTTGGTAATATGGATAGCGCCTTCCTTCCGGATGAACTCGTTTAACATAAGCTCCAGCTTGGACAAACGGTTGTCCGTCAGGTTCTCCCGGCCCCCGGGGGTAGTCCGGATGTAATCGATAAGGGGCTGCGCATCCGTTACCCGCAGGGCATCCTCATATTGCTTAACCCGGATATCCGTGAAGCCTGCAGCATACAGCTGTGCCTCCCCGTTCTCCAACCCAAACTCGCAGGCGAAATCCTGGCGTCCAAAATCATAGCTCGGATTCACTTGGCTCAAAAAGCCCTTAACCTCTATCATGTGCCGGCTGCCCATGGTGGAGGCCAACAGCATCCCGCCGGGTTTCAGCACACGCCGGATTTCCTTAAGAGCCTGGTGCCGCTCGCTGACATGATAGAGCATATGATTGGCCAGCACCGCATCGAAGCTTGCATCGGGGAACGGGATGGAGCGGGCATCTGCCGGGGAGAAGCAGAATCTGTCAGCAGGAACGCAGGTCCTCAGCCCTTCCTTGGCGTCATGAAGCATACCCTCGGACAAGTCTGTCAAGGTAACATTCCAGCCGTGCGGTATCCGGTCCGCATTCCGCTGCCACAAGGTCCCGTCCCCACAGCCCAGCTCCAGAATCAAACTCTGTTCCGGGATGGCCAATTGATCGAACAGCCAATGATGCCATGTGTGGGGATTTATACTGAAGCCATCGTGGAGGTGGATTCTTGTCTGCAGGTTAAATGCACTTTCATACTCCTGATTCACCACCCGGATAATCGACGCGAACAGCTCCCATCCGGGACTGCTTTCGTCTTCTCCTGCCGGGGGAACGGAGCCCTCAGCCTGATCCAGGCTTTCCAGCAGTGAAAGGGTTTCCTTCACTGTTTTTTGAACCAGGCGGAGATGCTCCATTTTCTGGCCGATAATCGTGCTCTGCACGCGCAGGGATTCCTTCAGGTCCGCCTCATGCCCGTCACGCTGGACGATGCTTCGGATCTCATCAATGGACATGCCGATATACTTCAACGTCATAATCCGCTGCAGCCGGGCCAAATCCTGCTTGGTATAATACCGGTGCCCCGAGCTGGTCCGGTAGCTGGGATTTAATAATCCTACCTTATCATAAAACTGCACCGTGCGTTTGGTTACGCCTGCCTTATCCGCAAATTGCCCCGCGGTCATCCAATCCTCCTGCAGCTGCACCTTCTTTGCCCCCGTTCGCTACTCTCTTTTGCCCGCTGCAGCCAGATGTCCCTGGAATTCATCCGGAAGCTCAGGAACAAATCCGAAATGACAGGCGATAATCTGCACAATCCGCTTCGACGCCAGCCCGTCGCCAAACGGATTCACCGTGTTGGACATGGAATGATAAATATTCTTATCCGTCAAAAGCCGGCTGGTGATCTCATGAATGGCTTCTTCCTCCGTCCCGGCCAGATAAACCGCATGAACGGCAACCGCCTCAGGCCGCTCCGTGGTGTCCCGCATGAGCACAAGGGGCTTATGGAATACAGGCGTCTCCTCCTGAAGACCGCCGGAATCGCTCATCACCAGGAAGGAGCGGGCCAGCAGATTGATCATATCCGAATATTCGATAGGATCCAGCAGATGAATCCGCTCATGACCCCATAACATTCCGAACGCGGCCTCCCGGACGGTTGGGCTTAGATGAACGGGATAGATAATAGACACGTCGGGATGCTCATCGGCAATCCGCCGGATGGCACGGAACATCCGCTGCATGGGAGCCCCGTAGTTTTCCTTCCGGTGAACGGTCACAGTAATGATTCTGCCCGGTTGCTTGACCAGTCGGTTCAGGATGTCTTCGTTAAATATATAACTGGTGCAGTTGGTTGCAATTGCGGCATCCACCGCCGTTTGTCCTGTCACATAGATGTCCTTATCATTGTAGCCTTCCTTCAACAGATTGTCTCTGCTAACCGGTGTAGGCGCAAATGAAATATCCGTCACCACGTCTACAATTCTCCGGTTTATCTCCTCCGGCCACGGCGAGTATTTGTTGTGGGAACGCAGCCCCGCCTCTACATGCCCAACAGGTATTTTATGAAAAAAAGCCACCATTCCGCCGCATACCGCCGTTTGGGTGTCGCCGTGAATCAGGATAAAATCCGGACGGTCTTCGGCAATCATCGCATCCAGTCCCGTGATAGCCGCCGAGGTAATGTCGGCAAGGGTCTGGTTCTCCTTCATAATGGCCAAATCCACATCCGGCTGTATATCAAAATGGGACAGTGCCTGATACAGCTGCTCCTGATGCTGCCCGGTCACCACCACCTTGGTTTTAAACCATTCCGTGTGTTTCTTTAATTCCTGAACCACCGGCCCCAGCTTCGTCGCTTCCGGACGGGTGCCGAAAATCACCATAATCTTCTTGCGTTCGGACATCGTACATTTCCCCCTTCGTTTACGGTAAAGCCAGCGTAAGGGATAACGTTACGTCACATGCAAGAGGAAAGTGGAGTCCTCACTCTCCACCATATGCGTTATAATAAATCTAAGTTTTATGTGAAAGGAGAATGGGATGCAAATTCTGGCGATGCTGTCGATGACGTCCGATCATTTTGGGAGAATGTTCCTGCCGCAGGACGCCTTGTGGCAATTCATCGGGCGGTTGGCCTTCCCGATTTATACCTATCTTCTGGTCTTGGGTTACCAACGCACCCGGGATGTGCACCGCTATTTTGGCCGGCTGCTGCTGATCGGTGTGTTGGCCCAGGTGCCCTATATGCTGGCCATTCGGCCCAATCATATCAATGTGCTCGGCACGCTGATCCTTGGATTGTTTGTGCTGTATGCTCTGGACCGGCTGAAATCCCTTCCCCTGAAAATCCTGCTGGTTTCCGTGGTTACTGTAATTTTGGAGGTATTCCCGTTCGATTACGGCTTCTACGGCATTCTGCTGCTGCTGATCTACCGGTACACCTCCGGCCATGTGATGGTCATTCTTCATTTTGTTCTGAACATCGTTGCTGTGTTTGCAAATGGACCCGCCTGGATTCTCCAGATGGCAAGCCTCGGCACTACCCTGCTTATCGCGTACGCGCCTGCTTTGGTGCGGTGGGTGGATGGTTTCCGGATTCCCAAGTGGATGTGGCGCAGCTTTTACCCAGCCCATTTTGTCATTTTGCTGTTGATCCGGTATCTGTTCGGTTAAAAAAAAGGGATCTGCTTATGCCGGCGCATAAACAGATCCCTTGTTACTTCCGCTACTTGCTGCTAAATCAAGCCCGACGCTTGCAGCAGCCGTTTGACAATGACGGCCACCTCGGCGCGGGTGATGTTGCTTTTGGGTGCTGCGGTGTCATTATCCCGGCCGGTCATGATGCCGGTTTTGAGACAGGCTGCCATACTCAGCTTGGCATAATCGGCTGCTTCGCCGGCGTCTGTAAACCCGGCCAACAGCTGCTCTGCCTCGTTAGCGGTAAGCTCTGCCTTTAGGCCGGTGAGCTTCATGGCTCTGGCCGTCATAACCATGGCCTGCTCCCGGGTAATGGTACTCATCGGTCCGAAGGTGCCATCCTCATATCCGTCGATAATTCCGTTGGCATACGCAATGGCTACTGCATCGTAATACCAGCTGCCCTTGGCTACGTCCTGGAACACATCCTTGCCGGTGCCCGGCCGCATCAGCCCAAGCCCCTTCACCATCACCGCGGCAAATTCCGCACGGGTAATGTCCCGGTCCGGCTCGAACCGGCCTTCGCCGCTGCCCTCCATAATAAGGCGGGAAGCCATGTCGTTCACGGTATCCTTTGCCCAATGAGCAGTCACATCTGCAAAGGTTTTAGGGCTGTAAATCACCGCATAGGTGCTGTTGGTCAAGCTGTTGATGGTGGCGTAATATTTCCCGCCGATCAGCACAATGGACGTAGGTACATGGGAGAAGGAGCCGTCGGCATTCAGCACAATACCTGTAGTTACCTTGCCCGGAACGGTTCCGTCCGGTAAAACAATTGTTCTTTCCACATAACCCGAGAATGTGGAAACATCGGCTGTTTTATTACCGCTGGCAGCGGTAATCTTGAACTCTACCGGCTCTGCGGCAAGCTGATAACCCTGTTGCTGGGCCATGTTCTGTACCTGCTTCACCGTATCCGCTGCAGGTGCTGCAATGGTGATGTGGAGCTTGATGTCCTTCAGCTCCGACTGCGCTCCCAATTGGCGGGCGATGTCTTCCATCTGAATTTGTGCGGCAGGCAGGGTATAGGTAGCCTTCCCTGTTTGGAGTTCCAGGACCGCGGCCTTGGTTCCCATACTCTTCAGCATGTCTCCGGTAAGCTCCACAACAACCTTGTCAGCTGCAGTATCTACCGGAATGGTAATAGTGCCGCCTTGGCCAGCCTGGATCAGCCTTTGCTCCAGCTTGCTTGAGTCAACCGAAATGGTAGTAACCGTTTGGCCGTTTTCCTGAGTGGTCACAGTTGCGCCGACACTGCCAGCCGGAGTGACTGTACCAGGAATGCCACCACCCGTTGAAGGAGACGGTTCCTCATCCACTGGGGCAATGACAGTCAAACTCACGCTTTTCGTATCGGCTGTGCCGTCGATCCACGCTGTTCCGTCCCAGCTTTGTTTCTGGAAGGTAGCGGTTATGGTGTACGTACCTGCAGAAGCGGTGGTGTAACGGGAGGAATACTCCTGCCCGTTTACGGTGAACACTCCTGATTTCCCGCTCTCTGTAGAGCTCCAGGCAGTTGGAATATAGCGTTCTTCCCCAAATACTGTACCCACGGCATTCTGCCTGTCCCCTGCTGCGGTAATGGTTACAGTTCCGCCTGCGGTTATGCTTGTCGGGGTCACTGTGACCGTATTAAGGTCCACATTGGCCGCCGGTGCCAGAACGACAGTGAGAACCGCGCTCTGTGTACCCGTGGTGGTATCCATCCAAGCCATTCCGTCCCATACCTGCTTCTGGAAGGTGGCGGTGATGGTGAAGCTGCCTGCTTGAGCCGGGACGTAAGCGGCTTGGTATACCTGCTCCGTTACCGTAAATTCTCCCGACTTGCCGGCCTCTGTGGAGCTCCAGACTGCGGGGATATACCGCTCGTCGCCGACTACGGAAGGCGTCAGCCCCTGGTTATATCCCTCTGCTGTGATGATGACAGTCTGCCCAACTACTGTACTGCTTGGGGTGATGTGAAGGCTGTTGCCTTCAGCATTGCCCGGCGCATATACATCCAGAGTCACCGTCTTGGTATCCGTGGCTCCGTTAACCCAGGACGAGCCGTTCCAGTTCATCTTCTGGAACACAGCCGTTACCACATGTGCCCCCGCCTCCGAAGCGGTATAGCTGGAGATGTACGCTCCCTTTTCCCCATCCCATTGGAAGCCGCCGTTTTTGCCGCCCTCTGTGGAGGACCAGGTGGCGGGAATGAATTTTTCATCACCTGCCACAGAGCCGTCAGTGGACTGTCTGTCTCCGGCGGCCGTCAGCGTTACCGTACTGCCTGCCGCTATTCTGCTGCGGTCAAACGAGACATTGTTGTTGGCGGAGTCAGCAAGATGGACACCGGATTTCACAACAGTTATGGTAAACGGCTTCTCCGTATACAGCCCGCCTGCATCTGTGCTTCTGACCCGGATGCTGTAGCTGCTTTGGTTATCGTACACCAGAGCTGTTACCGTCTGCAGGGTATTCCCGGAGATGGCGAAGCTTGCGTTGCCGGAATCCCCTTCCCCTGCCGACAGCGAATAGGTGAAGGTGTCTCCTTCATCCGGGTCGGTGGTGGAGAAGGACCCTACAGTGCTTCCTGCCGGTGATTGCTCGGATACGCTGGTTTGAGTCAGGGAAATGTCAGCAGGAGCCTTGTTGATCCCTGTCACTACCACCTGATCGAATGCCGCATCCACAGAGGTGGTTCTGAAGCCGATTTTGCCGGCTGTTAATTCCGTTACGGGATTGGTCCACTCCATGGTCCGTTCCCCATCCACAAAACCCTTAACCGTATTTCCTTGGACGATCACCTTCAGCGTATACCATTGCTTCGCAGCTGTGGTGAACGTTTTGCTGGATACGTTGGTCATAACTCCGTCCACAGATTTGTACAGCTCCAGCTTTTGGGCAGAGGTATTAATCCGGTACATATAAAAATTCTTGTTGTCCAACACCCGGAAGACAAGTCCTGCGTTGGCATTGCTAATCGGTACCCTCACCTTGGCTTCATACACATAATCCGTCCAGGTGTCACCGGCTGTAATCAGGCCCGTGGTATTCGCCTTTTGGACCAAAATCTTCGTGTCATCTGCAGCTACATTCCAGGTGCCGCCATTAGATGTCCAGCCTGTGGAATTGCCATCTTCGAAATCATCGCTGAACAGGACCGCATTAGGATTGGTAACAACGGGTGTTTCATCTGCATCCGTTACATGGATGGTGAAGCTTTTCTCCACATAAAGTCCGCCTGAATCCGTGCTCCTCACCCGGATAGTGTAGCTGTTTTTGGTTTCGTAGTCCGGTTCGGCACGGACAATAAGGGAATTTCCCAACACAGCGATGGAAAAGCTGCTGTTGTCCGTATCTCCCTGTCCCGAAACCAATGCATACGCAAAGGGCTCACTCGCATCCGGGTCGATGGTGGAGAGGGTGCCGACGATGCCTCCCGGAGTGGTATTCTCCGCTACGCTATTATGGGAGAGTACAATATCTGTTGGCGCTTCATTGGTTGCCGTCACAGCGGCATCGTCAAACAAAACCTTGGCTGAGGTGGTCCGGAAGCCAACTCCCCCCGAAGTTAATTCGGTTGTCGGATTCGTCCATTCCGTCTTTAACTCCCCGTCCACATAACCTTTGACCGTATTGCCCTTCACAATCACCTTCACGGTATACCACTGCTTAACAGATGTGAAAGGAACATCCGTCAGCGCGGTCATCGTACCTTCTACGGACTTGAACAGCTCCAGCTTCTTGCTCTTGGCATTCATTCGGTACATGTAGAAATTCTTGTCATCCTTCACACGGAAGACAAGGCCTGCGTTTTCCTCATTGTTTATAAACGGCAATTTCACCTTGGCTTCATAGGTATAATCCGTCCAGGCCGCACCTGCGTTGGCAGTAATGAGAGCCGTCTGGGTTTTGCTGGTGGACAGAACCTGGTTACTGTCCTCTGCCGTCACTGCCCAGGTGCCTGCGACCGTTGTCCAGCCCACAGTGTCTCCGTCTTCAAAATTATCGCTGAAAATGGCCGGAGTTGTATTGGCAATCACGAGGCCGCTCACATTGTCATTCCGCACAGATGCTTTCATGTCAGCCAGGCTTTTGGCCAGCTTGCCCTTCACAACCACATCCGTAAAGGTGACTCCGTTCACCATGCCGCCTCTTGTGGGATTCCCCTGAATGGGAGAGGTTTCTCCCCCGGTATCACGGACATTAATATTCTTGAACAGGATATTGCTTACATCCCCGGCTGTGCTGGTGGAGACCCGAACCCAATAATTCCCGAATTGGCTAATCCCCACTCGTTCGATATCGATATTCTCGAAGGTAATATCTCTGGCCCAGCCCTCCTCCGGAAGAGGGTTTTCGGTATAGGCATGATCCACAAGCAGCGCCCGGGCAGCTTGATACACATACGAATTCCGGATGGTGACGCCGATCTGCGGGGTACATATGCCCATACCCAGCTTGAAGGCTGCGCAGCGTGTCCAGGCCAAACAGTCATCGAAAATCACATTTTCCAAATGCTCAATTTCTCCCGGCCAATCCTTGGACATGCCCTTCTGCGGCCAGGTTTTGGTGGAGAAGGTATCGTCATCGGAGATGGCAATGGCATGCTTCACCAGTACATTCTGGCTCTCATTGATATCGATAGCATCGTCCTCAAGGGTGTATAAGTCCTGGTAGCCCTTGTAATTGGTGATCTTCACATCATCGGAACGGACGATCAGGAAGGCCCAGAAACCACCGTCCCGCAGGGTCAGCCCGTCAAAAGTGAAATGGCTGGTTGCCATCGGCACCACAAGATTATTGATGAATCCCTGTCCGTTCTTGTGCTGACGCTCCTCCGGCAGCCCCTCCTTCCGTGGCGGGTTCACCATCTTGCGTTTACGCATCTCGATCCCTTTGCCGTCAATGGTGCCCCGTCCCCGCATGGTAATATTCTCGGAGTTGGTTTCCGTACGGATAAAGTAGGTGCCATCCGAAATGCTATCCTTGCGGAAGTCATTCCGGTAATCCTCTCCTCTGCCTGTGCCGACAATGACCGCTCCCCCGGCCAGGTAGAAGGTGACATTGCTTTTGAGGGTCAGATTGCTGGAGGTATACACGCCGGCAGGAATAAATACAATGCCTCCTCCTGCAGCATGGGCATCGTCGATAGCCTGCTGAATGGCATCTGAGGTGATCGTAGCCCCTGTGCTGTCCGCATTGTAGGGCGCGTCGGTCACATTATAGATTCCCGGGCCAGAGGAGGCGGGAATATCCGTTTCCAACGGATCTGCTGCGATAACAAGCCGTTTTCTTTTCTTCTCCGGATCCTTCTCGTCCGGATTCTCATTCGGAGCCTCGTTGATATCCACGATCACATAGGTGGAGGTGGACAGCGTAAAGGTCAGCTTATTGCCGTCCACAGTCCCTTGGATGTTCTTGGCCAGCGGACTGATGGAATACGTCGTAATCGGCTGGTTGGCCGTCACTTCAATGGTAACCGTCCCGGCAAACGAAAATTGCGCGTAGTCATATTCCGGTAGATACTTGACGACGGGCACGGCCTCCTGATCCGCCTTCAAGGAGAAAATGTCGGATGGAGTATAGATGGAAGGCATCGGGTAGTTCTGAATAACCGCCGGTCCACCCGTGGTCTGCGGCGCCAGAGAAGCCGGATCAGCGGAGCCGGTGTATGAAATGGTGTCGGCAGCACTAGCCGCCTGCGGGATAAATCCTGTAAGCGCAACGGCGAGCACCAACAAAAGACTGATTACTTTTCTTGTAAGCATAAAGACCTCCCTATTCATTGTTAATTTCCTGCACAGAAACGTAAGCGGTTACATCCTCCTTTTGTGGAATCATTAACATCTGCATTATAATCATTACTCAAAAAGAAAGGAGTGGGGTAAGCCCACTCTTCAGGGATACAATTGTACTGTTCTCAGGCATCCTGGGCATCCAGATACAAAAAAGGTTGGACGAAAAAACATACTTTTTTCCATCCAACCTTTTTTTAGTTGGGGGCTTTGAGGACAGCCCCCGGTTCCAATGCTGCATTGGTCGGGTTTTTCATAGTAATTGTCCCTCCAAGGATTAAGATTGGTCAGGCAGGTATGCCCCTGCCTCCTTGAGACGGCTTCTTAACACAGACACATCTACAGCGTGTACATCAGCGGCCGCCGTTGTGGCTGTCATAGCAGCGGCCAGACCGGCAGCCTCACCAGTAGCCAGACATACCGGCATCACTCTAACGCTGCCCTGTACCGCTCGTTCACAGGAAATTGAACGGCCAGCGACCAGTACGTTTGCAAGCCCCTTGGGCGTCAGGCAGCCATAGGGTATGCCGTGGGACTCACCTGGTCCGTAACGAAAGCTGCGCTGCTTCTCCACCAGTTTCCCTTCCAGCAGGGCTTTGGCTTCTTCCTCTGTAAAGTGAATGTCGATGTAATAGTTGTTCCGGCATATTTCATCAGGAAAGCTTTGGCGGTTCAGATAATCCTCCAAGGTGAGCATATAGTCGCCCAGGATGCGGCGTGTTTCCCGGATGCCCATCAGTGCTCCAGTCGAGGCGACATAAGAATTGGCAAAAGCCCGGGGATGATGCTTAGCCAGGGCATCCCGGTATTGCTGGGCCATAGCTCTGCCTTGTACCATCGCCTTAGAGGTGTTCCACGGATCCGTATGATCCACCTCCCAGATATGTCCGGCATTAAAGCCCGTTGCCCGCGGAGCAACCAGATTATTGCACAGGTGGGCATCCGGGATTAGCGGATACTCGCCGGATTGGGCAATCTCGTAAATCGGGCTTTTCTTATTCTGGTTATGGAGATTCGGCCCATTCAGGTAAGCGTATTCATCAACGTTGCCCAGGATAAAGCAATGTGTGGCCGGCTGCAAGGAGCCTTGGGCATCGCCCTTGCTGTACTCGCCTCCCGCCCAAGCGGCCAAATCCGCATCTCCGGTGCAATCCACATATACCTTGGCCTGGAATGCGGTTAAGCCTGATTTGTTCGTGACAATAATGCCGGTAACCCTACCGTCTTCATCAGTTTCCACCGCGCTCAGCATGGTATGGAACAGGACAGCGGCTCCATAGCCCGTTACCAGCTCATCATAAACCACCTTCAGCTTCTCGGCGTCGATGGGCACCCAATCCACCATTTCCGGCTTCACATGGGGCATCTGGGATTTCAGAGTCTCCATGACACGCTGCCCCATCCCCTGGTAGATAAGCTTCTCCTTATCCGAGAAGGGACACCAGGCGGGAACAAGTCCGGAGGTTCCCATTCCCCCCAGGGCTCCTGTTCCTTCAATGAGCAAGGTTCTTGCTCCCTCCCGGGCAGCCGCGGCAGCTGCCGCACAGCCAGCCGGACCTCCACCCACGACGATGACCTCCCAAGAATCATCCAACGGAATAGACTTTGAAAATGCTGTGAATGGCTTCAACATGATTCCTCCTATCCATTATTATTGTTAGCTCTCCCCCAATTCTACAAGCAGACCGGAGGCTGCCATGTGTAGCGGAGTTGACCGGTTATGCTTCGATTTTTACTGAAAGCAGCGAGTCTGGGGGATGCATCTATTCTGCTGATTAAAGGTGATTTTGCTTTCAAAAGGGGTAAAGGTTGTTCTTCGTGCCTCTGCATTATAAGCTTTGCTCAAAAAGAAAGGAGTGGGGTGAGCCCACTCTTCAGGGATACAATTATACGGTTATTATCCTCCGGGCATTGATGCCATAACCGGAGCCTGGAGGGAGAGACGCTCTAACGAATCCCAGCAACGCTATTTGTCTGACATTGCACCAAAATGCCCTTCAAAAAGACGAATAACGTGGCAGAGATTCGTTAGATTTGGAATCGTGGCGTTGTTGGCAAAATAAAGTGTTACAGATTCGTTAGCCATTCGCGGCGGCCCTCTATCCTTTCTTCATTCATTTGACTAATTATTGAATCATGTTAAAATTCAACTTAATAAATTGACCAACCGAAGGGAGAACACAGCAATGAACTGGAGAGAAATTACCACCCTGGAGGAATGGGAAGACATCCTAGCGAAGTCCTCCGAACGCGGACAAGTGATCCTCAAACACAGCACAACCTGTCCGGTCAGCGCCAATGCGCTTCATGAATATGAGGACTATCTGAAGGGAGCCCCGAATCAGGAGGTGGACTTTACCCTGGTTAAGGTCATCGAATCCCGCCCCGTATCCAACAAAATTGCCGAGGATCTGAGTGTGAAACACGAGTCCCCGCAAATCATTTACGTGAAGGATAAAGCCAAATACTGGACCGCCTCCCACTGGTCTGTTACCAAGGCGCATATGGCGGCTGTATTAGATTAATAAAACTGCCAACTCCGGAGCCTGGAGTACCCCGCTTAAGGCTCCGGCAGGGCATGATTACATGGGCTCACCTGCCGCCATCTCGATCACCGCAGCCAATCACATTCCGGTATTCACACCAGTGATAAGCACAATCTTTCCTTTCATGGACATCCCTCTCTCCCTTCTAAGAAAAAAAGCCAGCTCTCAGTCATAACTGGGCTGACTTCCTTCGGCATCATAACTACTTCGCGGCGGCGGCCTTCACCTTACCAAGCTCCATAGCCTGAGCCATAAAATCTTCCTTGCTTCCGGGCTGGAATCCATCTGCGCCATACACCGTGTAATCCAGCACCCGAGTGGGCAGCGCATTCTTATCGGAGTAAAACCCGGATTTCCAATGCTTTTTGGAATACCCGCCACCGTCATGGTCCAGATCCTCTACCAGCCTGCCTTTAATCGTTTGTGTCATCCAATAATCGGCCCCGCTAGAACTATACTCCAGCCATTTCTCCCAGTCGAACTTTCCCTGCTCCCAATGAATAACCCGGACACCGTCGAACTCCAGCTCCGGATAGTATTTCTTCACCACCTCGTGCATTTCTTGGGTCATCAGGTAATCGTCCTCCAGCTCCGCTTGGCTGTTGATGGATTTTCTCATCACACCCACAATGACAGGATCCAGATCGGTGAAGGTCATGATCGTTACAGGGCCCACTACCCCCTCTGGCTGGAACTCCAGATAATCATTCAGCACATTGCCCGGTTTATGCTTCTTCAGAATATCAATGAGTTCGATCCGGGCCTTGTACATGGTTTCACTGAATTCGATATTTACTGTGCCATCATCTTGCATTGCCGCCTGCAGAGCGAAGCTGGGGTCCTTCTTATCCACGAAGGTCCCGATCATCTGACCGGTTTTCACCCCGTTCATTCGCCGTTCAGAGGCCCATACCTCCGCCGATACAATTTCCAGATACGGATATTTGCTCTCAATCGCGGAGATCATCTGCGCCTTCTCTGCCTCATAAGTCGGCTTCGGCTTGCCCAAGGAACAGCCGGAGAACAGTAACATCACAGACAGCCCCATCACAGCCATTCTTTTATTCATGTTCCTCTCCTTTGGGGCTCCCCTTCGAATGGAATCATAACCAAACGAAGGAAACACCTGGGGATTTTTATTAAGAATATAAAATAGCGGAGCCTGTCCGTGCAACTTTTTTGAGGGCAAACGGGGATAATCGGTGCTTACCCCTCGGGGGCCATGACCTCATAAACCCGCTTGATCTGTTCATTTAAAAGGTCAAACCGGACGAACCGGTCCCATCTTGCATATTCCTTTTGTTCGATCATCATTAACATTGTGGGGACGGCAAAAACCGAAAAATGTCCAGCCACCGCTTCCACCTGATTGGCATTGATATGCCCCAATTGGATCTTCGGATAAGACCCTAAGAGCTCTCTTAGCTTGGGCAAAATAGCGTGGCATACCGTGCATTCCGGTCTGGATACGTACAGGAAGCTCATTTGATGCTCTTGCAGAAACGACTCCACCATATCCAGTGAAGATAAGGAATGGACCTCTTTCATACCGCAGCCACCTCTATCTTTCTTCATACATTTGACTAATTATTGAATCATGTTACAACCGAAGGGAGAACACGGCAATGAACTGGAGAGAAATTACCACCCTGGAGGAATGGGAAGACACCTAGCATTTTCCTTCATTTCACGGCTCTTGTCAGGAGAATTTCCTATTTTAATGAAACTATCCTACACCTCCATACAAGCCAATATAAAAAAATCAGAACTTTTGGTTTTACCCCAGTTCCACAAATCGGGATTAACCATCTGCTTGGATGGTTAATCCCCTTCTAAGTCTAAGGCAATAAAAACCCACCCTCGGCGATTGGCCTTGGGCGGGTTTTTACTTTCCGGGCTTTCGGCCCAGATGCTCTGTTTTGTTTCGTTTTACGCTGCCTTGGGCTTCGTGTACAGCTTATTCAGGACAACCGTTTGTACGGTAATGAATATACCGCCAACCGCCCAATATAACGGCAACGCGGCAGGCATTCCAAAAGAGAGCACCCCCATCATGATGGGAGACATAAGCCCGATAAGAGCCATTTGGTTCTTTTGTTCCTGCTGGTACTGGGTTGACAGAGATTGAGACACACGGAACTGCATGTAATATACGGCTGCGGCAATAAGCGGCAAAATCATATCCGTATGCCCCAGGCTAAACCACAGAAAATCATGAGCGGCAATCTCCGGGGTACGCCGGATGGCATAGTAGAATGCAAGGGTGACCGGCCATTGGAGAAGCATGGGCAAACACCCTATGTTTAAAGGATTAAATTGATGCTTCTGGTAAAGCTGCATCATCTCCGTTTGCTCCTGCTTTTTGGCATCCGTACTGGCGTCGTTCTTGTACTTCTCCTTCAGAGCCGTTAACTCCGGCTGGAGGACGGCCATCTTTTCTTTCATGGCCATTTGCTTCTTGGTTTGATTCATCATAAGCGGCAAAATCGCAAGTCTGATGATGAAGGTCATGAGAATAATCGATAATCCGTAGTTCCCCTGAAACACATTAGCGAAGAATGTAATCAGGAGCGAAAATGGATAAATCAAATAGTGATTAAAGACTCCTGGCGAACCAGCATCAATCGGGTTGGTTGTAGATGCAGCCGAACATCCGCTGAGCACCAAAATCGACATAACCCCCACCAACATGACGAACATGGGCCTCGCCCATTTGTGAAGCAACAAATTCTTTTTCACCGTGATCCTCCCTCAATTCAATGTATGAAACATCAAAGTTGGGAAGGACCATGATCCTCTTCATCAGGCGCATCTTTGCGTTGGGCAATCCGTACAATCCACCGTTGAATACGGTTGGGCTGCGACAAGCGGACAGCTATAACCAAGGACGTGTCTGCTGCAGCCATTTCGTGACCCCTGCGTATCTCCTGCAATGAAAGACAGGTGAAGGGAAGGAGCACCATGGAAGAGATAAGAACAATGGAGAATGCCAAGGGAATCAAGTCCAATAATTGCTCCAGCCGGCTCACCTCCGATACGCCCAACGGGAAAATCTAATATTGCTTATACGGTAGAAAAATAGGTGAGTTTCAATGTTTGATGAATTTGCTTGCAGCACAATTTCTTTTATAGGCTAAGGGCGTTACGTTCATCGATTTCCGGAATTTATCAATAAAATAGCTTGTACTATTAAACCCCACCTGATAAGCAACTTCGGTAACCGTAGAATCTGACTCCTGCAGAAGAAGCACGCTTTTCTGGATGCGGTAATCCATTACGTAATTCAGCGGTGTTGTCCGCAGCATCCGTTTGAAATAGCGGCAGCATTCGGAACGGCTCAATTGACCGGCTCTTGCAATGTCATCCAGCAGCATTTTTTCAGCATAATGCAGGTGAACCCAATTCAACATTTGCTTCATCCGTTGGCTCTTTACGATTTCCGTCTGGTCATATTCCAGATGAAATCCGTTAACCAGTAAGTTCTTCCACATGTTTGTCAGCTGCACGGTGAGATCCAACTCGTAGTAGGGTAATTTCTGTTGAATGGATTCATTAACATTCAGCATGGCATCTATAATATTTTTTCCCCAAACCTCCTTGGCATCGATGAATATATAGGGTAGGTTGGTTGCCTGAAGATAAGGACTTACATACGTTGAATAAAGCTCCTGGGACAAAAGGAAATGTGGAGATACATTCAAACACATGTAGATGCAGCCGGATTGATCCTTTTCCTCCGCCATGTGCAGGCAACCGCTATTGATGAATAGTCCCTCCCCCTCGCGGACCTCCAGCCTTTCTTCATTCACCTGGAAGATGGCTTCCCCTTTTATAATCCGAACGAATTGAACCTCGTCATGCCAATGAAGCGGGATATGTCCATGTACATTTTGGTTAATGGTGGTTTGGTAACATGCGATGGGCAGCGCAGTCGTACGATGCTCCGTTAGTTCCTTCAAGCTTTGGTCAACCTTGAAATTTCTTATCTGCAAATCCCCCACCTCAATATCCTTATACTTTTCCCCTCGATATGAGTATAACTAAATCATTTATCCCCTTAATATTACACTATTATTATAATTAAGGTGGAGAAGAAGTGATGGGTGGAGAACAAACCAGAAGAACAGGCTTCATTCTTGTGATATGCGGGGCAGTGTTTTGGGGAATTGGGGGCACTGTTGCCCAGAAGCTCTTTCAGCAATTCGCCATTGATGTCAATTGGCTGGTTACGACACGTTTGCTCATTGCGGGGCTTTTACTTTTAACCGTTCAATTTTTTGCAAAGGACCGGACCCAAATATTCGATGTCTGGAAAAGAGGAAGCACCGCCAGCCGCCTGATGATCTTCGGATTGCTGGGTATGCTTGCGGTTCAATACACCTACATGGCATCCATTAAACACGGGAATGCTGCTGTGGCCACGTTATTGCAATACTTGGCGCCCGTTATGATCATCGTCTATTCAATCTTGCGCAAGCAAGCCTCTCTAACGCGAAGAGATTTGCTGACTGTTGCGCTTGCATTAGCCGGTTGTTTCTGCCTGTTAACCAACGGCTCCGTCTCCGGTTTATCCGTACCGGGTCCTGCCATTGTGTGGGGTGTTTTATCCGGGGTGGCCTTGGCGTTTTATACCTTATATGCGGTCCCTCTATTGAAGCAATACGATTCGCTGGTCATTGTCGGCTGGGCGATGATAATCGGGGGTGTTTCATTAAGCTTCATCCACCCGCCTTGGCAGATCAACCTCGCTGCAATGACGCCGGAGGCCTATTGGTACTTGATATTCGTTATCCTCTTCGGCACCATGTTGGCCTTCTGGTTTTATATCGAAAGCCTGCAAAGCCTTTCCCCTAAGGAATCAAGCCTGCTGGGCAGCTTAGAGCCGCTGGCAGCTGTTGGTACAACCGTCGTTTGGCTAAAAGAGCCCTTTGGACTTTTCCAATGGATGGGCGCGGCTTGTATTGTTGGGATGATTTTGTTGTTGGCGTTGAACAAGAAATAGAACAAAAAATAGAGCCGCCCATTTCACTGGACGGCCCGTTTTTATTTTGCTCCGGGAGCAATAAACTCCGAGCTTCTGCCGGAAATCAAACCGCCTGCCACAGTCAGCTACAGCCTCGTATGCCCAGGATGCGATAGCCTACCCACGATCAGCTTATAATCAAAAGCGGTTTGGACAAGCTGCGCGTACCAGTCCTTTTGGGCTACGTCGGAGAACGGAGCAGATTGGTACGCATTCAGCCGGAGTCCGAGACCCATCACCAGAATCGCAGCGAACTCAGCCCGTGTAATATCCCGTTCCGACTCGAAGCGATCCGTGCTTTCTTTCACTTTTTTCTTCACATTTCTTCACATTTGCAAACCAAAGCGGTAACTTAATTCAGGAAATGTCTCCAATTCCCTTCGGAAATAACCTCGACTGCTCCGTCGATTACTTTGATGGCGGTCTGGTCATCTATTGCATACGCGGGTCCTTGCAGCCCAGCGGCCCAACTCTCTGCAGCAGCCATGGTGTTATGAGGCAGCATCTCGTGGTCCAGATGTGGAAATAGGGAGAAATCAACCAGGTTCAGCGTTTTATCACCACCAGCGGGTGGAGTCCAGCCAACGAAGAATTCCCCAATGTCAGGTGCCATTACCATGCTCCCCGCGCTCATTCCCACATAAACGGCCTGCAGTGACGGCAAGAGTTCTGCCAGCCCGGACTGCTGCATCCAGTGGCACAGGTAGAGGGCGTCTCCGCCAGCCACCAGCAGAACGTCCGTCTCCCGGACCAGCGGCACCCAGCGGTCTTTGCTAATGCTTGGCAGTGCTGTGAGCTCCAGAACCCCGACGGACTTCCAGCCCAGATTGACCATGGGATTCCCGGAATTCCCGCTGATGAACTCCCAGGCTTTAACGCCTGGGCCTACCCAGGGGTGTCCGTACATTGCGGTGGGGATACACAAGGCGGTGGAGTCGGCGATCGGCTTGCCTAACATGTCTACTAGCGCGTCGTGTATGCTTTTGTTAGTAATGCCTCCAGATGTGAGCAATAATTTCATACCATCACTCCTTATCGTTGTGCGCGTTTGTGTGCTGACGAATCATAAATCATGTTCCGGTTAAAGACACTCGAACAAATACCCCCAGAATTATCAGGAGATAGTTCCGGGGGTTGTTTAAGGTTTGTGTTGCCATTTCCAAATCAAATCGAGGAAACTCGATCTATGGCTAGTGTCTTTTAAGTTAAGAAATCGGTGATCTCTAGGATATAGGTATCCAAATCTTCATCTGGAATCATATGTCCAGCAAGCGGAAATTCCTTCACTGTCAAATCCGGTAAAGATTCTTTGTAGAGGCACAATGTCTCCTCCGAGATATTAGAGGGAATGTCCCCTTCCTTCCGCCCACCTACAAAAAGGGCAACCGGCAGAGTCAACTGCCCAAGATCGGAAGTGTAATCGACAAATTTAGCTTCCCGACCCAGACCGTGAAGGGCTTCACGCCGGATGTGATTCAAGACGGGTACGTTCTGGTATGTAAATTCGATCCAGAAATTCACCGCTTCAGGGGTAAAGCTGCGATGAACCGGAGGTTGATCCACAAGAATAAGCTTACTTACCTCCTGCTGATGGCGCAGCACCCAGCTCAAGGCGTATGAAGCTCCCCTAGAGAAGCCCAGCATAGCGTATTGGCGGAGGCCGCAGTGCTGCACGACCGCAGCAACATCGGAGAGGTGATCCTCCAATCCATACCCGGTTTCCGGCGTTGAGCTTAAGCCGCGTCCACGAAAGCTGAAGGTTATCACATGACCGCCTAATCCAGACAATAGAGGGATCGCTCGCTCAGCAGATTCCCATAGTCCATTGACAATAAGTAAAGACGGCTTGTCCGACTTGCGCATACCTTCCTCTAAAATATGTAAAATAACCGATCCATTCTTGATAAAATAACTCTTCAATTGAGCAGCACCCGCCATTTCTTCCTGATTGAATGCCCAGGGGCCCAGTAGGCTAATTTTAAAATTCTGTACCAGTTACCATTACCATAAATATTTCATAGCGAGTACTAATGTATTTTAGCATGTGGTTCAAAAGTGGTAAAAGCTAATTTATTGTATTTTATCCAATTTATGTTATGCACCGAAAATAAAGTTGTATCGCTCCTCCCCGTCTTCTATAACAGAGAAAAAGGCAGGAAAAAACCGAGCAATTATCAGGAAATACTCCTGGATTGCTCGGCTCTTATATAACTTTTTAATTACTCAATACGAGTTTAATTTGCTCAACAACGACTTTATTTGCGGGCTACAGCTCACCACAAATTTATTATCCCTTACTCCACCGTAACGCTCTTCGCCAGGTTACGCGGCTTATCTACATCGTGGCCCAGGGCCAGGGAGGCGTAGTAGGCCAGCAGCTGCAGCGGCACTACGGAGAGGGCCGGGGTCAGCAGGCTGACGGTGCGCGGGATGCTGAATACTTGATCCACAGCCTTGGGCAGCTCCTCGTGGCCTTCTTGGCCGAGGCCCAGGACGTGAGCGCCGCGGGCTTTGACTTCCTTGACGTTGCTGACGGTTTTTTCGAAGAGATCCTCCTGCACCGCCAAGGCGATGACTGGAACGCCTTCTTCGATCAAGGCCAGGGTGCCGTGCTTCAGCTCACCGGCCGGATAGGCTTCGGAGTGGATGTAGGAAATTTCCTTCAGCTTCAGGGAGCCTTCCAGGGCAACGGCATAATCCACGCCGCGGCCTATGAAGAACAGGTCCTTGTGCTTGGCGATTTCCTCGGCATACGCCTTGATTTCGTCGCCCCGGGCCAGGATGCTTTCCACCTGCTCCGGCAGCTGCTTCATGGCAGTGATAGTTTCGGTAATCGCTTCTGTTGTTTGAGTGCCCAGGGTTTGCGCCAGGAACAGGGAGAACAGGGAGAAAGCGATCAACTGGGACGTATATGCCTTGGTGGAAGCCACGGCGATTTCCGGGCCCGCCCAGGTTACGATTACGCTGTCCGCTTCACGGGCTACCGAGCTGCCTACCACGTTAGTGATGGCCAGAACATGGGCACCGTTGCGTTTGGCTTCGCGCAGAGCGGCCAGAGTGTCGGCGGTTTCGCCGGACTGGCTCACCACGATTACCAGGGTATCCTTGGTGATAATCGGGCTGCGGTAGCGGTATTCGGAGGCCACATCAGTTTCCACCGGGATACGGGCCAATTGTTCAATCATATTTTTGCCGACGAGACCTGCATGATAAGCGGTGCCGCAGGCCACGATATGAATCCGGCTGATACCCTTGATTTGCTCGGCAGTCAGCTTCAATTCAGGCAGCTGGACGGCAGTACCCTCGTCGTTCAGACGGGCTCCCATTGTGTCACGGTAAGCCTTCGGCTGCTCATGAATTTCCTTCAGCATGAAGTGATCAAATCCGGCTTTTTCAGCAGTAGTAATATCCCAATCGACATGGAATAATTCCCGGGAAATAAAGTTCCCCTCGATTGTCATCAATTCGACGCCGTCTTTTGTCAAAAGAGCCATTTCGCCGTCGTTCAAAATGTATACGTTCCGTGTGTGCTCCAGGATCGCCGGAATGTCGGAGCCGATGAAGTTTTCCCCTTCGCCTACACCGATAATCAGCGGGCTGGCCAGACGCACGGCCACCAGTTTCTCCGGCTCATATTCGGTCAATACTCCCAGGGCAAAAGCGCCGCGCATACGGGAAACGGCCTTTTGTACAGCCTTCACGATGTCCCCTTCATAAACGGAAGCGATCAGGTGGGCAATGACCTCTGTATCGGTTTCGGAGACAAAGTTAGCGCCGCCTGCGATCAGCTCATCCTTCAATGTCATGTAGTTTTCGATGATGCCGTTATGCACCACAGAAAACTTAAGGGCGTTGTCCGTATGAGGGTGGGAGTTCACATCGGAGGGTTTACCGTGGGTTGCCCAACGGGTGTGCCCGATGCCGATGGAGCCATGCAGCGGCTTCTCATCCAATGCGGATTCCAGAACCGCCAGACGGCCTTTGGTTTTGCGGACCTCGAGCCCGTTTTGGGTGAATACCGCTACCCCCGCGGAGTCATAACCCCGGTACTCCAGCTTCTTCAAACCCTCGATCAGAATATCCTTGGAATCCCGTTTACCCACATAACCTACAATACCGCACATATATAATTCCTCCATTTGTTTTAAGTTTTCATAAGAGCAGAACTGAACAGACCTTCCGGATGTCCTTTTTTTCGAGAAAAAAGGCATGGAGGCTTTCCCATAAGCCAAATCAGGCCAAGCAGACAGACTTATAGCGTCATTTCCCATTCCCGTTTTTAACAATGTGAAACCAGGGTCCCCATACAGAAATTTTTCAAAGATGGGGGCTCATCAAACTAGGCAACGCTATATAGCACATCCGTATCCACACGGACGGCAAGTTCAATATTCATCAAGCATCCTGCTGGAATCTTGTGCGGCCGGTTGCCCGCGCCGATTTGCCTTCCAGCTTAACGGCCTGGATGTGTACTTTCTTCAGGCCGGAAGGTCCCCGCCGAAAAATCCGAACACCTTCACCTCGTCAGCTTGCGCCGGTTCAAGACAGCTCAACATCGTACATCCGCCTTATCAAATCTGACCTGCCGCGGCACCACAGCCGCCGGCTCCCGGCCGGACTTGCATTCCTTCAAGGCAAACTGTTCCGATACTGTCCTCACCGCGCCCCAAGCTCTGGCGCTTTGTCCTGCAATAACCCAACCCTCGCTTTCCTGCTGAAATGACATATCATCATCTTATTCATTTTCATACCCGGTTGCAACAACTATTTATTCTTGCAAGGCCTTTCAGCCTGGCCTAAATTTCGGCAGCTATGGGAAACCGCCGCACCAAGGCGGCGGTTCACTGCAGCTTTCCTATATAAGATATTAGACCAGCTCCCGCTGTACAACCTCGACAATCTGGTTCACGTAGGCTTCCACCTGATGCTTCTCCGGCCCCTCCGCCATCACGCGGATGAGGGATTCGGTGCCCGACGGACGAACCAGCACCCGGCCGTTGTCCCCCAGCTCCCGCTCCACAGCGGCAACCGCTTCGTCGATGGCGGTGTTACCCTTGTACTTGCTCTTGTCCGCCACCCGCACATTCACCAGCACCTGCGGGAATTTGCGCATGGATGCCTTCAGCTCGGACAGCTTCTTGCCGGATTTCACCAGGGTATCCACCAGCTGCAGAGCAGTCAGAATGCCGTCTCCGGTGGTGTTGTAATCCAGGAAAATCACATGCCCGGACTGCTCGCCTCCCAGGTTGTAGCCGCCGCGGCGCATTTCCTCCATGACATAACGGTCGCCTACCGCGGTTTGCACCGCATTCAGCCCCAGCTTCTCCATTCCCTTGAAGAAACCGATATTGGCCATTACTGTCGTAACCACCGTGCTGTGGTTCAGCCGTCCATCCTTGTTCATGGCATCGCCGCAGATCGTGAGGATATAGTCCCCATCCACCTCTTGGCCTTGATCGTCGATGGCGATCAGGCGGTCGGCGTCCCCGTCGAAGGACAGCCCCAGATCCGCTCCGTGGCGGCGAACCTCCTCCACCAGTGCTTCCGGGTGAGTGGAGCCGCAGCCGTCGTTGATGTTCAGGCCATTGGGCGTGGCACCTGTGGCAATTACCTCTGCACCCAGCTCGCGGAACACCCGGGGAGCCAGCTCATACGCAGCTCCGTTGGCGCAGTCCAATACGACTTTGAGGCCCGCGAAGGAGGAGGTTACCGTTTCCTTCAGGAATTCCAGGTAAGCCAGCTTGGCTTCCGGCTCCTCTGTGACGGTGCCCAGGTCAGCACCGATGGGACGGGGCAGCTCATCCTTTTCCGCATCCATCAAAGCTTCAATTTCCAGCTCGGTATCGTCCAGCAGCTTGTAGCCGTCGCCGCCGAAGAACTTGATACCGTTATCCTCTACCGGGTTATGGGAGGCGGAGATCATAACACCCGCATCCGCTCCCAGCTTCCGGGTCATATATGCAACGCAGGGGGTGGAAACCACACCCAGCCGGATGACATTGGCGCCAATGGACAGCAAACCCGCCGTCAGAGCAGCCTCCAGCATCAGCCCGGACACCCGCGTGTCCAATCCGATCACAATTTTGGGATGCCGGGTTTGTCTGGTTAACACATAACCGCCGCAGCGGCCGATCTTAAAGGCAAGCTCCGGTGTCAATTCCTGATTGGCAATGCCGCGTACTCCATCGGTGCCGAAATATTTCCCCATTTGAATTCTTCTCTCCTTTATGTGTCTGCAACTTGCAGGTAAGCCCAGATGTCATTACGTTATGCTGCCGGTGGGCGGCTGGTGACCGCTGCCCCCATTCTGCGCCCGGGCAAGCGCCGTCAGAGCTCTTATGGCGAGGCCGACGCAGCCCCAGCTGCGTGCGGAGACGCAGTGGCGGACGGTGAGACCGCTGGCGAAGGCTGAACGGAGGCCGAAGCCGGAACATCCGTCGGCGGCGCCGTGGTTTGAACAGGAGTTGGAGTAGGTGTCGGCGTAGGTGCCGGAGAGGTCTCCGGTCTTGCCTTGGCCGTTACCTCCACCGCCGCCTTATTGCCGTCCAGCCGCTTCACGAATTGCGGCAGGCTGACGTTGATGGGCAGCTCATAGCTGCCGGCGCTTAGATTGCCCACATTGGCCTGCGCCGTCACATCCTGCGGCCGCAGGCGGTCGATGATGGCAGGCGCCCCTTCCACGGTGATGCTCACCAGCCCGCTGGCCGGAGCGGTCAACCGGACGTCCACATTGGCGGGCGGCGTGGTCAAGGTAAGCGGGATGCCCTCCAGGGTTTTCGTTACGGAAGGAACCACCGTCACCTTCACCTCCAGCTTGGCAGGCTCCACCTTAAGCGACTTGTTCTTTACAGGGATCTCCAGGGAGAACACCTTATCTTCCCGGAGGCCGTTCAGGTCGATTTCCACACCGTCGTAAAACTCCATTTTATCAAGAATATCCTGAGTTCCGTACACATTCACCTGCTCCACACTCTGCGCGATGGCAGATACGGCATAGCCCGATGCAGGCTGGCCGGTCCACTTGATCTGCAGGGGCATGGCCTTCACCGGCAGGGTAATCGGCACCTCTACCTCCAGAACCGGCGGGCTGATGGTGCCCTTCACCTCATTGCCGGCTTTATCATAGGCGGTGAGCTTCACCTTTTTGATTACGTTCTGGTTGGCTCCGTCAATGCTGATAGTGGCTCTGGCGGATTCTGCACTTTCGATCTTGCTGGCCGGCCCGGAGATATAGACCCGGCTGGGGTTCATAACAGGCGTTCCGGCCCGGAAGCCTGCGGCAGGCTGACCGCTCAGGTCAATCTGCACGGGAACCTCCTTCATCTTCTTTTCTTCCATAACTACCTTGACCTTATTGGGCACAATCTCCAAAGTGACGCCCCTCAACAGCTCGGATTCCGTGGTCACCGGAAGCTCGTAGGTGCCTGCCGTCAGCTTGCTCAGATCCGTCACCAGCTTGAAATTGCCGGGGTTCATTTGCTTGATCTTGGCGGCGTCCCCCTTCATGGTGACGGTTACCTCCGCAGGCTCAATGGAAACAATGCTGTACTGCGCCTCGTCATAGAGAGCCTGTACCATCACATTGGTTACGGTATTCTTGGAATCCGTGGCCGATACCGACGTATTGGACTGCACATCCAGATGGACCACCACCCACAGAAGTACGCCGATACAAAGCGCGAGAATCCGGACAAAGTTGGTATTGCTTAACCATTTATCCAATGGGGCCACCACCTTTCCGCTTCCAGAAGGGAGTTTTCTCCCCGGGCTGGCTCTTGGGGGGCCGGAGCTCCGCATACAGCTTGGAAATCAGCGACTCCTCCCCGATATCCCGTACGATCTGGCCGTTCAGCGCCAAGGAAATCTGTCCCGTCTCCTCGGAGACAATCACGGAGATCCCGTCGGACACCTCGCTCAGTCCTATTCCCGCCCGGTGCCGGGTCCCCAATTCCTTGCTGATAAACGGATTCTCGGACAAGGGCAGGTAGCAGCCTGCGGCCATAATCTGGTTCTGGCGGATAATTACCGCCCCGTCATGCAGCGGAGTATTGGGAATGAAGATATTAATCAACAGCTCGGAGGAAATGTCGGATCGCAGAGGAATGCCGGACTCAATATAATCCGTCAGGCCTGTCTCCCGTTCGAAGACGATAAGAGCTCCGATTTTGCGCTTGGATAAGTGGTTTACTGTTTTGACGATTTCACCAATTCTTTGGTTCACTGCATGCTCCTCGTCAGAGGCAGTGCGGCTGAACAGCTTCCCGCGTCCCAGCTGCTCCAATGCACGCCTGAGCTCCGGCTGGAAGATGATGATCAGGGCCATCACCCCATAGGTGAACATCTGGTTCATCAGCCATTGCAGCGTATTCAAATTAAACAGAAAGCTCAGGGCCCACGCCAGCACCACCACAAAAATCCCCTGCAGCAGCTGGATGGCCCGTGTGCCGCGGAGGACCAGAATTAATTTATAGATCACATAACTGACGATCAGTATGTCGATGATTTCCTTGATTGATCCCCTAAAGGTGAGATCGCTGAATATGTCCATATATTTGGCATCCCCCGAGGTCCTTATCTCTTTGACAAAACGGGCCTTAAGCCCTCATTTCATCATAACAAATTTTCAAACAAAAAACCTCCCCTTCATAAAAATCTAAGGGAAGGTTAATCATTTTCTTTACGTCTTCACGGGGTCACCCAAGAGAAAACCTCATTTACCTTGTACCAAATCCACTCCAGCGTCTCGTCCACTGAATTCACATGACCGGAAATATAAGCGGTGGAGGCCAGATTGTAGCTTCCGTCAATCACCGTTACATTCCCATCCACACTGCCGTCCACCTGAACTTTTCCCCGCTTCACCGTCAAATCGCCCTGGACAGTGTGCCCTTGGGGGATGATGACGGTATCTCCTTGAATGACTACCTGATCCAGACTGGCGCCTTTAACCACCATGTCCTTATCCTGATCCCACAGCGACAGGAAGCTTGTAGCCATCACCAGCAAAAAAACCGAAGCCACCGACAAAGCCGGATGTGTGCGGAGCCACTTGAGCCAGCTCTCGCGCCGCTTCTTCTTCACTGGGATATTGCCCATAATCCGGGCTGTCAGATCGGAGGGAACCGGTGTCTTGGGCAACAAACGGATACAGGCCTCCGTTTGCTCCATCTGCTTGAACAGCTTGTTGCAGTCCGGACAGATCAGAAGATGCTTCTTCAGCTCCACCGCGTCTGCCCCTTCAAGATCTCCGTCCAGGTATTCATGTATCAGAGGAAGGGCATCGGAACATTGCATCGTTAAGCCTCCCCTTTCCATAACTCGTCTGGTTGACAATGTATCATACGTATCGGCGATTGGGTTGGTTTCATTTTTAAATGCCGCCTCCGAATTCAGGCTCAAGCTTTTTTCGCAGGAATTCCCGCCCCCGGTGGACCCGGGTTTTGACTGTAGTGACGGGCATACCCAGCACATCCCCGATTTCTTGAAGGGACATGTCGTGAAGATAACGCAGAATCACCACGGACTTATATTTTTCAGGAAGGGTTTCGATGGCGCCGCGGATCTGGTCCTGTGTTTCCGAAAGCACAACCTCCTCCTCGGGAGTGTCCTGGTCGCTCTTCAACAGCGAATACCAGTCTGTTCCGTCCCCCTCGGGCATCTCCGCGTCCAGCGAATAAGTCGGTTTGCGCTTACGCAGACGGTCGATGCAGAGATTGGTGCCAATCCGGTAGATCCAGGTGGAAAATTTCTGGTTCTCATCATAGCGGTCCAGATTCATGTAGACCCGCAGGAAAGTATCCTGCGTTACATCCTCCGCTTCCATGGAGTTGCTCAGCATCCGGTAGCCGAGATGATAGATTTTGTCTTTATACATCTCCACCAGCTCTTCAAAAGCCTGTCTGTCCCCATTGCGCGCCAGCCTCACCAGCCGCGCCTCTACGTAGTTCACAAAAACTCCTCCACCCGGCTATACCCGAAATTCCTGTCTCCCGAGGGGCTGTCCTCAAACTCCGAGGGGCGCAGATTTTGCCGGATTTTCGTTCCAGGCAAGGCACTTTTGCGCAGGCGTACCGGGGGTACGTCAAGCAAAAGTAACGATGCAAGGGGCGAAAAGACGGTGAAAGCTGCCCTCAAGCGGGTTTGAAGACAGGCCCAGGTTATGACAAGGATTTCGCGCCGCCTTCTGTATGTTTAAGCTCGGACAGGGCAATCCCTGCCAGTATGAGCCCCATGCCCAGCCACTGTATGCCGGTAATACTTTCGCCCAAAAGCAAGTATGCTCCGATAAGTGCAACCGGCAGCTCCATGGCCCCCGCCATCGCCGCAAGCGATGCTCCCGTGCGGGGGATGCCAATGAGAAACGCCACTGTGGGAATCACCTGTCCCAGAAGGCCCAGACCCAGACCCCACACGATAAGGGAGCCTGTATCAGGGGCTCCGCCAACCAGGAAAACCGGCGGATAGAACAAATAGATCACGATAAGTCCGGCAGTCAGCATCCAGGCCGATTTCAAAAAAGGATGCTGGTCCGATTCCACCCGTCCCGCCAGAAACAAGAACAGGCTGTAGGTGAAGCCCGAGGCCAGACCAAAAAGAATCCCGCTCACGCTGAACCGTGACAAATCCGCCGACAACAGGTTCACGGACAGGATGGTGCCGGCCATCACCACGGCAATTGCGCCGCCCTGGTAGCGGGTCGGCCACTTCCGTTCAGCAATACATTCCATTACGATGGTAATCCAAGTAAACTGAAATAGCAATACAATTGCCAAAGATGCGTCTAATTCCGACAATGTTCGATTATAAAAAATAGTAGTAAGGGACAAGCCGCTCATACCGATGAGCGCCTGTTTGATCCACGGGCCGGTAAACGGGCTCTTACGTGCCGCCGGCGTCACCAGGACCAGCAGCCACATAATAAGCGCTCCCATGGTAACCTGGGCCGAGGTGACATTTCCCTCGCTGATACCATCCGCAAAAGCCAGCTTAATCACCGGCGAAAGCAAACCATAGCTGGAGGCTCCGATCACAATACAGAGAATTGCCACCCATTTATACGAAAACATCGTTTTCATGCGATTGACGTGCTCCTTCATATTAAATGTAACCTACGCTGCTCAGTAACAGAACTCATAAGCGCACAGCTGCCACCGAAACAGCCCTCTCCCGATTTTAACGGAACTCAGCGACTCTTAGCCCCCCAAAACCGCCGCTTCTCAATTTTAACGGAACTCAGAAGCTCTTAGAAGGCTAATATTGCCTGTAAATGACGCTTTTAGCGGTGTAAGAGTGCTGAGTTCCGTTACAGCTGGAAATCCCCATTTTTTACGTTCTAAGGTCCTCCTGGTTCCGTTACGAAACCAAATCCTCTGCCTTCGCTCCCACGCCGTTCCCCGCCTTCAGACAAAAAACCGGGGCCCTATAAGGTATATGATCCTTAAGGTCCCCGATTTACAACTTCCTATTAGTTATGACACTCGTTTATGGCATCAGCCCGTATTCCGCAGCCCTGCAGCAATGCCGTTGATGGTCAGCAGCACCTCTCGGATCAGCCGCTCGTCATCTGCGCCGCGTTCCCGGCAATCCCGGAGCTCCGTCAGAAGCAGCACCTGCATATAGCTCATGGGATCCACATACGGATTGCGGAGCTTGATGGACTCTTGGAGAATCGGCACATTATCGAGAATTTCCTTCTGGCCGGTAATCATCAGAATCAGCTCGGAGGTCAGCTTGAACTCGTCGCTGATCTCCTGAAAGATCCGGTCGGCAATCGACCGGTCCTTCACCATCTTGCCGTACTCCCGGGCGATGTTCAAATCCGCCTTGGCCAAGGCCATCTGAAGGTTGTCGATAGCGGTCCGGAAGAAGGACCACTTGGCATACATTTTCTGCAGCTGCTTCATGTTCTCGGCCTTGCCCTTGTAGTAGCTGTTCAGGCCGCTGCCCGCCGCATACCATGCAGGGAACAGGTAACGGCTTTGGGTCCAGGCGAACACCCAGGGAATCGCCCGCAGGTCCTCGAACCGGTCGCTGTTTTTGCGCTTCGACGGGCGGGAGCCGATATTCAGCTCGCCCACCTCGGGCAGGGGCGTGGACTCCCGGAAGAACGCCATGAAGTCCGGATCCCCGAAGACCAGCTCCTGATACTTCTTCAGGGAGGCATCGGAAATTTGCTTCATAATCGTTTCGTACTTGTATTCGTGAATGTCGCTTTGGGGGTGGCGGGACATCACTGCAGCCGTCAAAAGCGCCCAGGTGGCCTGCTCCAGGCTCCGGTAGGCAATCCCCTTCATGGAGTACCGCTGGGAGAGCACCTCGCCCTGCTCGGTAATCTTAATGCCTCCTCCGATGGTTTCGGGAGGCTGGGCCAGAATGCTGCGGTTGAGCGGCATACCGCCGCGTCCCAAGGCTCCGCCCCGGCCATGGAAAAACTTCAGCTTCACAGAGAAGGCACGGGCCATCTCGGTCAGATCCTTCAAGGCCAAACGAAGCTCCCAGTTGGCTGTGAGAGCGCCGCCGTCCTTGTTGCTGTCGGAGTAACCCAGCATAATCTCCTGCTGGTTGTTGGTGCTGGCTACCGCATCGCGGTAAGCGGGAATGGCAAACAATGTAGCCATAATGGACGGTGCGTCGTGCAGATCGTCGATGGTTTCGAACAGGGGCACCGGCTGCAGGGTACAAATCAGATTGCCTTCCTTATCCCTGCGGTACAGACCAACCTCCTTGCTGAATACCATCACCTCCAGCAGGTCGCTGGCGCTTTGGGTCATGCTGATCAGGTAACTCTTGATGCAATTGACGCCAAATTCCTTCTGGGCCGCCTGGACGGTACGATATACATTCAGGCACTCCGTAGTGGATTCGGAATATTCGAAGTAAGGGGAGGTAACAGGGCGCGGGTCGTTCAGCACCTCTGTCAGGAGGGTGACCTTCTCGTCCTCGGGCAAATCCCCGTAATGATCGGTTAATCCGATGATTCTGAAAATTTCGGAGATGGCATTCTCATGCTCCTTGCTGTGCTGGCGGATGTCCAGCGTGCTCATATGGAAGCCGAACAGCTCCACCTGCCGGATGAGCTTGCGGATGAACCGGTCGGCAATCTGTCCCGCATAATGGCTGCGCAGGCTGCGGTCCACGATCCGCAGGTCGCTGATGAATTCATCGGGAGACCAATAACGGGCGGAAGGGTTATGAAAATGGGGGTTCCCCGTGTTCTGCACCTTTTCCAGCATGTAGGTCAGCTTGACCCGGTAAGGCTCCTTCTCGTTTCTCCAGGCATCCTCAATGTCCAGATCCATACAATCCCGCTCGTCCTCGATGGACTTCAAAAGCTCATCGGTCACCTGGACAATGCTGGTGCTGAAGCTCATATAGTTCAGGGCTTCCCGAAGGGACTCCTCATACTTCTGAAGGGCCAGCCCCCTGTGCATGCCCAGAGCCTCGAAGGTCACATTGGAGGTAACCGAAGGATTGCCGTCCCGGTCACCGCCGATCCAGGAGCCGAACCGGAGGAAGGTCGGAACATGCCAGGATTGGTCGGGATAATATTTCTCCAAACACCGTTCCAATTCCGCATATACCTCCGGCAGCACGTCACAGAGAGTTTCGTCAAAATAATACAGGCCATTGCGCACTTCGTCGAGTACCGTAGGCTTCCGGTCGCGGAGCTCATCGGTTTGCCACAGCGCCAGAATCTCTCCGTGGAGACAGCTGCGCAGCTGCTCCCGTTCCCGGTAGGTGAGCATCGGATTATCCAGCTCCATCATCTGGTCGGCAATCCGGTGGTGGATGTCCAGCACAGCCTTGCGGGTCGCTTCCGTGGGATGCGCCGTCATCACCAGCTCAAGGGAGATGCCCTCGAGAATATCCTGAATCTCCTCCGCGGTAATATCCCGAATCTGCAGCTCCTTGATGATGCTCTCAATGGAGCCGGGCTGGATGGTTTCTCCGGCAGTGCGGTCATAGTCGCGCTTCCGGCGGATGCGGTGGTTCTGCTCGGCAATGTTCACCAGCTGGAAATATATGGCGAACGCCCGGATTACCTGATGCCGGATCACTGGGCTTAAGCTGTGAATCGTCGACATGTACTCCTTATAAATATCCGAGTCAGAAGCAAGCCGCATGGATTTGCTCATTTCCCTGATTTTCTCCACTACATTCAACAATTCCTCGCCGCCTTGGCCTACCAATACCTCACCCAGTATATTCGCCAGAAAGCGGATGTCCCGCCGCAGCAGATTATTGCTGGTTCCCTTGGCAGCCAATATGTATTCCGACATGCTCCTCACCCCGTTAGCCTAAATGGTTCTGCGCCGTTCCGCATTAATCAGTCTTTATCAGACTCAAAACTTAGATTAGTTTATTTTATCACAGCTGATCCGAATAAATATAGAGGGAATACGATAAAAAATTCGGATCTTTCAAACAAATCACCAATCCCGCCGCCTGCAAAAATTGCTTTTCATACAAAAATAGCATGCGCGATTCCGTCTGTCAAAATGATTTTTGTTTTTTCGGGATGGAAATTTGTCCCCTGGTAGTAGTCATATCCAATTGGGGGGGCATGGCGGCCGCAGGCTGCTCCTCCTCATATCGACTTTTCTGGGGTTCACTCGTATGGTTGACCGAGGTCCGACCCTCCCAACTCTGCGGCCGGGGTTTATACGAAAGTGCCGCGTCTGCCCGGTATTTTCGTTGATGGTGATGGTCCCGCTGGACCATAGGTGATTCTAACGGACCGACGATCCCTTATTTGGGCAAAATCCTTCTTTCCCTGGCTTTTGCGGACAGAGGGGACGCTATGTGCATTGGTAAACCTTGATTGAGTCCACATTTAGAAGAATAACGGCCTCCCGGTCCGCGAAAATGAAAACCCGCCACGTTTACGCCCATTAGCGTCCTCTCTGTCCGTTAGCATACCCTTCAGGAGGACATCGCCAGCGCAAAAAAAGAGAACCATTCTCCATCAGCGGAAAACGGCTCTCTTCTCGTTCTTGTTTTCGTTTCTGCATATCACCATACACTCGATTTCCCCGCCGAACCGGCGTGAGAACCCCTTATCGGCCCCGTCCGGCTGCCGCCAGCAGCTCACTTCGGACCGCAGCCTGCTCCGGCATTGGCTCCGCGGCTTCCTCCCGCGCCAGCTCAAACGGCAGGCACAGGGGAACTCCCGTCCGCGGGTCGGAGATAATGTCCGCTTCAATACCGAAGACCAGACGCAGCACATCCCGGGTCATGACTTCCGTGGGTGTACCCTGGCTGACCACCTTGCCGGACTTGATGGCCACCATATGGCCCGCATACCGGGTGGCATGATTCAGGTCGTGAACCACCATCACGATGGTTCTGCCCTCCTCCTGATTCAGCTTCTGCAGAAGCTTCAGCACCTCCAGCTGATGCCCCATGTCCAGGAACGTGGTGGGCTCATCCAGGAACAGAATGTCCGTCTGCTGCGCCAGAGCCATGGCAATCCAAGCCCGCTGCCGCTGGCCCCCGGAGAGCTGGTCTACCGGCCGGTCGAAAAAATCCTCCATCCCGGTCACCTGAATGGCCCAGCGGATAATATCCCGGTCCTCCCGGGTTTGAGTACCGAAGCCCTTCTGGTGGGGGAAACGCCCATAACCCACCAGCTCACCCACCGTCAAACCGTCCGGAGCTACCGGATTCTGCGGCAGGATCGCCAATTGCTTAGCCACATCCTTGGTGGACTGCTGGTGGATCGCCTTGCTGTCCAGGAATACACTGCCCTTGCGGGGCTTCAATATCCGGGACATGGTCTTCAGGATAGTAGACTTTCCCGAGCCGTTGGCTCCTACCAGGGCAGTGATCTTGCCGGAGGGAATGGAGAGGTTCAGATCCTCCACGATCAAGCGGCTTTCATAGGCAATATCCAGTTGCTGGGTAAACAAACGATCCTTCATATAATGCGTCCCCTTTCGTCATGGGATGTGGATAAAACGACCCGGATGCCTTTGGCAATCAACGCGGGTATCACCGAAACATGACCGTCTCCTTCAAACCTGCCGAATGTGGTCGCAAGCCCCGCAGGAGGCCTGGAGATCAGCCGCTCCGCCATCTCCTCCGCGTTCTCCCACATCCGGCTCCGATGCCCCTTCTCCAGCTCTCCGATACCGATCAACAACTGAATGGGAGGCACAGAACCCTCACCGCCCGCCGCTCTCTCCTCCGCCTGCTGCCGGAAAACCTCCTCTTCCTGAAGCAGCACCCGGTCCGCCCACCAGATGGAGGGGCTGCCGGCTACATAAGCGGCGAATGCTCCCCTCCGGGTGAACAGCGCGTGCAGCGCCAGGAAACCGCCCAGGGAATGCCCGAACAGCGACTGCCTGCGGGTATTCACGGGATAACGGCTGGCTACTAAGGGTTGCAAACCGCCGGTGATGAAGTCCAAAAATGGATCCGCACCGCCGATCTCCGGCCACGGGGAGCCGTCTCCCCGGTTGGGCAGCATAGCCTCCTCCGCTGGTGTGGTGTAGTCCAGAAACCGCTCCTTGGAGGCCTCCATTCCTGCAGGATAACCGATGCCGATGAGGATGGCCGGATCATAGCCGTGGGGCTTGCGGGTCATCAGGCGCAGTGTCTCCACAGCCATTGCGAAGCAGGAGTCCGCGTCCAGGAGATAGATAATGGGGTAACCCTCCGGCGGAGCCTCGCCAGAGGGTACAGCCGCCATGATCCGGTAAGAGCGGCCGGATTCCGGCCACTGCATCGTCCAGGCCTCTGTGCCGGGCACCAGGACAGGGCCGGATTCCTCTGTAACGGACACAGCAAGTCTATGATCGGTTTGCTCCATCACTCAAGCCTCCTTCCTGGCGCAGAAACCTTATCTGCCGTCTCCGTTGGCTGCCCGAACAACCATTCCACTGCCTCCGGGAAACGCCGCACAAAGCTGGATTGCTCATGAAACGCGCCTTCCTCCATATCCAGGCGGAGCCGGTCGGGTCCCAGCCCGCTGCCGGCCAGCAGCTCGAAGGCTGCCCGGTTCAGGGCAGGCATGTCCTTCTGGACCGTTTCCTTGCCTTCCCCCTCCCGGGTCCCCACGGACATGTACAGCCGCTGGTCCCGCCTTGCAGCCGCCGGGGCATCCTGCCGGATGAAGTCCATCATCCCCCGGTACCACAGCGAGGCGGACAGCAGCCCTATCCTGCCGAACACATCCGGCCGGACCGCCCCGGCATAATAGGACAGCAGCCCGCCCAATGAGGCTCCGAGGATGCCGGTCATTTCCCGGCGTCCGTCGGCGTAGTAGTTGGTTTGGAGATACGGCAGCAGGCGCTCGGTCAGAAAGCTTATATACGCCGGGCCTTCCCCGCCGAAATCCGGCCGCTCCGGCACCAGCGCAGGTGCAGGCCAGGGGGTGTATTCGTCCAGCCGGTTCACCGGCTTCACACCCGCGATAATCATCTCCGGCAGCCTCCCTTGGGCGAAGCTGCACTCCAATAACTCCGTATTGGAGGCAAAGAGAGAATCCCCGTCCTGGACCAGAAGCAGGGGGAAGGTCAGGCTGCAGGCCCCGCAGGAGGGGGGAATGTAGAGGGTGACCTCCCGGTTGTCCAACTGGTCCTTAATCAGGCTGCCTTTCATAAGCATGCGGTTCAAGCCTCCTCTAAGCAGGGCGTTTCATAAGCAGGGTGACAAAATAAGGGACGCCGATAATGGCGATAACAATGCCAACGGGAACCTCGGCAGGGGCGACCACATTTTTGCCGATGTAATCCGCCAGGATCACCAGCAGCATGCCCATAATGGTGCAAACGGGCAGCATATGGCGGTGGTGCAGGCCCACCAGCCGTCTGGCAATATGAGGGGCCAGCAGGCCAACAAAGCCGATGCCTCCCGAGATGGACACACAGGCGCTGACCATGCCGATGCTGGCCAAGAGCAGGAGAGACTTCTCCCGCTCCGTACGAACGCCCAGACTGATGGCGCTGCTTTCGTGCAGCTGGAACAGATCCAGAACATAGGACTTCCGGTAAATCACCGGCAGCAGGATAATGAGCCAAGGGGCAATGGATACGACAAACTTCCAGTTGGCGCTCCAGATGCTCCCGGACAGCCAGACGGTGGCCATTTCAAAATCGGAAGCGTTCATTTTCAACGACAGAAACAGGGTCCACGCCCCAAAGCCGGAGCTGATGGCGATTCCCGTCAGCAGCAGACGCTGAGGGTCCAGCCGCCCGGACTTCCAGGCAAACAGGTAAATCAGGCCAGCGGCGGCAATCCCCCCCGCCAGGCCAAAGAAGGGCATGGCCAGAATAGCGGACCACCCGGTGGTGCGGATCTGGCCCTGGTAGAAGAACATGAAGGTGACAATGGCAGCTCCGGCTCCTGCGTTGATGCCAAGAATGCCCGGGTCTGCCAAGCCGTTGCGGCTGACTCCTTGAATGACCGCGCCCGCTGCAGCCAGACCGGCGCCCACCAATGCCCCCAGCACAATGCGGGGCAGGCGGAAGTCAAAAATCACCAGATCCCGCTGCGGGGTTGTCTCCAGGCGGAAGAGGGTATTCACAACCTCCCGCACGCTCAGATCAAACTCCCCGCTGGTGAGGCTGAGGTACGCCACGATCACGGACAACACCAGCCCCGTCACAATCACAACGGCTAACCGCAAAGGTGTGGTTCTAGGCTGCACGCTCGCCGCCTCCCCTCGTACGGATCAGGTACAGGAAGAACGGGATGCCCACAGCAGAGGTGACCACCCCGATGGGGGTTTCGAAGGGGTAGTTCATAAACCGGCTGAGTACATCCGACAGCCCCAGGAACACAGCCCCCATCAGCCCGGAGCAGGGAATCACCCAACGGTAGTCCACACCGACCAGATAGCGGGTCATGTGGGGAATCAGGAGCCCGACAAAGGCAATCTTGCCTGCCAAGGCCACGGATACTCCCGTCAGCAGCGCTACACAGGCCATGGTGGCCAGCTTCACCCAGAAGGTGCGCTGCCCCAGGCCCGCCGCGATATCATCCCCCAGAGAAATGATGGTGATGGACCGGGCCAGCACAAGGGCCACAGCCAGTCCGATCAGCCCTAACGGCAGCGCCAGCTTTACCAGGTCAGGGTTCATCTGGTGCAGTCTGGCATTGAACCAGAAGCTGACGTTCTGGGAGATATTGAAGGAGATGGCCAGCGCTGCCGAGGCGCTGCTCAGGAACGTCCCGATAATCGTCCCCAGAATCGCCATCCGCACCGGTGCCATTCCTCCCGGCATCATCCACGACAGCAGGAAAACCAGGGCCACCCCGCAGGCCGAGCCGATAAACGAGCTTGCTACCAGTCCCAGCATGGAGCCGTTGGGCATCAGAATCATGGTCAAGGTAATAGCAAAAGCGGCCCCATCGGAGACCCCCATAATGGCAGGGGACGCCAGATAGTTTCTGGTCATCCCCTGCATCATGGCGCCCGACATGGCCAGGAAGCCGCCGATCAGAAGGGCCCCCGCCGCCCGGGGCAGCCGGGAGTGGAGCACAATCTGATGGTTTACATTATCCGGATCAAAATGAAAGAAGGCATCCCTTACCACCGTCCAGTCCATGGACTTGGCCCCATACATGACGGAGGCTAGCAGGACCAGCACGATGGCAACGGGTGAAACCGCCAAAATCAGGTAGGGTGAAACCGCCTTATGCGACATGGGGCTTATTGGCTGAGAGCGGCAACGGCCTTATCCAGGAATGCCAGCTTGCTCCAGGAGGTGCCGCCTTGGGCGCTGGGGTCTACAATGTTCACGAAAACCTTGCCGTTTTTGGCAGCCTTCAGGCTTTTCCAGATCGGATTGTTCTGAAGCTCCTCCAGAGACTTGGGCTGGTCCTTGTTCTCGGCCTCGGCGAATTGGACGAACAGGTAATCCGGGTTGATCTCGGCCAGTTTTTCGATGGAAACTAGCTCTTGGGCCTTCACAGCCTTGAGCTCTTCCGGAACGGCAATACCCAAATCCGTATAGAAGGAAGGGTTAAAATACACATCGGCAGGATACGCGTAAAGGCTTCCGGTGCGGACGCGCAGCATCAGGACCTTCTTGTCCTTCACGTTAGCGGCGATTTTCTCCTTGGCAGCAGCGGCATCCTTCTTGTACTTCTCGATAATGTCCTTGGCTTGCGCCTCCTTGCCGGCAATTTGGCCCATCACCAGCAGGTTAGCTTCCCAGTTGGAGGAAATGTGGGAGACGGGAATCATAGGGGCAACCTTGTTCAATTGCTCGACCACGGCAGCCTGGAACTTGGAGGTGCCCATGATAACGTCGGCCTTCAGCTTCAGGATGGCTTCGGCATTGGGCTGCTGGCGGTTGCCCACTTCCACGGCACCCTCCATGGCCTTGGACATATACTCGGGAATCTTCACGCCGTCGGTTACGGCGCCTACGGGCTTCACGCCCAGAACAGCCGCATCCTCCATAGCCTCCAGACTGGCGACGACGATATTCTTCGTGCCGGCCAGCTGATATTGCTTATCCAAATATGTAATGGTCTTGGGGCCTTGATCCGCCGGAGCTGCAGCAGGACTTGCAGAAGCTGCAACAGGTGCGCTGGCTGCCGGGCTGGCAGAAGCAGCGGTGGAGGGATCAGCCGCATTGTTGCTGCTGCCGCAGGCCCCCAGAATCATACCCAGACCCAATACGAGCGATGCTGTCAAACCAACCTTTTTCATAACACCAATTACTCCCCTCATGGCTTTTAGTTTCCCGTAAATAATAATGATTCGCATTATCATTCTAAATGAGAACTGTTATCATTATAAGAGGATAGGCCCCCGTACGCAAGACTTTTTTCCGGCCAGCGGTCAGAACATCGTTACACATTCCACTCCCGCTCCTCCCGGGTCTTTGCTAATGAAAGCCGAATTCCCTTGGCCAACAAGGCCGGCACCACCGAAATATGGCCTTCTCCTTCGAATTCCTTGACAACTACAGTCAGCAACGGGTGGTGAAGAGCCGAAAGACGGGCTCCCAATTCCATGGCGTTCTCCAGCATCCGGCTGTCTCCCCCGCCTTCATGCCCGCCTGCGGCAATCAGCAGGAGACGTTCGGGATCTGCCGAACTAAGGGTCTCCGCCCTCTCAGGAGACTCAACCCTCCCTACAGACTCGGCCGCCTTCTGCCCGTCCGCCCTCTCCATGAGCCTCCGCCGGAAGGCCCTCTCCTCTTCAAGCAGGGTATGGCCGTTCCACCAGATGGAGGGGCTGCCCGCCACATAGGTCCGGAACACAGGTGCTCTGGTAAACAGCGCATGCAGCACCAGAAAACCGCCCATGGAATGCCCGATAAACGCCTGTCTGCTCCGGTCCACTGGATAACGGGCCTCCACCGCCGGCATCAGCTCCTGCTCGATAAAGTCCAGGAAGGCATCCGCCCCGCCTAAGGGCGGCCAAGGTTCTCTGTTTCCCCGGACAGGCAACTGGGCTGGGTCGGCAGGAGTCGTATAATCCAGGAACCGTTCCCGCACCCGGTCCAGCCGGGACGGATACCCGATGCCAACCACCACGGCGGGATCATACCCTTTGGGCGGCTTCGTCTGCCAGCGCACTGCTTCCACAGCTGTGCCGAAGCACATTTCCGCATCAAGCAAATAGATAACGGGATACCCAGCAGCGGGCGGCGGGTTCGGAGGGGTGGCAAGCATAATCCGGTATTCCCGGCCGGAGACGGAGGAGCAGACCTCGATACATTCCGTACCCGCCAAAGCAAATCCATCTCCCGCCCCAGGCTCCTTTGTTGACAAATCCACAGTTTTTCGCGGCATTTCGTTAGCCATTGGCCGGACTCCCCTTTCTCTGATCGTACAGCTTCTCAGCCGTTCCGGTTGATTTCATTAGCCCAGAGCTCCATCAGGTGCATCGCCCCCCGGTAGCCGGCAAAAGGTGGTGCATAGGGATTGATCCGCCAGGCCAGATCAGGGTTGGCGATCTGCAGGGTATCCGGCTGCCCCGCCCATTGCAGGGTTTGGCCGCTGGCCATCAGGATGGCGCCTTCTGCAGCCTTGGCCGCCTCCATCCACTGCCGTTCCGTGTAAAACGGCAGTGTGCTGCTATTCCCGTAGGGACTGTCGCGCCACGCGGCTTCCACCGTCATGTCCAACTCCTCTCTGGCAAAAGCGCCTATTCCCGCCACACTTTCGGCAGGTCCGCCCAAAAACAGACGGGCCTTTCCCTTCCGGTAACGGATAGCCGGCACCAACTGGCGGGAGGCTTGTCTGGCCTCCGCTGACTCCCGGCTGATAAATCCGGCATCCGGCTTGCGTCCGATGGCTTCACCCACCTGCACCAGCCATCGGGTGGTTCCTTCTATTCCGTAGGGGCAGCCCAACACATAGGGGGTCCCATGGTTGTCCTTCAGCCATTCGGCTGCAGCAAGCGCCTCTTCCCGCACCGCCAGATTAAGGCTGGCACTGCCAAGGGTGCGCAGCTCCTCCACCGAAGCCCCTGCGGTCATAACACATTGAGGCTTCATCCCGAGGGCTCCCCACATCAGGCGCTCCAGCTCGGCGGCCTCCGCCCGGAAGCGGAAACGGTCCGCACAGGAGCCGATAATGTTGTAGGTGCCGGGTTCTGCCCTCCGCCCGCCTTCCAACTGCTGGCCCGCCGCCGGCCGAGCCAGCTCCCGGGCCAGAACAGCCAGCGCCTCCTCCACGCCATGGCAGGCAACCTCGTGAAAGCCCCCTTTGCCAAAGGCCACCACCGGGAACTCCGGGTACAGCCCGCCCAGCTCCCGGGCCAACGCCCCCAGATCCGTCCCGATAATTTCCGGAACAGAGGAAGGCAGCAGGAATACCGCCTGCGGCGCATCCTTTTGGATAACATTCCGAACTGCGTCCAGCAGCCGGTCCGTGGAGCCCAATGCAATATCGTTTTCGTTCAAGTGCGTCGCATATAATCCGCAAGCCCCGCTTACTCCCATCCGTTCCAAGGCAACCCGCGCATACACCATATGCCCCATGGAGCCAAACTCCACCAAGGCGGCATTGCGGATGGTGGACAGGGTCCACAGGATTCCCATCCGCCCCGATGCAGGGGGACGAAACCTGTACAATCCCACAGCACTCTCCTCCTTTTTACTCTTGCTGCATAGCCATGCCCTTGGACAAACTCTCCAGCAGCCGGATGCTCCGGCCGAAGCCGCAGGTGGCCGCAGATGTAGCCTGCCCTTCCAGATAAACCGTTCCCTGTGCACGGGGGACCAAGGGACGACCCACACATATGCCGGGTGACAGCTCCGCAATAACAGCTCCGTCCGTTTCCGGACTGGCCATGTGACAAACCAGCGGATCAAACCCGCTTTTGACAATAGTCCGCCCCCACGCCTTATCTCCATGCCCGAAGCCTTCCATATGGATCAGAACGGGCTCCAGCCCCAACCGGGTAAAATACGCCGCCAATGGCAGCGGATACACACGCCCTTCCGTAATGGCAAAGGTTACCCCCTTCATACGTGCTTTTATTTCCCGCTCCAGCGCAAGCACTTCCTGGCGTGCCGGGTATGTTGCCTCCTGTTGGGGAATGTCCAATAGCTCCGCAATGCGCTCATATGCCTGATCAATCTCCGCGCAGCTATACGCACTGTGCAGCTGAACGGAAGGAATACCAAAGCGTTTCTCCATCACAGCCGCCAGCTCGGCAAAATGCGGGGAAGCCACAATGTTAAGCGACGCCTCGGGCGCCTCCAGATAGTCCTCCAGCGGAGAGCTGGGACCCAGGTGCCTGATGCGCCAGCCCTGCCCCTCCAACAGCTCTCCCAGCTCCGGACCTGCAGCAGTCCGCTGCGCTCCGAAGCTCATGATGTTCATGGTGCGGGCAGTTCCGGTTTCCAGCCCTTCCTCCATGAGGCTGCCCATGGCGGCTAACGTCCGCCAGTATCCAGGGGGATAGCTGCTGCATGTAAAATGGGCGGCTTGTACCACGGCAAGCCTTGCCGTTGAAAGCTGCGGCTCCATCTCCTGGACCAGCAGCTTCACATCCTCCGCAATCAGATTAGGAATGCAGGTGACAATCAGCAGAATGGCCCGCGCTCCCGCAGCATCCATTTCCTTGATGGCCTCGCCCAGTCCCTTGCTGCAGCCGAATACCACTTCGTTTCCGTCCAAAAAGTACACCCAATGCAGCTCGCCAGCTTTGCCGAACGGCTCCGGTATAACCATTTTGCTGTAGGTGCCGCATTCCGGCATGCCGATCACCAAGGTGGACACACCGGCCATCCGCCCGGCCAGGGACAAGGTGGTGTGCATGGGGCAATGGCTGCCCGGGTTGGCCGCCGGAGTCAGCATTTCAATTGCCCGCTCCGACTTCACTGCGGACAACCGGCGCAGGTGCTTAAGCCCGGAAGCCGTGCTGTCTTGAATCATCGTCGGACTCACCCGCTTTCTTTTTAATAATTGAATAAGGCTTATCTCCCGCTTTTGATTAAGAGATAAAGAAAGTACGGCCCACCCACCACTGCCACAATCAGGCCCGCGGGAAGCTCATCGGGGCTGACCACAATCCGTCCCAGGGTATCGGCGGCGGATACAATTAACGCTCCCGTCAAAGCAGAGATGGGAAGCAGGACATGGTGGCGGGTGCCGGTGAGCATTTTGGCCAGATGCGGGGCAATCAACCCTACAAAGCTGATGCTGCCGCTGACCGCCACACACGAGGCAGCCAGTCCGACTGCGGCTATAAGCAGGCTGCGCCGCTCCTTCTCTACCCGGGCTCCCAGCCCTCCGGCCACATCATCCCCCAGGTTCAGGGCATCCAGCATCCGGGACTTGGACCAAACATAGGGCAGCAGCACGATCAGCCAGGGCAAAAGCGCCCACACAAACTTCCAGTTGGAGCCCCAAATACTGCCCGCCTGCCACTGCACCAGAAAATCGAACTGGGCTTCATCCAGACTCATCACCAGTACGGTCATGGCAGATGTAATGCCGGCCTGCAAAGCAATACCCACCAGAATCAGCCGTATCGGACTGATGCCTTCCTCTCTTTTGTAGGCCAGGACATAAATCACGATGGCAGCCATACCCGCTCCGGCCAATGCCAGAACCGGCAGCAGGAAGATAGAACCGGCGGATTTGGCGCCGAACACCATAATGAAGAGCACGACCATCAACCCAGCGCCTGCGTTGATGCCCAGCAAACCGGGGTCCGCCAGCGGATTGCGGGCTACCCCCTGGATAATGGAACCGGCTACGCCCAAGCCAGCCCCCACCAGCAGAGAGAGGACAATCCGGGGCAGGCGGAATTGGAACAGCACCATATTCTCCTTCTCGGTACCACCCCCGAACAGGGTCCGGATGGTATCCATCGGCGTCAGCCGGGAAAAACCCGTGTTCATGCTGATGACAAAAGAAACGGCCAGCAGAAGCGTGATCACCACCGCCACGGCCACATTCCGGCGGATGGTTTTCCGGCGGAACTGCTCCATGGTCAAGCTGATTTGCGCCATCGTTAACCAGCCCTCCTTTGTTTACGGGCCAGATAAAGGAAAAAGGGCACGCCGATCAGGGCCACCAATGCCCCGATGGGTATTTCCGAAGGCGGGTTGAGGGTTCTGGCCGCCAGATCCGCTGTCACCAATAGCAAAGCCCCGAATACTGCCGAGGCGGGAATAATGTAACGGTAATCCACGCCTACCAGCGCCCGGCACATATGCGGCACCACCAGACCGATAAAGCCCACTGCACCCACCACGGCAACAGACACCCCCGCCAGCAGAAGCACGAGGATGGTCCCGATGGTCTTCACCAACGCCGTCTTCAGCCCCAAGCCCTGAGCCACATCCTCACCCAGGTTCATCAAGGAAACCGACCGGGAGAGCAGCATAGCTCCAAGGATAGCTACGATAATTATAGGTGCCGCCAGCCTCAGCTGGCTCCAGTCACTTCCCGCCACACCGCCGGAGGTCCAGAACATCAGGCTGCGCGCCACGTTGTAGTAGATGGCAATGCTTTGGCTGAGAGCAGTCAACAGCGCCGTTACTGCCGCTCCCGCCAATACCAGCCGCATGGGGGAGGCCCCGCCGCGCTGCAAGGAGGCGATGCCATATACGAGCCCCGCTCCCAGGGCAGCACCGACGAAGGAGAGCATCATAATTTGCAGATAGGAGACTCCCGAAAAAAACGCAAAGCAGATGGACAGCATAAATCCGGCTCCCGCGTTTAAGCCCATCAGTCCCGCATCCGCCATGGGATTGCGGGTCATCCCTTGCATAAGAGCCCCTGCCACTCCGAAGGAGGCGCCGATCAAAGCACTTGCAATCACCCGGGGCAGCCGGAGATTGTAGATGACCATATGCTGCGGGTTGGTGTCGTCCCGGTGAACGACCGCATCCCATGCCACTTGAAGGGGAATGGGCATGGCGCCTTTGGAGACGGAATAGAGCATTCCGGTTAACAATACAGCAAACCCGGCCAGAATAATCAGCCAGCCGGTATGGATTTTGAATTTGTTGACAGCTCCGGGAGCTGCCAGCACTTTTGCCGTCACACGGTTCATTCCTGTTGCCTCCTACGCCGTAACCTCATGGACAATATGCCAAAACAGGCCCCGCCCCTTTGTAATCTGGACGGATACCTGTTTGGTTTATGTCGGGCTTCAATTATTTCAACATAAACTCCGAAATGGCTTTGACACCATATTCCACACCCAGAGGTCCCGCGGAGAAGGCTGCCCGGTCAAGAATGAACACATGGTTGTTTTTCACGGCAGTGAGCGTATTCCATACCGGGTTCTTCTTCAATTCCTCCAGGGCGGTCTCTTCGGAATTGCTGGTCATATCATCCCACAGGAAGATGTAGCTGGGGTTCAGCTGGAGCAGCCCTTCCAGGGTAAAGATGTTATCCTTGCCATGCACGGCAGGGTAATTGGCAGGAGGTGTCAGCCCCAAACCTGCGGTTTTGTCATAGAAGGCCACACAACGGTCCAGGCCAAATGCGGTATAGGTACCTTTATTGTTGAAGGAAATGAAGGCGACTGTCTGATCCTTCTTGGCAGCCAGCTTTTCACGGTTGGTGACAATCAGCTTCTCAATCTCTGCTACCTTGTCCTGGCCCTTCTTGGGCTCGCCGATCAGCTTGGAGAATTCCAGCAGACGGCCCTTCCAATCCAGGTCATTCTTAAATACCACAACGGGTGCCACTTGCTTCAGTTGGTCCATAATCTTGTCGTTATAAGGGGTAGCCGCGATAATCAGATCGGGCTTGGATTCCAGTACCTTTTCCACACTGACGGTGGTGCCCAAATCGAGGACATTGGCTTGCTCCTTGATGAAGGGCTGGAAGGACAGGAAGCCGAACAGAGAGTTTGCATTGTCCGCCGCTACCGGGGTCACCCCCAGGGAGAACCAGGGCTCAAGGAAATGGAAAAAAGCGACCGCCACGCGCTTCGGACGTTCCTTTATAACAACCTCATTGCCCAGCGCGTCCTTGTATGTCAGCGGAAAAACAGCTGCGTCCGCCTTCGGGGCTGCAGAGGAAGCGGCACTTGTGCTTGCCGCAGCGGTTGCGGCGGGGCTTGCTCCGGCTGCCGAGGTATTCCCATCAGCTGCATCTTTACCGCCACAGCCTGCCATCAGCCCGGCTGCAAATGCGAATGTCAAACATAATACCAATAGCTTCTTCAATCTAATCCCTCCACTTTTGAATGCTGATTCTCTATTATGCAACTCTCCTCATTGATAACGATTCGCAATTGCAACTATAAAGCATTCTAGCATGTGCATAGTGTGAGAGAAATGGAGGATTTCCTGAACCGGGGATGGACAATTTCCTTCTTATCTCGAAAATCCCCCAAAAGGAATGGGATGGTACCTGCGAAGTCTTTCGATACTATAGGGCTCGTTTTAGTTTTAGTTGGCCTGTTCGATGGGAAGTGCGCGGAGTTGGGTAGGGGCGAGGCCAAACTGCTTTTTGAACAGTCTGCTGAAATAATAGGCATCGGTGTAGCCCACCATCTCGGCAATTTCCTTGACGGTAGCACAGGTGGACGTCAGCAGGCGGTGGGCTTCCTTCATCCGGTATGCGATTAAATAATCAATGGGACTGATACCAATATACTTTTTGAACACCTCCGAAAAATACTTGGGACACATCCCATACCGCCCGGCCAAGTCGCATAGGGTATGCTGCCGCATATGGTGGAATTCGATGTAGCCCCTCGCTTCCTCTACCATACTTTGGGCCTCATTGCTACGGGCGCTTTTCAGAATGCCGAACAGCTCCGACAGCACAGAGTAAACAAGAGCCTTTGCCTGGAACTTGGAAAAGGTATCCGGGTGTTTGGACACATCCGTCAGCATTTTGAGAGTGGCAAACAAACCGGGGCTGGAGCCAATCTCCATTTCGTATGCCCGGTGCATATAACCGTCACTGTCCTTCTCGTGCCGGTAATACATAATGTAGAACTCCAGCGGCTTGTCCGTGATATTCCCGGAGGTTAGCCACTTGCCGGGGCAGCCGTGAATCACCATCCCCGGACGGAACCGGAAGGACTGGTTGTCCAATTGAAAGTATCCCTCTCCCTTCACCGGAAAGAGGAAGGCCGATACATTGGTCATATACCCGGGCTCCACATAACCTACAGGGTGGCGGCGGTAATAGGTCGGCAAAATCATAATCGGCTCCGACGTATACTCCTCCATGATTTCATTGATATTCATGTCCGGAAACAGCCTCCTCTGCTTTGCCCTTAAGTACATATACAGGTAATTGAGAACGCACAGCCGTATCATGTATATTGATTATCATTTTCAATTATAGCAAATAACAAGCCCTACCAAGGAGTGAATTCGTGAAGGTTGTTTGATAATTGGTAAAGAAGGAATCTAACGGACCTTCCTTCCGCTATTCCGCGAATTTGCAGGATTCCGGGCTTTTCGCGGACACAGGAAACCTTATTGCCTTCATTAGGCCCAGAACTCCCTCAGATTTTCTCATATAACGTCCCTACGGTCCGTAAGCTTGGCGGATCACCCCTTTTAGGCGATATAGCAGCCTCTGTGTCCGTTAGCTAAAACAAAAAAAAAGCGAACCCCCATGGTTCGCTTCCCATCATAAACAAAAAAAAACGTCTATCGATGGTTATTGCTAAGCGGGTGATGGGAATACTCCGTGTCTTTCGGCCAATCTTTTGGCCGTTCGGGACGCGGACGCTCGCTTGAGGGCTCTCTCCGCTGTGCTGGAGTTTCGCCGAGCGGTCGAACCCTGGGTTCGCTTCCCATCATAAACAAAAAAACCGTCCATCGACGGTTTTTGCTAAGCGGGTGATGGGAATCGAACCCACGCTACCAGCTTGGAAGGCTGGAGTTCTACCATTGAACTACACCCGCATTAAAAAAATATGGTCGGGACGACACGATTTGAACATGCGACCCCCTGGTCCCAAACCAGGTGCTCTACCAAGCTGAGCTACGTCCCGTTAAACAATAAAACGCACCCTGAGAGATTCGAACTCCCGGCCTTTTGATTCGTAGTCAAACGCTCTATCCAGCTGAGCTAAGGGTGCATATGGAGCGGACGAAGGGATTCGAACCCTCGACCCTCGCCTTGGCAAGGC
>JAEWIS010000020.1 GCA_023386955.1 Bacillota bacterium
CCAGTGGAAAGTGTTCCAAGAGGCCTTACACAGGAAGCCCACCCGAACGTCGAGAGGACGACAAGTAGTGGACAGGCCGCCAAAGGAAGCACAGGTACTCAAAAAAATCATCGTGAAGTAACAACCAGATAGCCAAAAAAAGGAAAATGCCGCCATGTTTAGTTGCCTATTCTCTTTTTTGATGAAGAGCAGAGAAGAACATGTAAATATTTTCAACAAAAGCATGTTTATCCTTATCTCTAGGCATCCACCTAGCCATGTTAAGTTTAGTGCATCGCCAGTGATCGTCTGTCCGCGAAAATTCAAATATGGCCTACATGCGGACAATAACGGCCTCTCTGTCCGCAAACAGCAAAAATAAAGAAGCCGCCGGCAAATACCGGCAGCTTCTTCTGATGGATGAATTATTTATTGAAAGCTGCTTCTGCAACCTTGATGGAATCTGTCGGGCAGCCGTCTTGGGCGTCTTGAAGATCGTCGTAGAGATCCTCCGGAATTTCGGTTACGCCTTTGTTGCCGTCGCCTTCATAAATAACTTCAGCCAGTCCATCATCATCATAATCATAAATGTCGGGGGCTGTTGCGCCGCATGCGCCGCATGCAATACAAGTTTCTTTGTCTACCCAAGTATACTTGGCCATCTGTATCTTCCTCCTCAAAAGTCATCCTCAATAAGAACTATAATATAAATTCATACAAAGTTCAAATAAAGATGGCGACTCTGTTACAGTCTATGGCATTACTCTGTTATTGGGACTCCCCAAAAAAATCTTTTTCCTTTAAATGGTCGGTTTGCAGAGACGTTCCCCGGATCTTGTGATTGCGGATTAGAGCCGAGGGATCATCACCCAGCATACCCGCGGTGAGAATGGCGCTTTCGCCGAAACGGTCCCTGAGCTTATCCATTATCCGGTTCAATTCTTCCTTCTTGGGCTGCCTGTTATAGTCGAAAAGATCGAGCTGTACTGCCGCCTCCGACTTGTCCACCAGATTCTGCAGGGTAATCCCCAAAAGCCTGACAGGCTGGCCTTTTTGCCAATGGCGGTGGAAAAGCTTGCAGGCTGTTTCGAAAACTGTATCCGCATCCTCGGTGGGGGCATCCAGCGTCACCGAACGGGTAATGGTTTTCATACTGGGATTACGGATGGTGATCTGCACCGTGGAGGACATCAGATGCTGCTTTCTCATCCGGCGGCAAACCTGATCAGCCAAATTCAGGAAAACACGCCGGATATCCAGCTCGTCCGTGAAATCCTTGGGCAGTGTAGTCGTATGGCCGATGGACTTGCTGGCCTCCTGCTCCGGATTCACCGGCGTTTCATCCTCACCGTTCGCGGCAGCCTTCAGCCATGCCCCCACAATGCCGAATTGGGCGGTCAGAAAGCTCTCCTCCGCATGGGCCAGCTCCCCAATGGTACGGATGCCCAGCTTGTCGAGCTTCTCCCCCGTCCGGCTGCCGATGCCATACATATACGAGCAGGGTTTGTCCCATAAAAGCGACGGCACATCCCGCTTCCGGACAATGGTAATGCCGTTGGGCTTTTTCATATCCGATCCCATCTTGGCCAAAAGCTTGTTGGGAGCGATGCCGATGGAGCAGGGCAGCCCCAGCTCCGTCCGGATTCTCCCCTGCAGCTCCTCCGCGATTTGGACGGGCGTCCCGAACTGCTTGGAGCCGGTAATGTCCAGGAAACACTCGTCGATGGACATGGTCTCCAACTGCGGCGAATAGCTGTAGGCAATATTCAGGAAACGCCGGGAAAATTGTCGGTACAGGTGAAAGTCCGGCGAGATTAAGATCAGCTCCGGGCAGAGCCGCAAGGCCTCCCGTACCTGCATCCCCGTCCGCACTCCCTTGGCTCTGGCCACATAGGAGGAGGTGACCACAATCCCCCGCCGCAGCTCCACGCTTCCGGCCACCGCACAGGGTTTTCCCTTGTATGTCTCCGGCTCCACCGCCTCATGCACGGAGCAGTAAAAGGCATTCATATCGATATGGAGGACAACTCTGCCGTTTTTGGGATAATGGGATTCCGCATCCGATTTGGGCATTGCTGTGCACCTCCCGGTCTAAATTTACGGGCCGCCGCCCTTTTCTATTCAGCATACCGTTGCCTGGGGAAGAGGTCAAGAAGCCCCAGTCCCCTCCATTCCTATAGGATTTTTTTATACATATCTCTTCTTCCCCGAAGAATATGTTATAATGATGCATTATACATGCCTACGGGTCGTGTGTTGAATATTTGCGATGGGCACAGGGGGCATTGACGGATGAATCAAGTGAAGATTTTTGACACGACACTGCGGGATGGAACCCAAGGGGAAGGCATCAGTTTGACCGTAGAGGATAAGCTGAAAATCGCACGCAAGCTCGATGAACTCGGTGTCCATTATATAGAAGGCGGATGGCCGGGCAGCAATTACAAGGACATTGAATTCTTCGAACGGGTCAAGGAGCTCCCTCTGCAGCATGCCAAAATCAGCGCCTTTGGCAGCACCCGCCGGAAGGGGATTCCCGCCAAGGAGGATACCAATCTCAACCGGATTCTGGAAACCGGTGTCTCCGTGGCTTCGATCTTCGGGAAATCCTGGGACTTCCACGTGGAAACCGCCATTCAGACCACTCTGGAGGAAAATCTGGCCATGATCGCCGATTCCGTCTCTTATTTGAAGAGCCACGGTCTTGAGGTGATTTATCTGGCGGAGCATTTCTTCGACGGGTTTAAGCATAATGAAGCTTACGCCTTAAATACCGTGAAGGCTGCCGCTGCCGCAGGAGCGGACTGTGTAGTCCTCTGCGATACCAATGGAGGGACGCTTCCCGATGGAATTGCCGCTGCCGTTGGCCGTGTTTGCAAGGAGCTAAGCATTCCGGTGGGCATCCACGCCCACAATGATTGCGAGCTGGGCGTAGCCAATACGCTGGCTGCGGTACAAGCGGGTGCACGGCATGTGCAGGGCACCTTCAACGGGCTGGGCGAACGGTGCGGCAATGCCAATCTGTGCTCGGTTATCCCCAATTTGCAGCTAAAAATGCAATACCGCTGCGTCACGGACGACCAGTTGGCCGGTCTGACTCAAACAGCACGTTATATCAGCGAAATTGCCAATATCCATGTTTCCCCCAACCAGCCGTTTGTGGGCGCTTCTGCTTTTGCCCATAAGGGCGGCATCCATGTTTCCGCAATTCTGAAGGCCTCCAGCACCTATGAGCACATCTCTCCGGAGCTGGTGGGCAACAAACAACGGGTGCTGGTATCAGAGCTGGCCGGGCAGAGCAATCTTCTGGCCAAGGCCCAGGATCTGAACCTGGACGTGACCCGCCAGACGGACAAAACCAAGGCCGTTATAGAGCAGATCAAAACACTGGAGCATCAGGGCTACCAGTTTGAAGGGGCGGATGCTTCCCTGGAGCTGCTGCTAAGAGAAGCCTTCGGAGAACTGGAGCATATTTTCACTTTGGAATCCTTCAAGCTTCTCGTTGAAAAGTCCGGCGACAATCCCTTTTTATCCGAGGCCTTCGTCAAGGTAAGGGTCCACGGGGAATCCATCTTCACCGCGGCAGAGGGCAATGGTCCCGTTAATGCATTGGACAATGCTCTGCGGAAGGCGCTGGTGAAATATTACCCGGCTATTGCCCATATGCATCTGGCAGATTACAAGGTCCGGGTCATCGACGAAAAGGATGCCACCGCCGCCAAGGTACGGGTGTTGATCGAGACCACTGATTATAAGAACAGCTGGAACACTGTAGGGGTGTCCGATAATATTATTGAAGCCAGCTGGCAGGCGCTGGTGGACAGTATCCGGTACGCCCTCATCGGCAAGGAACGCTCCGCGATTGCGGAGGATGCCCCCTTCGGCAAAGCAGGGCTGATTAATCACTAAATGGTGCATAACGAATGCACTGTAATGCTCTATGCTTACACAAAAAAAACACCGGAACTCCTCCGTCGAGGTTTCCGGTGTTTTTCTATCCTTTTAAATCCCTATCAGCTTCTGCAGCTTCTTCTCCAGCTCCTCGGGGGTGAGCAGGTTGATCACGTCCACAATGTTGCCGTTGGTATCGATGAGGAAGCTGGTGGGAATCACCTGGAACCGGTACTTTTTCGCTGCCTCCAGCTTGTAGTCCAGAAGAACGGGGAAATGGAACTTGAACCGGTTGGTAAAGGCCTTTACCTGGTCAAAGTCATCATTTTCCGTCAAATTAACGGCATACAGATCAAGCTTGTCCTTGTACTTGTCGTACAAGCTGGCCAAAGCAGGGGCCTCTTCTTCGCAGGGGCTGCACCACGACGCCCAAAAATTCAACAGCAGCGGCTTTTCCCGCGGGCCTCCTACCTGGTAGGTCGCCCCATCCAAAGCCGTCAGCTGGAAGGAAGGTGCAGCCATGTTCAGCCGCGGTGCTGCTTCTGCCGGAAGCACGGCCTCGGCCTGTCCGCGTGAGCCGTAATGGTACAGCAATGTCCCCGTGAGCAACAGGCCTACGGCCAGTGCCACGATCCGGTTGCGGTTCATGATGTGGCCTCCTGTCCTAAATTCTAGTTCATTAAAATGATTCTAACATGATTGCCGACATCCAGGCCAATTATACCACGCTTCTCCAGCATGACCGAATACCCGTTGGGACAGATTAGGGATATCCCCCACGAGAAGAGGCTGAAACATATATGGAGAAGACGAAGCAAAAGCCCTTGGAGGTTGTGTTTGAAAGCCTGATTAAGGATGACGGCGAGGAGACGGCCGATAAAAAGGAGCCAAATTCCAAGTCCAAGTCTAAAAAAGCGGAAAAAGGCCACGGCTGGCAGTTCGCAGCCATTGCTACCGTCCCATTGGTTCTGGTGCTTGGCAATTCCATGCTGATTCCGATTCTGCCGGATATGGTGCAGGAAATGCAGATTTCCGATTTCCAGTCCAGTCTGGTCATTACCTTGTTTTCCGTTACGGCAGGTTTGTTTATTCCCGTCAGCGGATTTCTGTCCGACCGTTTTTCCCGGAAAGCCGTTATGATTCCTTCTCTTATCGTGTACGGCTCGGCAGGGATTCTGGCCGGCTTCGGAGCCATCTGGGGCTCCTATTCGGTCCTTATTGGCGCACGGGCCTTGCAGGGTTTGGGTGCAGCGGGGACGGCCCCCATTGCCATGGCGTTGGCGGGGGATCTTTTTAGCGGCGCAACGGAGAGCAAGGCTCTGGGTCTGACCGAAGCCTCCAACGGCACCGGCAAGGTGGTCAGTCCCATATTGGGGGCGGCACTGGCGCTGATCGTCTGGTATCTGGCCTTTTTTGCCCTCCCGGTATTCTGCGCCATCTCCCTTCTGGCCGTGATTTTCCTGCTGAAGGAGCCAGGCCGGGACGGCCCTCCCATGAAGCTGGGGGAGTATACCCACACCACGCTGAAGCTCATTAAAGAAAAAGCCAAATGGCTCCTCACCAGCTATCTGGCAGGAGCATTGGCCTTGTTTGTCCTGTTCGGCGTGTTATTTTATCTGTCACAGATTTTGGAGGAACCGCCCTATTCCATCGACGGGGTTGTGAAGGGGCTTGTGCTGGCTATCCCTCTTTTGGGAATGGTCATCACCTCATACACCACCGGCGCCGTCATCAAAAAGAACGGTATCCTCATGCGCAAGCTAATGCTGATCGGCCTGGCTGTAATGACCGCCTGCTTAACCGCAGCGATCTTCCTGAACGGCAACATCTACTGGCTCATCGGCCTGCTTACGGCCAGCAGTGTAGGCACCGGCCTGCTGCTGCCCTGCCTCAATACCATGATTACCGGCTCGGTGGAAAAGGAGCAGCGCGGCATGATCACCTCCCTCTACAGCAGCTTGCGCTTTCTGGGGGTGGCAGCAGGTCCTCCCTTATTCGAGCTGATGATGAACCGTTCGGACATGCTGGTGTTTATCACCGTATCGGTTCTGGCTCTGATCGCTTTGACCCTGGTGTTCTTCCTGGTCAAACCGGAGGCGGAGGTGGCGTAAAGCCGCTTTCGGCTCCTTTTTTCCGTTCAAGGGAATGAGATGCCTTTTCGGACGGCACTGTTTTGATATGGGTGGCGAAATAATAATGAAGATAAGCAGCCACCACCAAGATAAATAGACGGAGGAACAACAGATCCGTAAGGATAAAAGCCACCGCCAGCATGGTGGAAGCAAAACTTAATATATACACCTTGGTCCTGCGGGGCATGGAGCGGGACTCAATAAATGACTCCAGATGCTTCTTGTACAGGCCTGTGGATAAGAACCAGCGATTAAACCGCTCCGACCCTCTGGCAAAAAAGAACGCCGCCAACAGCAAAAAGGGTGTGGTGGGAAGCACCGGCACAACCGTTCCGATTGCACCCAGCCCAAAAAAGAAAAAGCCCAAAAACAAAAACAAAATCTTCATGACCACCATCCTACCGAAATTGGAGTATCTTCATTATACTATAAGCTAGGGCGTGTCTGACACGCCCTAAACCCCATTCGGAGGAAGACATGGATATTTTCTTTAAACCGGAGCTGTTCCGGGACAATCACCGTCCGGATAGCTTGGCCGCCGCCTGCCGGTTAGCCTTCCCGCGGGAATGCTGTGGTATTCTGACGGGGCACAACCGGGATGGCTCCCTGTATGTAGAAGGGTTCCAATGTATGCGCAACATGGCAGCTGATCCGGTTACGGCCTTTGCTTTTGATCCGGCGGAATGGGTGGAGACGGTCTATCGTTATGCTCAGACAGCAACGGGATTATCACTAGTGGGCCTGTTTCATTCCCATCCCAATTCCCCTGCCATCCCTTCTGCCGCGGATATGGACAGCTTATGGGACACGGCGCTGCATCTGATTATTTCTCTCCAAAACAACAATACGCCCGAGCTCCGCTGCTACCTTCCCCGGGGAGGCCGTTCCTGGGAGGAACAGGCCATCAGGTACCGTAGTGGCTGAGATGGGCGTATAAGTCGCCAAGATTGGTAATCTCCTTGGCTGCAATATCCTTTAACATTTTGGCCCACAAATGGGCGGTCATAATGGAGTCCTCCAGCGCATGATGGCGGTGCAGCACCTCCACGTCGTACAGATTCAGCATAGAATCCAAGTCGAAGTGGCTTCGTTTAGGGTGGAGCCACATGCCGATCATCATGGTATCCAGCAGCCTGTGGGACAGGTTTACCTTGGAGGTTTTCCATAATGCTGAATTCAAGAAATGCTTGTCATGTCCGCTGCCATGGGCGATAAGCACCCGGTTGCTGACAAATTCCAGAAAGCCCTTTAGCCCGTCGATAAGATCCGGGGCCCGGCCCGCCATTTCATTGGTGATTCCGGTTAAAGCCACAATCTCATCCGGCACCTGGCGTTTGGGATTGACCAAGGTATAGAAGGTTTCCTCACATACCTGATCCCCCTTCACCAGAATGGCGCCGATGGACAGAATCTCATCCCCGTTATAAGGAGAGAATCCTGTGGTTTCCAAATCAAAAACCACCGCTTCCAGCGTATCCAGCTGCACATCATACAGGGAATTTTTGCGCTGCTCCTTCATGACGGACCGGATAAAGGCCATTTGCTGCGCATTCCGTGAATCGAACATGGAGGTGATGGCAGGCGTCAGCCCTCCCATCTTATACAGCTGCCACATTCGGCCTGCAGGTCCCGGATCCTTCATCCGTATCCCTTCTTCCCGTTAAACTTCCCCACAAAGTGAAGTGTATCTCCGAAGCCCATACCGATTCCCGAACCTTCTATATCTCCTCGTCTTGCATTTCTTTCTCTACATATTTATGAAGCTTCTGACCAACCTTCAAGGCGAATTTCAATTCGTTCTTCCGTTCCTTGGTGAGCTTGGACCCGGGCAGGATGCCTCCAGACTGGTAGAAGCCGTCTTCCAGCTTGGAGGTGGTTAACGAACGCAGCTTGAGCACCGTCAATACCGCCTGGCGCCATTGTTTGATCGCTTCCGGGTCCTCCGCCTTCTGCTCTTCCATCACGGCTAACCTGTCCAAGGTATTGGAGAGGGAGATGCCGTGGCTGATGGCAAGCAGGCGAATCCCGTTCACCAAAGGAATGTACGCACCGTACTTAATATCGATCCCGCCCATATCCTCCCCGAACCGTTCGGGTATCAGATTCCCCAAGACACCCAAGGAAATCTTGCGCCGGAGGGTATTGCGGAGCATATGCACCAGCAGTCTGCGGTCGGAAGCCACCCGGTCCAGCACCAATCGCTTCAGGCTTTCGCCAAGCCTCTGGTCCCCGCTGATGCAGCGGGAATCGGCAATAATCAGGATATACCGGATATTCTCCCAGTTGGGCTCATCCAGCCAAGCATTGATGGTGGCATACCAGTTGTCGGCACTTTGTGTCCATGCCGGATTGCTGCTCATCACATCCCCTTCACAGGGAGGATAACCCAACTGGAACAACACCTTCACAATTTCCGATCCCAGCCGTTTAAAAAAAGCATCCGCCGCTTCCTTCATGGACGCTTCCGGCTCTTCATAAATCAGGCCGCTGTCCTGGTCGCTCCACAACGTCTGCTCGCGGCGCCCGCCGCTGCCGAACAAAACAAAGGCGTATGGAAGCGGTGGGGTTCCCAATCCCGCCTGTTGCAGGTTGTCCTCCGCTTTTTTTACGGCAAACTGAATCAGAGCGTCATGGACTGTATTGATCCAGTCGTTCCAATCCCCGGGAAATGCGTCAAGGGGCTGCGCCAGGAGCTTCTCATGGATTTGGTCTCGCAATCCGCGCAATGTGTCGGGGTCCGAGCTGCGCGCAATGGTCTTACGAATCTCCTCCAGATGGAGTTCCATAGACATTGTCCCCTTCCGTCTTTAGCCCTAAAACAGAATCAGAAGGTAACGGCCCCGGTTGGGAGCCACCTCCTGATTCCATTTTAACATAGATGGATTATTTCTAGCGGCCCGATGATTCCAGCTGGATCAGCCTGTTACGTTGTAGCCAGTGCCAGCTTTCTTCATTTGTTCCGGATAGCCGTAGGAGCCGTGTTCGCTCAAGTCCAGACCGATCACTTCCTCCTCTTCGGTTACGCGGAGGCCAATTGCCTTCTTGATGAGCCACAGGGCTGCGAAGGATACTACGAATGCGAATACGCCGGAGGTGATCACACCATAAAGCTGAACCACCAATTGATCAACGCCGCCGCCATAGAACAGACCCGCTTTACCTACACCAACCTTCTCAGCCAGTTCACCTGTTGCGAAGAAGCCGGTGGAAATGGTACCGATGATACCGGCAACGCCGTGAACGGAGAGTACGCCGACCGGATCATCAACCTTAACCTTGTCGAAGAACTTCATAGTGAAGTACATCAGACCGCCTGCGACGATACCGATTACCACAGCCGCCCAAGGTTCGACGAAGGCACAGGATGCAGTGATTGCTACAAGACCTGCCAATGCGCCGTTCAGCATAGTCGGGATATCTGCCTTGCCAAGGAAAATCCAGGATACAATCAAAGCGGCTACTGCGCCTGCACCTGCAGCCAGTTGGGTATTGAATGCAACATAACCGAAGAAACCATCGCCTACAGCAACCGTGGAGCCGGCGTTGAAGCCGAACCAGCCTACCCACAGCAGCAGTACGGATACAGTGGAGAATACTTGGTTGTGGCCTTGAATAGCGTTCACAGTGCCATCCTTGTTGTACTTGCCGATACGGGGCTTAAGCAGGATTGTAGCTGCCAGAGCCGCTGCTGCGCCGGTTAAGTGAACAACCGTGGAGCCTGCAAAGTCTTGTTTGCCGTGGGAAGCCAACCAGCCGCCGCCCCAGATCCAGTGTGCGATAACCGGGTAGATGACAACGCCGAAGATAATGGTGAAGATCAGGTATACGGACAGCTTGGCGCGTTCTGCGAAGCCGCCCCATGCAATGGAGAGGGAAACGGCCGCAAAAGCCAGTTGGAAGAGGAAGAAGATGGAGGTACCGGCGATGCCGCCTTCCACAATCTTGCTGGGGTTAAAGAAGGCTTCGGACAAACCGCCCAGGAGGGAGGTGCCTTCGGTGAAAATCAGACTGTAGCCCACTGCCCAGAAGACCAGGGTGCAAAGGCCTGTTGCAAAGATGGTTTTGCCGGCTACGTGACCGGCGTTCTTCATGCGGGTGGAGCCAACTTCGAGAAGAATAAATCCCCCTTGCATGAGCAGAACCAGAACCGCTGCAACCATTACCCACAAGCTGTCCAGCGAGAGGCTCACAGTAGCCACCGGATCATCTGCTGCAAAAGCCAAGGTTGGGAATAATAAGCTCATGATACCCGTTGCATAAAGCATTTTCTTTACCATACTAACCAACACCCTTTCTTTAATGTCATGTTTTTTAACATCTTATGAAATTCTTAATGTCATTATATACGGGTATGTTGCGTTTGACAACAACTAATTTTTCAAAAAACGAAAAATTAACGTATCAATTCTGATAATAATTCGTGTTTTCTTAACATATGGGATGTTAGAGTACATGCATTGTACTATTTACCATATGTTAGGACGCTCGGAACATTCCAATCTATATAAATCTGACATGAGATCACGAATATTCAATTATTCCGTTCAAGCGCTTTATTCATGTCAGGTTTTCGCTTATAATTAGATTTTCAACCTCGTTTACCGATCTATAATGTAGCTCTTCCAAAAGCATAACGTTTTACTGTACGGTTTTTGTGGTGTACAATAGAAGATGGAGGTGATCCCAATGGAAGAACGGACTCTCTACCGGGTAGGGGAATTGGCGAAGCTGACCGGTGTCAGTCAGAGGACCATCGATTATTACACGCATTTGGGATTAATCCATCCCATCAAACGGGCCGATAATAACTACCGCTACTATAATGATGAAACCATCCACCGTTTGAAGCGTATTGAATCGTTGAAGCAGGAGAAGCTCACCCTGGAGGAAATCAAGGCAAGCCTGGATCGTTTGGACCGGATAACCGGGGAAGCAAGTGTGGCAGATAAACTGACAGATCTTCAGCTCCACATGCAGCAGCTTCTGAAGGAAGTCAAGGAAATCGAACCGATCCTGGAGCAATTGAAGCCTAACCAGGCGAAGAACTTTTTCAAGCTGATTACACCAGCCGGAATCGCCTGCTTGGAAGCCCTGCTTGTCCTCTTCGGCAAAGATCCCTTTTAGGGCAGTACGCACACCCTTGGGCGTGTTTGCAAACTCCGAGGGGAGCAGCTAATACCCAAATTTTCGTTCCAGGCAAGGCACTTTCGTGAAGGCGTACCGGGGGTAGGTCAAGCGGAAGTAACGATGCAAGGGACGAAAAGGCGGTGAAAGATGCCCTCAAGCGAGTGTGCAAACACGGCCTAGCATGGCTTACCGCTAACCACATTTACCGCAAACAAAAAAAGGAGTGAGGCACGATGCTGTTTACCCCATGGACGCCCCTGATACTGCTGGCTTTTGGCCTCAGCATATGGGCGCAGTTCCGAGTCAAAGGCACATTCGCCCGGTTTGGCCAGGTTCCCGTCAGTACGGGCATGACCGGCTACGAGGCGGCAAGACGGATGCTGGATGACGCAGGCCTGTACAACATCCCCATCGAACCCGTACCGGGACAGCTGTCCGACCATTATGACCCTATCGCCAAAACTGTACGCCTCTCCGAGGCTGTATACTACGGAAACTCCATCTCCTCCGTCAGCGTCGCCTGCCATGAAGTGGGCCACGCTATCCAGGACAAGGTCCGGTACCCGATGCTGGTGGCGCGCCACCGGATGTTCCCGGTTGTCAACTTTGCCAGCGGCATTGCACCGCTTCTGTTAATCGGAGGGTTCCTCTTCAAATTCAGCGGCCTGATTCTCCTGGGCATCATCTTCTTCAGCGCCGCAGTCCTGTTCCAGGTCGTCACCCTGCCGGTGGAGTTTAACGCCTCTACCCGGGCCAGAGACAACATGGTGGCCCTTGGCTTCATCCGCAACGATGAAGAAGGCTTCGCCGCCAAGGTGCTCAACGCAGCAGCCCTGACCTATGTCGCGGCAGCCGTCATGAGCATCCTGCAGCTCCTGGAGTACATCTGGATCTTCAACCGCTCAGACGATTGATTCGCGCTCGTTGGAGCTTATTCGGTGGACAGTGATGAAATAACGGAAACGCGTTTCCGTTATCTCCCCCAAAACCTAATAAAAAGAGCATTAGCGGAAACAGTTTTCCGTTAATGCTCTTTTTTATTGCGTGAGGCAGAATAAAATCCTGCAATAACGGAAATCTCCTTCCGGTATTCACCCAATGGATAAGGCAAACTCTCTTTAGCGGAAAATAGCTTCCGCTATTATGTCAGGCTTACATTTCACCTCAGATATTTGGATAATCTCTCATCCTTATTTACCTTATACCTGCGGACCCGATGGTTGCCTGACAAGGGTACCAGCAACCCTTTGGTTACCAAGGATTTCAACCATTTTCTTGCCGTCCGTTCGCTAATTCCCAGTTCTTCCGCAACCTTGCCGGGAACAAGCTCCTCTTGCTGAATGGCAATATGAAGAATAAACCGCTCCAAGTCAGCTAATCGATATTTTTGATCATACCCTCCAAACCACTTTCCCTGAACCTGCTGCAGCGTCCGCTCACACAGCCTCGGCCTGTCTTTCACATCATCATAGGAGAACCGGATGACAATCCAATCATCCAGCACCAAATCATTCTGCCGCTGTATTTGATCGGCATACTGCCACCTGCTGACATCCCGCTGATGCGGCCCATACCCATCGATCTCAATGCAGATCCGGTATGGGCTTCTTACCCAGGCAAAATCCAGAAAGCGGCTGCCTCCCTTAAAATCCGTCACCTGATACTCCGGAATCAAATCATCAAACTGCCCAAAGGCCGGCCACCACACCTGCTCCAGAAACAATCGTTCCGCATGGCCATGTCCTTCATCCAAACGCCGTAAATCCTCGCCACTCCTCCCTTTTCTGTGTTTGCTCATAAAGGCTTCATACGCTTCCCGAAAAGCCATGTGACTCTCCCCTTCCGGCAAAAATAAAGCCGCTGCATCCCCTTTTTATGAAAAGGAGACCAGCGGCGTGTGCTTCACGACCATATGTGGTTTACATGCTTTACAAGCCTATTTTACCTTGAAAAAACATGGCCTGCAACAGCATCCGGCAAGGAGTCACATATTTAGGATTGGTAGCGGATGTACCCCTCACCCCAGCTTGAAGTAGTTCATAAGGAAGCTGCGGAACAGCTCCGCCACCGGTGTCAGCTTTTCTTCCTTGCGCCGGACCAGGCCGATGGTACGGGTCACCTTGGGTTCGCTGATGCGGATTTTGGCCGGCTCCAGCGGGCTGATCTCCGTCAGCGCCATCTCCGGCAGCAAGCCCACTCCCAGCCCCGCGGCCACCAGACCGCGGATGGTGTCCGTCTCCTCTCCCTCGAAGCCGATCTGCGGCACAAAACCCGCGGCGCGGCAGCCGTCCAGCACAATGGACCGCAGCGAATACGCGTCACTGAACATCACGAAGGGATCGCCGCTCAGCTCGTCCAGCCGGATCTCCTCCCGTTCCGCCAGGGGATGGTTCACCGGCACCACTGCATACAGCTCCTCCGTAAGCAGCAGCTCCCCGGTAACCTGGTCGTGGGATTCGGGAAACGGGGAAACGAAGGACAAATCAATCTCCCCGCTGATCACATCCCGCAGAAGACTGGAGTACGTCCCCTGCCGCAGGCGGAACTTCACGCCAGGATGCTCTTTGCGGAATTGGGCGACCACCGTGGGCAGCAGGCTGATCCCCATGCTGTGGGGAAACCCGATGCGCACCTCGCCCAGCTCCGGATCGAGAAACTCGCGCACCTCCCGGACTGCCCGCTCCAGGTCGGTAAATATATTTTCCACCCGGTCCAGAAACAGCTTGCCTACCGGGGTCAATTGCAGATTACGTCCCTTCTGTACAAACAAAGATACCCCCAGCTCCTGCTCAAGCTGGTGAATCTGGCGGCTGACGGCGGACTGGGCCACATGAAGCTCCTCGGAAGCCTGGGTCACATGCTGCTTTTGCGCAACCTTGATAAAGTAGTGCAGTTGTCGAAGCTCCACGGCAGCGATCCTTTCAAAAAAAAGTTTTTGTCGAACTGTGACATTTATCATTTCTTAATTGGACAAGTCCATCATAGCCATATTATAATGAAAAAAACGTTTTTTTGATACAGGAGGAAGAAACTAATGGCACAGGCTACCTTTAAAGGAAATCCCCTTACTCTCGCAGGCAATACGGTGAAGGTGGGCGGCAAAGCCCCTGATTTCACATTGAACAAGGATCTGGTTACTGAGGTTTCTCTCAAGGACTACACAGGCAAAATCAAGCTGATCAGCGTTGTCCCTTCCCTGGACACAGGAGTCTGCGACGCCCAAACCCGCCGCTTCAATGAAGAAGCCGTTAAGCTGGGTGATCATGTGGTGGTCTTAACCGTTAGCGTGGACCTGCCCTTTGCCCAAGCCCGCTGGTGCGGTGCCGCAGGCATTGAGAATGTCATTACCCTCTCCGACTACAAGAAACACTCCTTCGGCAAAGCCTACGGCGTGCTGATCGAGGAATTCCACCTGCTCATGCGCTCCATCTTCGTGATCGACGCCAATGACACCGTACAATACGTGGAGTATCTGGGCGAAATGACCGATCATCCCAACTATGAAGCAGCCGTGGAAGCCGTCCGTAAGCTCATCTAATCGTCCGGGCTTGGCCAACAGGACAAACCGGTTTTTAAGGACACAGAAAAACAGCGGGGGAATTTCAATTCTTCCGCTGTTTTTGTTGTGGAGCAGGCCGGCCTAGGCCGTATTTGCAAACCCGCTTGAGGGCATCTTTCACCGCCTTTTCGTCCCTTGCATCGTTACTTCCGCTTGACGTACCCCCGGTACGCCTTCACGTAAGTGCCTTGCCTGGAACGAAAATTCAGCCAAATCTGCTCCCCTCGGAGTTTGCAAACACACCCTAGCAGCTGTATCCGCTTTATATTTTGTATGGAGCCAGCTTCCGGTCAAGCTCCCTGTAAATTTCCAGAATTATGCGATAATTGGAGCCGAGATCTCCCATCGAACCACGCGAGGCGGAATAAATATCCACTGCTGATTTGCTGGGCCCCAGATCGAATACAGTCAGTGTAATGTCCTGTGTCCGGCCTGTAATGGTTCTGCGCTCCAATACAATCTCGCCCACATTGGGAACCTCATGGAGTAGCTTATACCCGTTCATTTTCTTTAGAGTCGATACGACTTCATCCCATGCCTTGGCTTTCGGCAGCTTGTAGTGTTTGGTTTTCAAGGCCGGGTCCTTGGCCTTCTCTCCGGTCAGCTCATGACTGCGGATGATGCCGATCAAGGTTCTCTTAAGCAAAACGCGAATCCCCCTTTTGGTAAATCGGAATGAAGCAAAATCCTCAAGTTCTGACCTTTCTATATTACCACTCTTTTGGGCACAGCAAAAGAGGTGATTGAAAATGCTTATGAAAACCTGTGTCAGGATATAGGTTCAATCCGGATTTCGCCCAGCAAGGCTCTCATATCGTTCAGATTGACGCCGCCTGCCTCTTCCGTGAGGGCATTGGCCGCTCCCGTTGCCGCTGCCATACGGATGATTTCCTCCACTGGCGTTCTCCGGTAATATCCTGCACACATGGTGCCGACAAAAGCATCCCCACAGCCTACTACATTCACTGCCTTCAGGACCGGAACATGTACCCGGAACAGCTGACCGTCTATCCCTACCACGGCACCGCGTTCGCCCAAGGTCGCCGCCACACAGGAAATCCCTTTGTCCGCAAGACGCTGGACCGCTTCATAAACATCCTCATCCGACTCGGCTTTCCGGCCAAGAACGGCAGCCAGCTCATCCTCATTGGGCTTCACACAGGTGGGACGGGCTTCGATTCCAGCAAGCAAGGCCTCGCCGCTGGCATCCAGAATGGAGATGATCCCCTCATGATGGGCCATCTCAATAAAATCGGCATACAGCGTCACCGGGGTCCCCTCCGGCATACTGCCGCAAATCGCCAGCACCGAGGAGGAAGCCACCGACGCCCGAACCTTATCCCGGATCGCCAAAACATCATCCGCCTCAATCTGGGGGCCACTCTCCAGAATCTCCGTGGTTTTTCCCGAAAAGCGGTCAATAATGTTGAGACTCACTCTGGACTCTCCGTCAATGCGCACAAAATCGTGAAGGAGCCCCCGTCTGGAAAGCTCCGTCTCAATAAATGATCCGTTAAACCCGGCTACAAATCCTGTTGTCAGAACAGGGCAGCCCAAATCATGGGCCACCCGCGCTGCATTGATGCCTTTGCCGCCGGGAAAACACCGCATGTCAGGAACCCGGTTAACCATCCCGATCCGGAGATCTCCTACAAAGCAGGTTTTATCCATCGTGGCATTTAATGTTACTGTGGTAATCATAGGATTGCCTAACCTTTAAGGAAATGCTTCATTTCCCGGCTTAGCTGGAATTCCTCTTGAAGGGGAAGCTCTACTGTGCGGAAAAGATTCCAGGTTTCGGTATGAGCAGTTGTTTGACCGGGAGCAAGCTGCACCAGCGGGCCCAAGCTCTCCAATTCCAAGAAATGATCGTTTACATAGGCTTCGAACGAAACGCCGAAGTCAGGATATGCAGCTTCAGGCTGATGCTTGTAATACTTCACAAACAGGTTGCCTTCATTATAATAAGCCGCCCAGCCGTTTTCATTGTTGGTACCAATCTTGAACGGAGTCGGGCCGTCCGCCTGGCGAAGCAGGATATAATCCTCCCCCCAGGTGACGCGCGGATCATTCATCCGGCTATATGGCCAGAGGGCAAGAATCCGGTTGCCCAGCAGGCCGGTTTCCCGTTTAACCTGGGGAATGACCGCCGTGCCACCCTTGGCCATAACGGATAGCGCCCATGGAGCCAATTCCACTGTCCATGCTCCGGTATTGGCAATCCGGTGATGGACTGTCACTTCCCCGCTGTCATCCATGGAAATTTCCATTTCCTTCTGCAGATGGTTCCACTTCTCAGCGGAAGGTGTCAAAACCACTCCTGTTTCTGTCGCACGCCAGGCCACCGGCTCATTGTCCGGATAATAGCTGCGGGGATGAGCTTCCGGGCTGGTCCACAGACGGTGTCCGCCGTAAATAAACCAGGTATCCTCAACACCCTCGTACTGCACCGGATTGGTGATGGCGCGCTCTGTGTCTTCCTTGAACAGATTCGCCTGCCCCTTAAAACCGTACCGGATAACGCGGGGGCCCAGGTCCACAGTCGCGACCACATCTACAATGCCGTTGGATATCTCAACGCAGTTGCCCCACCCGCCGTAAGTGATTGTCTTCACCGTAATTGCCATGTTTATCGTGTCTCCTTTTAAGCGAAAGAGAATTACACCCTGCGAAAGCCCATATGCTCCATAAACCGGTCATAAGCGGCCATTCCCGCTTCCGTACGCTTGTATACACCGGCATCAGCCAGTACCGCGGCGAACTTCAGTCCCACCTCACGCTGCATAGCGGCCGTTGCTTCCTGCTCGTTCAGAGAGGAGCCGTAACGGGTGATCAGCTCACCGATCCACTCGGCATGTTTCGACAATGGATGCTCATTCTTATTCCATTCGCCATCGGCACCCCATTCTCCTTTTAAAATTCCAGCAATTTCATCAAGCTCTTGAAGCAGCCGTCCCGGAAGCACGGCAAGCCCCATCACCTCGATCAGGCCGATGTTCTCCTTCTTGATGTGGTGCAGGTTGGCATGGGGGTGGAAAATACCCATAGGATGCTCCTCGGAGGTCCGGTTGTTGCGGAGCACCAGGTCCAGCTCAAATTCTCCGTCACTGTTGCGGCGGGCAATAGGCGTGATGGTGTTATGGGGCACAGGCGCCCCGTTCTCTCCCGCGGATTCCGCGAAAATTCCTGCCGCCGCATCCGTATAGCACCGCCAGGTATCCAGCAAGGAACTGGCCAGTTCCACCAGCTGCTCCTTGTTTTTACCGGAAATGCGGACCACGGACATAGGCCACTTGACGCGTCCGATTTTGACACCGGGATAAGCTTCCGCTTGGTAGGTTTGCTCCACAGGAGCTTTTTCCATAGGGAAGATGTGCCTTCCGCCCTGGAAGTGGTCATGGCTTAGGATCGAGCCGCCCACAATGGGCAGATCTGCATTGGAGCCGATAAAATAATGGCCAAATTGGCCGATGAAGTCCAGAAGCCGCACGAAGGTCCGCTCCGAGATCTGCATGGGCGTATGCTCGGCGTTGAAAATGATGCAGTGCTCATTGTAGTACACATAGGGCGAATATTGGAAATACCAGGGGTTGCCCTCCAGCTTCAGCGGGATCACCCGATGGTTCTGGCGTGCAGGGTGGTTCAACCGCCCGGCATACCCTACATTCTCCACACAAAGCAGACACTTGGGGTATTTGCTCTGGGGAAGTGCCCGCTCGGCGGCAATTTCCTTGGGGTCCTTCTCCGGTTTGGAGAGGTTGATGGTTATCTCCAGATCACCGTATTCCGTCGGCGCAGGCCAATAGCCGTTTTTGCGGATGCGGTCCATACGGATGTAGTTGGAATCGATGGACAGCTTGTAGAAGCGGTCCGTCGCCTCCTCCACCGAACGGCTGCCGGCGGTTTCCCAGAACTCCCGGGCCACCTCGGATTGGCGGGGCATCAGCAGGCCCATAATCCGGGCATCCAGCAGATCCCGGTACCCGGTTGTATTGTCCGGCAGAATCCCCTTGTCTGCGGCATAGTCCAGAATCCGGCCAAGAATAGCCGGGCTCTCCTCCCGCACCTCAGACAGCGGCCCCTCATAGGGCTCCGCCACCTGAAGCAGATCCAAAAGGCCGTTGACGGCAACAATATCGTCGCCTTCACCCAGCATGCCGTTTTCAACTCCAAAACGGACCAATAACGCGATATCCTGCGCAATGTTGTAGGACATGGATGCTCTCTCCTTATTTAGCGTATCCGTTCGGATGGGCTTCATGCCAATTCCATGCGGTTCCGATGATGTATTCCAGATTATCGAACTTCGGTGTCCAACCCAGCACATCCTTGGCCTTTTGGGAGGAGGCGATCAGCACTGCAGGATCTCCCGCGCGGCGGCCCTCCACCTTCACGGGAATGGGGTGTCCGGTTGCCTTGCGTGCTGCCTCAATTACGGCGCTAACGGAATAACCGGTGCCGCTGCCCAGGTTGAACACATTGCTTTCGCCGCCGTTGCGCAGGTAATTAACAGCCTTCAGATGGGCATCCGCCAGGTCTGTGACATGCAGGTAATCCCGGATGCAAGTGCCGTCCTCTGTCGGATAGTCATCGCCATAAACAGAGATGAACGGCCGTTTTCCCAGTGGGACCTCGAGAATCAGCGGGATCAGGTGGGTTTCAGGATTGTGGTCTTCCCCGATTTTGCCGCTTTCATGAGCGCCGCAGGCGTTGAAGTAACGCAGGGACACATATTTTACATTATGGGCGATATCGAACCATTTCATCATTTTTTCCATCGCCAGCTTGGTTTCACCGTAGGTATTCGTGGGGAAGGTGCGGTCGGATTCCAGAATCGGCACATTCTCCGGCTCGCCGTAAGTGGCTGCGGTGGAGGAGAAGACAATTTTGCTGACACCGTATTCGTTCATTTTTTCCAAAAGGCAAAGAGTTCCGTACACGTTGTTGTGATAGTATTTGGCCGGGGCCTTCATGCTCTCGCCCACCAGGGAGTTAGCGGCAAAGTGAACCACAGCGTCGATGGTGTTTTCCTTAAATACCGTATCCAAAAAATCCTTGTCCCGGATATCGCCTACATACAGCTTGCCGCCCAGCACAGCGTCCTTATGCCCTTGGTACAAATTATCGACAATGACTACCTCTTCGCCTGCAGTGATCAATTCTGCCACTGTATGGGAACCGATATAGCCGGCTCCTCCCGTTACCAATACTGCCATGTGGATACACTCCTTTTTATATATGATATAACTTAACAGCTTTTATAATTGGGGGCTCCCCCGAAAGTAATCGGAATAAACTTCGGAGCTTCGCTTCACTTTTGGGGGTTAAACTCGCTTGCGCCGTCCCCGATATCTGCTACGTAGAAATCCGCCTTGTAGTCGGTCCGTTCGCCATAGGCCTTGCCGACCTTCTCGATGAACTCCTCCACCTTATCCTCACGGACCAGGGAAACCGTACAGCCGCCGAAGCCTGCACCTGTCATCCGGGAGCCCAGCACACCTTCAATCTTGAGTGCTTCCTCCACCATAACATCCAGCTCCTTGCAGGTCACCTCATACAGCTCCCGCAGGGAAATGCCGGATGCAGTCATAAGCTGGCCGAAGCGGACCAGATCATTCGCCTTCAGCGCTTCCACGGATTTCAGCACCCGGTCGATTTCCTCCACGACGTGGCGGGCACGCATCAGCACAATCACATCCTTGATCAGATGGGCATTGGCTTCGAATTGCTCCAGGGTAAGCTCACCCAGCAGCTTCAGGTCGGGGAAAGCAGCCTGCAGGTCGATCACCGCCTGTTCACATTGGGCCCGGCGGGTATTGTATTCGGAGTCTACCAGCCCGCGGCGCTTGTTGGTATTACCGACGACAATTTTGTAGCCCTTGGCCTGGAAAGGCACCAGCTGATATTCCAGCGTGCTGCACATCAGAAGCACCGCATGATCCTTCTTGCCGTTAGCGATAACGAATTGGTCCATAATGCCGCATTGGACACCCATAAATTGATTTTCTGCTTCTTGGGCTGCCAAAGCAAGCTGTATCCGGTCAATAGGATGTCCTTCCATGGTCATAAAGCCGATAGCGGTTGCCAAATGGATGGACGCGGAGGAGGAAAGTCCTGCCCCGTTGGGTATTTCGCCATGGTACAGCACGTCGTAGCCGCCGAAGGTGAAGCCCCGCTTGGCCAGATGAACCAGAATGGACTTGGGATAATTGCCCCAGTCATGGGCTTCTTCATAAACCGCGCCCTTCAGCTTAAAATCCACCTGCAGCTCAAAGTTGGTGGAGGCCAGACGAATAACATCGTCCTCCCGCTTGCGGATCAGCATGAAGGTGCCGAAGGTCAGGGCAGCCGGAAAAACGTAGCCGCCGTTGTAGTCTGTGTGCTCGCCGATCAGGTTAACCCGGCCGGGGGCGAAGAACACCCGGATATCTGCCGCGCTGCCGCCGTGCAACTCCACAAAACGCTGCTTCAATTGCTCCACATTTGCCATGGATGATCATCCTTTTTATTAAGTATTGTATTGATTGGGATTGCTGAAAACACTGCGCAGAATCAGGGTGGCGGCGCCGATAATGCCGCAATCGTCCCCCAGCCCGGCTGGCCCGATATAGATATGCTCGATATTATGCTGCATGGACCGGTTGGCCACTTCCTCCCTGATACCTTGGAAAATAAAGTCCCCGCCGTTGGCAACGCCGCCGCCGATCAGCACCATCTCGGGGTTCAGCAGATTGATAACCAGGGACAGTGCACCGCCGATATGCCGGCCCGCCTGATCCAGCAAACCGATGGAGAACTCATCACCCTGCAAGGCTGCCTGGTGAATCAGTTCGCCTGTAATGGCATCAGGCTCACCGTTACTGAGCTGTGCCAGCAGCGGCGCCATCCCTCTGTGCACGGCCGTCCGGGCGATGTCCTCCAGAGCGGGACCGGAAGCAGCGGTGGATAGGCAGTCCGTTTTGCCGCAGAAACAGGGCTTTTCCTGGTGGCTGGCGATGCGGATATGACCGATCTCCCCTGCCCCGAAGTGGGCCCCCTTCAGGAGCTCGCCGTTGAGATAGATGCCGGACCCGATACCTGTTCCGATATTCAGGAAGAAAAAGTTAGAGACAGACTGGGCCTTGCCGAACCACTTCTCACCCAAAGCCATGGCACGCGCATCATTATCGATGGAGACGGGAAGCCCGAACTGCTCGCTGAACAGCTGGGCGACCTCGACATTCTTCCATTGAAAGGCCGGGGCAAAAAGTGAAATCCCCCGGTCGGGATCCACCAGCCCGTGGATGCCCATACCGATGCCGAGAATCCGTTCGGCGGCTATTTCCGAAGCATCCAGCACGTTACGGATAGCTTGCCCGATGATGCCCATAATCTCTTCCGGCTCGGATGCTCCTCCAAAAGGAAGCGTGCTTTTGCAGCGGATATGACCTTCCAAATCCGTAATGCCTACAGCGACATCGGTGGTTCCCATATCCACACCGACCACATAATACGCCTCGGGGTTCAGCTCCAGCAGGAGCGGCTTCCGCCCGCCGCTGGACACGCCGATCCCGGTTTCCCTCACCAGTCCCAGCTCCATCAGCCCTGCCGTATTGCTGGATACAGTGGCGGGGTTAAGCCCTGTAATCTTGGAGATTTCCGCACGGGAGATCGGCCCCTTGGTACGGACAATCTGGAGAATGGTCGAGGTATTCATGTCCTTGATCAGACTTTTGTTGGCGGTATTAAATGTTTCCATAGACACCTACTTTCTTTATTGACTAAATAAAGTATCTGTTGAATCCATTTTAGCAGTCTGGCCGGGATTATACAATAGGTTTTGTGAGGCGCTCTCAAAAAAGTTTTCCGCTAAAAATCTAAGTTTATTCATTTAACAAACTATGTTATAATGAAGCTCAAATCATCACTTTTACAAGGAGCACGATACGATGAATTATTTCTTGGGCATTGATCTCGGCACTTCAGCCGTCAAGTGCATTCTGGTGGCAGAGGACGGCTCTGTCGCCGGCAGCCACAGTGAAGAATACCCGCTCCTGCAGCCGCATCCCGGTTGGGCGGAGCAGCATCCCGAGGATTGGTGGAATCAGTCCGCCGCCTGCATTCGCGGCCTTCTGGCCAAAACAGGAATTCCCGCAGCGCAAGTGGCCGGGGTTGGTTTGTCCGGGCAGATGCACGGCTCGGTATTCCTGGATGAGGAGCTGAAGGTGGTACGCCCCGCTCTTTTGTGGTGCGACCAGCGTACCGAGGCCGAATGCACCTGGATTGAAGAAACCATCGGCAAGCAAAGGCTTGGCGAGCTGACCGGCAACAAAGCGCTGACCGGCTTCACCGCGCCGAAGGCGGTTTGGCTGAAGCGGAATGAACCCGAGCTGTTCGAACGCACCCGTCATCTGATTTTGCCCAAGGATTATGTAAGACTTCATCTGATAGGCAAGCTGGGGATGGATGTGGCAGATGCCAGCGGTACCCTCCTGCTGAATGTGGCCAAGCGGGCTTGGTCCCAAGAAGTGGCTGACGCTCTGGGTATTCCCTTCGAATGGCTGCCGCCTCTTTATGAAAGCAATGACATTGCTGGCCACCTGCTGCCTGAAGCGGCTGAAGCTACAGGCTTGGCTGCCGGTACTCCCGTAGTTGCCGGTGGCGGGGACCAAGCCTGCGGCGCTGTAGGGGTAGGCGTGGTGAAGAAGGGTATTGCTTCCGTTGCCTTGGGCACCTCCGGTGTGGTTTTCGTACATGACGAGGAATGCCATATGGACAGTGAGTTCCGACTCCACTCCTTCTGCCATGGTGTGCCCGGCAAGTGGCACCGGATGGGAGTTATGCTCTCCGCCGGCGGCTCCTTCCAATGGTGGCGCAACCAGTTCGGCTACGAGGAGCTGGAGAAGGCAGCCAAGGAAGGCCGAGATGCCTACGAATATCTGACTGCCCTGGCGGAGACCGCTCCTATCGGCAGTGAGGGCCTTCTGTTCCTGCCGTATCTCACCGGCGAACGCACACCCCACCCCGATCCGCGGGCACGCGGCGCTTTTATAGGCTTGAACCTGCGGCATACCAAAGCCCACCTGACCCGTGCGGTGCTGGAAGGCATCACCTTCGGCCTGCGGGATTCCCTGGAGCTGATGAAGGAATCCTCCGTGGAGATCAGTGAGCTGCGTGTCAATGGCGGCGGCGCAAGAAGTCCCTTCTGGCGGCAGATGATCGCCGACATTTTCGGTTACCCGGTGGTGACGGTGAACTCCACCGACGGCCCGGCTTACGGCGCAGCCGTGATGGCTGCTTCCGGTGTGCTCAACCGCGACATCTCCACCTTGTGTGAGGAATGGATCCGCGTGGAGCACAGAACCGAGCCTAACCCGGACAACAGCGCCCGCTACGAGGCGTATTACAAGCTTTACCGCAGCATGTACCCGACCCTGCGCGACTCCTTCCATCAACTGAGCGCGCTGGCCGTCCAGCAATAATACGCAGAAGCCCGGCTTTTCCCGTATGGGAGGCCGGGCTTTATTATTGAGGCTGCTTACTGACTCTAACGGACCCAGGAGCCTTTATTTCACCAAAAACACCCTTTTCGCCATTCTTACAGACTCAGCTTCCGCTATTCCGGCCAAAACAGCACTTTGGTCAGCCCGCATACCCGAATAACGTCCCCTGAGTCCGCAAACGGCATGAAAGGGGCTATATTGTTCAAATAGAGGCTGTACGGTCCGCAAGAACACCACATTGAGCATTCAGGGTAAACCACGTCCATTATCATGACCATTCTACGCCTCACTCGTCACACGCCTCCACCCCAACTAACCTCATACGCCCGCCTATGTACAAATACAATCTGTCCCCGCTGCCAGCGCCCCCATGAAACACCAAAAACTCCTTCCGAAGAAGGAGTTTTTGGGTTACCCGCCTATGCCGTCCAGTCCTCTATGCTTCAAACCCGCTCTCGCAGGTGGGTGACCGCAGCCGCGCTTTTGAAGTCCCCCGCATCAGGGGGGCAGGTCAGCCGCACGACAATCTTGATCTCCCTAGAAACATTCATTGGTTCAAAACAATGGAGGACCAATACGCACATCGCAGGAATGTGTCTTTATTATAATCTTCGCTGAAGCAAAAGTAAAATATCAGAATATACCTACAGTTTGGTTGGTGCGTTCAGCTCATCCTCTTCGGCTTCTTCCAGCTCTCCGGCCTTTTCCTTGGCCTTCTCGGCCTTGTCCTGCAGCCGTTGGAACCCGCGGTAGAAATACCAGAAGGTCACGAAGGCGCTGACGCTGCCCATGAAGAAGGGGATCAAAAACGTGTACCGGGTACTGATATACACAATTACCGCATTGGTAGCCAGGATCCCAATGGAGGTGAACGGCTGTCCCATAGTCATTATAAACGCATTCTTCACCAGTTGAAGCAGCTTCATATGAAAATGGACCATCAACGAAAAGAAATTCAACAATGCGCCGACATACACGACGCCAAAGGAGATAAACAGAAACGACAGCCAGCGCAAAGCATTGGTCTGGGAGGAATAAAACCGGATACAGACAATCAGCAGAACGCCGATGACCAGAAACAGCAGGCCGCCCAGCATGGCTTGTTTGTAATTTTCTTTATAACAACGGAAATAGGTTTTGAACAAAGGAACATCCGTATCCCCCATCACCCACTTGCGGGCAACACCGTACATTGCCACTGTGGCGGGAATCAATGTAAACGGACACAAAATTGCGATTATCCATAAAGAAGAAAGCATAACATCCACAGTCATTTCCGGCGATGCCAGCATGGTCAGCAGCATAAAAAAGACCGGGATGGAACAAATCACCCACAAAATATTGATGGCGCTCAACCGCATAATCCATTCCGATACACGGTAGAACCCGCCCATAATGCCCCGCATTTCCAAAAGAAGCTCCTCCTTAACATAGTGCCAGAATCACATCATGCATATATTATAGCCTATTTCCGGCAAAATCGGTAGCGGCTCCCCCGCCTCCATTACTTGGTCCACGCCGAGGGCTGGATAAGTAATGAAGGCCTCGAAATGGGCAAGGCCCATTTGAGGGGAATCGCTCCAGGATGGGGAGGGATATTACCCCACGATGCCCCGCGGCTCCTTATACAGCTCGGATATTTCCAGGAAGCGGCGCTCGCATTTCAGGAACACCTCGATAATATCCGGGTCGAAATGGACCCCCGCTTCCCGTGCGATATGCTCAACGGCCTGATCATGGCTGAAGGCATCCTTATATACCCGCTTGCTGGTTAACGCATCATACACATCCGCCACCGCCATCAGGCGCGCCGACAGGGGGATAGCCTCCCCCGCCAGCCCGTCGGGATAGCCGGTGCCGTTCCATTTCTCGTGGTGGGAATAGACAATTTCCTTGGCGTAATGCAGGAACGTTTCCGTTTCATCCATCACCCGCTCCGCCCTGTCTATCGCTTCTCTGCCCAATACGGTATGAGTTTTCATAATATCAAATTCCTCGGGCGTCAAGCGGCCGGGCTTCAGCAGAATATGGTCGGGGATCCCCACCTTCCCGATGTCATGAAGAGGCGCGGAGGTGACGATCAGATCAATGTTTTCCTGATTGAGCTGCTTGCTGTATTTGCTTGTTTTGGAAAGCCATTTGGCCAGTTCCTGTATGTATAGCTTGGTGCGCTGTATGTGGTTGCCTGTATCCGTATCCCGGATTTCCGCCAAGGCGGCCATGGACATGATGGTGGCCTCCTGGATGCGGGAAATCTCCTTGATCCGCCGCGAGATCTCCAGCTCCAGAAACTCGTTCTGGTTTTTCAGAAAATCCTTAGTCTGCTTTAGCTCCAGATGGGTTTTTACCCGGGAGAGGAGAATGGCGGAGCTGATGGGCTTGATAATATAATCCACCGCTCCGCAGGCAAAGCCCTTGTTTTCGTCCTCCGTATCACTTTTGGCTGTCAGGAAAATCACGGGAATGTCCGTTAAAGCCTCGTCCTCCTTAAAGTGCCGGCAGGTCTCGTAGCCGTCCATCACGGGCATCATAACGTCCAGCAGCAGCAGATCGGGCGGCGAGGCTTTGGCAATCTGCAAAGCTTTAGTGCCGGAGGTGGCTACCTTTACCTTGTAGTGCTCCTTCAACAAACCGCTTAATAGGGTCAAATTATCGGGTGTATCGTCAACTACCAGAATAACGGGCTTACTATTCATAGGCAGTCATGGCTCCTTTCCTTCATAGCCGGATGGCGGGCAAGAACGGCCTCAATAACGGTGGCCGCCTCTTCCAACTCATAAGATTTAAGGCAATGTCCCAGGTGACTTTCTTCATCCGGCAAAAGAAGCGTGGCCAGTTCATGCTTGATGGCTTCATAATAATCAACAGCCTCACTATCGCTGTCCTGCAGCATGCCCAACAGCTTCTGCAGGGCTTGAACGGTGGGCTCCGCGCGGAATTTCATCTCGGGTTTAGCCTCGGGCTCCACAGGAATCAGCTCCTTGATGTCAAAAGCGATCCGGCGGAGAAGCTGCTCCAGCTCCTCGGCTTCCTTGTTAAGCTCCTGTTCTTCGCCATCATGAGACAGCTTTTTCTCGATCCGTTCACATAAGCCGCTGACAACCCATATGCCCAGATTGGCGGTGACTCCCTTCAGGTTATGGATCAGGCGCTGCACCGTCTCCAGATCCCCTTGGCGGAGGGCATAACGGACCGGCACGGCCGTATCCGTCTGGTTATCCGCGAAGCTCAGCAGCAGTCTCCGGTACAGCTCCAGATTATGGCCTACCCGGCGCAGGCCGTCCTCCAGGTCGACACCATGGATGCTGGGCGGCCATTGCCCCAGCCTATCCGACTCCGGCGCTCCGTTATCGCCCGCCCGGATGTCCCCGGCAGCCGCTGCCACCTCGGGGAGAGCAGCCAGCCCAATCCGCCGGATAGCGGCAAACAGAATATCCGGATCAATGGGCTTCGCCACGTGATCGTTCATTCCCGCGGCCAGACACCGTTCCTGCTCCTCCTGGAGCGTGCGGGCCGTCATGGCGATAATAGGCAGCGTATGCCCCATGGCCCGGATCCGCTGGGCCGCTTCGAAGCCGTCCATTTCCGGCATCTGCAAATCCATCAGAATAAAATGGTACGGATCAGCAGACAAAGCCTGGTTTTTCATTTTTTCCACCGCAATGACGCCGTTGCCCGCAACATCCACCCGCAATCCCCGGCTGGTCAAAAGCTCCACAGCAATCTGCTGGTTAATCTCGTGATCCTCCACCAGCAGCACATATCCTTCCAGATCAGCACCGGCTGAGAGGCTATCCCGGCCCTCCAGCAAGGCAGGCGGCGGTGCGAAGTTCCGAACCAATGCATCGAACAGCATGGATTCGCTGACCGGCTTCACCAGATAATCGTTGACCATAGCCGCCTCCGCCTGCTTCTTCAGGCTGTCCTCACCAAAGGCGGTGACCAGAATAATGGCCGGCTGGTGCCGGATGGACGGATCATTGCGGATGAGGGTGGAGGTTTCCAACCCGCAGATCCCCTCCATTTTCCAATCCAGCAGGATCAAATCGAAGGGCCGGTCTGCATCCGCCAGGGCTACTGAACGGAGGGCTTCCTCACCGGATTCGGCGGTTTCCACCCGGCAGCGCATCTGCCCCAGGTATTCAGAGAGAATTTCCCGGGCCGTCATATTATCATCCACCACCAGAACCCGGAGGCCGTCCAGCCGTTCCGGCACGATCCGGCTGTGGATCAGCGCCGTTTCGGGAACCTCAAACCAGGCCTTGAAGCTGAATACACTGCCTTCCCCTTCCACACTCTCCACCCAGATGGAGCCGCCCATCATTTCCACCAGTTCTTTACTGATGGCCAATCCCAGGCCTGTCCCCCCATACTGCCGGGTTGTGGAATTGTCCGCTTGCATAAAAGCCTGGAACATCCGAGCCCTGGCCTCTTCGGACATGCCGATTCCCGTATCGGATACGGAGAACTTCAGCTCCAGCTTATCCCGGTAACCGGAGAGCATCTCAATCTGAAGCTCCACCTGTCCCTCCCGGGTAAATTTAACGGCATTGCTCAGGAGATTCATCAGAATCTGCCCCAGCCGCAGAGGATCTCCCTTCAGACTCCGGGGGATACCCGGGCCCAAACGGGACAGCAGCTCCAGCCCCTTGTCATGCGCCTGCTGGCTGACAAGACCGATGGTTTGGCTGATTACATCCTCCAGTACAAAATCCACATGCTCCATTTGGAGCTTTCCGGATTCGATTTTGGAGATGTCCAGAATATCATTTAGAACCCCCAACAGGGATTTTCCTGCGTTATGTATTTTGGTGACATAATCCTTTTGTTTGCCGGTCAGCTCCGTACGGAGGGCCAGATAAGCCAGCCCGATAATGGCATTCATAGGAGTCCGGATTTCGTGGCTCATATTGGCCAGAAACTGGGACTTGGCCTGAGTGGCCTCCTCCGCAAGCCGCAGAGCCTCCTCCAGCTGCTTTTCCTTCAGCTTCAGCTCCGTGATATCCTCCGAGATGCCCAACAGATGGGTTTGATGCCCGTCCGCATCCACCATGGGTAGCTTGGTGGCATGGATATACCGGGTGCCCTTATCCTGCGTATGGACCACTTCAATTTCACTAACCGGTTTGCCTTCCCTCAGCACACGCCCACCCGTTTCGTCCAGCGCCTTCGCCACATCCTCCGGAAAAATATCCAGATTGGTCAAACCGTTCATAGCCTGAGGCGTAAGCCCGAAGAAATCGCTGCAGGCACGGTTAACCTTATCGAAGCTCAGGGTATCCGCATTCTTCACATAGAGCATAAGCGGCAGGCTGTCGATAATCGTATCCAGAAAATGATTGGTGTTCAGCAGTTCCTTTTCCTTTTGCTTCAGGTCGCTGATGTCAGTCATAATCCCCAAATACCCGCCGGTGCTTCCGTCGGACAGCCGGTATGTCGAGACCGTATAGAGAATATCCCGCTCCAGCCGGTCGGCGAATATCCGCTTCATCATAATGCTCACCGGTTTGCCCGTATCCTGCACCTGCTGGCGGGCGCAGCTGAATTCCTCATAGCTCTTGGCGGATACATGGGCGAAATCACGAAGCTTGAGCCCCCGGAGCTGGCTGCGGTTAATTCGGAAGGCGTCCTCGTATGCCCGGTTGCAGCCGACAAACCGCTCCTCCTTGTCTACATAGAACAAGGGATTAGGCAGGGTATCAATCAGCTGATTAATAAAATAAAGCTGGTTGGACAGCTCCTTGCGGATACGCTTGTACTCGGAGATATCCTCCTTAATGCCGACGAAATGGGTAATCCTGTCCTGCGCATTCTTAATGGGCGAGATAATAACGGCTTCTTCATATTCCTCGCCGCCCTTCTTCCGGTTGACAAACTCGCCTTTCCAAATGTCCCCCTTCAGGATCGTCTCCCACATGTCCTCATACACATCTGCAGGCGTTTTGCCTGTGCGCAGAATCCGGGGATTTTTGCCCAACGCCTCTTCCTTGCGGTACCCGGTGACCTTGGAGAAAAAAGGGTTGGTGTATTCAATATTGCCGTCCGTATCCGTAATCAGGATGGACAAGGGAGATTGCTCAATTACATTCAGATACAGCTGCAAGCTTTCGGTGTATTGGCGCTCCGTATCCAGCAGCCTCTTCGTTACCCGGACTTGCTTGGCGTAAAGCCGGACAAGGAAGTAGGACATGATAATAATGGAAAAATAAAGCAGCACATTGGTGGATACACCCTTCATAAATAGCACCAGGACCGGATATGCGGCAAACAGAATCCCCGCCTTCAGGGAACGGTCTCCCAGCATCAGCCAGCTCCATCTGGAGCCGCTGGCGGGCTGCCGTATCGGCCGGTGATAGACCAATATTCCTGCGGTCATCAGAAGGGTTCCGGACTTGTAGATAACATCAACCAGGGGACCGGAAAACACCCGAAAATGCAGCGTTTGGATCAAATCCGTGGAGGTCCACATGCCGATGCCCAGGAGCAGCAGAACCAAGCCGGCGGTGCGGGATTTTTTGTCTGCGTACAGCGAAACCAGCAGGATCAAGGACAGAACGGACAGAGACAGAACCGTATAAACCAGCGCAATGAACGCCTTCACATCGAACCCGGAGATGTGAAACGGATTGTTCTGGAGATAAATAAACCACACTGTGCCAACAACACATTCGAGAATAGTGATCCAGTCCCAAAGCAGCTCCATCCGGGTATGGCCGCTCATGAAGCGGCGGGCGTAACTGATCAGAAACAACAGAAAGCACAGCCTGGGCAAAAGATAAATCAGCAGCTTGACAGCGGTAAAGGCAAAGCTGCCTGCCTCACCGGAGGGGAAAAATGCAGCTCCGGCCACCGCAAACAGATTACCGGCCAGATGGAAAAGAAAAGCGGCCTCCAGCAGCAGTCTGCAGCTTCGCCGCTCCGGCGGAAACCGGGAATAGAAACGGCAGGCCAGATATGCCAGAAGCGGGGGTATGAGCGTGGCGGCGCCGAGCGCCGCCGGATTGGAGATAAGGAGCAGGACCACATACAGCGCTGCATATACGGCCAAAGCCGCCCACAGCCAGGATGGGGAGGAACGTCGTGGATTGTCACCGCTTGATGATGTCATCATTTCGACAACCTTCTCTGGTTTTACTACACATTTTACCATGATTCGAGCTTTTTTTCAGCAACAAAATAGAGGCCGAGGCCTCTATTTCTGCGCACCCTTACTGGGCATTTATGGTATCGACAATCGAAAGGTTCTGAATCTGCCGCACCGGACCACGAACCGCCAGGAAAGAAGCTGAAATCACAATCAGGCTAATGACGGCAAACGAGCCGTACGGGACCTGCCACACCTCTCCCCAATAGCTGGTAATCATACTCCCGTACAGAAGCCGGTGCACAGGCAGCCCGAGAGCGCAGCCTACAGCGGTCCCGCAGACCGCATAAACAGCCGCTTCCGCCAGAATCATTCTGACCAGCTGTTGGCTGCTCATTCCGATAGCCCGCATGGCCCCATATTGCTGGATACGGGAGCGCACACTCATGGCTATGGTATTGACGATATGGAAGATGGTAATCAAGGCGATCACCGCTAAAAACCCGTAGATAAACAGCGCATAAGAAAAGTAGCTCCCTCTCGCCTCACTGTTGCTCGTACGTCGGTCGGAGAAGGCAGCCTCTCTACCGGCAAGGGTCTGGATATCCTGTACCGTCTCATCGGAAGCCCCTTTGGAGAACTGGACATCGATCACCGTATAACCGGTTTGACCGGTCAGCCTCCTGAACAGCTCCTCGGAGCAAATTACCGTTTCTACGCCGGCCTGGCTGTCAAAGGGGCTGTTGGACAGAATTCCTGCAACCTTCACCTGCTGCGACACTCCATCGACCTGAAGCTGCAGGAGCTCGCCGACCTGTAGGGAGCTGTCTTTCCTGTAAACCGCCAGTACCTCCATACCCGGCTGGCGCAGAGGCTCAATGGAGCCGGCCAGCAGGCTCTCCTCCGCCCATTTTAACTGATGCGTTTCATAGGAGACGAGATCCGCTTTTTTGGGCCCGTCTGCAGTTTCCATTGGAAGCCCGTAGGCAAACATCCGGCCGTATACCCGCTTCACATGGGCCATCCCCTCCAGCCGTTTAATGAAGGCAGGGTCGAGAGAGGTAGTTTTGTCCACACTGGCAAGGGAAAAATCCGGGTTCCACGGCTTCAACGGCCGGATAGCATGGTGCATAAAGTCAACCGTGGTGGAAAAGGACAGATACAGGACAATGCTAAGCGCAAATGAACCTACCACCATCAGGAAGCTTTTTTTGCTGGCTACTGCGTGATGGAGGCCAAGGGCCGTTTCCACCTTGAATAAGGAGGTGCGGGCAGCCATACGGACAGGCCGCAGGGTGTGGACGCTTCCGGTGGAGGCGGCCAAGGGCGAAACCCGGGAAGCCCTTCGGGCAGGGGATCGGGCAGCCAGAAGCACCGTAAGCAAACCGACCACCACGCCCGCTCCAACACCAATCCAGCTCACTCCAAAAACCGGAAGCTCCGCAAATTGGCTGGGATTGGCCATTTTCAGAACCGCGCACAACCCCCAGACCACGGCTATCCCCGCACCGATCCCCCACGGCATGGCGGTTTTGCACCATTGCAGCGCCTCCCGGCGGACAAAACGCATAATCTGCCGGCGGGTTGCACCCAAACAGCGCATCATTCCGAAAAACTCCGTTCGCCGCATCACATGGCTGTTGAGGCTGCTGGCAATCATCAGCACGCCCGCCAGCACGATAATGCCGGAGAGAACGGCTGCGCTGGCATACAGCTGCAGGACATAGCTGTTTCTGCTTTGCCCCATTGCCGCCAGAAGATTCCCGTTTTGCTGGATCTGATCCTCGCGCAGTTGAAGCTGCTTGACCATGTCCGCAATCACCTTCTGCATATTGCTGAACCGGGACAGCTTCATGAGCAGGCTGCTGTCATACATGTCCCGGGGCACTGTATGCCGAAACCCATCCTCCGAGAACATCAGGACAAAGCTTCCCCGGCTCATCATGGAGGATGTCCCTTCCATAATACCGACGACATTCAGCCGTACGGGGCCGGTTCCCGGCCGCTCCAGCGTGAGCGTATCGCCCAAACCAGCGCCCAGGCTGAACACGGCATTTTCGCTTAAGGCGATTTCCGTATCCTTCTCCGGATACCTTCCTTCTGTAATATGGAGAGGGAACATATCCTCAGAGGTTTCCTTATCCAACCCGGCGAGCTGAACAGGCTTTCCCGCAACCGTGAAACCATTCCAGTCCCCCAAAAACGCATACCCTCCTGCGGAGGTAACCTCCGGCCTGGCCTTCAGCATGGCCTGGGTTTCGGCATTGACTCCCGTAACCAAAACATGCCAACTGCCTGAGCTTTCGATAACCTGCAGCTTTTGGCCGCGGATAGCCATATCCGCCATTCCGAAAACCGCCGTTACCAGGAATACCGATAAAACAATACAAATAATCGTCATCCGGTTTTGCTTTTGATGGACCCTTGCAAAAATCGGAACCAAGTCCAGGTAGCTTTTCACTCCCGCATCCCCCCCAAGTCGGCAAGCACTCCGTCCGCTACCTGGAAGACCCGGTCCACAGCGGACGTCAGGTTCACATTATGGGTAATCATGAGAATGGTCTGCTGGTAATGCCGCGAGGCTTGAATCAGCATGTCCAGAACATCCCGGCTGTTCCGGGAATCCAGGTTGCCGGTGGGCTCATCGGCCAATATCAGCATGGGCTTGGCCATAAGCGCCCGCCCGATGGCGACGCGCTGCTGCTGGCCGCCGGAAAGCTGGTTGGGCAGATGCTTGCGCCTGGTTGTGAGGCCCAGGAGCTCCAAAAGCTCATTCACGGCTTTTTGCTCCGGCTTGCGGTGATCCAGAAGCAGGGGAAAAATCATGTTCTGCTCCACCGTCAGCTCCGGCACCAATTGAAATGATTGGAAGATAAAGCCGATATTCTGGCGCCGGAATACGGTCCGTTCAGATTCCTTCAGGGAAAACAGATCGCACCCGTCCAAATACACCTTCCCCGAGGAGGGGTTGTCCAGACCTCCGATGCAGTTCAGAAGTGTGCTTTTCCCCGATCCCGATTCGCCTACAACCGCGGCAAACTCGCCCTTTTCCATAACGAAGGATACATCCTTCAAGGCATGTATGCCCGCTTCGCCCTTGCCGTATTGCTTGTTCAAATGGTCTACTGTCAACAGCTTCATATACTGTCCCTCCTTTCCCTGAAGGTTACCAGACGCAGCTTACTATCCGGTGAAGGGAAGCTTACGGATTTGTAAGGAAGCTGAAGGTGAAGACGGTTCCCTGCTTCAGGGCACTTTGGACGCTGATAATTCCCCCTTGTCCTTCAATAATGGCTTTTGCCAGGGGCAACCCCAGACCCAGCCCTTGCCGGCCCGCCGCATGCGTGCTCCGGTAGAAACGTTTGAATATATGGTGGATATCCTCCTGTGCAATGCCCGATCCATGATCCGATACTGTAAGGCGTACCATACCGGGATGACGTTCCCACTGAACCAGAATTTCCTTGTCCGGACCGGAATGCTCCTGGGCGTTATGGATAATATTCCCCAGCGCCTCCCGTGTCCAGTGCAAATCACACCGGATCTGCTCACTGGAATCCCCGATGATTCTTATCCTGCTGCTCCCTGCTTCGCCCCAAACTCCGCAATATTCCACAGCCTGGGCTACAACCTCCGAAACCTTACAGAGTTGCTTGTCGAAGGTGATGCTTCCCGCATCAAGCCGCGCCATCTTGAGCAGAGCCTGGATCAGCTGCTCCATCCTGCTTAACGCACCTGCCGTTTTTTCCGCAAAGCGGGATACTGTCCCGGGCTGATCCGGTTCGCCGGTTATGATTTCGTTGTACATTTGAAGGGCTGCCAGAGGTGTTTTTAACTGATGGGAGATATCGGAGATGGTTGTTTTGAGGAATTCCTTGGACCGGTACTGGGCCTCCCCTTTGGCTTGCAGAGCAGTGGCAACATGATTAACGGCTCCGAAGAGCTTGTACAGCCCCCCATCGCCATTCCGCGGCAGACGCTCAGAGAAATCCCCCTCCGTAAAACGGCGGATGACTGTGGTGGCACACCCATAGTGCTTCTCCCGCCGCGTCAGATATACCCAGCATGCGGCAGCGAGCAGCAAGGTATAAAGAAGGCAGACTGTAACGGAATAAAAGGCAGTATGGACTGCATAACCTCTCGCCGCGGGAAGAAACCGGACCGCCGTCTGCCGGGAAAGCCCTAGCTGTGTGAGCAGTTCATACCCTTGTCCCTCATGGGTCCGGGAAGTGACAGCGGCAGCAATAATATCGGGCCGCACCCCCTCCTGCAACAAGGCTCCCGCCACTCTGGCATTGTGCTCCAGCAGCAGTTCCCTGGCCGAATGGGCTTGCTCCAGAACGAGCAGCACCGCGGAGATCAGCAGAAGTATGGACAATCCGATAACAACCTGAAAGAAAAGGCGGGATTCCCGGTCTCTCCAAAAGCTCATGGGTGCACCTCATTCCATTGGTACCCGAAGCCGCGCACTGTCGCCAGCCGCTCCGGATGGGACGGATCACGCTCAAGCTTCTCCCGCAAGCGGCGGATATACACCGACAAGGTATTGTCATCCACATAATCCCCCGTACCGTCCCACAGGCTGTCCAAAATCAGATTCCGGGGCAGCACCCGGCCTGTATGACGCACCAGAAGACAAAGCAGACGGTATTCCATCCCCGTCAGCTCCACTGGCTTCCCCTGCAGCATAACACGGCTGCCCAACAAATCGATCCGCAAGCCGCCCGACTCCAAAACCGAATCGGAGCCGTCCAGCCCCAGCTTTCCCGCCCTCCGCAGCAGTGCCCGGATCCGGGAGCAGAGCTCCCCCAGCTTAAAAGGTTTGGTCATATAATCATCCCCGCCTATATCCAGCCCGCGAATCACGTTCACTTCTTCATCCGATGCAGTCAAGAAGATAATAGGGACGGCATTGCCCTGCCGCCTGATCCTCTCGCATACCTCAAAGCCGTTCCCGTCGGGCAAAGCCACATCAAGCAGCAATAAATCATAGGTCCGCTCCAAAAGAAACGCTTCCGCCTCAGCAATGGTATGAGCCACTTCTACGGAAAAGCCGTTTTTCGTGAGAGCATACTGCAGGCCGTCTATAAGGCTTCGGTCATCTTCCAAGAGCAAAATGGTCGGATTCATGCCTGTTCCCCTTATTCGTTTTTGTTACTTCCGCACAAAAAAAGCATACACCATCTTCCCGGATTCGGGAATCGGTGTATGCCTGAAGGTTTTCTTAACGGTTGGCGAAATCTCCCTCACGGTTGGAGCCGGAGGAGCCTTGCGGACGGTCGCCGCGGTCGCTGCGGTTGCCTCTGTAGCCTTCGCCGCTTTTATTGCTGTTATAGGAACGGCCTTCATAACCGCCCTTGCCTTGGGAGGAGGAGCGGTAGCCGCCGCCGGGACGGTCGCCTTGTCTTCCACCGCTGCTGCGGTTGCCGCCGTTATAATAGCCGCTTCCAGTGCCGGGACGGCGTCCCTGAGAACGGATGTCCCCGCCTTGACGGCGCTTCACGCGGATCGGATCCTCCGGTGTAAGCTCGATCGGCACTTCCTTGCGTTCGCCTGCCATCAGCTTAAGGGCGGCGCTCAGGAGAGCTACAGAATCATATTGCTCCAGCAATTGGATAGCCACTGCCTTGAACTCGTGGCTGTCACCGTTCTCCACAACCTCCAGCACCTGTTGGGCCAGAATCCGCTGCTTGCCTTCCATAGCCTCGGCAATGGTGGGCAGTTGGCGCTTGGTGATGCGGTGGCGGGTAACCCGCTCAATCAGGTGCAGGTGATCCATTTCACGGGGAGTAACGAAGGTATAAGATGTGCCTTCCTTGCCTGCACGGCCGGTACGGCCGATCCGGTGCACATAGCTTTCTGGGTCCTGCGGAAGGTCGAAGTTAATAACGTGGGTAACACCGGACACGTCCAGGCCCCGTGCAGCTACGTCGGTGGCAACCAGAATGTCAATGCTGCCATCGCGGAACTTGCGCATCACGTTATCCCGTTGGTTTTGGGACAGGTCGCCATGAAGTCCTTCCGCGGTATATCCGCGCTTCTGAAGAGCCTCGGAAAGTTCATCCACACGGCGCTTGGTGCGTCCGAAGATAATGGCCAGCTCGGGAGCTTCCATATCCACCAGGCGGCAAAGTGCGTCGAACTTGGCTTTTTCCTGAACCTCGATATAGCTTTGTTGGATCAGAGGCGCGCTAACTTGCTTCGGAATAACGGAAACATGCTCCGGGTTCTTCAGGAACTGCTGGGCAAGCTTCTGGATGTTGGGCGGCATGGTTGCGGAGAACAGCATGGTGTGGCGGGTTTCCGGAACCAGGGACAGGATGCTTTGGATATCCTCCATAAAACCCATATCCAGCATTTCGTCAGCTTCATCCAGAATAACGGTTTGCACATCATCCAGCTTGATGGTTTTGCGGTTGATATGGTCCAACAGACGTCCCGGTGTGCCGATGATGATTTGGGGACGCTTCTTCAGGGCGCGGATCTGCTTCACAATATCCTGGCCGCCGTAAATCGGCAGAGAGCGGATGCCCTTGAACCGGCCCAGCTTGCTGATTTCTTCCGCTACCTGGATGGCCAATTCGCGGGTGGGACACATAATAAGGGCAACAATGCGGTCTTCGCTGACATCGATCTTGTGGATCAGCGGCAGGCCGAATGCAGCGGTTTTACCGGTACCGGTTTGCGCCTGGCCGATCAGGTCGCGGCCTTCCATGGCCAGAGGAATAGCTTTTTCCTGGATCGGGGTGGCTTCCTCGAAGCCCATCTCCGTAACGGCGCGGACAATTTTTGGCTCCAAGCCAAATTCATTAAATGTTTTCAATACGTTCGATCTCCTTTTTTGCGTGCCGCTTCAACGCTTTCGTTCGTTCAAAGCTCACGTCTTGGTGATTTACCCTTAAGCGCGACTTAGTATAATAATGAAGCAATGGTTTCAATCATGCTTCTTTGGGCAGCGGGGCACATCCCCTCCAAAGCAGCGCATGCAATCAATGCCGAGGATTCAGCGGATATACGGGAAGTATTCCCCCATCCAGGCAGATCTATATGGACTGTTGTCGATGTCATGCCACGGTACGGCACATCCTGGAAACCAAGGAAAATACAGCCGAACTTAAGAATATCTCTAATATTGTAGCATATGTCCGTTCCATTTCGCCACTTTTATGAAAGTCATCATCAATTATTTTCATTTCCGAAACCGGCGCCGCTTTGCCGCGTATAAGGGAGCATCGGATTGAAACGAATTTATAAGAGGAGCGCTGACCTTTCATGTCCATATTCAAACGGATCGGTTCCATCATGCGTAGCAATAAAGAAGTACCCGCAGCCCCAAGCCGCAACCCGTATGAAGATTCACAGGTGGGGGACATTGTCAATGTAGATCTCGAGCAATACGTTGTCACGGGTAAGGTCATTTATTTTGACCGGGGCTACGCCCCCCACCGCTTCGCCTATTATATCCAGAGCGGACGCAAAATTTCCTGCCTGCTCGTGGAGAAGGGCCGCAGCTATGAATGCTTCCTGTGCGACTTTCTGGAAGGCTCTCTGAGTGATCCCCAGGATGTGCCCAACCGTCTGGATATTGACGGCGATTCGGAATTCCAGCTGGACCACCAGCGTACGGATCTCACCCGGGTGGAGGGCAATACAGACTTCCGCAACGGAGACGACCTGATGTTCTGGCGGTATTACGGTATCAGCGGGAACACGGACGAATACTTTTTCCTGCAATGGCAGGACGGGCGCTTTATCGCCATGCGGGGCGAGCAAACATCAGCCGCACAAGTTAAATTTATGAGCAGCCGTTAATGATAGCATGATTTTGGCGATTCCGGCAAGCCGCATCTGCGGATGTGCCGGATTTTTGCATGCCTATTTTTGCGTATGCGCCCCCAATCCACTATACTGGCAGTACAAGATGCAGATTTGAGGAGGCATTCGCATTTGACACGCAGCTTTTGGATCAAGAATATTTCGGATGTGATGATTTCGGTAGCCGGAGCGGCTTTGGTGGCTGCCGGCTTCAATTTGTTTCTCATTCCCCACGGCTTGCTCAGCGGCGGGATTTCGGGCATTGCCATGATCGTCGGTTATGTGACCTCATGGAACATCAGCCTGCTCTACCTTTTGTTTAATTTGCCAGTCATTCTATGGGGCATGATGGTTTTGGGGAAACGCTTCATTACCCTAAGTGTCATCAGCGTTGCGGGCACCGTCTGGTTTATGCAGCTGATCCCGGAGCTATCGGTTACTCAGGACCCGATTATCGCAGCAATCTTCGGCGGAGTTGTGGTAGCGGCAGGTACGGGAATCTGCTTGCGCATCGGCGGTTCAACCGGGGGCTTCGACATCGTAGGCTCCATTATCACCATGAAGAGCGATTTCCCTCTGGGGATGCTGCTTTTTGCACTGAATGGCTTTGTTATTATTGCATTGGCCTATGTACAGGGAGAATGGACTGCCGCCCTGCGCTCTATGCTTTGCATCTACATAACAGGCAAGGTCGTGGACACGATCCATATCCGCCACGTGAAGGTCACCCTGTTTATTATCACCAAAAACAAGGACGCCCTTCTGGAGAAAATGCTCCTGCATCCCCGCGGCGTTACACTGATGAAGGTGGAAGGCGCCTTCTCCCATCATGAAAGCGACATGCTGATGACGGTCACCACTCGCTATGAACTGGGCGAGCTGCGCAAGCTGATCCGCGAAACCGATCCCCACGCCTTCGTCAATATTGTGGAAACGGTTGGTGTGCTGGGTCAATTCCGGCGGGGCAAGGACGCCTGACAGCTTCCCTATCTTTATAAACGGATGGAAATCCACGAGAAACGGATGTACAATCCCGGCTCTTGTGGTATAATGGGTTGTAATTTCATATCTGTTCTGGTATTACGAGAGTGATCGTGCACCTTCTATTCCTATCGCAATTACAACGATAAGGGAGGATGATTCACGTGGAAACCGTCAAATTATCCAGGATCGTAATGAAATTAACGCCCGAGCTCCATACCTTTCTTAAACCGGGTGAACTGGATTCCGACATCGTGCTGATGCATGGAATCGACGCGCTTTTGGAAGAAGATGCCATTGAAATTATTCAGTTCAGCATATCCGAGCATCAGAAGAACAACTATCTACAATAGATTTCACAAAAGAGCCCCGTGCATTTGGGGGCTTTTGTTATTTTTTGACAGCAGCAACCGGCAGATTTCCACAAATTCCGTCCATTTGCCCTGTACGGCTTTTGAAGCTGTGGCTTATAATAAAGCTACAAAGAAAAGAGACAGGGAGAGGTTCATAATGGAATTGCTTATTGCCGCCATGCTGATGCTATGGGGAAATGTGACGGATGGGAATCCGGGAGTGACCCTTGACCAAATCGCCCAGATTGCTGAGCTGCCGCCCGCTGCTATTGTGGTCCAGCCGGACGGAACCAAGTCCGTGGACCCGCTGGTTCCCGCAGGCAAAGCCGATCCGCAGGCGGGAAGCGCCCCCACCGTTAAAGGGGTTTATGCCACTGCTCACAGTGCAGGCGGGGCAAGGCTCGAAACGCTCTTGAAGCTAATGGATGAAACCGAGCTGAATGCTCTGGTGGTGGATGTGAAGGATGATTTCGGCTACATCACCTACAAAACGGGGAATGCCGAGCTGGAAGCCATGGAAACTACGAAGAAGATCATCACCGACATGCCTGCCTTGATGAACAAGCTGAATGAGCATAAGGTTTATCCCATTGCCCGGATTGTAGTGTTCAAGGATACGGTGCTGGCCAAAAAGAAACCGGAGCTGTCCTTCCTGAACCCGGACGGCACTCTGTGGAACAACGGCAAGGCCTCGGCGGACAGCTTCGTAAATCCCTACAGCAAAGAAGTATGGGATTACAACATAACCGTCGCCAAGGAAGCGGTGAAGGCGGGCTTTAAGGAAATCCAGTTCGACTATGTCCGTTTCCCCGAAGGCTTCGAAACCCGTGCGGATAAGCTGCAGTATACCAAGGATGAACGGTCCAGGGTGGATGCGGTCACGTCCTTCGTGAAATATGCCCGTGAGCAGCTTGCCCCCTTGGGGGTCCGAACCTCCGTGGATATCTTCGGCTACGCGGCATCGGTTCCGGCAGCTGAGGGCATCGGCCAGGATTTCATCAAGATCGCCCAGAATACCGATGTGCTTAGCCCCATGATATACCCCAGCCACTACAGCACAGGCTGGTTCGGCCAGAAGGTGCCCGATGCGGCACCGTACGCCACCATCAACGGGGCTTCCGTAGACACCAACAAGAAGCTGGAACCGCTTGAGACGCTGAAGCCCATTATCCGGCCGTGGATTCAGGATTTCACCGCATCCTGGGTGCAAGGCTACATCAAGTACGGCAAACATGAGGTGGAGGAGCAGATCCGGGCCTTAAAGGACAACGGCGTGGAGGAATTCCTGCTCTGGAATGCAGTTAATACCTATACCGCGGGAGTGGCGTATTAGCATAACCGCTGCACCGCAAAGAAAAAGCCCGGGAAGATTTCGCATCCCTGGGCTTTTTGGCGCACGTGCACCGTTCACTTTCGCAGCTGTTCAGCCAGCTTCAAAAAATAATCCGTCGCCTGGCTGATTCTCGCCCGGACCCGCGGCTCCGTAAAATCCCCGGCCGGGTCTGTTTCCCGTTCTGAGCTGCCAATGGAGATCCATTCCGGCGAGTTGATGCCGTGCAGGTTCCGTACAATCGCCTGCAGCTGGTTTAAGGCGCCGAAGGCCGCCACTCCACCGGAGCAGGCTGCGGACAGGACAGGTTTGCCGTCAACATGCTCATGAACCAAATAATCCAGAGCATTCTTCAGCACGCCCGAGATGGTGCCGTGATACTCCGGGCTGACCAGCACGATGCCGCGGGCCAAGTATGCGCCATCCACCAGTTCCTCCACCGCCTGATTCCCGCTGTAATCTTCATCAGGATCAAACATGGGCAGCGGCTTGGCATGCAAGTCGAACAGGGACACCTCATGCCCCTTTTCTGTGATCCGCCCGGCAATCGCCTTGGCAAGCATTCTGCTGGAGCCGGTCTTGCGGTTGCTGCCGGCCAACACAAGGATCTTCATGGCCTCTCTCCTCCTCCCGTGAAGGCGGGCAATCTAGAATTCCCCGGTCTCAATCACATAGCCGCTGCCCTTTTCCACCCGTTTTTTCTCCACAATGACGGTTTCCAGAACCTCCGGTTTTTTGATAAAATGCCGGACCAGATGGCCCTCCGCATAACCGAAGGCCGCCTCATCGGAGTCCGCCAGGACAATCAGGCATACATTCATTCCGGTTAATTTGATTTCCAGCTTATACAGAAACATCGGTCATTTCCCGCCTTTCGGGGTAAAGATTCAGATAGCATTAGCATCTCGGATGCTTTATCCGGGTAAACTTGAGTTTTATCTTACCAGAAATCGCGTTATGATGAAAAGAAAAGGGGGAATTCGCTTTGAAAATTATCGTTTATGCGCCAAAGAATGCGGACACCCTGCTGGCACTCCTGGAAGAAGGCCTTCCCGAGGGGCTCACCCTTGTCCACTGCCGAAGCCGGGAGGACGTTTCAGCCCTGGCTGCGGATGCCGTAGGTTTTATTGCCGCGGGCGGCGGAATGCCCGATTCCGCTATGCTGGAGGAGCTGCCACGGCTGGCCTGGGTACAAATTCTATCCGCCGGAGCGGATAAGCTGCCCCTGGAGGAGCTGCACCGGCGGGGAATCCGCTTGACCAACGCCAAGGGTGTCCACCAGATTCAGATGAGTGAGTTTGCCCTGCTGCAGATGCTCCAATGGGCCAGACGGGCGGATCTGCATTTCTCCAACCAGCTGGACAAAAGATGGGGCCGGCGGGTCCCCTCGGGAGAGCTCCACGGCCAAACCGTCGGTATTCTGGGTACCGGCAGCATCGGCCAGGCCATTGCCGCCAAGGCCCAGGCCTTCGGCATGCGTACCCTGGGATATAATACCAGCGGCCGTCCCGAGCTTCATTTTGACGGGGTGTTTCATGGAGCGGACGGGCTGTTAACTGTACTTGGGGAAAGCGACTATGTGGTAGTAATTGTCCCCTCCACCCCGGATACCCAGGGTCTGATCGGACAAGAGCAGCTGCACGCCATGAAACCCTCCGCATGCCTGATTAATCTGGCCAGAGGGACAGTGGTCTCCGAGCCGGAGCTGATTGCCGCTCTCCAGAACGGCATCATTGCCGGAGCGGCCCTGGATGTGTTCGAGGAGGAGCCGCTTCCTCCGGAATCTCCCTTATGGGAGCTGCCCAATGTGTTGATCACGCCCCATGTGGCCGGAGCCAGCCCCCATTATAACGAACGGGCAGCCGGAATTGTCCGGGAGAATCTGCGGAGGCTGGCGGAGGACCCGGATGGGCCTCTTCACAATGAGGTGGATTTGAGCCAGGGGTATTAATCAGCCTTTAGTCCGAGGTACGGCCGGGCGGGCTGAGCTGGTTGAGCTGGCTAGGCCGCTGCGTAACGGGACTCAACGACTCTTAAAGGCTATAAATCGGCCGTTTAGAATTCTAACGGAACTGGCGGAGCCTTAGCGGGATGGTGGGCAGCGATAAAGCCGCTTTTTCCCCTGTAAGTGTCTCTCCGTTCCGTTACGCCGGAAAAAACGCTTAAATTTGCCTCTAAGCGTCTCGTAGTTCCGTTAGAGCCTGTAACAGTTAATCTTGCCACCGTTGCATAGCGTAAGTAAAACCCCCTGCCGACGCAATAAATCCGGAACGCCGCCCAGCCCGGGTCGGCGTTTTTGGGCATGAAAAAAACCCCGATCATCCGGAGCATTCGCGCCGTCTTAACCAGGGATTGTTGATGTTGATCCGATTATTGGGAAAGACGCAAGGCCAGCTCGTACATGTCCATGTTGAATTCCTTCTTGGTGGTAATGACCTTGTGGATGTCTGTTGCCACCAGTTGGCCGTTAATCACGCCGCAGCCCTTGCCGGAGTCGCCTGCAATCAGCTGGCGTACGGCGAAGTCGCCCAATTGGCTGGCGAGAATCCGGTCCTTGTGGGTCGGTGTGCCGCCCCGCTGAATATGGCCCAGCACGGTAAGGCGGGCATCGATGTTCACACGGGAGGTAATGGACTTGGCAATCTCCTCGCCGCTGCCTACTCCCTCCGCCACAACCACGATGGAGTGACGTTTGCCGTTAACGAAGTTTTCCTTCATTCGGTCAGCAACATCTTCCACGTTGAAGGGAACTTCCGGGATCAGGATACTTTCCGCACCACTGGCAAGACCTGCATGAAGGGCAATGTCACCACAATGGCGGCCCATCACCTCAACGATGGAGGCCCGCTCGTGGGAGGACATGGTATCCCGCAGCTTGTTGATGGCGTCCACGACAATGCCCACGGCGGTATCGAAGCCGATGGTATAGTCGGTGTAGGAAATATCATTGTCAATGGTGCCGGGCAGGCCCATTGTCTTGATGCCCAGTTGAGCCAGCTTGTCTGCACCTTGATAGGAGCCGTCGCCGCCGATCACAACCAGGCCATCAATGTCCCGCTTGCGCAGATTGTCCGCGGCGGTCTTCTGACCCTCCAGCGTCATCATTTCCTTGCAGCGGGCAGTCTGGAGAATGGTGCCGCCCCGCTGGATAATGTCACCCACGCTGCGCAGGTCCATTTTGCGGATATCATCATGAATAAGTCCATAATAGCCACGCTGCACCGCGTACACGTCCAGCCCATAATAAATAGCGCTGCGCACAACCGCGCGGACCGCTGCATTCATCCCTTGGGAGTCGCCTCCGCTGGTAAGCACTGCAATTGATTTGACTTCACTCATAAGTAGTAGCCTCCTTAAGATTAATTCAATGAAGAGAACCGAATCCAAACACTGTTCACCCAGAAAAACAGGCGTGTCATCGGGCTGTTCCGCATGAGCCGGCGTTTGATTTTGACCACATCGGCCTGGGTCTTGACCTTGGGATCGGACAGATACAGGGCGATGAGGCCCTCAATGACCAGACGGTGAAATTTAGGGGCGGCCAGGCCGTCCGCTTTGGTCCGGGCAGAGTCCACAACCATGGACATTCTGTCCAGCGCTTCCCCCTGGCTGTAGTAATTGCAGAAATTCAAGTCGCCCCCCTGCCGGTCCTCCTCCTGGTCGATGAGGTAGTCCAGCAGAATATGCAAACCGCATATGTATGGAAAATAAGCTTCCCGGACGGCGGTTACCTCCGCATGCTCCAGGCTGGGATCGGAAGCGGCCAGAAACAGCATAAACATACCCAGAGTGGACCCGGTGGCGGCGGCAAACTCATTCCACCGCAGAGCCGGATACCGCTCCCGGTGCAGCTCCCACCAGCGGAGCAGCTCCCCTTCCCGGAGGTCCTTGCGGATATGCTTGTATACCTGGAGATCGCAATAATACGAAACCAGTTCCCGGACCTGAGCCTCCACCAGTGCATAGGAGGGCAGCATCAGGATGCAGCTTTGGCAGGTGCGCACCAGCTTCTCCAGATAACCTCCGTCTTCCTTTTCCTGGCGGAAAGCGTAGTAATCGTTTACAGGCGAGGCAGGGTCAACAGCATCCAGCATGGCTTGATGAAGCATCCGGAAATCCTGGGGGTCCAGGGAGGTGCTGCGGTCGCACAGGTTATCGAGATAGTCGCTGATGGTCTGAAGCGCCACGACCAGCGGAATAAGCACATGCCGGGCATTCACATGGGCCGCCGCATAGATGGAGCCGCCGATGCAGTGAAACTCCTTGTCCCGCATGCTGGCCAGCGCCTGCTTCCGCAGCTCCGGATCCGGCATACGCTCCGCCTGCTCCCGCCACTGCGCCAGCTGTCCTTTAACCTCGGGCAGCACATAGCGGTATACCCGCCGCATCATGGCGAAGGGGCCCTCCGGATATTCAAATGTATTATCGGTTAAATGGCTCAATGGTCTGTCCCCCACAGGCATTGCGGTAGGAATACTCCAGCAGCGTGATGATCTCCTGCTTCTGCAGTGCCGTAAGAATTTTCTCGAGTTTGGTTTCGTAGCCGGTGGTAACCGTACCCTGGACTAAATCCACGAACAGGATCGGATCCCAGGTGCGTTGGACGTACAGCTGATGCAATCCTACCCGCAGCTCATGGCTTGTGGCATATTCCCAATCGCCGTCATAGACGATATCCTCCTTGATAAACTGGAGGCGGCTGAAGATGGGATGTTTACCCGCCTTCTCGAACCAATATTTCGAATTGTCATAATCGCCCTCCATACGGTGCATCAAACCATGCCAATAGCATCCGGTGGTATTCAGGATATCCTGGCTGAGCACGTGGGAACGGTGCAAACTTTCATTCCACAGGTGAAGTCCGGCTTTGACTGCCATTCCATAGGCGAGGTCGAATTGGGAGCGGTCCTCTGCGAGACTGGATGTCACCAGATCCATGATCTCCTGATCCAGCTCCTCGTTCCAAACACCCGTTGGGAACAATCCCGGATCGTGGTCGCGCAAACGTTCCACCAATACGGTGAACGCCGGTCCCCTCATTATTCCTTCCTCCATTTCCAATGCCAATTTCGATTATACCGTAAAGCCGGGCTTTCCCAAAGAACAAATCCCGAACTTTATGTGGCTCTCGTGAAATTTTTCGCAAACTCGACTTGTCATCATCATTGCTTGCATTATATTTTATCTCCTACCCACAGTCAATCGTGTTATACTAGGGTAATGTTTGCAAACACCGGGGGTAAGCAAATCGCACCGGAGTTTCAATCCGACCATCATGTGAGACAGGAGTATGTATTCATGCATTCACAAGGAACCGGACAGCTCCCGCCTGAAAAATCGGGAGTCCGCCTCTCCCAAATGTTCGCTTTTTTTATTCCCTTAAGTCTATCGGCAAGCCTCGTCACCATCTCCCACGTTATTATCAACGGAACGTTGACCAGGGCCCCCAACCCGGAGGAGATCATCGCAAGCTACGCGGTGGCTATGAGTCTCCTGGGGATTACCGAGAAACCAGCTATTCTTCTGCGCCAAACCTGCTCCGCCCTTGTGCGCGACCGGATCTCCTTCCGGGCCGTGGCACGAGTGGCTTTCTATTTATTGGCGGCTATCTTCACCTTCGGCGTCCTTGTATCCTATACCGCTCTGGGTGACCTGATCTTCGGCACCCTGTTCGGGGCGAAGGGCGAAGAAGTGGAGCCGATTATGCATGTGTACCGGGTCGTGATGTTCGTCAGCATCTTCTCCGGCATCCGCTGTTTGTTCCACGGCATCATCATCTTTAATAAACGCACCTTCTGGCTGACCATCGGGATGGTGATCCGTCTGCTGGGCATGTACGCCTTATCCCAATATTACATTGCCAGAGGTGTGGACAGCAGCCAGGTGGGAGCAGTCATTTTCCTGACCGGTATGATTATTGAAGCGGCTGTGGCTTTTTTCGAAGGCTCCCGTTTGTACCGGCGGACCCTCCCTGAGAAGGTGGAGAATCATCCTTACGAACGCCCCAGCCAGATCTTTTCCTTTTACCGCCCGCTGCTTTATTCTTCGTTAATCGCGGTTATCATCAGCCCTGCTATCAATATCGCTCTGGGCAAAACCCCGGATGCGGCGCGCTCCATTGCAGCCTTTGCGCTGGCGGGGAGCGTCTGCCAGCTGGTGCTGAGCATGTTCTCCTATTTGCATCAGATCGTGCTCAACTTTTACCGCACCGATCCGCAGCAGGTGAAACGCTTCACTCTGCTGCTGGCTTTTATGCCCGGCCTTTTACTGGCGCTCCTGAGCTTTACCCCTGCCGGCGCCTGGGTGATGACCCATCCCTTGGGGGCCAAGGAGCTGCTGCTGGAGGAGAGCCTCCGGGCGCTGCGCATCTTTGTGATTATGACCGTTGCTTTTACCTGGCTGGACGTGGCCAACGGCCTTCTGATGTTGAAGGGACAGACGAAGATTATGGTCTGGTCCCAAGCCGCCAATGTGTCCGTTGTGCTGCTTACTCTGGTGATCTGTCTGACAGCCGCCCCGGGCCTGAACAGCCGGGTTGGGGCGTTGGCCCAATCTCTGGGAGTAGCCGCCGAGCTTATCTTTGTGCTGTGGGCGCTGCGCTCCGCCCTCCGGGGAGAAAAGTCCGCAGCACCGCCCGGGAAAGCCCTGCCGGGTTGAATACCGAACGAAAGAAGGACAGATCTTGAAGAAGCAAGAAGCCGTTATCAATTCCTTTTCGTTTTCCTTTTTTATGACCATGGCCCTGGTGGTCTCTTTTTTCCCGCTGTATTATGATTCCCTCGGCTACAGCAAGCTGCAGATCGGCGCCCTGTACTCCATCGGCCCGGCGGTAGGCATTATATCCAATCTGTTCTGGGGCCTGATCAGCGACCGGTTCCAAACTCTCAAAAAAACCATCATTGTCATTTTGTTCGGCCAGTTGGCCATGGTCCTGCTCCTGTTCAGCACCGACGTATACTCCGTGCTGTTCGTCATTGTCACCGGTTTTTACTTTTTTCAGACCCCGCTGAACGGGCTGAATGACAGTCAGATTCTTCTGTACACCCGGGTGAGCGGCAAAAGCTACGCCTTTTTCCGCATGTGGGGCTCCTTGGGATTCGCCTTTGCGGCTGTGATGGTGGGTCTGGTATTGAACAAGCTTGGTGTTGGGGTCATCAGCATCCTGGCCGTCTGCAGCGTCACGCTGTCGCTGTGCCTCGCCTTTCTGTTGAAGGATAGCCGGGCAGGCATGAAGAAAATGGATCTCTCCGGCGTTGTAAAGGTTATTTTTAACCGGAAGCTGCTGTTGTTCCTGGGGCTTATCTTCTTCATGTCCATCGCCCATCGGGCCAATGACGGTTTCCTGTCCACTTATCTAAAGGACCTTGGCGGCAAAAACCTGGTGGGCATCGCCTGGATGACCTCCGCCTTGAGTGAAGTGCCGGTGTTCTTCTATCTGAACAAACACGGGCACAAATATAAGGAGCTGCCGCTTCTGGCCGTAGCGTGCAGCGTTTACGTGGTCCGCTTCCTCCTGATGAGCCTGGTCACCGGTCCGGGCTGGATCATTCCGCTGCAGGCGCTGCACAGCCTGTCTTTCGGTATCTTCCTGGTGACCGCCCTGCGTTACCTGCAGCAGCTGGTGCCGGATGAATACCGGGCCACCGGCCAGGCGGTATTCAATATGACCTGGAGCGGCTTCTCCGGGCTGGTCAGCGGCTTCGTAGGCGGCCGGGTGTACGATGCCTGGGGCGGGGCCATCCTATATAGAGTTGCGGCTGTCTCCGCATTTATCGCTTTTGTCGGCTTTTTGGTGACCCATCTGTATACACGCAATAAGGAAGGGAAAATGGATACGATGATGAAAGGGGCATCCCGATGAACCAGGAAATTGAACGCAAGTTTTTTCTGTCCGCGTATCCGCAAGGGTTATTGGACAGCGGTGAGCTGAAGCTGGCGGGACGGGAGGTCATTGAGCAGACCTATCTGGCCTTGACCGAAACGGAGGAAATCCGCATCCGCCGGCTCGCTCCCGCTGATGGCGGGACGGCCCATTACACCCATACGTACAAACGCGGCCACGGCCTCTCCCGCGGCGAAGCAGAGTATGACATCAGTGAGGAGATTTACAAGCAGCTGCTGGAGGGCTCCGGGCGGCTCCCCCTGATCAAAACCCGCACCAAGGTCATGGACGCATCCGGCAGGCTGTTCGAAATCGACGATTACCACCAGTTTAATCTTCAAACGGTGGAGGCGGAGTTCGCTTCGGTAGAGGAAGCGGAAGGGTTTGTTGCGCCGGTGTGGTTCGGCGAGGAAGTCGGCAGCCAGCAGGAATACCGGAACAAAACCCTGTGGCGGGAAGTCCAGGGGATCGGGGACTAAGGGGCTGCCATCGGGCAGGCAGACGCCGGGGCGGAGCTAGAACGCCGCCAGGCTGGCACTCGCGGGTGGTGGGCTATTGCTTCCCGTATGCCCAATGTAAGCGCCAAACAATGTACGCTATTGGGCCGCTTCACCCACTTTTTACTTGAATAGCGATCATAAAATGTACGCTATTCACTGTTTTCAACTGAATTATCGGTCCATTTTCGCCAATAGCGTACATTTTAGGTTTGCTGTTTGGCAAAAATGCAGCCCTTTTCCGGAATAGCATACATTTGCTGTTCGCTATCATTCTGCCATAGCTCCCTTTCCTACCACTCCCCCTTCTCCAGCAATATACAAAGCCGCTCCACGCTTAAAAGGACCTTCCAAACCGCACATTTGCGGAAGGAAGGTCCCTTTCTTTTACACAAACCTGATTACTTTAGCATGTACCGCTTCACCAGGGCTTGCGGATCACCAATAGCTGGTGCGAACCCGGTATAAAAGAAAGCGAGGACACCTCCAGTGCCGGTGACAGCGCATGGCCTTCCAGGACAGCCATCAGCTCCTCCAGTCCCGTAAACGGGTCCCATTTCAAATCCAGCAGCGGGTAAATCCTGACCTCGCCTCCGGGCCGGACCACCCGGGCCAGCTCCAGAACCGCCTCCCGGTGGAAGTCCTCCCCGAACTGTTCCCCATACAAAAACAGAAAGTGACTGCACAGCACCCGGTCGAAGCTTTCATCGGCAAAGGGCAGCCGCGGCAGGGCAGCGGATACATAGGCCTCCGTTCCGTACAAACGCCTGTAATCCTCCAGAAACAGTTCCAGAGACTGGCGGCGGAGGGTTTCATGCTGTGAAGCCGAGCCATAATAGCTCCAGGTATAAACATGCTGCAGCTCTGCCAGCTTGGCGGAGGCCTCTTCCAGCTCCTGCAAGCCGCGCCGGGCCATCGCCTCCGGCTCCAAGCTATAAAGCGGATCGGCGGATACCGCCTGAATCCCCAGCTTGCGGGCAGCAGCCGCGAAGGATGATGCTCCTGCAGCCACATCCAGCACCCTTTCCCCCGGCTCAAAACCGCATGAAAACATACGTCCATACTCCTCAAAGCTCCGGCAGGTCATGGCGACCCCGGCTTGAGGATACCGTTCCTTCTGCTCTCCACTCATCTTCTGCTCAGCTCTCCTTGTCTTGTCCGCCCCTTTTGCCTCGGGGCCTGGCAGCACCCGGCCTGTGCCGGAAGCTGCTTCCATTGTACTATAAGACAGCAGCAGGCGGAAGATCCTGTTTGTTGGGACTATCACACGCTTTTGCGGCTCGCCTCTTGCTCCTGCTCCTGCAAAGGAATGGAAATAACCATTTGGGTACCCGGACGGGGGAGATCAACCATTTTCAGCGAACCCTGCATCAGCAAAATACGTCCTTTCATTTGTTCCATTCCAATCCCGGACCCGCCGATTTCCCGCGATCCCGGTTCCATAGGCCGGATGCCAATACCGTCGTCCTCGTAGATGAGTTGGAAGTGCTGGGACGTAGAAGTCAACCGGAAGCTCACTTTGGAGGCTTGCGAATGTTTTTTGGCATTGTTCAGCAGCTCCTGGACAATCCGCAGCAGATGCCGTTTGGTGGTCAAGGACTCCTGCTCTACCCGTCCCGCTCCACTCTCCGGTTCAAAATGGATATGGAACGCAGCTACATACGCTTCCTTCTCCAGATATTGCCGCAGCGTGCCAATCAGCCCGATCTCACGGAGCAGATGGGGATTCAGCTCAAAGCAGCTTTGGCGCAGGCTGGCGTTAATCAGATCGACAAACTTGAGGATATTGTCCAGATGCTCCTTATCCTCCCGGTTCATTACATACTTGTCCATTAAACCGGAAAACCGCCGTTTTAAGAAAAATAAATCCTGCATCGTCGTATCATGCAAATCCGAAGCAATCCGGATACGTTCTTCCTCCTGCAATTCAAACATGACCTTGCGGAACCATTGAAACTCCACCGCCGACGTATCATCGCTGAATCGGGAGGACAGGTCCTGCAGCTTGGCGGTCAAAGTCCGGATCAGATGCACATTCTCCAGACTGACCTCCAGATAAGAGGTAATCAAGCCCAGCCATTGCTGTTCCTCCCGGCTCAAGAGAACATTGGTGCGTTTGCGGGTCATCACCAGATAGTTTGTAGACTCCTCCGTCCGGCTGATCTCCATGCACGTATAACGTTCACTTTCGCTCCACTCTTTTTGGGCCAGAATCGCCTTGATCTCCTCTTCATTCACCTCTCCTGCCGAAATGGTTTCCACACTATCCGGGTATTGGCAAACAATGGAACCGCCTTGAACATCCAGGGTCTGGACGATATCCGCCAGAAAAATATCCTTCATTTCCCGCATGGTGGATACCGTACTCAGATTCCGGGATATCTTTTTGAGCGAATTATTGAGCATGGCCTTCCTCGGGAAGAAAATCGGCTCCAGCCGGGTTGTCAGGTATTCGGTGGAATATAGCATCAAGGCCAAAGCCAGCAGGCAACTGAAAAAAACAAATACAATCATCTGGTTGGTTGCGGTCTCCTGGAAAAAGGCCATAAATAGACCGGTGACAATCGAGGCAGGCACCAGAGCCAACAAACAGCCAAACAAGAACCGCCGGAAGACCAGACCGATATCGTAAAGCTGGTCGGACGCGATCAAATAGGCAAAGGAAGCGGGAAAGAGCAACAGGAATCCACTGGTGTAAACAGCGTCAACAATAGAACTTCCCGTTACGATCATCGGCGCGAAAGAAAGGCTGACAATGGGCAAAAAAGAAACAAAAAGGGCATACCAAATCGATTTAATAATGGATGCTAAATAGGATCTATTTCTTCCATGTTTAAAGTAAAAGAACACCAAAAAGGCCAAGTTGTAAAATACGGTGATTACGAATAATCCAAGAGATGCCGTAGGCGCTATATCGTGAACGAATGAAGTCCATTTGTTGGAGAACAGATAGGGCAATCTGAATAAAAATTCTGCAAATGCAATGGAATAGAAAAATATTAACATTTTTTTGGAAAGAGTGATATTGGCTTTTTCCTTGAAGAAAACAATTAAGAAGTGAAAAAACAGAATCGGCAGTATGGACAGGGATGTTTCGATGCTGATTTTAGCTAAGCCCTCTCCCCTGATGGATGCCCCCTGGCTCATATAAGTAACAGCACCGGACAAAAACACGATAGCAAGAAGAGCAGCTGAAGGTGAGTTGGGTATGCGGATAAATATTATTCCTGCTAACAACAAGCAGACTAGACTTTCAATAATAGAGGTAGCATCATACAGTGTCATACCTTGATTCTCAAAAGAGATCAGAATAACTTCTTGCCCTCGTAATACCTCTACATTCTTATGGTCGGCAAGACTGCCCCAATTCCGAAGCGCCTGGTTTTCACCGGGTAATGTATTGTCTAATGAAAGAATTTCATCACCGACTCGAAGACTGTGCTGCCCGATCCCTTTTGTGGAAAGTTCTGTGACCATCCATTTTTGTAAATCATTTTGTTCTACTGTTACACCTAAATATGGTTTGCTGACCGTCACAAGCGCCAGCCATCCCATTAATATAAAAAGAGCAGACAGGATAACGTAATTTTTTGTATTTTTCAGCTTCATTCATCTCATCCCCTGTTTCAAAATCCGCTATTTTTTGATAATCTAAATGAAGGACTATATACCTTTACAGAGGAGTTGTTGTGGATGCAATCTATTACTGTTACACCCAGTTTGGCCAAGGCTGTCCGCAATTCGCAAAAATGTGGTTTAGCGACTCGTGCAAATGATATGCCGGTAACTCCAGCGGAAAAGAAACAAATTTCGAAAGTATTCTACAATCATACTCTCATTACAAATGAATACGAAACTGCAGGCGACAATTGGTCCTAGCCCCCCACTTGATTTTACCAAGCGTTGAAGGAAATGTCTATCGACCAATTTGCGGCTCTCCTCGTGCTTTTTGGGGAGAGTCCTGCAGCAGATTTTTTAGGCCGTTAGTATTATATTACTTTTCTCTCCTCATAGAAACCCGCAAGCTTTAATTCGGCGCTATACCACCCCAATCACTTTTCCCCTTTATTTATTTCCGCTAGTATACGTACGGATTGCCTCCTTTTGCCAACGCTCCTATAATAGAACTATTTTATTAAATCGAATCTATTAAACCGGGAGGACTTCTATTGAAACAGGCGCTGATCGTTGACGACACGAAATCCATCCGGGTCCTTCTGACCAAGGCGCTGGAGCACAAGGGGTTCTCAGCAGATCTGGCTGCCAGCGGTCTTGTGGCCATGGATATGCTGAAGGCTCAACCCTATGATGTTGTTTTTCTGGACATGAAAATGCCCGGTCTAAGCGGCAAGCATGTGCTGAACTGGATGGTCCAGCGGGGTATCACCACACCGGTGGTGGTGATTACGGCCTTTGGTACCGTCAAGAACGCCGTGGAATGCACCCGGCTGGGCGCATCCGCCTATCTGCAAAAGCCGTTTACCGTAGAAAAAATACACCGCCTGCTGGCGGAGCTGGAGCCCCCGCGTTCCAATGCCACTCAAGAGGCCAGTCAGCTGCTGGAGGGGGGCCATTGGGAAAAAGCACTGCCCCTGCTCTCCTCTGCCCTGGCCGTTTCTCCCGCCAATCCGGAGATTTACCGGCTGATGGGACTGGCCTACCGTCAATCCGGCCGTGTGGAGCAGGCCGACAAGTTCCAGCAGACCTACGAAATCATGAAATAGCCACCCCTATTACAGATTGGGTGTAAGCAACTAGAAAAGGAGTTTCTGTTATGGATTCACGTTTACCGCGAGAGCGTGTTGTCCGGCAGGCGGAGGAACTGGCCCGGAACAGCGCGCTGCAAGGGATATTCCAGCTTCTGCCCTACCTGGTGCTGGTCCTCAATAAACAACGCCAGATTATTTATTCCAACAACGGCCTGCTTCAGGTGCTGGGGATTGTGCCGCTTCACGAACGGTTGGGCTGCCGGCCCGGCGAGATGCTCCGCTGCATCCATTCCTGCAAAACCCCAGGGGGCTGCGGCACAACCGCCTATTGCACAGTATGCGGGGCCAACACAGCTATTCTTGAGGTGCAGCAGACCGGACAGCCCGTCTACCGGGAATGTCTCCTGACCATCTCTGCAGACGGACAGCATACAGAGAGCCATGAGCTTTCGGTTCATGCTATGCCGGCAGGCCAGTCCAACCCGGATGCCATCCTTTTTATGATCCGCGACATCAGCGAGGAAAAACGCAAGAAGGTGCTGGAGCAACTGTTTCTTCATGATTTGTTGAACAGTGCAGGTGCAGCCAGGGGATTTATGGAGCTGACCCATATGACAGAGGACCTGCCCCAGCTCCAGGAGCTGTGCGGCTGTGCCAAGGATGCCGTCGAGGTGATTATCGGGGAAATTGAAAACCACCGGGACCTAATCCATGCGGAAAAAGGGGAGTTGGACGTGAGCCCGGAGCCCGTCCACCTGAATGGCCTGATCCGTGCCGTTGCGGATTCGGTGCAGAATGCGGCGGAGCATGCGGTGGATATCCGGTTGGATTGTGAGGAGAAGCTTGTTGTGGTGAGCGACCCCATCCTCCTTCGCAGAGTGGTCAACAATATGGTGAAGAACGCCGCCGGGGAGCAACCGATCCGCATCAGCACTTGCAGACAGGGGAACAGCATCGCTATTGAAGTGCATAACGGGATATGTATGCCTACGGAGATACAGCTCCAGGTTTTCAAACGCTCCTTCAGCACAAAGGGAGAGGGCCGCGGCTACGGGACGTATGGTATGAAGCTGTTCGGAGAGAGGTATTTGAGAGGGGAAGTCCGGTTTATTTCCAGTCCTGAATCGGGAACGCTGTTCACTTTTATCCTTCCCGCAGACTACCGACAATCCCAGGGAAGCGAATCCCGAAGCAAAACGCCGTTACAGCACGAAACACTTCGAACGAATGGGATTTCTTACATAAACCAGATGTAGAAGAACCGGATAAAGCCGTGGACCTCCCCTCCTCTTCGTTTCCAACCGGATGGTTGGTGCGGTATGATTTTTTTAATAAAGCGGGACGGGGGTCAAACGTCCTACTACAGCAAAGAAGAAGATGCCGGTCCGCCCCTTCCGGAGAGAAGCCGGCTTCCTTATACGCTGCGGGGGGTAACGAATTGATTGCTTTGCTGCGTTATGTGCCTTCTCTATATATCAAGCTGTTCGAGCATCATCCGTTTGCTATGCTGACTATAACCGCAAAGGGCCGCCCGTTGCTGGCCAACGCCCAAGCCAGAGCTCTGCTGGAAGCCGGTTCAGATGGATCTGCGGCGTCCGCCCTTCTGGCAGACAGTCGGCTTCTGGAGAAGCTTGCAGAGAACAAAAGCTTCGGCGGTCTCGATATCTCGGTTTATCAGGCGGGAAGACGGCGGGAGTTCCGGATCGACAGCAGCCTTATCCGGGGCCTGTTCCGTCCCGTTTTTTTGTTGTCTGTCCAGGATGTGACGGCATCCAGCCGGCATCTGAGGAGACTGCGCCACCAAGCGACCCGGGACTCCCTCACCGGAGTTTGGAACCGTGGAGCCTTCCTGGAAAAGCTGGAGGCTGCCATTGTCCTGGCGGAGCAAGAAGGGTACACACTGGCTGTGCTGTACATCGACGTCGACGAGTTCAAGGAAATCAATACGGCTTACGGCCATGAAGGGGGAGACGCCGTCCTGGCCGGTGTTGCCCGGATCATTGCGCGGATTGTCGGCAGAAAAGGTGCTGTGGGACGCTTGGGAGGCGATGAGCTGGCCGTATTCATGCACCCTGTCCCCTCTTATACGGAAATCAGCGGAACCCTGCTGGAGCTGACCAATGCCATCCGCGCCATGGACATCCCCTACAAGGGCCAAACCATCCGGGTGGAAGCAAGCTTCGGGGCAAGCCTGTATGCGGAGAACGGCGAGGATGCCGCCACTCTGCTGAACCGGGCGGACAAGGCCATGTACCGGATGAAGGAGGTCCCCCTTTTTGACTAATCCGAGAGGTTAATTCACGCTTCCTTTGTACATATTGCCCGACGGGCTGCGCGTATTGTTGGATGCTGCAGCCGTCGCGCCGCTATCTGCGTTCACAACATAAGCTGTAGCATTGTCAAGATACACCGTGTTTCCGGTAAATGAGGCGTTTTGTCCCCACCCGCTTGCACGCTCATGGACCTGGAAGGCATCTACGATCTTGCTGTTTCCATTGCGGTAGCCGGTGTTATTCCGGATGATGTCATCATTCCCCTTTACATCCATAAAGCTGTCCGCATAATTGGCCCCTGAAATGCCCGTTCCGTCAAACGTACAATTCTCTACCACGGTGCCTGTTGATCCCTCCTTAATATCCACATGCTCAGCCCGGACATTGGGGCCGAAGGATACCCCGGAGATCCGGTTATGGTCCGTTTCTTTCTTGTAACTCCCCCATTTGCCTACATCCGAGCCGACATATACCCCTTCCCCATATTCCGGATTCAGCTTTCCTGTATCATACACGCTGGAACTTTTGATTACATTATTAGAGCTGCCGTCCCGGAAATGTACTCCTTCTTCCCCGATGTTGTATACCTCAAGATACTCCAGCCAATTGTTGTTGGCGTGATCAAGCATAATGCCCTTTTTGGCGTTGGTTATCTTCACATTGCGCACATCATAATAGTCGCCGGTAATATACAAGGCGTAGCCACTGGAGGTTGTGCCCCCGTTCAAAACCGGCTTATTCGTGGAGCTTGCTCCCTTAATGGTGATTTTGGCGGATGAGGTGCCGTTTTTGGATGCTACGAAGTTCCCTGTGAAGGTCACTCCCGCTGCAAGCGTAATCACGTCCCCAGGCTGCGCATTGGCAAGGGCTGTGGTCAAGCACGACGTTGTGCTGCAGGTTACGGACGCCGCCTGAGACGGTGCGGGTACGGACAAGGACGCGGCAGCCAGCATGGCCGCTGCAATTGCGAGCTTAAACCATTTGTACATAAATTACACACTCCTTAGATAGATTTGGTTTTGATGTTAAGCAGACAGGTTAACCTCCTTCTTAATAGAGATTCACTTATTTATTAAAGCGCTTACAAAATAAACATACAGGATTTCCCTTTTCCCGTCTTGTGGTATTCACAGGTATTTTTGTTGTTTTTTAAGGGCATCCACCGGGATGAACAATAACCCTCCTTTTGATTAATGCCCCGCTTCATGCTAAAGTGTTAGGAAGCAATGATAAACCACTTAAGCGGGGGAAATACGGTGAAAAGCAACAGAATCAAGACGGTAGAAGTCTATAAACGCGACAAATGGAACATGTTAAACGTAGAGATCAACGGAAAAACCCTCATCCTCCGGGAAATCTCCGAGGAATGGGGCGAGGAATGCCATACCTTTCTGAGCCGGCCTGCCATGATGCACTGGGCGGAGGAGCGGTTTTCGCCGAAGCGCTTCAAGGGAACGGAAGAGGAGCGGCTGCAGATCCTGGAGAATTTCCGCAAAGTTTGACCGGTGAGATGAGCGGTGGACAAGGAACGGACTTCCCGAAGTGGAATGTCCGTTTTTTTGGCGTGGAGAGGCATTCCTCCCCTGCTACCGCCGCCACTCTGATGTAAGCGCCATAAAAATCAAAAAAACCAGGAAGGACATCATGTCCCCCCTGGTTTTTATTTAGGCTTGGCCCAAAACCGCCTGGCGCCCAGCCTGCATGTTACCATAATCAGCCCATTTGCTTTTCCAATTCCTTGGCGCCCGGTGTGGGCTTAGAATCATTGTTCTTGCCACCGCTCAGGAACCAGCCTGCCGCGGCAATTCCCACCAGGACGACATAGAAGCTGAGCTTCCAGGCTGTGCTGTGAGCGAAATCCTCAGACAAAATCGCGATATCCGGGTGTGCCAGCGTAATAACGGCCAGCTTGACGCCTACCCAGCCCACGATGACAAACGCGGCGATTTCCAGGTTGGGACGGGATTGCAGCAGCTTAACGAACAGGTTAGCCGCAAAACGCATAATGATCAGTCCGATGAAGCCGCCTGCGAAAATCACCAGGAATTGTCCGCCGTCCATACCGCCGATCTTGGGCAGTCCGCTGGCGGGAAGGGCTACGGCCAGTGCTACCGCGGCCAGGATGGAGTCGATTGCAAAGGCGATATCCGCCAATTCAACCTTCAGTACGGTCATCCAGAAGCCGGGTTTTTTATCCTCCACTACAACGCCTGTGGTTTCCTCAATCTTCTTGTTCTTGAACATGACCTTCCGGAAAATGTGGTTGGCTGCGATAAACAGCAGGTAAAGCGCGCCTATCGCTTGAATCTGCCAGACGTCCACCAGAAACGAAATCACGAACAGGGAAAGCGCACGGAACACGAAGGCTCCCGCCAAACCGTAAAACAATGCCCGTTTCCGCTCTTCCTCGGGAAGACGTTTAACCATAATTGCCAGCACCAGCGCATTATCCGCGGCCAGCAAACCCTCCAGCGCCACTAATACCAGCAGCACCCATCCATACTCCAAGAATAATTCCAAGCTCCACTCCTCCTTATTATCTATACATTGAAAATAATAAAGACCCCTACCGCAAAAGTATCCCTCTTCGTCGAAGAAGTAATACTTCAGGGTAAAGGTCTCGCTAACAGGTGTAATAATGCCAATAAAACCGGAGCAGGAATGCCTCGTAATGACGATTTTATTGTACAGCTACTCCCCTTTACAGGTATTCAGTTGGGAATTGCGGTAAGGCTCTTGAATAGAGCATAATCGAAGCACGGGGATATTGTCAATACGAAATGAACAATTCCGACGGAATTACAATGAAACGGGCTTTGTGGTAAAATAATGAATCAAACAGCTCTTCCCGCTGCCAAGTACATATGTTAGGTGGTTTTTCGGTATGGCTGATCCGCAGGTCATTGCAACCTTTGTAATTATTTCCTTTTGCTTCGCTTTGGTGCTACTCTTAAAGAAGGACACCATCGCCCCCGGCTTTAAACGCGGTCTTGCCATTATGGCCGTCGTGATGGTCAGCTTTTCATTCTTTCTGATTTTGTACAGTTTTTTTACAATGGGACGATAAAGGCAGAATAAGCCGCGGGGACAGCCGCACATACTAATAGGCAAACTTTGGTCTCTTTTTGGGCCAAAAGGTTGCGGAGGTTAGTGCCTTGTCCCCTTTACGACTGCTGTCCCTCATCCTGTGCGCCGGGCTGCTGGCATCAAGCACTGCTCCCGCGGCAGGAGCCGCTGTCCGCCTGGACAGCCAATTCAAACCCGATAGGAGGATTCCCATGAGCCAGGTCAAAAAACGTACGGAAACCGCTCCTGAGCACCGTTGGAAGCTGGAGGACATTTTCCCCAGCCAGGAGGCGTGGGACAAGGAGTATCAGGACACCAAGGAGCTGCTGAAGAAGGCGGAGGATTTTCAGGGAAAGCTGTCCAGCCCCGACGCGGTCAAAGCCTGCTTCGAGCTGGAGGACAAAATCTCCCTGCATACGGAACGTCTATATGTCTATTCCAATATGAAGCATCACGAGGATACGGCGGAGCCGGAGTATCAAGCCCTGTCGGAGAAATCCAAGAAGCTTTCGGTTGAAGCGGGCGAGGCCTTATCCTTCATTACGCCGGAAATTCTGAGCTTAAGCGACGATGAGCTGAACAAGCTGATTCAGGCTCCCGAGCTGGCCTTTTACAAGCTGACCCTGGAGGAAATGCTGCGGCAGAAGGCCCACGTGCTCTCCAAGGCCGAAGAAGCCCTGCTTGCCCAGGTTGGCAATATTTCCAGCGCCCCCAGCACCATCTTCTCGCTGATCAACAATGCGGACATGAAGTTCCCGAAGGTGAAGAATGAAGACGGTGAGGAAGTCGAGCTCACCCACGGCAGCTACATCACCTTCCTGGAGAGTAAAAACCGGGATGTGCGCCGGAACGCCTTCAAAACCATGTACGAAACCTACAGCAAGCAAAAGAACACGCTGGCCGCGACCTTATCTGCCAATGTAACCAAGAACCTGTTCTACTCCCGGGCCAGAAAATATCCATCCGCTCTGGAAATGTCCCTGTTCGGCGACAATATCGACAAGGCTGTCTACACCAACCTGATCGACACCATCCATGAAGCCCTTCCCCTGCTGCAGCGGTATATGACCCTGCGCAAGAAGCTGCTCAAGGTGGATGAGCTGCATATGTATGATCTTTTTGCCCCGCTGGTAGAAGAGTTCGATATGAAAATTACATACGACGAAGCCAAGGAAATCGTCACTGACGCCTTGAAGCCCCTTGGTCAGGACTATCTGGAAGTGTTGAAGGGCAGCTTCAACAACGGCTGGATCGACATCTACGAAAATGAGGGCAAACGCAGCGGCGCATACAGCTGGGGCGCTTACGGCACCCATCCTTATGTGCTGCTGAACCACAAGGACAACCTGAACAGCATGTTCACCCTTGCTCATGAGATGGGCCATGCGATGCACAGCTACCTGTCCGATACGAATCAGGAATACCGGTACGCCCAATACACCATTTTCCTGGCCGAGGTGGCCTCTACCCTAAACGAAGCGCTTCTGATGGATTATCTCCTGAAGAAAACCACCAACCCCAAGGAAAAGATGTACCTGCTGACCTATTATGCCGACCAGTTCCGGACCACCGTTTTCCGGCAAACCATGTTCGCCGAATTCGAAATGCTGATCCATGCCCGTGCCGAAGCCGGCGAGTCCCTGACTCCACAGGATTTCAGCAAAATCTACTATGATCTGAACGTGAAGTACCACGGCACAGAGATGGCGGTGGATAAGGACATCGAGATGGAATGGGCGCGGATCCCCCATTTCTACAACAGCTTCTATGTGTACAAATATGCCACCGGCTTCTCTGCGGCCACCAGCTTCTCCAAGCAGATTCTGGATGAAGGCCAGCCTGCGGTGGACCGCTATCTGGGCTTCCTGCAGTCCGGCGGCAGCGACTTCTCCCTGAACATCCTGAAGAAGGCCGGTGTGGATATGTCCTCGCCTGAGCCGATCCGCCAAGCCATGGACGTATTCAAAGGTTTGATCGAGCAAATGGAAGAGCTTACCGGGAAGTAATATCCCTGCTTAACTGGCCCCCTATGCTTCTGACTTGTCGCTGTCTGTTCCTTCTTTAAGGGCAGACAGCTTTTTTTATGAAAAAAAACCGGGATTCTACTCATAAACGTTTACCTGTTGAGAAAAGGCTTAATGCGGCTTTTCCTATTTGGGAGGAATGCTAATGTTCGTTTCCTGTGATGATGAAGGTTTGTTTGCCTGTCTGGATAAAGTGGGACTGCAAGAGAAGGTTTTGCGGGAGCATACGGTGCTGTTGAAGATTAACCTGGCCCGTCCGGCTAAGCCCAACCATCCGCGCACAGATGCCGGGCTGCTTGCCAAGATGATCGAATACGTTAGCGCTTGCGGAGGAAGCTGCGCCATTGCGGAAAGCGCCAACGGTTATTTACGGGAGAATCTGGAGCAGGCCGGACTGACGGGTTTGATCCAAAAGCACAAGGTCCGGGTAATCGATTTGGATTTAGAGGAGGCTGAGCAAGTTATCATTGATGGCGAGAAGCACTATATCCCGAAGTGCTTCAGGAATTATAGCCTGCGAATCGGCCTGCCCGCCACCTCCAAACGGCCTGGAATGATCTATTCCAACAATATTAAATTGTTCGTAGGAGCAGTGCCCAGGAGCATGTATCAGCTTGAGGAGCAGGTGGTGGACTGGCGTCCCCGCGTACATGTGGATCTCCACCGCTCCGTGGCCAATATTTTCAAGGCAGTGCAGACGTATGCTCCCTTCACCTGGTTTATTAACGGCGGCTTAGCCATGCACGAGAGCCGCGGTGAGTTTATGCTGGATGGCATTCTTGTCGGCAATGATGCTGCCGAGCTTGATCTTTATGTCCAGGAGCGTTATTTTTTCGACTTGGAAAAGCCAGATTATTTGAACCGGCTGGCCTGATGAAGGGTGCAACCTTTTCTCCTCCCGTCACGTCTGGATGGAAACAGGCTGATATTGGAAAATTCCAGGAGGAGGATTGCACTTTTATGAAACGCTTCTCTATTATCACTGCCGCATCGGCTATCACTCTGGCAGCAGTCATTGCAGGCAGTATCGCACTTGGCGCGGCTCCGGCCGAATCCCGTGAGCAGACCTCAGCCGCTTCCCAGCCAACCGCCGCCGTACCCGCGAATGACGCCAATCTGCCGCCGGTCCCGCTCACCGGATTCACCATCGCCGTAAATGGAAAGCTGCTGGAGCCGGATGCCCTTCCGTATCTTGCCGGGGATACGATGCTGGTGCCTTTGCGGGCTCTGACCGAGGCGTTGGGCGCTGTCGTTAGCTATAATGAAACTGCCGGTTCCATCATAGCCGTCAAGGACGGAAGCAGCATTGTGCTTATACCCGGTGACTCCATTGCCACGAAAAATGGTACACCCGTCCAGTTGGCCGCCGCCCCCGTAAGAGATGGGGATGTAGTGCTGGTGCCCCTGCGGTTTTTTGCCGAAGCCTTCGGCACCTCGGTGAAGTGGGATGGCGCTGCCAAACGGGTGACGGTGGAGTCGGAGGACTATCTGCTGCCAGCTATCGGCAGTTACGCGAAGCTGAAGGAGCTGTTGGCTAGCGCGCAGGATCAAGGAATTACCATCGGGCCAGGAGACGGAATGCAGGTATTTGTGATGGAGGATTCAGCTGTCGCCCGGTCTGAAATTGCCACAAGCGCTGCCCAGAAGCAAAACGCCAGCGCTGCCCCGAAGGGGGATTTTTCCGCCACCAATGTACAGGTTCAGGGGGTGGATGAAGGCGATGTGGTGAAAACCGACGGGGAGTTTATTTATCAGGTAAACGGCAGCCGGGTCATGATCGTGCGGGCTGCGCCGGAAGACAAGATGACATTGGAGTCTGTCCTCCAATTGGAGGAAAAGACTTTTGCCATTCAGGAGCTGTATGTGGACGGAGACCGCCTTACGGTCATTGGGTCCTCCAGCAGGAAGCAGGAGCCGCAGAATCCCGACGTATCCTCCGCCAAGGAAAGTTTGTCTGTTGGGGGAACGGCCGCTAAACGCCGGATTGCCCCTGCAGCCCCCTCCACGGTCAAAACCCTCGTCTACGATATCGCAGACCGCAAGGCACCCAAGCTCCTGCGGGAGGTGGAGACGGAGGGCAGCTATGTCTCCTCCCGCCGAATCGGCGGTGAAGTGTATGTGATTGCCAACCGGTATTTGAACAGGTACGGCATTATACAGGACAACAGGGAATCGGCCGCAGTGCCTGCTTACCGGGATACCGCCATGTCCGGACAATGGACGGAGGCCAAGTACGAGGATATCCGCTACTTCCCTGACTCCCTCTACAGTGCATATCTGGTTGTAGCCGGGATCAGCACAGCCTCTCCGTCTGTACCTGCGGAGGTCTCCATATACCTGGGTTCGGCGGAAAATGTGTTTGCTTCAGCGGATCATCTATATGCGGCCTTCCCTCGACGCCAGGTGAGTGAGGACCGGGTAAAACCAGCAGCAGGCGCTTCTGCGGATGTTGCAGCCGAATATATCCGGATTAACGTGGATGAAACCACTCAGGTATACAAATTCCGGCTGGACAAAGGCAAGGCGAGCTTTGCAGCCAAGGGTCAGGTGCCGGGAACGGTGTTGAACCAATTCTCCATGGATGAGCATAACGGCTACTTCCGCATCGCCACCACCAAGGGCAAGGAATGGGGCAGAGCCGGCGAGAAGCTGACCAACAATGTCTATGTGCTCAACGAGGATATGGGCATCAGCGGTCAAATCGAAGGAATTGCACCTGGGGAAAGCATTTATTCCGTACGCTTTATGGGCAACCGGGGTTACATGGTCACCTTCCAAAAGGTGGACCCGCTGTTTGTGCTGGATTTCTCCAATCCCGCCTCCCCCTCGATCCTGGGCCAGCTGAAAATCCCCGGGTACAGCGACTATTTGCACCCGTATGATGAAAACCATCTCATCGGCTTCGGCAAGGATGCGGTGGTGGTCACAGATGAGCGCTACGAAAAAAGCCCCCAGCCCACAGACGGCACGGCCTATTACCAAGGCATGAAGATTTCCATGTTCGACGTCACCGACGTGTCCCGCCCCAAGGAGCTATTCCAGACCGTCATTGGGGACAGAGGGACGGATTCGGAGCTTCTGCGCAACCATAAGGCCCTCTTGTTCTCCCGGGACAAAAACCTGCTGGCCTTCCCCGTCACGGTAGCGGAGGTGCCTGCGGGCCAGAAGAACAATCCGATGGCGTACGGCCAGTTCGCCTTCCAGGGCGCTTACGTGTACCATGTGGACCTGCAGGAGGGCTTCCGCCTCCGGGAGACTGTCACCCACCTCGGTGAGGACGAGCTGAAAAAAGCAGGCGGAAGCCTGTACGAGAGCAATCACCAGATTGGGCGGCTGCTCTATATCGGCGATACGCTGTACAGTCTGTCTCCCGGCCAGATCCGGGCCCAGAATCTGGAGACCCTGGCCGAGACAGGACGGCTTGAGCTGCCTTGAGGGTGGGCAGAGCTTACTGGCATCGGCCGGGCTTACTGGCTCACTGGCATCAGCCCTACTCCCGGTTCACCGACATCAGTTCTACTCCCGGCTCACCGGCCTGGGCTCTAACGGAACTATAAGACTTTTAGCCGGTCAGAATCAGGTTGGTGGGACGGTAACATACGGATTGAAACCTCTGGCCCGCTCTAACGGAACTCTCGGACACTTAGCAGCCTGAATTCAGGTTGGTGGCGGGGTAACGGATGGGTTAGCACCACTGACCCCGCTCTAACGGAACTATCCGACTCTTAGCGGTCTAAAATTAGGGGTTTGGCGCGGTAACGGAACTATGACGCTTTTAGCGCACAATTTTTACTGTTTTGCCACCGCCTAGAGCAGCTAAGCGCTTCTGAGTTCCGTTACATTTCTAACACACCAATTATTGGCCTTTAAGGGTCGCTGAGTTCCGTAAGACGAGGCGCGGGATGCACGGGAGTGCAGATGGGACCAAAAAACCGGGGATAATGGCGGAAGGAGCCAGGCAACTGGGGGAATGCGGATAATAGTAGTGTGCCGCGGACTCGAAGACTGTGGATGATGGTAGTGTGTCAGTGACTGGAGACTGCGGATAATGGTAGTGTGTCAGTGACTGGAGACTGTGGATGATGGTAGTGTGTCAGTGACTGGAGACTGCGGATAATGGCAGTGTGCCAAGTAACTAAAGATTGTAAGTGGTGGAAGAGGCTTAACGGATGGAACCTTGGGATGTAACAGGAAGAGTATTGGCCCCACCCAACAGAGACAGCAAAAAAGGACAGTCCCGGCAGATTAACTCTGCGGGATTGCCCTTTTTTTGCACATGTTTGCGACTGGACGGAGGGTTATTGCAGGCTTACTGTAAAGGCTCCTGCCGCTTCCCCGCCCCAGAACAGCTCCAGCCGGTCATTGTCCTTCACCGGGCCAACTCCCTCGGGGGTTCCGGTGAAAATAATATCTCCTTGGCCCAACCCATACTCCGCGGCGCAGAAGTCAATAATCCGCTGCAGGTCGAAGATCATGCGGGAAACATTGCCCCGCTGGGCCTCCTCCCCATTCTTCAGCAGCGTAAAGTCCTGCTCGGCCAGCCGGGCCGCACCCGGGAAATCCAGCCACGGGCCCAACGGCGCAGAACGGCGGAAACCCTTGGCCGGCAGCCAAGGCAGCCCCTTGGCCTTAATGCCGGATTGCACATCCCGCAGGGTAAAGTCGATGCCGAAGGCCATGCTGTCGATAAGCTCATCGGCAGACAGACCCGGCTCGTAGCTGCGTCCGATGCGGATGACCAGCTCCGTCTCGAAGTGGAGCTCTCCCCGCAGCCCCGGCAGAACGATGGCCCCCCCGTCGGCAGGTGTCAGGGCATGGCTGGGTTTCATGAAAATCATTGGCTCCTTGGGCAGCTCATTCCCAAGCTCCTCCGCATGGGCCTTATAATTGCGTCCTACACAGTATACGTTGCGGATAGATGAAAACATTGGTATCCTCTCCTTTATCTGTTTCGGTATGTCCCCTGGAATACCCAGATTACCTGCGATTATTCCAAAAAATGAACGGCACGGCTGTCCTTGTGCAGCACCTCGAAGCGGAAGCCTAGCTCCCGCAGCCCCCGGATCACCTCGGGCAGGGCTTCGACGGTGGTGGTTTTGCCCCGGGCGTCGTGCATCAGCACGATGGCGTTGTTTTTGTTGGCCGCGGCGTACAGCACTGCGCCTACAATCTCTTCCTTGGGCTGCACCGCCTGCGCAGCGTCAGTGGAGGAGACGTTCCAGTCGAAATACTGGTACCCCTCCTCCTGTACCCGCTTGACCAGCCGCGGCAGCATCCATGGGCTCCCCTTGGCCTGGCCCAGCCTGGTGTTGGAGCCCCCCGGAAACCGGAGCAGCTCCGTGGCCGAGCCTGTCAGCTCCTGGAGCGCCCGGTCCAGCTTATGTACATCCTCCATAAAGGCAGCCTCGCTCCGGTACAGGCGGTAATCATGAGAATAGGTGTGGTTGCCCAGTACATGCCCCTCTGCCGCCATCTGTTGGATCAGCTCCCGGTGCTGCTCCAGCCCGGCTCCGGTTACGAAGAAGGTGGCGCGAATATTCTCGCGCCGCAGAATGGACAGGACCTGCGGCGTCAGGCCCGAAGGGCCGTCGTCGAAGGTCAGATAGGCGGTGCGCGGAGCAGCCGCACCGCTGCCGGGTTCAGGGGCGGGCTCGGCCCCCGCCCGCCCCTGCACTGCCCCGGGCCCGGCCACGGGGGGCCCGGCTAACGCGCCCGGCCGGCCAGGCTCCGC
>JAEWIS010000023.1 GCA_023386955.1 Bacillota bacterium
TACGTGCGTTTCTAGCTTGCCACCGCTCTCCTTGACGAAGGCATACCATGTGGTACCCAACCCACGGATAGCAGCGTGCCGACCGTCGCTCGTTTATTTGCTCCCGCGCCACGTGCTCCGACCCTGCTAAACCGGAGGGCTTGACAAAAACGTTCATAGCAACGAATCTGAGGAACGCTATTTGACTAGAAATGGGCCTGTTTGAAATCTAACGAATCCTAGCCACTCTATTTGTCCCAATCGGCGCCGAATGGTGCCTAAAAGGGCGAATAGCGTGCGACAGATTCGTTAGATTTTTTATTTGGCCTGTTAGGGGGAATTAGCGTGGCTGAGATTCGTTAGCCCCCCATTAACAAGAAAATTGTGTATCCCCAAAATGCCGTCAGGACGCAGAACTGGCGGCTTTTTGCTGTCTTCGGGCAGAAGCGGCAGACCAGCCGTAATTACGGGGGATCCGCTTAACCGGAATCCGGATAGGGTGCGGCAAGCACCTTCCGTATTAACCGGAATATTGAATATTGCCGCTTGGGGACAGGGCGGGTAAGGTTGGGGCATGCAGCAATTCAATCCACCCGAGGAGGTCCGGCATGAAGCCAAACTCATTAGACGCAACCGGAAGTCAGGCTGTCAGCGCCGCAACGGCTCCCGCCAAAAAGGTTCCATTTTGGAGAACCCAGCGGTTTGCGCTTAACGTTCCGTTGTGGACGATGTTTGTGCCCGTTGTGGCATTTTATCTGATTTTTAAGTACACCCCCATGGCGGGACTGGTCATCGCCTTCAAGAACTACAATTTCCACGACGGGATTTTCGGCAGTCCCTGGGTCGGTCTGGAGAACTTCCGCAATCTGTTCACCCAGGCCCAATCCGTCCAGATTATCCGCAACACCTTAATGCTGAGCTTGTTATCTGTATTCATCAGCTTTCCATTCCCCATCGCACTGGCCATTATGTTGAATGAGGTCCGGAAGATGTGGTTCAAAAAAATCGTACAAACGCTGGTGTACCTGCCCTACTTCTTCTCCTGGGTGATTGTTGGCGGTATCGTGATTACCCTGTTTGCCCAAAGCGGTGTTGTCAACAGCGTAATGGGACGGCTGACGGGAGCGGAACCCTTCGCCTTCCTGTTTAAGGAATGGTCCTGGATCTCCCTGTTTCTGGGTTCGGGCATCTGGAAGGATACGGGCTTCAACGCCATTATCTATCTGGCCGCACTGACCACCATCGATCCCAGCCTGTATGAAGCCGCCGGCATGGACGGTGCAGGCAAGTTCAAGCAGATGTGGCATGTGACGCTGCCGGGCATTAGCCCCACCATAGTCATCATGCTGATCCTGGCCATGGGCCGGGTTATGGAGGTGGGCTTCGATCAGATCTACGTGCTGCAGAACCCCATCGTCTCCAATATATCTGAGGTCATCAGCACCTACATTTACCAAATCGGCCTGCAGGGCGGCCAATTCAGCTTGACCACTGCGCTGGGTTTGTTCGAGTCCCTGGTTGCTTTCAGCCTGGTGATCCTGACCAACGCCATTGCCAAGCGCTTCAACAAATCCCTATGGTAGACGGAGGCTTACTATGAAGTACACAACGGGAGAAAAAGTTTTTTATGGCGTCAACTATGTCCTCTTATCCTTGGCCGGTCTCATCTGCCTGCTGCCGCTTCTCAATCTGGCCTCCGTCTCGCTGAGCGGCAAGGATGCGGTGCTCTCCGGCTTCGTCACCTTCTGGCCGGTGGATGTTACTACGGAATCTTATAAGCTGCTGTTCGACGGCACGCCGATTGTGAATGCTTTTTTTAACAATGTGAAAATTACGGTGGTGGGTGTGGTCCTGAGCATGATCTTCACCGTGTTCGCGGCGTATCCCCTGTCCCGGAGCTGGTTCTACGGGCGTCGTTATCTGACGCTGGTCATTGTGTTCACGATGCTGTTCAACGGCGGTTTGATTCCTACTTACTTGGTTATCAAGCAGCTGGGCCTGGTGGATTCCTATGGCGCCTTGTGGCTGCCTGCCCTGGTGAGCACGTACAACATGCTGATCATGCGTTCCTTCTTCGAAAGTATACCCGACGAACTGGTGGAGGCCGCCCGGATGGACGGTGCGGGAGAGTGGAGAGTGCTGCTGCGGATTATGCTGCCGCTGTCTGTGCCGATGATCGCCACCATCGCTCTGTTCTATGGAGTGCATTACTGGAATGCCTTCTTCAACGTGCTGATCTATATGAACAGCGCCGACAAGTACAATATGACAGTGCTGATCCAGCAGATGATCAAAAGCCAATCGGTGCTTCAGGAGCTCAACATGATGAATCAGGAGGAGGTCAGCAATATTACACCTGAGGGCATCAAGGCGGCGGGCATTATGATTATGGTGATTCCCATGTTGATTGTGTATCCGCTTCTGCAACGGTATTTTGTTAAGGGGGTGATGATTGGGGCCATCAAGGGGTAGTCGGACAGTGGCAGCTTTCATGGCAAACCCATTTAACCCATTTTCTAAGACTTCATTCCTTCCCGGAAATAGATGTCTTGGAGGCTCAAACAACGTTTTGTCGGCTTTGATTTTATCTGAAAATTTCTGTTTCAAAGCCGCCAAAAAACTCGCCCTCAAGCCATCTATTATCCTTCCAGTCATTCCGCTGAAAATGGCTACGCCAACAAGACTGCCCGCCCAACTCCGCGGGAGTAAAGAAAGAGGAATTAGAAAACGAGCAAAACAAGCCTTACTGTACTACAATAATGAGGACATTAAGGGAGGTCATTACAGATTATGAGTAAAAAGACATGGTTGAAAACCACCGCCGTTACTGCCGCTGCCGTTACGTTAGCATTAACTGCCGCCGCTTGCGGTGATGACAATAAGGGTGCATCCGATACCAGCCCCAACGCCAGCAGTGGGACATCCAGCACGGCTCCGGCTAAACGCGGCTCCATCAGCATTTCCCTGTACGACCGGGGCACAGTCCCTGCCGAAGAAGGCACCATGGATAATAACCGCTGGACCAAGTGGGTCAACGAAAACGGCCCTAACGATGTGAAGTATGTAACCGTTCCCCGTTTCGAATCCCTGCAGAAGTTTAACGTGCTATTTGCCTCTGGCTCCGCGCCGGACCTGATCTTTGAATACGATACCGCTTATCAAGGTCAGCTTTACAACCAGAAGCAGCTTTTGCCCCTGGATGACCTGATCAACAAAAGCAGCAAGGACTACAAAGCGGTGCTGGAGAAATATCCTGCCCTGAAAAAAGCGGGCACCATGGCTGACGGCAAGCTTTACACGGTAGGCCGCCCGATGGATGTTAACCCGCAGCATTACCTTTTTATCCGCAGCGACTGGTTGAAGAAGCTGAATCTGAAGACCCCCACCACCCCGGCGGAGCTGCTTGAAGTAGCCAAGGCCTTCACCACCCAGGACCCGGACGGCAACAGCAAGGCGGATACCCAAGGCATCGGATTGAGCTTCGTTTCCGGTATTGTGCTTAACCATATGTTTGGAACCGGATTCACACTGTTCGGCACAGACCAGGTTCCGTGGATTCTGGAAAATGACAAGGTTGTTCACAATTGGGACCGGATTAAAGCAGCCATCGGCTTCCAGAAGGAGCTTTACGAGTCGGGCGTTGTTGATAAGGACTTCGTAACCGACAAAAACGGCGAGAAGCAGAAGCAGGCCTGGATTACCGGCAAGCTGGGGATTTACGGCGGCAACGGGGCGGATATTACCATCTACGAAACCCTGAAAAAGAATGTGCCTACAGCTGAAATTGCCATCATCCCGCTGCCAAAAACCGAATTCGGCCAGTTCAGCCCTCTGTCCAGCAACCCCATCCAAATGACGGGGATGGTCAACGCAGCTACCAAGGACCCGGAAGCGGTTATGCGCCAAATCGACTTTATGGTCACCGAGAAATTCACCAAAACCATCGAGTTTGGCATGGAGGGTGTTCACTACACGCCTACCAGCAACGGCTGCGCCCAGGTCATCGATGCTGACAAGAACAAGAAGGAGCGGGACTACAACCGGGATATGAACATGCTTCAGCCTATCGTCGGTCCTTGCTACGGTTTGGACAACAAGGTGAATCCGACTCCTACCGAGAAGGAGCTGGGCGAGCTGGTGAAGCAGGCCAGAACCCTGTACATCAATGAAAAAGCGCCGATGGTGGGCATTACCCAAAAGGCATACCTGCCCAACCTGCCTCAGGACTTGGCTACCATCAACACCAATGCCAACAAGACCATTCTGGATGCAGCGAACAAAACCATTGTCAGCGGCAAAAGCTACAGTGTGGACCAGTTCATTACTGACTCCAAGGCAGCCTGGGAAAAAGCGGGCGGTACCAAGGTGGATGATTTCTACGCCAAGTGGTACGACGAAAACAAGGGCACCGCGATCCTGATGGCGGATATCTACAAAATGGCAGCAGCCCAGAAGAAATAAACCAGCAGCATGATGAGCCAGAAGGGCGGACCGCAGGGTGCGCCTTTCTGCTGCACGTAAGGAGGAGCAAGGATGAACAGTGAAGTAAAGGCAGTTCTGGAGCGCAGCTTTGAGGCGGCTCTGCACGAGGCCGTGCTGGAAGAGGGGCTTGTCCGGTATGACCGGCCTGGGCATACGCGCCAGGTTGCCCATTTGCCTTATTGCCATGAGGGGCGTTACTCAGCCGGATATTATACCTTCGGAATGCTAACCGGACAGCTTCCGGCTGAAAAGGGGCTGGAGATTCTGCAGGCAGTGACAGCGCTGCAGATTACCGACCCGGCGCATCCCCACTACGGAGGCTTCCGTTGGTACCGGGAAGAGGCGGAAATCCAGGACTCCAATGCGGCGTTTTTTATCCTGATGCCGCTGGTGACGGTGCGGTTATGCGTTCCGGATGTTTTTCCCGCAGAACATGTGGAGCTGATGGACCGGATGCTGGGCCATGCCGCCGTCTGGTTCAGCCACGAATGCGCCCATCCCGAAATTTATTACCCCAATAAGATTATGAGCGACGGGGCTATGTTGTTGGCTGCATCCGTACTGTCGGGGGAGGAGCACTACGCCCGGGAGGGTGTGGAGTTCTTCCGCCGGTGGGAGGATTATACCGCCCGGCGGGGCTGGGGCTGGGGAGAAAACCTGAGTCTGGTATACCAGAGTGTCATGATGAATGCGCTTCGGATTGCCATGCGGGCCATTGGCGGCAGGGACGAGGAGCTGACCGGACGGCTAGCCGCCAGGATGGAGGAGCTGAAGGAGATTCTCCGGTTTCATGCCGGGGAAGAGATTGTGCCCGCCATCCGGAGTTATAACTTCAAGGGCGAAACCATCCGCAAAAGCCTGTTGTGGGCGGCAGCGGGAGTACGGGATTTTGCCGATATGAGCGGTGACACCTTCAACTTGAATGATCTGGTTTCCTTGCTGCTGCTGGAGCCGGAGCTTGCGGCGGGGATCCGGGCGCAGGAGGAGCAGTTACTGCCGCGCGTCCGGGAGGAGAGGGTGTTTGACGATGCCCGCGCCTACAGCTGGATCGGCGGGAATGTCCGCTTGGGCAGCCTAAGCCGTTTTCCGGTGATTCCGGGCTCGTATCAATGGCCTACCTGGGGTCTGGGGTGGCAGTCCTTTCCTGTAAGCTTTAGCGTAAAGGACAAACAGGTGTCGTATCTGCGCTGGTATGTGGACGAGGGGGAGTCCATCCGCACCCATCCTACGCATGATTTCCATGGCGGATATCTCAGCCCGGCATTATTCAAAGAAAGCATTTATCCGGACGTACAGACGGTTTCCTCTCAGCGGGAAAATGCGGCGCTGGTGCTTCGGAGCATGAACCGGGTGAACAACCAGGTGAAGGAGCTGGCGGATGAGTGGGTGGTCCATCGTTTCGACGGGGTGCTGGAGACCATTGCGACTGAAGCCGGAGGTCGGATGTGGCATGTGCTGCGTTATCCCCATGCCGCCGTTGCAGTAACCGCTCTGCTGGGATTGGCTGAGGAGGATGCGGAGAGAAAGCAGCAGCTTGTGGCTGCGGTGATGGACGGGGACACCCTGAGGCTTCGTCAGGTGCTGAGCTCCCGGGCAGAAGCGGCCCGGCTGGAAAGCTGGAGACTGGAGGCCGGCTGGGCAGTGGTAGCTGTGGACGGGGAAGACGGTGTGGAGGTGCTGGAAGCGTATCTCAACCGGTATACCATCCGCGATGTGACGGAACCGGAGGCGGAGGTGCCGCGGAAGATGGCGGGGGCTATGCCCAGACGGTGCACACTTTTGCTGGATGGCCAGCCGGTTGTGGAGCTGTACGCCGATCCGTACCACATTTTCGCGTAAGCCGCCCCGCGTGAAGAGGCAGGATGTACCCGGTACCGGGTACATCTGCTGCGGCGGGGGTGGGAGGCCCGAGGTACGGGTTATACTCGAAAAACCGAGTATAAAGTGCCTCAGGGGGGCCGAAGTAGCGGATTATACTCGAAAAACCGAGTATAAAGTGTCTCAGAGGGGCCGAAGTGGTGGATTATATTCGAAAAATCGAGTATAAAGTGCCTCAGGGGGGCCGAAGTGGCGGATTATACTCGAAAAACCGAGTAGAAACCGCCTCAGAAGGTCCGGGGGCGGAATAGGGATGGGCCAAAGTGGCGCATTATTCTTGAAAAACCGAGTTCAACGTGTCCCCGTGGGGCGTAAAGCTTAAATATTCAAAGGAGAGTGAATTATGGTTACTAGCACCAAACCAGTCAAGCAGTCTTCCATTTTACGCATGTTTGTATGCGCTTTCTTATCTGTGCTGATGCTCTTGACCGGCTTTGCTCCAATTTCGGGTTTTGCTTCAATTTCCGGCTTCAAACCCATGTCGGGCCTTTCGCTGCAAACCGCGTCGGCGGCAACAGGCAACGTCCTGGCCGATACCTTCGATGCTGCGGCCATCGGCGGCAAACCCTCCGGCTGGAGCATCGCCTCCCACCCGGAAATTGCTGTGTCCGTCCAGGAGGTGGACGGTCACCCGGGGCGGGCTTTGGCATATGCCCAATCCTCCAAACGCAGCGCCACTTATACCATTTCCCGCTCCTTCACCGGCGCCACACCCAAGAGTGTGCTGACCTACCAGTTCCGGGCGGAGCAGACCAATGCGGTGATTTATTTGCCCTATATCAATTCCGGTTCCGTTAACCTGGCGCAATTTGCCCTGAACGGCGGGAAAATCTCTTACATGAAGGCTGGCGCCAGCGCCTGGACCGGGCTGGAGGACTATCAGGCAGGCACCTGGTATACCATCCGCATCGCAGTGGATACGGAAGCGGGTACTTATGATTTTTACATTAACGATGTGCAAAAGCTGTCCGGGGAGCCGTTGAAGGCCAAGGGCACCTTTGACAAAATGTCCATGGGCTTCTACAAGGACAGCATCGGTACTGTCTATTTTGACGAGTTCCATGTCTACTCCTACAAGAAATTGGAAAACGTTTCCTTCTCCAAGGAGAGCTACGATATTGCCGCCAACACCAGCCAACCGCTAGAGCTGGTCTTCCATCCGGCTGACGCCACCAACCGGAATGCCGTGTGGACCTCCAGCCATCCCGAGGTAGCGACGGTTACGAACAGCGGAGTGGTAACGGCTCTTACGCCAGGAGAAACTGTCATTTCCGTATCACCCGAGGAGCTCGCCGGAGAGCCGCCGGAAACAACTGTGGTACGGGTGTTTGCGGAGCCGATCAGCTCAATTGATATCGGGACAGTGGCAGCCGGCGTGCCTGTTGGCTCACGGGTCCTGCTTCAGGCTGCTATCCTGCCTGCCCATACCACAGACCAATTTATCACATGGAGCACCTCGGACCCGCAGATTGCTACCATTGACCATTATGGCGAATTAACGGGCGTTTCCGCTGGCAAGGTGAAGGTATATGCTACCAGTCCCAATGGATTGGTTCGCGGGGAAACGGAAGTAACGGTAGTGGCCCGCAATGTGGCACACCGGCTGTATGTATCCCCGGCCGGAGCGGATACCAATCCGGGTACGGAGGCGGCTCCTTACCGAACCATTGCCAAGGCACAGGAAGCGGTACGTGCTCTTAAAAACGGCATGGCCGGGGATGTTGAGGTTCTGCTGCGGGGCGGCACCTATGTGCTGCCGGAGGTGTTGACCTTTACGCCGCAGGACTCGGGTGAAAACGGGTATTTTGTCACCTACCGGAGCTATCCGGGGGAGGAGGCGCTGGTAAGCGGCAGCAAGAAGGTAACCGGCTGGTCGATGTACGATGCGGAAAAAGGCATTTATTCCGCCGATGCTGCCGGTCTGCGGACCCGCCAGCTGTTTGTGGACGGTTTCCGGGCTGTCCGGGCTTCCAGCACAGGGGGATTGACCAACCCCGTCAAAACAGATGCGGGTTATACTTCCGATGACCCGGCACTTGCCGCTTTTGCCAAACCTGATGATCTGGAATTGGTTTTTAATGATTTGTGGACCAATTCCCGCGTAGGTGTTACATCAGTTTCACTCACCTCCGAAGGAAAAGCGCAGCTGACCTTGGACCAGCCGGCCTGGGACGCGGTCCGTAACCGTGGATTAACCTCCGCTACCGTTCCCGTCACCTACGAAAATGCTTTGGAGCTGTTGGATGAACCGGGTGAATGGTATCTGGATGAACAGGCGGGCAAGCTGTTTTACAAACCGCGCGCTTGGGAAAATATGAGCACCTCGTCCATTGTGGCACCTGTGCTGGAAAAGCTGCTCGACATCCGTGGCGAGTCGGCAGATAACCCCGTCCGCAACCTGGAGTTTCGCAATCTGCATTTCAGCTACACCACATGGATGCGGCCCAGCAGCGAATACGGCCATTCCGATGCCCAAAATAACTATTTGCGCTACTCCGGAACACCGGATTATATGCCGGATGCGGCTATTGATTTGAGCTATGCCAATACGGTCAATTTTGAAGGCAATGATTTTTCCCGGCTGGGGATTACCGCTGTGCGGATGAAAACGGCGGTGCAGAACAGCCTCATCCGTGCCAACCGCTTCTATGACATCTCCGGCAACGCCGTCAGTGTGGGGGAGCCCAACAGCTCTGACCGGGAAAACTACAATCCGGCGGATCACCGGAAGATCATGAAAAACAACGATGTGGTCAACAATCTCATCCACGATATCGGGGTGGACTATAAGTCGTCGTCGGCTATTTCGGCGGGTTTTCCCGAGTATATGGATATCAGCCACAATGAAATCTACAACATCCCTTACAGCGGCACGCATATCGGGTATGGCTGGGATAAGCTTTTTACCCCGGTGCTGCGGAATGTGAGGATTGAAAACAATTTTATCTACGATCTGATGGGCAAGGGTCTGCGGGACGGCGGAGCCATCTACAGCCTGGGGGCTTCCGGTGGAACGGCGGAGAACAAGAACCTGGTGAAGGGCAATTATATTCGCAACCAGATGGACGACAGCGCAGCACTGTATGCGGATGAGGGCACCACGTACTGGCGCTATGAAAATAACGTCATCGATCTTTCCGAATCGCCACCCTGGCATAGCTCCAAACGATGGGCCCAGGCCTACAAGGCCAGCATCCATAACCTGGATCTGGTGAACAATTATATGACGGAGTCTGTTTTTGTTAATAACGCGATTGATGTTTATGAGTCCGGCAACCAAATGGTAGCAGACGGACAGTGGCCGGAGGAAGCCCGGAGCATTATGGCCAGGGCGGGGCTGGAGTCCGCTTATGCGGGTGTAGTCCGTGGCGAAGTGCGCCGTTGGTCGACAGAGCGGCTGGATCTGGCGGTTGGCGGAGGCGGGCAAGTTGTGGTGGAGGCAAGGGACGGCAAGGATATGCCCCAGAGCCTGGATAGCAGCACGATCTATTATGAATCGATGAATCCTTCTGTGGCAGCAGTGGACGCCTCCGGGCGGGTCAGCGGGGTTTCGGTGGGCAAAACAACGGTCCTCATCCATATCCTGAATGCATCCATGCTGCGTACACTGGAAGCGGAGGTGACGGTGGGGGACACCTTGTCCGAGGTGGAGTTGAAGGATGTGGCAGGCCATGTTTTGGCGGTGCGCTCCGGTACAGCCCAGTCCATTGAGGTTTTGGGCAAAACCTTCTTCGGCAATACGGTGGAGCTAGGCAACGCGGTGTTTGCCGTATCCGATCCTGCAGTCGCCTCCGTAACGGAGGACGGTGTTTTGACTGCGCATGGGGAGGGTTCTACGATCCTGACGGTGAAGGGAGAACGGCTGGGCGAGGAAAAAACAGGTATTTTCCACGTGCGGGTCTGGAATTACGGGGATACGGCAGTGTCGGGTCTGCAGGAGGAAATCTCCGGTGTCGATGACTGGTATGTGTATCCAACGAATCAAAATGTCAGCGCGGGTGATGGTTCTATTACCATCAGCACACCCAACAGCGGCCACGGGATTTACCGGGGAAGGCAATACCAGAACGAGCTGCTGGATTTCGATCTGACCATTAACGGCACTACAAGCTGGTATGCCCTCATGTTCGGCAAAAAGAGCGATACCGCCAGCTACTCCAACGATGACAACTATCTGGTGGTGGTCAGCTCCGGAGGCATTGAGCTCCAGCGGTACAACGGCACCGCCCGGACAGTGATTTACGGCAATATCGCGGGACACACCAGTCTCGCCGGGGATGCGATTCCCAATACAATGCTGCCGTTTAATACGAAGAAGCATGTGGAATTGGGAAGCATCGAGGAAGCGGATGGTGTCCGGCTTATCTTCAAAGTGGACGGTCAGGAGGTGTTCAATTATCTGGATACGGTCTCCAATGCGCTTCGCGGTCCGGGTTACTTCGGTCTGATTGCCCGCTCGGGCAGTTTGACGCTGGGTGAAAGCGCTGTTGGAGCAGACCGGTTGGCCGGGCTGGTGCTTAGTGGTCCTGCAACGCTGAAGGCAGGGGAACACGGACTGGTGCAGGCAACGGGTGTAGATTGGAACGGTAAGGCTGTGCCGGCTCCTTCAGGTGTGGTGTATACCAGCAGCAATACGGTGACGGCATCTGTTTATGAAAATGGTGTGGTGGTGGCGCATTCGCCTGGCACCACGGTTATCTCAGCAGTGTACGGAGCGGGCAAGGCTTCGCATCTGCTGACGGTGCTGGCAGCGGAACCCGGCGGTGGTGAGGGTACCGGCGAACCTCCCGTGGATCAAGCAGGTCCGCAATGGCCCGTGGGGGCCAAGCTGGATTTTCCGGCTGACGGCATCGGGGAGGAGGCGGTAAGGCTGGAATGGCCGGCTGCGGCGGATGTAAGCGGAGTGGCGGAGTACCGTATCCGTTTGGGTGAACAGGTATTGGATACGGTCACCGGCTCCGTGTATCAGTATTTGGCCTCGGGCCTGAAGGCGGGGACCACGTATACCTACGCCGTTATTCCTGTGGATCGAAAGGGTAATGCGGGTGAAGCCCTAACGGGAAGTGTGACCACCAAAGCGGCGGCAACTCCGGGTAATCCGGGCAATCCCGGGAACCCCGGCAGCCCTGGAGATGATGATTCTGAGGAGCCTGCCGGGACAGATCACCCGCAGACAGGGGGCGGGAGTGCTCAAGCCCCCGTGTCGGTGACCGATGAAGGGATTGTGCTGGATGCGGCTTCTTTGAACGGGACTATCGAACAAACGCCGGAAGGAGGAACCGTCACGGTGCTGTCGTTGTCCTCCACGATTCTGGAGGCAGCGTTGGGGAAACTCGGCAGCACCGAGGCTGTTGACCGTCTGATCGTAGAAGTGCCGGATAGCAGTGCAATAAGGCTGGAGCTACCGGCTGCTGCTTTACAGAAGGCTGGCGTCCAAGGTGGCAAGTCGACGCTGTTCATCCGAAGCAGCACCGGTTCTTATGAGCTGCCATTGGCTGGAGCTGCGGAGCAACTGGCTTTGCTGGCAGGGAGGGAAAACGGGACGCTTCGTGTCCATATAGGACTAGTTTCGGCCCAATCTAAGACTCATCAAATGGCTCAATCCGCAGCGGCGGAAACAGGCGGCAAACTCATCAGTGTTCCTGTAGAGTTCAAGGTGGATATGGTAATAAACGGCCGGAATTTGGAATTGACATCCTGGAAGGAATATGTAAGCCGGTGGCTGCCTCTTACCCAGAATGTAAATCCGGCTGCCGCCACAGGAGTTCGTATTGATCCGGCTACAGGCAAACTTTCTTTTGTACCGGCGGTATTTACTCAACAGGACGGAAAGCCGGCAGCGGAGCTGAAGCGCAAGGGCAACAGTCTGTATGCGGTGCTGGAGCTGTCCAAAACCTTCAGCGATATGAAGGGACATTGGGCCAAGCCGGAGGTGGAGCTGCTGGCTTCCAAGCTGGTGATAAGCGGAACAGCGGAGGATCAATACACGCCTGATGCGCTTGTCACCCGCGCTGAATTTGCCGCGATGCTGACTCGTGGGCTTGGGTTGGACCCGGCCGCGTACTCAAAAACAACCTTTGTTGATGTGGCAGTTTCCGATTGGTACGCAGAGGCCGTTTCTACGGCTGTGGAAGCAGGGCTTGCCGATGGTTTCGAAACCGGAGAATTCCGGCCGTCGGAGCACATTACCCGGGAGCAGGCGGCTGTGATGGCAGCCAGAGCTGTTGCTGCGGCAGGCAGTCATATGTCCGGCGCAGGGCAGCGGGAACGAGCCGCCTACGTTGACGAGGCGCAGATTTCCGCTTGGGCCAAGGAGGCCGTAGCGCAGATGAGCGAAGCGGGGATTTTTGCCGGGCGGGACGGGAGCAGCTTTGCTCCGGAAGCAGCCATTACCCGCGCCGAAGCGGCGGTGGTAGTGAAACGCCTGCTGCAAGCGGTGAAGTTTATGAATTAAGAAATTGAGCAGTACGTAGCAAAGGAGCAGCACATAGCAAAGGAGCAGAACACAACAAAGGAGTAGCATAAAATCCAAGGGGCTTGCAGCTGCGCAAGCCTCTTGGTGTTGTGAGAAGAGGAATGACTAGTGGAAGACCGGAAAAATCGGAGGAGTGGGGATTGATGTCAGAGGGTACAAGTAACAGGGGTTGCGAATCGAATAGATCGACGGTGTGGGAGAGGGCGGGGCTCGGATCGAATCTACTAAAATACCAATACCATGCGGCTCCACACCGTTTGGTGGGAACGTTGGAGCTATATGCGACGGGGAAATGAGGGCCGCCTAGAATTTTTCTCAGAAAATCCACACTTGAACCCGCATTTTCCCTTCCAACGATGGTCGCTGGGCTGCTCCAGAATTCTAACGGCGGCCAGCGCCGTTATTTCCCCCAAAAAGCCACTTCCCAAAATCTAACGGCGGCCACAGCCGCTATTCGAGGGGAAAAGGGAGCATTTTCCCTGATACGCAGCATATAAGGTCTCTCCGCGCCGTTAGAATCTGAGAACCCGGTTTTTTTAAGGAATAAGGGCCGTAGCTTCCGTTAGAAAAACGACGATCAGAAAGTTAGAAAAACGGCGACCAGAAAAGCACCGGCCGGAATGCAACGACCGAAAAAACAACCAGCCGGCATGCCCAAAGGCGTGCCGGCTTTTTGCTGTAGCTGGATCTTGCTCCGTTTGTTACAACACCACTTCCACCTGAACGTTTGTTCCGGCGGGATAAACCGGCAGCACGTTGCCGTCAATCAGCCGTCCGTCCACCCGGATCTCCTTCACACCCTTGCAGGAGCGGCTGGTGTTGGTGACGGTAATGTGGTACTCGCAGCCGCGGAAACGGCGCTTGGCGGTGAACCCTTCCCACTCGGAGGGGATACAGGGGTCAATGCGCAGGCCCTCCAGGTCCGCTTTGATGCCCATAATGTATTGGGTGGCGGCTACATACATCCAGGCGGCGGTGCCTGACAGCCAGGACACGTTGGCCAGACCGAATTTGTCGGACTCGGGACCAAACAGGTTGGAGGCGTAGACATACGGCTCGGCTTTGTAGCGGTTCAGGCCGGCTTTTTCCATGGCCACTTGGGGAATGAGCTGCCGGTAATACTTGTACGCCTGGTCGCCCCGGCCCAGCATACATTCGGCGATAATCGCCCAGGTATTGGCGTGGCAGAAGACAGCTCCATTTTCACCCGTACCCTTGTTGTAATTGGTAAGCGGGTCCGCCGGATCAGGGAAGGTGGTGATGGACGGATGCAGCTTTTTGATGCCCAGCTCGGTGTCCAGCATCTCGCGCACGCTGTCCATGGCTTGTATGCCCTTCTGCTCCTCAGCCATTCCTGAGAGCGTCGCCCAGGTTTGGGAGTTGAGCCAGATTTTCGCTTCATCGTGAATATCGCTGCCCAGGAAACGCCCGTCATCCATCACGGCGCGCCGGAACCATTTGCCGTCCCAGCCCAGGGTATTCACCAGCTCCTGCTGCTCCGCATACATCTTCCGGTAGCCTTCCACATCCTCGGGATGGCCGGCCAGCACAGCCAGGTCCTGCATTTTCAGAAGCACGGTGCCCAGCTGCATGGCCGTCCAGATGCTTTCGCCTTTGCCCTTGCGGCAGACGCGGAACAGCTGATCGTTCCAGTCGGAACGGAGCATCAGTGGGAAGCCATTGGGCCCCAGCTTGGAGGCGGTGAAATCGATGGCGCGCTTCAAGTGGCCGTAGATGGTATCCTCTCCGCCATCATAATAGGGCACAGTTTCCTGGAGGAAGGAGGCGTCCCCGGTTTCGGCGGCCAGGTCCCAAACAGGGAGTGCGGTCCACAAATGATCGTCTGAATGGATGCTGGTGACAGGCTCCCAACCCTCCGTAGGGAAGAAATAATGGTTTACATGCCCGTCCTGGTATTGCTGGCCCAACAATAGCTTGATCTTATCCTTGGCCCGCTCCTGATCGAAGGGGATCACGGACAAAATGTCCTGGGCGGTATCCCGGTAGCCCACTCCGCGGAAGGTACCGGTAGCATAGAAGGAGATGTTCCGCGAAAACTGGAAGTTCCGCTCCGCCTGGTACGGATTCCAGATGTTGATCATCCGTGAGGCTTCCTCATCCGGCAGCTGGCATTCCAGCTTGCCCAGGTAGTCCGCCCAATTGGCGGTGAGGGCGGCGAAGGATTTGGAGACGAAGTCTTTTTGCCGGGAATGGTCCAGCGCTGCTGCAATCTCCTCTTCGGTCATGGCGCAGCCGAGGAACATGTTCAGTGTCCGGGTTTCGCCGGGCTGTAGGGTGACCTGGAATTGAAGCGCGCCGCAGGGGTCGCCGCCCAGCAGGGTGGAGTTGGTGCAGCCGTCTCCTTCAATAGCCTCCGGGTTGGCTTCACTGCGGTAGGTGCCGATAAATTCGTCACGGTCTCCGTCATAGGCATGAAGCGGCGCATCCGAGGCGAAATAGACGAGAGGGGTTTCGTCAGGTTTGGGCTGATTTTCCACGCCGTATTTGTAGACCAGCGCTTCCTTATCGAGATAGGTTACGGACACCTGATGCTTGTTATAGCACTGCCACTGGAGCTCCCGCATAAATTCCATCATGCCGAATTCGGCGTAGGCGAACACATTCAGGGATTTGGCGGTGCCGCTGTTGTTGGTCAGGGTCAGGTTCCAGATCAGCGAGTTCTCATATGGTCCGACAAAATAAACAGTCTTCGCCGCCAGGCCGTCCCGCTCCGCTTCAAAGCGGGTGTAGCCCATGCCGTGGGCGCTTTTCCAGGAGGTAGGGCGGGCGTGAGCCGGTTCGTTGGTGGGGCACCAGTATTCCCCGTTGGCCCGGTCCTGCAGGTAAATGTAAGGTCCGGAGCGGTCGGTGGGCAGATGGAAGAACCGGTAGCGGGTGATCCGCCAGATTTGCGGGGACTTGTAGAAGGCTACGCCGCCGCCCGCTTGGGACATCATGGTATGGAAGGTGCCGTTGGACAAATAGTTCATCCAGGGCGTCGGGGTGTCGTGACGGAGAAACTCCACTTCTTTTTTGTCGTCGTGGAAGCGGAAGGTTTGCTCCAGGGGTTGATGGGTGGGCTTTTTCATGGGATCGCTCCTTTTTTGGTGTCCCCCGGGGATGCTAACGGAACTCAGCGGCTCTTAGCGGTCGAAAATGGCATGTTCCGTTTTGTAACGGAACTTAGAGACCGTTAAACCTGTATAGGGCGGTTTTGCGGACCAAGTTTGTCCTCTAAGAGCCGGATAGTTCCGCTAGAAAATCCGAAGGCCTTATTTTGTCGTGTAAGTGTCGGATAGTTCCGTTACAGGCAGACAGGTAACAGTGGACGAGCAGGCGCCGCATATAAAAGGGAATGGTTGTTAGAGCGGCGGCCTGCCTGGGTTATAGAAGTGTCAAGGTTACTGTACAGCTGCAGCCAGCTTTACTTCGGCTCAACCTCGTCCATGGTCATGCGGTATTGCAGGTCCTTCATGTAATGGCCGTCTTCGTTCAGGAAGACCAGGCCTAACCGGACATCCTCTTTGGCGGAATGGACGATGGCGATCAGACGGTTCACTCCAGTCAGCAGCGTAATCCGGTTCTGCGGCTCCGGCTCCAGCTTGCCGTTCAGGTAGATCTCGCAGGGGGCATTGGTGTTAATCCGCAGCTTGCCGATGCGCTCGGCGGCAGTCCCGGTTTCGGTAGCAGCACCAGCATCAGCACCAGTCGCCGCCACCGGCACATGGACGAAGCAGCTTAGGAACCAGGGGGTTCCGCCCGGATTGTCCAGCAGCACGGTGCCGTCCTCGGGGCTGCGCTCCTTCTTTTTCATCCAACCGTAGAGGCCTTCGCCCAGGTTGTTAAGGGAAAATTCCGGATCGGTATAATAGCTCTTCATCGCCGTAAAATCCACATAAGGCGGGCAGGGGAGCGCCATCAGGCTTTCGACCGCCCATTCCCCGTCACCCTTGACGGTTTGCAGCAGGCCGTCTCCGAAGGCTGCACCCAGATTGGCCAGCAAACGGGTATATAGGCGGATGCTCTTGGCGCTGTCCGCGTCAAGCAGAAGCTGGGAGAACAGCAGCTGTCCGTTTCCAGCGGGGAGTCCGGCCAGGAATACACCGGATTCCCGGGCTTTGTCCCGGTTGAATTCCACCAGCGCCAGGCGGCTGTATTCGGCAGCGTATTGCCCCACGAAGAAGTCCTTCCAGGCGGTGCCCTCCACGCTCCGGCACAGCAAGGCGGCGCCGGGAATTTCCAGGCGGTGCAAGGCCAAGGGCTTGTTCACCACATTGCGCGGAGACAGGTGCACCTTATCGAAGCCGAAAAGATCCACCGGACTCATGCCGGACACCTCAAGGCACACATACTCCGCTTCCAGATGGTAGGTCTCGTGTTCAACCACCTTCACTGCACCATCCGCCAGCCGGGCAAGGCCTGATGCATCCTCAGGCAGCGCAGGCAGCACCAGCACCTTACCGCCCTTTTCAGCAAACTGCCGCAGCGCGTTAACCGGTTGCGCCGTTGAAGTTTCACCCGCATGGGAAGTGGCATGGGCGTTGGCGTGTACATCATCCCCATCTGCTTGTTCCTTCAAAAGAGCTGCTTCCACGATAACCAAACTTGCCGCCGGCAGATTCTCTAGCTCAGCAGCATCCGCCACAAGCTGATGCTCCAGCTGGATCGTCTCCAGGAACGAATGCGCCTGTCCACCCTGTTTCACCCAGGCCGCTGTCACTGGCAGAGCCTTCGCTTCCGCGGAAATGACAGTTCGTCCTTCCGCCATTTCTACGCTTACTGCAGCCGCTTCCGCAGCCTGCCCGGCATAAGCCAACAGATTCCGCAGCAGCAGGCAGGCCTGGGGCACACGCCCGATATGGGGCATCATGTCCATCTGATTGGCCACAAATAACCCGCCGCCGCTCTTATACTCCAGAAGCGGTGTCCACAGATCGCCGCCATCCCCGAAATCCCCGGAGCTGCATTCCAGAATCATGGTGAAGTCGCCGTGCAGCGGCTTTTCGAAGGCGGCATGCACCACCGGCTCCGGTCCGTCCTCATGGAGCGCCTCATGCCAGAACATAAAGTCGCTGCTGCCCAAACCCTGCAGCACCGGATGTTTCCAGTCGGCGCCATGGGCCCGCAGGAAGCTTTGCCTGCTCAAAGCCAGCTTGCCCAGGGAAAGGCTGATCTGCTCCAGCAGAAGCACACGACCGCCTTGGCCCACATGCTGCTTCAGCACCGCTTCCAATCCGCCATCCCGGTCCTCCAGCTTGCTGCCGACGATGACCAGAGTCTCCGGCGAAAGCCCGGCAAGCTCATCGGGTCCAACCCGGCGGCATCCTGGAACCAGAGGCGACAAAGCTTCGTAATCCGCACTGCCACCCACAAAAACCGCAGACCGCGCAACTCCGGCAGGCGAGGTTTTCAATGTCCCGGAATAAATCCGGTACGGCACAACCAGCTCATGCACAGGCTGGCCGTCATGGCGCAAAACAGCTGTCAGCACGGCTTCCTCCACGCCGCTCACACGGTCGGGCGTCCATTCCAAGGAAACTACCCGGTGATCCGCCGGCTCCTGCACGAAGCGGCAGCTCTCCTCAAATACGGTCCGCCCACCCTGGCGGATGCTGCACGCTACCTCCACATCACGCGAAACCAGTGTATCGTTGAACACATCGAAGCTCCGCCGGACAGGTTGGTCGTCGAAGAAGCTGGTGTTGTACTCCGCCGCCAGAATGGTAGCAGGTTTGAAGGACGCGGCCATAATCGCGAAAGACGGGTTGGTCCGGTACGCCGGGTATTCAGCAGGCAGCAAGCCGTTGTTCAGCGACAGGGAGTAGCGCGGAATCACCTTGGGCTTCGGCCCCGGGGTATCCAGGCGTTCGGGAGCCGGCAGGGGGATGTCCCGCTCCGGCATCGCCCGCATGAAATAGTGGGCGAAGTTAAAGGTGGAGATGCCGGACACCCCTTGACGGCGGGCATATTCCACAAACAGACGCTCTTTTTCAGCCAGGCCTTTGGCTGCCTCATCCGTATGCCGGTAGGCATCAAAACCCACATACATGCTGCTGTTCTGCGGGCAAATGTACCACCATCCGCCATGTTCGCCGAATACCAGGGGCACCGTCCGGTCCCATTGATCGATGATGCCGTCAATGTTGTAATGGCGGGTTTCCACCTCTGTGAGCTCTTTGGGCAAAAGGCGGTTGTCCCCCTCCACGATAATGGGGCGGGTGGCGTCCAGACGGCGGATGATGTCCATAAATTCGGGGATAAAGGTTTTGAAAATATCCCGTCCGTCCACCCAGCGCATTTCGTTCTCGACGCTCCACATGATAATGGAGGGATGGTTCTTATCCCGCTGTACCAGCCGTTCCACATGGCAGCGGCAGTTCTCGATATAGTCGGGATGATCGGCCTGCATGGTTTTGCCGGAGCCATAGATAGCGGTTTCGTCCACGATCAGCATGCCCATCTCGTCGGCAATGTCCAGATAGTACGTTGGGTACGGCTCCGCATGCAGACGCACACTGTTCACGCCCGCTTCCTTGCACATGCTGTACCAGGAGCGCACATAGGCTTCGGTTTGCTGATTCGCCCCCTGGAAATGCCAGGAGTCCCCGCGCAGATTCACCGGAATCCCGTTCAGCATAAAGCGCGGCCCTTCAGTCCACACTTCCCGGAAGCCAAAACGAACCTCCTGGCGGTCCAACACCTGCCCGTCCAATACAAGCTCCAGCTCCAGCATATATAGGAACGGCTGATCCGGGCTCCACAGTACCGGGTCCGTCCAGTCCAGGGCAAAACAGACCAAACCTGTCCCACCGTTGTTGACCGCCTCAAGTACCGTAGCTTCCGCCTCCAGCACAACCGCCGCATGAGCATCACCAGCAGGCTTCACCGCGAGCCGAAGCACCGGCTGCCCGCCAGCCAAACCCGAACCGGCACCCACAGACGCACCCGCCGGCAGAGTAACGGACGCATCCACCTCCAGACGTTTCTCCCGGACGGAGGTACGGACCACCACATCCTCAATCGCCTGCACAGGCTGGCTCTCCAGGAACACATCCTGCCAGATGCCCCGGGCAATGTAGCCGAACCAGGAGCCGGTTAAGCCGGTGACCTTTTCCAAACCGGATGGAATCTTCACCTTGGGAAAGCTGCTGCACACCACATGCAGACGGTGCTCGCCGCCGGGCTTCACCTTGCCCGTCACTTCTACACGGAGGGGCAGATAACCGTCCTGCCAATAAGCGATTTGCTCCCGGTCCAGATAAATGGCTGCTTGCTGCATGATCCCGTCGAGACGCAGGAAAATCCGCTGCCCTTCCATTCCGGCAGGAACCGTAAACGTCCGGTGCAGCACACCTGCCGCGGCCGCCTCCCATTCTTTGGGGTAACCGAAGAGATCATAGGGACGGTATTCATGATCAGGGATATCGCCCATTTTTTTGCCGGGCACATTCTCATATGCACTTCTCCAACTGGAGGGCACCAGCACCTTTTGCGGTTCAAAAGCCAGCTGATACGGCAGCTCGAGAGCGGTTGGGGTGGAGTAAAGGGGCATAAAATCCCATTCTCCATTTAAGCAGACAGTGTTCAGCATAATCGTCACCTTCCTTGTTCAATTTCCGCATGGAGAACCAGCGGGATGTCCAGCCAGGGGCGGGAGTCGGGCCATTTGACGAAGTGGGGGTCCATAACGGCTCCCCAGTCGGTTGGCGTATTGGAGGTGGTAAGTTTGCCGCGGTAAGGCGCTTTTTCCACCAGATAAGGCTTTTCCGAATAAAAGAACATCAGGTCCTCATGCAGGGAAATGATGCCGTATTTGCAGCCGTCGCCAGGTTTTTCCTCCTGGTATTGGTAGTGGTAAAAAATATAGCTGGCGATCTTGTCCGGCTCAAGCCGGGCCAATCTTCCGTAAGGTGTGCCGCTCCCTTGGGCAGTCCGCCAGGGCAATTCCTCCACAGGTGCCTGATAGTGGAAAATATCCGCCATCGGCGCCCAACGTCGATCCTCAGCACCACCGGGCCAAACCCGCAGCACTTCCGGAGCACCCGGGAGCAGCATATGGGGATCTGCAGCCGGACCCTCGCCGGGGCATTCATAATATACAAACAGCTGGCTATCCCATTGGAAAAGACTGAGGCGGCTAACCCCATTTCCGGTCATCCGCTCCTGAAGGGAGGGTTGATTTTGCTCCAAAAATGACTTTATGTCGGCTTCTGTCTTCATCTGAGCTCTGAATTGACAGCGCTTCATTCTATGCACCTCCTATGAAACAAGCTTTATGTCTTCTCTTCTATGGTAAGCCATGAGGGAGGCGGGCGCCTTGACGATCCGGTCTTTGTTTAGCATAATAATGACATGACCAAAAAAATTTATTATAGGGATATGGATCTGGATCCGGGCTTTATTTTCCGCATCCAAAAATGCCCGTTAACCCATGACTACTTTGTGCATAGCCATGATTTTTCCGAGCTGGTGGTGATTCTGGAGGGAAGCGCCGTCCATGTGATTGAAGGAAGGGAGTATCCGGTTACGGCCGGACAGGTGTTTCTGATCCACGAGGATGTGGCCCACGGGTACCGGGATGTGAACAATATCCAGTACGTTAACGTCATGTTCCACCGGGACCAGCTGCTCCAGCTGTCGGAGCTGAAATGCCTGCCGGGTTTCCAGGCGCTGTTTTATATCGAGCCGTTTTATCGGAAGGAAATGAATTTCAAGGGCATGCTGACTCTGGAGCCGGAGCAGCTGGCGAAGGTATCGGGGCTGCTGGATTCCATTCTGGAGGAGGCGGAGCGGAAGGAGGAGGGGTACCGGCTGATGATCCGGACCTATTTTTCGGCGCTGGTGGCTACCTTGTCCAGGTATTATTCCGCCAACAGCGGCGGGGAGGAGAATAAGGCCCTGCGGATCGGCGAGGCGGTGACGTTCATTGAGGAGCATTTCCTGGAGCCGATTACGCTGGACCAGCTGGCGGAGGCGGCGTATCTGTCGAAGAGGCAGTTCTGCCGCGTGTTCGCGCGGAATTACCAGACCACGCCCATCGACTATATCATCCGCCGCAGGCTGGATTATTCCTGCACGCTTCTTCGGGACGATGCGGTTTCCGTACAGCAGGCGGCCATGGAGAGCGGCTTTTCCGACCAGAATTATTACGCCCGTCAGTTTAAAAAGGTGTTTCGCTGCACTCCCACGGAGTACCGGGAGCGGCAGAAGCTGCTGCATTCGTAGAGTGACCGTCTAAAAAAAGAAGTGCCTCAGCTATCATGCTGGGGCACTTTTTCCATATATTCGGCTTCCACCACACTGTGGTTGAATTTCTGGAGCAGCTCGCCGAACTGCTGCATCTCCGCATCGGTCCAGTTATCCAGCACATGGCCAAGCTTGGCCATCCGGTTGGCCTTGTCATCCGTCAGGAGCTGCTCCCCCAGCTCGGTAATGCTGAGGATAAAAGCCCGTCCGTCCAGCTCATCGGGGACGCGGCGCACATAACCCTTTTGCTCCAGGGCGGAAACCTGGCGGCTGACGGTGGAGATGTCCAGGTGAAAGGTATGGGACAGGGTTTTGATGCTGCACGCTCCGCCGAGAGAAATCTGGGTAAGCAGCAGGTAAGCGGCCCGGTCCAGACTGCCTACCTTCTGATAGGAAATCATGGAGGTGAGGCGGCGGATCAGCAGAGCCAGCTCCAGCTCCACACCCTCCAGGGATTGTTGGTTCATCGTAAGGACCTCCGTTGGTAGCGTATGTTTATGTCAAGATTAACATAGGTGCAGGGGTTTGAAAACACAATAGGGTGTAGGGGAGCAGGTGGGATGGCCGGTGGAGCTTGCTGATTGTTGGAAAAGAGGCGTCGGAAGGGGATTTTGCGGAAGGGAATTTCCGCTAAGAGGGCTGCAGCGTGGCATCCGGGATGGTTAGCGGAAGCCGGTTTCCGTTATCCGGGCTTATGGCCCCGGAGGATGGCACTGTGTAGAGCAATAGCGGAACAATGCTTCCGCTATTGCTGCTTGATTGGGCCGCGCGGCGGGATTAGCGGAAACGGGCTTCCGTTATTCTTGTCCTTAGGGCCGCTCAGGCAGAGGAGCGACGGATAGCGGAATGTAACCTTCCGCTAATAGTGCGGGGCCCCCCATTGGGGCCGGATAAGGGAAGCGGATTTTCCCTTATTGCGAGCTAACAGGGCCGTTTACACCCTTCAAAGGAAGAATAGCGGAAGAAACCCTTCCGCTCTTTCCCATTTGCCCCGCCATGTGGCGATATAACGTAAGTATGCCTTCCGCTATCCAGTCCTCCTACGAATCCAGCCAGCACCCGCTTCCCACCATTATTTTCAACCGTGAACGGAGCTCTATCATAAGCTGCTATGTCAATAATAGGTGTACAAACACTCCCGAATAAGACTTGACGACATTAGTGAAACTGGTTAATATTTAAATTGTTTAAATAAAAAGCAGGGAGACCACGACGAATGTCACAGGATTCCGATGACCTTATTGAGCGGTTCCATACGGCGAATCTGCGGTTCCGCCGCAACTTCGAATGCCAGCTCTTACAGCGGATGGGCCCTTCTATCACCGCTCCGCAGATGTATGTGCTCTTCTATGTCAAGCGGAAGGGAAAATGCAAGCTCAGCGACATCGCCGACAAAGTGGAGGTGAAGCCCAGCGCCGTGACGGTGATGATCGACCGCATGGAACGTGCGGGCTACGTGGTACGCCGGGATGATCCCGCTGACCGAAGATCTATCCTGGTGGAGCTCACCACTTCCGGGGAGGAAATGCTTGCGCAGGCCGTTTCCATCCGGAATGAGCTTATCCATGACTATTTTTCACGGCTCACGCCAGAGGAAAGAATCGTCCTCACCGGACTGCTGGAAAAGCTGGCCCCCCCAGACAAAGAATAGGGGCTTAGTTAGAAACACCAATTAAAGGAGAAGAGACGAATGGAAGAACTTTCACACAAACGGAAATTATCTATCATGATCGCCATAATCGGCGCCATGTTTTTTTCCGCCATCAACCAGACCATAGTCAGTACCGCCATGCCCCGGATCATTGCCATTCTGGGCGGCATGGAATATTACACGTGGGTCATTACCATCTACATGCTGACCTCTACCATTGCCACCGTGCTGGTCGGCAAGCTGTCGGATATTTACGGGCGTAAGCCATTTATTCTGTCAGGTATCGTATTTTTTATGATCGGTGCATTCTTAAGCGGATTTTCCAAGGATATCTTCCAGTTGATTACGTACCGCGGTATCCAGGGTATAGGCGCCGGTATCATCATGTCGTCAGCCTTCACAGCGGTGGGCGACTTGTTCTCCCCGCGTGAAAGAGGCAAGTGGACCGGTGTAATGATGGCCGTATTCGGCTTCTCCAGTGTGCTTGGCCCTACCTTGGGCGGCTGGCTGGTGGATAACATGCCGTGGAAATGGCTGTTCTGGATCTTCCTGCCCCTGGGAATTGTGGCCTTCATCATGATTCTGGCTCTGTTCCCGAAGGTTCCCCGCAAGGAATCGGAGAGCATCGATTATTGGGGTTCGCTTTTCCTGACCTTGACCATTGTCCCGCTTCTGCTGGGCTTCTCCTGGGCCGGCACCAAGTATGCATGGGGTTCTGCGCAAACCATCGGATTGTTCGCAGCTGCGGCTGTTTTCCTGCTCATCTTCATTCTGGTGGAAATGCGGGCCAAAAGTCCGGTGCTGCCGCTGTCCCTGTTCCGTAATGACATCGTTACCCTATCTAATGTGATCGGCTTTATTATGAACGCCGGTATGATGGGCGCGCTGATCTATCTGCCGTTTTTCGTGCAGGGTGTAGAAGGCATATCGCCTACCTATTCGGGTTATGTGACCATGCCTATGTCTCTGGCTATGGTATTCGTCAGCGCCATGACCGGTCGGATGATCACCAAAACGGGCAAATACAAGAAGTTTGCCATCCTAGGTTTCCCCATCATGGTAGCAGGCATGCTGATTATGGCGTACATGGACTCCGTATGGATGGCGGTTATCGCCATGATCGTGTTCGGAGCCGGTTTGGGTCTGGGCATGCCGGTTTTCTCCCTGACTGTGCAAAATGCCGTCAAGCCGAATGAGCTGGGGGTCGCCACCGCTTCCTCGCAGCTGTTCCGGAACATGGGCGGGACCATCGGCGTTGCCGTCATGGGCACCATTATGACCACGTCTCTGAAGAACCATATGCAAAGCGCGGCGGCTGCAGCCGGTTCTTCCGGAACGGCCAATATCGCCAATCTGGCAAGCGCCAATCCGAAGCTGGCCGCATCGCTGAAGGATCTCCAAGGTCCTCAGGCGCTTCTCGACCAGCCCAAGCTGAAGGAGCTGATGGCTTCTCTGCCGGCGGATATCCAGCCTGTTATCCAGCATATGGTCGATATGCTTAAGGACTCCCTCAGTTCAGCGCTGACCACCGTTTTCCTGTCGGGTACGGCCCTCCTGGTGCTGGCGCTGGTTCTGACCTTCTTCATCCGCGAAATCCCGCTGCGCACCTCCAACAAAATGCCGGAGGCAGAGCGTGCGGTTCAGCAGGAGCCGGTGTCCATTCATTAATATTTAATAGGATCGGCAGCTTTAACAGCCTGGAGACTTATGTCCAGGCTGTTTTTCTGTTGATGGTAGGATTTTCGGACAAAGAGGCCGGATTCCATAGATGTCCGTTGACAGTCGGGGGTATAGTTGTATAATACAAATATAGATTACATTCGTGGAGGAATGGGAAATGAAGGCCCATGAAATTATGGTCAACCCCGCTTATAAGGTAAAGGAAACGGACTCTGTCCGGGCGGTGATCGAGAAGTTCATCAAGTACCGCATCAGCGGCCTTCCCGTAGTTAATGAGCGCAATGAAATCGTCGCTTATATCAGCGACGGGGATATACTCCGGTATGTAGGGCGCCAGGAGGACCAGGTGGTGGGTTCCTTGTTTTTCAGCATGGTATTCAGGGGAGATCAGGATGAATATGAGGATCGGATCAAGCGTATTCTCGGTCTGAATGTGATGGTCATCGCCCAAAAAAAGGTGTACAAGGTGGATTGGGACGAAGAGGTGGAGGACATCGCTTCCTTACTTGGCAAGAGGCAGATCAAGAAGGTGCCGGTGGAGAAAAACGGAGTTCTGGTGGGGATTATCAGCCGCGGCGATGTGATCCGCCATTCCTTCCAGAGCACCCTTGCCGAAGAAGAACAAACGCCAACCTTGAACAGGCAGCTTCCATAGCAGTCCGGAGCTTGCGGCCTTATACAGGATTGCTTACCCTTCCATTTTGATGGACAAAAGCAGCTTCACCGCATCTAAATCCTTCATTGCGTGTACATCCACACCAAATGAGGTGCCTTCGGCATACGTTATGGCGGTGCGGACCGCCTCCAGCACAGGCTCCGGCAGCGAGGCTTGTTTGGCGGCCTCCAGCGCTTCCGCGCCCAAAACAAACCAAACCTTGAAATACTCCCTGCATGGAAGGGTGTAGAGCAGGGTTTTTCCTTTGTTCTTAAACACTAATGACCATCCGGATTTTTTGCTGTAAAATTTCCATTCCTTCGCAATCTCCCCACAGGTCTCCCTCAGCAAGTCCTCCACACGGTCCCAGGCGGGTTTTGCCTGTCCCAGAACAGATGCCACACTGCCATCATCGGGCATGTGAGCCTTCACATCGAATATGCTTGTTGCCATAGCCATCCACCTCTTTTCTTCTCATTTTACCAAATCCTACATGGCTTTTTCCGGTTTTTTTGAGGAAAATGTTATCCCGGTGCCAGAGCCAGCAGGATGGGCAAAACCAAAAAGGAAGCCAAGGTGGTCCACAGAATACATTTGGACACAATTTGCGGCGCGGCGCCGTATCTCTCTGCCAGAACCGTCGCATTTACGGCGGCAGGCATGGAGGCAAGAACCAGCAGCACGGAGAACAGGGTTCCTTCCACACGCAGGACCCATAATCCGGCCGCAGCGATCAGAGGGGACAGCAGCAAACGGACGGCCATACCCGCCAGGAAGGTTTTGTTGGCATGGGGCTCCAGCTTCACTCCGGCCACCCGCACCATCTGCGCGCCGAGGATGGCCAGCACTACCGGAGAATAAGCGCCAGCCACCATGGTGATTCCCTTATCCACCCCTTCAGGCAGATGCAGGCCTGTGGTCCGGAGCAGGATAGCCAGAGCGGCGGCATAGATGGCGGGCAGGCGGAAGATGGACACCAGCGCATTGCGGAAGGAAAAGTGGGAGCGCGCGGCAAAATGATCCCGACTGTGTTCACAATAACCATCTGGGTGATGACATAAACGGAGGCGTGGTCCAGACCAGCCTGGCCGAAGGCCAGCAGCACCAGCGGAAGACCGTAATTCACACTGTTGGTGAAGGTGGACATCAGCGTCAGGCCTGCCGTTTCGGGCTGAGGCAGCTTAAGCGCACGGCTGAGCAGTTGGGCGCAGGCCCACAGCAGAAGCAGATTCAGCAGGCAAAAGCCTAAGGTCTGGTAAATATCGCCGGAGCTGATGGAAGCCTTGGACAGGGTATCGAAGATAATGGCAGGGCTCAGGAAATACAGATACAGAGTCAATAACGGCTTCACATCCAGCTGGGTGAACCTGCGGAGTAAAGCTCCGGCAATAACGGGGATGGAGATGGGGACGATCACCTGGAACATGGTGTTGAATACGGCGGCGAACATGACAAAAGGCAGCTCCTCTCTTTCTGGCACTCTTTTCAAGATAACAAAAGAACGCTGTTCCGTCCAAGACCCATAACCTATTGCCTTTATAGCTGGTATGGAGGGGGAGACGGAGAAAGAACCTGATCACCGGAACCGGTGACGATTGACGCGATTTCGCCATGGACATCGGGGATGGATCAGGATATTCTAAAAGCGTAAGGTTTTGAACGCATTTGTTCATCTCCGTTTGTTCATTAATATAAGCGAAAGGGTGTTGGGTTTGAGTCTGAGTTACCGCTTTACTTTTAGCCCGGAGAACCGGGGAGAGGATTGGATTGTACTGGAGCAGGAGACCGGCTTCAGTTGGAATACAGGGTATGGCTTTTCCATGCCGCCAGCGTTTTCCCGTTATGAAGACCTGATGGATTCCTGGCCGGGGGATTATTTTGTGCCGATGAAGCCGTCCTTCCTGGTGAATGTGCCCAAAGGCAATTATACCGTCGCCTTGTCCTATACGGGTTTGGCTGAAGGGGCGGCCTTGACTGTGAAGGAAGGGCGCGGCCGCATTGTGCTGGACCATGCTCCCGCCGGGGTTGGGGAAAGCGTCCGTGAAGAGTTCGCCATGCATGTATGCGACGGGCAGCTGAAGTTAGCCTGGGACGCAGAGGGAGTACGGGTGGAAACCATTGAGATCGTTCATGCACCCATGCTGCCTACCTTGTTCCTGGCCGGGGACTCCACGGTGACGGACCAGCCATCGGCAGGATATCCGTATACCGGATGGGGCCAAGCTATCGGCAAGTTCCTGAACGCCAATATTGCGGTGGACAACCATGCCCGCTCCGGCCGCAGCTCCAGGAGCTTCATCGTGGAAGACCGTCTGAACCGGATTTGGAAGCTGATCAAAGCCGGGGATGTGCTGGTGATCCAATTTGCCCACAACGATGAGAAGGAAGATGAACGCGGAACGGAAGCCTATTCCACGTATAAGGAGTTTTTGACCCGTTACATTGAGGGTGCCCGGGAGCGCGGGGCGCTGCCTGTACTGGTTTCTGCCATGCAGCGGCGGTTCTTCGAGGAGGACGGCACCATCAAGGATACCCACGGCGATTATATCCCCGCTATGGAGGAGCTGGCCCGTGAGCTGGAGGTGCCTTACATTAATCTGGCGGGCAAAAGCAGAGCGCTGCTGGAGCAGGTGGGGGATGAACCCTCCAAGGCCCTGTTTATGTGGACTGCACCGGGGGAATATGCCGGGCTCCCGGACGGCACCACGGACAATACCCACTTCTCGGAGAAGGGAGCCTTGGCCATCGCCGGGCTGGTGGCTGAGGGCATCCGGGAGCTGAACCTGCCGGCTCTGTCTGATTGTTTGCGGTAAGGCGGAGGGGGAGAGGCGCGGGATAGGGGCGGCTTTTGGGGTGCGGGCCACAGGGGGTGTGGGACTGTCTCATGCGGATCAAACCGCGCGCGGTCGCCAGGCAAGTCGGCTATTTGCCATAAAACCCCGCTTGCTGTATAATGAAGCTTCGGATGAGGGTCCGGAGTTTGACGTAATGATTGGCTATTAATCAGGGCACCCCGCAAGGGGTGTTCTGTTGTTATGATGACTGGTGATTTGGTCTGATGTCGTAACCCTGGGTGGGCGATCAAGTTTCGTTGAGTGTGTAACGGAACTATGCGACTCTTACAGCACAAAATCGGCGGTTTAGATTTTTTAACGGAACTGAGAAGCTCTAACAGAGGTGCTGAAGCCTGCCTGGGCTGATTTCCACATCGTAAGCGCTTCTGAGTTCCGTTAGCCGGGGAATTGATCAGAAAATGCAGGCTAAGCGCTTCTAAGTTCCGTTAGCGGCCTCGCCACTTGCCCAGTCATCCAAATTGCATTCATTCTGCATCCGGTCCATCCGTAAGCCCTTCAATGGATGGGCATATGTTTACAGAAGTGTACAGCAGCATTCATCCAAGTTAAGTTTCGGGTACCCTGTGGCGGCGGAGTTCTGCTGCGAGGGGTAGCCTTTGTATATAGGAGAGGAAGGGTACTATGATCAATTACAAAGACGAACTGGCCAAACAGATTGCGGAAGGATTCGAGGGTGTGGAGGCAGCCGCCCTGCGGGACATGATCGAATATCCGCCTAACCCGGAGCTGGGGGATTTTTCGCTGCCCTGCTTTAAGCTGTCCAAGGCCCTCCGCAAATCTCCCCAGGCCATTGCCGATGAGATCAAATCCAGGCTGGCCACCGACGGTCTGTTCGGCCGGGTGGAATCCGTTTCGGGTTATGTGAATGTATTCCTGGACAAACAAGCCTTCGCAGCCAATCTGTTGTCGACCATCCTGTCCGAGCGTGACCGCTACGGTTCCTCTGATTTAGGCGCGGGTAAAACCGTTGTTTTCGACTTTTCCTCGCCCAATATCGCTAAGCCGTTTCACGTAGGGCATCTGCGCTCGACCATGATCGGCAATGCACTGTACCGGATTCATCAATATCTGGGTTACACCTGTGTCGGCGTTAACCACCTGGGTGACTGGGGAACTCAGTTCGGCAAGCTGATCGTGGCCTACAAAAACTGGGGCAACGAAACAGCTGTTGAAGAAGGCGGCATTCTTGAGCTGCTCCGTCTGTATGTACAGTTCCACGATGAAGCCGACAAAACTCCTGAGCTGGAGGAGGTTGCCCGTTCCTGGTTTGTGCGTCTGGAGCAGGGGGATGAGGAAGCGCACCGTCTGTGGCGCTGGTTCGTGGATATCAGCCTGAAGGAGTTCAACAAAATTTATGACCTTCTCGGCATCAAGTTCGATTCCTTCGCCGGCGAAAGCTTCTACAACGACAAGATGGACAAGCCCGTCCAGGAGCTGAAGGACAAGGGACTGCTGGAGGAGGACGAAGGCGCCTTGCTGGTCCGCCTGGATGAGTACAATATGCCCCCGGCCCTGATGATCAAAAAGGACGGCGCAACTCTATATCACACCCGTGATGTGGCAGCAGCCATCTACCGGAAACAAACCTACGACTTCCATAAATGCGTGTACGTCACCGGCGCGGCGCAAAATCTTCACTTCCAGCAGCTGTTCAAAATTGTGGAGCTAATGGGCTATGAGTGGTCCAAGGATATGGTACACGTGCCTTTTGGTCAAGTGAGCCTGGAAGGCGCCAAGCTCTCCACCCGGAAGGGCAACGTGGTCATGCTGGACGAGCTTCTGACCCGTTCCGTAGAGCGTGTGCGGGAGATTATCGAGGCGAAGAACCCCGATATGCCCAATAAGGAAGAGGTGGCCCGCCAGGTTGGCGTCGGCGCCATTGTGTTCAACGACCTGTCCACCAACCGGATCAAGGACGTTGTTTTCTCCTGGGAGGACGCCCTGAACTTCGAAGGGGAAACCGGCCCATACGTGCAATACACCCATGCCCGGGCATGCAGCGTGCTGCGTAAGTCCAACGGCGGCAGCTCCAGCATTGAGTTTGGCGGCGCCGCAGAGGTGGATGCCGCCCAGCTGTTGAATACGGAAGCCCAGCTGGCGCTGAAGGAGCTCTACATCTTCGGCGAGCAGGTGCAGCAGGCCATGTGGAAGCTGGAGCCGTCCATCATCAGCCGCTATCTGGTTGATCTGGCTCAAGCATTCAACCGCTTTTACCACGAATGCCCCATTCTGGTGGAGGACCAAGCGGTGCGCAACGCACGCCTCGCCCTGGTCAAATCCGTGCAGATCACCCTGCGCAACGGCCTGGCCCTGATCGGCCTGGAATCGCCGGAAATGATTTAGTGTTTGTATAACTCTCCCTGCCCTTGTTAAGGGCGGGGACTATCACATAAGAATGCAAAAAGGACGGCCGAAAGGCTGTCCTTTTAAGTTAAACTATGACCGGACTCTGTTTTCCAGCAGGGCGAGGGGGTCGCAAGCTGGGAGCTTCTTTGCCGATAGGGCGGATGACTAGGAACAGCCTTGTTCTCTGGCGGTTCGGCAGACAGATGATCTGCAAGCTAGTTCCGTTCATACGGACCCACGATGCCTTATTTTGCGGAAAACAGGACTTTTTTCGGAGTTGCGGACTGAGGAGACGCTATTGGGTGGAAAACTGCCAGTTTTGTGCTTCTCACATACAAATAACGTCTCCTGTGTCCGCGAAGTCTGCAAATCCTCGTGTTTTGGCAAATTAGCGGCTTCTCTGTCCGTACAGGCGGCTCTTACAGAGGAACTCTTATCCGAGAGACCACTAAAAGGGTATCGGTATAACAACAAGGTTACGTCCGCGCCGACAAGGGAATGATGCAGCTCTGCATCAACGGTGAAGCCGCTCCCTTGACGAAGAAGAATTCTTCCTCGTCCTCCCTGCGCCGGATGTTCTCGTCTGCCAGGTCCGCAAAATCCGGCGTGAAGTGGAACTCTACCTGACAGCTTCCGTCCAAGACGGCTTCCTCCCCCGGGTGGGCTGCCAAACATTCCGCAACCTCCGCAAACAATACCGGATGGGAGCTGACCACATCCATGACGTCGAATTTCCCTTCAGACCACTCATAGACGAGCAGCAGATCCCGGTCCTCTGCATAATAGAGCGCATCCGGGAATACGTTCAGACAATACCAGAGGAAGATAGAGGCGCCGCCGGAAACGGAGCATTCCGCTGGCAATGGACCCCGTTCCTGGGACAGACGGACAAGAAGAGCCCAATCCTCCTCCCGGCTTACATCCAATTTCCGCAGCTGCGGTGAAGCATCTCGCTCACGAAGTTCCAGATCTGTTTCATACCGGTAAAAAGGGCTGCGTGTGAACCCCAGCTTCGGATACAGGTTGACAACGGACTCGTTGGCAAAGAGAAAAACCAAGCTGTTGCCAGGCTGTCTAGAGGAGGTCAGCGCTTCCTCCATAAGCTTCTTAAACAAACCCAAACCGCGGTAATCCGGGTGAGTCATTACTGTGCCAACCTGGAGCGCAGGCACCTCGTTTCCATTCAGCAGCACGGTCATGGCCGTAACGGACACATTGGCTACAATTTCCTCTCCGTCCGCGAAGGAATAGCAGGTGTAGCTGTCGTCCCAAGCCCCTTTTTGATACCACGCCTCAAAATTGATGCCAAAGGTCAGCTGCGCCAGCCGGTTAAAGCTCAGCCGCAGTCCCTCCTGATCCCGGTAATGGGACACCATCCGCAAACGGTTCCGCATCGTAACATCCTCCTTTTTCACTCCAATAGCACCAGTTTAGACAGGCCATCCCGCAAAAGCTATACCGAAAACAGCTTTAACTAAAGAATCCCTTCACCCCGGCGGCAGGCAGGACAAGTTTAGGGAGGGGAGATGCTGGGGAAACTGAAAACGATAGGCAATCACATCCCAGATGACAAGGAGTTTGCACATGGCGAAAAGCGATGACTTGGTCAAATACATTACCCAGCAGGTGGTCACGTATATCGACACCCCTACGGAGGTGCGCAAGCAGCACCGTCAGGAGCGGCGCACCATCCGCAACAGCACCCCCTGGACGGTGCGGTGGTTTGGTTTGCTGCCGTTGTCCATTAAGGTGTGGAAGGAGCAGAAACGAAAAAAACAGCCCACTCCCGATTAAGGAGCTGCCGGAGCAGCCGCTTATGGGACGGACTGGTGATGAAAAGCTGTGGAAGCATGAGCCGGTGACGGCAGCGCTTCTGCAGCTTTTCTATATGTGAATAGGAGGAGAACCATTAGGGGGTAAAAAAGCGGCCAAGCTTCACTGCCGCGGCGTAAGGCACATACCGGGCACCCTCATGCTCCAGCCGGAGAAAAGGCCCGGCGTGGCTCCATTCATGGAAGCCTGTTGCGGCCAGGGGATACAAGGCTTTGCCGCCGTACCATTTGCCCAGATAGGTGACAGGTGTTTCCTCCGAGCTGATCGGCCCGGCCTTCCACGCGGTAAAGTCCAGCTCCGGCTGTGGGCTGCCCTTCAGCCAAACAGGCTTCAGGAACGGGTCGAAGGACATTTTGATCAAGGTGTGTTTTAAGCTGCCGGGCTGCTCTGCCGCTGATCTATTATAAGCAGAGGAGGCTTGACCTGCTCCTGCTTTTTGTTCTTGAACCCAGTTATCGAGAGGAGGAAGCTCTTCTCCGGTTTTGGCATCCAGATAAAGCGGTTCATCTGCCGCGCCTTCGATCCGCCAGACTCCCTGCAGAGGCGCCGCATAGATGCGGGATATGGTCATGGTTGGATTGGATTCGGAAATAAGTCCCCGCTGCGCCAAACTGCGCTGCAGCGTATTCATGCTGAACAGGGGATATTCGCCTTGCCCGTACTCTTGAAGACGGTAGCCGTCCCCGTCGGCGGTTAGAACTAGGTAACCGACCTCCTGGGCATCTGCCTGAAGCAGCACCACCCAGCTGTGGGTGCCGGGGCCAAGGGGATAGACGGTCCAGGATGCGGCAGACCAGCTCTCGAAGCCCGGTTCACCCGCCAATGCGTCCACCCAGGAGCGGATAACCGGAGTCATGCCGGATGCAGCTGCTTCCCCTTCGGGAGACTGCCGGGTGCTGTCAGGCGTGTTTCCCAGAGCCAGGACTTGTCCATTCTCTTGTCCTGCCGTCACTTCCGCAACAGGAGGCTCTGCCAAAGCGGAGGGGGCAAGGGACCAAACCGCCAGCAGGCTGCCCAGAAGGACAGCAGAGGCCATTCTTCTTGTCCAATGTGCCAAAGCTTTACACCAACTTTCAATTGAAAACGTTATATTCAGCTTAGCGGAACGGCGGCAAAAAGACTGTTTGTTTTTGCGGACAAGCGCCTTGCTTTTTTTAAGAACATTTAGCGACTGGGGTCAATTGGTGTCCGCATTCCCTCATAGAGATGAAAGAAACCGCAGTTCGTGACGGACACTGCAATCCGAGGGCGGTATTGCCAGTCGATTTCCTGCTCCCGGGCTTTGTACTGCTCCTCTACCTCCGATTTTTGGGAGGGCTCCACGCTCCGCAGGAGCTCACCATAGTAGCTGTCGATCCGGCTCCATTCCTCCTTCAGCCGCTTCCAGGCCTCCACCGACCATGTCTGATCATAGGTGCTGACCTTGTCCCCGAGGAAATTCTCCAGCTGGGCTACGGCCCGGTCCACGGACAATGCGGCATGCTGCAGGTGGATAGTAGGCGGAATCTGGGGCGTGAGGCGGCGCTTTTTGACCCGGTCATAAAAGCCCTCCACAATCTGCCCCGTAGCCATGTTGATGCCCAGGGAATGGAGCTCGTCCCGCTTCATATCGCAGATCAGCTCCACCTTGTAATTTACACAGAGCCAGGTAGAGTAGCCCAAGGAAGCATACGGATTCAGCACCGTTGGGTCCGGATTTTCGAACAGGCGGACAAATTGGCCGCGCGACTTAACTACGCCGAACAGCTGCTCCATCCGGCGGCTGCCGAAGGCCATCACATCGCTGGGAATACGGCCATAACCGGAGGAGATGACGGTGGTGACGCCGAAATACCGACCCAGAATGCTGTCACTCTGCGGGGCTTCGGTGGCGGGTACTCCTGTGGCAGGAGCAGATCCCGGAACGCCATTGCCTGCGGCCGGAGCCGGGGGAGGAACAGGAACGGCTTGACGTGGAGGCGGCGCGGTTTTGGCGCTGTAGCTCTCCGGGTCAAAAATAAAGGTAAACCGCATAGGCTCCGGCGCTGCTCCCGTACGTTCCACGAAGCCCCAATAATAGGAGCGGTTCATCAGGTCCTTGTCCGCCTCCGGCGACAGCTGCACAGTGATCCAGCCGTCATTCTTCTCTGTTACTTGGCTGCCGGTGGCATCCAGATACCGGTGTACGAAGCTTTCGATCATCTCCCGGTTCATGCTGTTCTCACCTCCATGAGATGGTGTTGGGCGGGGGGGCGTTTTGGGCAGAAGCCATGAAGGCTGCAGGCAAGCCCGTTCCGTCCTTGTGCTCTTCCTCTTCCACTTCCTGCCGCACGTTATGGAATTGCGCTCCCAGCTCATCCATTCTTCTGCGCAGCTCCGTATCGTTGCGGGATTCCAGGGACATCCGCAGGAGCAGGCTTTCCAGGCTGGCGGATTTCTTCTCGATCCGCTCCAGAATGGCGTCGAGGCCACCGATGACCATCTCGAACATGTTGATCTTTTCGTGCAGAAGGGACAGGATATGCTCTTCAATGGTGCCTTTGGTGGACATATTGTGGATGATCACGTCCTCGGTCTGGCCCAGCCGGTGCACTCGGCCGATCCGCTGCTCCACCCGCATGGGGTTCCACGGCAAATCGAAGTTGATCATATGGTGGCAAAATTGCAGGTTAATGCCCTCGCCGCCCGCCTCCGTGGCCACCAGTACTCTGGACCGGGTACGGAAGAGGTCCATCATCCAGTCCTTTTTGCCCCGGTTCATGCCGCCCCGGTACGGGACTGCCGAGATGCCCCGCTCCTTCAAATAATGGAGGAGGTACTCCTGGGAGGCCCGGTACTCGGTGAAAATAATCACCTTGTCATTGATTTCTTCGATGAGCTCCAGCGCTTTTTCCGCCTTGGTGTTGGCCTTGATACCCTTGATAAGCTGGACCAGCTCGTTGATGCGGCCGCGGACGGGGGAGTCCTCGGGCATTTTTTTGAACATATTGAACAAGGTCAGGAACACCGCATCCCGGCTGGAGCAGACCTCCCGCTGGAGCGTCACGAGAGACAGAATCCCAGAGAGATCCCCTTGGGATTCCTCGTACCGCTGCCGCACAAAGTCGGTGACCCCGTTGTACAGCTCCATTTCCTCCGGGGAAAGCTCCAGGGTGACATTGCGTACCTTGCGTTTGGTATACGTCACACCGCCGTCGCTGCGCCGGTTGCGGATCATGATTTTGGACAGCTCGTCCTGGAGGCCACGCTCGTTTTTGGGGGTGCGTTTGCTCAGAATGAAGGAGGACTGGAATTGGCCCTGGCCGCCCAGTTGGCCCGGCTTCAGCACGTTGATCAGGTTGTACAGCTCCTTCAGATCATTCTGGACAGGCGTGGCAGTAAGGAGCAGGCAGTATTTTTTGCGCAGCTCGCTGACAAATTGGTAGTTGGTTGTTTTTTTGTTCTTCAGCTTGTGGGCCTCATCGATAATGACCATGTCATAGTCCATGTTCAGGACGATCTCCCGGTGGGGATCCCGCTTGGCCGTATCCATGGAGGCGACGATGATGTCGCACTGCTCCCACATGTATTCCTTCTTCTGGGCGGCGGCAGGGATGCCGAATTTGGAGTTCAGCTCCCGCACCCATTGCAGCACCAGGGAGGCGGGGACCAGGATCAGCGCTTTTTTGACCAGGCCGCGCACGATATATTCCTTCAGAATCAGCCCGGCTTCGATGGTTTTGCCCAAACCGACCTCGTCGGCCAGAATGGCCCGGCCCCGCATCTCCAGGAGCACCCGGCGTGCCGTCTCCAGCTGATGGGCCATCGGCTCCACCTGGGTCAGATGCTTCAGGCAGAGCAGCTCGTCGAAGCTTCCCACCAGACGGGACGCCTCCGCCTCGTAGGCCAGCTGGAACAGGGTCCAGTCGTCCCAGGGGCCGTTTTTTTCCTCCCGCTGCCGCATCTCGGTAAGCCAGCTGCGGTCGATGTGCATCTCCAGAATGCTGCTTAAGGCCCGGACCGTCTCTTCCGGCGCTGTTGGTTCGCTCATGCCACACACCTCCATCGTCAGCATACATCAGGCAGTATCCTATAGTATGAACCAATTGCTGGGTTTTCATAACGTGGAGTGGGGGAAGGAACGGGGAGGGAGCGGAAGCTACCGAAATGTCTCAGTTGTGCAGATAATGGAATGGAGCCAAGGTTATGTTTGATAGATAATATGTGCGCGGAGGGAGGTGGAATGAAGATTTCGATATCATTGTTGTGGGAGGACGATGCCTTGACTGTGACGAAGCAGACAGAGGCTGCAGCATCTCGGAGAGATGGATGTGGTTGCGGAAGCCTGAGTAGCGTGTGGCGGTTCTACAACCAGTGGTACTGTATTAAAGTTGGGGAGAATACATGGGACTTTGGACAAAAGAACAACTACGGAGACCGAATGGGGTGGAGTCAAGCCTGTTGTGGTGAAAAAGCACTAGAAAAACGTGACCGGCATCGAGGACCAGATTATCACCTTGAACGCCAAAGGGGTGAGCAACCGCGAATTTTAGAATCATTGCTGAAACGATGGTATTGAGGTATCGCCTACGCTCATTTCCCAAAGTGATCAACAAGATCGTTTGGTATCGATGGATGTCACCTGCAAAGGAACGCTAGTCTATAACCATAACTACTCTACTTGAAGTGAGAAATAGAAAGAAGCATTACCTTGATCCAGTTTCCATTTAACGTCAATCCGATACCTATAAAGACCTTGCTGTTCAGGAACCTGAAATATGTTCTTCTCTTTTTTTCCATCAGCATATCGCAAAGATAGTGACTTGATTCCAGCAATCGGTGCACCGTGATTGTTAACTTTTCCAGGCTTAATCTGAATGGTCGCTCCGCCTGGAACTATTACTGCTGGCAAATCCATTGTCAGCACGTCGGAAGCATCCTGTGTATAAGCCCCCCCTCGATTAGACCAGCTAACATATCCTACTTTCAAATCAATGAGGCGGTCATTCACGGTAACTTCCGGTGTAGGAGGCCAGCCTTCGTCAATATAAACCTCTTTCAGCAATGCAAAATACTGCTGCTGTTTATCCATTTTCTGCGTTAGTTCCTTAAGCGATCCATCAGTAAGCTTTCCGATAAAAAAACCTATAGTTAAAAGCAGCAACGAAATCAAGACAACGAAGCTTCCCCGCACTCCCCTCTTCTTCATCTGTTTCCTCCTTCCTCTTTTTTAGCTTTGTGTTCCGCCAAAATGATTATTGGACCTCTAGAGCAAAATAGAAAACGGCTTGACCTTGATCCATCATCCATTCACAATCAATTCGATACCTGTATAATCCTGGAGCTTCCGGCACAGTTATAAAACTTGAACTCTCTTCTATGTCGGATTCGTCAGCAAGGCCGAAACGTAACGAATGTATTCCCCTTCCGAATACAGGATTATTTATTTCGCCGCGATCTATCATTACCTTTGCACCAGCAGTGGCTATCACCGGAACCAGTTTTTTTATTTCTTCCTCCCCGTAAGCATCCCTCTTAGATTTCCGGCCGGATGCAGAGACCCACTCATACTCACCGAGCACTACCGGAATAGGCTGGGCATTTATTGAAACATCAGGCGCAGGCGGCAAAATGCTGTTAATTCGAACTTCATCACGAATTTGCACAAATGCTCGTCTTATCTGCAGCGTTCGAATCACTTGGCCAATCGGCCCATCAGTCAGTCGGCCTATCCCGAACCCTACACCAAAAACTGCAATAAATATGACCGGCAATAAGAGCTTTTTTCTTCGCTTTATCTTTCCCAAATTATCTAACCTCCTTAAGCCATCAACAAACTGTAAATCATAATAACTTAACCGCCTAAAATCACAAGATGCGATTGTTACAAGCGATCGTACCTTATCGTGGGAGATATAATTCAGATTTATGTTGAAGTTTCTGCGGAAATTAAAACCGAAAATCGGGTTAAGTATCCAAAAATTACAAAACAATTCTTAGCTAGAGTTATATAACATTATTTAAAGAATCGTAATGCAAAAATCATAAGAATTATGACAATTTATCAACAAATAGCTTGATTTGTTATGTGTCCTTCTTGTTAACTTAAAGGTCTTCACTGTTTCTGATTTTGAAGTAGATGAAGTTTTAAAAGGAAGCTTCCATTCAGGAGAGAAAATTCAAATCAAACAACTTGGAGGAATGCACAACGGAAAAAATTATGTTATTGATGATGAAGTTTATCTAAAACAAGCAGCAAAGTATATTTTATATTTAGCGTATTATGGCGAATCTGAGCCATTAACACTTGTTAATCCAACACAAGGCTACATTGAGTTAGTAAACAAAAAAACCAATGTTAATTTAAATAATCGTGTATTTACAAACGGACTAGAAAAAGAGCAACTACTTGCTGAAATTAGAACTAATGTTGCTAAAGCCGGTTCACGACCAAAGATAGAAGTAAGTTCAAAACGAAGAGCAGAGCTTCTCAATCAGTAATAAAACCTACTTTTTCGTTTAGCCCTTACTAACACCTTACTAGTACATAATGTTCCGCTTGCAGCGGTTAAATTAATTTTTGCGGGGATCGATAAGAACCTCAATCTTCAATGGAATAGCCTAGAGCAAGATAAGCTTATATCAATTATTATTAATTTATAGATGTGGCAAAAAACTTGGTTGAATTCCCCACAAAAAAACAGGGACGAACGGATGATGGCTTTCCGCGTCCCTGTTTAGTATGCTGATGAAGTGACTGTTTTCTACATAAATAAGGTTTGGTATTCCCGCTGCAGCTGCCGCGTGATCGGGCCGGGCTGTCCTCCTGCAATAGGTGTTTCGTCGATGAGAATGACCGGTGTCACCTCGGTGGTGGTTCCTGTGATCAACACCTCATCGGCGCTGTACAGCTCCTCCAGGCTAAAGACCGCCTCCTGTACCGGAATACCCACAGTACGGGCTTGCTCCAGCACAACCTGGCGGGTGATGCCGGGCAGTATAAGGTTATCTGCAGGGTGAGTCCACAGCGTCCCGTCCTTCACCATCATAATGTTGGAGGAGCTGCATTCCGTCACGGTTCCGCTGCGGTGCAGCACGGCCTCGTCGGCTCCGCGTTCAACGGCCTCCTGCTTGGCCAATACGTTACCCAGCAGGTTCAGGGTTTTGATGTCGCAGCGCAGCCACCGGATGTCCGGCACGGAGACGATGCGGATGCCGCCGGTAATCTTGTCCCGGTTCCGGGGGAGAGGCTTGCAATAAGCGGTCAGCACAGGCTGAGTACCCTCCGGCGGAAAGGCATGGCCCCGGGGGGCGGCGCCGCGGGTGATCTGCAGATACAGGATCCCTTCTTCTACCGGGTCCTCCTCCAGCAGCTTGTACATCAGCCCGGTGATTTCAGGAAGGCCGTAGGGTAGAGGAATCCTGAGCTCGGCAGCACTGCGGGCCAGCCGGACCAGATGGGCATCCTCCTGAAACAGGCGTCCGTTGTAGATCCGGAAGACCTCATAGATGCCGTCCCCAAAGTAATAGCCCCGGTCATCCGGGTGTATCGTCGCGTCCTGGTAATCCGTAATGGTGAGATTATGGAGAAATTTCATGGCGGACAAGCTCCTTTTTGGCAAAAGTAGGTTTTCCCTATTTTACCCCTATTCGCGCGGAATTGCACAGGGGGGGCGAATGGGCAGCGCTGAATGTCCCCAATAGCTGTTTATGAAGCCGATCTACTATAGAGGACGGCACTATATTTGGAAATAACGGAACCGAATTTCCGCTATTCACCTGCAAGGCTACTACCGCCCGAAATAGCGGAAGCGAGTTTCCGTTATCCGGGTCAGAATTCACTCGGAGCCTCTAAGGAAGGCGAAATAACGGAAATAGCTTTCCGCTAACATGCCGCCATGAGCCCTACCGCAGCAAATAACGGAAACCGTCTTCCGTAAAAATTCGTGCAGGGACCCATATTGGTACGCAGGGTGAAGAAGCTGCAATCTTTTATTGACCACGAAAAAGTGAGCCAGACCGAGAAAATAAAAGCTTGTTCCCGGCCTGTCGGCACAGAATCGCCAATTTCGTCTTTATTTTATTAGAATCACTACATATAGTGGTGTATAATGGACTTCTCGCACTATATCTTGAACGTTCTGCCTCTTTATAGAACATATTCCAGATGTTTTGTCAAGTCGAAATAAACCTATCCGGGAGGGTGTTCATGTGGAAACCATGCAACTGAAGCAATCGAAATTGGAGGGGCTTAGCGAAAAAATATTTTTGGACCGCTATGCGATGAAGGACCCCGACACGAACAATACCAAGGTAGGGGATGCGGTTTTGGTGCTGACCAAGGACGATCCGAAGTTCCCCGCCAAGGAAGTGGGGACAGTAGTAGCCCGAAACGGCAAACAGGTCACCATTAAGCTGCGCAGCGGGGAAATGGTGGAATCCTCCATCGAAAAGCTGACGTTGACCAAGGAGCAGAGCCCCGAGGAGCTGTGGGACCGTCTGGCCAAAGCCATGGCTTCTGTAGAAGCCACACCTGAGAAACGCCAGGAATGGACCGAGAAATTCCGCTACATACTGGATGACTGGAAGCTGGTGCCCGGCGGACGGATCGCCGCAGGTGCGGATGCCAGCGATGAACTGACCCTGTTCAACTGTTACGTGGTTCCGTCTCCCCATGACAGCCGTGGCGGCATTATGTCCACCCTGTCCGAAATGACGGAGATTATGTCCCGTGGCGGCGGAGTCGGCATTAACCTGTCCTCTCTGCGTCCCCGCCGGTCGATTGTTCGTGGCGTAAGCGGCTCCTCGTCAGGTGCAGTATCCTGGGGCGGTTTGTTCAGCTACACTACCGGTCTTATCGAGCAGGGCGGCAGCCGGCGCGGTGCCCTGATGCTGATGATGAATGACTGGCATCCGGACGTGATGGACTTTATCACCGTCAAACAAACCATGAACCAAATCACCAACGCCAACCTCTCCGTGTGCGTTAGCAACGGTTTTATGAAAGCGGTGAAGGAGGATCTGGACTGGGAGCTGGTGTTCCCGGATACCTCCGACAGCGAATATGATGCCGTATGGAACGGCGATCTGGATGAATGGAAAGCCAAGGGCAAGGCCGTCAAGGTCTACAAAACCGTCAGAGCCCGTGACATCTGGCATACCATTATCGAATCAGCCTGGAAATCCGCCGAACCCGGCGTGGTCTTTATGGAATATTATAACCAGATGTCCAACAGCTGGTATTTCAACCCGATCATCTGCACCAACCCCTGCGGCGAGCAAGGTCTGCCGGCTTGGGGCGTATGCAACCTGTCCGCTGTGAATCTGTCCCGTTTCTACGATGCCGAGAAGCATGATGTGGCATGGGAGGAGTTGGGCCGGGTGGTGCGCTATTCCGCCCGTTTCCTGGACAATGTTATTGACAAGACTCCTTACCATTTCGAAGAAAATAAGGAGAATCAGCTGAACGAGCGCCGGGTGGGCATGGGCTCCATGGGTCTGGCCGAGCTGATGATCAAGCTGGAGATCCGTTACGGCAGCCCTGAATCTCTGGAATTCCTGGACAAGCTCTACGGTTTTATGGCCAAGGAGTCCTATCTGGCTTCTGCGGAGATTGCGGAGGAGAAGGGCAGCTTCAAGAAGTTCGATGCGGAGAAATATCTGCAAAGCGGCTTTATGAAAAATATGGTGGAGGCCTTCCCCGAAGTGGGAGCCGCTATCCAGGCCAAGGGAATGCGCAATGTAACCGTGATTACCCAGGCGCCTACGGGCAGCACCGGAACCATGGTGGGTACCTCCACCGGGATCGAGCCGTATTTCGCCTTTGAATATTTCCGCCAAAGCCGTCTGGGCTTCGACAAGCAGCTGGTGCCGATCGCACAAGAGTGGAAGGACGCCCATCCCGGGGAGGAGCTGCCGGATTATTTCGTCACCGCGATGAATTTGTCCGCAGAGGACCATATCCGGGCACAAGCAGCCATCCAGCGTTGGGTGGACAGCTCCATCTCCAAAACCGCCAACTGCCCTGCCGACTTTACGGTGGAGGAAACCGAACGCTTGTATGAGCTGGCCTTCGATTTAGGCTGTAAGGGTGTCACCATCTACCGGGACGGCAGCCGCGACGTGCAGGTATTGTCCACCGAGAAGAAGGAAGACAAGAAGGAAGCGGAGCCGGTTGCAGAAGAGGTGAAGCCGGAGCAAGCGGAAGTGGAAAATGAGTCTTTTGAAGCGATTGGCTCAGCCCTTGCGGTCAACGTGGACAAGAAAACCGAGCAGGTTTTCGACAATCAATACAAACGCCGTCCGCAGGTGCTCCGCGGCGCAACCTATAAGGTGAACACTCCCTTCGGGATGGCTTATATCACCATCAATGATCTGGACGGTATTCCCAGCGAAATCTTCCTGAACGTAGGCAAAGCAGGCTCCGACGTGTTCGCCATGTCCGAGGCCCTGGGCCGGGTATGCTCCCTGTTCCTGCGCTACGGCAATCATGGCAACAAGGAAGCCCTGCTGATCAAACACTTGAAGGGCATCGGTGGTTCCGGCGCCATCGGCTTCGGCGCCAACAGAGTGGAGTCCATCGCCGACGCCGTTGCCAAGTCGCTGGAAATGCACGTGCAGGCCAACGCTGCCGCCGCCGCTCATAATAGCGCAGTGTATGTCACCGCAGCAGCCGAAGCCGCCGCCCACAGCCACGCTCCCGCGGCAGCGGATCATGGCCACGACGCCCACGGCGGCCACGGTCACGGCCACAGCAGCCTGGACCTGGGCACCGTCAGCAAGGACATCTGCCCCAGCTGCGGCAGCGCCTCGCTGATCCCGTCGGACGGGTGCAAAACCTGTACCAGCTGCGGGTATAGTAGGTGTAGTTGAGGCATTGCAGTAAAATTTTAAGGTCTGGCAAAAAAAGGGCTAAATAAATATCATAAGACCAGCAAAGAAAAGCCGTCCTAAGGTTAAGGGACGGCTTTTCTTGGTATTTAGTGGAAATATGTATTGCAATGAAAACCCTAGACTAGATGAGGGGAAAGCTAAGCCCCATTACCTAATCTGATATTTCCTGTTCCCTCGATGAGCTCCTGCCTGCTCTGAAGCAACTAACACATTACTGGAAAAAAATATAAATTTTTAATTTTTACGAAAATTTGTGTCAATCTTAACGGGATGATAAAAGAATTTCTTTTATCTCATCTGAAACTATTTTTATGAAGAGGAGTTATTTATGAGTTTATATTCAAATAGGAAGCTTCAATTACCTATCTTAATCCTATATCCTTTGCTCATTTTTGTACTTTTGAACTTCCGTAAAGAGATAGACACATGGATTTTACCAATGGCCATATCCCTTCTATTTTGTTTTTTATGGAAAAATGTTCGATACTTACTGATTTCAACATTGATCATGTGGGTTGTTTCGGTTCCTTTATGGTACTTTCTGATTGAAGTGAATAGAGAGAGTCAATCCGCAGTTATTTTTAGTTCATCATTACCATTAATTTTCATACTATTTGTAATTATTGTCTTAGTTCCTGAAATCATCATTATTTCAATTAGAAACTTTTTAATAAGAAAATTCATTTCAAAAGGTTGATTGTTTTCGTTGAGCGAAATCGTCCGGAAATTGACCATGGGCGTGGTATAGGGGGAAAGGAGACCGATTCAAGCAGGTAATCCGTAGACTACAATCCCGGCTGCCTCGATACTTTGTGTCTCGTAGCGTTTGTAGCGTACTACATAAACGAAGCCACGCGAGTTTGAGAGCCCCTTTTTCTAATTAATTCTGCAACACTTTCATGATAGTTTACGGAGAGAAAAGTACTCGGATTTAATTTCCGAGTATTTTTTTTGCCCTTTTTGCCCAAAAGGGCATGCCCGTACGTACGAGTTCAAGCTTTGGTATTTGCGGTATGATAATCACATCAAGAGAAAAGATAGGAATCGGGAGGAGTTGGGACCATGTCGAAATTTTTATTTCATTTGGGAAAATGGGCAGGATCCAATAGCAAGAAGGTCATCTTGACCTTCATTCTGCTTATGGCTGTATTAGGTGGTGTCATTATGAATATGGGTACCGCATTTACAGAGGACGTATCCATACCGGGTACGGAATCAGAGAAAGCCCTAAAGGTTTTAGAGGAAGAATTTACGGGGGGCAAACAAGCTGGTCAAGCATACATCGTGATGAAGGCACCACCCAATGAATCCTTGGACGCAGAAGAGAATAAAGCTGTTGTTACAGAAATGCTCGCGAAGATTAAAGAGGACCCGGCGGTTAACTCTGTTGCAGCTCCTGATAAACTGGCTAATATAAATTCGGATAAACAGATTGGTTATGCAGTCATTACCTATCATTCGCCGGCGGCTGAAGTGAGTCAAGCATCCAAGGATCTGGTGGAAGAGAGTTTAAGTATCCTACAAGATAAAGGCATGCAGACCGGTTTGGGAGGAACGGTGGAATTTGAGAAAACCGAAGCAGGAGGTGGCCCCGGCGAGATATTGGGTGTTTCGTTAGCCTATGTCATATTGGCGCTTACGTTTGTTTCGCTGCTGGTAGCCGGAATGCCGATACTGATCGCGCTGATCGGGGTTGGAACCGGTGTTCTGCTGATTTTGGTAGGTACGAATTACTTTGATATTCCGTCCATATCCCTTACTCTGGCCGCAATGCTCGGCCTGGCTGTAGGCATTGACTACTCCTTATTTATCTTCTCCAGGTTCAAGCAACAATTGAAAAAAGGGTATACCGTTCAGGAATCAATCGCCATTGCCAACGGTACCGCTGGGAATGCCGTTGTGTTCGCAGGTATTACTGTCATCATCGCCTTATTGGGACTTATGGTTGTTCAGATACCGTTTATGACAGTGATGGGGGTCGCAACTGCAGTAGTGGTTCTATTATCGATTATCGTGGCCATTGTAGTTGTGCCGGCTATCCTGGGATTAATGGGACATAGGATGAAGCCGGAGAAGAGCAACCGGTTATTGGTTAAGCTAACCCGTTCAGATAAGAAAAGCGGTACGAATAAATGGGGCAGCTTTGTTACGAAGAGACCGCTTATCGTGTCAGTAGTTGGTATTGTGGCGTTAACCGTTATGATGGTTCCTTTCTTTCATCTGAACCTGGGACTTCCTGATGGCGGCAACAAGCCGTATGAAACAGCGGAACGGCAAGGCTATGATTTGTTAACCGAGGCTTATGGAGAAGGGTTCCATTCAACGCTAGTTGTGATTGCGGATCCGGCGAATGAACAAAATGCATCCCCTGATAAATTGGCAGCCCTGTCCAAGAAGTTGAATGAGTTGGATCATGTGGTTAAGGCTTCTCCCGCCATGCCAAACCAGAAGGGTGAATTATTCTTATTAAGTGTAACCCCTGAAGATGGTCCTAATGCACCGGAAACCAAGGAGCTGGTGAAAGAAATCAGAGATCTTTCCGACGAGAACAACATGTCTTTAATGGTAACAGGAGCTACTGCTGTGAACATTGATGTATCAGATCAAATCATGGGTGCCTTGCCGGTGTTTGCTGTTCTGATTGTTGTCTTTGCCTTTGTACTCATGATGGTTGTATTCCGTTCCATCCTTGTACCATTAAAAGCAGTACTGGGGTTCGTTCTTTCCATCGGTGCTACCCTGGGCTTTACGGTCTTTGTTGTGCAAGACGGCCATTTCCTGGATCTATTCGGTTTCCCTGGTTCGAGCGCGGTATTGTTCTTGCTGCCTGTTCTCGCCATCGGTATTTTGTTCGGGTTATCCATGGACTATGAAGTATTCCTGGTAAGCAGGATGAGAGAGGAATATGCTCATACAGGCGACGCCAAAAAAGCCGTTCTGGCGGGTCTGAATGAAAATGGAACGGTTGTAACCGCGGCAGGCCTTATTATGATTGCCGTGTTCTCCGGCTTTATCTTTTCTCACGATCCCATCATTAAGCAGATGGGCTTAACCCTGGCCGCTGGCGTTTTACTTGATGCCTTTGTCGTGCGATTGGCAATTGTGCCGGCTGTTATGACATTGATGGGCAAATCAGCCTGGTACTTCCCGAAATGGCTCGATAAGCTCCTTCCGAATTTTGACATTGAAGGAGAGGCCATTATGAAGGAGTACGACAAGCCCCACAGCAATCGGCCAATCGAGTTAAAGGTGCTAAAGGAATCTGCTGATTTCTAAGCTATCCGGGATCGAAGTTTGGAGAGGAGTATAAGGAATGGACCACACAGTAAAGGGGACCCGCTATGAATATATCCAGATTACAGTAAGCAACACCATGAAACCACTGTACATCTTTTACTATGAAAATTCAGGTTGGATCTTAGAAGAAGCATCGGAGGTTAAGGAAAGAAAATCCAATGTTACTTTGAATTTCAGACGCGATCTTATAAACAAGAATAGAGATGAGGAGGCCAACCCCAATTGTTGGAGCAGGTTATGAGAGAAGGTGGAAAAACAACACTTTTAGAGAACATTTGGAAGAAAATATTATCGGTCTTGCTAACGATAATTGGTGGTATAGTTGTGCTCATTCTTTTTGGAGGCATGATGGGTTATGCAAAACTCCAAAAAATAAAAAAATCAGCAAATACATTGCATATAAAAAAATAGAAAAAGGCGCATTCCATCACCGGAATGCGCCCTTTTTCAAGCAGTCTACTGATTGTCCACTATAGTGTAATGATTTTTCAATGCCTGATTGGCACGAACGATCATGTAGGCGGCCATTATGAACACAAGTGCACTGACTATCGTGCCTGTAGTGACATTCATGATTTGCCGGAAGGAATCATCTTCTCCGAACCGGGAAATCATTGCGGTTTGCAGGGTCAGAATAGACATTAATGCTGCCGAAAAGCTAAGCATTTTGGCAGCGGAGAAAACAGGCTCATCCATTTTGCGGTATTTCACCATATTAATAATGGCAAGGGTTAAGCTGTAAAACGCATACACGGCAGAAGCGTAAATCACTAATCCCGGATAGTGATACCCCTTGTTTTGCCAAATGATTTGGACGATCACACTTATCATAGCCAAATTCAATCCAAAGAGCAAAATTCCCGTATCACGGTATCGCCTAATTTCGTGTATATACTTATCATCTTTTATTTCCATTATGGAAACAAACCTCACGCTTCGAATTAGAAGGAACCGAATAATTGTGAGAATAATATAATAAACGGCAACCGCCCCAAACCAAATGGATGAATAAAATAAACATGCCAGAAGGTGGAATATGCTTGAAGCAAGATTGATGCATGTTCCTGCATAGAGAGATAACCTTACTCGAAAATTCTTATCCTTCAGATAGCGGGCGATAAAGATAGGCTGGATGCCTGTTTTTCGTTGTGTCATGGCGTACTCCCTAATGTCTTAAATGACTGAGCTGCGGATGGTTCCCTGATTTTCTTGTTTATTATAGCAAAGGGTAATCAAATTTACTTGCTTAATTTTATCAAGAGCCCAAATTGCCCAAAAGGGCATGCCCTTTTGGACGTTATCCGTTTCCGATAAACAAGCTATGATAATGACAATGAATACGAAGCTTTTCGTTTCGAAGTGAATATACAGCTCATAATGAAGAATTAAAGGCAGATGATCATGAAGGAGACCCAATGAACATAAAAGAAGAGATCAAACAAAGGACCATCCATTCCATGAAGTTCAAGTTTATAATGCCGGTTATGCTTGTCCAAATTCTTAGTACAAACATTGGACAAATTGTAAATCTGGCGTTGACAAAAAGCAGGGAGGCGTTCGGGGAAGCAGGGATTAGCACAACTTACCTGGATGGGAATGTCGGGTTTTACGTCTCATCAGGTTTAAGTACTCTGATCTCTGTTTTAATTATTGCGCTGCTTTATGATCGATTGATACTAAAAAGATTAAATAAAGTTCTGCTCCACACCGATAGGCTGGGCGAAGGGGATTTAGCCGGCACACTCCAGCTTGAGGGTCGTGATGATATCAGCCGCCTGGGCGAAGCCCTTGATAAAAGCTCGGGTAATATAAGAAAACTGATTGTGAAGATTGATGACACCTCTGACCAATTACATAAATTGAGCTTTTCTACTCTTGAAGCAAGCCGGAACTCCGTGGCTAATATTCATCTCATTCATTCTACTTCAACTATTCTTGCCGAGGACGCGGAAAAATTAACGCAGTCTGCACAGATGGCGGAAGTATCCCTCGCTGATATTAATCGTACAAACGAAGATTTACTGCAGAAGGTGGAGGTTTCTCTTCTGACATCCGTTTCTATGAAGGCCAGAGCGATGCAAATGGAGCAGGAGGTAAACGTCTCTTTAGCAAGGGCCAACGAAACATATAGCGAAAAACAAGCCAAGCTGAAGCAAGCTATTCAGGCAGGTGAAATTGTCGAGGAGATTAATGCAATCTCAGATAATATAAAAGATATTTCCTCACAAACAGGGCTTCTTGCATTAAATGCGTCCATTGAGGCAGCGAGGGCAGGTGAGTACGGCAAGGGCTTCGAGGTGGTTGCGGCAGAAGTAAGAGTATTGGCAAACCGCACAGCAGAAGCAATCGCGCATGTGGACGGCATCCTTACACAAGTCCGCGATGCGTTCGCCAACCTGGCAGCGGGATCACAGGATATGCTGGATTATATAAATAAGGACGTCAAGGCAGATTATGAATTATTAATCCAAGCCGGTAAGAAATATCAAGAAGATGCCTTGAAGATACATACGATATCGGAGGAAGTCAGCAGTGCCGCAGATCAGATGAAAGCGTCTGTAACCCAAATTGAAGCGGTTATTGATTCCGTGTTGGCAAGCTCATCTCAAAATGCCGGTTACATTCAAGAGGTAAAAGCAAGCGTAGAGCATATTGATCAGGTTCTGCAAGAGACGGCCCACAACATGGAAAATCAAAGCGCGCTTTCTAATCATTTAAGGGAGGCTATCGACAGCTTTACGGTTTAGCAGGGTCAGGTGTATTTCACGAAAAGGCAGCCTGACTACTAACAAATCGCCTACAAAACCCTCAAACGTATAACATTCCACGAAGCCTTACTCAGGCTGGCCGAGATAGTGGAGCCGTTGACGGTGGCGTTGCCCCGGTTGTGTGGTCTGACGTGGTCGGGCTGTGCGGCGGTATTGACGGCTTTGAGATCGGCATGCTCCAAAACAAGGTGCTCAATAAGCGAACAAGCTCCGAAGCTGCGCAAGTCCGCCTCGAAGGGTAACTCCCCGTCTAAATGCCGGTTAACGGCAAAGATGGTCACCTCTCCCTGTTCCTCATTGTGTACGGCAATGGATTCCAGATGCGGGATGTCTGTGATCTCCTTGGTATCGTATTTGGTGGATTGAATGAGAGGGACTAACGAATGGCCGCGCCCATATAAGGAGGCATGCATGTAGGGATAATAGATCGTCTGCGCCCAAGCTGCTCCGCCGGTTTCTGTCATGATGGGGGCGATTACGTTTACCAGCTGCGCCAGACAAGCCATCTTTACCCGGTCCGCATGCTTGAGCAGGCTAATCAGCAAGCAGCCGACCACCAGGGCATCCTCCATGGTGTAGATGTCTTCGAGCTGGGCAGGGGCAATTTGCCAAGGCTCGATTTTTTTGTCTGCAGCATTGCTGTGGAACCAGACGTTCCATTCGTCGAAGGATAAGTACATGCGTTTTTTGCTGCGCTTCTTGGCTTTCATATAATCGCAAATCGCGGTGACGCTATGAATGAACTCATCCATCTGCAGCGATCGGGCCAGGAAGGTTGGGGTATCATTCTCATGATTACCGTAGTATTGATGCAGCGACAGGTAATCGACGTGCTCATAGGTGTGATCAAGCACCGTTGCTTCCCAATCGGCAAATGTGGGCATGCCCAGGGCTGAGCTGCCGCAGGCGACCAACTCAATGGCCGGGTCCGTCCACTTCATGACTTTGGCAGCTTCCAACGCAATCCTTCCGTATTCCTCCGCCGTTTTGTGGCCAATCTGCCAGGGTCCGTCCATCTCATTGCCGAGGCACCAGGTTTTGATCCGGTGCGGTTCCTTGTAACCATGACGGATGCGCATATCGCTCCAGTAGCTGCCGGACGGATGATTGGCATATTCCACAACCTGCCGTGCGTCATCGACGCCTTGTGTCCCCAGATTGATGGCCCACATGACATCGGTGCCGGCTGCTTTTGACCAAGATGCGAATTCGTTCATGCCAAAATGATTGGGTTCGACGGTTCTCCAGGCTAATTCAAGCTTGCTTGGCCGTTCGCTGACCGGGCCGATGCCATCCTTCCAATCGTAACCGGATACAAAATTGCCGCCGGGATAACGGACAATCGGCACACGCAATTGTTGAACAAGCTTCAGAACATCCTTTCGAAACCCCTGTTCATTGGCATCGGGATGACCGGGTTCATAAATGCCGCCATAAACAGCCCGTCCCAGGTGTTCGATGAAGGAACCGTAGAGCCGGTCGTCAACCTTGCCGATGATAAAATCCTTATCCACCGTCATTTTTGCTTTGTTTGTCATGCCACACGCCTCCTAGTATCTATATGTTGATGAACCTGTTACCGCTGTTTGGCGAACTTGCTGCGGAAGCTCAATGGAGATAAACCTTCTTTCTTGGAGAAGCAGGTGGAATAATGCGACGTATGGCGGAACCCGACCTCCCCTGCTATTCGGGCAATGGACCAGGGGGTTTGCAGCAGCAGCCGTTTGGATTGCTCGAGCCGATAATACTGTAGATAGGCCATGGGAGTCATCCCATAGACCTTCATCATCACCTTCGCCAGATAATTGGGATGGTAGTTCATCTGTTCTTGAAGCACCGAATTCGTGATATCGTTGGCATAATTCTGACGGATAAACAGCTCGATTTGCTCAGCCAGCCGTATCGCGGCGGCGTCCGCGGGAGGAGCATGGTCCCGGTCCAGATACTGCAGGAGCAGCTGGAAGGAAGCTTGCCTTTTCCAATTCCGAAGGGATTGCGGCTCATGGTCCTGCTGAAAGAAGCTTTCCAATGCCTCCATGGCTTTTAAGGACAGCTTCATGTATTTGGAGATGAAAATGGAGCAGGCATCGGCATGATTCAGAAACACTGCTTTTTTGTGGGCTTCGATCAGCTCCAGTTGGTTGCCCAGGCATTCGTTGGTGTCGCGGCACATCTGCCAGCTGCCGAAGGTCTGAAAGTGAATCCAGGTGATTTCCGTATCCGTTTTGCAGGGGGCACTGCCATAATGATGACCGTTGGGGAGAAGGATAAGTCCTTCTCCCTCTTTGATTTCCCAGGTGTTTCCGTTTTCGCCGATGGGGAGGACGCCCTTACGGACGACAATGAGATCGAATACGCCGAGGCAATTCCGGTCAATATGGGTGTCTCCTACTCCGTAATAGGCATGACCGCAGTCCACGAAGTAGGGAATGGGTGGCGAGATAAAGTGAAGAATGGCTGAGTTCACCACAAATACCCCTCCATAGGCTTTAATTGGAAAAAGTTATTCTAATCATACTTCAAGTCCTTTCAGAAATAAAGCGCTTCCTTAAAAAGAAAATAAGCATATTCCAGACCCCTCCGGTGTTTTGTTAAACAGGTTTTTTAAGGTTGAAAATCTGAAAAAAGAGGTTGTGATTCTGGTTTCCAACTCAGGTGGGATCAAGTATAATTCCATTAAAAGCAAGCGCTTCCTTAGCCCGTAAGTAAATGGAAGAGGCTTGATACTTGGAATTACCAAGAGATTGGGTCACAAGATTATGTTTTCGCTCAATTATGAAGGGGGAGTGGAAAAATGAAAGTGGGACGGAAGCTGGGGGCAGGTTTTATCTCCATTTTATTGGTAGCTGGTGCAGTAGGTTGCGGGGAGAATGAGACAAACACATCGCCATCGCCATCCGGAGGAGAATCTCCTAAAGCATCAGCGACAACAGCGGCAAATGGGAAGAAGGTCAAGATTACTTATTCCATGTGGGGAAGCGCGGAGGAAGGAAATACAACCCAGAAGGCAGTAGATAAGTTTAATGCCTCCCAAGACCGCATTCAAGTGGAAGTGGTAGCGATTCCGTGGGAAAGCTACATCACCAAGCTGAATACCATGGCAACGGCCAATCAATTGCCGGATGTGGGGATGTTAAAGGAGGATGCGGTCATCCAATGGTCTTCCAAAGGGATGCTGAAGGATGTAAGTGCCATGTATGAAGGAACAGGCAGCAAACCGCTGGACAGCCTGGCCTACAAATATAATGGCAAGCCTGTAGCGTATGCGGCTGCCAATGAAATCCTTCTTCTTTATTACAACAAAGACATGTTCGACAAAGCGAAGGTGCCTTATCCTCCGGCCTCTCTGGACAAAGCATGGACATGGGACCAATTCGTGGAGACGGCCAAGAAGCTGACCCTTGATAAGAACGGTAAACATCCCGGCGAGGCCGGATTTGATCAGAAGAGCATCGTCCAGTTTGGTGCATCCGTGGAAAATCTGCCGTGGCAGCTGGAAACCTGGGCCATTAGCAATGGCGGCGGCTACTACAACAAAGACGGGACCGATGTAAGAGTTGGAGAAGACGCCAGTATCGAAGCGATTCAGAAGGTTGCCGATCTATATTTGAAGGACCATGTTGCTCCGCTGTCTGTTGGGCAGACGGACGATGGCATTCAACGTACCATTATAGCGGGGACGGTTGCAATGGCCACAAACGGCCAGTGGAATGTAGGAACCAGTTTGAATACCGCCAAAAAAGAAGGCCTGAAATACGGTGTGGCCGTACTGCCTTATATGAAGGAAAAAGTAACACTTAACACAGGCGGCGCCAATGTGGTATTCTCCCAAACGAAGAACCCGGCCGAAGCCATGGAATTCCTCAAATGGTATACGGCTGAGGAAAACAACTGGGGCCTTATTTCAGAAGGAATCTGGATGCCTACGCTTGAAAAATGGTATAAGGACGAAACGTTAACCCGCAAGTGGGTTGAAAATCCCAACTTCCCTCCGTACGCCGAATACAAGTCAGCGGTAGTCGATTATGCCCAATCCCCCGCTGCGAGGCCGGCTTCCTGGTTCTATACCAATTACACAACGGAATTTAATAACCTGCTGGGATCGGTTCTGGGAGATGTCTGGACCGGGAAGACTACAGCCAAGGATGCCATCACTAAAAATCTGGATAAGCTGAAGGCAGCCAATAAAGGGAAATAGCGACTGGACAGTTATCGGAAAATAAAAATGGATAGAGAGGATGACCGCCAAGGCCGCGTAACCGGCGGCGGTCATCCTTCAAAGCTGAGGTGGAGAGCCAGGGATGGAAACGACTAAGCTAGGTATGGAAACGGTAAAAAAGATTCCGAAACAACGCTTCCGCAGGTTTTCGAGTGAGGAACGGGTTGCTTACATTTGCTTAATTCCCGCTTTTCTCGGACTGGCTTTTCTTACATATTTGCCCCTTTTGGGGGTGCTTGGCATCAGTATGACCAATTGGTCGGGCTTAACCAGTCCGGAATTTATCGGATTCTCAAATTACATCAAGCTCTTCACTACCGATCCCTATATTAAGGATTCGATTATCGCAACACTTTATTTTTCCTTTTTGTCCGTCATTGGCAGCATGATCTATTCCCTATTTATTGCGATACTGTTAAACCGTAAAATACCGGCAAGAGGTTTTTTCAGAGCGGTCTTTTATGTGCCTTATGTTTTGCCGGCGGTGGCCATATATGTGGGATGGTCCTGGCTGTATGAGGCGAATTTCGGATTTTTCAACTATCTTCTCTCTGAAATCGGGATGGATAAAATCCTCTTTATTGCGGATTCACGGTACGTTGTTCCTTCCCTTTCCTTGATTGCGGTCTGGCTGTCGGGCAACCTGATTGTGATCTTTTTGGCAGGGCTGCAGAATGTTCCGGGGATCTATTATGAAGCCGCTGAAATTGACGGGGCGAATGGGTGGCAGCGCTTCTGGCATATCACCTTGCCCGGCATATCACCGATTATTTTCTATAACCTGCTGCTGAGCCTTATCGCCAATTTTCAGGTGGTTACGCCATCTCTTGTGTTGACCAATGGCGGACCTGGCAATGCTTCCCGCTTTATGACCTACCTGATGTATGATCAGGCCTTTGTCAATAACAAGCTGGGTTACGCAGGTGCAACGACCTTTATTATTTTCATCATTATTGCGCTCTTTACTGCGGTTTTATTCAAAACCTCGAACCGGTGGATCTTCCAGGAAGGAGGGGACGACAAATGAGTGAAGCTGCAGTCGGCAGACTTAGAAGCGGCAAGCTAAAAAGTAAAAAACGGAATGAACGCATTTTGAATGTGATAACGATGGTGACGGTCATTTTCTTTGCCATCCTCGCGCTTTTTCCGATCTGGTGGATTTTCCGAACGTCGCTGATGACCAATGCCGAAATCTACCGGTATCCGCCATCTCTATTACCCGGCAAATGGCTGTTTTCCAACTATGAAAAAACATTAGGCGTGTTCAAGTATTGGGAATATCTGTTGAATACCATGGTAATTATTGTCCCCTCCTGCTTGGCAGGAACATTTACGGCCACCTTATGCGGATATGCTTTTGCAAGATTAAGATTTAGAGGGAAAAAGATCATCTGGACGTTGGTAGTCGGCTCCATGCTTTTGCCTACCATGGTGACCCTCATTCCTCTATACATTGCATGGACGCAGGGGCTGGGGATCCGTGACAGCTATTTACCGATCATTCTGCCATATTTCTGCGGCGGAGGAGCCTTTAATATCTTCTTGATCCGGCAGTTTATTATGACCATACCCAGGGAGCTGGACCAGGCCGCAACCATCGACGGTGCCGGATACTTCCGCATTTTGTTCCACATTATTTTACCGGCCATCAGGCCAGCCATGATCGTCGTAGCCTTGTTTATTTTCATTGGTCTGTGGAATGATTTGCTCCAGCAGCTGGTTTATATTAATTCAAGCAATAAATACACCATTGCATTGGGGCTTACTAATTTTAGAGGCCAGTTAAAGACGGATTGGGCATCGACGATGGCAGCCACCTGCCTGTCCTTTGCTCCGGGGGTGATTTTTTATCTGATTGGCCAAAAATATTTTGTTGAAGGCATTACGATGACGGGGATGAAGGGTTAGGCTGTCTACCGAGTGGAAGGAGAGAAAGCTGCATGAAAGTTAGACTGCATGATCAATTTTGGCAACCCAAGGTGAGGCAGACCGTTCAGGAAACGATTCCGTACCAGTGGAAAGCACTGAACGACGAAATTGAAGGTGCGGAGCCGAGTCACGCCATAGAAAACCTGCGCATCACGGCAGGGGAGAAAACCGGGGCTTTTTATGGCATGGTCTTCCAAGACAGCGACGTGGCCAAATGGATCGAGGCTGCGGCTTACAGCCTGAGACACTCTCCGGACCCGGGGCTCGAAGGGGTGATTGATGCTGTTGTGGACTTGATGAAGCGGGCCCAACAGCCGGACGGCTACCTGAACACGTACTTTACGGTTGCGGCACCGGAGCAGCGTTGGCATGATTTCGCCTTTGGGCATGAGCTTTATTGTGCGGGTCACCTGATGGAGGCAGCGGTTGCGTACTTCGAGGCCACCCAAAAGCGGACCTTCTTGGATATGATGTGCCGTTACGCCGATTATATAGACCGGGTGATAGGCCCTGATCCTGACAAAATGCGGGTCTACTGCGGCCATGAGGAAATTGAGCTTGCTCTGGTTAAGCTGTACCGGATAACGAACGAGCTGCGGTATTTGAATTTAAGCCGGTATTTCGTGGAGGAGCGGGGCAAACAGCCCAGCTTCCTAAAGGAGGACCCCGGATTCGGCGCCCCGTCCAAGGACCGCTGGTTCGAGCTGGATTATCATCAGGCCCATGATCCTGTAAGAGAGCAGCACACGGCGGAGGGGCATGCCGTACGTGCCATGTATCTGTATTCGGCCATGGCGGACCTGGCAAAGGCTTGCGGGGATGAGACGCTGACCGAGGCGCTTCGCAAGCTCTGGCATCATGTAACCTCCAAGCGGATGTATATTACAGGAGGACTGGGCTCTCAAGGGCATGGCGAACGGTTCACCATCGACTACGATCTGCCCAACGATACGGCTTATACCGAAACATGCGCATCCATCGGCCTTGTCATGTGGGCATTCCGCATGCTTCAGCTGGAGACGGACAGCCGGTACGGGGATGTGATGGAGCGGGTTTTATATAACGGGATGCTGAGCGGGATGTCGCTGGACGGTACACGTTATTTTTACGTCAATCCCTTGGAGGTTCATCCTGCAGTCACGCAATACCGTCACGATATGCAGCATGTCAAAACCGAGCGTGTGCCTTGGTTCGGCTGTGCTTGCTGTCCCCCTAACCTGGCGCGGATCCTGACATCGTTAGATACGTACTTTTTTACACAAAACGGGACAACGGTGATGATGCATCTTTATGCCTCCAATGAAAGTACATTTGATGTCCAAGGAAAAAGGCTGATCCTGCACACCAACACCCGTTATCCATGGGACGGAGAGATCCGGGTTGGACTGGAGCTGGATGAGGCAGTCAGCTGCACCCTTTCCTTCCGGGTTCCGTCCTGGTGCAGAACTCCCCGGATAACAGTTAACGGGGAGACGCTGGATTTGAGCGCCATCACAGAGCATGGCTACGCCCAGATCAACAGACAGTGGATGAATCAGGACGAAATTTTGCTCCATTTTGCTATGGCTGCTGAGCGTATCGAGTCCAATCCCAAGGTGCACGAGAATGCCGGAAAGGTTGCTTTGCAATATGGCCCGTTGGTGTATTGCCTGGAACAAGCGGATAACGGCCCGGATCTTACGGATATCTGCCTTCCCGTAAATGCTGAATTCGAAGCGGGCTACAGGGACGATATTCTGGGTGGTATTGTGGTGTTGTCCGGGCAGGGGCTGCGTTCTGATCCCTCCTGGATGGATGAGCTGTACAGACCTGTCATCAGGGAGGACAGAAGCGTCAGCGTTTTGGCCGTTCCCTACGCATACTGGGGGAACCGGGAGCCGGGAGAAATGACGGTTTGGATCCGCTCGAAATAATAGCATCCTGTAAAGGCACCTTACTCCAAAACTCGGAAAGGGGGTGGCGATTAAGAACAAACGGTTGCCGGGAATGGGTTCTTATGATGGTTGTATAGGAACCCATTTTTTGAACATGGATTGAAAGCGATTACATTTACGCAGGGCAAGAAGATAATAAGGAAGAAACGGGAGGTTAAGATGAAAACGACTACAAAAAAGCTGGTGTCCCTTGCTGCCGCGATGTTGTTGTTTTCAGGGGTGCTGCCCTTGGGGAGTAGGAATGCGGTGCCTTCGGCAGCCGCTGCAGCGAATGGTATCTCCAATGCAAGCCTTTCTGCCAAAATCGGTGACTTGGGGCAAATTGAGGAGCTTTATATCAAGAATAACCCGGTGAATAAAAACGGCAATCCGATTAACTTTGTTCTGCCTAACAATACGGCCCCGCAGGATGATGTCCAGCACCAATGGATGGGTGAAATGATCTTTTCATACCGCACTGGTGACAGCAATCAATTCCCCAACAACCGGACCGGCTTCGTGGAGGTGGACACCAACAAAACATTAGCAGCCGGTGGTTCAACCAAATTTTCAGCCATCAATCCGAATAACCCTTATATTGCCAAGACCGTCTCGCCGGACGGCAAAAAAGTGGAGGTTAACTTCAAAGGACAGGACTTGAACTCCACTGCCAATCGGGTGATGAAGGGTTTTGACGTGAAGTCAGTATTTAATATGGATAGCGATGACGGTTCGATGCTGTGGGAAATCACGCTCAAAAATAAAAGCGGCAAATACATGGAATTCGGCGATATCGGTTTGCCGATGCCGTGGAATAACAAATACAGATCCGTATCAGATACCTATGACAACCGGGTTACCGTGCATCATTTTGCCGGCGCCGACAGCGGGTATTCCTATGCCATCCGTACCAGCGGTGAAGGCAATTTCATGCTGTTTACCCCTGTGCCGGATAGCGGCGCACGCATTGAATATGTGGATTATTGGTTAGGAGACGCGGGTGAGCTCCGTGCCGGAAGTGCGTACTCCAACTGGGTCGGTGACAGCGGCGGCTGGTTTCCGGGACTGAATGTTCTGTATATCCACTCCAAGGATATCCAAAAAACCGGCCGCGGATATTTTACCGATGCCACCAGCCTGGTGTTGGGGCCGAATCAGGAAAAAACATACAAGTTCAAATTCTCTGCGGTTCGCGCAGGCGACAACAGTCCCCAGGTTAACGCCAACAGCCCCAATAACGCTTCTGCGTCCATGGAAGACCGGGAGGCCAATCTCCGCTCCATCCTGTACCAATCCGGTATGATTGATGCTGTGGCGCTGCCCGGCTTCCAAACGGCTATCAACATGCCCGTAAAGCTAGATCTGCACTATAATGATAGTCTCATCGACGTACAGTCTGTAGAGATTCAGTCTGTTCACGAGAATGATCCGTTCGACGCGGCGCATATTCCCGAGATCAGGCCCGGGCAGACCAGAGCGGGAATGGTTAACAATTCCCGCGCCGGGCGCGGGCTTCCTGACGGAAACCCGGGCTATTCAGAATCCGTCCGGTTTGTGGAAACCAAATTGATAAACGGGGAACAGCATCATATCTACGAGCTTACATTTGGCAGCATCGGCAATAATAGCGTTCGTGTGAACTACAAGCTGAAGACGGGCAATGAGCAGGCAGATAAATTCACCCAGTTTGAATTCAATGTTCTGGCGGAGCTTGACCAAACGGTGCAGGCCCATTCCGAATTTATGGTAGAGAACACGCAAGAAAAGGACCCCAGCCATCCTGCCTACGGCATCTACCGCGACTGGTATCTGACAACCGGTCTGGACACATCAATTAATCATTGGGGAGATGACTGGAGCCACGATAACATCAATTTTATGGTCCAGAAAAATGTCCTCGATCCGGATCCGGATGAAATCCGTTCCATTGAAAACTACCTGATCGATTTTATGTGGAATACATTCATGAAAGATACACAAAGCAGCTTTACCGTTGCCAACTATCTGAAGGACTCCGGGGTTTATACGAATTCAACGAAGCCCTATACACGCACCTTCTCCGAAATCATGGAGGCAACGGGATTCTTCAATATGTACCGGATCCAAAAGTCGTATCCCCATCTGATGACGTATCGCGAAACACCGCAATTTTATCTGGAAAAGGCTTATGGCATCTATTACAACCGCATCTCCAGCGGAGCTGTCGGATTCTATGGTGAACAGCAGATTCCGGATATGATTGAGGCCCTGAAGGAAGAGGGAATGCAAACCGAATATGAAAATTTGAAAATGAAGTTTGCCCAAACAAAAGGACGGAACGTGACCAATGCCGCTTATCCTTACGGGTCGGAATTTGAATATGACAATACCGGTGAAGAAGGGGCCTATGCCGCAGCCAAGGCTCTGCGTACCTACTATCCCCAAGATGCGCGGGCCGGCGCAGCTTTGAAAAGTATGGGAATGGCTGATTTGAAGACCCGTGCCATGCGGGGCATTCAGCCCACTTGGTACTATTATTCCGTGCCAGTATTCCGTGCCGGAGAAGGCTGGTGGAACTTCCAATATACCGCCTCTCTGGCAGGATCCATCATGGATGACTGGCTTCGTTATCAGAATGACGGAAGGTCCCAGGACCAGACAGCCGTGGCCCAGCAGCGCAGCTATGCGGCGAAGCTATCCAACTTCAATGCTATCAATATGGGGCAGATTGCGGCACAATCTGTAGGCGGAATCTCCTGGAGATATAACGCCCAGAAGGGTGGAACCGGCACCAAAAACGTAAACGATGGCGGTACACGCGTGATGAATAACGGCTGGCAGGACTTCTCCGGCGAATCGGAGGAAGGGCTCTATGGTTCGCTGCTGCGCATTAGTTCGGATATTGTCACCGATCCGGTATTTGGGCTATTCGGGTATGGAGCTGTAGTCACAGATGAAGGGAACCGCTACCATATCACACCCAAGGATGGTTTTGGCAAACGCATTAACCTGATCGGTGAAAATATCTACTTGTCCTCGGAGAGTGACAGAATCGAAAGCGCGCAGATTCAAAAAGACGGCAAAGCCTTTCATTTGCAGCTCTCGAATCTGGATGAAAAAGAGCATACTTCCAAAATTGTTTTTGATGGGGCGGGACTGGAAAACGGCTATTATACCATGAAGCTGAACAATGCGGATGCCGGGCAGTTCTATGTCAAGGACAATAAGGGTGTGGCCCTGTATTACATGAGCGCTGCCCCTACGGCTGAATTGAGCATTCTTAAGGCAGCTACCGGTGAAAATCAAGCTCCGGAGGTAGCGGTGGAAACTACGACTCCCAATCCGCAGGCGCTGCTACCCCTTATTCTAAACGGTATGGTAACCGATGACGGAGCACCGAATGGTTCGCTGGCCTACCAATGGGAGGTTGTCCGTACCCCGGAAGGCGGAACGCTAAGCTTCACCAATCCTAAAGCAACCACCACACGGGCTGTCGTGACCAAAGGCGGCGCTTATACTGTCAGGCTTACTGCCAACGACGGGCAGTATAGCACCTCCGCTGAGCTGGCCGTTCAGATTGCCGCAGCGCCTGAGAAGCAGCCTCCAGTCATCGGCGAGGTGACGGCGGTTCAAGATGCATCGAATGGCAGTATTCTTGTATTATCCGGTGCGGCGACCCCGGATCCGCTGTACAGCGCAGTATCCGAACCCCGTATGTCGTACGGGTGGACGCTTAAGCAAAGTCCGGCTGGCGCAGGGCCGATTACTTTTGTAGGTGGGGATAAAGCGCAAGCATATGCCCGTGGCGCAAACAAGGCAGGGACCTATGTATTCACCTTTACGGCGGCTGACGAAGACAAGGTAGCCAGTAAGGATGTTACGATCCGGATTGCACAAGACCATGATGGTTCCTATAGGGCAATCAGTGTTGTGACTCAAAAAGGTACAGCACCGTCCCTTCCCAGTCAGGTGGATGTTCTGTTCGATAACGGCTTCACGAAAGCTAACGTTTCGTGGAACGGATATGATCCGGCCAGCTATGCCAATGAAGGTGAATTCGTAGTCACGGGTAATATTACAGGCATCAGTTCGCAGGCACGCGTCACCGTATATGTGGTGAAATCACAGCCTAATAATAATGCGCTGACTGCAAGACCTACGGCCAGCTTCTCCGGCGGTGACGGCTACCCGGAGGCATTGAACAACGGTTTCGATCCCAAGAGCTCAGCTGATTTTTCTCCCACCAAGGGAGCGGCGAACAGCGCCTGGCATAACTGGGGGAAAGAAGGGGACCCTGCATGGATCATGTATCAATGGGATGAAGCGTTCCTGGTGTCGTCTATGGATGTGTATGTGTTCCGGGACGGCTCCGGAAATTTCCAGCCCACCGACATGAAGCTCCAGCTTCGTGATAATAACGGCAATTGGTATACGCCAAGAGCTGTGAGCGGGCTCGGAAATGCATTGAACAAATACAACATAACCACCTTTGAGCCTGCTTATATTACTGGAGCACGCCTTGATATGAAGCCCGTTGCCGTGGGTACCGGTATTCTGGAATGGAAGGTCAACGGCTATACAAGCGGTGTGGACAAAACGGAGCTGGCAAAGCTATACAGCTATGCGGATACATTAAAGGCGGCTAACTTTACCGGTGAAGGTCTGGCGCCCATAGCTGTCGCCAAGGCCAACGCATCCGCCGTGATGGGCAACAAGGCTGCTACAGAGGAGCTGGTTGCCCAGGCGATTACAAGGCTGCTGACCGATCTGCGGCTGCTCACTCCGCGCGAGCATAATATGGCGTTTGCCGCCAGTGCTTCCGCCAGCTACACGTCATCCTGGGAAAGTCTCCCTGCAATCAATGACGGAAGAAAGGACACTGCCAATATCCCCCATTGGGGTACATGGGGCGTAACCAGCTCTGAGGAATGGGTGCAGTATGATTGGCCGCAGGGGGCGACCCTCCAAAGTTCAAATTTGATGCTGTGGACGGATAATGGCGGCATCCTTGGTCCCTCCAAAATCACATATTCGTACATTCCTAAGGATAGTGCAACGAATGCATGGGTTACGGCAGGAACGGTAACCACCGGCATCGTCGTGAAGGATACTCCGGTGGGGGCCAACAATAGCTATACATTTACCCCTTCATTGGAGGTGAAGTCGCTGCGTGTTACGTTGACCAAGCAAGTACGGGACGGTAATGGTGTAGGGTTGTGGGAATGGGAGGTTTTCACCGGGGAGTCCAACCAGAACCAACCGGCACCTGTGACACCGGCAGGGGTTGCACCGGCAGCCTTCAACGGCAGCGATGGAAAGCTCATTGGTGTGACGGTGAAAATGGAGTATAGAAAGGAAGGCACCGCAGAATATACTCCGGTTACTGGAGAGGAGGTCACTGATCTTGCTGCCGGCAAGTACTATGTCCGGTACATGAAGGCGGGTACACTCCAGGCCAGTCCGGATAAGGAGGTTGTGATTCCAGAGGGCGAGAAGTCGCTTTCATACCGGCTGAGCGGGCCAGGCTCCGTACAGACGGGAGAAGCCTTCCAACTGGTTTATGGTTTGTCCAATGTAACCGGCAGTGTATATGCCAAATCCGTAACGGTCCATTACAATCCTGCGGAGCTGGAATTTGTAGACGTGAGCTCCTTGCTGGACGGCTTCAGCGTAGTGGGAAGTGTCTATGGTCCAGGAACGTACCGGGTTATCGAGGCAAGCACAGGCCCGTCTCCGGTGACCGGTACAGTGGATCTTCTTTCATTGACCTTCAAGGCTATGCATCAGTCGGTTACGACGAGTGTTTATATGAGTGGAATCGTGCTGGGTGACCAGCTCGGCAATGAGCAGATCGTAAGCAATGGGAATTCCCACCAGATTACCATTGTTGCTCCGGATAAGACTGAGTTGTCGGCAATCCTCGCCGAGGCTTCAGAAGCTGCTGCCAACGCGAAGGTTCTGAATCTGGATGCGCCGCGTTTTGGTTATTATCCGCAAAGTGCGATAGACGGCTTGAAGCATGCCATCGCTGCAGCCCTTGCGGTATCCGGTCAGATTGATGCCACCCAAGCTCAGGTGGATCAGGCTCGCGACGCCCTCTCACAGGCGTTGATACAGTTCCGGGCTGAGGCCAGCCAACTGGCAAGTATCGGGGATTTGGCTATTATTGCGGCAAACTACAACGCCACCAGCAGCTCCGCCAATTGGCAGTCCCTTCGCCTGTATGATACGGACGGCAACGGCAGGCTGGATCTATTCGATCTTGTTTTTATGGCGCGGCGCATACTTCATTAAAAAAGAGGAGATCGGGTGGGGGATAACAGAAGTCATCCCCCATCTGACCAATTGGAGGAATGGCTCCATGATACGTCGACTTCTTACCCTTTGTATCGTTCTCATGCTGGGTATTACCGGAATCCTGCCGATAGCTGCCTTTGCGGAAAGCTCCCCTTCCTTTTCGTTGTCCGTCGACAAACCTTCACCCGCTTTGGGTGAGGAGATTCGCGTCGAGGTCAAGGGCAATCAGCTGACGGATCTGTTTGGGAATGAAGTGAATGTGACGTTCGATTCCAGCAGACTTGAATTTAAAGGTGCGGTTAGCAGTCCCGGGGGATACGCGATCACGCCCATCGTAAAAGAGAATACGATCCAGCTGGCTCATACCTTGGTGGGTGCCATACCCGGCCGAAGCGGGGACTTGACGCTGTATACCTTGACCTTCAAAGCAACATCCACAGGACCTGCCCCCATTCAATTAACAAGCTTGCAAATGCTGGACTCACAAATGGTGTCCAGATCGGTAACCAGCGGTGCGAAGGTGACTCCAGTCATTGGAAATACAAATACGGAGCCAACTCCAACGCCTACATCAACACCGACACCAACGCCGACGCCAGACTCCACACCAACATCAGCCCCGATACCAAACCCGGGTACAGTCCCGGCAGCTACACCTGGTTCCGGTGACGGGAATAGTGTGTTCGTAAAGCCGACGGTAAAGCTTGATCCTGTGAGCCTGACCGCCACCGCCGCTATCGACTCAGCGGTTTGGACCAAAACACTGGAGCAAGCCGGCAGTGCGAATAAAGAAATTCGCATTATCGTTGGGGACGTCCCGAAGGCGAAAGCCTATGTTCTGGAGCTGCCTTCGGAGGCGATTTCCAGGAAGAAAACGGACATCCGCATTCAAGTAGAAACGCCGATGGCCACAATCGTTCTTCCTAACGGCATGTTCCCGGGAGCGAATCTGCCTGCGTATGTGGGACTTTATGTCGGGAGAGCGGACATCAACGGACTTAATGAGAGTATAAAGGCGGGAATCGGCAACCATCCCGTTATCGAGCTGGACATTCAGGCAGGCGTTGAGACGATTGCGTGGAGCAATCCTAACGCGCCGGTGACAGTGAGCATCCCATACAAACCAACAGCAAATGAGCTGCTTGAGCCGGAGCATATTGTAGTCTGGTATCTGGACGGCAGTGGCCAAGTCATCCCCGTTCCCAACGGTAAGTTTGATCCAAAGACGGGGCAAGTGACATTCTCGACAACCCATTTTGGCATGTATGCAGCTGCCTTCGTAAAGAAGACATTTGATGACACCGCTTCGCTGGATTGGGCGGCCAAGCAGATTGAAGTGCTTGCCTCCAAAGGTATTATTAACGGTATCTCGGAGACGCAATTCGATCCTGACCGCCAAATGACCCGTGCGGATTTCCTGCTGCTTTTGGCCAGAGTTCTGGAGCTGCAAGGAACTCCGGGAAGTCGCTTCACTGATGTGCAGGCGGAGGATTATTACGACGGAGCCCTGCGTATTGCCAGAGGCCTGGGCATTGTACAAGGAAGCGGAGACAATACATTCAATCCGCAAGCATCCATTACAAGGGAAGATATGATCGTCATGACGCATAGAGCGCTTAAGGCAGTAAAACGGACTTCCGGCGAAACAACAGCAGCTCAGGAACCAGCTTTATTTGCCGATATGGCGGAGGTTTCGGATTATGCACTGAACAGTGTCGTGGAGCTGAGCAAAATGGGCCTTATTCACGGCGATGGACAGGGCATTCATCCGAAGAATTTGACCACCCGAGCTGAGGCGGCTGTATTGATTTACAATATTTATTATTTAGGAGTAAACTAGCCTAATATGAATGCACAAAAGGCTCTTTATATGAAGAGCCCTTTTGTTGCAGTCTATGCAGGAGAAGGATCTGAAGGCGTAGCTTTGTAGTGCTAGAGTAGCTTGTATGTATACGAAATAGTCCATTAGTTTACAAAGTTCGCCAAACATTGGTGAAACCGTTGCCATGATCCTGTTTTTGGGATATTATTCTTACATTACTTCCTCAATTTGGGTCGAATTTTCGGGGCTCATGCTTGTTTTGGGAGAATAATAGGGTAGTATCATCCACTGGAGGAGAACAATGGCAGGTAAACAAGGTCGAAGGCAGGTTAGCATACTCCTGGTTTTTGTGCTGCTGGCCACTATGCTGATGCCAGCTATGGCATACGGCGCGGAAGCTTCGCTAATGGATATTAGCGGCTCTTACGCACAGAAGGAAATTCAAAGTTTGGTCCAGCAGGGAATTGTCAATGGTTATGGGGACGGGACATTCCGGCCTGAGCAAGCCATGACCCGGGCGGAATTCGCCAAGATTCTTTCGCTTGCGCTTGGTTTACAGGAAAAGCCGGAAGCGGCCGCCCCGTTTGGCGATGTGGCTGCAGCAAGCTGGTACAACGGGTATGTAGGAGCCATTACTGAGCTCGGCATAACAGAAGGAACCTCGCCCGGCATGTTTTCCCCCGACAGCCCGGTAACCCGGGAAGCGCTGGTTGTGTTTTTTATGCGGGCCCTGGATTTGGAGAAAACCGCAAGCCAGCTTCCTGTCCATACTGATTTGGCTGACCAGAACAAGATTTCCGATTGGGCCCAATCCGCTGTTTCCCTGGCTTACAAGATTGGGTTTATTAATGGGGTTGAACAAAACGGAGCCATATCCTTTCATCCCCAAGACCATGCGGAAAGACAGGCTCTGGCCCGATTGACGTATGAGTTCATACATAATAAGCACGTATTCGTGGAGAAAGCTCAAATCCTGGCCGCAACCGAAGTACCATCACCGGTTTCGAAGGTTGAAGCCATTACCAATACTACGGTTGAAGTGAGCTTCTTCAATGAACCTGAGGGTATAGACTTATCCGACTTTGCTTTCGCTGGGCTGAAAATTTTGAAGGCTGAGCGCAAACCAGGAAACAAGACCCTCGTCGTATTAACCACCGAACCGCAAGCTGCCGGCACGGTTTATCCCCTGATCTACAAAGGCCTGAACAGCATGAAGTCCTTCACCGGCATGACAGCCTTCGCCGGCGGGGGTGGTCCGGGTCCAATCGGAGGCAGCGCCTCTACATTGACCGACACAGAGAAGCTCAATAAGGGCGGCACCTACACTTCTTTAACGATTAAATCCTCCGGTACCTTGGGCCCTGCCAGCGGTTTAACTGTCATTACCGGCACACTCACTCTTGACCCCGGTGAAAACGGTGAGATCACATTGCGCAATGTGGAGGCGGACCGGATTGAGGTACTGTCCGGCAGCCCGGACACCATCAAACTCCAAAATACCATCATCAATACCTTGAAAATAGCCTCCACGAATCAAAGTCATCCTACCCGGATTGAAACTCTTGACGGATCGCTGATTACAACAACACTTATCCAATCCAAAGCTATCATTGAATCTACTGCCGGCAGTCTGGGCATGATCCAGATCGGCTATGGAGCAGCAGGTCAGGAAGTGGAGCTTCGCGGAACCATTAAAGGCAATATTACCGTAGATAGCGCCAGCACCCAAATTAAAATCGCTGCACCGAAGGAAGGCGGTGTCACCTCTGTCTCAACGCTTCAAGTAGGCAAAGAGGCCTCCATCGACGTAGCTGATGGTGCAACTTTGGGCAATATTAGCATTACTTCTTCTCATGCAGCCATTGAACTGGCAGGTAAAGGCCAGATCAACCAAGTAACAGTAGCCAAGGAAGCCGAAGGCGCAACACTCAACCTGTCCACTGCCAACATTACCAGTCTGCGGCTTGAGGCCAACGTGAAGCTGGAAGGTGATGCAGCCACCATCGGGGCTGTCCCCATTGTTGCCGCTCCTGGAGTATCCGTAGACGTGTCTGCCGGCGTCCTGGTTGAACTTAAAGCGAATATGGCGGCAGCCATAGGGGGAATCGGTGAGGTAACAGAATATTCCTCCCTGCAGGATGCCCACATTCAGGCTGCGGAAATTTTGTTCAATAATGCCCTTGTCCTGGGGATCGATTCGCAGGAAATTGCGGGTTATGAACCCATACTGCAGAGCGCCAAAGAGACAATTACTGTTTATGCCCTAAAGGCAGCAGTTAATCTGCTGAAAATTAAATATCACGAGAACGACAGCCAGGCATCTGTTTCCCATGACATTACTCTTCCGGTAACCGATCCGGCTACGGGAGTCACTATTACCTGGAAAACCTCGGATGCTTCATTAATTACAAGCAGCGGAGTTGTTACCCGCCCTGCAATCGGATCGGCTGATGCTGCCGTTGTATTGACGGCAACCTTGGCCAAAAACAACAAAACGGAAACCATAACCCTCCATATTACCGTCGCGGCGCTGCAGCCTGCGGCAGAGCTGGTAGCTCTCTTAGTTGAGCCGAACCAGTTGTCACTGGATAAAGGGGAAAGCCGTGACCTGAAGGTTTTCGGCAGCTATTCCGACCACACCTCAACTTTATTAATCGGCAAGGCCGCGTTTGTCAGCACCGATCCCATGATTGCAACGGTCACCTCCGCAGGAACTGTAACAGCTCTGTCTGGAGGAACTGCAGAAATCATCGTCTCCTGCATGGGGTTATCTGAACGTATAAGCGTCACTGTGAAAGCGCCTTTTGAGATCCATTTGAAGGCTGAAGCAGGAAACCGGGAAGCCGCTTTATATTGGACTTCCATTGGTGATGGGGTGACTTATCAGGTATACCATTCCAGAAGCAGCGGTTCGTATGAAATCCCGTTGGTTACTGTCCAAAGCGTGACCTACACAGCAAAGGGGCTTTTGGAAAACACGGATTACTATTTCATGGTAAAAGCCTGGACAGGCGGCATTGCCTATACCTCCAATGAAGTGCATGTTGTTCCGACGGATGGAACAGTGCTTCAAACGGCCAAGCCTGTTGTGTCCGGAGCCATTTACCCCAATGGATTTGAATTATGGGGAACAGCGGAGGGCGCTGCCGAAAATAAGTCAACGGAAATTTTCCTATCCAAGCGGGACGGTACTTCAGTAGCTTATGGCTGTGCAGCTTCTTCAGGGAAGTTCGAACTTTCAAGCGTTAATCTCCTTTTCTACAATAGAAGCCTTACTGCCGGTGAAGAGGTTTTGGTCACTGCCAGGGCCTACGGAAAAATCACCAGCGAGCCGGTTATTCTGACTGTTCTGCCGACAACGGGAGAAACAGCCATACCGGTCATTACAGACGTTGTGAATGAAGTATCCAATATTACCGGAACAGCTGAGCCGGGGGCAGCAGTCCATATGGAATACAGATATGTCCCGGTTGAACCGGGAACCAGTGATGGCGGTTCAAACGGAGTTGGAGAGAGATTTACGAGAATTGCCGCTGTCAAGGCTGCTTCAGACGGACGTTTTACGTTCCATGGCTATGAGGGCCAATTCGAAATAGGCGAGAGATTGACCATTACTGCTGCCGCATTGGGCAAAGCTACCAGCCAGCCGGTTCAACTAATTGTCCAACCTGCACCACAAGCGGTAACGCCAACAGTTTCTGGTTCAGTTTACACTAACGGCTGGAAACTGAACGGTTCTGCCGACCCCGTCGAAGGAAATGACTACGCCTATGTGTCACTTTGGACGAAAAACGGCTTTAATCTCAGCTCGGCGAGCGTTAGAGAAAATGGATCTTTCACCATGGAAGGTATTAACTATACCGATATCAATGTAACCCCCGGTGAATCGCTCTATCTTGTCTTTCATAAATATGGAATGAAAAAGAGCGAGCCGGTTGAGCTTATTGTCCAAGCTGCCGGTGTTAAGACCGCCGTGGTTATGCTGGATGTAACAAATGAGCTGCTGGTCAGCGGCTGGGCAGAGTTCAGCTCCTATGTTACCATTGTCGGCGGTACGGACTTCAAGCAGACGATTGCCGCCTCATCTACTACAGGTGCCTTCACCCTGCCGCTTCCCGAGGGCTATTTTAAAGAAGGTGACAAACTGGCTATTACGTCAACTGTAATCGGGCAAACAACAAGCGATCCTGTTTGGGCCACCCTTCAAGCCGCTCCTGTAACAGCAACGCCTACTGTTAGTGGAACGGTATACAGTAATTTCATGCAATTGTCAGGAACAACTGAAGCTATGCCTGCCAATGCTCATACCATCATCCGGTTGTCCAAGCCTGATGGAGGCACGGTCTATTACGGGTATCAGGGTTCAGACCGGTTTATGTTGCAGGATTTCCTGGATTCTAACACTCTTTTGCCGGAGGGAATGGAGCTTCTGCTTACCGCCCAAACCCTTGGCAAGAAAAAGAGTGCTCCGGTTCGTGTTATGGTTCAGGCTGTAAACGGACAAACAGCCCAGCCGGTCCAAGTGGATGCTAAGGAAGCGTTGATTACAGGAAAAGCGGAGCCAGGTGCCTTTGTCCAACTCCAATATGCCCGAAACGGCGGAATTTCCAGAAGTATGGTCATAGCCTCTTCTGATGACGGCAGCTTTTTATTTGTTACATCTTGGGATAATTTGCAGGCAGGAGACACAATCACGATTATTGCATTAACTTCCGGTAAAGCAGCCAGCGATCCGGTGCAGGTTGTAGTTCAGGCTTCGGCAAAATCACCAACCCCGGTAGTTGCCGGTACGATCTATACCAATGCGTTGACGTTAAGTGGAACAACCCATCCTATTGATGATAACATCACTGTGTATGTCACAACCGTCACAGGAAGCTACGTAATGGCTATCGGGGTCTACAGGGGTCAATTCTCTGATAGCAGCCTTATAGACCAGATACTGGTTCCCGGTCAAGAGCTTCTAGTGACATCACAAGCAATGGGCCTTAAGAAGAGCGACCCGGTTCGGTTGACCGTACGGGCCACTGAGGGCCAAACCTCTGCTCCGAGCTATACAGGATTAAATGAGTCTAACTGCTTCATTGGAACCGCAGAACCAGGAGCCCTTGTGAAGTTGATGAACGACACCCGAAATTGGAACGGCAGAACCATTGCTTCAGCCTCCGGTACGTATTCTATATATGTTCCTGCAGAATTGCTTAAGCTGGGGGATCAACTGTCCCTCACCTCCACTGTGTTAGGTAAAGCGACCAGCGATACCGTTCACATTACAGTGATTGGCGATTAACCATTAAAGGGCTGCCCTGTACCGGTAACATATCCGGTTGGGGCAGCCTATTCAATTGTCAAAAAGGAATTTTGGTATAGTATAAATGGAATGTTCCATATATAATTTCATTAAAATGGGATTAAGAATAGGTGGATATTCATGAGGGAAAAGACCATGTCGTTATCCAATAATCTTTATATGCTTAAGTTTATAGCAGAAGCATGTCCATCCAGAATAGGGGTGGATTTGCTTTTGAAGACCGTAAGCTATGGACGGACGGTCTTCTTTTATGTCATTTTCACCCGAATGTTATTCAATGCGTTACAGGATGGAGTCTCCTTTTCGGAGGTTGCTTTATTCATTGGCCTGGCCATGGCGGTATTGTTTTTTGTGGATCTTTTCCAAACGTGGTATACGAGCAAAATCAGGCCGCAAACGGATCAAACCATCTTCGAATATATCAATCTGAAGCTCTTCGATAAAGCATTAGACGTTGAATTGGCTTGTTTTGAAAATCCGAATTATTACGATACACATACCAAGGCCGTTGCTGAAGCAAACGGAAGAGCGGTAAAGGTTTTGGATCATGTTACGGATCTGGCGGGAACGATTCTTTCAGCCATTGCGATTGTAAGCATCATGATGTCACTTGACCATATCGCGATCTTGTTTGCATGTATTCCGTTATGCACGAGCTTCTTCATTAACAACCTCATGAACAAAATCAGGTTTCGGCTGTACACTGAAAATGTGAAGGATAACCGGATCAAGGACTATGTGAAGAGAGTCGTATATTTGCCTCAGTATGCGAAGGAATTCCGGCTTACCGGGATACTTGAGGTACTGCTGGACAAATTTCAGCACTCCATCAAGCAAAATGTTGTCCGGATAAAAAAGTATGGCAAGCAACTGGCGCTTCTGCTCTCTCTGCAAATGGGTTCGAGTCAAACCATTATGTTTGTCGGTTCCATAATATATGCCACTTACAGAATGATGGTCTCCAAAACCCTGCTGATTGGGGATTACATCGTTCTCGTAAATTCCATTATGATGCTGTCGAACAGTATGGTGGATATTACCAAGAAAATGATTGCGCTTTCCGAAAACAGCCTATATATCGATAACCTGAAAGGTTTTATGGAATATGAACCCCAAATCCCCCAAAGCCAGGGCGGACTTACACCGCCAGCCGATGAGGCTGTACTGACGTTGAACAATGTTTCCTTTTGGTATGAGGGTATGGACAAGCCCAGCCTGAAGCATATCCATATTCAAATCCGGCAAGGGGAGAAAGTATGCATTGTCGGTCACAACGGTTCGGGTAAAACAACGCTGACTAAGCTCATTCTTCGACTGTATGATCCTACGGAAGGCGAAATCATGCTCAATCGGATTAATATCAAGCAGTATAATGTGAAGAAATACAGAGCCTTGTTCAGTACAGTTCTCCAGGACTTTCAGATTTTTTCCTTCAGCGTCGCCGAGAATGTGTTGATGCAAGAAGCTGCTGGAGAAGGGCATAAAGCCTTAGCCGCAAAAAGCTTACAGAAGGTCGGTTTACTTGATAAGGTGGAGCGAATGCCCAAGGGACTTAACACCGTTCTGACAAAGGAATTCGATGATAATGGTATGATCTTATCCGGTGGTGAAAACCAAAAAATTTCAATTTCCAGAGTGTTTGCCAAACCCAGTAAAATCGTGATTATGGATGAACCCTCCAGTGCGCTGGACCCTATTGCCGAGCATGAGCTGTTTCAAATGATGACGAGAGCCGCGGAGGACAAAACAGTCATTTTCATCTCCCATCGTCTTTCTTCCACCGTAAGCGCTGACAAAATCATTGTGATGGATAAGGGTTGTATTGTGGAGGAAGGTACTCATCACCAATTAATGAGGCAGAATGGCAAATACGCGGAGATGTACAAGATGCAGGCTGAAAGCTATACAGAAGGAGGGGCATATGGACAAGAAGCTTAGTATACCAATACTCAGAAATAATGGGATGCTGATCCGGTATGTGTTCCAGTGCACTCCTGTATATTTTGGGCTGACCATGTTTTACCATGTTCTGCTTGGGCTCTATAGCATCGTAGGAGGTGTATTGGTCTCCAAAGTAATTATTGACGCTGTCCAATTCAATAAGCCATTCTCTGGCGTCCTTGTTTTTCTGATTTTTGTTGGCTGCTTCAACTTAGGAATTCATACCTTGGGTTCATTCCTTCAGGAGAGAATTTATCCGGAGATGAAGGAACGGCTTCATCAGCACATGCAGACCGAACTGTTCACCAAAGCGGTAAAAACTGATTTAGAACGATATTACCAGCCTTCATTTTATAACGATTTTATCTTCGCTTCCTCGGAGGCGGATACAAGAGCATTCAGCTGTTTTGCTACCTTTGGGAGTGCCATTCAACAAGTAGTAACGATTGTGGGGATAGGAGCGGTTATCGCAACTCTCGATGCTATAGGGCTGTTTTTTGTGGGGGCTTCCTTTGCACTATCCATTTTCCTGAATGCAAAAACAAATCGGATTTCTTTTGAACAAACTGAACAAACCGTTCCGCTCAAAAGAAAGCTTGCTTATATCAGCCGATTGTTCTACTTGCCGGATTATGCGAAGGAGATGCGCCTTCATGAAATGGATGACAGACTTCAGCGGGACTTTAGGCAAAGCAATGAGGGCGTTAGGCAAGTCGTTCAGAATACGTCACCCAAGCTAATCCTTTACCGCTTTTTAGACCGGTTTATATGCGGCACGTTATTGCTGGATGGTATATATCTGATCCTGATGGCTTATAAGTCCATTGTGCTGCAAACCCTGTCATATGGCTCGATGATGGGGATGATCAATGGGGTATGGAATTTAAAGGGCAGCCTGCAAAGTGTAGTGTCGATCCTTTCCCAGTTGCAGCAGCATAGCTTGTATGCCGTCAAATTAAAAACGTTTTTGGAGCAGGAGCAAAAGATAAAAAATACCGCGTCGCCTCTTTTACCTGGAGATCAGATTGGGACCATCGCATTTGAGAATGTAAGCTTCTGTTATGAGGGCTCCAATCAACCGACCTTGCGTCATTTATCCTTTGAAATCAAACCAACGGAGAAAATCGCGATAGTTGGGTACAACGGGGCGGGTAAAACGACTCTGATTCAATTAATGCTTCGTTTGCTGGATGTGACGGAAGGCAGAATTCTGCTGGATGGGGTTGATATCCGGGATCTTGAAGTGGACCGATACCGCGAACAATTTGGTGTGGCTTTCCAAGATTTTCAGATCTATGCGGCTACGGTAGCGGAGAATGTAAGTATGAGCCCCGTCTCTCCATCTGATCGAGGAAAAATAGAAGAGGCGCTGGTTGCTGGAGGAGTGTATAAACGGATTCTATTATCGGAACAAGGTATCGATACGCCGTTAACCCGGGAATTTGATCAAGACGGGATCAATCTTTCTGGAGGCGAAGCACAGAAAATAGCCATTTCCCGATGTTTCTTCAAGCCGTCCCGGTATCTGATCATGGACGAACCCTCCAGTTCCCTAGATCCGATCAGTGAATACGAATTGAATCAGACCTTACTACATGGCGCTGTCGGCAAAAGTGTCATTTTTATTTCCCACCGTCTCTCTACAACTAGAATGGCGGACAAAATATTTATGATGGATCAAGGGGAGATCGTTGAACGAGGCAGCCATAATGAATTGATGGAGCAAAATGGGAAATATGCCGAGATGTTTCGGCTGCAAGCAGAGAATTATGTGCAGCATGCAGGATAGCCAAGCCTTTACCAAACTTAATATCGAAAGGCAAAACGGAGCCGGGCGGTATGTTGACGGCTCTATTTTTTATTTCCGGACCCATTTTAGATAAAATGAAAGCTTGGTTATGGTCAAAAAAGAATGGGCATGACATAATGGTTGTAAATTCTACTACCATTGAACGGAACAGAAAGAGGGATTGTATGGAGACTTTGCCGTATGAATCGATGATTGATCATTCACCTATGGCCTTTGCTTACCACCGGATCATACTCGATGAGGCAGGGAAGCCATGCGATTATGAATTCTTGCGGATAAACCCGGCGTTTGAGAAAATGACAGGATTAACGTCTGCGATCATTGGCAAACGGGTGACGGAGGTTCTCCCCGGCATTCGCGGAGAGGCATTCGATTACATCGCGGCTTATGGTGCAATTTCGCTGGACGGAGGAACTGCCGAATTCGAGGAATATCTGGAGGCTCTGGGACGCTGGTACCGCATCCAGGTGTATTCACCGGAGAAGTTCTGCTTTGTAGTGAACTTTCTGGATGTGACCAAGGAACGGAAGCAGGTGGAGGAGCATGCCCGGCTGATGCGGCTTCTGAAGGAGAATGAGCTGCAATTCCACCGGATCATCGATAATCTCCCCTTTTCACTTAGCATCGTTGCGCTGGATGGAACCATCCGTTACTCCAACCCGTTGGGCTTTAAACTGTTTGAATTGGAGGAAACCGATCTTTCAAACCAAACGACTTTGCCCATATGGATTCACCCGGAGGATCGGCTTCGCTTCATTGAAGCTGTCCAAAAAAACGGCCTGATCAAGGACTGGGAAATGCATCTTTGCACCATGCGGGGCAAGGAGCTGTGGGCCATGGGCAGTGCGATGATGATCGACTATCAGGGCGAACCCTGCACCCTTTCCACCCACCATGATATTACGGAGCGAAAAAGAATGGAGGAGAAGCTGCGGGAGAGTGAGGAAAAATACCGGCTGATCACCGATTTTGCCTCGGATGTCATCTGGGTCTTTAATTATACCCAATGGGCCTTCACCTATATTAGTCCGCCCGTTTATCCCTTGTTTGGTTACCGCCCGGAAGAGGCGATGCAAGCAAATGTGGAGATTTTGGTAGCCAGGGAATCTCTGGAGCAAATTAAACAGCGGTTTCCCCAGCGGCTCCAGGCTCTTCAGAGCGGGACAAGCATAAATGAGCCATACATTGCCGAGATCCAAAATCTCCACCGGGACGGCCACCCTATCTGGGTGGAGACTTCCTCCAAGTACCGTTACAATGCAGAGGGTGAAATTGAGATCGTCGGCGTTACCCGCAATATTGAAGAGCGCAAACGGGCAGAGCGGGAAATTTTGTATCTCAGCTACCATGATCAACTGACGGGCCTCTACAACCGCAGATTCTATGAATTGGAGCTTCAACTGCTGGATACGGAGGAGCAGCTTCCCGTTTCCTTCATTCTGGCGGATGTCAACGGTCTGAAGCTGACGAATGATGCTTTTGGCCATATGACCGGTGACCAGATGCTGATCCGCATTGCCTCCATATTGCAGGGGGCTTGCCGGGCAGACGATGTTTTAGCACGGATTGGAGGAGACGAATTCGTGATCCTGCTTCCCCGTACGAACCAGGAGCAGGCAGAGGGGATCATCCGCCATCTGGAGCACACCCTCTCCGAGGAGCAGAACGAATTTATGATTTTTTCCGTTTCGTTCGGATCCGCCACCAAGGATTCAATCGAGCAGAAGATGACAGACGTGTTCCTCGAAGCAGAAAATGCCATGTACACCCGTAAGCTTCGTGACAGCAACGAGGTGCACAATGAGACGGTCAGGCGAATTCTCCGCACCTTATACGCCAAAAGTCCGGCAGAGGAAGCTCATAACCGGCAGGTCAGTGAGATCAGCCGTACCATAGCAGTGGCAATGGAACTGGGCGAGGAGCTGGTGCAAGAAACGGCAGCCGCCGCTTTGGTTCATGATATTGGAAAAATCAGTCTAAGCGACAGGGTGCTGTTTCAGGAAGAACCACTCACCGAGGAGGAATGGATGGAATTCAGACGGCATCCGGAACGGGGCTACCGGATTCTGAAGTCGGCCAGCGAATACGCCTCATTGGCGCCGATCATCCTGTGCCACCACGAACGTATGGATGGCAAGGGATTTCCAAAAGGGTTGTCCGGTGAGGCCATTCCCTTGCCATCCAGGATATTGGCTGTTGCCGACGCCTACGATTCCATGACCTCCCCGCGGGGCAGCCAACCCCTCTTTTCGCCGGAGGAAGCGTTAGAGGAGCTGCGACATAACGCCGGAACCCAGTTTGACCGGGATGTAGTGCGGGCTTTTGCCGAAACCGTACGCAAGGGATTGGCTCCAATGTAAAGCTCCCATAAAAATCTTGGGTAAGGAGGTGCGCGGTAATTTTGAAAAGAACATTAGAAAAAAGAATGGCTTATTTATATTCGGGGGAATTATTTTCTATAATCACTTTTGTACCCGTTAGTTTTATAGTAAATTCTACATTCCCCAAGCTGCAATTGTATTCTCTCTATTCATTTTGGGTATCCTTTATCCTACTAGAGTTTCTTTTATTACAAGGAACGATTTATTGGTATGTAAAACTTAAGAGACTAAGAAACGAGAATAACCCTAAAACTCTGTTGAAGGTTCTTCGTCAGTTACATCATTCAAAAACGGTGAACGTTGTTATGATGATTACTGCAATTGTTGGATTTGCTTTAGATTTCATTAAATGGTACCCAGCTTTGCCATTAGGAGGGTTAACCATCACCTTCTTCATATATGGTTTTGCAATCTTGGAGTTTATAAACTACTTTTACATTCAACTCTCATACGATAATGTCTCTGATATTAAAAATTTGTTCAGAAGTAGAAAATTGAAGATTTCCTCTATGAATAAGGATTTTAAACGAATTAAAAAATGGGATGCAGCTGAGAAATAACTTAAATCCCCACTGCCGCCATACCGGCGAGTACCTGTTCACCCCGGGCCTCTATCTCCCGGGGATTGAACTTACCCAGCGGCAGCTCGGAGACGATGCTTCCGTCCTTGGTAAACAAAACTCGGTCAGCTCGGGCTGCGACCTTCGGGTCGTGGGTCACCAGCAGGATCGCAGTGCCTTCTTGGTTGATTCCCACCAGCAAGCTCATAATGTCCTCCGCCGATTTGGAGTTGAGTGCACCGGTGGGCTCGTCGGCGAAGAGAATCTCCGGCGCGTTCATCAGGGCGCGGCAGATGCCGGCCCGCTGGAGCTGGCCGCCTGAAACCTCGGTGGTATCTCTGTTTTCAAGCCCGGCAATCCCGGTTTGCTTCATCAGAGCGGCTGCCTTTTGGGTGAGCTTCTCCCGATCCTTCTTGCCCTTACTTGCCGCGGGCAGGATAATATTGTCCAGAATATTCAAGTTCCTCAGCATAGTGGACTGCTGGAAGATAAACCCCATTTGGGTCCGGCGCACATTGGCAAGCGCTTTTTCATGAAGCTTCGAAAGCTCGATATCCCCGATCTTCACCGACCCGCCTGTAATCCCGTCCATGCCGCTGAGCGCGAATAGCAGGGTAGATTTGCCTGACCCGGAAGGTCCCATCACGGCAACAAACTCTCCCTTGGCAATGTCCACATTTACTCCATTCAGCGCGTTGACCAGCTCGTTCCCCTTGCCAAAGGTCTTCACGATATTTTTGCCTGATAGGATGGTATTCATCTGCTTACGCCTCCTTGAGATGGTGGGAAATTCTGACGTTCTGAATGCCGGAAACGCCTAACATGGTGGCGGTGACGACGCAGGCAACGATCAGCAGGGGGCAAACCAGGTAGACAAACCAGGGGTTTACCGCAAAATGGAAGGCTGCTGCGCCAAAGGAGGAGATAATCGCTGTGCCCACTAGCTCTCCCAGCGTATTGGCCAGTATGGTGCCCACGGTAACTCCCAGCACCAGGACAGTGATGGACCGCGTAAGATATTGTCTGCGAATATCCATGCCGGTGAAGCCCGTGGCCTTCAGGATGGCGATGGGATAACGGTCCTTCGCCACCAGCATGTTCATAAACAGCATTGTAACCAGCAGGATCAGCAGGGCGGTTGCTCCGATGGCGGTGACGGAGGCTTTTTGGATGGCATTCCGCACAGGGCCAAGCATCTGCCTAATGGTTTCGTCAATGCCGGTAACCTTGGCGAAGGGGAATTGCTCCCTGTACTGCGATATGGCTGCTTTCACATTCTGCCGGTCACGGAAGGTCACCGCAATGCCCGTACTCAAAACCTCTTCATGTTTTGCGTCAAAAGTGGCCTGCGCCGTCCGTCCCCCGTTGGTGACATCCGAATAAATGCCGGATACTGTCAGGTGTTTTTCAGCACCGTCCACGATTAATACCACTTCATCCCCAATGGTTTTCTCAAGATCCTTGGCATTGAGGACAGAGAGGGCCAGCTCCGATTCTGATCGAGGCGCGTGTCCTTTGGAGTAGGTTATGGGATAGGCGGCATAATCCCCCACGGTTACCCGCAGCCGCTCTGTCCTTCCGTCATCTGTCCTCCGGTTAAGCATCAGGCCGGTGAACAAAGCGTACCGTTCCACATTCTGATCCGCCGCCAGCATACCGGCAATTTCCGCCGCTTTCCCCGGAACGTCCTCCACCTGTGTTCGCATCACTCCGATATTGACGTCGCATATGCCCATCCCCATGGAGGTGATGAAGCTATCCTTCGAGATGGTGCTGCTGATATTCTGCGGAACGATCATCAGGAAGGAGGAAATGACCAGCACCATCAGCATGGTGAGATAGAGCTTTTTCCTGACAAGGACATCCTGGATACCGAGAAACACATTCCGCGAAAAAAGCCGGTTCCAGCTCAGCCTGAGGAGTCTGGCTGATCTGGATTTGTCCCGGGGTGCGCCGAACCGGACCGCCTGTGCCGGGGATATCCTGCGGAAGCGCCGCAGCACGCCGTTCACATACAGCAAAATCATCCCGAAGATGACCGCCGCTCCCAAAAGTCCGCAGACAAAACCAGGTAATGGGCTGCCACCTTCCCCGATATACAGACGGATGTTCCGCATAAAGGGAGTTTGGAGGGGCAGGGAGGCCAGAAAGCCCAATACACACGCCGCCCCGGCCATGACGCCGTATTTTGCAAGGAAGAGCTTTTTCATCTGCTGCAACGGTATGCCAATCGCCTTCAGGACACCGATTTCCTTGTAATCCTCTTCGATTTTGGCCAGCAGGGTAAAGCGGATACACAAGAACGCCACCATGATAACCAGAAGGCCGATCAGCACCAGCACAGCAATCATGATGCCGTCCGTAAGGCCGTTGATCATCTTCACCTGCGTGTACGTGATCGGGGGCGGGCCATTGGCCGGAAGCCCCGCTTCCAGATAGGCCGCCTCGAAGGCTTGGAAGGATACGTCCTTGGCCAGCCGGAATTCAATCAGGTTTTCGACCTGTCCGAAGACACGGACCTTCTCGAAATCCGCCGGGCTCACCAGAAACCGCTTGGAGCTAATCAATGCGGGGTTCATGATGGAATCTCTTAAAAATCCTGCAACGGTAAAGGAAACGCCATGGATAACCACCGGATCGCCCAACGCGGCCTCTTCCTTATAGTAGAGAGGCACATACATTTCGCCGTTGGCAGGATGGATAACCTCACCGTTCAGGTCAAGCAGGAAGTCGAATTTGTCCCCCTGCACGGAAAGGCCGTTGTCCTGTATGCTTCCGGCAAGGGAATCCTCCCCGATGACAATATCTGAACCCTCCAGGTTGAGGAACTCCAGCACCTGAACCTCCTCCACCGTGCCGTTGGAGTCTGCGAATCGCCGCAGTTGTCCCATATCCACGCCACCTGTGTGCATTTGCATATAATGGACCGACTTTGCCGAAAGCAGCATATGGTCGATAGTGCCCATCAGGTTGGCGGAGAGTGAAGCGGCCAACGCGGTCAGCATGGCGGAAATGAGGATAAATGCTGTCACCGTCGCGGTAGTCACCTTGCTTCGGCGCATATCGTTCTGAATCATTCTCCGATACATATCCATCCCTCTATCTTTCTGTACCCTTATCTTTCGGAAACCTTAAGACAAACCTCTTGGTATAAGGGGAGGGGGCAGCCAATACGAAAACCTCACCCGAATGCTGCTCCATTACCTTTTTCACAATGGCAAGCCCCAGTCCTGTCCCGCTGCTGGCGCTTCTTGAATCGCTGCCGGAAACAAAAGGCTCGAACAGATTCCCGGCGATAGCCTCCGGGATGGCAGGTCCGTTATCGTCAATTTGGATGGTGATACAGCCGGGTTCCTCTGTCAGTCCCACGGACAGTAGACTGCCCGCAGGGTTATGGCGGATGGCATTGGTGAGCAGATTGCTAATGGCACGGTTGGTTTCCAGCGAATCCGCCATACAATATACGGGGGTGTCCGGGAGCTGCAGCTCCAATGTCATCTGCTTGTTTTCGATTTCACCGAATATAACGGCGCAGGAAACACGAAGCAGCTCGGCCAAATCAACCTTTTCCACCTTCATCCGGTATTGGGGGGTACCCAGCTTGGAATAAAAATGCAGCTGGTCAATCAATTGGTTCATCTGCCCGGCTTTCGCTTTTATCGCCAGATGGTATTCCTGCTGTTTGTTCGGCTCCTCCACCAAACCGCTGGACAAGGCTTGCGCATAGCCGGAAATGGTGGTGATGGGGGTTTTTAAATCATGGGCGATGTACGAAAAAAGCTGCATCCGCTCGTTTTCCATGGTCATCCGTTTTTCCTCGGACTCCTTCAGCTTCTGTACCATCAGATTGAAGCCATCCCGCATATCCTTAAATTCCGTTTCCGTTTCAAAATCCAGCGTGGTGTCCAAACGGCCGGCGGTTACTGCCTTAAAGCCTTGTTCCATTTTCCTCACAGGAACCAATAGCTTCTTGTTCATTCCCCGTCCAAACAGGATAATCCCTGCAGCATACACGGCAGCGGTTATGAGTATCCAGGAGGCCGACAATATGATTTGAAGCTTTTTCGTTCCTTCCTCCAAGGGGGAGGAGGCCAGCTCCGAGAAGTTCATGCCGTTCTTCCAGGTAAACAGGCTGAACAAAAACTCCAGCAGCAGAAGCGACAGTGCAATGCCGAGGATACAGCCGATGAAGCTGCGCATGATAAGGCTTTTGAAGCTTCGTCTGTTCTTCATATCCCCACCTCCAGGCGGTATCCCAAACCCCGGACCGTTCCGATGGATACCGCGCTATCGCCAGGCAGCTTGCCCCGCAGCTTGCTGATGGCCACCATCACCGTATTATCGTCGACGATGGCTGACTCCTGCCAGGCCGCATCATAAATCTGCTGCTTGGTGTATACACGTCCGGGCTGCTGCATAAACAGCTTCATCATGTTAAATTCCGTGGCGGTAAGTGGGATGATCCCGGCACCAAAGCGAAGCGTACAAGCCGTAACATCCAGGCTTAACCCGCCTGTGCACAGCATAACCCTTTCGGCATCTGCCGCAACGCAGTCGTAACGGCGCAATTGGGCTTTGATCCGGGCCACAATTTCCAGAGGGTCAAAGGGTTTGGCTACATAATCGTCGGCACCCAGATCCAGTCCCAGGATTTTTTCGTGATTCTGCGTTTTGGCGCTCACCACAATAATCGGAAGATTGCTGTGTGCCCGCAAACCCTTGATAAGCTGGTAACCGTCCAGCTCCGGCATCATAATATCGATCACCGCCAGATCAATCCGCGCGGACGCTGCCTGCTTCAGGGCCTCTAATCCATTCTCCGCCTGAATGACAGAATATCCGTCCTTTTCGATATACAACCGCAGCAGCTCCCGGATTTCCTTCTCGTCATCCACGACCAGTATCGTTTTGCTCATGGTTCACCTCTTTTCTAATCATCGCATCTTCAAGCTGTACGTTCATTATAACGGGCCTATCTTTCAGTTAACTAGGATGAACCTTAACATTACCTTAAGGATTTTCCCGACAGTCTGCTTATCTATTTAGGAGCGGAGTAAAGATGGTATAGTATAAAAGGAATGTTCCATATATTTACTGAAGGAAGGAGGCCGTTTCGGTGAATGTTATCCAAAAAACGTTCAGTATCCTTCTAATAATGTTCTTTGTAGGAATTGTGATTCTATTTGGTTGGATCAAGTTAACCGTCTATCAGTTAGAGAAAGATGTCCAATCTTATTTGGTGGAGGAAAAAGGTTACCAAGAAGCGGATATTTCCACGTTGAAAGGACAATTTTCCAAATTGCCGACGTTTAGTGTTGATGTGACTTTTCGAGATGAGCCTCAAAAGATCTATTATTACATGCGGGATAACGGACATATCGTTCAGTACAATTGCGCTTCTGTATCTGATCCATTCGACCACGGCTGCAAGCATAAAGAAGTGAAGGGATCGTAGCGAATTTGTCGTACCACCTTCCCCCCCAATCAATGATATAATTCCAATAAGACGAGGTAACGGAGGGAAGGCGCCGGGATGACAACGGGAATGACAACGTTTCAGAAGACCAAAACCTTCGTGCGGTTTATGGTGAAAAACGGAATATTGGCCGTGACGACAACCCTGATTATTGTGCTGGCGATCCGGGCGATTCTGCATGAGCAGGAGCGGGGCTGGCTGGAATATGTTCCGATTTTCTTGTTTGTGCTGATGATTATTACGCTGTTCTTCTTTATGATCTATTGGCAGAGTCATAAGCTGCGGTCGGAGCAGGAGCTGCTGGCGAATGTGTTTACCCATAGTCCGGACGGAATTCTGGTGCTGGATCAGGAGCTGAATATTATCCGGATGAATCCGGTGGCCGGGCAGATGATGCAGATCGGCGAGGAAGCGGCTGTGTTGAATTTTTGCAGTGTGTGCTCCAATTATCCGGGGCTGCATAAGCTCTGCTCGTACCAGAATTGTTTCATTACGGAGCCGGGGGCGCAGGTGATGACGCTGCAGCTGACGACGCCCAGCGGGTTGAAGAAGTCGATGAATGCCAGCCTGTCGCAATATCAGGACCCGATCTATGGTCCTTTGAATATTCTTCGGATGCAGGAGGTGGAGGGGCAGCGCCAGGAGGAGCAGAATCAGATTGCCAGGATGATCACCCACTCCATTCTGTCCGCGCAGGAAAATGAACGGAAGCGGATTTCCCGTGAGCTGCATGACGGCATTGGCCAGTCCCTATACAGCATCCTCATCCAGACGGAGATCATTAAAGCTTCGCAGGAGGCCGAGGAGGAAGCAGCAGAGAATAAGCCGATGACGGCTTTACAGGAATCGATCCGCCATACCATTGAGGATATCCGCGATTTGTCTGCCGAGCTGCGCCCTTCTGCCCTGGATGATATCGGACTGGTGCCAGCCTTGCGGAATTATGTGCGCTTGTACGGTCAGAAATTCGGCATTCAAGTGCTGTTTACCATGGAAGGGGACAGCGGCCGTCTGCCTGCAGCCCACGAAATCGCGCTGTACCGTATCGTGCAGGAGGCACTGACCAATGCGGCGAAATATTCCCAGACGGAAGTGGTGGATGTGAAATTGAAGCTGCATCCGGAGTTTGCCGAATTGGTGATCCGCGATTATGGAACCGGATTCGTGATCACGACGGAATTGCGTCAGGGCGTTGGGCTGTATAGTATGGAGGAACGGGTGAACATACTGGGCGGGGAATTCGAGATCGAATCCGCGCCGGGTCAAGGGACGGTTATCCGGGTCAAGGTGCCCATCACCGGCCAGCATACCAGGTAACGGGGGGATGAATACGTAATGGATATTAAGGTATTGATTGTGGACGATCATGCTGTAGTCCGGGACGGACTCCGGGCCGTGCTGGATGCGAAGCCGGGGATCAAGGTAGTGGGCGAAGCGGAGGATGGCATATCCTGCATGAGGAAGGCTCTCGAGCTGCACCCTGATCTGGTGCTCATGGACCTGAGTATGCCTAATGGCCGTGACGGATTGTATACCACGAGTGAGCTGGTGCAATCCATGCCAGAGGTGAAGGTCATCATTCTGACCATGCATGACGAAGACCAATATTTGTTCCGTGCGCTGAAGGCCGGAGCGTCAGGATACATTTTGAAGTCGGCGCCTATGTCGGAGCTGATCACGGCGATTCTGCAGGTTCATCAAGGGCTTGTTTACCTGCATCCCAATGCCACCAAGAAGGTCATAGAGGGTTATCTGCAGGGCCAGACCAAGGAGATGACAGATACCTTCGAGACATTAACCGAGCGGGAGAAGGAAATTCTCACACTGGTAGCCAAGGGATACACCAATAAGGAAGCCGCCGAGCTGCTAACCATCAGTGTGAAGACGGTGGAGAACCATAAGGCGAATATTATGGAAAAGCTGCAATTGAATAACCGCCGCGAATTGATGAAATTTGCGCTGCGAAGGGGGCTGCTTGACTTTGATTAACGAAAGCGGCCAACCGCTTACCACACAGCAGCAGATTCAGCTGGAATTGCAGCAGCTGAAGTCGGATATGGCGCTGGATTTTGTCGCTTTGGCCTTGGCGGATGCCAATTACCGGGATATCCATTGGAAAATTGCGCTTGGCGCCCAATCCGAACGGTACAAAAAAATTACAGTGCGTATGGGCAACGGGATGGCAGGCAAAGTCTTGCAGACCAGACGGCCGCATGTGGTGACGTATTTCCCGGAGGAGGTCCAGGATGAGGTGTTGGGTTATCCGATATTTCTCGTGGAATCGCTGCGCTCCGGAGTAGGGGTTTCGGTGGATTCCGTCCGGCCCGAGCAGAAAAAAGCCTATGGTGTCCTGCTGGTAGGGCAGCGGGAGGAACGGATTTTCAGCGAATCGGATATTGAAGCGGTGAAACGCTCCGCCGCGAGACTGGCTGTATGGTATGACAGCATAACAACCCCTGCCCAGGAGCCCGAAGCGCAGGAAACGCTCCAGGAGGAGAAGGCCAGCCCGCTGCTGCTCCGGTTGAAGGAGTTCCGTAGACAGGGCATTACCTGCCAATTGCTGGATCAGCGGATGACGCGGCTTCCTCTTGAACGGCAGGAGCAGATCGCCGCCATTCTGGAGCTGCTGGTGCGCCATAGCATCGAGGCTCATGCCACGGCGGGAGTTGTACTAGGACAGGACGAAGCAGGCAATACCCTGGTTGAATTCGAAAGCGAAGAAGACACCCTGGTATCCCGCGAGCTTCTGGACCCGGTTAAGGAAGAGCTGTTTGCCTTAAAATGCGATTTGGAGATTCTGGCGGAAGGCAGCAGTCAAACCGTACGGTTTACGATACCAACGCGGATACTGCTGGATGAGCAGCACTGGAACTGAATAACGGCAACCCGAGATGGGGAAATTCCTGCGAAGCAAATGAGGGATTTCCCCAATTCTTTTCATGAGCGTCTCCACGGATAATGGAGAGAGGCAGTTGATGTCATGAGGAGGAATGGGAATGAAACCACCCAAAGGGATTTTGCCGCTGCAGACCTTCAGCTTGATCCTGGGATTTGCGGTTTGGGGGATCTTGTCATCGTTGATCGTGTTTATCAAGGACGGGATTGCTTTAACCCCGGGGCAGTTATCTCTCGTTACAGCAGTGCCAGTTGTGCTTGGTTCGATTCTGCGGATTCCCTTCGGCTACTGGACGAATAAATTCGGTGCCCGCAATATGTTCCTGGTCAGCTTCATCGTGCTGCTCGCTCCGGTATTTTATATCAGCCAGGCCCAAAGCTTCACCGATCTGATTATCGGCGGGTTATTCCTGGGTATATCGGGCGCCACCTTCTCCGTAGGGGTCACCTCTCTGCCGAAGTATTATCCCAAGGATAAACACGGGTTTGTCAACGGAATTTATGGACTGGGCAATTTAGGATCAGCAATAAGTACCTTTTTTGCTCCGGTGCTGGCTTCGCAGATCGGATGGCGCTCCACGGTGCAGATGTATTTGATTCTGCTGGCAGCCTTTGCCCTGGCCAACTTCCTCATCGGAGACCGGAAGGAATCCAAGCTCAATGTCCGGCTGATGGAGCAGATCAAAGGCATCTACCGCAATGAAAAGCTATGGCTGATCTGCTTTTTCTACTTTATTACCTTCGGCTCCTTCGTTGCGTTTACGGTTTTCCTGCCGAATCATCTGGTGAATACCTTCGGGATCAGCAAGGTGGATGCGGGACTGCGGACCGCCGGATTCGTAACGCTGGCCACCTTCATGCGGCCAACGGGTGGATGGCTTGGAGACCGGTTTAATCCCTTTAAAATCTTGGTGCTGGTATTCAGCGGCTTGACCATCGGCGGCATTCTGCTGGCATTTTCCCCGTCGATTCCGCTTTTTACGGTGGGCTGTCTGTTGATCGGGCTTTGCGCCGGGCTGGGCAACGGCACGATCTTCAAATTGGTTCCGCTTTACTTTGCGAAGCAATCCGGGATTGCCAACGGTTTGATCTCTGCCATAGGCGGTTTGGGCGGTTTTTTCCCGCCTCTGATGCTGGCTTCCCTGAAGGCCATAACCGGACATTATGCAATCGGATTCATGGCGTTAGGGATGGTTGCCCTGTGCAGCGTTCTGCTTGCCCTCTACATGTACTGGCAGGATCGGGTAAAGCTGGCGGAGCAAATGATCCAGAGCACCTCCCAGGCGGTGTTGGTGACCAATCCCAAGGGACTGATCCTAACCGTCAATCCGGCGTTTACAGCCATTACCGGCTACACCAAAGAAGCGGCTATCGGGCAAAAGCCGGGTTTTCTGAAGTCCGGGCTGCATGATAAGAAGTTCTACGAATCCATGTGGAAGCAGCTGGCTGAGGAACAGGCATGGTCGGGCAGCATCTGGAACAAAAAGCGCAACGGTGAGGTATATCTTCAGCATATCACTATTAACGCCATCCAAAATGACGTTGGAGAAACCGCCTATTATGTAGGCGTTTTCAACGAGATTAATGCCGGGCAGCCTGCGCCGACCGACGCTGCTCCGGAATTAACCAGGTCCTTGCCACAGGCCGGATTTGCAATGCAACCACCAAAACCGGCAAGGCCGTTCTAAAGTCTCCCCGTGTACTTTCTCCGCACGACTCCATCTATCGTTTACCGCGAAATCGGGGAATTCCTCCTGTGGAATGGGGGAGTTCCCCTCTCTTATCCCCACGCTCCAGCATCTACAATAGAAGTATCATAAGGTGCAAGGAGCTGGAACGATGAATAAGTTCAATCCTCTAATCCAAAAGCTGAAGTTTTTCCAAAAGCGTGAAACCAATGCGGAAGGGTGGAGTGAAGAATCCACAGCCGACCGCTCCTGGGAGAACATGTACCGGAACCGTTGGCAGCATGACAAGGTAGTCCGTTCCACCCACGGGGTAAACTGCACGGGCTCCTGCAGCTGGAAAATATTCGTGAAGGACGGAATCGTCACCTGGGAAACCCAACAGACGGATTATCCCACCACAGGGCCGGATATGCCGGAATTCGAACCCCGGGGCTGTCCCCGCGGAGCCAGCTTTTCCTGGTATCTCTACAGTCCCCTCCGTGTGAAATATCCCTATATCCGCGGCAAGCTGCTGAATCTGTGGCGCGAAGCCAAGAGCAAACATCATGATCCCGTAGAAGCGTGGACCTCCATTGTCCAGGATGAGCAGAAGAAGCTGACCTACAAATCGGCCCGGGGCAAAGGCGGCATGGTCCGTGCTTCGTGGGATGAGGTTACGGAAATTATCTCCGCGTCCATGTTATATACCATCAAAAAGTACGGTCCTGACCGGGTCATCGGGTTTTCCCCTATACCGGCCATGTCCATGGTCAGCTACGCGGCAGGCTCCCGGTTCCTGTCTCTTCTCGGTTCACCCTTGCTGAGCTTTTACGACTGGTATGCGGATTTGCCTCCGGCCTCCCCGCAAATCTGGGGCGACCAGACGGATGTTCCCGAAAGCAGCGACTGGTATAACTCCAGCTATCTGCTGGTCTGGGGTTCGAATCTGCCGATGACGAGAACGCCGGACGCCCATTTTATGACGGAGGCCCGTTACCGTGGAACCAAGGTGGTATCCATCAGCCCGGACTATGCGGAGTTTGTGAAATTCGCAGATAAATGGCTGCCCGCCAAACAGGGAACCGACGGCGCTCTAGCGATGTCCATGGGGCATGTCATATTAAACGAGTTTTATGTGAAGCAGCGTACGCCTTATTTTGAAAACTACTCCAAAAAATATACGGATTTCCCGTTCCTCGTGCTGCTCCAGGAGCAGGATGGGGCATATATGGCAGACCGGTTTCTCACAGCCCATGATCTGGGGGTCACCACGAATAACAGCGAATGGAAGACGGTTCTCATAGATGAAAATACAGGGGAGCTGCGTATCCCCAACGGCACCATCGGCTCCCGCTGGGGGGAAGAGGGCAAGTGGAATCTGCAGATGGTAGACACCATAACCGGGGAAGAGATTGATCCCCAGCTGGGTTTGCGGGATTCCGCGGCAGGCAAGCTGGTGGTCAGGCTGCCGTATTTCTCTGATGAGGGGAAATCTGCCGTTTCCCGGTTAATTCCATACCGCACTGTCACCGATGCCAATGGCGTTGAGCACCGCGTCACCAGTGTGTTCGATCTGATGCTGGCCCAATATGGCGTTGATTCGGAGCAGGGAAGTGACTACGATGACGCCAGCATCGCCTATACTCCGGCTTGGCAGGAGGAAATCACCGGCGTGGACCGGGCTTCCATCATTCAGATTGCCCGGGAGTTCGCGCAGAATGCGGTAGACAGTGAAGGCCGCTCGATGATTATCGTCGGGGCAGGGATTAACCACTGGTACAACTCGGATACGATTTACCGCAGTGTGCTGAACCTGGTCCTGATGACAGGCTGCCAGGGTGTCAACGGCGGAGGCTGGGCGCATTACGTCGGCCAAGAGAAGCTGCGTCCTGCGGAAGGCTGGGCCAATGTAGCCTTTGCCAGAGACTGGACCATGCCGCCGCGGCAGCAGAACGGGACTTCCTTCTTCTATTTTGCCACCAATCAATGGAGATTCGAATCCAATCCTGTAGACGGTCACACCTCGGCCTTAACCGGCAAAGCCCGGTATGCCCATTATGCGGATTACAATGTGTTGGCGGCGCGTCTGGGCTGGCTGCCGTCTTATCCGCAGTTTAATAAGAGCTCCATTGACCTGGCGGAGGAAGCAGCGGGACAAGGGCATCAATCCCCTGAGGCGGTAGCGGCATATGTGGCGGCTCAGCTCAAAAATAGAGAGCTTCAGTTTGCCATTGAAGATCCCGATGCGGAAACGAATCACCCCAAGGTGATGTTCGTCTGGCGGGCCAACCTGATCTCCAGCTCCGGCAAGGGGCATGAATATTTCCTGAAATATCTGCTGGGCGCACACAATGGTCTCTTGAATGATGACTCGGAGACGCTTCGTCCCGAAGAAATCCAATGGCATGATCAAGCGGCGGAGGGCAAGCTGGACCTGATGGTGGATATCGACTTCCGGATGTCCGGAACCGCCGTGTATTCGGATATTGTCCTGCCGGCGGCAACCTGGTACGAAAAAAGCGACCTTTCGTCCACAGATATGCATCCCTTTATCCATCCGTTTAACCCGGCGGTACCGCCATTGTGGGAATCCAAGTCGGACTGGGAAACCTTCAAGGCCATTGCCAAGACCTTCTCGGAGATGGCTGAACAGCAATTTGACACCCCGCAACGGGATATTGTAGCCGTCCCGCTTCAACATGACAGTCCGGATGAGCTGGCCCAGCCCTTCGGTAAGATTCTCGACTGGAGCAAAGGCGAAGTTGAGGCTATTCCCGGCAAAACCATGCCCAAGTTTGTGGTGGTGGAGCGGGATTACGCTGCCGTGTATAAGAAGATGACCTCTCTGGGGCCGAACATTAAGGATAAGCCTTATGGTATTAAGGGAATGAGCTGGTCTGCGGCTGACGAATACGAATTGATGAAGAAGGTTAACGGTGTTGTGGATGAACCCGGCATTAGCCAAGGCTGTCCGAAGCTGGTGACGGACCGCCACATGTCGGAGGCGATTCTCACCTTATCCTCTACAAGCAATGGCAAAATGGCCGTGAAAGCGTGGGAGGCCTTGGAGAAGAAAACGGCGCTTAAGCTGAAGGATTTGGCGGAGGACCGGATGGAGGAGCGCTTCACCTTCGAAGCGATTACCACCCAGCCGAAGACGGTGATTACCTCGCCTGCCTTCAGCGGCTCCGAGCAGCATGGACGGCGTTATTCACCCTTCACCACCAATGTGGAGCGGCTGATTCCATACCGGACATTGACCGGGCGCCAGCACTATTTCCTGGATCATGAGATGCTGACCGAGTTTGGCGAGAATCTGGCGGTTTACAAGCCGACCATGAAGCATGCGCCTTTCCATACCAACAAGAACCGTCCGGCGGCCAAGGGCAAGGAAATTACCCTGAACTTCATGACTCCGCACAGCAAATGGTCGATTCACAGTATGTATTTCGATTCACTGCCCATGCTGACTCTGTTCCGGGGCGGACCTACCGTCTGGATCAACAAGGACGATGCCGCTGATGCGGACATTAAGGATAACGATTGGATTGAATGCTTCAACCAAAACGGTGCGGTAGTGGCACGGGCGGTGGTCACACACCGGATGCCCCGGGGAATGGCGTATATGCATCATGCCCAGGACCGGACGATAAACGTGCCAGCAACGGATGTAACAACAACTCGCGGCGGGACCCATAACAGCCCAACACGGATTCATGTGAAGCCGACCCATATGATCGGCGGATATGCACAGCTGAGCTACGGCTTCAACTACTACGGGCCTACAGGAAACCAGCGGGATCTGTATGTGGTGATCCGTAAACTTGAGGAGGTGAACTGGCTTGAGGATTAAAGCGCAGATTGGAATGGTCATGAACCTGGACAAGTGCATCGGCTGCCATACCTGCTCCGTTACCTGCAAGAACACCTGGACCAACCGTAAGGGCGCCGAATACATGTGGTTCAATAATGTGGAGACGAAGCCAGGCATCGGGTATCCCAAGCAGTGGGAGAACCAGGAGAAATATAAGGGCGGTTGGGTGCTGAAAAAAGGAAAGCTGGAGCTGCGCTCCGGCAGCCGCGCTAACCGGCTTAAGAATATCTTCTTCAATCCCGACCAGCCGATGATTGATGACTACTACGAGCCCTGGGATTACGATTACGAGAAGCTGCAGCAAAGCCCGGAACGCAAGCATCAGCCGGTGGCCCGTCCGAAATCCCAGATCACTGGTGAATATATGAACCTGGAATGGGGTCCCAACTGGGAGGATGACCTGGCTGGTGTGCACGAATCCGGCTACCGCGATCCCAATATGGCGGGGATTGAAGAATCCGTCCGTATGGAGTTCGAGCAGGTGTTTATGATGTATCTGCCGAGAATTTGTGAGCACTGCATTAATCCCCCCTGCGTTTCCAGCTGTCCGTCCGGCGCGATGTATAAGCGGGAGGAGGACGGGATTGTCCTGGTGGACCAGAATGCGTGCCGGTCATGGCGGTTCTGCGTCTCCAGCTGTCCGTACAAGAAGGTGTACTTCAACTGGCAGACCAATAAGGCGGAGAAGTGTACCCTCTGTTTTCCGCGGATTGAACAGGGTTTGCCCACCATTTGCTCGGAAACCTGCGTCGGGCGTATCCGCTATCTTGGCGTGATGTTCTATGATGCGGACCGGGTGGAGGCAGCGGCCTCCGTTACCGACGAGCAGGATCTTTATGAGTCGCAGCTGGATATTTTCCTCGATCCCAGCGATCCTGAGGTGATTGCCGCAGCACGTGCAGCGAATATTCCCGAGGACTGGATCGAATATGCTCAGCGCTCTCCCATTTACAAAATGGCTGTCGATTGGAAAATTGCCCTTCCGCTTCATCCGGAGTACCGGACGCTGCCTATGGTTTGGTATGTTCCGCCGCTTAGCCCCATTACCAACATGGTGGAGGGCAAGGGGGCAACAGCGTCGCCGGAGGATATTTTCCCCGCCATTGACGATATGCGGATTCCCGTACAATACCTGGCCAATCTGCTCTCGGCCGGGAATACGGAGGTCATTACCCATGTACTGAAAAAAATGGCCGTGATGCGCTCCCATATGCGTTCCTTGAACCTGAAGAAGGCGCCAGACCTTGATCTGCTGGAGCAATTCGGGATGTCAGCCAAGGATATGGAGGAGATGTACCGCCTCCTGGCCATTGCCAAGTATGAGGACCGGTTCGTTATTCCGGCAGCACACCGCGAGGAGTTTGCGGATCTGTATTCGGAGCAGGGGGCTTGCGGCTTCACCAATATGATGGGCGGCCCGGGACCCTGCGGCGGTTAAGCTAATTATTCATCGGATGGGAGTGATGAGGAATGAAGGTAATGACGCAGCGTTCCAGCTGGATGCTGTTCTCGCAGCTCCTGCAATACCCGGATGCGGATTGGCAGGAAACATCGGATGAATTGTACGTGAATTGGTGCCATTTCCTTGAACGCGAGGAAGAGGCTGAGATAGCCGGACCTCTTCAAGAGCTTGCCGGGCAATGTTTGGCCGGATTGACGGGAATGGATGCGGAGGCAATTCGGGCGGGTTATGTGAAAACCTTTGATTTCGGCAAAAAGTCCAATTTGTACTTGACCTACGGACAGCTTGGCGATGACCGGGAACGCGGTCCGGTGCTGCTGCAGCTGAAGCAAGTTTTTGAGCAGGAGGAGATTGTCCTGGCCACAGATGAATTGCCGGATTATCTTCCGTTGGTGCTGGAATATGCGGCGGTTGCCGGGGAAGACCGGGGGCTGCGCCTGCTGGTATCCTTCCGGAAAGCCATGGTGACCATTCAAGAGGCACTTCACCGCTCAGACAGCCCGTACCGGCATGTGCTGGATGCGATTCTGTGGATTATCGATGAATCAGGAGTCACAGAGGGGTCTTTTGATATGACGGGAGCGGCCGGTTGCGGAAGCACGCCGCCCGCACTGGGCTGCGGACCCATGTGGGCTGCTGCCGGGTACGGAAACGTAGGGAGGAATGCGTAATGGCGTGGGGAAGCCAGTTTCTCTGGGTGATTTACCCTTATTTGATCCTCGTCATCTTCCTTGTAGGTCTCTATTACCGCTACCAGACGGATCAGTTCGGATGGACAGCCAAATCCAGCGAACTGCTGGAGAAGAAGAAGCTGCGGTGGGGAAGCAATCTGTTTCATATCGGAATCATGCTTGTTTTCTTCGGTCATGTGGGCGGTATTCTGATCCCCAAGCAGTGGCTCGAAGCGTTGGGTGTATCGGATCATTTGTACCATACCATGGCGCTTTATGTTGGCTCCATCGCGGGATTATTGACCTTGATCGGTTGTATCATTCTGGTGATCCGCCGGTTCTCGGATGCCCGGGTCCGCCGAACCAGCAGCTTCGGGGATATGCTGTCCATCATCCTGCTGACGCTGATCGTGGTGGTGGGTATGGCTGCGACCCTGTTCAATATGGCTGGGCACTCCGACTTTGATTACCGGGAAACTATCGGACCGTGGATGCGCGGTGTGCTTCGTTTTATGCCGGACTACACCCTCATGGAGACAGTGCCGCCAATTTTTAAGGTGCATATTATTCTGGGTCTTGCCTTGTTCGCCGTATTTCCCTTCACCAGACTGGTGCACATGCTGAGCCTGCCCATCAAGTATCTCTCCAGAAGCTATGTAGTGTACCGGAAGCGCAGATAATGTTGTGTGAAAATAAGGCAATGTATGGAGGCAGGAGTTTGCCTATGAATAACCCGCTGTTTGAGATTACGGATCAGCCGATTGATCCGGAGGAGCTTACGAACAAGGTGAGCCGCAGGGAGGCCGGGGCCATTACGTTATTTCTTGGCACTGTGCGCGAATTGACCTTTGGCAAAAAGACCTTATACTTGGAATATGAGGCTTACCCGGCTATGGCTGTTGCGCAGCTGGAGCGGATCGGGCTGGAGGTGCGTGAGCGCTGGGCGGATACCGTCGTTGCGGTTACGCACCGCATCGGCCGGCTGGAGATATCCGATATCGCCGTGGTGATCGCCGTCTCCTCCCCCCACCGCAAGGCGGCTTATGAAGCCAACGAATATGTCATTGAACGGATCAAGCAGATTGTGCCCATCTGGAAAAAAGAGCATGGCGAGGATGGCTCCGAGTGGATCGGGGACCAGCTGAACCGGCAGGCCTATCCGGAAGGGCGGCCATTGCTTGCGGATATGGCGGAGAGAGTCAAGGAGTCTGTCTGAGGGAGTGATTGGTGAAACCATATTCATAGGACACATTCACTACCGGGATAGGCTTGGCTTGGAAGCTCAAACACGTTTTGTCGGCCTTGATTGAATTGGATGTTAAGGTGTCAAAGCCGCCAAAAAACTCGCCCTCAAGCCAACCTATCCCTCCTGTTCATGTTAATGAATATGGATTCACCGTTTTGCTTTTGTCAGACAGACTCAAACTATCAAGAGGGGGCAGAGAAATGGACATTCCCCGCTTAATCGATCCCTTTGGACGGGAGCATAACTATTTGCGGATATCGGTAACGGACCGGTGCAACCTGCGCTGCGTATATTGCATGCCTGAAGAAGGGATGGAGTTTGAGCCGGCGGAGAACATCCTGACCTTCGACGAAATTGCCCAGGTAGTTCGTGTCAGCGCCGGGATGGGAGTCCGCAAAATCCGCTTAACTGGCGGCGAGCCTCTGGTTCGGAAGAACCTGGAGCAGCTGGTGGCTATGATTGCCGCTGTTCCCGGGATTGAGGATATTTCTATGACCACCAACGGGATGTTCCTGGCACCCAAGGCACAGCTGTTGAAGGATGCCGGGCTTACCCGCGTCAATATTAGCCTGGATTCCTTGAAGCCGGACCGGTTCAAGCAGATTACCCGCGGCGGATACCTGAAGAAGGTGTTGGCGGGCATTGATGCTTGTGCGGAGGCAGGATTAAGTCCCATCAAACTGAACGTGGTGCTGATGAAAGGGCAGAACGAGGATGAAATCGCGGATTTTATCCGGTTGACCCGGGATCGTGAGCTGCATGTCCGGTTTATCGAATACATGCCCATTGGGCATAACGATGCGGGATGGAAAAGCTTGTACCAGCCTCTGTCACGGGTGATGGAGGTTTGTTCGGAGCAGGGCTGGGGGATTAACCCGGCGGATACTGCTCCAGGGGCAGGACCCTCTGAGAATTTCCGGGTTAACGGAGCACGAGGGAGTTTTGGATTGATCCACCCGGTCAGCGAGCATTTCTGTAAAACCTGCAACCGGTTAAGGCTGACGGCAGATGGATATATCAAGCCCTGCCTGGCTTGGACGGAGCAATTCCAGATCCGCCGCGTGGTCGGAGATGATGAGGCCATACGAAGGATGCTGCTGGAGGCGCTCGGTACGAAGCCCGAGAAGCATGAAATGTCGCAGTTCCTGCAGGATGACGCAGCGGTGTCCCATACACCAACTGCCCGCAGAATGTCGCAAATCGGGGGATAGGAGTTTTCTAAAGCATCAGTCACACTCCGAAGGAAAGGAGGTAATACAGTGGACACCAAAAATAAAGGCATTGTAATTCCCCACGAACACGGGGGCTGGGCGATGATCAGTGTGCCGTTTCTGTTCGGCATGATGGCAGGGACGCCGCAGTGGAGCCACTGGTTATTGTTTATAGCATGGCTATTCTTTTATTTGGCGTCGTATCCATTCCTGCAAGCATTGAAAAGAAGCAAACAACGCGGTCATTTGCTGAAATGGTCGGCAAACTATGGGGTTATTGCCTTGGCTGCGGTGCTTTATCCGCTTATTCAGAAACCGGCGTTATTTTATTTCGGCATTCCCTTCGTGCTGCTGCTGATCGTGAACATCTGGCATGTGAAGCAGAAATCCGAGCGGGCCATTATCAATGACTTATGCGCGATCTTGATCTTTGCCCTGGGAGGGGCCGCGGCATACTTGTATGGAGGCGGCGGTTGGGATTGGACCATGCTGGCTGTGACGGTGTTTAACTTTATATACTTTTTGGGGACAGCCTTTTTTGTGAAAACCATCTTCCGTGAACGGGGTAATCCGAAGTGGAAGACCGCGGCAAACCTCTACCACGTGCTGATTATGGTTGTGCCATGGGGCCTTGGGTATCCTTGGATGATGCTGCCGTTCGTCTTCCCATTGATTCGCACCTTTCTATTCGCCGGCAAACAGATGCGTCCCATGAAGGCCGGGATTCTGGAGATAGTCGGTTCCGTGCAGTTTATGGTTGTGTCGTGGGTTGTATTTTGATTTACTAAAATTGAATATACGCGTCAGCGTGCATATTCCGGGAACGGTAACTGCGTGCTGGCGCTTTTTTGAACCTACTCTTTAGGTCATAAATCCATTGGAATAACAGGAGTGAAGCTATGTCTAAAAAGCTGCTCTTTTTTATAGCAGGTGGCGTTTTATTTATCTTTATTTTGTGTTTCTTTTTTATTCAACACGTTAATGGCGGCAAAATCAGTCCTGAGGGTGCTATCATAGGCGAGGAGGAAATAACCCGGGATATAAAGGTGCTTATTCAAAAACCAATGAAGGTTAAACGGGTCGAATTCTGGCATAACGGTCAATATCCTTTTAACCCAAAAACTGAAGATTTTAAAATGGATCAACATACTGGCTCTGCAATTAGCATTATTGGTACTGTTCCCGGCCCCATGGATATACATGGTAGAGAGCCCCACTCTATTAGGGAAGCCATGAGAATATGGATTTATCTTGATACTCGTAAACCATCAATACCAGTTGATTTAATTTGCACTGCTGTAACAAGACGGCCCGGCATGGATAATTTGTGGTGGATCGGAGTAATGAAAAGTGATTTTGAGGAGTGGTATACACCACTAAAAAATTCGGGGTTGAGTGAAGATGATATTTTGTCCAAACTAACCGATAATTGGATTGCAAAATATCCAATTGTTAGTTACTGGAATATTAAGTGAAAGCACAGACTGATTGCCTCCCTTATCATTTCCTTATAACTCTCCTTTACACTGGTCTATGTGGAAAGGGGAGTTTCTTATATGTCGGATATCATTTTGCAAACTGAAAACCTCTGTAAAAGCTTCAAAAAACAACTGGCTGTGGACCATGTCTCGCTGTCCGTGCCCCGGAACTCCATCTATGGGCTACTGGGGCCTAACGGGGCGGGCAAATCGACGACGCTGAAAATGGTCGCGGGTATGCTGCGGCCGGATTCGGGACGGATTTTGTTTCAGGGTCATGAATGGGTTCGGAAGGACTTGAGCGAGATTGGCGTTCTCATTGAGTCGCCGCCGCTGTATGAGAATCTGACCGCCCGGGAGAATCTGAAGGTGCGGACGCTGGCCCTTGGGCTGCCGGATTCGCTGATCGCGGAGACGCTGGAGATGGTGGATCTCACGCATACCGGCAAGAAACGCGCCGGGCAGTTCTCCATGGGCATGAAGCAGCGGCTGGGCATTGCGATTGCGCTCTTGAACAAGCCGAAGCTGCTCATTCTCGATGAGCCGACCAATGGGCTGGACCCGATCGGGATTCAAGAGCTGCGGGAACTGATCCGCTCTTTCCCACGGCAAGGTATTACCGTCATTCTATCCAGCCACATTCTATCCGAGGTGGAGCAGGTAGCCGATCAGATCGGGATTATCGCCGGTGGCCGGCTGGGATACCAGGGCGCTGCGCCGCATGGAGCAGAGCTGGAGGCTCTATTCATGCAGGTGGCTGCTGCGAACCGAAGGGCGGGTGAAACCAGTGCTTCCACTCATTAGCGCGGAACGCCTGAAATGGCGGCGAACCTTTATTCCATGGCTGGTCTGGATTGCACCCCTGTTTACATTGGTGCTCTGCGGCCTTCTCATGGGTGGGCAGTATTTTCAGACCGGAGCGTATAATTGGTGGTACACCATGCTGCTGCCCGGTGCGTTGACGCTGGCCTGCTCGCTGGCTATACAGAAGGAAACGAAGATGAAATACCGCGCCTTGCTGGCACTGCCGCTGAAGCAGCAGACCCTCTGGTCCACAAAAATCGCAGCCCTTGCCGGCTGGCTCCTGCTGAGCACTCTGCTGTTTTTCATGGGCATCTCCTTGGTTGACTGGCTATTTGGTCCTGCGATTCCGCTCACGAACAGCGCAATGGGCAGCCTGCTGATCATTGTTACCTTCCTGTGGCAAATCCCGCTGTGTCTGTTCCTGTCCGCACGCTTCGGACTGTTTGCCGCAGTGCTGCTCCATATGGCTCTCACCATCATAGGAGTGGTCACATTTAACATCGGCGGGCTGTGGAATTTCATGCCTTATACGATTACGCCCCGGCTCATGTGCCCGGTGCTCCATATTCTGCCGAACGGTCTTCCGGTTCCGGAGGGCAGTCCGCTGAGAAGCACAGACACGGTCCTGCTGGATGTTCTGGTTTCGCTTGCCTGGTTCGGAATCCTGTTCTTCCTGACGGGGCGGCGCTTCCGCAAGCAGGAGGCGAAGTAACATGGTATCATTATATGGACTCTTGAGGGCAGACCTGCTCAAAACCCGGCGCACGCCGTTTCTGCTCCTCCATCTGCTGGCTCCACTCATCGCGGGGGCTGTATTCCTGGCGTACTACTCCTACTCTCCTTGGAGCACAACCGACAAAGTGCAGGCGTACCTCCAGGTGCTGGGCTGCGCTTTTCCTACTCTAACTGCCTTGGTATGTTCAATGACGGCGGAGCAGGAGGCGTTGGCCGGTCATTTTCAGGGGCTGCTGGCACTCCCCGCCCAGCGGATCAAGGTTTACTTGAGCAAGCTGCAGATGCTGCTGATCTACAGTCTTGGCGCCGTCCTGCTGGCGGTTATCCTGTTCGGGCTCGGGTTCCGTGAGGTGCTGGGGGAGAACAGCTTGGGAATGGCTTTTTATTGGAGCAGTGCAGGTATTTTGTTCGGAAGCAATCTGTTTCTTTATCTGTTCTTCAGCTTCGTCGGCCTGCGGTTTGGCCGGGGGCCGTCTATCGGAATTGGCATTGTGGGGAGTCTGGTGGCTGCTCTGCTGCTGACCGGATTGGGTGAGGGGATCTGGCCGTATGTGCCTTTTGCCTGGGGAGTCCGTCTGGTTTCGATTTGGACTGTTCACGCTAGTGGCACCCAGCTTACGCTTGCCGTATCGCAGGCAGATAGTGGAATCCTTGTGTGTATCATTGCAACGGTAGTTGCTCTCGCCCTTTCACTCCTCTGGTTCCAGCGGTGGGAGGGACGATCGGCAGATAATTAATTTGACAACTTGGAAACTGAGGGAGTGCATATGGCTAACATACTCGCCGTCGACGACGAACCCGCCATCCTTGCGCTGATCAAAAGCGCGCTGACCGCGGACCGCCATCTGGTCACGACGATCCCCGATTCGGCTCAGGTACGTCAGATGGATCTGGGTTCCTATGACCTGATTCTCCTCGATGTGATGATGCCGGGTATCGACGGGTTTACGCTCTGTCGGGAAATCCGCACAGCGGTGGATTGCCCGATTCTTTTTTTGACGGCAAAAACGCTGGAGAGTGATCTGATGTACGGCCTTGGACTGGGCGCGGACGATTATATGTTGAAGCCCTTCGGGATCGGCGCGCTGCGGGCGCGGATCAACGCCCATCTTAGAAGGGAGACCCGGGAGCGGAGGAATGTGCTTTACCTGGAGCATGTCCATTTTAATCTCTCCGGTAAGGAGCTGCTTGCTCACGGCCACAAGCTGTCCCTGACCAAGAGTGAATACGAAATCTGCGAGTTCCTCGCACGGAGCCGTGGACAGGTTTTTTCGAAGGAGCATATTTATGAAGCGGTTTTTGGGTTTGACGGGGAGAGCGACAGCAGCGCCATTACGGAGCATATCAAGAACATCCGCGCCAAGCTGAACAAAGCAGGCATCGAAGCCATTGAGACGGTCTGGGGGATTGGTTACAAATGGAGGCAATAACGAAGGGACGGAAGATGCACCTGCGCACCTTTTTTCTGCAGTATCTCCTGGTCTTCAGCATCGGTACGATTCTGCTGCTGGGACTGCTGCTGGGGTTGTTCACTGCAGCGTTTACGTTCAATGTTGTGCTGCCTGCCAACTATGCGGAGAAGGAAATAGAGGCGGTGAAGGATCAGCTGGCAGCAGGCGTCAGCTTCCCCTCCGGTCCCACGCTGAAGCTGGCGGATTATGCGGTGTTCACGCCTGGGGGCGAACGTCTCTTGGGAAATCTGAACGACCGGGAAACCAGCCGGGCATGGGAAGTTGTCCAGCAGGAAAAAGGCCGCAGTCCGGATTCTTACACCACTGTCGGAGGCGGGGATAAGCCCTGGATTCTTCGATATTTCTATACCACCATTCAAAGCGGAGAGGATATCTGGATCTTCCGGTATACCTTAGCGCCGCAATATCATTCAGCCTGGATGCGCGGCCATCTTCCCAATCCGCAGCTGCTGGGTATTCTTCTCTTTATCTTTGGTATTCTACTGCTGGCCGCCGTATTGGCCGCTCGTTTCGGACGCAAGCTGGCGCAGAAGATGGCCGGTCTCCAGGAGGCTACAGAGAATATCCGGCGCGAGAACCTGGAGTTTGCCGTGCAGCCTAGCGGCATTTTCGAGATCGATGAGGTGCTGGCTTCTGTTGAGCAGATGAAGGAGGCTTTGCGCTTGTCGCTGAAGCGGCAGTGGGAGCTGGAGCGCTCCCGCCGCGACCAGATTTCTGCCTTGGCGCATGACATCAAGACTCCGCTGACCATCATCCGGGGCAATGCGGAGCTGCTGCAGGAGACCGTTCAGGATAGGGACCAGCAGGAGTACAACGGGTACATCCTGCGCAGTGCGGAGGACATCGAAGCCTTCGTGCAGGAGGTCATCGGCCTGTCCAGCTTGCAATCCTCCGCGGGGCAGCGCAAAGTGCAAGTCCGACTGATGGAATTCCTCGGGGAATTGGAGAACCAGCTGCGGGCTTTGTCCAGCGGGAAGAACATCACTGCCCAGGTTCAAACTGAGGAGCCCCTGCCTGAATCCATCGCAATGGATAAAGAGCTGCTCCAGCGGGGCATCGTCAATATCATCGCCAATGCCGTGAGACACACGCCTCCCCAGGGGAGTGTGACTCTTCATGTACGGGGTGACGCTTCAGCCGTCTATTTCACGGTTACGGATACGGGAGACGGCTTCTCACCCGTTGACCTCCGCGAAGCCGCTACCCAGTTCTACATGGGCGACCAAAGCCGCAACTCCGGCCGCCATCATGGGATGGGCCTCTACATCGCTGAATCCGCCGCGCAGGAGCACGGAGGATCCTTGACGCTGGAAAATGCGCCCGCCGGTGGGGGGAGAGTGACGGTGAGTGTAAGGATTGAATAATGAATAAATGGGAACTTTTGTATTTACATCGTCCTTTCGTAGCTTTATAATAGACCCAACACTTACTTTATTTAATTAATAAAGAAAGATATGTGTATAAGGAGGTTAATTTATGAATTCCTTACCATTCAGTCAGTCTGAACTGTTAGTAGAATCGGCTTTCTTCCTTAAACTACTGGAGGACATGTATGGGAAAGACGAATTACTTGATCAAAAACAACGATATCTCCAGCTTCATGAATCATTTAGAGAGCATTTTGGGGAAGGGGAGGTAAGCCTTTTTAGCTCTCCCGGAAGGACGGAAATTTGCGGGAATCATACTGACCATAATAATGGGAAAGTCTTGGCTGGGAGTATACATTTTGATACCATCGCGATTGCCAAACAGGTGTCCTCCAATAGGATTTCTATTGTTTCACAAGGGTACGGGAAGAAAATTGTTATCGATCTGGCCGGATCAACCGAAGGGATACCCCAATATGGTACAGCTGCATTAATTCTTGGGATTTGTAAGGGCTTTCGTGAATTTGGTTATGAAATTGGCGCTTTTGAAGCGTATGTAACCAGCAATGTGCTGTCTGCAAGCGGACTAAGCTCATCGGCTTCCTTCGAAATGTTGGTGTGCTCCATTATGAATCACTTTTATAACCATGGACGAATAGATCCTGTCACCTTATCGAAGATCGGGCAATATGCCGAAAATCACTTTTGGAATAAACCCTCCGGATTGTTGGACCAAATGGCATGTGCGATAGGCGGTGTTATTGCCATCAACTTTGCGGATTCCAAGCAGCCCGTTGTAAAAAAAATGGACTTTGATCTACATCAGCATGGATACAGTATGTTAATCGTAAATACAGGCGGCAACCATGCCGATTTAACGGAAGCCTATGCTTCCATTCCGAATGAAATGTTTTCCGTTGCACAGGCACTAGGGGCAAACAAGCTTGCAGAAATCCGCCTCGAAGATATTTACCGGCAATTCGAGGATTTACGAAATCGTGTTGGCGACCGTGCCGTCTTACGTGCCCTCCACTTTTTTAAAGAAAATGAGCGGGTTGAAATGCTGGATGAAGCATTGGGAAGAAAAGATTTTCCCGCGTTTATGAATCTCATCAATGCTTCCGGGAATTCATCTTGGAAATGGCTGCAAAACTGCTATGTAAGCCATGAGCCAACGGAACAAAGTATTGCGGTTGCCTTGGCTATAACAGAATCCTTTATAGATCAAATAGGAGAAGGTGCCTGCCGGGTTCATGGAGGTGGGTTTGCCGGAGTTATTCTTGTCATTCTAGCAGATGAATATGTGCAGGAATATCAGGAACTCATCAAAACCACAATCGGAACAGAAGCATTCAAGATAAAAATACGTAAACAGGGCGCCATTTGTTTAAATGAAAACATGAATTAGTTTCGTAGATACAGAAATAAGGAGCCGCGCGGCAAAGCGGGCTCCTTTTCGTTTTTTAAGGTTTGTAATAGCTGCGGGTATAGTCAATAGTCCCGCTAAAGTTCATTACAATGTTGTGGATGTTTTTCTTCTGTGCCCAAATGCTTGGATAGTAATAGAGAGGCATTAGAACTGCCTGATCTTCAATGAGGTATTTCTCGGCATCTGCAAGAATACGCATTCTTTCGTGAGCATCCGAGGTTTCATTTGCCTCTTGGAGTAACTCATCGTAGGTTTTATCCTTAAATCCGGAGTGATTTTGAGTGCTTTCAGAGCTCCATAAATTTAAGAAGGTAGCAGGATCATTAAAGTCAGCCATATATCCAGCACGTGCAATTTGGTAGTTTAATGCTTTCCGGTTATCAAGCCATGTTTTTGCATCCTTGATTTGGATTCTGGCTTGAAACCCCAGATTTTCCTTCCACATCTTAATGACTTCCAAAGCAATTTTGTAGTGTGCACCCTCATTGACTAATACGGTTATTGAAGGAAGGACAGTCATTCCCTCTTCCTTTAGCCCTTCCTTCAACAATTCCCTTGCTTCTGCCGCGTTGTATGGATTAGAGGGTTCAGCGTGTTCCTCCCTAAAATCTGATTGGATTCCTTTTATTCCACGGGATACGATACCATGAGCAGCATGTACATCATCAACTTCGAAGAAACGATCAACGAAAACTTCATTATTAACCGCCATCATAAAGGCCTTCCGCACCTTTACGTTATTGAAGGGCTTCTGGGTAAGATTAAATAAATAATAATATGTAGCCGCCTTTGATTTTACGAACAAATCACTCGTTTCATCCTGTTCCAACAGCTCCGCGTCATAATAGGCGAGATCAGAAAAAGGGCTTCCTGTCCAATCCAACTCACCGTCCAGATACATAGAAGTGGGGTTATCCACATTATTTGTGATCACAAACCTGACCTTCGGGAAGAAGATTTCACTGGTGCTGTGAAAGGACGAATTCTTCTTTAGTGTAATTTCTTCTCCATGCTTCCAGCTTTCCAGTGTAAAAGGCCCATTGGATACAAAATGAAGAGAGTCGTTACTCCATTGGGACAGCTCTCTGGCATCAGCATGGACAGGAACCAATGAAATCTCGGCCATTAGCTCCAAAAAGTAAGGAACCGGTTGCTCCAAGCGGATCACCAAGGTTTTGTCTGATTCGACCTGGATTCCTGTTTCTTCCCACGAGGTTTTTCCCGCACGATAGGCTTTAACCTGGTCAATATGACTTAAGAAATCGGCGCCTAAGGATGCGTTCAAATCGGCGACCCGTTTCCAGGAGGCTGCAAAATCCTGGGCGGTTAACGGATCTCCGTTTGACCAAACTGCGTCGGAACGGATGTGGAATGTGTAGCTTTTTTTGTCCTCCGATATCTCCCAAGAAGATGCTGCTGCAGGTACAATGCCGCCATTCTCAGTGCTGCGTACCAAGCCTTCGAAGAGTCCGATAAGAGGTTCGTACGAAATGTTATCATTGGATACAGCTGGGTCCAGCGAGTATGGGTCCCTGCTTAACGGAAGCCGCAAAGCGGAGGTTCTGAGATGGATAGAAGCGGACCCTTCACTTTGCTGGAAATCCACCAGATAATCCAGGGCTTCCCCGACAAAGCGGAGAGGCACATACGCAATCCCTTCGATGAGCTGAGGTGAAATTTCCAATTCAACGGTCTGTCCGTTATTAGTGGCATTGTCATCCCCGATACGCAGTTGAAGCTTCTTTTGATTGCCTTCCGCTGTAATGGTCTGGGTCTCCCCATCCCATAAAACCTCCATCTCAACCGCTTCAAAAAGAGCCCGAAACGGTACAAGAGTGGTACCGTTTTCAATCCGCGGCGGTGCCGGGAAAACCACTTCTTTTCCGTTCAGAATCACATGAATGGGCTTATCCTCCGCCAACACCTGAACCGGAACGAGCCCAAACAGGATTACGGCAACCAAAAACACATAGATGCTTCTCATTCTTATTCTCCTTTAGTATACTGGATAGGGTCTCCATCTATTTCTCGGTTTACGTAGAAAACCCTTTATTTAACAGAGGCTCTTGGGAGATTTGGTCTCAAAAAGGAGGAAATCACGTGATCATCACGGCATTAGTGGAGAATTCGTCCATATCCAAGGAATACATTCATAAACATGGCTTATGCCTTCATATACAAACTGCCAAGCATAACATTCTATTTGATGTAGGTCCGGACGATACCTTTCTCCACAATGCAGAGAGGCTTCACATTGATATCAAGGCTGTGGATCTGGTCATTATCTCGCATGGTCATAAGGACCACGGTGGCGGATTAAAGGCCTTCTTGGCGCATAACGACAAAGCCAAAATCTATATACGCCGCCAGGCGTTCGATGCATATTACGCGTCCCTTTTCAAGTATCTGAAGGTATATGTTGGGTTAGAGCCGGAACTGAGGGCTCATAACCGGATGGTATTTACAGAGGATCTTCACCGAATCGATGAAGAGTTAACACTGGTATCGAATATCACAGGAGTGGAATTAACTCCTAATGGCAACCGGAGCCTGCTGGTGAAGGATAAACATACATACGCATTAGATGGCTTTCAGCATGAGCATCATCTCCTGCTGCAGGAGAAGGGAAAAACGATATTAATTTCGGGATGCTCCCACACGGGAATCGTAAATATTCTCCAGGAATGCGAAGAGAAAGCGGGGTTAAAAATCGACTGTGTCGTTGGCGGCCTGCATCTCTACAATCCGATTAGCAAAAAAACGGAGGGCACCCGTTTTATTAACGAATTGGGAGCCAAATTGCACAGCAAAAATGTTGAAATATATACCTGTCATTGTACAGGGCCAAAAGCATTCGAGCTATTACGGAAAGCTTTGGGAAACCAGATCAGCAGCTTGAAAACAGGGCAGGTCATCGATTTGTAGAGGAGTGCTTGCCATGAACGACATCTTCCACCCGCAGATTATCTATTTCGTGAAGAAGGAATGCGACTCCAACTGGAGGATCGTGAATCACAAAATTCACTGCTACGACCTGGTTTTTGTTTTGGAGGGGAGTGCGGATTATATTATCGACGGCATCCCTTGCCAACTGCAGCAGGGTGACATTCTGTGTATCCGGCCGCAAAGCGTCCGCACTGCCACTACCCCGGGTATGGTTTGTGTAGCCATCGATTTTGTCCTGCCGGAGGGGGAAAAGCTGGATCTGCCTCCAGTAACCCAGTGGAAGGACATCATGGAGTTTCAGGGGTTATATAATGAAATGAATTATGAGTGGCTGCAGAGAAAAGATGGTTACCTGATGAAATGCCACGCCCTCTTTAGCCTCATACTGCACAAGCTTCTGTTTGAAAAAGGGAAGGAAGAGGCCAATGTCCACGTAGGGCTGATCAAGCGGCATATCATCGAGCATTACCATGAAGAATTGACCGTCAAGTCTCTGGCGGCTGCGGCCAATATCAATCCCGTTTATTGCGGAGCCCTATTCAAAAAGCTGGAGAAACGCACCATCTCGGACTTTATTAATCAGGTCCGCATCAACAAAGCGGCTTCCCTGCTGGAATCCGGAGAATATAATGTGGGTGAAGTAGCGGAGAAAACCGGCTTTAAGGATATCTATTATTTCAGCAGCACCTTTAAACGTCTGATGGGGGTTAGCCCCAAAGCGTACCGGAACAACGCCGATGTCTATAAAATATCTCAGCATGAGGTTCAACATAAATAGGATAAAAGAAGGACGCATTCTTTAGTAAGAGTGCGTCCTTTTGCGTTATTTGCTGCTGTAGCTGCCGCCTAGCGTAATCTCCTGGCTGCTGCCCAGATTGATCACCGAGTTGGTCTTCTCGTAGAAGTGTGGTGCATTCTCCATAATCCCTTGAACAGTATAGTAGGGATCGCTCTTGGTAATGGGAAGCTCAACCGTCTTTTGCTGAAAACCCGCTTTGTAAATCGCCGTAATAAGCTCGATGGTCATACGGCCGCTTTCTCCGGTAATAAAAGGAGCGCCGCCCGTTTCGATGGCTGTAAGCACATTCTCAATTTGGCCTTCATGTGCCTGATGGGTGAGCTGCGGAAGTGTGCTGTAGAGGTCGTTAAGCTCCTGCTCCAATTCCTCATTCTTCTTGGGGAACCCATTCTCGAGAGAGGTGGAGGCATGCACCTTCCACGGAGCAGAAATCCGCGCATTTTCACCCTGGAAGATGAGCTGTTGTTCCTCACCATGATGAATGACAGAGCTGGTCACTTGGGCAACTGCACCTTTCTCATACTGCAGCGCCGCTATGGAAATATCCTCGATCTCCGCGTTGTCATGTGCGGCATTGCTTAACAGGGCGGATACCTTGTTGGGCAAACCCATCATCCAGCCTAGCATATCAATATGATGCACGGCATGGTTCAGGGTGCAGCCGCCCCCTTCCTTGGACCACAGCCCCCGCCACCACAGATCGTAATAGCAATGCCCCCGCCACCAGAAGGAATCTACCTGTGCGTGAAGCACCCGGCCGATTTTGCCGCTGTCCAATACATGCTTCAGATTCATAATGGGATTGAGGAAACGGTTTTGGGCGATGACAGAAAACACCGTTCCACTTTTTGCGGCAGCGGCATTCATGCGGTCACATTCCTCCAACGAAGCAGCCATGGGTTTTTCCACGATGACATGTCTGCTGTCGTTCAGGAAGTCCACAGCAATTTCCGCATGGCTGAAGGGCGGGGTACAGATGCTGACCAAATCAATGTCCTCTGATCCCAGCAACAGCTTATGGGAATCGTATACGTCGGCGTCCAGACCAAACTGTTCCTTTTTGGCCTGGGCCTTCTCCGGATAAATGTCCACCAAAGCCACAATTTTGCAGCGCTCCGGAAATGCAAGATATGCATTAATATGGGCGGCCGAAATATTCCCGGTTCCGATAATTGCAACACGAATCATAATAATAGCCCCCTACTGGCAAGATGATGCTTTTATTGTAGTAGAGAGAGTGGACGGATAAAATGTGTACAGTACATTTTATTTGTGTCAATTAAAGAACTTGGGATTTAGAGGATGTGGTAGAATTGCTGTAACCGAAAAAGAGAATGGAAAGAAGGGTAAACGATGGCCAAAAGGAAAATCGTGGTGTCGGTATTGCTTTTTGTACTTATCTTGACAGCCTGTTCCTCATCGGATTTTGATGGGAGCCGGATAGGAGATGCGCATCAGTTAAGGATGGAGTACAAGGTATTGAATACAACGGATGTTCAATTGCTGGAGGTGAAGCAAGGGGATTCGGTGAGCCTCGAGATCGTCAGCACAGCAGGCAAGCTGGATATTGTCTTACAAAAAGATAGGGATGAACCGGTATATCAAGGGTCAGATATTCCTACAGGTTCGTTTCAAGTAAAAATCGCCGAAAGTGGCACCTATACATGCTCGGTAACAGGTAAAAAAGCCAATGGGAGTGTAAGCATTGTTGTGAAGGGACCTTAAGGGTGGGGGATGCCGGGTGAAACACAGACGTAAAATGCAAAACTGCATTTATTTTTTGAGGTGTGGAGGTAGAGGGGGATCCATCCTGCAAAAGTGCATCTATTAACGCTGCAAATGCCGCGGTAGCGCTTACTGGTAGAAAATAACTGCAGTTTTGCAGGATAGGACAGTTAAAAGGTGCGATATGAAAAAAATAGATGCACTTTTGCATTTGAGCTGTTCGTTCGGCGTATGGGGAGGTGGAGAATAAGGGGTTAGCCCTGTTGCTCCCCAAGCAGTTCTTGCACAGAAACCTCCAATGCCTTGGCGATAGCGATGAGCTCGTAGTCCTGGACCAGCCGGTATTGCCCTTCAAAACGGGAGAGGCTGGTGGGGCTGATGTCCAGGCCAAAGGTTTGCAATCGGGCAAGAAAGTCCTTTTGCTTCATCCGCTTGGCTTTTCGAATGGCTATAACTCTGCTTCCGATAATGTTTTTATCGCCGGGAGGCTCATTCCGGTGCTTCATTTACGGTCACCTTTACACTCATATACAACGAAGGATTTAATTCCTCACTTTCGATGACGATGGCCGTTAAACCTGAGGTCGTTTTGGTTTCATGCCACTCCTCCTTGTTCCAGAAGACAGCATCACCGGCTTGCACGTTCACATACTCGTCCTTATCCCCTCTGACCGTGCCCTCCCCGATTAGAATAAGGAGTAACTGAGGCGTAACCGCCTGGTGATAACCAATCACACCACCCGCTTCCAGATGCATACATCCAATATGAGCAGCATGTTCGGTTTGGATAATGCGGGACATGATAAAATCCGAGTTAAATTTTGAAATTTGCTTGCCAGTCTCTTGGCCGAATCTGTAAAATTCCATGGATTCCCTCCCAAAGTCAGTTTTATTTCGATTCTATCATACTTAGTCACTGGCATCATGCCGGATGAACGGAGCCTCTATTTTTTACATCCACCAAAAAGGACTCTGCCCCAGGAAAGCGAATTATATAGATGCAGCAACCTGCAAGCGCTAACAAATGGATATGTCGATTACAGGAGGGGCTTTATGAAGCGGTTTCCCATGATGCTTCAATTGGCGTTGATTCTGTTCTGCGTAATGGCGATTCCCACCGCGACCCTGACCTGGTACAGCGGGGCGCAGATACTGGAGAATTCGGAGCATGCCATTGCGGAGTCTGCCCTGGCCGGCTTGATCGCCAGTCGCAATCTGAACGAGAATACCTTGGACATTATGGCGGAGAATACGATCCGGCTGGCTGCAACGCAGATTTTTGACAAAATCCGGTCCTACGAGACCTTCGATGAGATGAACTCCAGCTACGAAAATGTGGTGAACGCCTTGTCGGTCCAGAATGATCTGCGGAACATGAACCAGATCGGAGACGGAATTTACTCCTCCTTTTTTCACCTGAGCGATTCGGATTATGTGGTCTCTACCGACAAGGGTATTACCACCCTGGAGCGGTATGAGGATATGGAGTGGATGAAGGAGGCGTTGATGGAACGCAGCGGTATTATGGGGATCTGGTACCCCCGCAAGCTGGAATCCGGCGTTCACGTGGTGTCTTATGTTCTGCCTCTTAACCGGCTGTCCACGACAACCCGCGGCACAATTGTAGTGAATGTGCGGGAAACGCAAATGGAGCACGATATGCGCGCCTCCAATGGGGGCGACCACCGCTATATGTTCATGAACGGCAATGGGACTATCGTCTCCAGCCAGGACAAAAGCCTGCTATTGACCAACGGAACGGATGATTCCTATATCGCCGGACTAATGGCGAAGAACCGGATGGAGGGTTATGCGTTCCGGCAGGAAAACAATGACCGGCAGCTGTACACCTGGTCGCGGTCTGAGCGTTACGGCTGGATGTATGTGAACATTACCTCCGTTAATGAGCTGCTGAGCACCACCCATTCCATGCAGAGGAATATCATTCTGTTAACGGTGATTATTATTTTTGCAGGTACGGTGTTTACGGTTTTCTTCGCCACCTGGCTGTCCAAACCCGCGCGGGAGCTGGTTCGGACCTTGCGCAAGCGGGGTCACCCGGGGGTAAAAGCCCGGAATGAGCTGGCTTATCTGAACGCGGCATTCCAGCGGATGCAGGAGGAGGAGGCAGCGCTTCATGGTCTGCTAAACGTACGGGAAAAGGATGCCCGCAGCCTGGCCGTGCATAATCTGCTCCGAGGGGAATTGACGCCGCAGGCGGCGGTGATGTTTCCCTCCCGGTACTTCCTGGTGGCGGTTATATCCATTGACGGATACCGAGTGTATGTAAACGGGAATGAGCCGGAGCAGCGGCATAATCACCGCCAGGAGTTGATTGCTTTTTGTGAGGCCCTGTTCCCGCCGGAGGTGCATAGCCGTTGTGTATATCAGGGGAACGGCTGCTTCGCCATTGTGGTTAACTACCCCCGGCAGGAGTATGAAAGCGAAAGCACCGGGCTTGACGCTGCCCTGATGGAGATCCGGGACCAAGCAGGCAGGATTCTGTGCCAGTCGGTAACGATCGGGGTGAGCAGCCAGACGCAATCCAGCGACCGGGTGGCGGATTGCTTCATTGAGGCCATGGAGGGCATCAAGCACAGGATGATAGCGGGAAGCGGTGGCATTCACTACTGGAGGGAGCAGGAAGGCTTCGAAAAACGCTATATTTATCCCGCAAACAGTGAACGCCGGATTCTGAATTTCCTGGATAACGGGCAGTTGGACAACATCATCAAGGAATTGGATGTGATCAGCACCGAAATCCGTTCTGCGGATTATATTTCCTACGACAATATCCTGTTTATTTATCATCAGCTGACAGGGGTGACCATCAAGCATCTGCGGGAAAATTACGTGAATACCGCCAGGATTTTTGTGGGACGGGGCAATGTGTATGCAGCCCTCGCTTCTATTGATACACTGGATGAGCTGGATGAATATCTGCACCGCTTCTACAGTGACATTGTGCAGCAGCTGACCCGTACGCCGGGAGAAACCGCCAATTACGGCGAGCGGATGATCCAATATTTGAATGAGCATTACCGGGAGGATATTGTGTTTGAGGATATGGCCAAGGAAATCGGGATTAGCTATTCGTATATGCGCAAAATTGCCTTCGAGATGACAGGTATGAGTTTGATCGATTATCTGAACCAATTGCGGATCGAGCACGCTAAGAGGCTGCTGCTTGAATCCAATCTGTGTATTTCGCAGATTGCGCTGGAGGTTGGATACATGAATACCCAAAGCTTCAACCGGTTCTTTCGCAAATTTGAGGGAATGCCTCCCAGCAGCTATAAAGCGGGGAAATCCCGTCCGTTAGAAATGTGAGAAAGGACTGCTATATCCGTATCCTTCAAGCTGTCTGTTCCGGTGCAAAAGCTGGGGCAGACAGCTTACTTTTGCTCCTACCCGTCATTTTTGATCATGGAGGGGTGAATGGAGAAGCAGTTTATGATAGCGTTATCAAAAATGACGGGTATAATCAAACCTCATGATTTACGGAAAAGCCCAGGGGACGTTATGATGGGGCTATCCCGGAAGGAGGTGAAACTGTGAAAGGAACGGCTGCTTCTCATCCCAATAATGAAACCGCTTTATCTCTATCCAGAAGACGAAAATACGGAGTATTCCATTATCTCCGCCGGGATTGGGAGCTGTATGTTCTGCTGCTGCTTCCTTTGATGATGGTTCTTGTATTTAAGTACGCCTCCATGTTTGGGCTAACCATTGCCTTTAAGGACTATAAGGTGGCAAGAGGCTTTTGGGGGAGCGACTGGGTTGGCCTCCAGGTGTTTAAAGATATCTTCGCCAAGCCGGATTTTGGAAGAGCGGTCCGGAATACGCTGCTTTTGAATATCTTGGACCTGATCTTCAGCTTCACTATGCCCATCATACTGGCGCTTCTCATTAATGAGGTCAAGAATTTGATTTTCAAACGGATCAATCAAACCCTGCTTTATCTGCCGCACTTCTTGTCCTGGGTTATTATCGGGGCGATCGCATACCAGCTGCTAAGCGAAGGCAGCGGTATGGTAAACAATGTGATTGAACTGCTGGGAGGCACACGAATCCCGTTTTTGCAGGAGGATATGAACTGGCTGATCAGCTACTTGGCGATTGGGGTGTGGCAAAGCATGGGCTGGGGCACGATTCTGTACCTCGCCGCCATGAGCGCCATTAATCCGGAGTTGTATGAGGCCGCCATCGTGGATGGAGCAGGGCGGTTCCGCAAAATGTGGAATGTGACGCTTCCCTCTATTCGGATGACCATTGTGACCTTGCTCATTCTCAGCATGGGAGGTGTAATGGGAGGCTCCTTCGAACGGATTATGGGGCTGCAGAACAAGGCAACGACCGAATTCACCACAACCATTCCGGTATTGGTGTACCGTTGGGGGATTGAAAGCGGCAATTTCAGCCGCGCTACGGCATTGGGGTTATTTCAATCCGTCATTGGCCTGATCCTCGTTCTGACGGCAGACCGGATTGCGAAGAAGCTGGGTGAGGACGGATTGATTTAGCAAGGAGGCGTACCATGAAACCATCTGCCGGCATCTTCGCCGTAAAACGCAGACACCGCTTCGACATTTGGGATGTGCTGATCCACCTGGTGCTGATTCTCGCTTCTCTGGTGTGTACGCTGCCATTTCTGCATGTTGTAGCCAAATCGCTTAGTGAAGATGCTTATGTAATCGCTAACAAAGTATATCTGTGGCCTGCCGGCTTCACCTTGGGAGCCTACGAGAAGATATTCGCCGATGCCAGTATCCTCCGGTCGCTTTATATTTCGGTGCTGGTGACGGTCGTATATACCGTAATTGGGATGATCATCACCATATGTGCGGCATATCCCTTATCCCGGAGACAGCTGAAGGGCAGGACCGTGTTTACCTTCCTTTTTATCTTCACCATGTACTTCCACGGGGGAATTATTCCCGACTACATGCTGATGAACAATCTGGGCATGCTGGATACCATTTGGTCCCTGATATTGCCGGTGTCCTTCAGCGCGTTTAATCTTCTGATTATGAAAAGCTCCATTATGAGCAGCATCCCCGCCAGCTTGGAGGAATCTGCCCGGATTGACGGAGCCGGTCATTTCCGGATTCTGTTCAATATTGTTCTTCCCTTGTGCAAGCCCATATTGGCCACCTTGTCTCTGTATTATGCGGTGTGGCGCTGGAATGCGTATGGGGATGCCCTGTTCTACATTAAGCATAATACCGACTTGCGTCCGCTGCAGCTCAAGCTGTATTATCTGGTCATCCAGGCCTCAGAAAGCTTCCAGCTGGAGGCGGTGAATGTACAGCTCAGCAATCCCGAGGTGTTGAAGGCTTCGGTTGTGGTATTTGCCACACTGCCGATTGTGTGTGTATATCCGTTTATCCAGAAGTATTTTGTGAAAGGGTCCATGCTAGGGGCGGTCAAGGAATAACCTTGCCACCCAGGTCCATACAAACAATTGATTATGGGGGAGATTCAATGAGCAAAATGAAATGGGTACCCGTACTGCTGGCAGGAGCGGTCAGTGCGGGCTTATTGGCCGGCTGTAATGAGAAGGACAACGGAAGTGCAGCATCACCCTCCGCAGCAGCAAGCACTGCCAGTCCCGGCGCAAGCGCACCTGCCAGCACAGGGATTTTGGATGCAAACAACAAGTTTGCTCAGACGGTTACCCTGGATATCCCGGTATATGACCGGGCATTCGAGGGCTGGAATGTAGCGGACAACTATTACACCCGTTGGGTCCAGAAGGAATTCGGGGAGAAGCATAATGTGAAAGTGAATTTTGTGCCGATATCCAGAACCAATGAGGTCCGGGATTTCGAACAGCTGCTCTCTGCCGCCAAGGCGCCGGATATTATTTTCCACTATGATATGCCTCAAGCGTTGACCTATTACGGAGAAGAAGTCCTGCAGCCCCTTAAGCTGGACGAAATTCAGAAGTATGCCCCGACCTATTGGAAAAGCATGAGCAAAACCATCGAGCAGTACGGCAATGTAGATAAGAAAAATATGTTCGTGTTCGCCAAGCGCCCCAACTACAGCAACTGGGTAGGCATTATCCGCAAGGATTGGGTGGAGAAGGTCGGTATGAAGGTAGAGGATCTTACCTCTCTGGAGAAATACAATGAGATGCTGGCCAAATGGAAGCAGGCCGGGCTGGGTGTTGGTGGAGCAGGTTTGACGCGGAACAATTTCAACTACAGCTTTGCATTCCGCGAGTGGCCCGTAGACGCCAAGAAGCACGCCCTGTATTCAGACCTGGCAGTAGCTGACTTCACCTCTCCGGCAACGGAAGCGTGGCTGAAGAACCTGAACTATCAATATACCAACGGGCTTATTGACAAGGAATTTTACCTGCGGGATGATGACAACAAGCTAAAGGCGGAGTTTGTTGCAGGCAAAACCGGGACCTACGGGCTTTATCTCACTAGCAATTCCGATGTTTTCAATGCCACACTAAAGAATAATCCGGGAGCAACCTTCGCTGTTGTTCCGCCGGAAGCGGGAATCCCGAAGGGAGGCAAGGCACCGGGCCGTGCGGATTGGCCCTTTGGCCTGATCATGGGCATTAACCACAAGTCCTCCGAGCAGGAGCGGGTGGCAGTTTGGCTGTACCTGGAATGGCTGAGCCAGCCCAAGAATTTGTTCTTCCTGCAGAATGGGGTGGAAGGCCAAAACTATACGCTGGACGCCAACGGTCTGCCGAAGAAAACCCCCGATTTTAAGGGTGAATCCAAGCTGTCCAATAACAACAACAAGGACTATTGGGCTTTGGTTACCGAAATTGCCGAATTCTCCACTCCGGAGCTGACGGACAAGGCAAACCGGATCAACTGGACGGTGGCAGGGCAGGAGGGTTTAACCGACCAGCTGCTGAAAAACTGGAAGGACGGCGAGCAATACCGTATCCCCGATCCATTGTTCACTGTGGTGCTGAAAAAGGTCAGTGAGCACAAGGCCGACCTGAACGCCCTCTTCCAGGAGCTCTATCTGAAGATTGTCATGTCCCCGGCGGACCAGTTCGACAAGCAATATGCGGACGCCAAGAAGAAGTTCCTGGATGCAGGTTACCAGGAAATCCTGAATGAAAAGCAAAAGGCCATTGACGCCAATCAGTTCAGGTAAAAACGGTAGGATGGAAGAAAAAGACAGTCACGGCTCCGGTTGGGGGCGTGGCTGTCTTTTTTGAATTTTATTCATAGGGTATGCTTCCAAGGTAATGGTTAATAAAATCCGTGGCAGCATTCATGGAACTGGGATGAAAGAATTCTGTAAAAGCTTCATTCCCTCCTATTCGTTGCAATTCCAACTGAAGGGCGACAGTGTCGTTGCTGTTGATAAGCAGATTATGGTCGATGCGGGGGAGATACCCTTTTGCATATGAAAGGACGGTATAACCCATTTGAAATTCTCCGTTAGAATGCAGAGAAGCTATGTCAGGTAAAGAAACACTGTGTGACCCTTCCCGGATTTCAAAAGCTTGCTTTGTTTCGTTAATAATGATTTTTCCTTCAGTAACTTCCTGGCCGGTAAGACTATCAATAAATGTAATATTCCAAGAACCGGTTTGATTATTGGTACTTACCTGAGGTTCATTTGTTTGTGAACACCCTACGATAAACAATGCCACACTAAAGATAAGTATAGATTTTCTTACGATGGCCATGCATCCCCTTTTGACATGTCATTTCGGTAGAAGTAAGAGTCAAAATAAAATCCAAGGTGACAGAACAAGAGCCGCACCCACGCGGCTCTGTTAATTTCCATATAGTATTCTTTGTTTATCCTTAATCTTGTGCCGCATCCATGTTCATGTAGTTAATGGCCCACAGATGGCCGTCCAAGTCCACGAAGCCCCAATGATACATGGAGCCATAGTCTTCCGGTTCAGCGTGCAATTTCCCGCCCAAGGAGACCGCGGTATTCACGATTTCATCGACCTTTTCCCGGCTCTCGAAGGCCAATGCGATCGTCATCTGTGCATACTTGCTCGTATCGACGGATTCCTTCTCCGTAAGCGTATTAAAGAATGCTTGATTGATCAGCATGACCTGCAGGTTGTCGCCGATTACGATGGCTGCCGAATTCTCGTTGTCGGGGAATTGCGGGTTGAGCTCGAATCCGAGTCCGATGAAGAATGCCTTGGAGTGTTCTACGTTGTTTACGGGCAGATTGATGCTCGTGAATGTGGACATTAATGCCATTTTTAAACACCTCGTCGTCAATTAGTTTGTTTTCATTGATCACTTCGTTTATTTAGACGAAAGCCGATCCGGGAATTCATCGGTCACGGATCAATCCAACTCCACCCGATCCAGCCATTCCTGGATCAAGGCATTGAACAGCACCGGCTGTTCAACCTGCAGATTATGGCCGGCTGTATCCAAGGCTGAGAAGGTCGTCCGCGGATACTGCTGTAATACAGGCCAGGCATCGCGGTAACCTGTAGAGGTGTCCTGGCGGCCGGTCAGGAGCAGTCCCGGCTTATTGAAGGGGGATGTCTCCAGCGGGAACGTATAACCGTAGCGGGTTTTCACCCGTTCAAGAAACGCTCCGTCACTCAACCGGCATCCCGGTACAATATCCTCCATATACCGCTGCCAGGTGTAAGCATTCAGCACAGCTCCCATCTGGCAGTATTCATCGAAATCTTTTCCGCCTTGTGCCCGGACAAAGGCCTCATCCTGGCGCAGCACCTGGTGCTTAGGCAAATCCCGCTCGGCAAATTGAGGGACGATCATCGGGCAAATCAGTGCAACTCCGTCTATTTGATCCGGACGTTTCTGGACCATACCCCTGGCGATGTAACCGCCATAGGATTGTCCGGCTACGCAGTAGCGTTCCCCCGGCAGCAGTTGGTCCACTGTCGCCAGTACCGCATCAAGCATGCCGTCGGAATCGGTGATGGTATTATAATTGCGGGTTAAACCCATACCCGGCAGATCCAGATAGATTCTCCGCCACCCGCTCCGTTGTAAGAACACAGGCTCCATGCAGCCCTTCATGATCTGATGGTCCACGCCGTAGCCGTGTATCAGCATAATGGGGCGTCCTTCTCCAATTTCCTCATAATACATTTCCGCTTGAGGTGTTTGACAATAAGGCATGTCCGGACTCTCCTTCGCATCCCGTAAGAACTAATGTTCCTACAACATTACCATAACCAGGAAAAAAAGAAAAGAGGGTTTTCCCTGTACCCGGGGAATCATCTCGTCACTTCTGGGGGAGTTTTAGCGTTTCACCGCATGGATATAGTGGATGGTTTCGAAGGCGGACAGCTCGTCCGTCCGGTTGGCGAAGTATCGCTCCTGGATGGCAGCAGGGGACAGATGCTCGTAAATATGCAGCCCCGCCTCCTCCAGCAGCTTCTCCAATTCCTCATAGGCATAACAAGCCTTCATCGGCTCGCCGGCAGTAGCCGCCATATGAACCATGTTCTCTACCCGGTTGGATCTGCCTTTTGTGTCGAAGAGGGTTTCATCCGCATAATCGAAAACAATGGAGCTGCCTGCCGGAGCGTCGGCGAACAATTGCTGGAGCAGCCCCTTCATATCCGCCTTCGTTAGATAATAGGATACGCCCAACAGACTGAAAAAGGTTTGACGGCTAGGGTTAAACCCTTCCGCCAGCAGCGCCGGATAGAAAGCAGCACCGGTAAAATCAGCAGGAACCCAATGCCGATTGGCAGGAGCGGTGAGCTCTGCGCGGGACAGCCTTTGTTTCTTGAATTCCTGTGCGGTTGGAAGGTCCAACTCGAAAATGTCCAAGCAATCTTTCAGCTCCGGATGCCGGAAGGAGAAGGTATCCAGTCCCGCGCCTAGAATAACATACTGGTTAACACCCAACACGAGCTCATGAAGCAGAACGCCCTCACAATAGGCAGCACGCGCCAGAGGAGTGGGAGAAAGGTGAACCTGGGTGATCCATTGTAATTTTTGCTCCGGGGTATCAAGAACCGACTGATCTGTTTCCTTGCAGAAAAAGGAAAAACCCTGAACCATGTGCCCGCTTATCTGGGCGAATTCCTCCTGGGAGATAAGCTCCTTGGCAAGATAGTCATCGAAAATCTTCGGAGAATCATACTGACTGTGATACGCCCGCCCAAAAGCGGCGATAAGGGCAGTTAATCCGGACTCTTTTTGCGGCATACATCCGCCTCCATAAACAAATAAGATTCCCCCTGGCCAGGAGAATCTTATTATAAACCGAAAGCTATAATATGTAAATTATAGCATAAAAACACTATTTTGTCAATATCAATTTTCGCTGAGTTGCTCCAATTCATAGCGGGTGGCGATAACACCCGACTTGAATGTTCGGCTCGACAGCAGCTTAAGCTTAATTTTCTCACAGCCTTCGAATACGGTTTTTCCGCCGCCCAGGACCACCGGACAGATGGTAAGCCAGAATTCGTCAATCAAACCCAGCTCCAGCAGTGTTTTCGCCGCTCCCGGACTGCCGAAGATCACCAGATTTTTGCCGGACTGCTCCTTAAGCGACTTCATCTGCTCCGCAATATTGTCCTTGATCAGCATAGTATTGTTCCATTCCGTCTTGTCCATTGTACCTGAGATGACGATCTTCTTGACATCCTGCAGCCATTGGGCATGCTCCAAATCATGCTTTGATGCATTCGGTTCGTTCAGCACCGAGGGCCAATAACCCTCCATCATCCGGTATGTTGTGCGTCCGTAAACGGGGGAGCCGACTTCGGCTACAACCTCTTCGGCGTATGCTTCGAGTTCCTCGTTATACGGAATCCAATCCAGTCCACCGTTTGAATCCGACGCATACCCGTCCAATGACACATGCATGAACAAGACAAGCTTCCCCATATACGATTCTCCTCCAATATAAAATGTATTGTATCGCCTTTGGCCAACGATCAGGCTCTCTCAAGTTTACTATAAACCATCGTATAACGTTAAGTTTCATGTAAAATACTTCTGTTTTGTAACGAAACTCTCACAACCGGGTCTTATCCATAAGGTGGTGAACATGTGGCCGATGTAGAGCAGATTTATGAGCAATATTTTCAGGATGTGTATCTGTTTGCGCTATCCCTATGCAGAGACCGGCAGCTTGCGGAGGAGATCACACAGGAAACCTTTGTGAAAGCAGTAAAAAGCATAGACCAGTTTAAGGGTCAATGCAAAATCAGCGTTTGGCTGTGCCAAATTGCAAAAAATACGTACTTCAAGCATATGGACAAACAAAAGCGCCTCCACCTAAGTGATCCTCCTGAGAAGATTTCCGAAAAAATGGGGGGCGGCAGCTTGTCCATTGAGCAAGGCCTGATCGACAAAACGGAAGCCTTGCGGATTCATAAGCTGCTGCACAGTTTGAAGGAGCCCTATAAAGAGGTCTTTACCCTGAGAGTTTTCGGGGAACTGTCGTTTCTGCACATCGGGGAGGTTTTCAGCAAAACGGAAAGCTGGGCCAGAGTCACCTTCCACCGCGCACGGAATATGATCCAAGACCTGATAAGGGAGGAAAACCAATGAGTAAGCTGTCATGTGAGATTGTCCAGGATTTGCTGCCGCTATACCATGATGAAGTATGCAGTCCGGAGACCAGAGCATCCATTGAAGCCCACTTGGCTGATTGCGAACACTGTAAGGCCGCTCTGCAGAAGCTCAGGCAAAACAGTAGCCTGCCTTTTGAGGTCTTCAGGGAAAACAAACAGGAAAGCGCCGCGCTGGTAAGCTTCAAGGGATATTGGAAACGCTCCAAGGCCGTCTCCTTTGCCAAAGGCCTGCTTGTGGCCACTGTCATATGCACCGTTATTATTACGGGATATTACGGTTTATGTCGTTGGAACAGTACGGAGGTTCCTTCCAGTGTCATAAAGATTACAGATGTAAGCCTGATGAAGGACGGGAGAATCGCCTATCATGTAAAATTGACAGACGGATACCGGGTGAATCAGATATCCGGCAGAATGGGAGATGACGGAATCCTGTACATGACTCCCAAACGGCCGGTGATCAAATCCAAAGCAGACGCGGAGCGTGGCCTGGCGAATGGATATACCGCCATTAATCTTGAACAATTTAACGCCAACCGTTCCAGCTCCGCCCCCAAGGTTAAAGCGATTTATTATGGGGCGAAAAAAGACAACCCCATTCTGCTCTGGGAGCAGGGAATGGAGCTGCCTCCTTCAAGTGCTGCTGTTGAAGCCCAGCTGCAGGTTGGGACTAGAGAGCTTCCTCCGGGTCCTCCCGGAAAGTAAGATAAGACTCGTCCGGGAAGGAATATTCGCCCCGGTAGTTGGATGCGTTGTGGTGGGGGTATTTCACTGGAGCATATACCTCCGCCAGCGGCGCATCCGCCTGGGTGTAAATGAACATCCGTTTGTAATTCCATACCACAATTTCGTCCCGGGCGTCGTGGCACAGGTCAATGGCTTCGCAGCACAGTACCGGATGCCCGTCATCCGGGAAACGTACCGCCTGCACACCTTCCCCGTTGATCAACCCGCCGCGCTCCACATCCGCATTCAGGAGGATCAGGTCGGAGCCGTCGCCCTTCCAGTTTACCGGGGTGAGCAGGTTGCCGTTTAATTCATTCTCCATCTCCCAGAGCGGGTTACCGAAGCAATCATACATGTAAATCACTCCCTGATGGCCCCAGAAGTTGCTCACCACCAGCTCAAAACCCTCCCGGTCCGGGTAGAAATTCCCCACGCTGACCCGCTGGGCATGGCCGATGTAATCCCGCTTTACAATATTACCCTGAAAATCCCCGATGAAAAAACCCTCGGTTCCCGATACACAGGCGAAATACCCCTTGTCGCTGCCCGCCATAAACTTGCCCGCTACAATTTCATCCGTGTGGTCAGCGCTGATGGGATAGGTCCAGATAGGCTTGCCGCGGGAATCTAACAGCGTATACCCGCATAACAGCTCGTCCCGGCCGTCGCCGTTTATATCCAGAGCTAACGGGAAGTGGCCGGTATTTTTGTCGCTTTTGTACTTCCACAGCAGGTTCAGATCGGCATCCAGGGCATAGACCCGGCAGTAACGGTCCTTAATCAGGATATCCGAAGGGCACTCCTTGCCGGAGAAATTGGCAATGCGGATGCCGTCCGGGTTGATCCGGTCAAAGGCATAGAGTTGGTAGGGTACCCCGAACAGGGTGGTGTCGTCATCATCGGAGAGAGGCGTTTTGACGCTTTTTTTGACTTCTCCCGTCCGGCCGTCAAGGATCAGAAGCTCGAAGTTCAAGGCGGTAATCACCTCATCCACGCCGTCGCCGTCAATATCGTAGACCTGGAGAGGCAGGTCGGCTGATATTTTCCCCAGCTTATCCGCCTGGTCGGAGGGGGTCCCCCGCTGCCAGAGCACATTCCCTTCCAGATCGATAGCCGTGAGGCAGCTGATATGGGCGTAGGCGTCACGGTTGACCCGTTTTTGCGCCTGGGCCAGCACGATAAACCATTCGCCGGAGCCATTCAGGTGACCAAAGCGGATTTGGCGGCTGGTACCGAAGCTTTGCAGGTCAATGGTTTTCCACAGCTTCATAGCCGGATACTGCTGTTGAAGGAGGGCAGCTTTTTGCTGCTCGGCGGTTTCCTTATTCTCAATATCCTTCAAGGTGTCCTGACAAACCTCCACACGCACATCCGTAAATTGGGTGGGGCAGTCCGCGGTAATCCCGATTTTACCGCCGCGGGCAACGAGAGGGGAGGAGTAGCTCAGCACTTTGCTGCCGTTAATACGGGCCTCCACCGTATCGCCATTGCAGTCGATTTCCAGGGTATAATACGTGTCGCAGTTATGCGGGTAAGGTGCTTTGGCCAGAATCTCCACTTCTTCCTTGTGACGGTAAGCCAACACAACCTCGTCCTGCTCCAGCACAAAAACCAGTGTATTGATGCTGTTCTGCATACAGAAGGCGAGCCCGGCGCTGCCTTTGGTGGAGAGGCGCCTCAAGACGGTCTGCAGCCGGTAGCTGTGCCAGGCGGTTTTGCCCGTTTGGAGCGTGGGGAAAATCCGGTGGGGCCGGTTTTTTTCGATACGCATCTGCTCCATGTAGTGTTTGCCTCCGGCCTCGGTGATGATCCAGGACGGTCCGGTGCCGTTGTAGGCATAGCTGCAAATCTGGTCGGTCCAGGCCCCGTGCTCCCCCGGGTCGGTGACATATTGGTACTCGCCCATGGCGGAATGATCGCGGTCATACGGGAATTCCCCGATGGCAAAGCCGGCGAAATCGTCTGTGAATAACGTAACGTTCTTCATATTCCTTCCCCTTCCAGTCAAGAAAATTGAAGTTAAAGCGGTTTCCTGGTTAAATCATACACCAAATTATATCTAGATAGTAGATTTTTCTACCCCTACCAGCTAACGAAACTGTGACACGTGGAGCCAAATGGCGCTCCATAGATTCGTTAAAGCTTGCATCTTAACAAGGAATTCAAATTGTGTTGATCAAGCGTTAACAAACCGGTGCTAAAGTGTAACCGTAAGGAACAACTGAATACGGGGTACGAGACGAGGAGAATACCCTGATTATGCGCCTGACGGACGTGCGTGAATTTGTGCCGTGCCGGGTGGATAAGGGGTATTTTTTTGTTCCCAAAAATGAGAGGAGCGATTCCATGATGAAGAGATTGGCCAGGCTGATGTGTTTGTTCCTGGTAACGGCAATGCTGGCGGGGCTGGTAGAGCCTGCTTTGAGCCTGCCGGAAGTCCATGCTGCGGAGGCCAGACCTGAATTGACAGTAAGCAGGACGGTATATGCTCCTGTGATTGACGGCAGCTTGGACGAGTCCATTTGGAGCGTCAGCCAGCCTCTGCCGGTCCATGCCGGGGAAGGTGCCTTCCAGGATGCCCGATTCGGCGTGCTTTGGGACAACACGTATCTGTACGTCGGGGTAAAGGCGGATGATTCCACCCTGATTAATGACCCGTCCGCAGGGTATTGGTTTGACCAGGACAATATTAACATTTTCCTGGATCCGACTATGCACCGGTCGGGGCCTTTTGTGAACGGGGATATGCAGCTTGGTTTTGTTTACCGGCCGGGTTCTATGACACCGGAGTTCCGCTTCGGTGCTGCCTTGAACAACCATAGCGGCAAGGACGAAAAACGGATTCTCCGGGCTATCAGCCAAACCGGCACCGGCTGGAATCTGGAGGTGGCCGTTCCATGGGATATGCTGGGCTTCGATCCCGTCACCACCAAGCAGCTGGGCATGAACATCGGGGTGACCGATCGGTACGACGATGGCTCCGCCAAGGCCGTCAAAAGCCGCAACAGCTACTGGAGCGCCTTCGGCTCCGCTACCTTCTGGAATGATACCACCGGCTACGGCACACTGGTTCTGTCGGAAACTCCGGCAGCGGGAACGGTGAGTCAGGTGCTGCTGGAGGAGGATTTTGAACAAGTTCCGGCCGGAGAACTGCCTGTGGGCTGGATCTCCGACGTCAACGCAGGAAGCCCTGCCTTCAGTGTAGTGGAGGATACCTACGGCAACCGGCGTTTGGCCTTCAGCGGCAGTGCTTCGGGCAAACAAAGCAGGGCCATTGCGCCTGTGCAAGGCGATAATTATATGATTGAAACGGATTTGCGGTTCGAAAAGGTGCTGGACAGCGCCAGATGGGCCTCGTTGATGTTCCGTGTGCCCTCTGAGGGGAAACCGCCGTATAATCAGATGGCTGTGCGCCAGGACGGCAGATACGAGTTCGCTTACCGGACGGCAAGCGGAGGCTGGCAGGTGCCGGAGAAGGGCAATTGGAGCCAGGCTTTGGCTGTGGGCGGCGATTATACCTTGAAGGTGCGGGTATATGGAAGCAACATTCAGGAGTTTATCAAAGCCAAGGATGATCCCGAATACACCAAGCTGCTGGATATGAACGTTTCCGGCGCTAATGCAGCCTATCTGAACGAAGCCGGCAAGGTCGGCCTCCAGGTGGATCAAAGCCAGGTCTCCTTCGATAATCTGAAGGTAACCCGGATTACTGCGGACCGTTTAGACCTCTCGGTGCCTGCTTCTGTTGAAGCGTTAACAGGACCGTTGACCGTAACGGGAGCCGTGTATTATTCCGATGGCATCCTCCAGAGTCCGTTGCCCGGCAAGCTGAAGCTTTACTCCTCCGATGAAAGTGTGCTGGCAGTACGCAGCAATCTTGCCTATCCGGTAGGCGCCGGATCTGCGGAGTTGAAGCTGGTGTATGAGAATCTGGAGCTGACCCGGACGGTTGCGGTTACTCCATCGACGGTTGGCGCCCAAGCAACGGCAATCCGACACACTCCGGGTTACGTGCTTGCCGATGCTGGAATACCTTTTTCCTTGCATGATATTGTGTTAAACGCTGACTTTACCGATTTCAGCACCAAGGATATCCGGGGAGACGCGGCAACCTGGACGGCGTCGCAGGACAGCGGCGTCACTATCACCAATGGCACCGTTACGGCGGCTTCCCAAGGTGTTTATCCTTTGACGGTAAAGAAGGATGCGGCAAGCACTCAAGTGCTTCTGGTGGTCAAAAATCCGGGGGACAGCGAATATGTTCTCTATGAGGAGAATTTCGACGGAATCGCTGATGGCACCATGCCGGAGGGCTGGAGCCGTAAGGAAGGCACTACCGCATCCAAGGCGGCGGTGCAGCAGGGGGCTTTTGTGCTGGATGCTCTGGCAGCGCCGGACAATCCTTCCCGGGTGCTGCTGCCGGACTATCTGGGACTGTTCGGCAACTACAAGATAGAGGCCGACACCACCCACCTGGCCGCCAATGATGCAGCCCGCTGGAGCTCCATCATGTACCGGGTTCAAAATAACGACTATCCGTATTACCAGATGGCGGTGCGTCAAGGCGCTACGGCGATTAATGGCGTAGAGTTTGCGGAACGCACAGCAGCTAACGGGTGGAATGTGATGGAGAAGGGCTCTTTTGAGGAAAGTCTGGACAGCGGGAAGCTGTACCACTACACCGTGAAGGCCAAGGACAGCCGGGTCCAGCAGTTCATCGACGACAAGCTTATCGTGGATACGGATGTGGCGACTCTGTACTCCAAGGGACGTATCGGCATCCAAGCCAACGGCAGCAAAATGAAGCTGGACAATGTGAAGGTGACGCTGCAGCTGGACCCGCTCCCTCCTATGGCGGCGGACCGGTTTGCCCGGATTGCCTCCCCGGACACCGGTATTGCCATGGCTCCGTCCGTGGTAACGGAAATTACTGGCGCCGGTCAATTGGCGGCCTTGGCTGCTCCGAACCTTCCTACTACTGTCATTCTCCATGTGGGCAAAGGTTTGAAGGTGACGGATCCAACCGGGACGCAGGAGCTGGGAGAGCTGCCGGCGTTACTGGAATCCCTCCAGTACAGGATGATTCCCGCCTTTTATATCCATGATGCGGACACCGCAGTTGAATTGACGGATTATCTGACAGCACACAAGATTGAGGACTCCTTCATCATAGCCGATGCCGGCCATCAGGAGCTGGTGAAGGAGGCACGCCAGCGCTACAAAAGGACCCAAGGTGTCATCGACTACAGGAAGGCTGCCGGGTTATCGGATGAGGCGTTGATGGACATCCGCAAGGAAACCACACGGAACGGCGCCAAGATTGCGCTGATGCCGCAAAGCTTCATTACAAAAGAACGTACCAACTATCTCCAGCTCCGGGCTATTGTGGTTTGGGGAGCGGCGGAAACATCGGCGGCAGCTCCGGCTTTGCCCATGCATAAGCTGATTACCGCAGGGGTCAACGGCATCGTCACCGCTTCACCGGAGCAGGCTTATGGCGCATACAAGGTGTATTCCCATGGAACAACCTTGATTCGCAAGCCTTACATTATCGGCCACCGCGGTTTGCCGACCATGTCACCGGAGAATACCATTGAAAGCAACAAACTGGCTTTGGACTATGGTTCGGATTTTATCGAAAATGATATCTATCTGAGCAAGGACGGCCACCTGGTGATTCTGCATGACGGATCGCTGGAGCGTACCACCAACGGAAGCGGGAATGTCACCCAATATACCTTGGAGGAATTGAAAAAGCTGAATGCCAACAAGTCGTTCCCGGTGGGCTATGACTATGTGCAGATTCCCACCTTCCTGGAGCAGATTGAGCTGGTGAAGGAACGCAATGCCATGCTCATGGCCGAGATCAAACAAACGGATACCAATGCGGTTGTGGATGCTTATGTGAAGTTAATTGAAGAAACGGATTCGGAGGCGTATATCGATTCCATGTCCTTTAGCCCGGACCGTCTGGCTTATCTGTCCCAGATCATGCCGGACATGCCTACCGGATTATTGGTCAACAGCATTAGTTCCAATGAATCCAATCCCACCAAATCCGTGCGGGATGCGCTGGCCCAAGTGCAGGGGTTAAACGCTACCTTTGACGTGGGGTATTATGGCATCGGCAAGAACTTCCTGGAAGCCGCCCAGCACCGGGGGCTGATTGTTTCCCCCTGGACCATCAATTCCAAGAATGATCTGATGAATCTGTTTAAGCTGGGTGTGTTTGGCCTCACCACCGACTATGCCCATTGGGCCGGAGATTGGGCGGCCTCCATCAAGCCGGAGCAGGAGACCTATAAGCTGGATGTAAACGGCAAGGCCAACCTGTCGGCAATCCTCACCGCCTACAAAGGCACACAAACCGCCATTATGCCGGAGCTGGTTTGGCTGGACGGGCAAGAGCATGTGGCCGTGACCGGCACAGAAGTAACGGCGCTAACTCCGGGCACCGCCCATGTGCTGCTCCGTTACACCGCCACACTGGATGACAGCAGCACCTACGATTTGTACAGCGTGCCGGTAACAGTTGAGGTGGCGGGTGCGCCGGATGACGGCAGTTCGGAAGAACCGGGTTCCCCGGAACAGCCGTCCGTGACCCCTTCACCAGGAGCAACACCACCTGTGCAGCCTGCTAATATTATAGAGGCGAAGGATGGTAAGGTGGAAGCAGCCGCTTTGGAAAAGGCTTTAGCTACCCACTCCCAAGTGGAGATTAAGCTGGACGGAAGCAGCTTGGTTATTCCTTCTGCCGGTCTGCTGCAAGCTGCGAACCAACAGGGCAAACAGCTGGTGATCAGCGGGGAAGCTGCTACGTACCGATTGCCGCTGTCCGTTTTGAAGCTGGACGAGCTGGCTCGGAATTTGGGTACTAGCGTGGAAGATGTCACCCTTCACGTGACCATCCGTAAGCTGAATGAACAGGAAACAACCGGACTGAATGCAGCATTGGCGAAAACAGGAGGCGGGTTAGCGGCAGAACCGTTGGACTTTGAGGTAAAGGCCTCCGCATCCAACGGGAAAACCGTCAAGCTCACCTTCGGCTCCGACTATATCACCAGAGAGATGACCGTACAAAAGACGGTTGATCCGCGCAAAGCCACTGCCGCCTGGTATTCCCCGGAATGGGGCGGGCTGCGGTTTGTACCGTCCCTTTTCTCGGTGAAGGACGGGAAGTCTGTGGTGGAGATCAAACGCCCGGGCAACAGCGTCTACACGATAGTGGAGCATGACTTCCGCTTCGCCGATATGACCGGACATTGGGCGGCGAAGGATGTGGAGCTGTTGGCCAACAAGCTCATCGTGGAAGGAACGGGGAACGGCCGCTTTGAAGGCGACCGCACCATCACCCGCGCTGAGTTTGCAGCATTGCTGGTCCGCGCATTGGGATTAAGCCCTGTGGCAGCAGGCTCTGCCTTCAAGGATGTGGAGGCCGGGGCCTGGTATGCCCGTGATGTGGCCACAGCCGTAGCCTCAGGTCTCATTAACGGCTACGACGATGGCACCTTCCGGCCGGACCGGGTCATCACCCGCGAAGAATTGGCGGCGATGTCCATGCGAGCATTGGCTGTTACCGGCACAGGCAAGAATGCAGTAGAGGATCTGAGCGTGCTGAAGCCGTATACCGATTCTGCGCAGATTATTTGGGCCAAGGAGGAGATTGCTTCCGCCATCGGGCTAGGGCTGATGAACGGCACCACGGACACTACCTTGTCTCCGCAAGGAACGGCCACCCGTGCCGAGTCTGCAGCTATGCTGAAGCGTCTTTTGGCCAAGGCGCGGTTTATCAACGAATGATGGGCGGAGGCTGTGGCTGCTGCTTGTACCTGTAACGGAACTGTATAACCCTTTCCACCGGAATTCCGGTCTGGGGAACCGCTAACGGAACTGCGGAGCGCTTACAGTGGGAAAAGCGGGCTTTGGAGCCTGAAATTCCCCTGTAAGCGTCTCTTAAGTTCCGTTAACATTCCCCGAATGTTCATTTGATAAGGTGGAGGAGATACGATAAAAGGAGTGGTGGCTTGTGAAACCGGGTTTGCATGAGTATTGGGTGGAAAAAAAGATTATCCCCGCGGTGCGTACCCCGGAGGATCTGGAGGAGGCTTGCAGGAGCGAATGGCCCGCCATTTTTCTGCTGACGGGAGATTTACTGACCGTTGAGCACTATGTGGGACAAGCCCTGAGTGCGGGCAAACAGGTGTTTCTCCATGTGGATTTTATTATGGGGTTGGGAGGGGACCCCATCGTGATGAAGTATATCGCGGAGAAGGTCCGTCCAACGGGAATCATTTCCACCAAAAGCCATTTCGTGAAACATGCCAAACGGAACGGGCTGATGGCCATTCAGCGTCTGTTTCTGATTGATACAGGAGCGCTGCAGCATGGCATCCAGAATATTGAACAGAGCGGACCGGATGCGGTGGAGATTATGCCGGGCCTCATCCCCAGGGTCATCCGGGAGCTGAAAACCCGCGTCAACGTGCCGATTATTGCGGGAGGGCTGATCCGCGACCACAGCGAAATCCATACGGCGCTGGAGGCCGGGGCCATGGCGGTGTCCATGGGGGATAAGCGGCTTTGGGTATGACGGCTGCCTGCTCGGGATTTACAAACTCTTCATCTGGAGATAATCGGCGGTTAACAATGGCGGGCTAATATAATGACAAGCAGGACAAGCAAGAGTGATTTAACTGAATACGCATAGGGTAGAGTCGAGGAGAAAACCCTTTTATGCAGCCAGCAAGCAAGCACATACACATGCGTGTATTCGTGTATGCTGTTTGAAGCCGCATAAAGGGTTTTTTGGTTTCCTCAGGAAAGGGGCTGCAGGCAGATTGCCGGAGGTATGGAAGTACGAGGGTTATTTTTTTGATTTGGACGGGACCATTTATCTGGGCGGACGGCTTCTGCCCGGTGTCCCGGAGAGTCTGGACCTGCTGCGGCGGTCCGGTAAAAAGGTCATGTTCCTGAGCAATACCACCACCCGGACACGCCAGGAATGTGCGGACCGTCTGCGGCGGCTGGGGCTTGCGGCATACGAGCATGAGATTATTACCGCAGGGTATGCGTCGGCCGTTTATCTGAAGGATGTAACTCCCAATACGGTGGTTTATGCCATCGGGGAGCCCGCTCTGCTGAAGGAGCTCATCTTGGCCGGGGTGGACTGCACTGGGAATCCGCTGGCTGCCACTCATGTGCTGGTGGGTATGGATACCCGCTTTGATTACCACAAGCTGCATCAGGCAGCCCGGGCCCTGCGCAACGGCGCCCAGCTGATCGCGGCCAATCCGGATCCCAATTGCCCCGTGGAGAACGATCTGCTGCCGGATACCTGGCCGCTGGTCAAGGCGATCGAAACAGCAGGCAGCGCCCATATCGGCATGGTCATCGGTAAACCCTCCGCTTATTATGCCGCCAAGGTATTGGAGGAATCGAGGCTTCCGGCGGAGCGCTGTCTGATGGTAGGGGACCGGCTGGAGACGGATGTGCGCTTCGGCATTGTTCACGGCTTCGGCACAGCGCTGGTGCTGACCGGGGCGGCATCCCGGGAGGAACTGGAGCAATCGGGACTCCGGCCGGATTACGTGTGGAGCACCATGGAGGAGCTGTTAACCGCCATGTCGGCCTCCTTGTAGGGACAAGCAATATTTACACCCGCTTCACATTGCGATAATTCTATTCGTTTGCTGATTTGCTAGAGTGTGAGTGGTAGCAGCAAGCGGGCGCCAGGAGAAGCGGAAGCATAATCACAATCCAGTATAACAAAGGAGAGAAAATCATGCGTTCCCATGTTCTGAAAGCGGCAAGTGCAGCCCTCTGTTTTTCGGTATTGTTCGGCTGCGGCAACAACGGTACGGCTACCACCGGAGCACCTGCAAACAGCACAAATCCAACCGGCACAACAGCCAGCGGTGCCCCCAGCACGGCCCCTTCCGCCGAAAGCAGCGAGAAGGTGGAGCTGACCTTCTATTATCCCATTGCTGTAGGCGGCCCGTTGACCACCACCATCGAGAATATGGCCAAGGAATTTACCAAGGAAAATCCCAATGTTACCGTCAAGCCCGTTTATACCGGCAGCTATGCCGATACGGCGGTCAAAACCCAGGCAGGTGTGCAAAGCAAAAGTCCGCCTGATGTAGCCGTGCTCCAATCCACCGAGCTGTTCAGCCTGCTGGATATGAACGCCATCCTGCCTTTGGATGATTATATTGCCAAGGAAGGCAGCAGCTATTTGAGCGACTTTTATCCTGCTTTTATGGCCAATTCCCAAACCGGCGGCAAAACCTGGAGCATTCCGTTCCAACGCAGCACCATTGTGCTTTATTACAATAAACAAATGTTCAAGGATGCCGGTCTTGATCCGGAGAAGCCGCCGAAAACCTGGGAGGAAATGCGCGACTACGCCAAAAAGCTGACCAAGGAAGGCCGCTGGGGCCTGGAGATTCCGGTAACGGGCTACGGGTACTGGATGCTGCAGACCTTCGCCCTGCAAAACGGAAAAAACCTGATGACTGAGGACGGCAAAAAGGTGATGTTCAACACTCCTGAAAATGTGGAGGGGCTGCAGTTCTGGAACGACCTGTCCCAGAAGGACAAGGTTATGCCTACAGGTGCAACCGAATGGGGGACGGTGCCCTCGGACTTTATCCAAGGGAAAACCGCGATGATGTACCACACCACCGGGAACCTGACCAACGTCAAAACCAATGCCAAGTTTGATTTCGGCGTGACCTACCTGCCCCAGAAGAAAAGCTACGGCAGCCCAACAGGCGGCGGCAACTTCTACATATTCAAGGATATTGACAAGAAGAAGCAGGACGCAGCCTGGAAGTTTGTCAAGTTCATGACCGAAACCGAACGTGCTGCCCAGTGGAGCATGGACACCGGATATGTGGCGGTTAAGAAGTCGGCTTATGAAACGGAACGCATGAAGAAATATGCAGCTGACTTCCCGCAGACGCTGGTGGCCCGGAACCAGCTGCAATATGCAGCCGCTGAGCTGTCCACTCATAACAACGGCAGGGTGATGAAGATCCTGAATGACCAGGTGCAGGCCGTACTCACCGGAACCGAGACACCTGCCGACTCCCTGAAGAAAGCCCAGCAGGATGCGGACAAGGTGCTGGAGCCGTACAACAAATAACACAGGTTTTCACCACAGCTGCGGCCGTAGCGGTAGGCTTAACGCCGCAGCTTGTGGAGAGGACCATTATGGACCATGTTACTACCAGATGATCCTTCAAATTGGCTTCGCCAATTTCGAAGCTGTCCATAACTTATCCGGCCCCTGGCTTGGACCAAGTTATTACCAGATTGGAGGTTCCCCCTTGAATGGCAGACTGATATCCCCACGCTTCAAAACAAACGCCTTTGCCTGGCTGCTTCTGCTGCCTTCCTTGCTGTTCCTGTTTTTGTTTACCTTTTATCCCATCGCCAAAACCATTCGGCTCAGCTTCTTCCGGGCGGATCTGGCACATCCGGAGCCGGTTTTTGCCGGGGCAGACCAGTATGTAGACATGGTGAAGGACCCGATTTTCCAAAAAGTGATGCTGAATAACCTGTGGTTTGCTTTGGGTACCGTCCCCATTTCCATCGGACTTGCTCTGCTGATGGCGGTGTTCGCCAATAAAGCGCTGCGGGGGACCAGCTTTATGCGCGTGGCCTTCTTTTATCCGACGCTGATGCCCATGATCGCCGCCGCCAACGTGTGGCTGTTCATCTATACGCCCCAGTATGGGCTGTTGAGCCGTGCCGTCGGCTGGTTCAGCAATGCCTCCAATATCAACTGGCTGGGTTCGCCGGGATCGGTTATGTGGGCTTTGATTGCCATGGTCGTATGGAAGGAAGCCGGCTATTTCATGATTTTTTATCTGGCCGGGCTGCAGAATATTTCCCCGGAGCTGTATGAATCCGCCCAGGTGGACGGAGTAGGGCGCTGGACGGTATTCCGGAAGATTACCTTCCCGCTTTTGATGCCGACCACGCTGTTTGTGACCATTATTGCCTTGACCAATTCCTTCAAGCTGGTAGACCATCTGTTGATTATGACCAAGGGCGGCCCCAACAATTCCAGCAGTCTGCTCTTGTACTATATATACGAAACGGCGTTCAGCTTCTGGGATCAAGGGATGGCAGCGGCGTTGACGGTTGTGATGGTAGCGGTGCTTTTGTTGTTGGCCGCATTGAACTTCCTCGGTATGGACAAGCGGATTCATTATCATTAAATAGGAAAGGCGATTCTATGCTCCCGACAAAATGGAAAGTTGAACGCGGGCTCATGCTGCTGCTGTCTGTGCTGTGGCTGGTTCCGCTGATATGGATGGCGGTAACGGCTTTCCGCCCCAAGCAGGTGGCGTTGGACTCCTTGTTTTCTCTGCAGTTTACCCTGGATAACTTCGGCCGGGTGTGGGAAGCAGCTCCTTTTGCCCAATATTACGTCAATACGGTGCTGCTGGTGGTTGCCGTATTCGCTGTACAGATGCTTACTGTCACGATGGCTGCATATGCGTTTGCAAGACTGGAATTCTGGGGGAAAACAGCGGTATTCCTGTTGTTCCTGGTGCAGATTATGGTGCCGGCGGATGTTCTGATTTTCCCCAATTACAGTGTGCTCAAGGAGCTTTCCCTGCTGGACACAAAGCTGGGGATTATGCTGCCGTATTACGCTTCAGCCTTCGGTATTTTTCTGCTCCGGCAAACCTTTAAGACGCTGCCCTCCGAGCTGGACGATGCCGCTGTTGTGGAAGGAGCCTCCAAGTGGCGGATTCTCTGGACCATCTATGTGCCTCTGTCCCGCCCGGCGTATCTGGCCTTTGCCCTGGTTTCCGTTAGCTACCAATGGAATAATTTCCTGTGGCCGCTCATTGTGACCAACTCTGTGGAGAACCGTCCCCTGACCGTAGGGCTGGCGATCTTCGCCCAATCCTTCGAGGTGGGTGCCCAATGGACAGAGGTCAGCGCTGCTACTTTGCTGGTCATTGCACCCTTGATGATCTTGTTCCTGTTGTTCCAGCGCCAGTTTATCAACAGCTTCATCCATTCGGGGATTAAGTAAGAGACAGTATAAAATAACTTTCATTACCATATTAAAATTATTTATTGAATCATCTTCATCCTACATAAAAAGTTATAGACACTTAAAACCCCTTACCGTATAATTTGACTAGCTGTCAATTGCTGGGTCAATTAACCGTAGAGGGGTCAAATGTCGTATGTCAAAGGAAACATTGAAGAAATCGGTTACAACCATTGAAGCGCTGGCCATTGTGGTCGGTATGATCATCGGGTCAGGGATATTCCTCAAGCCCGCCATCGTACTGGGGCATGCCGGCTCCCAATGGATGAGCATCCTGGCGTGGGTGGTAGGCGGTGTGATTACGCTGGCCTCTGCTCTGACTGTGGCGGAAATCGCGGCAGCCATTCCCAAGTCGGGAGGATTGTATACATACCTGGAGGAGCTGTACGGCGGTGTGTTCGGATTTCTGCTTGGCTGGGTGCAGGCGGTGATTTCCTACCCGGCGTCCGTTGCGGCTTTGGCCATTGCCTTTGCCACCTATTCCGGATACTTCCTGCCTATGGGCGGCTTTGTACAAAAGCTGGTGGCTGTAGGGATTCTGCTGTTTATTCTTCTCATGAATGTGCTCTCCACCAAATACGGCGGGATCATTCAGACAGTAGCCACGGCGGGCAAGCTGGTGCCGGTCATCGGGATTATTGCGGTGGGGCTGATCAGCGGTGATGCACCGGGTTTCGCCGGTATCACGGCGGGGGCAACTGCTGCGGGCTTCGGTGCGGCGGTACTGGGCACTCTCTGGGCGTACGACGGCTGGATCGGCGTTACCAATATGGCGGGAGAAATCCGCAATCCGGCCAAAACGCTGCCGCGGGTTATTCTGGGCGGTGTACTGTTTGTGATGGTGGTGTATATCCTGTTTAACCTGGCGATTTTCCGCGCGCTTCCCTTTGACACCATTATCAATTCCAAAACGCCGGGAGCCGACGCAGCCGATGCCCTCTTCGGGAATGGCGGCGGCGCTTTTATCACCGCTGGCATTATTATATCGGTGCTGGGTGCGCTGAACGGCTACCTGATGACAGCGGCCCGTGTGCCGCAGGCCATGGGTGAGCAGGGGCGGGTTCCTTTTTCACGGGTGCTGGGCGCTGTTCATCCCCGGTTCAAAACACCGGCCAACGCCTTGATCTTCCAAGCAGCTCTGGCCGTGCTGTACATTTTCTCCGGTACCTTCGATACCCTGACAGACCTGCTGGTTTTCGTTTTGTGGATTTTCTTCACCATGGGTGTGTTCGGTGTGTTTCTGCTCCGCCGCCGCCATCAAGCCGAACCCGGCCGTTACCGGGTGCCGCTGTATCCCATTACACCGCTAATCGGTGTTATCGGAGGCGGATACATTATTGTCAGCACCATCATGGCGGAGCCGGTGCGCTCCTTCATTGGAATCGGGATCACCCTGATTGGATTGCCTGTGTATTATTATATGAGAAAAAAGACACAATCCGCTGCGAATTAAGCATAAAAGGATATGGTATTCCGGACAAACGGCTCTTATACTGAAGTCATCCGGTTATAAGGTGGAGCCACATCACAATGACAACGCATAATTCAAGCAAAACACCCACGAAGATCACAGAGCACGACTCCCGGACCGACTCCGGGGACAAGCAGCTTCCCACATTGCGGGGACTGCAGTTCTGGCTGTATGCCACCAATATTTTGTCGCCCTATTTGCCCGTGTATTTCTCGGCTAAGGGGTACACCTCCTCACAGATTGGCACTATGATGATGCTGGGCCCGCTGCTTGCGGTATTGTTCCAGCCCTTCTGGGGGTATCTGAGCGATAAGCTGGGCACGGTCAAGAAGATCATCGCAGGCTTGTGGGCCATGTCCATTCTGTCGAGTATCGGTCTGTTCCAAAGCTCTAGCTACGGAAGTGCACTGTTTTTCGCCACGGCGGTCTACTTCTTCTGGCTGCCCACACTGCCTCTAATGGACAGCATTACCATTAAAGCCACGGAAAAAAGAGGCGTTACCTACGGAAGCATCCGGCTGTTCGGGTCCATGGGTTACATGACTATCCTGATCGGGACCGGGGTGCTGTTCGGTTCCTTCATAGGAATCGGGAACTTGTCTTATCTCTTCTGGGCACTGTGGATTCCTGCTCTGCTGCTTCTGCTCCGGCTCCGGGATGAGCCGACAGAGGGAGAGCGGATGACGCTCGCCTCGCTGAAGCCAATTCTGCAAAACAAATCCTTCCTCTGGTTTCTGCTGTTGGTTTTCATTATGTCGGTGCCGCACCGGATGCATGATGTGATGTTCAGCCTGTATCTTCGCAATGCCGGAGGTTCAGAGGCCTTGGTGGGGTACTCCTGGGCACTGCATGCGTTATTCGAAATCCCGGCGTTTGCGCTGCTGAACAAATATCTGCATAAGGTCCGGGAGCTTACGCTCCTGGGTATCGTCTGCCTCTTGTACACCCTGCGGTGGACCGGCTATGCGCTGGCGCCCGAGCCTTGGGTGATGGTGCTGCTCCAGGCGGGAGCCATCGTTACCTATGCGGTATTCTGGCTTACGGCTGTGTACTACACGGTCCGGGTGCTGCCCAAGCAGCTGATCTCCACCGGGCAATCCCTGTTGTCTATGGTGTACCTGGGGTTGGCGGGGATGACGGGGGGAACCGTAGGGGGCTGGCTGTTCGACCATTTCGGCGCCACCAGCATCTACTGGTTCGCGGCGGCGGCTTCGCTTGTTGCAGGCTGCGCATTCCTAGCTACGGAGTTTGTAGCGCAGCGGCGGACATTTAGACGGTAGATAGAATTTGGCTTCGGAAAGCTGCTTCCCATAGTGGGGCAGCTTTTTTGGTTATTCGGCAGCGAAAATCCTAACGGCGGTAGGAGACGCTATTTGCTCCAAAACCGGGGTCTGCGGAATCTAACGGAAGCAGGAGACGCTATTGGTCTAAAATGGGCCTTGCGGCGTAACAATTTGTCCTAATAGAGGCTGTAGCCGCCGTTAGATTTTTGGAAAAGGGGTTTTTGCCCAAATAGAAGCTCTCACCGCCGTTAGAATCCCCTCATAGCCTGGCCGCCAGCGCTAGTGGAGAAATCGGCGGCAGATATGATCCTTAATTGGTAACTTTATTCCAAATCCAACGTCTATATAATGAATAAACAGCGCCCAATAAAACAAGGAGTGATTTACCATGGTTCCTTCTATTAAAAAGCTGGCTGCGGGATTGGCGATTAGTGGGATGCTGGCAGGTTACGGCGTAACCGGCCCGGTTCAGGCTGAAGCGGCACCGCAGGTTGGTGATGTGGTCGGACAGGTTCTGGCTACGGACATTCAGGCTCATGTAAACGGCAGCACCATTACATCTATGAATATTGACGGGCTTACCGCCGTAGTGGCTGAAGATCTGCGCGGGTATGGGTTTGATGTGGCCTGGATTCCCCAACGCAAGGAGGTGGCGATCACGCCTGTTGCCGGGAAACCTGTGCGTCCGGCTGCCGCTGCCCCGCGGGAGGAGCTGCCCGTTGGACAGAAGCTCGGTGATGTGTTTTATACCGATATCCGCGCTACCTATGAAGGCGGGTCTATTCGTTCCTTCAATATTGGCGGCAAAACTGCCATTGTGCTCAACGATTTGGCCCCCTTCGGCAAACTGGATTGGAGCGAAACGGCACGCTCCTTGACTTTTGAACCGGACCTGGCCAAGGCCAAGACGCTGTCCATGGAAGGACTGGTTGCCGTTGAGGAGCAGGAAGCGGTGAAGGTGAACGGCATCGCCATTGGCGCAGCCAGTGTTACCTACCAAGGAGAGCAGGTGGGCACGGTAAAGGACGGGATGCCTTATCTGGAGGTGGAATGGATAGCCGGGAAGCTCGGATACGAAACAGTAAAAGAAGCTGACGGTGCTGTACGTTTAAACAGCGCAGGCTACGGGATTACCCTGCGTCCGGACCAAGCCGATGCGGAAAGAAGCTGCTTCGGTTCGCCGCTGCGGTCTGTGGAGCAGTATCGTGCACCTTTTCTCCAAGGCGGAGTTTTGTATGCGGATGAAATGGCACTGAAGGAGATACTGGGTTATGAATCCGTCTGGAGTCCGGAAACCCGGGATCTGGATATTACTTATAGGATCTATCAGGTGGAGGATTACGGGATACCGGAGGCCATCAACAATTATGATTATACGGTTCGTATGGTGGCGAATTTTACAGGATATGAAAATCCTATGATTCTGGCGGAAAACCGTATTAACGGCACAAAAAAAGCCTATGCTATTTCATCCATGGGTGTAGTAGATATTAAGGGATTGCAGGAGCAGTACAAATATTCGTATATCAGCTACACCGGTACGGATATCGGGAGGAATGAGCTGGAGGTTAGAGTGGAGGTGGGCAATCGGCCGTTGTATGTGAAAAACTTCGCCGCAGACCTGACCTACCGCAATGTGAAGCCGGAAGTGGATACCACCAATGTATCGGGAAGCTTCGTGAAGATCAGCGAAGTTATGCCTTCCCAAGCCTATGAAGAAACCTCCGGCCGTACCTTTACCATTAAAGGAAAAACGGCTGCTGACACAACAGGCAGCTTGAGTGTGAAGTTAACCAGAGAAGACAACCCGGATGAGATCCTCGGCACATACGATGTCCCGGTTGCAAACAACACATTTGCGTACGATGTACCACTCCCGGAAGAGCCCGGCGTCTACCGTGTTACCCTCAACAGTCTGGTAAACTTCCCGCGGGGAACCTTCAATACACCCGTGGCCAAATGGTACGTACAAAAGCTCCCTCAGCCTTAACAGGCTTGCCGCGGCAGCATAATACCGGTTCTGTCACAGCAAAGCTGTGGCGGGACCGGTTTTTGTTAGGCATAAAGCTTAAAAAACCGTATGAACATCTTAAATAACCGCATTCTGAATGATGCGGGTTCTTGCTATACTAATCTGGCAAGCGGCAGAGGAAGTATTTTACAAAGGGATTATGTAAGCGCTTCAGGAAACCAGGTAAAGTTTGTAATTTATTCATATCGGAGGTGTATGATGGAAAGGAAGAGTTCTTCAGGATCAACCACAATATTGTGCAAAAGACTGCTTGTCCTATTCCTGTGTATCCAGATAGTGGCCGCAGCTGCTCCGGTCAGTCCGGCCGCAGCCGCCCCAACCAGCAGCGCAGCTTACCGGGTGGAGATTACGGAAAGCTTCAGCAATGGTTTTACCCATCCGGGAGTGGGGCTGACGAAACCGGTATTGGAAAATATGAGGAACCAGGTTTTAAACGGCAAAGAGCCTTGGTATTCCTACTACAAGGCCATGGCCGGGTCGGCGGCTGCCGCCAAAACGGTCACCTCCAGCAACCAAAGCTCCACGAATCCGGAGGTGCCTGCGTCAACCGCTTTTAACAGCCAGGGCTTCAATCAGCGGTTTATTCAGGACGGGCTGAAGGCGTATACCCAAACGCTGATGTATTATATCACCGGAGAAGAGCTTTACCGGGCCAATGCCATGCATATCATCCGCATCTGGTCCCAGATGGATCCGGCCCAATATGTTTATTTCCCGGATGCCCATATTCATACGGGAATTCCGCTGAACCGGATGGTGACGGCCGCAGAGATTCTGCGTTATTCGAGCTACCAGGATGCCTCGCTTCAATGGACGGAAGAGGATACGGCCAATTTCACCACCAATCTGATCAATCCGGTCATTGAGACTTTCCTGCATGACAATAACCAATTCATGAACCAGCATAATTATCCGCTGCTGGGCGCTATGGCGGGTTATATTTTTACCGGGAACAAGGAGCGGTATGAAGAGGCAGTGGAATGGGCCACCGTTAACAAAACGGCCTTGAACCAGGGTTTTAACGGCTCCATCAAACAGCTTTATAGGCTGGTGGATACCAACGCGGCAACAGGCGAAAGGCTGGACAAACCGGTGGTTCAACATGTGGAGATGGGGCGTGACCAAGCCCACGGCGCCGGTGATCTGACCAATTCTGCAATATTGGCACGGATGTTCCTGGCCCAGAATACCAAGGTGGACCCTATAGAGGGAACCGTATCCGAACAGGCCGATGCAGTGGGCTATTATGAGTTCCTGAATGACCGGGTGCTGGCGGCAACCGACTACTTCTGGCAGTTCATGCTGGGCTACGATACCCCCTGGACGCCTGTAGCGCATTCCATTCGGGATGGAGAGGTTAAGGGCATCTACTATAAAATTTCCGATCTCTACAAAGGCAGGACCAATACCGCTCTGTTCTGGGATATGTATTACTACTATATGTATACGAAGGGTTTCAATCTGGAGGAGAAAGCCCCGTACTTCCATGAAGCCTTCACCAAACGGAGCCCGTCCAATTATTACTATAAAGGCGTCCTGACACAGGCCTGGGAGAGTGTGGACGGAGGCGGGGATTTCTGGATCTATATTCCCGGAGAGGCGGCTGCCGAAGGAGCCAAGTACCTTCCCAAGGAGCAGACTAACCCGGCATCGGTGGAGCTGGAGGAGCGGTATACCGCCTTCGACAGCCGGAGCGAAACCCGGCAGGAAGGGAGCGCCTCCTACGTCAGATTTAATACCACTCCCGCCGGCAGCAATATTGCTGTGCAGAATCTCTCTTTCGCCGACCGCAGCAGCTCCAGACTAGTCGGACTCCTGTTCCGGTCGGACGGTCCGGCCACACTGGAATTGAGCACCCGGCTGGGTGGAATACCGTACCATACCCTGACCTTGCCGGATACAGAGGGGCTGTGGAGATATATCACCTTCGATATGGGCATCAATCATGTGAGCTATGGGCAGCTGGATACGGATTTCAGTTTGGTTTATATGAATGTAACCGGAAACGGAGCCCTGGTGGATGTGGACCACTTCAACGTGCTGGCCAAGGAGCAGCTTACGCCTCCCGTATTCAAAGAAGGTAAAGAGGATTTGAGCATTGATGTTTTTGCCGGTGCTTCCATTAGCCTGGACCTATCCGCTTCCGCTGCCGGTAAGAGTCTCCGCTATACGATTGCGGAATTGCCTGAAGGGGCACGGCTTGATGCAGTGACCGGGGCTTTCGTATGGCAGCCCGCCCGGGCGGGAATCTACTTCTTTACTGTAACGGCAGAGGATGGCACCACGCTGGAAACGAAAAATATCCGCATCGCGGTAGCCCCGGACCGGAGCGGGGCGGTAGCGGCCATTGCTTCTCTGTACAATCCGGATACCCCCTATGTCACCGCATCGCGTCTGGCCTTTGAATCTGCATACGAGGAAACCGTGAAGCAAATCGGTACGGCTTCCAACGAGGATTTTTCCCGGCAGCTGCTTGCCTTGCGGAATGCCGCCGAACGTCTTCAACCGCTGACTCCGTTGTTGAAGGACGGCACCATGGATTATTCCCAGTTGGTGACGTCCACCTTTGGCACGTCCTTGCCCCTTCTGGTGGATGATAACGACAATACCTTCCCCGTGTATTCCCTGGCGCCTTATCCTGACCTGGTTCATATTCTGGATTTTGGGGCCGATTACAAAATTATAGCGGATGCCTTCGCCATGGAAGGGCGGATGAATTTTGATGACCGGATGGCTGGAACGACTGTGTTCGGCTCTAACGACGGTGTGACTTGGGAACGGCTTACTCCCGGGCAAACGGAGTTTACTGCAGACATGTCGGTGCTGGAAGTGGCTGATGAGCTTAAGCAAAAGCCGTTTCGGATGATAAAAATCCAGATGATCGATCCGCAGCCGGATGTGCTCCGGGGAAACATCTCCAATATGCTGGAATTAAGCGAATTCCGCATTACCGGTCAACGGCAGGAGACCAACAACAAGCTGGAATCAGTATCGCTCAGTTCTCCGCAGGGGATTAACGGCAGAATTGCCAGAGGCGATACCATCCGGTTATCGTTCCGTGCCAAAGAGGCCATTAATCAAGTAGCGGTCAGCATTTTGGACACGGCAGCAGCAGCGGTAACCACAGACGGCGGACTGAATTGGTCGGCGGAGCTCAAGACCACTGCCGAAACTCCCGTGGGCAATATCACCTTCCGCATTGATTATTTGGATCAGAACGGAGGCCGGGGAGATACCGTTTATTTGACTACCGACGGCTCAAAGTTTTATTTGGCAGACAACTCCAATGAAATTCCTAATTTGCTGCAAATCACCACATTAATTGATTCCACTACCGGCTCGGGGCGGACAGCAGCGGAAACATTGAAGCAAACCGGATATTTATTTGATAACCTGCCGAATACCTTTTCCGATTACCGCATCAACGGAAGCGGGGCGGGCAGCTATATTATCTTTGACTTCCGGGAGGGCAATGCGGCAGTGCTCACCGGAGCGGAGCTGTTGGCCAGACAGGATCAATATTATACCCGGTTAAGAGGTGCGGCGGTCCAAGGCTCCAATGATCTGGCGACCTGGGAAACCCTCACCAAAGCCGCTGCCTCTACCAAGGAATGGCAGTATGTAGAGGGGATATCCCAGCAAGCTTACCGCTATCTCCGTATCTACAACTCAGGCTCATGGTTCGGCAATATGGCCGAAATCAAGTTTCATGGAGCGGTGGTGTCGTTGAACCAGATACAGTCCGTTTCCATCCGTTCGGAGCAAAGTGTAAAGAACAGGATTACGGCCGGTAATACCGTTACCCTGGATATAGCGGCAAAAACAACAATCCGTGATGTTACGGCGGTTATCCAGGGGCAGGCGGCAACCGTCCACACGACAGATGGAATACATTATACAGCTGAAGCCGTAATAGGACCGGATGCTACAGAAGGACCGGTGACCTTCTCTATTCAATATAAGCGGGAGGATGGAGGGGCCGGTAGTCCGGTTACGGCTACCTCAGATTCCAGCGTTTTATTTATTGCCGATGAAATCGGTCTGTTGTCCCATTTGGCAGAGATGACGGAACTGATTGATTCCACGACGGGAAGAACGGCAGCCGATACGCGCAATCAGGTCAACCGGTTGTTTGACGGGGATGCCGCCACCAGCTCGGATTTCAGGCTGGGCAGCAGCTCAGGAACCGGAAGCTCCATTATTTTTGATTTTAAGGAGGGGAACACTGTACAGCTGTCACGTGTGGAGCTTCTGGCCCGGCAGGACCAGTATTATACCCGGATTAAGGGAACCCGGGTTCAAGGCTCCAATGATCTTCAAGCGTGGACAGATCTTACGGTTCAAGCAGCCTCTACAATGGAATGGCAAACCTTCCCGGTCAGTGATCCAGTATCCTACCGTTACCTCCGCATCTACAATTCCGGGGCTTGGTTCGGGAATATGGCTGAGCTGAGGCTGCATGCACAAGAAAAGCATGTCCCGGTGACGGGAGTGGAGATGAGTGCAACCACCCTTCAGTTAACGGAGGGAGAAGTGCACCCATTAAGCGCTGTCGTAACACCTGCGGATGCGACAAACCGGGAGATCCGCTGGGAGTCCAGCAACACGGATGTGGCAGCTGTGGACAGCAAAGGTCGTGTAACAGCTGCAGCGGCAGGAACGGCCGTTATCACGGCGACGACGGCGGACGGCGGATTCACAGTCCGGACAACGGTGACCGTCATTCCGTCCACGCAGCCCGTGGCTTATCTCAGAGGCGTGAATGAGACAGCAGCAGGCGGAGAGTTCGATTTGATTTACGGGTTCACAGGAGTGACAGGCAGCGTATATTCCACCTCTTTAGCCGTCCATTATGACCCTTCCCTGTTCAGCTATAAGGGTGCAGTTCCTTTAGCGGAGCATCTCTCTGTAACCGGTGAAGTCTACGCTTCCCCCGGTCAAGTTAGGCTGGCAGCCGCAAGCCAGGGCCAGGGTTATTCCGGCTCGATGGAGCTTTTGCAGCTTCGTTTTGGAGCGCTTTTGCCCTCTTCTACGGTAACCGGGACAGTATATTTATCGGGTACAGGGGTAACGGATGGGGCAGGAACCTGGGTTTCCTTGACTCCCGGCGGAACTCATACCATTACAGTTACAGTACCGGAAGAGCCGCAGGTTATCCCGGTGACGGGAATAGAACTGGACCACGGGCAGGTTTCGCTTACGGCAGGGCAAACCATTCAATTCATCGCCACGATCACACCGGCCAATGCAACCAACCGGGAGGTAAGCTGGACTACCAGCAATCCGGGTACAGCAGTGGTGGACACAACCGGGAAGGTAACGGCCGTTAGCCCGGCTACTGCCATTATTACGGCAAGCTCCGTGGACGGAGGTTTCCAAGCCAGTGCAACGGTTGTTGTAACAGCTGCCCCCACTGAACCGGAGGAGGAAGAGACGGCACCGTCTGTTCCTGCTAATCCGGTTGATTCAGGCAAGTCTGAGGGGCCGGCCGGCATTGTGGAGGGGAAACAAATCATCATGAAGGCCGTCTTGGATTCACCGTCCCTGAGGATCGCCGTCCATGCAGATCAACTTGCCCAAGCCGTATCCTACGGCGGAAATGGCCCCATCGTCATCAAAGCAGAACCCCGGGAGGAGACGAAGGAAATCCGGATTTCTGTTCCCTTGCAGGAGCTTGCGGTTTGGTCGGAGCAAAATCCCAACGGCTTGCAGCTGGATATGGGCTTCGCAAAGGTTCATTTGACTGCTGCATTCCTCAGGAGCAACGCCGGTCTTATGGAATTCATCATTGCCAAGGCCGATGCACGGACATTGCCTTCGGGCATCAGAGAGAAGCTGGAGAACGGTTCGGCCATTTATGATATGCAGTTAACTATTAATGGCATTCACAAAAGCTCATTGGATGGACATGAAGTGGAGGTTGAGCTTCCGTATTCTCTTAAGCCCGGGCAAAATCCGTCTAAGGTGATTCTGTACCATATCCGGGATGACGGGCGGTTGGAAATTGTCAAAAATGCGATGTACCAACCGGAAGCAGGAGCTTTGACATTCCGGCCGGAACACTTCAGCTTGTACACGGCTGCTTATGTAAACTCCACTTTCCAGGATTTGCAAAGCGTGGATTGGGCCAAGGAGGCCATAGAAAGCCTGGCTGCCCGAGGAATAGCCGAAGGGACGGGTGAGGGATTGTTCCAACCGGGACGGAATATGACCCGGGCGGAGTTTGTAGCCTTGCTGATGAATGCCTTGGATTGGCAGGATGCTGCTGCTGACTCCACCTTCCAGGATATCCGTAAGGATCAATGGTATTACAGCGCCATTGCCGGTGCACAACAATGGGGAATCGTGGAAGGCAAGCCGGATCATACCTTCGGTCCGGATGAAAGCATTACCCGCCAGGATATGGCCGTCATGCTGCAGCGCGCCCTTCAAGTGAGGAAGCTGCAGCCTGCCGTGACTCATAACCCTGTGGTATTTCCAGACCAGGCATCCATTAGCAGCTATGCACAAGAGGCCATCCGGAATTTGGGGCAATACGGTATTGTGGAAGGAATGGAAAACGGGGCATTCGCCCCTTACCTGCATGCGAACCGCGCTCAGGCCGCCGTCATGATGTTCCGGGTACTGCAAATAAACTAATTGGAGGGGTTCCTGCGATGAAGCAATATGGAATGAGTAAATCCTTCTTGTTCATGAAGGTTTTGATTGCCGCAGGTGTTTATGCAGCCTTCCTGCCGTCACTCCAAACGAAAGCCGCAACACTGACCATATCTCCGGGGCAAAGCATTCAGCAGGCTATGGATTCTCTTAAGAATCAGGGGGGGGGCACCTTGTATTTGAATCCGGGAACCTATGTTGTAGGCTACGGCGTCAAGATTTACAATAACTGTACGCTCCAAGGGGCATCCTCCACAGACCGGCCTGTCCTGAAGCTGGCCTCCGGCAAGGATGAGCCGGTTGTGACCAACGCGTCTGTCCCGTTTATGAATGTGGCAGCGCGGAATCTGATTATAGACGGAGGATTATCCGCTTCGGAGCTGAATTATCCGGAGTATTACCACAAGGGCGGGGATGAATATAATCAGCGGATTGCCAGCGGAGCTGAATCCAAGGAATCCTTGGACGCTAAGATCGAAGCGGCCAGGCTGAATGTGCTGGGGATCGATTTTTCGGATAAACATTCGGATGTACAAAACAACGGAGCGGTTGTGGATCATGTTCTGGTCCGAAACAGCTCCATGGGTATAAATGTGGGACGCACGAAAGGGGTCACCATCCTCAATGCCCTGGTAACCAACAACGGGGCGGTGAAGAAATATTATCACGGTTTATACCTCAGCATTGTGGACAATGTCCTGATTGACGGCCTGGAGGCCTCCAACACCAAAACGGGGATGGGACTGAAGCTGACGGATTTTTATGATGTTAATGATGAAGCAAGCATCATTATCCGCAACAGCAAGTTCAATAACAACTACGACCGGGGGATAGCCGTTTACCACATGCAGAATATCCGTCTTGAGCGGAACGAGGCTTTGAATAATCAGAAATCCGGCATTAACCTGGTGAATTGCAAGAACGGTTACCTTTTGAACAATACGGCCCAGGGCAACCCTCTTGTGGAGAATGTTTCCTACGATATTTGGCTGAACGGAACCACAGGCTTCACCTTATCCGGCAATGTATACGGCTCCAAAAAAGGCTTTTGACTGCTCTGCAGGAAATATTTCTTGGGCAATCGCGTATTTTGACAAAACCGGAGATTGTGGAGGTAGACTTTGCACACGTATGCAGATATTTGTTATGCTTAGGAGGTGTTGCACCAAATTCCGATAATTGCTCCGAAAGCAGGGTGAAGGCGTTGTCACGTTTTGTAAAAGCAAAGGAAGAACAAGGGTATGTGGACATCATTGCGGAGGATAATCCGTATTTGAAGATCTTGGCGCTGGGCAAGCTGTTTATGGCGGGAGGCCAACAGTATTCGGCATCCACAGGCGCATACGAAACCGCGCTGGTCCTGTTGTCCGGCCATATGTCCGTTAGCTGCGAAGGGGTAACCTTCGACGGTTTGGACAGCCGGGACAGTGTGTTTGCCGGGAAAGCAACCACGGTGTACATCCCGTGCCAATCCTCTTATACGGTGATCGCCGAAGGGAAAGCAGTGATTGCCGTGTGCAAGGTGAAGGCGGAGGAAAAGCATAGACCCTTTGTGGTGCGCCCCGGCGAGGTTGTGGTTCACCAGCGGGGCAAGGACTCCTGGAAGCGGGAGGTGCATGATATTATCGCCGACAATGCCGACGGCCGGGTGCACCGTATGATTCTGGGTGAAACCTTCAATGAAGCGGGCAATTGGTCCAGCTATCCCCCGCATAAGCATGACGGTGAGTTCGCTCCCGAGGAGCCCAATCTGGAGGAGGTTTACCACTACCAGACCAATCCTTCCCAAGGCTTCGGCATCCAGGTTCATTACACCAAGGACGGCAGCATCGACGATGCGCATATCATCCGGCACGGCGACAGCTTCGCCATCGACAAGGGCTACCATCCGGTAAGCGCGGCGGGCGGTTATGAAGTGTATTACCTGTGGTTTATGGCAGGAGAATCCGGCCGCAAGCTCAACCCCTATGATGATCCTGATCATAAGTGGTTGAAATAAATAAATTCTTCCGAAGAAACCAGGCTTGCCGCCCCTAAAGGCAGAGCCTGGTTTCTTTTTTGATTTGCCCAAAAGGGTATGCCCTTCCGGACATTATCAACTTTTCCTGCACAGGTTATGATCAAATTAGAAATGGTGCCAATTAGCGGAAGGGCGGCTGCCGACGCAGCTAACATTACCGATGGGGAGTCATGAATCGTGAAGACATTATTAGGACTGACAAAGAGTGTATTCTTTAAAATTATAGGTTCGGTTTTATTGATGGCAGGCGTTTTTTTCATCTTCATCTTGTTTGTCACCATATTTGCGTTACAAGGGGAATTGCAGCAAACTCTTCAAATGTTCAACACAAATTAGGAGTATTATGCAGGATTTATACATAAAAAGATGACTGTTCGCCGTGACAGGTCAGGGTTAAGGAATGCATCGCCCTGGTACACGCAATATAAAGCAGGCTTCTGTCCATCTCGTTACTATAAGTGGAGGCATCTGCAAGCGGGATGATAACCTTTTCCCCTTGATCAATGGCCAGTTGGTTTTTTGATTTGTTCAAAAAGCATCGGATAATCTATTTATTATTTTAGAATAACCGTATGGGAGGCTTCTTCCCACTGCACCTGTTTGCCCAGAGACTCAGCTACAAACCGCAAGGGGACAAAGAGGGTTCCATCTTTTAGTTCAGCAGGCGATTCCAAAGGCACTGGCTGGTTGTTTAGATACGCCTGGTTGGCCCCAATATCAATTCGCAAGAGGATTCCGCTGCCTTCAGCCGTAACCGATGAAGCCTCTTCATCCCAGACTACGGCCGCTCCAAGTGTTTCGAATATGGCACGCATGGGCACAAGTGTCGTATTCTCAGCCAGCACCGGTGATGAAGGAAACTTTACCAGCTTGCCATCCAACTCGACCTTTATGTCAGTAGCCTCTTCCAGCGGCTGGCCCTCAAAGCTCTTGACCATCACAGGGGTGGTACGCCACCATTGGGTTCCATCCCCTGTCGGGCCTTGGCCCCATGCCCACAGCACTCCATCCTCGCGCAAGGCCAATACCCTGCCGCCGCCGCTGCTGCAGGATGATATTTCCTTGATTCCCCTCAAACCGATGACCTGGCTGGGGACCAAGGATGGTTCATAGGATCCGTTGCCAAGCTGCCCGCCGATATTGCTTCCGTTGGTCCACACGGTCCCATCTGTTTTAAGATAAACGGGACCTCCTGAAGTGGCCTGAATTTGCTTTACATGGCGTATATGGGGATTTTGGACGGGCGACTCCCGGTCCTCCGTTGTTCCGTCACCAATTTGCCCCCAGACATTGTTGCCCCAGCTCCACACGGTGCCGTCCTCTTTCAATGCATAATACGTGCCGGTGCTGGTAGCTACTGAGGTTACATGATCCAAGCCGGCAATCTGCTGGGAGCCCTTTTTGCTGCTGGCCCACACGGTTCCATCTTGTTTTACGGCAATAATTTGTCCGGCAGAGCTAACCGTGAACTGCTTCACTGTAGTCCAGCCCTTTAGCTTAACCGGAGTGGTTTGGTAGGGGACACTGATAAATCCCCAACCCCAGATGTGGCCTTCCTTATCCAACGCATACGAAGCAGCATAATTGCCGGTAACGTAGGTCATAGGTGGAGTATTCTTTAATGGAACAGGAATATAGCGGTTATTGTCTTCTACAATATCCCCGCTGGGAGTCTGTCTTGTGGTCTCCTTACCGTCACCAACCTGACCGTCCGTGTTGTCACCCCAGCTCCACAGGAGCCCCTCTTTTGAAAGGGCATAGGAATTCATATTCCCTGCACCCAATCCCGCTACATTCGATAATCCTTTCACTTGTACAGGCGAATACTGCATGTCACCGGATTCTCCGGTTCCCAGTTGACCGTCTCCATTGCTACCCCATGCCCACACCGTGCCGTCGCTTTTTGCTGCAAGATGATGGCTGCCGCCGGCGGAAATTTGGGTCCAGACTGGCTGGCCGGAGGATTCAGGCGCTGTTTGGGCTTGTGCCGTAAAAGGCAATGCCATACATAATAAAGCGGTTATACATCCCAACCGTAAACTTTGATTAATTTTTAGGACCAAGGTGCCACATCCTTATGTGAATAGAATATGATTCCAGTATACTTGGAATATGGAATTTTGTCTGTTTGAAAAACATTACCATATACAATCTAAAAATGTTATGATATGTAACAATATCAAGGATGAAAACGGGGTAAATAATGAAAAAAACTTACGTATTCATTTTAGTTGCTATTTTTCTGATGACCGGTTGTAAAGAACGCAGTAAAGGTGAATCCATAACAACGATGAACACTTCCTTGCAAACAGCGAATGCCGAGGCTTTATCTCCTGTGCTTACGCGTAACGACATTTTGGCTGATTACGATTATTTGATATCCATGATCCGGAACAACTATCCATTTTTGAACGTCACAAACGGTTAAATGGGGTGGATTGGCTTCAAGAGGGCGAGGTCTACAGAGCATCGGCTCCAAACACGGCATCGCATACGCAAGTCGTAAGCTGGTTTCAGGACTTGATTGCCAAACTCCATAATGGCCATGCAGCAGTTGTTGGCTCACAGGCAGAATATCAGTTTCTTGTAAACCTATACGGGAATAAAAAAGAAACTCAACCTTGGGCTGAGCTTCTGAGTGACCCGTCTGTTCAGAACTCATACAGCATATTGGGAAATGGAACAGCCAGGCTCCAGGAAAGGAGAGACGTACAAAAATCTTCTTTCATGGTTAGCTTTCTCGATGACCAAACGGCTTATATCAATCTTCCAAGTTTTTCAGAGAAATTCATACCGAATGAAATGAAAGCCTTATCTGTTTTTCTCCCTACGGTAAAAGACGCCGATCGCTTGATCATTGATATCCGGGATAATTCGGGCGGGAGTGATGCGTATTGGGAGCAGCTTGTTCAACAAATCATTCCTGAGCCAATCCGATGGAGATTTTACAACCTCATTCGCGGAACGTACATCAAACCGTTTATAGAGGCCCAAACAGAAAATCCGTTTGAAAGTATAAGCCAACTAAGCGAATTGCCCGAAAAGGTTTCTTCGGCATTGCCCGAAGATGTCATTCGGGACTTCTCCCGGTTTTTTCCCGCCTCCCTTTACTTAAAGCCCGAGAACAGCATTCAGTTTAAGGGGAGGATCTATTTGATCGTAAGTCCGAAGGTGTTTTCGTCCTCGGAGAAGTTTGCTTCCTTCGCCAAATCCACGGGGTGGGCTACTCTGGTAGGTGAACGAACAGGTGGAGATGGCCTTGGTGCCGATCCCGTACTGGTCAAACTTCCCCATAGCCACCTTATTGTTAGACTGCCCCTCATCATGGGAGTCACGGAGCAAGGAGTTATTAACGAAGAGAAGAAGACAGAGCTGGACATATGGGTGAACACAGCAAAAAATCCTATTTTACTGAAGGACCAAGCAGTGAGGGCTATACTCGATCACCGGTAGATGATGTAAGCGCCAACCCCTCCAGCCACTGATTCCATGCTGCCAGACTGCCGTCCAGTACGAAATGACGGAGCGGGGCCGGACAAGAGAGAAAGGCCTTGCCGCCGAGGACGAAGGTCAAATGGGGAAACTGCGCTCTGCATTCGGAGAGCCATTCACTCAAAGCGGGAAGATGCCGGGCATGGGAGGCGGATATGGCAACAATGGACACATCATTGGCCTTGATGAGGCTTGTCAATCCCGCATACGGGGTATTGGGGCCCAGATAGATGACGTCGATTCCCTTACCCTGCATAAACAGGCCGAACAGCATCAGTCCCATCTGGTGAAGCTCGCCCTCCGGACAGAATGCCAAAGCCCGGGCCTTGTGAGGGCCGGCCGGCTGCGCACGCATGACCAAATGAAATCGGCTCATGATAACCTCGCTGGCGAAATGCTCCTGGGATACGGCGATCTTGCCTTGCTCCCATTCGTCACCGATACGGTGCAGCACCGGGACCATAATCCGGTGGAACACATCGTCGGTCTTATAAAGGGAAAAGGCCAGATTGATCCATTCATTGGCACCTAAACGGTCAAACGCCATGAGTCGGCGGTATAAACCCTCAGCCAGCTCGGTATGGTGTTCCCCCGGGGCAATTGTTTCCTCTATAAGCTGTACCGGTGGAGAGGGCTGCTCGCGCTTATGCTGCTTCAGGAGCCGGGCGGCTTCGCTGATTTTTAGTCCGTTTTCCTCGATTTGCCGTTTCAGCCATTTTAACGTTTCTACGTCGGCCGTGCTGTATTTGCGGTGGCCTCCTTCGGTGCGGAGAGGATGGACGATTCCATATCTGTTCTCCCAAGCACGTATGGTCACCGTGGGGATATTAACGAGCTCGGAAACCTTCCTGATGGTATACAACAGATACGCCCACCTCCTTGTAACGTCATTCATAGAAATCAATACCCATCTTATCAAGCGGGACAGCTTTCTGCAATTCCCTGTTTCGAGAAGCGGTCAGAGTACGGCGTGATTTGCGGCTTCTTCCGTTAGATGGGGGTAACGCCTTACTGTTTTGTGCAGGATAGCAAGCTTTTTGGAGGGATTAACCATAGCCCGCTTCGTAAAAACCTCATATTGGTTATGGACAACCTCATCCAGAATAGCCATGTAGGAATGGGCGGCCAACTCCATACAGAAGGCGCTGGATACCGGATAATCCTGCAGCCCGAGCAGCCCCTGAAGCATCCATTGCCGCGCAACGGTCATCATCCAATCCACGGTATCGCAGAAGCCCTGGGTAACCTGCCCATGCTCGAATTCCGTTTCCGAATACCCGTAGCGTTGCATCAATTCTAGGGGAATGTAACGGCGTCCCCGCCGCTGATCCTCACCCACATCCCGGATAATGTTGACAATCTGCATCGCTTTGCCCAACTGAACCGCTGATTCCACTGTTTCTCTGCCCGCCGGATCCCCCTGCAAAATAGGGACCAGCATCTCGCCGACGGTTCCGGCAACCAGGTAGCAGTACCGTTCCAGTTCCTCGAAGGTATTGTACCGGTTGAGACTAAGGTCCATCCGCTGGCCTTCCATTTGGCGGTAGAAGGGCTCGGGTGTAACCGGGAAGCTGCGGAAAAGCCAACGCAGGGCCGGCCAAATAAAATGCCCATCGGCTGTTTCCAGGGAGCGCAGATTGGCTTCCAGCTCTGCAACCGTGTAAGAAGAGCGCTCCGGCTCATCCACAGAATCATCAATCATCCGGCAGAAGGCATAGGTGACATACACGGCCTCCCGCTGGGGGCTGGCCAGGAAGCGGAACGCTTTATAAAAGGTGGATGAATACATGCGGATAATGTTTTCGCATGGGTCCAGAAAGCTGCGGTCCATCATAATTCCAACTCCATTCGTATGTGATCGGCCAGAAGCTTTGCCCCTTGCATGACAATCGGCACACCCCCTCCGGGGTGGGTGGATGCCCCTACGGCATACAAGCCTTGAACAGGGAGAGGTTTGAACTGGGGTCTCATCCATCCGGATTGGCCCATAACGGGGGCAATGCCGAAGCTGCCGCCCTGGAACAAGCCGGAGGCTTGCGCATCCAACGGAGTGCGCACATGCTGCTCAACGATGGAGGCGCGGAGGCCCGGAAAGCCCCGCCGTTCCGCTTCCGCCACTACCCAATCGGCAAGCGATTGAATGCGGCTCTCGATATCCTTCTGCTGCCAGAAAGGAGCGGAGGCGGGAGGGGCAGGAATCATCAGATACAGGACACTCTCCCCCTCCGGGGCGGCCTCCGGATCAATGGCCGTCGGCTGGAAGGTATAGAAGGAGGGAGTCTGCGGCATGATTCCCTCGCGGAACATACGCTGAAGGTTCCGGTCAAAGTCAGGCGGAAGAAAAAACTGGTGGGAAACGGAATGATCCCATCGGCGGTTGGTGCCGAGAAAGACCAACAGGCAGCCGCTGGAGGGGGTAAACCGACGCTGCTTCAGCTTCTCCCCGTAACTGGGCACCAGTCCCGCAAGATGGGGCAGATCGCCGTTATATATGACCTTATCATAGGGTAAAAAGCCATCTTGGGTCTCCAATCCTTTCACGGAGCCTTCTTCCACCACAATGCGGGTGACGGTACTGCGCAGCTTCATCTCTACACCGGCTGCCGCCATGGCCTCCTGAAGAACAGGAAGCAGGGAGGCGTAACCGCCCTTGACGTACCACACGCCAAAACGCTGCTCTGCGTAAGGTATAAAGGAATAAAGCGCAGGCGTCCGCCGCGGGGCTCCCCCGATATACAGGGTCTGCAGGGAATAGGCATCCGCCAGACGCGGGTCTTGGAAATAAGCAGCCGCTCTGGCGCGCACACTGCGGTAGGCCCGCATTTTGAGCAAAAGCCGTATATTCGCTGTGGTGAACGCTTGGCGGGTAGAGAGGAACGGACGGTCCAGGAAAGCCCGTTTGCCAAGCGGGAAGGATTCATCGTGCTCCTGCATATACCGCCGATAACCGTCGGTATCGGCTGGAAACAGCCTTGTAAGCTCGGCCAGCTGCCTGTCTTCGTTGTGCCACTTTTCAAATACGGCTCCGTCGGGATAATGGATCTTGTACATGGGGTCGCATGGCAGCAGGCTGATGCGGCTTGTATCGATCCCCGCTTCTCTGAGGAGCTTCAGCAGCATGTCGGGCAGCAGCACAATGGTCGGGCCTTGATCAATGCGGAAGCGTCCCAGCTCCTCGAAGCAAAGCCGTCCGCCCAGCCGGTCCGACTTCTCATGCAGCGTAACCCGGTGGCCGTTCTTCGCAAGCATCAGGGCAGTGGTGATTCCGCCGATCCCGCCGCCTGCGACGGCAATATTCAACGCTCTGGCGCCGCCCATGATGCCGCTCCTTTCCCGATGCTTCTGCCGAAGCCGGTAAAATGGGGTTTGCGGGCGTTCATCAGCATCGCACAGCTGATCTTCGCCGACTCCAGAATGGTAGGCAGCCCGCTGCCAGGGTGGGTGCCTCCTCCTACCAGCCAGCAATGGTCCACCTCCTGGAAACGGTTATGGGGACGAAGAGTCAGCATCTGATCAAGAGAATGCGCCAGACTGAAGGTTGCGCCGTTATACACGTGCATCTGATCCCGCCAATCCCAAGGAGTCACCATGTGCTCCATGCGGATGCGGCCCTCCAGCCCTTGAAGCTCAGGCATCGTATGAAGCCGGTCCAGCACCCGCCGGCGGAAGGCTGCCGCCTCATCCTCCCAGGGGATCAAAGCCAGTGTATTCGGGACCGGCACCAGGATCATCAGGGCTGAATGGCCGGACGGAGCAAGGGTCGGATCCAGCGCACTAGGGTTATGAATGTAAATGGACGGCTCTTCGGATAACCGTTTATGTTTGGTGATGTCATCCACATTACTGCGGTAATCCTCTGCGAACAGGATGGTGTGATGGGGGAGTGGAACCTTGCCCTCGATACCCAAATACAGCATAAACGTAGAGCAGGAATATTTCTTTTCCTTAAGCTTCTGTGGTGAGTATTTTTTCAGCACGCCGGGTGCAAACAAATTTGCAGCAGCATGGGCGAAATCCGCCCCGATAATCACCTCATCCGCCTCGATCTTCTCTCCATTCTCCAGCAGCACCCCATGGGCACGGCCTCCATTTACCAGCACCTGACTTACGCCTGTACCGGTGTATAGAGCTCCGCCATGCTCCCGGATAACCTCGGCCATCGCCTCGCAGAGGCGGTTGATGCCCCCGATGGGATGCATCAGGCCGTACGCATGCTCCAGATAGGAGAGGATCGTGAAGGTGCCGGGGCATTCCCAGGGGGACATACCCAGATATTTGGACTGGAAGCAGAAAGCTGTCCGGAGACGCTCGTCGCGGAAGTAGCCGGACAACCGCCCGTGAACAGTGGTGGTGGCATCCAGCCTGGGGAGGGCCCGCAGCAGATCGCCGCCCAGGTAATCCCGCCAGCTTCCGAAGGGGCGCTCCAGCAGCGGGGCAACCCGGGAAAACTTCACCGCTTCCTCTTTCATAAACCGCTCATAACCTGCACCTTCTCCGGGAAAAAGCGATTCGATCCGGCTGCGCATCTCCTGACGGTCTGTGGTAGCCTCCAGTCTGAGCTCCCCAAATTGGAGACGGTACATAGGGTCCAGCGGGAGAAGCTTGACATAATCGTCAAGCCGGCGCCCGGCAAGGAGGAACAGCTCCTCCCACTTTTGGGGCATCATGAGAAATGTGGCGCCCCGGTCAAAATGGTAGGAGGGCAGCTGGAGCAGGGAGGATCTTCCCCCAATATAGGGCTGTTTTTCGTATATGGAGACGTCATAACCGTTTGCAGAAAGCAGCATGCCCGCAGCCAGTCCTCCGGGTCCTGCTCCGACGATGGCAACCTTTCTCTTCATGAAGCGGATTCTCCTTTGCGGATCGGTTGTGGTGCATAGACAAGTTATACAAAACTCCGTATAATCTTATACAAATATTACTCAAAAGTTATACAAAAGGTCAATAGCACGGATGCTTTTTTAATGCAAATTTTTAAATAGGAGCCATGGGAGCATGAGTGAAAATACAGTAATCGTTTGGTTCCGCCAGGAATTGAGAGTTCAGGACTATGATCCGCTTTTTTGGGCGGCCAGCCTAGGCCGGGTCGTGCCTGTTTTTATCCTCTCGGTAGAGGAGCACCAGAGGTTATCGGGTACGGCCTCGGGATGGTGGCTGCATGAGTCCCTGAAGGAGCTGTCGGCAGCACTGGGGCGGTTGGGTGCTCCACTTTTTCTCCGGCAGGGAGAGCCTGGCGAAGTTCTCGAGGAGCTTGCGGCAGGGATTGGGGCCAGGGAAATCTATACAAGCCGGAGCTATGAGCCGGACAGTCAGCGTATGGAGGATGAGCTTACGCAGCGGTTGGGGGCTATTCAATTGGAAGTAGTGTGGTTCCATAACAGGCTGCTGTTCGAGCCGGGGACTATTGTCAACGGGGCCGGTGAGCCATACCGGGTCTTTACCGCGTTTCACCGGAGACTGGCGCAGGAACAGGTGTATCCGCCTTTGCCTCCTCCAACGGCCCTTGCCCCCAGTCCGGTCCAGGGAGATTCCTTGAGCCTGGAGGAGCTGGGGCTATTGAAGGGCCCAAACTGGTACGGCAAGCTGGCTGCTCATTGGCAGCCGGGAGAGCAGGGAGCGCTGCGGCAGTTGGAGGAATTTGCAGGGGAGCATGTAACGGGATATGCGGAGGGGCGGGATTATCCGGATTCCGGGTGCACCTCCCGGCTGTCTCCGTACCTGGCTTGGGGCAATGTAAGTGCGCGGAGGGTTTGGCATGTCCTGCGTGAAGCCGGCGAAGCGTTATCGTCCGGTATTGGCAGGTCTGGCGGTGCTGATGGCTGTGAGGCGGATACCGGGGCTTTTTTGAGGCAGCTGGTGTGGCGGGAATTTGCTTATGATCAATTGGTCCATTTCCCGCATATGGTGGATATGCCAATGCGGAAGGCCTATGCCGCTTTTCCGTGGGCGGATGATCCTCAGGCGCTAGCCCGCTGGAAAGCCGGGCAGACCGGCTACCCTCTGGTGGATGCGGGGATGCGTGAGCTGTGGGAGACGGGAATGATGCATAACCGTGTGCGTATGGTGGCGGCATCCTTTTTGGTGAAGCATCTGCTTCTTCCCTGGACAGAAGGGGCAGCGTGGTTCCGGCAGACGCTGGTGGATGCGGACACGGCCAACAATGCCATGGGCTGGCAATGGGTAACGGGCAGCGGGTTTGACGCGGCGCCGTATTTCCGGATTTTTAACCCTAGCGCCCAAAGCAGGAGGTTTGATCCGGAGGGGAGCTATATCCGCAGATGGATTCCCGAGCTTAGGCAGCTTCCGGACGCGCTTATCCATGAACCGTGGAAAGCCGCTTCCGGTGTGCTGGACCAGTGTGGGCTTGCCCCGGACAGCCCGTACCGGAAGCCGGTTGTGGACCATGCTTTTGCCAGGGAACGGGCCTTGGAGGCGTACCGGATTATGAACACGCAATAAAAAAGACAGACCTCCGATGTTCAAGAGGTCTGTCTGTTACCTTATATAGCCTTAAGCTTAGCCGCGGGGCTTGGCCAGGTTCATCTCCGCGCACATGAGCAGGAAGCCGCCTGCACCGTGCAGGTCGTTTTCGCTGGTGGGGCGGGCGATGTAGTGGGCATAGTCGCCGATGCCGGTGCCGATGCAGATATTGCCGATGCGCACGAAGCCATTGTCGTCGAACTTCAGGGTGTCGATGACGCCTTGGTAGCCTTTCCAAGCATACTCCATGTAGCTTTCATCCAGGTATCCGAAGCGGACAGCCTTGGCGATGGCATGGACGAAGAGGGCGGTGCAGGAGTTTTCCAGCCAGTTGTCCGGACGGTCTGTCTTGTCGATTACTTGATACCACAGGCCTGTAGCCGGGTTCTGGAACTTGGTCAGGGCGATCAGCAGATCCTTGGTGATCTCCACCAGCTTGGCCTTGTCCTTGTGGTCCTCGGGCATATATTCGAACATTTCCAGAAGAGCAACCGGATACCAGCCGATAGCCCGTCCCCAGAACTCCGGTGCACGCCCGGTTACCGGATCGGCCCAAGGAGTTTGTTTGCTGGCATCCCAGCCGTGGAACAGCAGGCCGGTTTTTTCGTCATGGGTATGTTTGTGCATGAGCAAGGCCTGGAAGGTCATCATGTCAAAGTATTCCGGGTGGTCGAAGGTTTTGCCGAACATGGTCGCGATAGGTCCGGCCATGTAAAGCCCGTCCAGCCACATTTGGTTCGGATAACGGCCCTTATGCCAGAAGCCGCCTTCTTCGTTCACATTCCAGTCCTTCAGGAGGGGAACGAGGGTGTGGAGAGCGGTTTTGTAGCGTTCGTCGCCGGTTTCCTTGTACAAATTGAAAAGCAATACGCCGGGTTGGATATCGTCCAGCTCGTCTCGGTTGAACTTCTTAACGCTGCCGTCCGGCTGCACTTGGGAATCCACCCAACGTTTGATGTAATCGAAATATTCTTTCTTATGAGTTTGCTGCCAAACCTTCTCCATGCCGGAGAGGAAGACGCCTTGGTGGTAGTGGAAGCGGTCCGGAGGCAATTGCTCCGGCTCGAATTTGTTCATCAGGGCTTCGCAGGCTTTTTCTGCCCAGCCGATGGGGGTCAAAGCTGTTTTTTCTGACATGTGTGAATGTTCCTCCTTGAGATTGATTCTCTTCTTTCATGATGATACCATATGAAAATGCACATTATTTGCGGAACGGACAGAAATCTTCTTATATCTTGCGGGTTTGTGTGCAAAATTATACCATGAAGCAAGTGCTTGGTTATCCGTTCATAGAAGGAAGGGATCGGTGTGGAGGATTTGACGTACCAGAATCGGGAGGGCACCTTTTCCCTGACCCACCGGCAGGCGTTATCCCATCATATGGCCAAAAGCCATTTTCATCCGACTTATGAAATCTATTATTTGCTCTCGGGCAAAAGAGAGTTTTTTATCCGTGACCGGACCCTGGTGATCCAGGAGGGGGATGTGATGATTGTGTCTCCCAATGTGCTGCACCGCACCACCAACGCGGCAGAGCCCCAGCATGAACGGCTCATCGTGAATATCCATCGGGAATTGATGCTGCCCGGACAGGAGGGGGGACGGGAGGTGCTGGCCCCCTTGTCCGGGGCGGACTACCTGATTGTCCGGTGCAGCCTGCAGGAGAGGCTGTATGCAGATGAGCTGGCCCGGGGGATAATCGGGGAGGTGCAGCGGAAGGAGCCGGGGTTTGAGATGTTCGCGCTGACGCTGGCGCAGCAGCTGCTGCTGTTCAGCTGCCGGCGGATGGCGGAGAAGGGGGAGGAGCAGCCGGAGTACCCCAGCCCGATGCATGAGCGGATATCCGCGGTGGTCCGGCATATCAACGAGCACTATATGGAGGAGCTGTCCTTGCAGCTGCTGGCGGAGCGGTTTTTTATTAGCCCGTATTATCTGAGCCGCTTCTTCAAGGAGGTGACGGGGTTCGCCTTTGTGGAGTATGTAAACAGCGTACGGGTGAAGGAGGCCATGAAGCTGCTGGAGGAAACCAACCTGAAGGCAAGTCTCATCGCGCGGAAGGTCGGCTTCGGCAGTGTCACCCACTTCGGCCGGGTATTCCGGCAGGTGACGGGGCATCCGCCACTGTTTTACCGGAAGCCGATGTGATAGGGGCGGGGGGCTCAAACTAGTCTCTTGTGAAATAACGGAAGCAATTTTCCGATAATGCGAGTTTGAGTGTCTAAAGGAGGGCTTTAGCGGAAGCCGATTTCCGCTATTGCTGCTTTCCGCACGCGTAATTGCAGCGTGTCATGCCAATAGCGGAAACTTGCTTCCGCTATTGGAGCAGCGGGGATGGTGGCCGCCGCAATAACGGAAACAGGCTTCCGTTATTTGAACAAGCAGGGGCCTAGCACTATTTGTATTCCACCTGCCACCACTTCAACCTATACGGTCACGAGACCACTTAGATTAGTGAAAGAAGGTCCCCCAACAACGGTTTTCAGCATTACCAGTTACCCGCCAGCTACTCCTCCCACACCTGCTCCTGCTCCGATGCTTCTTTCACCAGCTCCACGAATGATGCGCGCACCAGTCCAGCCAACTCCTTGGGGGCCAGCTCCATCTGCAGGCCCACCTGGCCTGCACTTACCGCTATCCGCTCCAGCGTTTCCGCACTTTTATCAATAAAAGTGGGAAACAGCTTCTTCATCCCTACCGGCGAACATCCGCCGCGGATATAACCGGTCATGGGCTGCAGCTCCTTCATGGGCAGCATTTCGATCTTCTTTTCCCCGGCTGCCCGGGCGGCCTTCTTCAGGTCCAGTTCTTCCCCAACAGGAATCACATACACCAACAGGCGGTTCCCGCTATGGGCCACCAGCGTTTTGAATACCGTTTCCGGAGGGCGGCCGACCTTCACGGCCACCGCCGTTCCATGAATTTGTCCGTCCTCATGGTCATATTCCAGAACAGTATGGGCGATTTTATGCTTGTCCAGCATACGAAGTGCATTGGTTTTTGGTGTTGACATGCTCAGTCATCCTTTCTTCAGTAACTTTCATTATAACCCTTTGCCGCCCTGCCGGTGAACGGAAAAAATGGGTATACCGAATCAGCAAACTTCATTTGCTAATTTTCGGAATATTCCGTTATAATAAAAGTATGAAGCTTTTTTCACGAAAATAGAGGAGAACCCGCCTCTGGTGGAGAAGGAGTAAGACATGGAGGGTGCGCTGTGGGGGAGTTTGTTCACAGAAAGCACCAATCCGGAAGGGTTTTCTCCGCTGTCTCCGGCATATAATGGAGTAAGGAGCTTTCGGCCCATCAGCGCCGGAGACTCGAAAAAAGCCGCGCACGACCCCGCCTGGGGAATACTGTTATTCATAAAAGAAAGGAGCTGACATAGGGGAACCCGGGATTTAAGCTTCACAATCTCATTTCTTTTTCCTCTTCCAAATTCTCTTTCACGAAAAACCTCACCCTTTTCATCCGTTTCACCAAAACCTCATACCTATCACAAGCCAATGACCTCTTAAACATGCAACTGTGTTTGAAAATGAATCATTTTGGAGTTGGCGCTGAAAGCTTAAAGGGAAAATAATAGAGAGGGAGCTCTTATGACGATAACCTTTGAAAAAGCCCATGCAGCGGATCATATGCAATTGACGGATCTTACTTTTCGCTCGAAACGGTACTGCAACTATCCTGACCGGTATTACGATATTTGGCGGGATGAACTGAACATTACGGAAGATTATATCAGCAAGAATCTGGTTTACACCGCTCGGACCGGCGGCATGATACTTGGTTATTATGCAATTGTGAAGGCCGACGAGGATTACTGGGCGGGAAGAGTGTTTATCCATAAAGGCTATTGGCTGGAGCATAACTACATCCGGCCGGAATATATCGGGCAAGGCATCGGCACCAAGCTGATGGAGCATGCCCTGGAGCAATGCCGGAAGCTTGGCATCCCACGGCTGTATTTCTTCGCCGATCCCCATGCGGAGTCCTTCTACCGCAAGTTCGGCGCCCGTTTTATTGCCAAGGCGGATTCCAGCATCGAAGGCAGACTGCTGCCCTTGTACGAGCTTGCTGTGGACCAGTGGAGCGACTATAAGCTGGCGGAAGTTCGCGATTTTCACGAAGACAACCTGCTTACCTATCCGGAAATCCATGCAGGTGCATTGGACACTCACGGCTCGGGACGGCATTAAACTTTAGACTGCAGCAATAAGAGGCATCGGCGCCTTGTGGCAGCCGGTGCTTTTTGTTTTACATACAATCATGCAAACCCCAGAAGGAGTGGAGAGTGTGACCAAACCCAACATTATCGTTTACAAAAAAGTGGAGCCCGCGGTACTGGAGTATTTGGCCGAAACCTGTACGGTTACCTATTTTGAAAAGCTGACGGATGTGGTGTATCCCAGCTTCCTTGATGCCCTGAAGGAGGCAGAAGGCCTTCTGGGTGCCGGGCTCAAGGTGGACCGGGCGCTCTTGGAACAGGCTCCACGGCTTCGGATTGTCTGCAACACCTCGGTGGGCTATGACAACCTGGATGTAGAGGAGCTGAAGCGGCGAGGGATTGTAGCCACCAATACCCCGGAGGTGCTGAACGAAACCGTGGCGGATACAGTAATCGCATTGATGCTGGCAGCAGCGCGGAGAATTCCGGAGCTGGATGCCGCCGTCCGCAAGGGTTTGTGGGGGACGGAGCCCTCCGACAGCTGGTACGGGGTGGATGTGCATCACAAAACGCTGGGCATCATCGGAATGGGCGGCATCGGCAATGCCATCGCCCAGCGGGCCAAATTCGGCTTCTGCATGAACATTCTGTACCATAACCGCAGCCGGAAGCCGGAAGCGGAGGAGCGGTTTGGCGCCAGGTACTTCGAATTGGATGAGCTGCTGGGGGAAGCGGATTTTGTATGCCTGATGACGCCATTGACTCCGTCAACAGCCGGATTGATCGGTAAGCGGGAGCTCAGCCTGATGAAGCCGTCAGCCATCTTCATTAACGGTTCCAGAGGAGCGACGGTAGATGAAGCGGCGCTGGTGGAGGCTTTGGAGAAGAGAACCATCCATGCCGCGGGACTGGATGTGTTCGTGGAGGAGCCGCTGCCCGGAGACCATCCGTTGACCCGGCTGGACAACGTGGTGCTGGCGCCGCATATCGGCTCGGCCACAGGGGAAACACGGTTGAAGATGGCCATGCTGGCGGCTGAGAATCTGACTGCGTTCGTACAGGGACAGACACCGCCTACTATGATCCGGTGAGCTTTAGGGAATATTGGCCGGAACGATTGATCACATGCGCACTCTGTTCTATGATTAAAGAAATTCTGCGAGGGGAGTATGGGGCTTATGTTTAAAAAAGGAGATGTCCTGACGGCGTCCGTCGATTTTGACAATGCTTTATATTTTGCGGTCGCGGTGGAAATCTGGAAGGACGGCAAGTTTATCGATTGCGGCGGGTCTATCACCAAGATTACAGAGGACGAGGTTTTCATCGGTTATGACGATGGGGAGCATTATCCCCGGCAAACCTATGAATTTCGTGTGCGCTAAGGCGCTGAGGGAACATAATCCACATCTCCTTGGGACCTGTCCCAGGGGGATTTTTTGTGCTGGGGTAGATGCTTATTTTCTGTAGAACATTCTAAGAAAATGAATATCTTATCTAGAATATATCAAAATGATGAGTACGGATCATTCCATTTGGAAGAGAAAGGAGAGGGCAAGATGGCTGTTCAACTGAATAACATGCTGGTCAATCCTAATTTTGAAGCAGGTTTCAGCGGCTGGTTTCCCGTGAACTGCTCGATCAGTACCGGGGCTAAGGATGGGGCATTCTGTGCCGAAATGGCAGGAGGGACTATTTCTTCATCATTACAGCAGGCTGTACCGGTGACTCCGGGGCAAGGCTATTACCTGGGGTTTTCGCTCAAAAATGCCCAGGCCTTGCCCAGTAAGCAGATTGCGGCAACAGTCAATTTTTATAATGCAGGTTTTGTCTTTTTGATGACGGGCCTTACAATGTTGGTTCCCGCAAACACTTTGTCCAATGCAGTCTGGCAGAGTTATGAAGGAGTGACATCCATTGTTCCCAACAATGCTGCCTTCGCCCAGGTTTCCTTCAGCAATGCTGCTGTGGCGGGCACAAGCAGCACACTGCTGGATGAAGTAGTTTTAATGCAGGCTGTTGATTCGGGAACAGGAACAACAGGTGCTACAGGAGCAACCGGTGCAACTGGGGGGACAGGAACTGCGGGAATTACCGGAGCAACTGGAGCAATGGGAGGAACAGGAACCACAGGAGTGACCGGAGCGACCGGCGTAACAGGAGCAACTGGCGGGACAGGACCTACGGGAGCAACTGTTGGATCCACCGGAGCAACGGGAGGGACAGGGCCTACAGGACAGCCTGGAATAACAGGAGGAACTGGATTGACCGGACCAACTGGACCCACAGGGCCTACAGGCATGACGGGGATAACAGGATTACCGGGGGAACCCGGGGCAACAGGGGATACGGGAACAACAGGAGAGACGGGGGCAACCGGGGCAACAGGCTTTACCGGAGCAACCGGAGCGACAGGAACGACTGGGGGAACCGGCCCCACTGGTGCAACAGTTGGAGCAACAGGCGCTACAGGAGCAACGGGTGCGACAGGGCCCACAGGGCCAACAGGTGCCACAGGTGCCACGGGCTTCACAGGAGCGACTGGCGCTACAGGGGTTTTTGAGCCGAACCCGTTTAATGTATTTGTCCAGGCAGGAGCAACCGGAGGCAATGGGACTCAAGCCAGTCCCTTCGGCACAATCCAAGAGGGCATTGCGGCCGTTTCGCCGACGGGCATTGTCAATATCCTGGGAGGAACCTATCCGATTACAACCACCATAACGGTGAACAAAGCGAATGTAACCATCCGTGGATATGCTAATACGGTGCTGCAGCTCCAGGCTGCGGTCATTGCATTATTGGTAACCGGGACCGGTGTGATTCTAGATGGTCTGACCATCACAAGCAATTTGGCGTATGCCGTAGAGTTCATCCAATTGGCCGGCTCGAATCACCGTATAGAGAATTGTGTCATCTTTGGTCCGCCTCAAGCGGGACCATCCTCTGGATGGGTGGTTAACCGCGGATTTCTCACCCAGGGCAACGTCACTAATTTAATTGCAGTCAATAATGTATTCTATTCCCTTCGGCAGGCGGCCTACCTCAATCCCAACTCCACAGGCACGATCATGAATAATGTGGTGTACAACACAAGGGGCTGGGTAGTGGACCGGGCAATCTTCGTCTTTTCGGATAATTCATGGGGTATTCCGCAAAATGCGGTGGATATTGCCTTATTGGTGGGTACCGTGACCGGAGCCCCTTACGATCCGACCACCGCACTGTCACAATACAATAACAGCGCCACAATAAGTGATCAACGGTAGCACCGATAGGATGAAGTAGTCCCAAAGAATACAAAAACCTCGCTCCTAAAAAGGAACGAGGTTTTGCTTTATGCCGAGAGCGGGACTTGAACCCGCACGGTGGTCACCCACCCCAGGATTTTAAGTCCTGTGCGTCTGCCGATTCCGCCATCCCGGCATGGCCATTAGGCTGTCAAGCGGAGAAAAACCAGTGAAATTGCCCAATTCCTGCAATTGCTGCATTTCCTTGCTTTGGCGCCAACGAAAGCTATAGTACCATGAATATCCGCGGTATGTCAACGCTTGAATTTTCCGAATTTATCCGTCGGCCGCTAACCTGGTGATGAGGGAGTGCGCATAAGGGAACTGAGAGGCTCTTAGGAGCGGAAAAGGGAGCGTTTCCCATTCTTACGGAACTGAGAAGCGCTTAGCGGGAATTTTGAGCGTTGTTGGGGCGATGGGATGGCTGTAAGGTCGTCTCAGTTCCGTTAAAACGGGAAAAGGCTACATTATCCCGTCTAAGAGCCGCATAGTTCCGTTACAGCAAACCCTTCCCCTCGCATAGACCAAACACTGCGCTACGAGCAGTAAAGTTCCGTTACAGGAGTCAGACTAACCCTCGTCCCCCGCAAAATCCCATCCACCACACTCCCCGCACATCCCCCCCTGTAACATCCACAGCTCAATAAGTCCTGTGCGTCTCACCTCATGGATCCATCTTGAAATAATCCATGTCCGGGAACACATACGGCGATGCCGGCGCTTCGATGCGCTGGATGCGGGTAGCGTCAATTTTGAGGATTTCATTGCCGCCGTATTGGGTGGTGCCCAAGGTGCCGGTAACGTTCACCCAGGTGTCCTTGTTCAAGGTTTTGCCCATGGAGCTCTCCACCATAAACCCGAAGGGGGCGGAGTCGGCGGAGCAGCATTGCACCGCAAACCGGGAAACCACAAACTGGTTCTCCTCCATCCCGTCCTCCCGGTAGACGAACCCGCTAATCTCCACCTTTTTGCCGATAAAATTGTTCATGTAGAAATCAATGGAGGTGACCGTCTCCATAAAACCCTTGTCCTTGATGGAGATGCTGTCCTTCTTGTACAGCTTCTTGGACAGAATGGCCAAATCCTCGGAATACTCATCATGGGGAAACAGGACGTCCAGCGGATCGCCTGACGGCGGCGGTAAAACCGCAGCAGGTGAAGTCCCTGCTGACGCACCTCCCATAGGGGCGGGAGAGCCTATGGCCCCACCTTGCCCGGCCGGGCTCCCCGTGGCGCTGCCTGCACCCGCTGCAGCAGCCGGAGGTTTACCTGCGGCAGCGGCGGAGGCAGCTGCAGCATTACCGGCTATGGCGCCGGTAAGCGTGATGCCCTTTTTGTCCACCAGGCTGCTCCCTAGAGCTTGATCCGGCAAAAGCATAACCAATAGCAGCGGTACGGCAAACAACGCGTAAAAGAAGCTGTGGCTTACCGCCGACATGGAAGCGGGGGAGCAGCTGCCGCAATCGCAGGAGGGGTCCTGCTCCCGCGCACCCCACCAGGCCCGGAAAGCGAGCACCAGCTGCAGCACGGCAAACAGGTAGAAGCCGATGGCCGCCAGCTTCACATAAAATTGCATCCGGGGGCCGATATAGATGACCAATTGGTCATGCTTCACAAGGCGGAGGATATAATAGGCGAAAAATGAAAGAATGCCTGTCCGTAAAAAATAGTGGATTCCCAGCTTGCGCGGGCTCATGGTATATCCCTCCTCCTCAGCGTTAAAATGTTCCGACAACAGCAGCGCCCAACCAGACCAACACTACCAGGAGCGCCACCAGCAAAAGGACAAACCGGGTCCGGAAGGAGGAGAGCAGCATCAAGGTAGACTTGAAATCCAGCATGGGACCCAGGACCAGAAACGCCAGTAGTGGGCCTTTGGCGAATACATTGCTGAAGGAAGCGGCCACAAAGGCATCAGAAGTGGAACAAAGGGACATTACATAGGCCAATCCCATCATAAACGGATAAGCCGTAAGAGAATCCGAGCCGATATCCACCAGCACGCTGCGGGAGACCAGCACCTGCAGGGAAGCGGCCAGGAAAGCGCCGAACAGCAGATATTTGGACATGTCGAAGAACTCGTTGAGCAGATGCTCCGCCCAGCCCGACCAGGTGGTTCTGGTCTCTGCGGCGGGGGCAACGTCGCCCAACAGATCCTCCCGGCTGCGTTTCAGCGGATTGCCGTTAGCAAGGAGATAGATGAACAATCCCGCAAAAACAGCTACCCCATACGCTAGCCCCATACGCTCCCAGGCCATTTCCGGCTTGGACCGGAAAGCGGCGAAGGTGGCGGCGTACACAATGGGATTGACCACAGGCGCAGCAAGCATGAAGGCAATGCCCAGGTAGGCGGGCATTCCTTTTTTGATGAGGCGGCGGACTACAGGGACAATACCGCACTCGCACACCGGGAAGATCACCCCCAGGAGGGAGACGGACAACAGCCCAACCAGAGGATTGCGCGGAATGATCCGCTGCAGCATCCGCTCCGAAAGCCAAACCTGGAGCAGGGACGACACCAGCACCCCGGCAATCAGAAACGGGGATGCCTCCAGCACAATGGAGAGAAAAATCGTCTTAAAGGATTGAATATCAACCGACTGCAGAGCATTCATAAATGATGACCATCTTCCAGTAAATTTTACTATTATGTGAAGTATAAAACGCCCGGCAAGGGATTGTCAAACCCCTTGCCGGGCGTATCCAAATCGGTATGTGGCTATCTCTTCCTGCCTGTGGGAAGCTCGGTGCCGGGGAGCAGCTCCTCCCATTCCATCAAGAGCTCGCTTTCGTCCAAGTCCATGCCGATCAGGACCAGATAGGGCTCACCCTGGTAGGTGCTGGACGAATAGGTGACCCGTTTACCGGCAAACTGCAAGAGCCTTCTTGCGGCATGGCCCGGTTGGGCCAGATACCCCTTCGCCCGGAGAAGCCGGTTGCCCCATTGGCCCAGGAACTGCTCCAGCTTGGCCGGAGAGATCGCATAATCCGCCGGGGGCTGGAGGGTAAACGTCCGGATGCGGGAGAAGGATGCCTGATGCCGGTGGGCGGCATGCTCGGAAGCCTCCGGTTCCTTCATTCGGGCTCCGGAAGCCATCCCCTTGACTACCCGGAAAGGCTGGCGCGCCGGGGCTGTCCCCTCGGGGATAGGTTCAATCCCGCGGAGCAGGATATCCAGATCCAGCTTGCTCCGCTGGGTATACAGCAAGGGAGCAAGGGGATTATGCTTGCGCACGGTTTTCTCAATCTTCTGAAGGATGTGGGCATCCACCAGGTCGGTTTTGTTGACCAGAATCAGATCGGCCACTTCTATCTGCCGGCGCAGCGTACGCACCAAATCCTTGTCCGAGGAAAAAATGCTGTTGTACTCCAGCGTATATTCCGCGTCCAGCACGGTGACAATCTGCTTGAGGAGCACACGGCCAAGAAGCGCAGGCTCCGTAAGCGCATCCACCACTTCCTCGGGATTGGCGACTCCGGTAAGCTCTACGAACAGCACGTCCGGCTTTTGGCTCAGCAGCTCCTGGAGGCTGGCGGAGAGCTCGCTTTTTTTGCTGCAGCAGACACAGCCGTCCAGCAGCTTGGCTACGGACACCTGGGAGGCTCCGCCGATGATTTCGCCATCCACATCCATCTTGCCCAGCTCATTCATCAGGATGCCGGGCTTGAGGCCCCGGGAACGCGCTTCAGCCAGAAGCTCCAGCAGGAGAGTGGTTTTGCCGCTGCCCAGAAAACCGCTCAGGATCAGAACGGGAATGCTCATGGTCTCACTCCTTTTTTGCCGATGCAAAAAATGACTACAAGCTTTATCTTACTACTGATTGCCGGTTTGGGATAGTACAAAGCCAATTTAAGGTCTTCCTTACTTATTGATATTGGCCGGGCAGGGGCTTTTATGCCGCTCCCCTGAAATAACATGGTCCCCGCCGCAGGCTGGATGTGTTATGGAAGCCTCGAAATCGGCAAAACTCATTTGAGGGTCTTCTCCGACATTTCACCGTCTAAAATTGTGGCCGGAACTGCAGCATGAGTGATCAAATCTCGCGTATCTTCCAAAAAACGGGTTAGGAAGGTTTACTCCAATCCGCTTTCCGGGATATAATAGACAGGATTGTTAGTTTGTAAGCAATTGGCTTACATAAGACCAGCCACGAAAGAGAGCGATTAAACCATATGGGTCGTAAGTGGAATAATATCAAGGAAAAGAAAGCCTCCAAGGACAAAAACACCAGCCGGGTCTACGCCAAATTCGGCCGTGAAATTTATGTGGTGGCCAAGCAGGGGGAGCCTGATCCGGAATCCAACCGCGCATTGAAGGTGGTGCTGGAGCGGGCCAAAATCTACAACGTGCCCAAGGCCATCATTGACCGTGCCCTGGAAAAGGCGCGGGGCAACTCCGATGAAACCTATGAGGAGCTGCGTTATGAGGGCTTCGGCCCTAACGGGTCCATGGTCATTGTCGATGCCTTGACCAACAATGTAAACCGCACCGCTGCAGAGGTCCGTTCGGCGTTCACCAAGAATGCGGGCAACCTTGGCGTCAGCGGCTCCGTCAGCTATATGTTCGATGCCGCAGCAGTTATAGGGGTAGCCGATAAAACCGAGGAAGAGGTGCTGGAGATTCTGATGGAAGCGGATGTGGATGCCCGGGACATCGTCCAGGAAGAAGAATCCGTCATCATCTACGCCGCACCGGATCAATTCAGCGCCGTACAGGATGCCCTCCGTGCTGCAGGTGTCACCGAATTTACTGTTGCCGAGCTGACCATGCTAGCCCAGAACGACATCACTCTGGATGGGGATGTCCAAGCCCAGTTCGAGAAGCTCATCGATGTGCTGGAGGACCTGGAGGATGTGCAGCAGGTCTACCACAACGTGGATCTGGGCGAATAGAGCAGGGTAAGCACGAGGAATCGGTTTATAACAAAAAGCACCCGAAGGGGTGCTTTTTTCAAAGAGTTGCAACTTTATGGATCAAAGGTGGCTGCTGAACAGAATGGCAAAGCAAAAATATTATGTGGTGTGGGAAGGTAAAACGCCGGGCATCTACAATACCTGGAACGAATGCAAGGCCCAGGTGGACGGCGTGGCCAATGCCCGCTACAAGTCCTATGAATCCCTCCAGGAGGCCGAGACGGCTCTGAAGGCGGGCGCCAACAAAAGCTGGGGCAAGGGCAAAGCTGCGGCAAAATCAGGGACCAAAGGAGCTCCAAAGACAGCCGGCGCGGGAGCCGGAGAAATCGATTATGACAGCATCTCTGTGGATGTGGGCACCCGGGGCAATCCGGGACCGGTAGAATATAAGGGTGTGGACACCAAAACAGGGGAAATTCTGTTCTATGTTGGTCCCATCGAAAACGGCACCAACAACCTGGGAGAGTTCATCGCCATTGTTCACGGCTTGGCTTATCTCAAGCAGTTGGGCAGCACCAAAACCATTTATACAGATTCGCGTACTGCCTTAAGCTGGCTGAAAAACCGGAAAATCGCCTCCACCCTGGTGCGCGGCCCGGCGACGGCGAAGATCTGGGAGATGGCCGACAGAGCCCTCCAATGGGTCAATACAAATACTTACGAGAACAAAGTGGTCAAGTGGAATACGGAGGAGTGGGGGGAAATCCGGGCGGATTTTGGCCGGAAATAAGTATCCCTATCCTTATACCTGCCACCGCCTGGCGCCGGGAAGCGTTATCCGCCTCCCCGGCTGCCGGAAGCGGTGGTTTTGCTTTTTTTGCGCAGCTTGAGCTTATCCATCTTGCCTGCCATCACAAGCCAAACGAGAATAGGGGACAAGAAATTCAGAGCGATGATCAGCACTGTAACGGTCCACAGGAACCAGGTGCTGTTCAGAATGTACCGGTAAAACCAGCTATCCATCATTTGGGCACACTCCTCATCCAATTCTGGAATTATATTCTCCAGCCTGCAGCTGCTTCATGCGCCCTGTATCCGTCTGCATAAATTTGCCGCTTGAAAGGAAAAGTAAGGAAAGGCGGCTCGCCTACTATCCGGCGGACGGGAGGAGCATCCATGTCAACAGAAGAGCAGCATATGCTTGAAAGCGGGATCAGATCCCGGCTGCACGATAATTTGGCGGACATTGATACCCTTCTGGGGGAATCGGCGGATATTATCCGGCGGAACTTCCGGCTGGCCGATGCAGCGGGAGAAGGGCGCCCGGGGCAATGCATATATACGGACGGATTGGTGAAGGCGGAATATGTGAATGACATCTTACGAGCATTGATTGTGTACGCGGCAGAAATTTCCTTCGGCTTGAATGAGGAGGAAGCTGCACAGCAGCTCCAGGAACGCCTTCTGGTGAATGGCGGTGTCAGTATTGTGGAGCGGCTGGGAAGCTGCATCGATGCGGTTCTGGCGGGAGATACGGTCATTTTGATAGAAGGTATAGCCAAAGGAATTGTGATTTCCACCCGGGGCTGGGAAGGCCGGAGTGTGGATGAACCCGCTACCGAAAGTGTGGTCCGGGGGCCCCGGGACGGATTCGTAGAGAGCATCCGGTCCAATTCCGCCCATATCCGCAGACGGATCAGAGATCCCATGCTGCGGGTGGATGCCCTCCAGGTGGGTACACGCACCAAAACGGACATCAATGTTCTTTATATAAAGGGTCTGGTAAAAAAGGGACTGGTGGAGGAGGTCACCAAGCGGCTAAGATCCATCAAAGTGGACGGAATTTTGGAAAGCGGCTATATCGAGGAATTTATTGAGGATGCCCCGCTGTCTCCCTTCACCACCATCCAGAGCACGGAGCGCCCGGACAAAGCGGCTTCGGCGCTGCTGGAGGGAAGAGCGGTCATCCTGGTGGACAACACACCGTTCTGTCTGATCGTCCCCACCTATTTCTGGCAGTCTTTTCAGGCGTCGGATGACTATTATTCCCGGTATTGGGTAGGGTCCTTTCTGCGGCTGGTCCGTTACCTGGCTTTTATGATCAGTCTGGCCCTGCCATCGGTATATGTGATGCTGGTTTCCTTTCATCAGGAGATGATTCCGACTGGTCTGGCCTTCACCATTGCATCCGGCCGGGAGGTGGTGCCCTTCCCTGTTTTGCTGGAGGCTTTATTCATGGAGTTCGCCTTCGAGCTGATGCGGGAGGCGGGGCTGCGGATGCCGAAGCCTGTTGGGCAGGCGGTGAGCATTGTCGGTTCTCTGATTATTGGCCAGGCGGCGGTGCAGGCGGGGCTAGTATCCCCGTTTATGGTCATTATTGTGGCGATTACGGGCATCTCATCCTTTGCCATTCCCAATTACGCTGCGTCCTTCTCCATCCGGCTGATCCGGTTTCCCCTGCTGCTGGCCTCCGGCACAATGGGGCTATTGGGATTTGTCGGCGTTTTTTTCACAATGGTGGTTCATGCCATCTCGCTGCGCTCCTTCGGAGAGCCTTATCTGGCGCCGGCCAGTCCGTTCCGGCCTTCCGATCAGCAGGATCTGCTGCTGCGATTTCCCTGGTGGAGTATGATCAAGCGCCCATGGATGGCTGAAGGAGAACCTGATCGTATGGCCAAAGGACAAAGACCTCAACCCGATGCCACCGCGGAACACCGGCCGCATGATCAAGCCGGAGACAACAGTGGGGACAGCGGCGGAAAGGAGGACGGGGCATGAGACAGGGCAAGGCGCTTCTATTGGCGGCCCTTTGCCTGATGATGGCGGTCTCGGCAGGATGCGGGCCGGTGCAAATCAATGAGCTTGCCATAGTGACGGCAGTGGGGCTGGACATCGGAGAAGAGGAAGGCAGCTACCGGATTTCGGCACAAATTGTCCGGTCGGCGGATGCCCGGGGCCAAACCGGGGCTCCCTCCGGGGGTACCGGAGAGCCCATCTACTCCATTGCGGCGGAAGGGAAAACCATTTTTGAAGCGATCCGCAATCTTGCCCGCTTCTCCTCCAGACGGGTCTACTGGGCCCATAACTTCGTGATTGTCATCAACGACAAGCTGGCCAAAAGAGGGATCGGCGACATTGTTGATTTTTTCACACGCAATCCGGAGCTCCGGATGAATACCTGGGTAGTGGTGACCTCCAATTCTGCCGGAGAGGTAGTGTCCACGGTTACCGGTCTGGAGGTGGTGCCCGGACAGGCCATCGACAAGCTGTTCCGGTATAACCGGATTGTGGGCGAGGCTCCTTCCACGAATATGATGCGGCTGTTCGAGGTGTACATGAGCAAAACCAGCCATCCCGTTCTGGCCCGGGTTGAACTCAAGAACAGGGGCATCTCCAACAAAAAGCCCATGGAGTTCGGCTCCCTGAAGCAGGTGGAGCTGTCCGGCGCCGCTGTTTTCCGCAGGGATAAAATGGTAGGCTGGCTTAACTCCGAGGAGACCAAGGGTCTTCTGATGTTCATCGAAAGTGTGGATTCCAGCATCGTCAGTGTCAGCTGCCCCCGCAATCCTGCGGAACGGGCCACCCTGGAGGTGAACAAGCAGCAGGTCCGGGTGATTCCCGGTTTGAAGGACGGGAAGCCCCGGTTCGACATTCATGTGAAAGCCACGGCCAGTCTTGTGGAAACGGGATGCTCTGTAGGTTTTTCCGCCATGAAGGACGAGTTGCAGGCTGAGCTCCAAAAGAAGGTCAAATCCCAGCTGGAAGCGGTGCTGGACAAGGCCCAGCATAAATACCGGGTGGATTTTCTGAAGCTGGGAGAGGTGTTCAATAATAAGTACCCGAAGCAATGGAGGGAATTCGAAGGCAGATGGGAGGAGGTTCTAGCCGATAGTGAGGTGGACATTGCGCTGGATATCAAGATCACCAGCCAGGAATTGAAGGTAGACGGAAAAGGAACTGAAGGTGATGAATCATGAAAATCCGGATTACCGCGGGTATGCTCATGGCGTTGATTATCAACATGATGTATGCCAAGGGCATCGGAGTGACCCAAGGAATCGCGGCCAGAGAAGCAGGCTCGGAAATTTGGGTGTCCACCTTGTTTGCCATCATTCAGGGAGCAGGCGCCGCTTGGCTGACTGCCGCAGCTGTGGTCAAATGCGGGGACAGGGAGCTGATTGACGGAGCAGGCTTTGTGATGGGCAAATGGGCGGGCAAAGCCGCCGCGCTGTTGAGCTTCGTGTTCTTTACCGGAGCCTTCGCCACGATTATGCTGACCTTCGTTTACCATCTCATGGATTATTTCCTGCCTCAATTTCCTACCTATTCATTTATCCTGGTGGCGCTGTGGGTGGGAGGATTGGGGGCATTCCATGGACTGGAGGTGATGGCAAGAACGGCCTTTGTCGGGGTATTCACCATCCTTCTGCTCAATATTTCGTTATTAACCGGCTCGCTCACCGAATTTGACATCCGCAATCTGGCGCCACTCTTTGAATACGGAATCTGGAAATCCGTTTGGGCCAGCCGGAATTTCGATACGGACTGGGCTATGGGCACCATGGCCGCGGGGATTGTGATCCCCTTGGTCAGCAAGAGGGATTCCTGGTCCCGGACCAGTGTGGTCAGTGTTTTGATGGGCGGGCTTTTGGTATTGATGTGGCCGATTCTGGAAACCGGTGTGCTGTCTGCCGAGGTTACAGGCCAATATGTGGTCTCTTGTATGCAGCTGGCCAGGAGCGCCCATCTGGGCTTTTTTATCCAGCGGTACGAAATGATTATGATCGCCTTTTTTGCTACCTCCAGTCTGGTGCAGATTATGCTTTGTCTGTTCTGCGCCAGCCATTCCCTGTCCAAAGTCGTCGGGTTGAAGGATTACCGGCCTATGCTGGTTCCTGCCTGCCTGCTGCTGGGAGCGTCGAGCTATTGGGTAGTGGCGGACCATACCCGGGCCATGACCTTCGCCCAATATTATTGGCCTCCCCTGGCACTGGGAGTAGCCGTACTGCTGCCTGCCGTGCTGCTGCTGGGGGGAACAGTTAAGGGAAAGCTTGCAGCCGGACAAAAATCCGAGGCAGACGGAGCTAATGCAGTGGGGGAGGAACCGGAAACGGAAACAGTTCAAGGGACTGCTGAGGGCAACAGCAAAAAGCCCAAGCGTAAGCTCAGGCGGACTGGCATTCCAAATGGGGAGGGCGGCGTATGAGGCTGCTTGCGGGCTGATGCTCTGCCGTTTGGATCGCCTCAGATTCTGCGCCGGAAGTCGAGAAACCGGGTACCCTGGCTCTCCAGCTCACCCTGGTCTCCTTCCGCCATTAAACCGAATTGGGCATCCTTGATCTGGAACTCCTCCCGGCTGTTATCCTCAAACTGGAACGTGACATAATAGTCGGTGGAAGCGGAGGATTCCCCTGAGCCTCCCCAAACATTCGTCCGCTTGGCCACGATCCGGGCCGGACGTGTCAGGATGGGCGATGCGTTGTTCTGGGACCAGGTCCCCACCCCCTTGGCCACACTAAATACAATACCCCCGATCACCACCGCGGCAATGCCAACGAAAAAAATCATAAAAATAGCCGGGGGTCCGTTGGAAATGCCGGCGTCACCACTAAAACCGTTCACACCCAAGACTCATAACCTCTTTTCTGGCAAAAAGCCGATCATGAGTCTATTCTACAAGGAATGACAGTTCCTGGGAAGCATCTCTAGGGAAAATCAATTTCCGCGGATGACGGCCTCCGGCTGGATGTCCGTAATAAACCATGCTCCTGCGGGTGTTGTCCGGGACAGGCTCCATCGGAACCATATACCCTGTGGTCGGGCGCCTTTCCGAGAGATGCCCACCCGCGTCTTAAACTGGGCCTCGAGTGCATCTTCAGGGATACGAAATGGAGCAGGGGGCTCCCCGATAGGACGGGCATTGAGGACACGATCATCCAGCCATTCCGCGGCCAGACCGGTCTCAGCTCCGGTATTCAGCAGCAGCTCCAGCAGATGGCGGTCCTTCTGATTGACGGCCACCAAAAACAGCTTCACGGTATCCAGCGGACTGAGGCTTTTGTGATAATCCTCCAGCTGTCCTGCCGCTTTCTGGGCCATAGCTTGATGAGCCGGATCGGAATGGGCGGAGCCATGGGTAATGGAGCCTGCGAAGTGGATGCAAAAATGGCCGTTAAAATTATTGCCGGGAATTCCATCCCCGCCGTGGGGCATGCCGTGCATGGAAGCGCCAACCACACCGCTTGGGGTTTTCACCAGCACCGCTTTCCGCTGCCAACTCCACTGGCCTCCGTAGATAGTTTTCATAATGGCGGTGTCCTCCTTCGTCAGAGGCTGCACATCCATATGGGCGGAGCCGGCCCTGCGCTGTCCCTGGAAAGTGAGTCCGGTTTCCAGATCGGTAATGGAGAGGACAGTGCCTTTCGGCATCAGCTTATCCACCTCGGTCCAGGTTAATAGCTTTCCGAAGTGACGGGCAGCCAGTTCCTGCCGGAGTCTGTCTATATCCGTCTTCATCTCCTCCGGCGTCCGGTAAACCGTCCGGCTGTCAAGCTCCAGCAGGTAGGCTCCGGATTCAACACTGTATACCCTGTAAAGCTGCCGGGTGCCGTTGCTTGCAGGTGCTGCCAGCTCCAAAACGGAGTAAGCCGGTGCCGGTTGGGGCAGATTTCCGGCCTGCTCCATAGAGCTCAGCCATTTTTTCCACTTTGGTGAAGAAATGGACACGGTCGTTTTGTACTCCGCAGCAGAGGAGGAGCGCAGGGACAGCTCAATCCGGTCATCTGCTCCGGCGGGAAGGGGATCGGCTTGGATCATGCTTCCAGGCAGAAGCATGAACCATAAACCGGCAAGGATGAGCAGTTGCTTGCTCTTCACGTTGGATACACTCCCTGTAAGAATGCTTTTCCTAGAAGTGTGCTCCATCATTCCTTACTTATACCAAGGAAATGTCTGGCTGGTGAGAAAGTGACAAATACAATGGCGTCCGATACAATAGAGGCATGATTGATGAGTCAGGCAGGGGGACGGGGTATGATGGAACTAGCGAGTGTGGAAGAGGAAGAGACCAATGGTCGGATGGACAATGCGGACGGCACCGACCGCTGCGAGACGGATTGTGCCCATGCCGATGTAGTAGAGCAGGTGAAACGCGAGGCGGTGGAGCTTGACCGGGTGAATGACCTGGCGGAGCTGTTCAAGGCGCTGGCCGATCAAACCCGTCTGCGGATTATCCACTCCCTGTTGAACCGGGAGCTGTGCGTCTGCGACATGTGCGACGTGCTGGGGATGCAGCAGTCCGCCGTATCCCACCAGCTGCGGGTGCTTCGTAATCTGCGTATTGTCAAACGCCGCAAGGAAGGCAAAATGATGTATTATTCCATTGACGACCAGCACGTGGAAGGACTGTTCCTGCAGGCGCTGCATCATATTTCGCATAAGTAGGTATGACATAAATAGGCAGGGAGAGGAAGGACTCGGTGATGGAGTCCTTTTTGTTTTGTCAATTCAGCTTCAGGCATTGGCTTGAAGCTTGGAAAACCATCTGTCATGTATAAACTGCATCAGGAGGAAAGCATCCTTATTTCCGCATTCCAAAAAGTGCAGCGCCAAAGTCCTCACCTCCCTATGCTTCAGTGAAATATCAGCTTTTTAGTATGATGCCGCGTTTATGGCGTAGGGAAGGCAAGGGTTGCAGACGTGGATGGTTTGGCCTTTATAGTCCTTATAGCGTTTCACAACGGCGGTTTTTTTGCCGCAAAAGTAACACTTCTTACCGAATAAGCGGGAAAGTAAGCTCAGATAAATTCCTCCTGGGGTTGAGGTATCGGTCAGGCAGGCGTGGCTTGATACATATGGGCCTGCATGTGGAACATTTCTGCGTATTTGCCGTTTTGGGCCATCAGCTCGTTATGGGAGCCTTGTTCAATGATTCGGCCATGCTCCAGCATGCAGATCCGGTCGGCCATCCGTGTGCTGGACAGTCGGTGGGAAATGAAAATCACTGTTTTGTTCCGCGACGCCTCCAGGACAGTCTGATTAAATTGATATTCGCTGATAGGGTCAAGCGCACTGGAGGGTTCATCAAGAATAATAAAGGAATACGGGCGGGCAAATACACGGGCGATGGCCAGCTTCTGCGCTTCGCCTCCGGACAGCTCGGTGCCTGAGGCGCTGAATTCCCGGGTCACCATCGTGCCGGTGCCTTGGTCCATCCGGTTCACCCGGTCCAACAGCCCGCTTTGGCCAAGAGCCTCACTGACCACCGGAATGGTGTGATCATCCGTCCGGTCCATCATCACATTATCCGCAATGCTGGCGGCATACAAGCGGTAATCCTGAAAGACGCTGCCGAAGCAGCTGCGGTACGAAGTAAGCTCGTATTCCCGGATATTGATCCCATTCAGCAGAATAGCCCCTTCGGAAACATCATATAGCCGCATAAACAGCTTGGTCAAGGTGGTTTTACCGGCACCGTTGTAACCGACGAAGGCAATTTTTTCCCCTTGGCGGATGGTCAGGTTAATGTCCTTCAGAATCGGGCCGGCGCTTTCATTGTATGCAAATGAAACGTTGCGGAGCTCCAATACCTTGGGATGAGCCGGAACCGGAAGAGCATCTGCAGAGCTGCCGATAGCCGGAGCATAATCCGCAAACGACCGGATCTTGTCTATATAGAGGCTGTTCTGCTGGGCGCGGGGAAGAAGGGCGGCAATATCCCTTAGGCTGTTCTTCAGCGACCCGGCCGAGTTAAACAGGGAGAGCATGCTTCCGTAGCTGAGAGCCTGCAGGACAAGGGTCCGGTACAGCAGATAGATCAGATACAGGGCGTCCAAAAGCAGGCTGTGGGCCCCAAAGCTGCCGATAAATCCGAGGATGATCCGTTTGCGCGAGTCTGCCTGGATCGTCCGCTGCATGCCCCGTGTGGCGTGATGCAAATCGGATTTAAGCTTGCTTGTAACGGGATGCAGCCGGATTTCCTTGGCGTACTCCGCGAGATAAAAAATCCGGCTGATGTAAGCGCGCTTCCGTTCCAGGGGCTTCAGCTCCAGCTCCATCTTAAAGTTCAGCTTGGCCAACACGGCATTCACCGATAGCGTGACCGCCAGACTGGCGGCAATAAACAGGAGTCCTCCACGGTCCAGCACCAGGAAGAAGGTTCCTGCCGCGGCGATGGTGGCGCCTCTTCCGCACATCTGCCGGATAATCTCCAGGGATTCGTCCATCCGTTTTTTGACTTCTCCTACACTGACCACAAAATCATTGTAAAACTGGGGCTGGTCATAACAGGCCAGGTCCATCGCTGCTGCTTTCCCGAACAGCTCCAACTGCAAAGCCCGGTACAGTTTCTCCTTGGCCAGGGGGACGAAATAAGCGTCATTCACCGCCACCCATCCCAGCTTCACCACAATGGCCGCCGAAATAAAAGCCATATAGCGCAAGGCGTCGGAAAACTCTCCGTTGTATTGGATCAGGTCGATCATGTACTTGGTGGAGTAAGCAAATTCGAAGAATACCTCCACAGAGGAATAGACAGCCAGCAGGCAAATATTGATGACATACCCCGGGGTATGCCGGAAGGCCAGCCGCAGCATATACAGGTGATTGGAGACCACATGTCCCGGCTTCTGCTTCATGCTCCCACCTCTTCCGCATATTTCTCAGCCTGCTTGCGGAACATGTCCGCGTACTTCCCGTTTAGTGCCATCAGCTGGTCGTGGGTGCCGGTTTCTATGACAGTGCCGTTCTCCAGCATATAAATCCGGTCGGCCAGCGTTGCCATGGACAAGCGGTGGGAGATAAAAAACACCGGTTTGCCTTGACAGGCCGCCAGCATGCTTTGGTAAATCCCGTATTCCGCTACCGGGTCCAGGGCGCTGGAGGGTTCATCGAAAACCGCAATCTCAAACTCCTTGGCAAAGGCTCTGGCCACCGCGATTTTCTGGTATTCCCCGCCGGAGAGAACGGCTCCGTCTTCGTCAAACTCCCGGGTCAGCACGGTGTCCATCCCCTTCGGCAGAGATGCCACTTTGTCGTAGACGCCGCTTTTCACAAGCGCATCCCGCACGCAATGGTAGTCCGCAGCCGTTACAGGCTGGCGCATCAGCACATTTTCGGCCACCGTCATCGCAAAAATCCTGAAGTCCTGAAAAGCCGTCCCGAACAGGGCCCGGTAGGAGCCCAAGCGGTAATCCCGGATATCTCTCCCGTTCAGCAGCAGTTGGCCGTGATTAGGATCATACAAACGCATCAGCAGCTTGACCAGTGTGGTTTTGCCTGCACCGTTGTGGCCGACCAGAGCGATCTTCTCGCTGCCCTCAATGCGGATGCTGATGTCACGGAGCACGGGGGTGCTTGCTCCGGGGTAGGTGAAGCTGACCCGATTAAGCTCCAAGGATTGAACCGGCTTTGCGGGAGCAGGGCCTTCCGGATTATCCTTCATTTTGATTTCGTAGGAGAGGAAGCCCCGCAAATTTTCGATATACAGGCTGTTCTGGAACACCTTAATCAGGCTTTCAGACAGTCCGATGAGAATCCAGCTTGCGCTGACCATGGCGCTGGTCAATACCGCAAATTCGCTGACCTCCAGGGTACGGGACACTATGGTCCGGTAGAGGCTGTACAAGAGCACCCCCTGGAAGATCACCAGGAACGTAAAGATGTTCTGCCAAAAGTGGACGCCGGCCACACGCGGGGCAAACCGCCGGACAACGGTATTGATGCCGGAATATCCCTCTTCATAGGTCTTCTTCAGCACGCGAAAAATGCCGGACATCCGGATTTCCTTGGCATAATCTTGCAGGTAGACCACCCGGTTGACGTAATCCAGCTTCCGCCGGTGGGAAACGCTTTCCTGGTCCCGTGCGTAAAGCAGGCGGTTATGCATGCTGCCGAACAGAAATTTGCCCACAAACGGGGAGAGGACAAAAAGAATGACCCAATGGTCGATCATATACATGTTGACCATCACTCCGATACCGGCTATAACGGCGCAGACCGTATCCGCAGTCGTCTCCAGCACAGAGGAAACCCGGGTTTCCGTCTCCATGACGGCCATGGTATAGCGGTTGTAAAACTCCGCATCCTCGTAGCAGGCCAGCTCCACCTGCGCCGCCTTGTCATATAGCTGCCCATTCAGCTTCTCAAAAAGCAGAGCATCGATTTTCGGCTTATAGCTGGTTTCTACCCATTGCTCAAACCAGTTGCAGGTCCCGAAGAACAGAGCGCTTCCCGTAATGAAGAGGGCAATTTGGCCGAAGCTTTGGCCGGTTTCGATGGCATGGAGCACATATTTGACCAGTACAATACTGTAAAACACCCATGCGGTATAGCCGATGGCCTTCAGGAGGAATTCTGCAGCGATCCGCCCCGGACAGATGCGGAAAACCAGCTTCAGGATAAAGAGGTTATTGGGGAAAACCCCGCTTTGTTTGTTCATGGCAAACTCCTTATATTGGAAATGAAGAAGAACATACATTCCCTATTGTGAACATTTTCCAATAAATAATCAATGGGGAATTTTGTTGCCAACCAAATTATCCGCGGGCGGCTTGTCCGCTTAAGAAGGGAAAATTGCAGGCGGACGGCGGATGTGGTAAAACCGGTATAAAAGGTTTTAGAATATGGAGGTTTTGCCAATGCCCTATTTCACATCCTTTCAATTAACGCCAGCCGCGGACCGGATCATCCGGGCGGACTGGTACCGTCCGTCCGGCGCTGCTTCCCGGGGGACTGTTCTGGTTGCCCACGGCTACAAGGGCTTCAAAAATTACGGGATGTTCCCCCGGATCGGGGAGCTTCTGTCTGTGGACTATGATGTGATTGTGTTTAATTTCAGCCATAACGGTGTGGGTGAGGAGCTGACGGAGTTTACGGAGCTGGAGAAGTTCGCCCGTAATACCTGTTCCCTGGAGCAGGAGGATCTGCTTGCTCTGGTGGAAGCTGTTAGAGGGGGCGTGCTGCCTGCTGATGACGGGAGCCAGCCGGAGGCGGGACGATTGTTTTTGCTGGGCCACAGCAAAGGCGGCGGGGGAGTCCTATTATTCGGGCTCGATCATGCGGAGCTGGTAGACGGGATTATCAGCTGGAATGGAATCGCCAGCTTCGACCTTTATTCGGAAGAGGAGAAACGGATGATGCGGGTGGAGGGACGGGCTTTCACGGTGAATGCCCGGACCAAGCAGCAGATGCCTCTGGACCTGGTCATTCTAAAGGATCTGGAAGCCAATGCGGAGCGGTTCGATCTGGTTGGCCGGATCGGCAGTCTCCGTGTTCCTGCGGTGCTGATCCAGGGTGAGCGGGACGGCAAACATCTGCTGGCCGGATCGGCCCGGTTGAAGGAGGCGCAGCCCGAACTGGAATGGCTGATGGTCCCCGGAGGGGATCACCGGTTCAACACCGTGCATCCCTACGAGGGGGATACGGAGGCTTTCCTGGAGGCAATCCGCCTCACGCGGCAGTGGCTGGAGGGGGATAGCAGATAGCGTGCGGAAGGGAGCATGTGGTTTCAGGATAGCGGAAGCGGATTTCCGCTATTGCGTTCATGCCGGCACCTGTTGAAGGAATAACGGAATCGGGTTTCCGTTATTCCCTGCTTCCTCGCTGATTCAGAATAGAACCTTAGTAAATAGCGGAAACGGTCTGCCCTTATCACGCCTGGTTAGCCGGTTCCGGGTGGAATAACGGAAAAATGCTTCCGTTATTGGGGCTTGAAACCCTTTCCAAAAACGGTTGACAGCTGTAGGCAGTCTTGGTAAAATTCAATTACCATAACATTGCATATGACTTGCTAGCTCAGCTGGGAGAGCACCATCTTGACAGGGTGGGGGTCAGTGGTTCGAGCCCACTGCAGGTCACTATAGATATGGAAAGGGTTTGATGGGTTCCTCAACAGGAGGAAACATCAGACCCTTTTTCCTTGGGATTTGACCCAAGATGTGACATTATGTTCACAATTGCTTCAGATGATGCAGGATTGCATGGAATGGGGTAAAATAGAGGTATCCAAGGAGGCGTATATGTATGAAAACCCATAATTGTTGCGGAGACGGCATTGCCTGCGATATTCCCGTAGAGCTGCCGGAGGATTACATGGACACCTTGTACCAGATGTATGTAAAGGATTGTGAGAAGGAAGGCAAGGAGCCGCAAACCAAAGCCCAGTGGCTGGAAAACATAAGCGCGTAAGTTGCAAGGGGCAGCCCGAAAGGGCTGCCTTTTGTATGAGCGCCGCGGACAGCCCGGAGGGGGCGCGCAAGAAGGAGCATAGCAAATCCATGATCAAGTATGATCTGCCCATCACGAAGAATCCGCTCCGTACCCGAGCGGATGTCCAGGAGGCGGTCCGGCAGCTGACGGAGCCGCTGAAGCCCTATTACAGCAAGGGCGGAGCCTTGCTCCGGCTCGGCAATACGGGAGCGGTATACGAGGAACGGACCGCTCAGATGGAGGCATTTGCCCGTCCGTTGTGGGGGCTTGTGCCTCTGGCAGTCGGCGGCGGGGATTCCGACCTGTGGCATACATATGTGGAAGGCATCCGCCATGGCACCGACCCGGAGCATGAGGAATACTGGGGGGATACCGGCCATGTGGATCAGCGTTTTGTGGAAATGGCGGCCATCGGTCTGGCCTTGTGTCTGTGCCCGGACCGGATTTGGGGACCGCTGACGGAGAAGGAACGGGACAATCTCACCCGGTGGCTCCTCCAGATCAAACGGTTCGATCTGCCGCCGAACAACTGGCGGTTCTTCATTGTGTTGGCGAATCTCGGCCTGAAACGGGCGGGAGGCGAATACAGCCAGGAATCCGTAGACGGGGCGCTTGCGCTTCTGGATACCTTTTATTTGGGGGATGGCTGGTACTCCGACGGGGCCACGGATCAACGGGATTATTACGTACCGTTTGCCATGCATTTTTATGGCCTGATCTATGCCGGCATGATGGACAAGGAGGATCCGGAGCGGTGCCAAGTATATAAGGATAGAGCCGCACAGTTTGCCCGGGATTTCATCTATTGGTTTGCAGAGGATGGGTCCGCCTTGGCGTATGGCCGCAGTCTGACTTACCGCTTCGCACAAGCAGGCTTCTGGGGGGCCTTGGCTTACGCGGGGGTGGACGTGCTTGATTGGGGCGTTGTGAAGGGGCTCCTGCTGCGCAATCTGCGCTGGTGGTTCCAGCAGCCCATCTTTACTCCCGACGGCGTGCTGTCTATCGGGTATGCTTACCCCAATCTGATTATGGCCGAGGGCTATAATGCGCCGGGGTCCCCGTATTGGGCCTTTAAGGCATTTTTGCCGCTGGCTTTGGGGGAAGAGCATCCGTTATGGCAGGCGGAGGAAAAGCCGCTTCCCGCTCTTGCTCCTCTGTCTGTGCAAAAGCACGCCCGGATGCTGGTCAGCCATACCGGCAATCATGTGACAGCTCTGACCTCAGGCCAATACGCCGGATTCCAGCCTGCCCATACCTCTGCCAAATACGCCAAGTTCGCTTATTCCAATGCTTTTGCTTTCAGCGTGCCCAAAGGACATACGGGATTAGGCCAAGGTGCATATGACTCCATGCTTGCGTTAAGTGAGGGGGATGACTGGTATAAGGTCCGGCAAAGATGCGAGGAAGTCCGTGTGGAGGACAAATGGATCTACTCCCGCTGGAAGCCGTGGTCCGATGTGACGGTGGAAACCTGGCTGATTCCCGCAGGTAATTGGCATATCCGGGTACACCGGCTGTTGAATGGCCGGGATCTGACTGGTGCAGAGGGAGGTTTTGCCATTAGGTGGGAGGACCGTGTGGCGGAGGAGGCAGGCCGGAAGCTGCTCACCGAAGCTCATGATGCAGTGGCTTCCTTCAGCTGGGGAGTTAGCGGTATTGTAGATCTCCGGGGCGCGCGTACAGCGGAGATTATTCCCTGTGAGGCCAATACCAACCTGATGTTTCCGCGTACAGTGCTGCCTACTCTCCATGGTACTTACCCGAAGGGCGAGCATTGGTTAGCTGCTGCCGTTCTGGGTACACCGGACGAAGGGGAAGGGCAAGCCTCCTGGAGCACACCTCCGGTTTTCCGGGAAAACGGGGATGGCTATCAGGTTTTGGATCGGGAGAACGGGACGGTTCTGTGGAGCTTTTCCACTAATTCCCGCTGACTGCAAACCCCACCTCCTGCTAGAATGGATGAGTATGGTTGTGAAGGATACGGCTTATCCGGCAGGAGGCCGAAAGCAGAAGGAGTGCGCAAGCAGTATGAGCGGGAATGGAAAGCAGGAGCAATTGAAGGTGGCGACAGCACAGATCACACCGGAGGGTATATTGTTTAGGGACAGATACTATACCTGCCGATTGGCTCTCCGGTACAACTGGTACGAGCAGGCGCGGGTGAGAGGCGCTTGGGAGATCAGGATATTGTTTCATCCGGAGGATGATCAGCCGGAGGCCGTCTACATAGATTCGGAGCATTTTGAGGAGGAGCGGGTATGCCAGTTTATCGGCATACCCATGGAGCCATCCGAAACGGCCGCCTACCAGGCGAAGCTGCGGAAGCTGGGGGATGAACGGAGAATGCTTTACGGCAACAGGCCGCTTTTTTGATCGGCCCAAGAATCCCCTTTACACCCTTGTACCCTTTGTGAAGGCTTCGAGCCATCTTAAGGGGGACGGGGTGTTTTTGTGCTGGCCTTTAAGCCTTCACACAGGTTTAACCCTTCCGGGACGCGGGAATAGTGGATAAGGTCGGGGTTTCCCCACATGAAACCACACCGGAAAGGAGCGTACCGCATGAAGCTGTTAGCTAATTCCCGCCGTATTCCGGAGATTCTGATGGTCCCAGTTTTGGGATTGGCCTTGTACTTGCGTCTGCATTTTCTGCGAAATGGTCAATTGGAGCCGTTGGAGTGGGATCAGCTGAATTACACCAAGATGGCTCTGCAATGGTTGGAGACAGGCGTTTACGCCTATCGGGATACGGTCCCCAATACCTTGGTAACACCGGGGTTTCCTGCATTTCTCGCACTGATGTTTCGGATGTTCGGGTATGAGCAGCCGGAAAATACGCTGATGCTGGTTAGAGAGCTTCAATGCTTTATTGCGTTGATTGCCATCTGGTTCATATTCCGCACAGGCAGCAGGCTGTTTACGCCGGGGGCGGGACTGCTGGCCGCACTTTTTGCAGCCATTTATCCCTCTTACGTCTGGTCCGCCTCGCTAATTTTGACGGAGGTCATTTTTCTTTCGTCGTTTTCCGTGCTGCTATTCCTGCAGGTGCAGATCATCCAGGAAAACCGGGGGATAGACCATATTTTGGCGGGGGCGGCGCTGGCTGTGACGGTGCTGATCCGTCCCAATGTGCTGCCTTTGGCGGTAGTACCTTACCTGTTTTTGTGGATCAAAAATCGGAGTCTTCCCTGGGCCATGATTCTTCGTGGCGCTATCTCCTTCGGCATTCTCATGCTTCCCTGGTGGGTGCGAAACTGGGTCACCTTCCATGAGTTTATCCCTATCGCCAAGGGTGAAGCGGGCAATCCGTTTCTGGGCGGAACAGATCCTTACTTCCGGGGAACCATCGACTGGGAAACCATCGGGGAAGAGGGACAGTTCCAGGAGGGCCTAAGGAGAATACGGGAGGGGCTAATCCAGGACCCGCTGCTGTGGATCGGGTGGTTTACAGTGGGCAAGTTCCACGTGTTCTTCCGGACACTCTGGGTGGGCTCCTATCCCTTCTCTGTACCGGAGTGGTACTTCTACCTGCTCAATAAGCTGCACTTCGTATTGGTGTATTCCGGGTTGGCTGTGCTGCCGGTGATGGCGCTGCGGGGCAGGGGGGCTTACGGGTATCTGCTGGCCGGTTTGGCGGTATTTTGGGGGGTGCATCAAGTGTTTATTCCGGTGGACCGCTACTTGTACGGGATGCTTCCTTTCCTAATGCTGGGGGTAGCTGGAGCAGCCGCCCAGTTAACTGCCGCCGTTGCGGCTCGCGGCAGGCTGTTATGGCCCACCTTGAGACGGACCGCCCAGGAGTAGTTTTTCCTATATAAAAAGCCACCCCCGCTCCGGATGCCGGAGGACTGGGGATGGCTTTTGTTGCTTTTTTCAAGCATACATCGTTATTTTACACTGTTGTTCAAAAGGCTTTTGGCTGAATACTCAATAATCTCGCCGCGCCGCACAATCCCGATAAAAATTCCGTTGTCATCCACAACGGGAACGAAGTTCTGGACCTTGGCCAGGCGAAGCAGATCCTCCATATTGGAATCGATCCGCACGGTTTCATGCTTGGTGCGCAGCGGCACATCGTCCAGGGTGAAGTGGTGGGCGGTTTCGAAGTTCAGGTCTTGCTTGGATTTGAAGAACCAAAGCAGGTCACCCTCTGTCACTGTACCGGCATAAGCACCGTTTTCCTTGAGAATCGGCACAGCGGTATAGCGGTGGAATTCCATCTTCTCCAACGTCTGGCGGAGGGTGGAGTGGGTGGACAAACAGACGACCTCCTGCTTAGGCAAAAGAAAAAAAGCAATATTCATGTTTGGCTGACTCCTTATCAGAACAATTATCAGTCCCTCTCCCATTGTACCAGAAGTTGCCGGAGGATGGTACTTTGCCGGAATGTCCCGTTCACTTAACCGCATAGAAAATCTCAGCCCGCTTATCCTAATAAGGCAAAAAGCTTACCAAAAGAGGAGTGGACGGACGGATGAATCGTGCTTTGGGAACGGCTCTCTTAAGCGTAGGCGCCGCGCAGCTGCTGAAGGTGCCCATATCGTTTGCCAATACAGGGCAATGGAAATGGTCTGCGCTTACTGAATCCGGCGGGATGCCCAGCTCCCACTCCGCAGGTTCGGCTTCGCTTGCAACTTATACCGCCCTCAAAAAAGGAACCCATTCCATGGAATTCGCCATCAGCGCCCTTTATGGCCTGATCGTGATGGCGGACGCCATGGGAGTGCGGCGGCATGCCGGAGAAATCGCCGTAGAGGTGAATGCCCTGGGACAGCGGGTAGAGGTGCTATCCGGTCGCCGGCCTCCAGGCATACGCCGCAAGCGCCCTGCAGCAGAGCTGGAGGAGAGACTGGGTCATATGCCTATCGAGGTGGCTGCCGGGACTGCTCTCGGGATTGGTATCGGAGTTGCCAGCTTTTTCAGTGAATGGGGAAGGGCTAAGCCTGCGGCGGTTGTCCAAGGGGCCACGAAGGATTGGCTCTCATGGGCCCGGAAGCGGATCGGGGTTTGACGGATGGGATCAAGCAAGCTATGATGATTCCTATCTTAAAGAATAGATAGGAGCCTGATGATCCGTGACCATTATCCCAGTTACAACCCGCCAGGAGCTGGATGCCTGCCTGGCCATCCGCATGAAGGTATTCGTTGACGAGCAGCAGGTTCCCGCTGATGAGGAACTGGACGAATATGATGTTTCCCCGCAGGCTTGCCATCATGTGCTTTTATATGATGGAGACAAGCCTGCTGCCACCGGCCGCTGGAAGGTATATGAGGATGGCACCGCCAAGCTCCAGCGGGTTGCAGTGATGAAGGAATACCGCGGTGGCGGCACGGGACGCCTGTTGATGGAGGCGCTGGAGGACAGTGCACGCCAAGCCGGAATGAAGCGGACCATCCTGGACGGCCAGTGTCAGGCCGAGGGTTTTTATAATAAGCTGGGTTATGTTACGGTTTCCACGGAGCCTTTCCTGGATGCAGGTATTCTCCATGTGCGGATGCAGAAGGAGCTGTAAATAAGTCCCGGTTATCCCTTTACATCCTCTCGGGAGCGGGCAGGCCAAGCACCTGGAAGCTATCTCCCAGGGTCTGCCTGGTACGGTCCGTCAGCCACAAGCGGAATTGGAGCAGCGATTCCTCACCAGCCTTCAGAATGTGGCAGCGGGCATAAAATTGGTTAAACAGCGTCGCCAGTTCATGGGCATAATGGGCAATCAACTGAGGCGCCAGCTCGGCTCCTGCCGCGGCAAGAGTTTCCTGCCAGCCGGACAGGTGGCGCAGCAGCCCGTGCTCCTCCTCCGCAAGCAGCGGGAAGCTTTCCGGTACTGCGAACGCAGTGACGCCGGAGGCTTCTTTTACTTTGTGGAGAACCTTACAGGAGCGGGCATAAGCATACATCAGGTAGATGCCTGTATTGCCAGTGACCTCCGTCGCCTGATCCAGATCAAATACGACCTCCGTCTGCAAGCTGTAGCGCAGCAGGTAATAACGGATTGCGGCAGCAGCCAGCACCTTGCTGGAGACTCCGTTTTGGTCCTCTTGCTTGTTGTGGATAATCTCCTCCATCCGGGTGAGCAGGGTCTGATTGCGGATACCGATGCCCTGTCTGCCTGACATAGCGTAGGAGGGTTTTCCCGCACTGGTGTCCACCCCCAGCTCGGCCGCTGAAGCTGGGCTTAGCGAAACCACGCCGTAAGCCACATGGTGGAGGTTGTCCGCCTGCTTATGAAAACCAAGAGCGGCCAGCGCCTGCTTCACCACCGCCTGCGGATACTCCTGGCGCTGGTCGATGACGTTAATGACCATCTCGCCGCTTCCGAAGGGCAGGTCTCCCGCACCTTCCGCCGCCGTGGTCCAAACCGGGGCGTTCCAGGGCTGGTACCGGAAATTCCGTCCCAGTAGACCGAACTTCCACAGGTGGTAGGCAATGTCCTTGGCCGTATAGGTCAGAATACCGTTGGAGCGTACCAGCACCTTGTCGGCCACAAACTCCGTCTCTGCTTCTGTTGCACTTTCCCCCTCATGCTGCTTCAGTATCCAACAGCCTGCAAGCTTGCCTTCCTCCACCCGGACAAAAAGCCCCGTCGTCTCCAGCAATTGGGCTGCCGCATCCCAGAAGCCCTCCCGCACAATATTACTCTCCCACACCAGAAGATCGTAACCGATTTGAAAACCGGCCATTTCCTCCAGATGCTCCTTCACAATCCGCTCTGCCGTTACGGTTCCCAGCCATGCAAGATTATTCCCGCCTTCTTCCAGTGCATGGAGCACACGGCTCCGCTCCTCCGTAAGCCCTGGCTTCTCCTGATACCTGCGGTTTATCGCCGCATACAGGTCCCAGCAGTAATCGCCGAAGCGCTGCTGCGTACCCTCCATGGGAAGCTGGAGAAGTCCCACCATCGTATCTGCCAACTGGTTGCCCAAGTCATCGATGTAGTTGTGGATCTCCACCTGGTAGCCCAGCCGCTTTAACAATCTGCCCAGGGTATCCCCGATGCACGAATTGCGGAGATGCCCGATATGGGCACTTTTATTAGGGTTTATACTAGTGTGTTCAATAATCACTTTCCCGGACGGGGCAGGGGGCAGGGAGAAGGAGGAACAGGCCCATTCCCGCCAATCCACATAGAAGTTGACAAACCCGGGAGGCGCGGTTTCAATCCGGGCCATCATGCGGCCAAGCCACGGGTCCAGCCGCAGGAGTCTGGCCAGCTCCTCCGCCAGCTTCATCGGGGGAAGGCGCAGCCGCTTGGCCAACTGGAGGGGAGCGTTAGTTGCATAATCCCCATGCCGCAGCTGTCCCGGCTGCTCTACAGTAAGCCGCAGCTCTCCAGCACTGCCCACGCTCCCGTCTCCGGCTTCCCGCAGCAGCTCCCTTACCCCATTTTCCACAGACGCTCTGACCTTTTGACCCAACATGCCCATGCCGCCACCTCCACAATTGGTTCCATTCTCGTTTCTGCGTAAAACAAAAAAAGCCTCCGTCTCATCAAAGAGACGAAAGCTGACGCATTCGCGGTACCACTCTTATTGCCTCCCACTTACGGGAAGCCACTCGGACAAAGATAACGGTTTTACCGGGATTCCGCTGGAGGAATCCATCTCATGGGCCCGTTCGCATGAGGGAGGCGTACCGGGTTCCACCATCTCCGGCTCGCTGGGACTGCCTGCCCGAATGCTACTCTTCCATTTCACAGATATTGAAAATATTGGACCCATTATAGCAGCTGCCATCGCTCGCCGCAAGACCCCGGGTGGGGACTTTATCGGAATGCGTACTCGAAAAACCAACTATAAATCATGGTAGCCTCCCGAAATCGGCCATTGTTTATGAAAAATCATATATAAAACCCCACTCCCAGCCCAATGCGCCGGATTAAGCTTGAAAAATCATATACAACATCCTTGATTGGCCCTATCCCCGGCAATTATGCTCGAAAAATCATACATAGTATAGAAAAAACCCTTGATATTCAAGGGTTTTATGCCGAGTAGCAGAATCGAACTGCTAATTGTGCATTACGAGTGCACTGTTATGCCATTTAACTAACTCGGCAAAAACAATGGCAAAAAGAATTATAGTACAACAAATCCCATTTTTCAATGGGGTTATCAAAAAATTTCGGCGGTTATTTAAATTGCCTATGAAACCTCATAACTGGTAGAATGTACCTACCAAACTACCAAGGAGAGGTTTAAATGAAGAAGATCGCCATTGCAGGAATGATTACTGCGGTTTCGTTTGTATCCATGTCCATCGGAGCTGTCGCGGCCTCCAATCTGGAAGAAATTCAAGCCTATTTGAACAAGGGAGTATCCATTACCCTGCACGGCGAAAAGTGGACGCCTAAGGACAGCGATGGCAGCACACTCTATCCGATCACCTATAACGGCAGCACCTACCTACCGGTTCGGGCTGTAGCGGAAGCCGCGGGATTGCCTGTGGAGTGGAAGGGGGACACTCAAACGGTTGCTCTTGGTGAGAGCAAGACGGAGGTGGTCAGCCTGAGCGAGAACGAGATGGTCATGAAATATATTGATGTGTATATCAACGGTACTGATCTGTCGGCAAAGCAGCAGTTTGTGAAGGATTACATTCATTCAGAATCGCAGCAATTGTTTGGCTTCGGAGCAATGGGGCAGTCTGATGACAGACGTTCGGGCTCGAAAATTATCCAATCTATTAAACATATAAATGAAAAAAATGGAAAGATGGGAAGGATGGTGCTCGTGCAATCCGACAATGCTATTGAAGACATTTTTTATTTCGTCGATAACAAAATTGCATTTGTTTACACCAATTCTGATAAAGAGATATTTCCCGAAATTAGAAACATCTTTAATTAACTGCATGGGTGAATAGCTTATGTATACAGGTTTTGATTTATAAGCCTAACAAAACAAGAAACCGTCGCTACTCCGTACTGCCACACATCCGCCTGCGTCTCCCATTTTGGGAAATGCAGGCGGATTTTTTTAGGCGCACTTTTGAACCACCGGCCGCAGGCGGGCATATTGTATTCTACGCGAGCGCCTCGTGAAGGCACCCCTACGAAAGGTCGGTGGATAAGCATGTCCAAAAACAAAACCGTCAAAAAGAATGACCCGCCCTCAAGTCTCGACCGGAACCGCTTCAATATGAAGGTAGTCACCTCCGATACCTGCCGGTCCTGCAAAACCCCTTGCTCCCGCGGGTTACGGTATGTGGAGCACATGAATGAGCCCGGCTCCGTCGGCATCGGGGTGCCCTGCATTCTGACCCGGGGCAAAGGCTACAAGTAGCCGGCTCCACTCTTGAAAACAAAAATAAACCGCCTATCAGGCGGCACTCACGAGTCGGATCCTTATGGAATTCTATGTAATGCCTAACCGCTGCCGTTTCATCTCCTGTACAATCAGAACATCCAGACGCTGGCTCAGGGCAAGCACCCGGGGATCCAGAAGGTTAAACTGGTTCTGTTCGGCGAGATGGACCAGCAGCTTTTTCAATTCGCAGATTTCAACATCTAGTCTGTTGGGCAAAGGCTGCATGCGTCGTCCTCCACGAAAGAAACGTTGTTGGATGAAGTGTTATTTATTGGATTATTAATTGTAACGGATAAATATCCGCCAGATCAAGCGGTTGTTGTTGGAAAGCCCGGACTAATCCGGCCGCGCCCGAATAGACTGGTTGTATCAAACGCCGGAGAGGGGGATCGGCATGGACATCGTCTGGAAAGGCAATCAGCATACCAACTCTAGCCCGCGTAACGGGATTGTTCCTTTTGTCATCGTCAATCACATCTCGACAGGCACCATGAGCAGTATGGACAACTGGTTTACCGACCCCAACAACCAGGTTTCCTCCGCCCATTTCGGGGTAGCCCGGGACGGCAGGATCCATCAATATGTGGCCGTGGACCGGATGGCCTGGGCTAACGGGATTCCGCAATCACAATTTGCCAGAGCGACAGCCCAAGTCGTGCATGATATGAATATGAATCCGAACCTATACACCGTCTCCATCGAACACGAAGGAACAAATGGAGATTTGACGGAAGCCCAGTTCCAATCCTCCGTTTGGCTGCACCGGCATATCCGGAAGATCATCCGGGATACCTGGCAGAGGGATTTTCCGCTGGACACCTACCATGTGTTGGGGCATTACCAAATCAATCCGGTCCAGAAGCCGGACTGTCCGGGGCCGAAATTTCCTTGGGCCCGGCTGTACCAAACCCTGGCTGAGCCGGAGATAGGAGATGAGGAGATGGAAGAGCTGCTTGCCCGTTTAACGGCATTGGAAGCGCAAAAGGCGCAGTTGGAGGCGAGAGTGGCGGCGCTGGAGGCTGTGGAGCATCTTCCGGGCATACCCGAATGGGCGCAGGAGGCTGTAAACAAAGCAGTCGCCCAAGGGCTGATTGATACCCCGCAGGGAGGCTCCTTTGATTTCTACCGTTTTCTGACCATTCTAAACCGCAAGGGCCTGCTCGGGTAATGCAACAAAGTCTATCACGCTACGAAAAAACGGCACCTCCCGGGAAAGGATTTCCCTAAGGGGGTGCCGTGTTGTGTTTTCCTTACAGCCGTGCCAGGCTTGCCTTCAGACGGCTCAGGGCTTCGGCCTTGCCGATAATCTCCAGAATGTCTGTGGCGCCTCCAGGTGTGTTCATCAGGCCGGAAACGGCCACACGGGCTACCCACATCAGGGCTCCGGCTTTGATGCCGGCAGCTTCACTCAGGTTCTTCAGACGCTCGAACAGAGCATCATTCTCCCAAACATCCGCCGATTCCAGCGAATCGATGATGGTGGGGAGCAGTTCCTTGGCCAGCTCGGCAGTGACCTTGTTCTTCTTGTTGACGAACAGCTCCACATCCAGCTCCGGCATGGCTTCGAAGAAGGCGACCATCTCCGGGATCTGGGAAAACTTCTCCAGACGGGACTGGATCAGGGTCAGCAGCTTGTCCTTGTTGATTTCCGGCTTCGTAATGGCCTTCTCCAGGTAAGGAGCGGCCAAGGTACGGAAGGCGTCAACGGGCAGCTTGCGGATGTATGCGCTGTTGAACCAAAGAAGCTTGTCGTAGTCGAATACAGCCGGGGACTTGTTGATGGTGTCCACACTGAATACACGAGACAGCTCCTCCAGGTTGAAGAACTCTTCATTGGTGTTCCCCGGGCTCCAGCCCAGAAGCGCAATGTAGTTAATGATAGCCTCGGGCAGGTATCCATCCTCCACCAGATCCTGGAAGCTTACGGAGCCGTGGCGCTTGGACAGCTTGGACACCGAGCCATCCTCATTCCGGCCCATAATGAGCGGCAGATGCACGAAGATTGGCGTTTCCCAGCCGAACATGCTGTACAGCTGCACATACAGAGGGGTGGAGGTGACATACTCGGAGCCGCGGACCACATGGGTAATATCCATCAGATGGTCGTCCACTACGTTGGCCAGATTGTATGTAGGATAACCGTCGGCTTTGATCAGGACTGCATCCTGAAGCTCCGCATTGTCAATGGAGATTTCGCCGAATACCGTGTCCGTATAGGAGGTTGTGCCGGTCAAAGGATTCTTTTGGCGGATGACATACGGCAGGCCGGCTGCCAGCTTGGCTTCCACCTCGGCCTGGGACAAGCTCCGGCAGTGGCGGTCATAGCCGCCTGAACCGTTTTCCCCTTGGAGAGAGGAGAGGCGTTCTTTATCGCAGAAGCAATAGTACGCATGGCCGTTCTCCACCAGCTTGCGGGCATGCTCCAGGTAAATGTCTTTGCGTTCGCTTTGCACGTAAGGCCCGCGGCTGCCGCCGATATCGGGGCCTTCATCGTGGTGCAATCCCGCCAGGTTCAGGGTATCATAGATGACCTGGACGGCTTGATCCACCAGCCGTTCACGGTCCGTATCCTCGATCCGGAGTATGAAGGTGCCTCCTTTGGACTTGGCCAGCAGATAGGCGTATAGAGCGGTTCTCAGGTTGCCGATATGCATGTAGCCGGTTGGGCTGGGTGCGAATCTGGTTACGATGGGGTTCATCATGGTTACGTGGCTGCTCCTTCTTGAATCTTGTTTATAAGCTACTCCATATTGTAGCAGGAAGCCGGCATAAAGCCAATGCCCCGGGAGTTTGGGGGCCTGTCGGGAGGGCTGTGAAAAGGGAGAGCTTTTTTTCAAGAAAAAATTAACTTGCTTCGCAACTCTTTCCGTTTGTCCGAGTATAACTTGGTATCAAATTTCTTCAGCATGCGGAGGTACATAATGACGAGATTCAGAAGAGTGGCAGCTTTGACGCTGGCCTTCTTCCTGGTGGCCGGAGGAGCGGCGATTGCCGGCTCCCGGTGGGGCTCCTACGAAGGATATTCCAAGGTCCAGGTGAATGCCAACGGATCAACAATTAACAGCGCGGTTCCCGCGATCATGATGAATGGCGCAACGATGCTGCCCTTGCGGGAGACTGCATCGGCGTTGAATTCCTTTATCAAGTGGGATGACGGCAGTCAGACGGCCAATATCTACCGGCCCAATGTGAACATGATCGTGTCCCAGGAGCTGGATGAGAAGAAAGGCACCGTCACCAGCATTTCCAAACCCTTCTTTAAAGTAGGCTTGGGGTACAATATCCGGTTTTTCGTTTTCGTCCAGATGGATTCCCTCAAGACCACTGTGGACGGCTTCAAAATCAGTGTACTGGATCCCAACGGCAATGAGCTGGACAGCCGGGTATCCTCCGAATCCATCTATGATTATCTGTGGTCCAACGCCGCCTTCAATATCAAATTCTCCGAAGCCGGGAATTATACCGTCCGGTTCGCCCTTAAGGTGGACGGAGATTTCGTAACCGTAGGCGAAAAGCTGATCGTATCTGAGTAACCTCTGCCAAGCGCAGGTCGCCTTCCAAAACGAAACCGATTATGTTACATTGAGAAGAGTCGCCGTCAGGTGACTCTTTTCTTGTATCATATCCGCAATACCAGATGCTGATTGAAGAAGGTGACTGACTGATGAATCATAACAGTGGCAATGTTTGGTTTGAGCGTTTCGCCAATGCCGGCGAGAATGAATACGCGCTTGTAGGCAGTGAGCTTGTCCGCGGCGGCTATGCTGCCTTCAGCGACCTGCTGGACGGCTTGCGCCGGCGTTTGGCCGAGGCGGAAGAGGAGCAAATGGATCAATTGAAGGAGATGGTGGAGAAGGGCAGGCGTCTGATTCCTGATCCCGGAGCCATCAGTCCGTCATGGGAGACCGTATGGGAGGATTTCGACCGGTACATCGGCTATAAGCAGGAGGCGATGTCCACAGTAGCGGTGCCGGAGCGGGCAGGGGAGTGGCAGATTGTCATGAACAACCCCTATACCAATGAAGGAATCGCCTGTTACCCCGGTTTGTCCTTTCCAGAGGCGACATATCTCTACGCATACTTCCGCAAGGATCTGAAGAAGAATGAATATCTGCGGCTGCAAAAAATCGTGAATCTGCTGATGGTGCAGGGCGACTGATTTTGGAGCTTCATTGACCTGCTTCTGGGAAAATGTTACGATACAAGAAGCACGTACATCACATGAAATGAGGTTTCCAAATGACCGAACACAACCACGATTGCGGTTGCGGGCATGATCATGACCATGAACACGAAGAAGAAGTCTTCTTGATTGCCGATGAAGAAGGCGTCGAACGCGAAATGGTAATGGTTTATTCCTTCGAATGCGACGAGAACGTATACGCTGTGCTGCTTGACCGGAACAATCCGGAATCCGACGGCGTCATCTTCCGTATTGAACAGGAAGGCGAGGACGCTTACCTGGTCAACATCGAGAACGATGAAGAGTGGCAGAAGGTTGTTGCCGCTTATGACGAGATCGTTGCCAGCGAACAACAATAAATAATGCCTGTAAGTCAAAGCCCGCTCCGGTCAGGAGCGGGCTTTGCTGCGTTCGCAGTGGGATATATCAGGCTACTTGCGGGGGTTGTAATACATCACCCGGCCATTGAACAGATGCAGCTCGGCCTTGAGCTTACGGGCCAGATGCTTGCAGAATTCATTGGCCTTGGACTTATCCCCGTGGGTGGCGCCGTCCGGCAGCACCACTTGGATATAATGGCGTTCCTGGCCATCGCTGTCCTCCGTACCTACTCCGGTCACAATGTACCGGTAAGCCTGATGGTTGCCTTTTAAGTAAAACCAGGTATCCTTGCCTTTGGGTGCGGTTTCAATCGTATACGGAAAACCCTTGTCATCGTATTCCCAGTCCAATTGCTGTGCTGTCAGCTCCAGCTGGCTCCTGTAAGCGTTCAGGAGCTCCCTCAGATCCTCCAGGGATACGGATGGCACCGCAGATCCCTCCACCAGCTTGATATAGGCATTCTGGCTCATAACAATCCCTCCGTCAGCAGCGGTACCTTCACAATTTCGTCACTAGTATCATATCACTAAAAACGCATTCATTCAAAAAAACATCCCGGATGCCTCGGAGGAGACATTCGGGATGCTGATTCTTGCATGGGGGACATCAGAAGATAGCGGAGGTTTCCACAATCACCTTCACGAACTCCAGCGTGCGGTCCTCCGGTCCTTTGACCGGCAGGCCCACCTCTACGTGGTCCACAATATAATCGATGTTCTCCTGGGAGATAACCTCTCCCGGAAGCAGAATAGGAATACCGGGAGGATAGGCATAGATGAATTCTGCAATGATCCGGTCCGCCGATTCCCGGAAGGGGATCAGCTCGGTATCGCCATAAAAGGCGTCCCGCGGTGACAGGGTCAATTGGGGGATAGGAGGCGTCTCCAGGACCACCAGCTCCATAGCTTGGCGGATGTTGTAGTTCTCCTCGGACAGCTCTCTTAAGGCTGCCAGAAGCAGCTTTACGGTCCCCACATTGTCCCCGGGGGTGATGAAGCACAGAATGTTATACAGGTCGGACATCTCGACTTCAATGTTATGATGCTCCCGCAGCCAGTTCTCCACATCAAAGCCGGTCAGGCCCAGCTCCCGCACGTGGATGGTCAGCTTGGTCGGGTCCAGATCATAGGTGGCGCCTTCACCGAGAATCTCCCGCCCGAAGCAACGCAGTCCGGGAATTTCGTTGATCCGCTCCCGGGCATAATTGCTGAGCCGGATGGCCTCATCGGCCATAGCCTCCCCGTGAAGCGCCAGGTTGCGCCGCGCGGTGTCCAGGGACGCCAGCAGGATATACGAGGTGGAGGTGGTGGTCAGCATGCTGAACAGCGTCTGCACACGCTTGAAGTTGATGCGGTTGCCCTTCATGTTCAGGATGGAGCTTTGGGTCATGGAGCCGCCCAGCTTGTGCATACTGGTGGCAGCCATATCCGCGCCGGCTTCCATCGCAGACAAAGGCAGCTTGTCGCTGAAGCCGATTAGTGCGCCGTGGGCTTCGTCCACCAGAACAGGAATATCGTAGCTGTGGACCACCTCGACGATTTCCCGGAGATCGGCCGAGATGCCGAAGTAGGTCGGGTTGATGACCAGAACCGCCTTGGCGTCCGGATGTTTCTCCAGGGCGCGGCGGACGGAGCGGGTGGATACCCCGTGGTCAATGCCATATATGGGATCGCGGAAGGGCTTCAGAAAGATCGGCTTGGCTCCCGCCAGAATGATGGCGGACAGCACAGACTTGTGAGCGTTCCGCGGTACGATTATTTTGTCGCCTTCATTGCACACGGCCATGATCATGGTCATGATGACCGTGCTTGTGCCCTGCACGGAAAATATGGTGTAGTCCGCTTTATAAGCGTCCGCCGCAAGCCGCTGGGCTTCCCGGATTACCGCCGTCGGCTGGTGAAGATCGTCCAGCGGGGCTATATTGATTAAATCGATGGACAACGCATTGTCCCCGATAAAATTCCGGAATTCAGGATCCATGCCAACCCCTTTTTTGTGGCCGGGTATATGGAATTGGACTGGATTATTCTCCGCATGTCGAAGCAATGTGGAGAATAAGGGGGCTTGCAGGTGGTCCATCAGAACATCCCTTCCTCTCTTGCGGATTCGCCGCTAAAAAAATCAAACAAAATGAGTATATCAAATCGCAACTAGGATGCAAGCAGAATTTTAGATTTTGGCGGAATTTTGTACAGAAAGGGGGGGGCGGACACAAAAATTTTCGGTTTTTGGCTGGTTTTCTTGCGGATATGGAAGGAAATGGGGTTAAACATTTACAAAAAAATAAAAAACCTGAGGCTATAGCCAGCAGGCTTTAAACAAAATCAGGAGCGTTTGGCAATGCCGTGCATCAGCACATCTATCGTCCAGTTGATTTCTTCCTCATCATCAATGGGGATTTCCGGCAGCAAAATCGAATGGGTCAGCACCATCCCCACAATGGTAGTGACGCTAAAACGGATGATGCGAAAGCTGGGAGCCTCCATAATCTGGCCCTGCTCCTGGAAGTGTGCGTACAGCCGGCCGATCCGTTCAAACACGTATTGGGAGAACAATACCTTGACCTGGCCCAAGAGCTCAGGCTGGAACGGCAGCTCCTGAATCACAATCCGCAGAATCTTGGCATTCTTGCGTGCGAAATTCAGCCGGTCACGGAGCACGGTTTTATAGAAATCCTCAATTTCGGTATAAGGCTGATCAAGAACCTTGGCGAAATCCCGCATAAACAAGGGGGCGACTGTTTTCGCCAGGATGGGGCCTACAATGGACAAGAGCAAATCCCGTTTGGTTTTGTAGTGGCGGAAAATGGTGCCCTCCGCAACCCCGGCACGCTGGGCAATTTCGCTGGTGGAAGCGGCTGAATAGCCTTTCTCGGAAAAAATTTCGGTAGCGGCTTGAATGATCTTCAATTGCTTCTCCGTTTTTTTTCCGTCATTGCCTTCCATAAGCAGCAGCATGTCCTCCAGCCATTGCTCTGTATTCTCTGCCATAGACGTTCCCCCTTAAATGCGCCAAGAAATGACACTTTCCTTGCACTACCTTACTATATTTTCCGGTGCTTGCGCAATGCGAGCACATTGGCTGCCATAAAAAAGAGCGACAGCCCCAACAGCACATACACATCCACCGCGATAGCGTCCCAGCCCTGTCCGCGTATCATCACATTGCGCAGGGCATCCGCGCCGTATTTCAGGGGCATCAGATGGGACAGCCAGCGCAGCCACCCGGACATGCTCTCCAGATCGAACAGACCGGAGAAAAAAACCTGGGGCACGATTACCAGCGGGATAAACTGCACCATCTGGAATTCGGTATTGGCGAAGGCCGACAGGAAGGTACCGAAGCTTAAGGCCGTGACAGATAAGAGCAGGGTAATCAGCAGTACGTACCAGAAGGAGCCCACCATGAGCATACCTAGCACTTGGATGCAGTACCAGGCGATCAGAACGGCCTGCAGCAGGGTGAAAATACCGAAGCCGGCAATGTAACCGGCGACAATCTCCCAACGCCGCAGAGGGGTGGCCAGCAGCCTTTCCAGCGTACCGCTGGTCCGTTCCTTCAGAAAGGAGATGCCGGAGATCAGGAAGACGAAGAAAAAGGCGAACACACCAATGAGTACCGGACCGAAGCTGTCAAAGGAGGCCATGTCTGCCGATCCGTGCAGGTAGTTGAACACGGGAACCGGGGCAGCAGCAGCGGGCGCCATAGCAGCGGCTTGTGTCTGGAAGGTCTTCTGCAGCAGCAGCATCACCGCCCGGTTCCGGGAGGGATCGCTGCCTTCCAGCTTGACCTGCGGCTTCTGGCCGTCCAAGGTCAGGTAAGCATCCGCTTTTCGGCTCTCTAAAGCAGCTTCGGCTTCGGTTACAGAGCTGTATTCCGTTACAGATGCACCGTTTTGGGCGACAGCCGCAGAGAGGTTGGCGGGAACACCCACTGTACCGATTTTGGGGACATAGGTATCTCCGTTAAAAACCAGGTACATCAATGTCAAAATCAGCAGGGGAGCGGCGATCATTAATGCCATGGTACGTTTGTCGCGGATAAATTGCCGCAATATGCGGATAATCAAGGCCCGGATTCTCATGCGCGGATACCTCCGTAATACAGGAATGCCTCTTCGATGGTATGGCTTCCCGTGTCGTCCTTCAGCGCTTGCGGGGTACCTACGGCAATCAGGCTGCCGTCCCGGACCATGCCCAGCCGATGGCATTTGTCCGCCTCATCCATCACATGGGTGGTAACGAGAATGGTGGTGCCGCCGCGGCTAAGGTTCTCCAGCTCATCCCAGATGGATTTGCGAAGCACCGGATCGATACCGACGGTGGGCTCATCCAGTATCAACACCTCAGGCTGGTGCATCAAAGCGATGGCCAGGGATAACCGGCGCTTCATGCCCCCGGAATAGGAGGCAACAGGCTTTTTCATATGCTCCGTCAAATTCACCAGCTCCAAAACCTCCGCCATCCGCTTAACCAGCCGTGAGCCTTTTAGTCCGAACAACGAACCGAAGAACTCCATATTTTCCTTGGCGGACAGCTCGCTGTACATAGCATCCGACTGGGCCATATACCCAATTTTCGTAAGCATCTCCAGTTTAGGCATGAGGGTGCCCAAAACGGTTACCGTCCCGCTTGTCGCTTCATCGATCCCCGCCAATATTTTTACCAGGGTGGTTTTGCCGGAGCCGGAAGGGCCCAGCAGACCAAAGATTTCCTTGTGGTAAACCTGCAGATGAATGCCGTGGAGCACCTCTTTTTCCTGGAACCGCCTGCTGACTCCCTCGGCTCGAAGACAGATCGTCCGGTCTGTTTCCATTGTTTTTCCTCCTTAGAAGAACCTACTTCAAGTGTTGACTGGTTGCAAAGTGAGTAATCACTCACAAGTTGATTATAGTCTGGCGAATGGCTTTTGTAAAGTGAGTAATCACTCATTATACTGTGAAAAAGAAGAGCCGTCCTTATCCCATTGGATGGGCCAGCTCTCTTCAGGTCTTTTATTTACCCTTATTGGTTTCCAGCAGCTGCGGAAGGGTGACCAGCTCATACCCTTTGGCTCGGAGACCTGAGATCAGCTCGGGCAAAGCGTCAATGGTCCCTTGCAAGCTCCCGTCCGGGCCGGTAGCGCAGTGCATCAGGATAATGGCTCCCGGCTTGGCCGCCTCCATGGACCGCTTCAGCACCTGCTCGCCGGATACCCCACGCCAATCCTCGGGATCAACGTTCCAGTTGACTGTGAGGTACCCTTCATCCTTAAGCCAAGCCAGCTCATCATCGGTAACTGCACCATATGGAGGACGGATCAGCCGGGGCGTATAACCCGCCAGCGGGGACAGGGCGGCTTCGGACTTCTCGATATCCTCAATAAATTTGTCCATGGTGAGCTTTTTCAATTGGGCATGGTTATACGTGTGGTTGCCCAGCACATGACCTTCACGGGCAATCCTTTTTACTATTTCCGGATGTTTTTCGGCCAGCTTGCCAATGACAAAAAAGGTTGCCTTCACGTTGTGTTTTTTAAGAATATCCAGCACCTGTGGGGTGTATAGGGTGTCCGGCGCATCATCAAAGGTGAGGGCAACCTGCTGTTTGGTGCTGCTTCCGCGGAAAATAAAGCTGTCAGCATATTTCTGGCGCAGCTCTTTCAGCGAATGTGCCTTAGCCGCTCCGGCGCTGCCGGAATGGGCTTTGCTGCGGCCTGCCGCTTGCTCCGCCTTGCGGGCGCCTGCAGGCTTGTCCTTTTTGGGGGACGCCTTCTTGGCCGCGGCAGGAGCATCTGATGGTTTGGCTGGCGGGCTGGGCTGAGTCGAGGGTACTTCCGCAGGGGCGGTAGCCGAAGGAGACGGAACCGGACTGGGTGAAGCCGTCGGAGATGCGGAAGAAAGCACAGAGTCTATGGCTGCTGCAGGATTGGGAAGAACTGGGGCCGGCTGGGCCAACGATACGGTTGGGAAGGGCTCAGACAGCGGGGACACGTTCCTCTCCCCGGTTCGACCCATGCAGCCGCTTAGGAGCAGCACGAATGCCGCGCAAAAGGGAATCCATCTGTTCAATCCGTTCACTCCCATTCACTTTGGTCATATATTCAGCATGCCCCGGGAGATTGGATTCATGACCCTTGTTAAGAAGGCAATTTCTTCTGACGGGAAGGGGTCACTTTGATGGAATGGTTTGTGTTGTGGTGTGTTGCGCTGTAACGAGGCTATGGCGTCGTAATGGAATTCTGGCGTCTTAGCGGAACTTTAGCGCCTAACGGAACTCAGAAGCCGTTAGGTGGCAAAATGAGGCGTTCTGGAGCGCTAACGGAACCCAGAGGCTTTTAGAGATGGAGAAAGCTTCCGATTAAGTAGTTTTAGCCGGCTAAGAGCTTCTCCGTTCCGTTAGCCGCGACAACACACGGAAATCTGCCTTTAACGGTCGCATATTTCCGTTAGCGGCCGCGAGTGCAGCACCAAACGTACAAAAAGCAGGCCCCGGATACAATAACCGGAGCCTGCCTGCTTACCTTGCGTTTAATCCAACTTGCGGACGGGAACCGCTGCCGCGGACAGATCATTGCGCTCCAGCTCCAAGCGGGAGAGCTCCGTTTCTTCCAGGGTCAGGTACACCTCTGTCTCTGGCAGCGCTGTGCTGTCGGACAGCCTCAGACCGGTGACACGGGTCATCTCCAGCGCGCTAACGCCGGGTTTCGCCGCTGTGCCGCGGAAGCTGCGTACCCGCAGATCCTCTACATCCTCAGCTGCCAAGGCTTGGGTCCAATGGCGATTAGGCTCGCCCTGCCAATGAATCTCCACGTCGCTCAGAGCTACGTCCTTGGCATAATTCAGATACATGGCCGGCACCGGGTGGGGGAAGATGCCGCGATCTGAGGGCTGGGTGTCGAACACACCGCCGGGATAGCCACTTTTCACCCGCATGGTCTGCTTCACGTTCCGGATGGTAATTCCTTCAATGAAGCTCTCCGGGGAGCCTCCAATGAACATGCCGCCCTCGGACTCGATCAGGAGCTGATCGAACCGGATATTGCGGATTTTACCGGGAGCAGGGGCATCCGGCTTATTCCGGCGTTCTGCGGTCATGAAGATGGGCTCGGATTTGCCCCACCATCCGCCATGGCGCCGGTTGGTGTCTTCCTCATTGCTGAACAGGCGGGTTTCAATAAACAGATTGGAGAACAGCATGTTTTCCATGGTTGCACCGTCCCGCACCCAGATGCCCACACCCCGGTTGGAATTGCGGATCACACAGTTGGATACGGTGATATTGCGGATGTCCCCATGGGTTTCCGTGCCGATTTTGATCGCCGAGTCATGGGATTGCAGGGTGCAGTTGGTGACCGTGATGTTCTCACAGGCTCCGTAACGCTCGGCGCCGTATTTGGTGGCTTTGACCACAATGCAGTCATCGCCGGTTTCGATATGGCAGTTGGAGATATGCACATCCTGACAGCTGTCGGGATCAATACCGTCGTTGTTGGGACCACGAACCTGGCCGAGAATCTTCACACCAGTTACCGTCACCTGGCGGCAGCCGGTCATGTGCATGCCCCAGGAGGAGGCGTGGTAGAGGGTCACGTCCCGGAAAACTACATTCACACAGCCCTCCAGATCGATAAGCTTGGGACGGAATTCACGGATGATCTTCAGCACCGTGTCCGAACCTTCATCCTCCGGCTCCAGGAACTGCTCGCCCCGTCCATCGATTGTACCAAGACCGGTAACGGCAATATTCACTGCATGGCGGGCACAGAGGAGCGCCTTATTTCCCTGGCCTTCGCTCAAGAATTGCCCGGCTTCACCCTCCGGCGCGACGAAGTCCGCTTCCTCCATGCTGCTTAAGAGCCGCGCGGCGGGAGCCAGATGCAGCTCCACATAAGAGCGGAGCATCAGGGTGCCGGTAAGAAACGATCCCGCAGGGATGAGGACAGTACCGCCTCCTTGCTCTGCGCAGGCGTCGATCGCCTGTTGTATGTTTGTGGTGGAGAGGGTAGTGCCGTCCCCGATTGCGCCGAAATCCTTGATGTTAATCATATGTGTTTTAAGCCTCCCAGGTTTAGTAAACAGCAGGTCCATTACAGGCAGAGCTGACAATCAATCAGACCGGCTCCACCCTGTGCTGGATATAGTCGAAATATTTGCCTTCCAATAAGCCGATGAGCGTGCTGGTCACCCGCACCTCCAACTCATTGGTACCCTGTCGCAAGAGACTGGCATTCGCCTCCCAAGTGTAAGGGGACCAAAGCCGGACTCCCAGAGGCTCACCGTTCAGCAAGACCTCAACCGGATCATGGGCAGCCCAATCCCTGAAGCTTAAGGCCAGCCTGTCCGCCTCAGGAAGCTCGTCCAGCTCGAAGCTCTTGCGGAAGGACCACACACCTGCATAATATGGATAACCCGGGTAATAGGTATCCATAACCAAGCTGTCCACCTCTGCCGGAGGTTCACCAAGCACAGGAGCTCCATTTTCCCCGAAGGTCACCCCAAAATCTCCGTACAGATACAGCGCATCGGTGACACCATCCCAATCATGGCTCACGCTCGCATGAACAACAAGCTCATTCCAGCCCTCTACAAGGGCGTTTTCTACCCTGCAGAGCAGGTTGGAATTGTCATAAATCAAAGCCTGCCGGAAATCGCCGGGTTGGAAGGGATGTCCGTTCAACTCCAGTCTCCAACCGCCGCGGATGGCCGATTCATCCATCAACAAGCTGCATTCCCCGGGTAGGCGGGATACATTGAACCGTGTCCGGTAGGTACACTGCAGCGGGTAGCCCACCTTAAGCTTCTTGGGCGTGCCGAAGATCTGTGAGAAGGAAAGGGGAAGCCGCTCCTCCTGAGCCAGATCCTCACATTGGTCGATAAAAGTCTTGGCGGCCACGATAGCAGACTCATCTGAATCGCCAACAGATAGCCGGAAAAACTCCAGGCGCAGGGCGTTAGGTTGAAGGGCGGTCTGCTGCCACGGTCCTTCAGCACCTAATCTGAGGCTCCAGGTTTTGGTAGAGGCGGCTGATGCTCTGCCAACTGCTTTCGCAAGGTCTGCGTTCGCCCCTGTACCTTCTGAAGTCGCCGGACGAAGCCGGAGCAGGAAGGACCCGTAGGGAGCCACTTCACGGGCAATGGAGATTTCCATGCCCGCTTCCTCCGTAAATAAGGGCTGCACCTCTCCGGTTTCCAAATCCATCCACTCGGCCTGTATGAGCACCTGTCCGAAGGTATCTCCCCAGATCTGGGCGGGCTCCAGCCGGATAGTGCAGCTGTGGGTTTGTCCTTCCTGGTTGGCAGCGAACACCACATATGATCCGTCCGGCATAAACCGGCTTTGCAGGAGAAAAGGAGCCTCCTCACTGCCGAAGTCCAGGGTAACGGCTCTGGGGAGAGCAAGGTCCAGCAGCGCATCCAGCACAGGCAGGACCAATTCCTCTGTCTTTTCCGCATAAGGAATGAAGCAGCAACGTGCCAATTCCACCTGGTGGGTTTCCTCCGCACCCGGCGCCACTTCATGGAACAATGCCGCAGCATCCGCTGCCACCGGACTGCCTTCTTGAATCAGCTCCGACGGCAGGCTGCCCATAGCGATAATCCTGCCTCCCGCCGCAGCAAATTCCTGCAGCTTCGTCCATGCCGCCGACTCCAAATTCGTTACCGGAGGCAGCACTAATACCGAATAGCTTGCTTTGCCGATGACTAAACAGCCGTCCTCCACAGTCGCTTCCGCCAAAATCTCCGGGTCCATGTGGTCAAAATCCCGCCGGGTCTGCAGCAGATGACAGGAAAGCTGTGTCCAGGCTTCCTTCAGGCGTTCCATGGCCTGACGCTCCAAGGAACTGGTTCCGGCATATTCAAAATGATGCAATGGATTGGAGCGGTGTGTCCACATGGAGGTGGTAGGATCCAGCAGGGCGATCCGGATATCCGCCGTCCCCGTAGACATGATGTAGCTCAACCGTGCCGCATAATCTGCCAAACCCTTGAAATTCGGCCAATAGGGATTCTGGTAGAATTGGGAGGGAGGCGCATCATGCTGGGTCAGCCCGTCCACCGTATAGAAAAAAGCATGAAACGTATACATATTGGTGCCCATGGCCGCCATCCGGTCAATCATCCACTTGGCATCCTGCAGGTTCATGGACCAGCCGACACTGTGAAAACACTCGTCCAGGCAGCGCTCTCTCCCCAATTGGCGGGCGATGGAGCTGGCCATCTTCGGATTGTCCCGGAAGCTGGCGGCGTATCTGCGGAGCACCCAAGGCAAGGGCCGCCCCAGCTTCTCGTGGGCGCTGTCGCCTCCGGGAATATGGCTGAACCGCTGGGTGGTCATCCGAAAGGAGGGCACCTCGGCCACATATTGAAGCCCGTGTGTTTCGCACCAGTCATATACCTGCTTGTGGTAGGAACCTGTCATCAGCTCATGAACCGTTTGGTAATAGTCATAGCGGATGCGAGGCGCATCGGGATACGCTTCATGGGTGATGGCAGGCAGATGGGCGATAAGCGAATATTCATTGCGCGCGAGGAAAGCTTCCTCCAGCTTGGGAGACCAGGGGATGCTGCCCAAGAGTCCCACCTCATCGGTGAACATACCCTTGACCGTACCTCCGAATTCATCTCCAAAATACTTGGCGTACCGCTCATGGGTCAGCCGGATGAAGGTCGCCATGGCTTCCCGGTTGCATGGGTCTACATAAGTGCCGTAATATTTGAAGTCCTGAATTTCCTCCTCCTGGTAAACCATAACCTCCCACGGGCCACTGTCTGCCGGAGACTGCCATTCCAGAGCATATTGGGTGTTGTATGTAAAAAAACGCTTCTGGTTGTATGTGGTCAGGCCAGTTTTCTGGAAGATAGGCTCCGTCTGGATATTGCCGATATAGTCTGCGATATCAACCGCTTCGTCCCATATGTACCCGCCATCCTCCGCAATCGGGACAGCCTTGGCGGACAGTACCTTGGCCCAAGGCAGCTCCAGCTTCACCAGCTCTCCGGCGGCGGGGCGGGCCTGTTTAACCACGAGAGTTTTGTGCTTGGCGTCCGGATGCAGCAGTGTCACTTCCCCGCCGGCGATACCGCTCGGGTAGGGATATTCGTCATAGAGCCATACCTGCAGGCCGGCTTGTTTGGCGGCAAGAATGGCCGTACGTACCTTTGCGAACCAACTCTCCGACAGGTACGGAATCTGCAATCCCTGGCGCGGGCAGATAAAAAAACCGCCTACCCCTTTATCCGCCATCTCGCGGATTTGCCGTTCGATCTCCGCATCCTCCATCTTCCCGTTCCAGAACCAAAAGGGCATAATCCGGAAGTCATTGCCGGGATTCTTAAACAGAGCATCCTCCACTTGTGTTTGCCTCCTGTCTCGATTGTAACCAAGTCCATACCCTTACAATGTAGCGGTTTTGCTCTTTTCCGGCAATCTTCATTTCTTGCTGCGGTTTGGACTGGATTCGCACTTTTTTGCTATAGCCCCTCCGGACGCCAAAAAAACCCGCTCGCGAGAGCAGGTCTTTACCTTTTCCTATCTTACGCCCTTGTAACCCAGCCACGTTCGTAGGGAGCGGGAGCCTTTATAGAAATCCCAAGCTCTGCGGCAGCGGTCCGGGGCCAATAGGGATCCCGTAGAAACGCCCGCCCGATGAAAATCAGATCGGCCTGGTCCGAAGTCAGAACCTCCTCCGCGTAGCCCCCGGTGCTGATCAGACCCACCGCTCCGGTAGCAATGCCTGCCTCCTTGCGGATTTCGGCCGCATAAGGCACCTGGTAGCCCGGGTAATACTTAATATCCGCGAGCACTACGCCCCCTGTGCTGGTATCGATCAGGTCCACGCCCAGGGCTTTCATCTCCCGGGCAAAGTAGAGGATGTCCTCCCTGGTATTGCCGCCGGTTGCATATTCCTCTGCCGAAATCCGGACAAACAGGGCCCCCGGCTTTTCCCTCTTCACAGCCTCAATCACCTGGCGGAGGAGCGTAAAGCGGTTTTCCCGGGAGCCGCCGTATTGATCCTGTCTGTGATTGGTCAAGGGGGACAAAAACTCGTTCAGCAGATAGCCATGTGCGGCGTGCAGCTCCACCACGTCGAAGCCTGCCTGCACCGCTCTCCGGGCAGCGGCTGCGAAGGCGGCGATCACCTGGGCGATCCCTTCGGCTGTCAGCTCCTCCGGTACAGGCATATCCGGGAATGCCAACGGGGACGGGGCAACACCTTTGTCAGCTGCGGTGGTTTTGCGGCCCGCATGACCCAGTTGGATGCCTGCCTTGGATCCGGCTTCATGGATAGCCTCTACCAGTGCCGTGAGTGCAGGCACCTGGCTGTCCTCCCAAATCCCCAAATCCCGGACGCTGATCCGTCCCTCGGGGAGCACGGCAGTGGATTCCAAAAGGATCAGGCCCGCTTGGCCAACAGCGCGGCTTACGTAGTGTGTGACGTGCCAGGGGGTGACAATGCCGTCCTCCTTGTGGACGGAATACATGCACATGGGGGACATCACAATCCGGTTCTTCAGCTCAACCCCGCCGATTTTGGCAGGGGAAAACAGTGTGTTCATAGGAAAGCCTCCTTTTGGGCAGAAAAAAATAGTTTCTTATTCATTTAATAGAGGGTTAATCGATAAGACTAATCGTAATTCATCCTCGGAGAATGCGCAAATGAACCGCCTGCATTTTGTGGAATGAGAATATTTTCCACAGAAATGGGCGATACTGGTAAGCAGGATGTGGATCTGCGACATTTTTTTAGGAGGGAATTGAGAACCGATGCCAAGAAAGATAGGATTGACCACACTAGTATGTCTGCTTTTGGCTGGAATCATGATGCCTTACGCTTTGGCCGAGGAGAAGCAGGCCGCCCCTGTGGACCTTAGCCCCAATGCCCGCTCGTCCATTCTGATGGATGCGGATACGGGTACTGTCATATTCGAGAAGAATCCCGACGAGAAGCTGCCCCCGGCCAGTATTACGAAGATTATGACCATGCTCTTGACCATGGAGGCCATTGATCAAGGCAAGCTGGCGATGGATGAAAAGGTCCGGACCAGCGAATATGCGGCATCCATGGGCGGGTCGCAGATTTTCCTGGAGGTTGGGGAGGAAATGACGGTCCAGGATATGCTGAAGGGCATCGCTATGGCCTCCGGCAATGACGCCTCTGTGGCCATGGCCGAGAAGCTGGGCGGGTCGGAGCAAGGCTTCGTGCAGATGATGAACGATAAGGCCAAGGAGCTGGGCATGAACAATACCCACTTTGTAAACCCCAACGGTCTGCCGGCGGATAATCATTACACCACAGCCCGTGATATCGCCATTATGTCCCGAGAGCTGCTGAAGCATGAAGGTATCACCCAATTTACCAGCCAATACCAGGATTATCTGCGGAAGGATTCGGCCAAACCCTTCTGGCTGGTGAATACTAATAAGCTGGTGCGTTTCTATCCGGGAGCCGACGGCCTGAAAACCGGTTATACCGGCGAAGCGAAATTCTGTCTGTCCGCTACGGCCAAACGGGATAATTTCCGTGTGGTGACGGTGGTTCTGGGCGAACCGGATACGAAAACACGCAACGCCGAGGTCACTAAGCTCTTCGATTATGCGTTCTCTCAATATACCAATCAGCTGATCGTGAAAACCGGTGATGCCTTAGGCGATGTGAAGGTGAAAAAGGGCAAGCCCGAAACCTTCCCGCTGACCGCTCCGCATCAATACAGCGTGCTCCTGAAGAAGGGCGAAGCCGGCCAGGATCTCCGCCACGAGCTGCAGCTGGATGAGGGCTTGAAGGCTCCCATCGCAGCAGGAACGCCTATCGGCAAGATTATCGTATATAAGGGCGACCAGAAGCTGACGGAGTTCCCCGTGGAGGCTCCCATGGACATCCCCGAAGCCGGCTTCTGGGATATGCTGAAGCGTACGGCGGGACGGCTGTTCTTCCTGGATTAACGAGGGCGTTAGCCTGCTGTCCTTCGCAAATCCTGCCTGTTTTTGGAGAAGGCACCCGCACTTTCTGGCTGTTTTCTTCTAGTTTTGTCGGCAGGCAGGAATCCATTTCTTGGGTGTAGAATGTGTCTCACAAGCCAGATAGAGGAGTGAGCACATTCATGAGTTTACATGTTGAAATGGAGCAGGGCAGCAAGGCGCTTATTGTCCGGCTCAAGGGTGAGCTGGATCACCATACGGCTGATGCAGTCAAGCAGCGGATGGAAGAGGCCATCAACCGGGGGAATGCCAGCCATGTGGTGGTGAATCTCCGGGACCTGAAGTTTATGGACAGCTCCGGCTTAGGCGTGATTCTGGGACGCTACAAGCAGGTCACCGGGAAGGGCGGCAAGATGGTGCTTTGTGAGGTAAGCCCCACCGTGTACCGGCTGTTCGAAATGTCCGGCCTGTTCAAGATTCTGGCGGTGAAGGAGAACGAGCGTCAAGCGATCTCCAGTCTGGAGGTCGTATCATGAGCGAGTTCCACAACCATATGAAGATTGAATTCGCCAGCATTTCGGAAAATGAGGGCTTCGCCCGGGTGGTTGTTGCCGCCTTCGTCTCCCAACTGGACCCGACGCTGGATGAGCTGACAGATATCAAAACCGTGGTGTCCGAGGCCGTAACCAATGCCATCATCCACGGCTACGACAACGATCCCAACGGCATTGTAACCATCTCGGCAGAGATTAACGGAGACGTGGTACGGGTTACCGTGTCGGACCGCGGAGCAGGTATCGCCGATCTGGAGCAGGCCAGGCAGCCGCTGTACACCTCCAAACCGGAGCTGGAGCGGTCGGGGATGGGCTTTACCATCATGGAGAATTTTATGGATCAAATGGAAGTCGAAACCATTGTGAACCAGGGTACGACAGTGACTATGACAAAGCGGATCGAATCCAAAAAAGCTTTGTTCAACTAGGGAGTTTGATCTATGGATGTGGATTTGAAGAATGCCTCCCATACGTATCTGGACGATAGTGAGGTCAAGCGGCTCATCGCCTTGAGCCAGTCCGGAGATACCATCGCCCGTGACACGCTGGTCAGCTGCAATATCCGTCTGGTCTGGTCCGTGGTACAGCGCTTCCTGAACCGGGGCTACGAGGCGGAGGATCTGTTCCAGATCGGCTGCATCGGGCTGCTGAAATCCGTGGACAAGTTCGATTTGTCCTACGACGTGAAATTCTCTACCTACGCCGTCCCCATGATTATCGGAGAAATCCAGCGGTTCCTGCGGGACGACGGCACCCTGAAGGTCAGCCGGTCTCTGAAGGAGCTGGCCAACAAGGTGCGCAAGGTCAAGGACGAGCTATCCAAAACCATCGGGCGGCTGCCCACCATCAAGGAAGTGGCGGATGAATTGGGGATCACCCCGGAAGAGGTGGTGTTCGCCCAGGAGGCCAACAAGCCTCCATCCTCCATCCACGAAACCGTCTTCGAAAACGACGGCGACCCCATCACCCTGATGGACCAGATCGCAGACGAAACCCAGGAGAAATGGTTCGAGAAGCTGGCCTTAAACGAAGCCATCGGCGGCCTCTCCGAGCGGGAGCGCCTCATCGTCTACCTGCGCTACTACCGCGACCAAACCCAGTCCGAGGTGGCCTCCCGCCTGGGCATCTCTCAGGTCCAGGTCTCCCGGCTGGAAAAGAAAATATTGCAAAGCATTAAAAACCAGATCGCGCAATAGCGGTCTGGTTTTTTGCTTGTGCGGCAGACAGGGAGGGAGCGGAGGAGGTGACGGTTTTCGGGATTTCGACATATGCAAAATTTGGATGAAATCGTATACTGGAGGGAGAAGTTGGACAAAGCAACAGACACTTTGTACGATTCATACAGATAATTTACAATTCAGGAGGAATTATCATGCTAAATAATGGACTGCTAAATCCGGAGAATTTTGAGATTGATGAAGATTGCTGTGAAGACGTGGAAACCTGTATAGAGGCTTGCAACAGGCTTATCGAGAAATGGACACCCGAGTTGGAAAATGAGATGCTGGAGGCTTTTATAAAGCTTTATTATGCTGAGATGTATGAACAGTGGGGGCCTGACGATGAGGAAGAAAGCACAGCGTAGTGGCAGGAAATCAAGTCACCCGCGGACCTGATCAGACACACAGGTACAGATGTGACGCTGTATGCCTTAGAAGACGGCATATATGCCCGAAGTAAAACAGAGGAAGACAAATATGAGTCACAAAATGTGGATGTGTGCGTGATCCTGAGTCTCAATTGTCCCTGGGATGAAGAGCATGGTTGGGCAGCTGTTTTTGTAGATGAAAAATTCGTTAAAGTTGGCCGTGATATTGTGGATTGCGTTTGGTTGGATTAGGGCGTGGCTATTCACGCGGCGGAACTGGCTGTCCCTTGTTCTGCAGGTTTTTTCGAGGATTCGGAATTAGTGTAGCCTTTCGGATTCATCAATGCAACAACGTTAGATGTAATTTATGAAGAACCTTAGAAAACATAAAAAAACAATTTTAATAAATAGGAGAAATAAAAAATGTATTCGCCCAGGCATATCGTTTCGGCTGCTGCAATCGTAATAAATGATAAGAACGAGTTACTACTTATTAAAGGGCCCAGAAGAGGTTGGGAAATGCCAGGCGGGCAAGTAGAAGTAGGAGAGTCTTTAAGTGATGCAGCAATAAGAGAAACAAAAGAAGAATCGGGAATAGACATAGAAATCATAAGGTTTTGTGGGATATTTCAGAATGTTGGGAATTCAATATGTAATACCTTGTTTTTGGCTAAGCCAGTTGGTGGAGAATTAATTCAAACACCTGAAAGCCTGGAATCTGGCTTCTTTCCTATTGAAGAGGCACTAGAAAAAGTAACATGGAAGGATTTTAGAAAAAGAATAGAGTACTGTCTAAAGACTGAAACTCAACCATTTTGTGTTGAATTTCACGATCAGAAGAATATTTGAAAAGAGAGGAATGAAATATAGCAAGGTATTCGCAAGTAACCTTTTTAAACCAGGTGTGCGTGAAAGGTTAATAAAAGATGCTACTAAAAACGATTGGAAACCACTTGAGGAAAAGCAAGTTGTAAGGATTTTAGATAGTAGTTTTATTATTGATGAATACAACAACGTTATCTGAATTTCCCCAAAGCTTATAAATAACTTAATGGAAGTTGAGACTATGAAGATAAAGATATTAGAAATTAATTTTCAGAAGAAGAACAAAATAATAGTATATTTTTCATGCACGATCGGAGAAGGTATAGGTGTTTAACTGAAGAAGAAATTAATGTATTGAGAAAGATGAAAACTTGAACAAAACTCAGAAAGCAACCTCGATGAAAACATGTTACTTCACATAACAACGTATTCACGCGGCGGGCCTTACGGCCCTTGGTCTGCAAGAGGCATTTAGAGGAAGTGGACTCAGCAGACAACCTCTGCGAACCTAACCGCGTAGCGGCCGGTCTGGACCCAGCTGCGCTGTTGGATCCGTGCTTCCTTAAGGTTCTCGGGTTCGTGAATACAACGACGTTAACTGAAATCACCCAAATTAATAAAGGAGATAAATTCATATGTCACAAATCCATGAGTACATATTAAGTTTTATAGCATTTGACAACAAACAATTGAGTGTTATTAGTGAACAAGAGAGAAGAAGAAACGATATACAACCAAGTGTGGGACCGGAGGTTGCTAAGCTACTTGGTTTATTAATACGTGTAGTGAATGCCAAAAGAGTCCTTGAAATTGGAACATGCCTAGGTTATTCAACTGTTTGGTTTGGGCAAGCGGTAAAGGAAACTAATGGAAAATTGGTATCAATTGAATATAACGAACAATTATTTAATGAAACAAAGAAGAATGTAGAACTAGCTGGCTTGGACCAATATGTAGATTTAAGGCTAGGAGATGCTAGTGAAGAAATAAAAACTTTGGAGGGACCTTTTGATATTATCATTCAAGATAGTGATAAGAAACTATACCCAGAAATGTTAGAAGATTGTGTTCAGTTAATTCGTGTTAATGGAATGATAGTTGCTGATGATACATTATTCAAACCAATGGGGATACCTGATAAATTTAGCAAACCAATGGATGAGTATAATCAGAAGGTGTTTTTGGATACCAGACTGTATAGCACAATCCTTCCAATTGGAGATGGAGTTACGATAAGTGTAAAAGTTAAGGAGTAACTTTGGGGGAATCTCAGAGAAGGGTTGATTTCAGTTAACACCGCATACCCGCTACTGTCGGCTACGCCGACCTTGGTCTGCCCGAGGATTTTCGGAGAAGTAGATCAGGCAGACAACCCTGCGAGGCTAAGTGGCAAAGCCACCCGCTCACTACGTTCGCTTAAGCCTCTCGGGTTCGTGAATACAACGAGGTTATGTGAAACTCAGCTAAAGATATATTAAGTTCAAACATCAATATAAATCGAAGGGATTGATTTAATGGATTGGATTCCGTTAATCGATCAGGAAGAGATTAATAAATTTATGAATGCATTTGGAAGATTTCACGATGCATGCTTAAAAGAATTATATTTATGGACCGATCATTACGTAAATAATGATTTTGCAATGAATGTTAGCAACAAACTAGATAACCGAATTAGGGTATTATTTCAAAGGCAATGGAATGACCCTTCCGCTGTAGAACTATTATTTGAAGAAGTAGTTAAACTTTGCATTTCTCCAAGCTCTGAGAATTATGATTCGATTATTTTTGGAGCTTCTTTATATTTTGAGAATGGTATATGTTATTGGGCGGATGATAGTAATTGGAGACATGATAAACAATTTAACTATGAAGTGAACTGGATAGCCGCAAGGAAAGTTAGCTGGAGAGAACCGCGTCGCGGCCGGTCGGGGGCCAGCTTCGCTTATGGCTCTGTGCTTCCTTAAGGTTCTCGGGTTCGTGAATACAATCACGTTATCTGCAATACCCTGAAGAACATTAATGACATTTTTACAAGAGAGGAAGATCGCATTTGAAGGCATGCCGTGGAAGGAGACTTGAAGAGGCAACAGCTACTGGCACTTTTGAGGATCGGATGATTGTATTTGAGGGCATGCCGTGGCAGAGGACTCGAAGAGGCAACAGCCACCGGCACTTATGAAGATCGGAAGATCGTATTTAAGGGCATGCCGTGGCAGAGGACTCGAAGAGGCAACAGCCACCGGCACTTTTGAAGATAAGAAGATCGTATTTAAGGGCATGTCGTGGAAGGGAATTCGAGGAGGCAACAGCCGCCGACACTTTTGAGTGATAGAATGATAACTCGAAGAGGTCAGGGCACAGCAGATAACACCGTATTCACGCGGCGGCCCTTACGGGCCTTGGTCTGCAGAGGCATTTCGAGGAAGCGGTTTCAGCAGACAACCCTGCGAGGCTAAGTCTTCGACCCGGCGCTGACGCGCCTTAAGCCTCTCGGGTTCGTGAATACAACAACGTTATCGGAAATCAGTGTAATGCAGTGAACTGCAAATAAAGGGGCAGGACATGAAAAACATAATCAGAAACATTCTTTGGGCTATAATCATTTTCCCTTTTTTTATTAGTATATTTATGATAGATCATTTTTTGTTTTGGTTACTTTTCGGGTGTTATGTATGTTTAATTGGTTTGCTTCTTTTGGTTATTGGATTATTTAGTAAACTAATGAAGATTGAAGGGAATATTAAACGTTTTTTTACAAGATTATATCTGCTTGTTTTTGGCATAGGTATGTTGGCTTTCTTTTGGATTGTATGGAGTTCAAGTTTTTTGGATGTTAATGCGTATTTTTCAAAGGACTATAAGACAATAAAGGGATTTCCTAGTCATATAGGTAGTCGGTCATCCAAAAGTCTGTTTCAAACAATAGAGATTAACAAAATAGAACTTAAAAGTGTTTATGAAATAAATTACAAAGACATTGATAAAGAGTTTGAAGCATTGTACCTACCAAATTCAAAATATGTAATTAGGCTTTGGAAATACAAATAATATGAATGTTGATCAAAGAAGACACTGACTTCCGATAACACCGTATTCACGCGTCGGGCCTGAAGGCCCTTGGTCTGCAAGAGGCATTTCAAGAAGCGGATTCAGCAGACACCCTGCGAGGCTAAGTCTTCGACCCGGCGCTTGCGCGCCTTAAGCCTCTCGGGTTCGTGAATACAACAACGTTATGTGTAATTGTCCAAGAGCCATTGAAGAACAGCCCATCAGGAATCAAAATCTTGAAACCCAATTTGTTTGAAGAGAATTCTAGGAAGAATAGAATGAAGGTCCCGCCTGGGGATGACAACGAGCAAGCAGCTCGTTCGGCGGAACCTTCATTCGTGGGATACAGGTTTCAGTGGGTTTCAAGACCGAAAGATTCCCGAACAAAATCGTCTTAAGGTCTTTACCCATCTTGATTTTCAATACTCATTGGTAAGGGCTTAGAAGGGATTTATCCGATTCAGAGATTGGAAAAGGCGAAAGGACTGGATAGGGATGGTTGAAGAGCCGGTGCCCGCCTCCTTAGCAACAATCGCGATATTCCAGCCTTGCCGCCAACCTGGTAAGCCCCTTCGACGCAAATCGGATGAATCCCAAAGCCCTATTTGAAAGAGTATTGAAAAACCTGATAAGGGATGGGTAAGGACCTGAAAGGACGATTTCTTGGGCTGGCTCGAGGAAGGGGACAACTACACATAACACCGTATTCACGTGTCGGGCCTGTCGGCCCTTGGTGCTGGAAGCGGTTCGGCATTTTGCCTGAACCGGCTGCGCGCACAACCCTGCGAGGCTAAGTCTTCGACCCGGCGCTGACGCGCCTTAAGCCTCTCGGGTTCGTGAATACATTCACGTTAGGCGAAACCATCAGATGTAAAACATTATTAAAACCTTAAAACACAAAATAAAGAAAGAGAGGGGTAAAAAAATGCAAATTCTTCTATTATTATTTTTGCTTTTCTCCAATTTTTTTTATTCGCCGAATGAAAACAATAGTACTTTTAATTACACCAATACAAAGCTGGGATTTAGTTTAGAGTTACCAACAAATTGGAAGGGTAAAGTATACATTCAAGAATCTGATTCAAGGGTATCGTTTATGTATAAATCTGTATCAGGCAACGAGGATGCTGAATTATTCGATATATTTTTAATTTCACCAATACAATATAAAGTACATGAAGAGTATGTTGGGTTTTATAGATATTTTGGTCAAAGGGATGAGTTAGTTATAGCCAAATTTTCTCCTACGGGAGTTCCATATGATGATTTAAACTCCTTGCAGAAACAAGATTTTGATAATTTTTTTATTTTGTATAAAGATGTTAACTCTATTTTAGAAACATTTAAATTAACAAACGAACATGACAATAGCATATATAAACAAGTTATTAAAGAAAGTTCAGTGAAAGACGAAGAATTTAGGAAAGAATATGAAAGAATCATAAGGGATGAGTTAAAGAATTAACAATCATGAAAGTAACTCAAGATGGCATCGCCTAACACCGTATTCCTACTGCGGGCCATTCGGCCCTTGGTCTGCAAGAGGATATTCGATGAAGCGGAATCAGCAGACACACCTGCACCACCTAACCGCATCGCGGCTGGCCCTAGCGGGCCTTAAGGTAGTGAGGCGTCAGGAATACAAGAACGTTATATGCAATCAGCCCAGAACTAGTATTTAAAAAGACTTACAGGAAGGAGGGAAGAAGAATCTTGAAGTTCTATTTAAGCATTAAACATAGATTTTACAAGATGTTTCCTGTAAGGAAGGATCGGATAAGAATTACCAGTTCATTAATGTCGCTACTTCCCGTTTTCATCGTGTTGAGTCTAGGTGGGCCATTGGAATACAGGGATTATATTGTAATAACAATATGTATGATATTAATAATTGCGTCAGTGTTAAGTGCTTTAATGGATAGACTAAAAGACTATGTATTAAAGATGATAAAAACTAGAGAAAACAAATTCAAAAGTTAAGAGCAAATTTAGTGACTGGGAAAACTGTGAAACATTTTAAAGAATATTAGGGATTTTTCCAAGGAATCGTGAGTATCTCAGTGAAGTGGCTGACTTCATATAACATCGTATCTACACTGCGGGCCATACGGCCCTTGGTCTGCAGAGGCATTGCGGAGAAGCTGAATCAGCAGACAACCCTGCGAGGCTAAGTGGCAGAGCCACCCGGCCCTGACGGGCCTTAAGCCTCTCGGGCTCGTAGATACAACAACGTTATATGACATCTATGCAAGAAACTTATTGAAGGTTGGGACAGGAAGCCTAATGAAGAAAATTACAATCAATAATTTAACCCACCGGGACCAGGTGTCGTTGTTTGATTACTGGAGAATCATTGATTCAATTGATGAATTTAATGCATCCTTTGAAGAAGGATCAATTAATGGAATTATCGGAGAGTTAGGTCATGGAGGTTAGCTTCTTTCAGCTATTTTGTGTGGAAGAATCAACAATGAAGCTATAGTTAATACTATAACACTTTCCGGAATGCCGTCAGGTATAGAAAGCCTTCGAAGGATATCTTGTTATGTGGGCGAAGGTGTTGCAGAAGCCCCTTATAGAAGACTTCAGAACTATCCCAGAAAATTAATGCGGAAAATCATTGGTGTTAAGACAGTGATGGAGCATATTCGAGAAGGACTGATCAAAAGTAAAAGTGAATTGTGTTTTTCTGAAATTGCGGAGATGTTTGAACTAACTGGAATGTACGACAATGATGAAAGAATAGGTAGAATTAACCGGCCATTAGAATTTCAAAGTGGTGAAGTTTGGCGTGCATCTATGGCAATAGGTGTTGCATATCAGAAAAAATTATTTTGCTTTCCTTGGTTAGAACCAGAGTTTTTGATAAATGTATTATCGAAAGAAAATCAGAAGTACATTGAAAGGATAAGGGATATTGGAGGAACGATTATAGTTCCTGTAAGTAATGTTGAATATTTTAATAACAAAGTTGATCAAACAATATATTTAAAGAAACCAAAGAACAGAATTTGATAGCTTTGATAGTTACTCGGTGAAGGCATAGACGTCATATAACACCATATTCACGCGGCGGGCCTGATGGCCCTTGGTGCTGGAAGCGGCTCGGCAATTGGCCTGAACCGGCTGCGCGCACAACCCTGCGAGGCTAAGTGGCGGAGCCACCCGGCAGCAAGCTGCCTTAAGCCTCTCGGGTTCGTGAATACAACAACGTTATGTGAAATACACGCAATATGAAATGAGGGTAAAGATGCCAGAATATTCTCAAATTCAAACCTATATAAAGTGCGATCAAAACAATATTAAAGAGGTCATGAATGATGTTATAAACACATTAAATGAATGCGGGATTAAAGATGCTAAAATAATTTCTGATTTTTGTGGATTAGAGTGGGAAGTAGATGAGGATGGGTCCATGTATGTGAGTGGAGGAGATGAAACAAGAGAATTTATGTTTGCTGGCCAACTTATTCACATTCGTCCTTATGTTATGGAATGGACTTCAAAAAGCATAAAAAAATTGCAACAATCGTGGCTTGAAGTGAGCCTTCTCTTTTGGGCTGAGGAGATTGTACAATGTAGTTTCGATTATGTATTAAAAGAAGAACATAGATCAGTAATTTGGAAGTTAATGACTACATTCTCACAACTCCATAATCAAACTGGTGTATATTTTACTAACGAAGCAACGGATGGCCGCCCTTGGGAAGCCTTGATACAGAATGACTTGAATAGTATATGGATGTTTGATGCTGCAATAATAAATAAGGCAAGTATGAATTGTTATCAAGCTCTTGACGAATCAATATTTTTCTCGAATTACCAGGAGAATGATTTATTAATAGCTCGGAAACAAACATGGATTAAAGAACCTTGGTGATTGTATATCAGGAAGGCCTGTACTTCACATAACACCGTATTATGCGATGTGTTTTTTGAACCCCTCAAAACGCCCTCAGCCCTTGTGCCACAAGGGTTTTTCCCATTTCCATACTTCGCTTTTCTTGCTCGCGCCGCGCATAACTTTGATTTGGTCAGCCTAGATATACGCGCCTGTTGCGATTTGTCGTTTAGTAGTTATACGAGCAAATGATATACGCAACAGGGTTATACGCAGCTGTTGATGCGATCATAACGTCGTAAATGATTAAAGTCAAGGACTAACCTCGGTTACTAATAATTCATCAGCATCCTATGGATTATACTGCTTGTAATTGAACCCGAGTAGCGCATAAGGGACAAAACTATTGGGCTGGATCGGAAAGCTAATATATGGAATTTGTTGTTAACATTATGATGTAGAGATCAAGCAACTCCTAGGGGATTTATTCAAAATGGTAATATGGGAACGGATATGTGATATTTCAAAAATGACTCTAGACGTTGGAGAAACCAACTTGTACAACGAGACTGTATTCCCGATGCTACTTCTGTACCTCATTCTTTATAAGACGGACATACGTCTGAACCCTGTCAAAGCAGAAATGGTAGAGCAAGAATCGCAAAGATACTTGTCTTCAAAAAGATGCGTGAATATTTCGACATCCTTTGATAAAATAATAAGCAGTAGAACTATTGAAATAAGATTTCTTAAATATATGGTGGAAATACATAAGGGGCGCTGTAAAATGAGCTATTTCTCAGAAACTTATAGTGAATTACGATATCCTATTTCTTCTGATAACACGATTGGTTTGAGAAATGCTCAATTAGGTGCAATACATGCTATCGCTTCTTATCATACGTTGCGGAAAAAGACTTCAGGTATAGTTGTGATGCCTACTGGATCTGGAAAAACTGCGGTTCTAATGATGACACCATACATCACTGCCAGTAAAAAAGTGTTGATTGTTACTCCAAGTGTAATGGTGCGCGGGCAAATCCATAAAGATTTTACTGAACTAAAGACACTTAAAAAAGCTAAAGCTTTTTCTGAAGCGATCAGTCCTCCAACGGTTTATGAACTTAAGAACAAATACTCAGATGATCTTCAATCAGATATTGAAGCTTCGGATGTAGTCATATCAACCCCCCAATGTGCTTTATCATTATCTGAAAGCAATATCAAATACATATTTGATTTAGTCCTCATTGATGAAGCTCATCATGTACCAGCGCAGACGTGGCAACAGATTCTTATAAATTTGAAGGAAGCTAATCAGTTTCTGTTTACAGCTACTCCTTTTCGGATGGATCGAAAAGAATTAAAAGGGGAAATTGTATATACATATCCTTTGTCGATGGCATATCGCGATGGAATTTTCGGAGAAGTTCGTTATATTCCAATTGATGAAGCACCAGAAAAAGATAAACTTATTGCAAAAGAAGCGGAACGCATTTTCTTTAATGATAGGCAACAGGGATATGATCATTATCTGATGATACGAACCGATACAAGAGAAAAAGCTAGACAACTTGAGCAACTATATCAAGAAGAAACGACATTGATTTTGAAGCGCATAGATAGTTCTATGTCTTTTAGAACTGTTGAGATATGTATAAATGATTTAAAGGAAAAACGTATTGATGGTATTATTTGTGTTGATATGCTGGGTGAAGGATTCGATTTTCCTAATTTAAAAATTGCGGCTATCCACTCACCACATAAATCACTTGCCAGCACTCTTCAATTTATCGGAAGATTTGCACGAACAAATGCTGAAAATATTGGCGTGGCAAAATTTATAGCCATGAATAATGAAGAACTGATAATAGAAAACTATAGGCTTTTTACTAATGATGCTGTGTGGCAGGAAATTATTGTAGATATGAGTGAACGAACAATTCGAAAAGAAGAGGAAGTAAAAAAGAATCTTGGAGAGTATGTTCGAGGTGACGGTACTTCATCTTCTGAAGATGTAATCTCTTTACATAGTTTAAGACCGAATTGTCACGCAAAAGTTTATCAAATCTCGGGATTTAATATCAAAGGGGAATTTCCGAAAATTTGCGGTGTAGGAGATAACATTTATAGAAATCCTGCTGACAATACGATTGTAGGCGTAGGTATAATCAAAAATCGACCCAAATGGTCAGAAACTGAACATGTATTGGATGTTCAAAATTACCTTTTTATTGTACATTTTCAGAAAGCAACATCGTTACTTTTTATATATTCACAAATGAAGAGCGAATTGGACTATCAATTGATTGCAGAAGCTTTTACTGCGGATTATGATAAAATACCAAGAAACGAAATTCATAGAGTACTAGGTGAGCTACAAGAATTTGAAATGTTTAATACAGGCATGCAAAATAGATTTTCGGAATCTGGTGAATCTTATCGTATTTATGCTGGCTCTAATGTAGCCTCAACGATTGATCCGATAACTGGTAAGATGTACTCCGCTGGACATGTTTTCTGCAAAGCTGTAGCTGGTGCAGATCCAGTTACAATTGGATATAGTAGCGGATCGAAAATCTGGAGCAGTTCGTATTCGCTTATCTCAGATTATGTTAAATGGTGCGATTTATATGGTCTTAAAATTGCTAACGCATCAATGAAAGTTCGCACAAACACAAATTATGATTTAATGCCGTTACCACAGAGACTTAAACAATTTCCTGAAAAAGTGTTTTTCTGTTTTTTTTCAGATAGGACTTATACTTCACCTCCCGTTGTAATGCATAGTACGGACGAGATTACTGAAACAATATTAACTGATGCAATTTTAAATATAGTTTCCGTTTCTCATGATGAAATACTAGTTGAAGTAAACCTTCTTGATTTTTCTGAATTAATTGTTTGTAGGGTTAATGGAAAATGTTACTGCACCGAGCCTACCATACTTCTAAGGGATGGTAGGAATAGGATTTATCTTTCTGATTATTTGTGTAATTTTCCGCTAGTTTTTAAGACCACAGACGATGCTTTAATTGAAGGTAATGAAATATGTTCGGGTGCACCAAGTGCCATTGTTTTTTCTTCTGAGAGCATTATAGGTGTTAACTGGCCTCAATATAAAACAGATATTCGATGTGAGTTTGGCAAAGCAAGGCCAGGATTAAAAGCAATACAAGATGTTTTAGAAGAAATTCTGATTGAACAAGACGATTTTGAATACTTGCTCTATGATCATGGATCAGGTGAAATTGCCGATTACATTACGATAAGGGAAACAGAATACAAACTTGAAGTTATACTTTATCATGTAAAGGCAATGGGAGGGAAAAGGTTTAATGCGGATGTAAATGATATTTATGAGGTTACCCAACAAGCTATAAAATCAATAATATGGGTGAAATCTAGAGGGACTATCTTAGAAAAAATAAGGAGCCGTAGAAAAAGCAACCACAGCATTATGAAAAAGGGTCAGTTTCATCAACTGGAGAAATCACTAAAACAAAACAAGATTTTTACTACTAAAATTGTTATCGTTCAGCCAGCTATCAGTAAAGGAGTTGACCTACCCTCTAAATATCAGGAGGTTTTGGCAGCTACAAGTTTTTATATTAAAAATAGCGGTCGTGTTACTGAACTTGGTATATGGGGAAGTTCGTGATTAGCTTGAGTTGTTTATAATACATGACCAATTCTTAAATAGTCGTTAGAGTGGGTTCAATTTGATGCAGGCTTGGTTGGTTATATATTACAAAACTCAGGCTAATGATGTGCCTAACGTATAAGCGTTCACGACAATGTAGACACAATTACACCGGCAAAGTATGAGAGCGCTGTCACTAAAGCAGGAGGACCAAGTATTTGCTTAGTTTATCGTTTTCAACGTGATAACAGGAACTCAGTCTGGCTATTTTTCTGAACCTGCAATTGCACCTTATCGTTAAAAGGTCGGAAATACATCTGAACCATATCCAAACAGAAATAGCTGAATTAGTTACAAAGAAAAAGAGCTCTGCCGCAGTAACTCTTGGTTTTTCCTTACGATGGCAATCATAGGTGCAGTGTTGAGCATGAAAAGTTATATCTATGACTCAAAAACGAGGGAGGTGAAACTCATGGCTAAATATTCGGATGAGGAAATAAGAAATATGTCCAAGATCACGTTAAGAATCGCTGCAGACTATCTCGGAATCTCTCCTAATTTACTTACACTTGGCATGCGCAACAATTTACTGCCCATAGGCTTTACGGTCCGTAACGAAGACCGTTACAAGGATAGTTGGTCTTACACCATCGTCCCGGAACGTCTCATTGCCTATAATCATGGAAAGATCAACACGGTACAGATAGAAGGAATCGAGAATAATCTGAATACCATTATTAAGCAATTCGAAGAAATGAAGCAGGACTTAGTTTTTTTATTAAACGGAAAAGAGGAATAGGAGGGATAAAACCGTTTTATGCCTTGATTGCTCCAGTGGCAGAGGGCGAACCATATATTCGGAGTTCTATATCAGCTTCTGCCGATTTCCCACACCAACAAGCAATTCCAGTTGAAGTACAACACATAATCGATATGGGAAACCCAATTAAGCCCGATGCAGTCATCACAAAAAGCGATAGAAGGGAGGAGACCCCTATGGATGAAAATCCGCTACTCGCGATTTCTCGCCAGCAGCTATACGATGAGATATGGGAGATTTCGGTTGCCGGTGTTGCCAAAAAGTATGATCTTCCGTATACACATCTCATGAAGCAGATCAAAGCCGCGGATATCCCGGTTCCTCCTTCCGGCTATTGGGTGAAGCTTGGTTTCGGCAAGCCTGTTACTAAGTTGGAACTACCTGAACCAGCAAATGAAATGATTTCTATCTTCAAAACGGCATTGGCTACTCGTAAAACAAAGCAAGCATCCCTTATGACGTTGCCCCAAACGAAGATAGAAAGTCCAACATCTGATATCCCAAAAGAGCTGGAATACATTGATTCAACGGTGGAGAGAAAGAAAATCTCCATTTCAACACTATTAAATGAAGAAGATGTTCTGGAAGAGCCCTTCGAAGTGACGGAAACTTTCGAAGAAGCTGGGAGACTGTACAATATTTATGATAGGCACACCTTATACAAAGAGGTCTGGGATATCCCCGTAACCGAAGTAGCGAAGAAGTACAGCGTCTCTGATGTGATGATCCATAAGGTGTGCAAATCTTTGGATATCCCCATTCCTCCAGCCGGGTATTGGGCCAAGCTCCGTGCGGGAAAGCAAGTTGCAAAACCTCCGCTCTCGGAGAGCAACCACTTCACCAAGAGAACAGGCGTGAGAACCGCACCTGAGCATGAGCCGCAGACCGACAGGGAAAAGCTTGCTTTTTTAGAGGAAGAAGAGCGGACAGTCGTTCTCGCGATTGCGGAGCAAATAGTAATTCCCGACGAGAACACCAAGATGCATCCCACAATCATTGCACACCGTAAAGCGGTTGCAGAGTGGAGGAAGAAACGGAATGAACAAGAAGCAAGAGGGTGGAACCGGCGCGCGATGGACACACCTTTAATATTGGCCGATACGGTGTCAGAGGAAAAGTTAACCCGTGTCCTGCGAATGTTAGATTCCCTCATAAAAGCAATGGAGCCATTAGGTTGTTCATTGACCAATGAACTGAAGTTTGTGGTTCATGGAGAAGCGGTTTCATTGTCTGTTACAGAGGCAAAGGATGAGGTCAAGCATGTTCCAACGCAGACTGAAAACATCCAACTTGTCAAATATGAAGAAGATAAGCGCCGCGGCTCATGGGCCTCAAAGCCAAACATTCGGAAGTACGATCATGTTTATAACGGAAGGATCAGTTTTACTGTACATCACAAAAAGACATTCCGTGACTGCAAATCTTATCTTGTGGAAGAGCGGCTTGGGGACATCATGATTGAGTTGTATGAAGCCTCAAATCTACTTCGAATTGAACGTCAGGAGCGCGAGGAAGCTGAACGGAAGCGCCAGGAGGAGGAGAAGCGGAAGGAAGAACGAAAGAAACGCTATAATATAGAAGTTGATCGGACATTGGAGTTAGTGAATATTGCGGACGACTATGAAACTGCCTGCAAGATCAGGCGCTATATTATGGCAGTTGAGGCTTCCGACAATATTGACAAGGCCAAAATGGAATGGATAAATTGGGCTAAAGCGAAAGCAGATTGGTTTGATCCTACAATTGCAAAAAGGGATGAACTCTTAGGAAAGCGAGAGCATGCCAAGAATTTGAGTCAGAAGAAGTTGGAGCATGCGTGGTATGGTTGGTGATTAGTAATTTTGTGCTTGCCGCTTATGTTCTTACAACAGAAAAGGGAATGACTTTTTTGGTAATGGAATCCTAGTATGAATGAGGAATAAAAGAAATTGGAACAAGATTAGCACAAATGATAATGCAAATCTAGCAAGCAGGCCACCTAATACTTGGTTTGCTTGCTTTTGTATTTATGAAGGGTTCTCAAAGTATACATTTATCATAATAGTTCAAATGTATAATTAAATGAAAACATGTTACTTTAAATAAAGGGCCTCGAGAATCATCCTGATAGGACTCACAATATGTATCTTTGTATATTTGTTTGCGCTTACTTGAATTAAGGATAGTGGTATCCATCTGTAATAAGGATATCAACAAAGCTACGAACGGTAGGGGACGAAATATGATTATTCATCATCAAACAGGGCTATCAATGACAATAAGTGATTTAAATGGAACACTTTTGTCCATAAGTAATGGTAAAAAAGAATTCATTTTAATGAACGAGAAAGGTGGTTCTCTTTTCACCATTCGTTTAAGAGATGCGATTGGAAAATTTATTGATATAACGGCAAAGAACGCTAGTTGCTTCAACATAAAGAAAATTTTGGAGGATGCGCAGACCAGGGTGGAAATGGTCTTCTCGGATTTTGACTACCATGATATTCATGTAAAGGTAGAGGTAAGATTCACAGATGATCGCCCTTTTAGCTATTGGAGGCTGGCGGTTGAGAATCACACGGATTTGGTTATAGAATGGATTGAATTTCCCGAAATTGTAGTGCCCAATGATCTTCCAGCAGCGGGAGGCTCTGCCACCATTCTGTGGCCAGCGATGGAGGGGGCTTTAATTCAGGATGCAACATTTCGTGATGAAAATTGGGTGAAATATAGTCCCGTGGAATATCCCAATAAAGGCTTTGACGGATATTATCCGGGCCCTTGCCCTATACAAATGATGGCTTATTATGATGATCATGAAGGATTATATATAGCTGCGCATGACGGAAATTTTAATGTAAAGTCAATAGAGTATTATCCACATAATGATGGAATCAAGTTAGAATTCCGGTTGTTTCCCGGCGTAGGGCAAGGCAGTTATGAAATGGATTATGATATGGTGCTTGGAATGTTTAATGGAGATTGGCATGACGCTGCGGAAATTTACAGAGATTGGCGCGAAGGAAGTATAGGAGCGAAACTGAGCAAGCTGGCAAATCGCCTTGATCTTCCACAGTGGCTTGAAGAGTCCCCTGTTACAGTTGTTTATCCTATAAGAGGACAAATGCATATGGGGGACATGACTCCCAATGAAGAGTTCTTCCCCTTTATTAATGCGATGCCTATTATGAAAAAACTAGCTAATGAGCTGGACAGCAAGCTTCTGGCGCTGCCCATGCAATGGGAAGGAACGGCGCCATGGGCTCCTCCCTATGTTTGGCCCCCCCTTGGAGGTGTAGAGAGCTTTGAGCAATTTGTTCAAGCTTTGCATGCCGAGGGACATTACGTAGGAGTTTACTGTAGTGGAATTGCATGGACTAATCAGAGTGGACTTATACCCGAGTACAACAGGCAGCAGGAGTTTGAAGAGCTAGACCTGATTAGGGTTATGTGCGATTCTCCTGAAGGTGGTCCCAACTCGAATATCTGCCAGGGTCCCATACGCTCAGGATATGATATGTGCCCATCAAGTGAATTTGTACACCAAGTGTCGATTGACGAAATCAGGAAAATTGCTGCCAGCGGCTGCGATTATATTCAATTTTTTGATCAGAATCTTGGTGGTGCTTCTTACTTCTGTTACAGCAAGAATCACGGGCATCCTCCAGTGCCGGGCAAATGGCAGATTCAGGATATGCGGGATTTAATGCAGGAACTGACAGAAGCCGTAAAACCTTTTGAACGTCAGGTTATCATTGGCTGTGAAGGGGGGGCAGCAGAGCCTTATATGGATTTGCTCCCTTTTAACGACTTACGGTTTGAGATCAACTATATGACGGGTACCCCTGTGCCGCTCTATGCTTATGTTTATCATGAATATGTAAATAATTTTATGGGAAATCAGAATGGTGCAGGTACAGTAATCAATTTTTCGGCTTCCCCACTGAATCTATTACAACGAATATCCTATTCTTTCGTTGCTGGTGATATGCTGACGGTGGTTTTGGCTGAACTTGGGCAAATTCATTGGGATTGGTGTACGCCATGGGAGGGAGATAAGCCAGACCAGTTTAGCACAATGATCCTGATCCGGCATTTGAATGGATGGAGAAGAGGGGAAGGCAAGCCCTTTCTTCAACATGGGAAAATGGTAAAGCCATACCCGCTGGAGGGAGTAGGTAATATTCCCATGATGTTGAACAACGGCAAAGCTCTTGCTACACCCGCGTTGCTCACCAGCAGATGGATCAGTAGTGATGGGCGAAATGCACAGGTAGTTGTGAATTATACAATGGAGGAGCAACAATTTAGCATTAAACCGGCTTTGGATTGTGGTAGTATACGCGTGTTCCATAATTATGATGCGAAGGGGACTCCCCCCATTCAGGATACACACAGCTTAAGATGCTCCATTCCAGCCTTGTCAGCAATGATGATTGAATTTCTGAACGAAGATTAGAGAGGATGTAACCTATGGATGAGAAAAGGATCGAAAGAGTCTTATTTGTGGGAAATAGCATTACCAAACACCCGATAGCGCCTGAACTGGGCTGGTTCGGAGAATGGGGGATGGCCGCCAGCTCCGAAGAGAAGGATTATGTTCATCTCCTGATGAGAGAGATTCATAACTATTATCCTAAGGCAAATTATCAAAGCGTTTATGCTGCTGCATTTGAAAGAAGCTACTGGGACTATGATCTTGTTCGGTTGAAGGAACTGCGTCAGTTTGAGCCAGATCTAATTATTATGAAGATCGGTGAAAATGTAAATGATGTAGAGTGCGTAGAGAGGAACTTCCAGCATTATTTTTTGCGGCTTATTGACTATCTTAACCCCACAGACAGTGCTGCCGTTATTATTGTAAATGGCTTTTGGGCAAACAAATATATTAATGAAAAAATTAGGATGGCCGCTGAAAAAAGAAGATTAGCTTTTGTCGATTTAAGCAGCTTGCATGGTCAGAATATATATATGGCTAAAGACCAATTTGAGAATGAGGGGGTAGGGCTTCACCCTTCTGACGTAGGAATGGAAGAAATAGCACACTTGATTTGGAAAGAAATAGTGAGTTTATATGAATTAAATTGAACAAGATATATATCGAATAGGACCCGGATGATAATTACATCTAGGTCCTATTCAACTCATTTGAGCTTCTACAAGGAGCTCAAGAAAGAGGTTGTATTTCTCAAAAAACGACGTTAACATATTAATTATGAAGCAATATTTTGGAGGAATGCTCTTGAAGCAACTAAAACCTAACTCAATCTTGTCACGTCTGCTTCTAAGTTTTCTTCTGATTGTAATACCTGTCGTATCCATAGGAATAGTTATGATTGTTTGGGAAAAGCATGCCATTCGAATACAGATTGAACAATCAGCAATGGACAATGTTTCATTTTTGCAAACTAACTTTGAAAATGAAATCGAGAATATAAATTTGTTGCAATATAATCTTCTTGGAGACAATGGTCTTAACGAATTGGTTACTCAATTTGACTCACTATCAACATCAGATTTTTATTCTCGTATTCGGACCATTCGTCAACGTCTGCAGGTAGTGGTGAATAGTAGTAACTACATTGAAAATGTAACTGTTTACATGCCGGGAATGGGTCATATCATTTCCGCAAAAAACGGTTTTTTACCTATTAATGAAACCGAATACAATCGTTTTTATCAGTCTCAACTTAGAAGTAAGTATCCAATTGTAATTGATGAAACTGGTATATATGTTACTTCCCTTTTTCCGCTTAGGGTAGAGTCAAAGGAGCCACCATTATATTTTGTTAAGGCTGATCTTTCCGTTAATAAAATCAAAGGTTACCTTGGAAAATTCAATAAATACAGTACCAGCAATACCGCTCTTTATAATTATTCTTCAGGTAGTTGGATTTTGAGTTCCCAAAGCAATATGGATAGCGAAAGTTTAGAAATGTCCAATATTGTTAATTTGGAAGCAAAGGGCTCAAAAAGACTAATTCGGATGTTCGATCAGAATTTTTATGTTGGTTCAGCTTATTCCGAGTATCTTAATCTTTCGTTTTATCACTTTATCCCAATCGAAGAAATATTCAAAATACCTAATAAATACACCAAAATATTGTGGATCTATGGTGTCTTTTCCGTGCTAATTATGCTCATTTATTTGCTATTCATTAATCGGTTAGTGCGATATCCGATTAATGCTTTACTTAGAGCTTTTAGGAAAGTAGAAGAGGGAGATCTGGGGGTACGTTTGCATATTAAAGCTGCCCAGGAGTTTAATGATCTGTTTAAGGGCTTTAACATTATGGCAAAGCAACTAAATGAACTTATTGATAAAATTTATAAACAGGAGTTGTATGCAAAAAAAACGGAGTTGAAGCAGTTACAATCGCAAATAAATCCTCATTTCCTGTACAATAGTTTTTTTATTTTACGACGAATGATCAAGCGCCGAGATGTTGAGGGAGCAGATGAACTCAGCTCATACCTGGGAAACTATTTTCAATATATTACTCGGAATGCCTCGGATGAGGTGCCATTGTACAATGAGTTCGAACATGCGAGGAGTTATATTCAAATCCAACAGGTGCGTTATGTTGAACGTTTCTCTATCGAAATTGGTAAATTACCTGAGAAATACGTTAATTTTCTGGTGCCGCGAATTATCTTACAGCCAATAGTTGAAAATGCCATCGAACATGGACTAAAAGCTGAGCTTAAAGAAGGAACTGTGAGTATACAATTTGAGAGCAGGAATACAGGACTGATAATTACTGTGGAGGATAGTGGCAGTAAATTAAGTGATGATGATATTCTTAATCTGCAGAAGATTTTGTCTTCAGATGATGAAAGTTTAGAAACAACCGGAATTATTAATGTACATCGAAGAATCAAACTTAAGTATGAGAAGGGTAGTGGGCTCTGGGTATCCAGAAGCGGTTTAGGAGGTTTACGTGTGGAGATGAGAATTATCGTGGCAACCTCGTAAAGAGGTTGTAATTCTAAAGAAAAGAAAGGGGATCACCATGTACAAAACGCTTATTGTAGACGATGAAGCTTACGTGGTGGATTATTTGATTGAATTGCTAGAGGGCAAAGACCGATATGAAATGGATATATACAGTGCCCGAACAGTTGGCGAGGCGTTACTTTGGCTCGAACGTACTAAAATAGATATTATTATCACTGATATCCGTATGCCCGGTATGAGTGGTATTGAACTTGCTGAGAGAGTCAAACTGACTTGGCCTCAATGCAAGGTTATCATTTTAAGTGCCCATGCGGAGTTTAACTATGCATTCGAAGCCATCAAGAATAATGTAATTGGGTACATTCTGAAAACAGAAGACGATGAACGAATTCTTGAGGAGGTTGACAGGGCGGTAAGGCTCATTGGGGAAGAAATGAAAAGTGAAGAATTGTTAGACCAAACGAAAAAGTATGTGGAAGATTCCTTTTCTATCATACGCAAGGATCTCTTGCTTAGATTGCTGAAGGAGGAAGATGCAATTTTTCATACACTATTCGATGAGCTTCAAACTGTCGGTTGTAAGTTGTCAGTTGATAGGAAATTTATTCTATTTGCAGGTAGGATGGAGAACAATTTAAACATAGGAGTAATAGATAGATTCACTCGAACTGGTTTACTGTGTAATTTTGTGTATAAATATTTTTCTCCTAACTACTACTGTGAATACATTGAATATGCACAAGATAAATTTATGTGGTTGCTGCAGCCTAAAGAGGTTTCACAGGAAATAAACGAAGAGGAAATGAATAGAGAAAAATGGCATGTTTTTTTTGAAGGGATATTAGATACAATTCAACAGGCCTTTATGGCTAGTTGTGGCACTTGCATCTCGTTTGCTTTAAATGGGGAATGGTTAAAAGTGTCACAACTATCGGGAATGTTTCGGTACTTAGATTATGTGCTGAAGCAGCACCATTCTGACAATGTAGGGTTTGTGGTCACGGATTTTGGTATGACATTTACTGAGATAGAGCCCCAGGATTATTCCCTTAAGCAAATGATATTTTTCATCGTTGAAAAACTGCGGGTTGACCTTGAGAATGGAAATCAAAGTGCATTTATGGAGGGGTTGGATCGTGTTTGTTCGAAGCTTGGTGAATTTAGCAGTTTGAGAAATACAATGGCTTGGGAAATCTATAATTCCGTGGCTGGAGTAATCATTTCCTTTATGAATCAACGAAATTTGGTAGGAAAAGTTTCGGAAAAAATTGGTATTCAAGTATTATTAAGTCCTCAATTGGCAGATGGATGGATCGGGGTTGCTAAGTTCTTTCGTCATATATCAGAAGTTATTTTTGCTATACAGGATGAACACCAAAGAAGTACATCTAACAATATTATACAGTTTCTAAAACATTATATAGATGAACATATTACGCAAGATGTTTCACTTGTCAAGCTATCGGAGGTAACTGGATACAGCAATGCGTATTTGTCTAAGATTTTCAAAAAGAAAACTGGTGAATCAATCAATGATTATATCACAAGAAAGAAAATCGAGTTGATTAAAGAACTTATGAAAGATGAGCATCTAACCATTGGGGAGATTGCAAACAAAGCAGGCTTTGAGTATAGGACATATTTTAACAGGTTTGTCAATAAGCAAACAGGAATGCCTCCACATGAATGGAGAAGGAATATCCTGATTCGATCTAAAAAAGAAGGTCAGTAGATTTTAGTGGATTGAATAGTATACATGAGCCATGATTGTTGAATTGTTGGGCTGATTTGTTCATGTTACCATGGTTTCAGAGGCCTCAAGAAATACTAGGGAGGAAAAAGAACAATGATGAAAAAGAAGAAAAAGGCACTTTTATTTTTTTTGTGTGCTATGGTAACGCTTACAGCATGTGCTAAAGACGATGCAGCCCCTTCACCCAACTCGTCACCTGATTCATCACCAGTGAAAGCAGATCCATTCGGAAAATATGATCAACTGGTAACCTTGACGGCGGCAAGGGAACTGGATTCGGGAACTAAATTTAATCCCAGCAATCCCGAACAAAAATCTATCCAGGAAAACGTTTGGCAAACCGCATACAAGGATTATCTGAACATCAACATCAACTACATCTGGACTCCCGCCCCCGCCGAGTATAATACCAAATGGAATACGGCGATTGCTTCCAACAATATTCCGGACATCGCCCCAGTTGACGCCACCATATATAAGCAACTGCTGGAAGCGGGGCTTGTGGAGGACATGACGGATTATTTCGAAGCATACGCTAGCGATCTTTATAAGCAATATGTCAAGGATGATGGCGGGATCACAATGAATTTCATGAAAACAAACGGACGCTTGTACGGCTTGCCCATCACCGGAACCCAGCCTGACGACAGCAATCTGCTGTGGATTCGCAAGGACTGGTTGGATAAAGTAGGGCTGCCGGAGCCGAAAACGATGGATGAGTTGTATAAGGTTGCAAAGGCCTTTGTGGATGCCAAGTTGGGTGGCAAGGATACGTATGGAATAAGCGCCAACGACACCATAGATACCTACTCCAGCAGTCTGGTCGGCTTCTTGAATGGTTTTGGAGCGTATTACAACATTTGGATCAAGGACGAGAAAACCGGAAAATTGGCATATAGCACAATTCAACCGGAGACCAGAACCGCTTTATTGAAGCTTCAGGAGATGTACAAACAGGGCTTGATTCGCAAGGACTTCGCAGCAATTAAGTATGAAACCGCAGTTGAAGATGTGGTATCCGGCAAAGTCGGTATCGAGTTCGGCAAATACGGCTCGTCACTGGGAGAAATTCAAAATAATTTGGCAGCGAATCCAAGTGCGAAGTGGAAGGTGCTAGAGATTCCAACGAATACCGGATCGCCCGTAATTGTACAAGGCTCGGCTACCCCTAGCAGATATCTGTTTGTAAAAAAAGGGATTAAGCATCCTGAGGCTGCAGTGAAAATTGAAAATCTGAATGCCTCGCTAATAACGTTCCCGGAATATAAACCCGAGAAATATAGCCTGTCTACCGACGGCATTTCCCTTGCCGCGTATAAGTTTGCGCCGATTAATCCTCCTTGGAAAGGCTTCTCCGCTTATAAAGAAGTATCGACAGCCCTTACTAGCGGAGATGCATCCAAATTGAGTACTGTCAACGGGGCAAAGATTTATTACGATAAAATTAAACAGGCTGGAAGTGGAGCCACCAAGGCGGCAAGCGAAGCCTATAACTTAATTTTTGGAAATGAAAGTGCCTTCAAGGTGATTGAGCAATTGCGGGAGAGCAACCGTATTAAGGTTGACGCTGCCCAAACATTGCCGACGAAAACCCAAAGCTATTTGGGAGACAGCCTGAAGACGCCTCTTGATACGGCAATGTTGGCCGTGATAATGGGCGATGATATTAACGTATTTGATAAAGCAGTAACCGCTTGGAAGAATGGCGGTGGCGATACTATTACTAATGAACTGAACAAGTGGTACGATACTACGAAGTGACGGTAACTTGGCCATTCTGCCTGACCGTAATCATGAAACCGCCGGTCAGGCAGAAGCAATTTGAAGGGAGTCTATAAGCATGAAGGCGCTAAAACGAGATTACCTGCTGCATATGATGCTGTTGCCCTCTGTAATTATTTTATTTATTTATCACTATATCCCTATTTTCGGAAGCTCTATTGCTTTTCTTGATTACAAAACGTATCTGGGTATCCTGAAATCAGATTTTGTTGGAATGGATAATTTCATAACCCTGTTTTCTACACCAGGGTTTGGTCAGGCGTTGTATAATACTATCTTTATCGCTTTGTGGAAGATTGTCACCGGTATTGTTGTGCCCGTTATATTTGCTCTCTTGCTCAATGAGGCACGGCTGACCTTGTTTAAACGTACGGTCCAAACCATTATTTATTTGCCATATTTCATCTCATGGGTACTGTTGGCGGGGATCATAGTGGACATCTTGTCTCCTACGGCGGGAATTGTGAATGAATTGTTGAAATGGTTCGGCTTCGAGCCGGTCTTCTTCCTGGGTAGCAACAAGTGGTTTCCGACTGTATTGATTAGTACAAATGTCTGGAAGGAATTCGGGTACGGTACAATTATCTATATGGCAGCCCTAGCTGGTGTAAATCCTGCGCTTTATGAGGCGGCCTTAATTGATGGAGCCACCCGCTGGAAACAGACGATTCATGTCACACTGCCCTGTATTGCTCCAACGATTGTGCTGCTCACTGTCCTTGGTTTGGGGAATATTCTCAACGCAGGCTTCGAGCAAATATTCAATCTGATGAATCCAGTTACGATGAAAAGCGGGGACATTATCGATACGGTGGTCTATCGGTTGGCCTTCCAGAATGCCAGATTCAGCATTGCAACAGCCGCGGGTTTATTTAAATCGGTCATATCCTGCATTCTTGTCATCGTATCGTATAAGCTTGCTTATCGGTTGACCGGTTATAAAGTGATTTAGGAGAGGAAAGAGAAGCCATGCCTTTTCATAAAGAGTCCATCGGCAATAGGATTTTCATCATCGCAAATTATTTGTTTCTTACTATCGCTTCCTTAGTGTGTATCTTTCCTATGCTTCACATTGTAGCTGTGTCGTTAAGCTCAAAGGTAGCGGTTAGTTCCGGTTCCGTTATCGCTTGGCCAGTGGACTTTCAGCTTAACACATACAAGTTCGTGGTTAGTAATCCCAAATTTTACACGGCCTTCGTCGTTTCAGTAGAACGGACGCTGCTGGGCATCGTTTGCAGTATGGTACTTACTATTCTTGCCTCTTATCCCCTGTCTCTCAGCAAGCATAAGTTTAAGGCGCGGGGGTTTTATGTCTGGTACTTTCTCATTACCATGCTGTTTGGTGGCGGTTTAATCCCCACATACCTGATTGTCAACAGCACCGGGCTGATTGATACGATCTGGGCTCTTATTATTCCCAATGCAGTCCCGATCTTCAATGTGATTCTGCTCCAGAATTTTCTCAAGGAGATTCCGTATGAAATTTCTGAAGCGGCATATATCGACGGAGCAGGGCATGGAACGTTGTTAACCAGGATTCTTCTTCCATTATCCAAACCTGTCATTGCAACATTGATTCTTTTTGTGGCGGTCTATCATTGGAACTCCTGGTTTGATGGCATGATCTTTTTGAACAGCACGGATAAGTTCCCTCTGCAAACCTATCTGCAGACTATTGTAGTGAAGGTAAACATTAATGCCGCCGCCGAAATTTTGGATAATAATGAGGTTGTGCAGAAGAATGCCAAGGCCGCCCAGATTGTGGTTGCCATGCTCCCGATTTTGGCTGTATATCCGTTTTTACAAAAGTACTTTACCAAAGGCATTGTAATGGGAAGCGTGAAGGGCTAATGGGATTATCATGTTAAAAAAATGAAGGAGTGGGAAGTATCATGATACTAGAGCAACCCCGCAGGATTCCCGTCGTGGATGAGGTAGATATCTGTGTGCTGGGAGGAAGTTGTACCGGGGTATCGGCTGCACTTAGGGCAGCTAGGTTGGGAGCTAAGGTCGCCATTGTGGAGAAAATGAATTGTTTTGGGGGAAATGCCACCTCGGGAATGGTCTGCATCTGGCACTCCTTGTATGACTCGGAATTCAAAAAGCAAATTATCGCAGGCACCACCCAGGAGATTGTAGAGCGATTGAAAAGGCGTAAGTATGCGATTGAAGAACATCTGGGCAAAGCGCCGCCAGCCAGAATGGCCAATATCATGGCTTACTATTTGAACACGGAAGAGTTGAAGATCGAACTGGACGAGATGATTCTGGAAGCGGGTGTCCATCCTTATCTGCACACGACTTATGTGGCACCATATGTGGAAGACGGGATGCTTCAAGCGGTTATTGTTGAGAATAAGTCAGGTCGCCAAGCGATTAAGGCTAAACAATTCATCGATGCAACAGCGGACGGTGATCTCTGCGTTCATTTAGGATTGGAGAACTACCGTTCGGAGGGATTGCAGCCGGCAACCACCTGCGCCAGAGTCTACGGTTATTCCCGGATTCCTTCCGCTCATGCGGTTATCTCAGAGCACCGACAGGAATGCAACATGGTCGATACCGGGTATACAAGCCACATTCCTGGAACAGCGGAAGTGCAGTTTTGGGCCAAAAGCAGCGTGTACAAGGATTGCTCTATTGGCAACGAACTGACTCAAGCGGAAATTGAAGGGAGGAGACAGATTCGAGCCCAGATGGATGTGCTGAGAAAATATGCAGAAGGCGGTGAGGAGATTGCGCTGTTGTCTCTGGCATCATCAATTGGTACAAGGCAGACTAGGCATATCAAATGTCAGTATCAATTGAAGAACGAGGATGTTATGAATGGCAGAAGATTTTCGGATGCTATTGCTAACGGTTCATATCCTTCCGACATTCATTACGCTGATAAGCCTGGGGTCAGTTACTACTATTTGGATGGTGTGCAGGTAGATATGATCACTGCATATTCAGAAACCCGTTGGCGTCCCGTGACAGAGGTGAACCCGACATTCTGGCAGATCCCATACCGGTCGTTGGTTCCCGGAACCTACCCGAATCTGCTGGTTTGCGGCAGAGCCATCGACGCCGATCCGGGAGCATTCGGAGCGATTCGGGTGATGGTCAATATGAACCAGACGGGAGAGGCGGCGGGAGTAGCGGCCTTCGAAGCATTGAATAGCGGCAAATCGACGGAGAACGTGGACGTTACAGCAGTTCGAAAAAAGTTGCAGGCAGGCGGTTCTATTATCTTTTAATCATTATGAGGAAGTGAAGCGTTGCGCATGTACAAAGTTAATCAAGAACTGTGTACAAGGAATGCAAGAGCAAATGACGAATTCTTTAGAACCTTTGTGCGGAATAGCATTGCACCAAATCTAGCAATTGCCGTTGTTCATAAAGGGGAATTGGTTTACCACTTCATGGAGGGGACTGTATCCTTTTCTAATGAAACGCCGGTTACTTGTAACAATCGATTTAACATCGGCTCTGTGTCCAAGATGATTACTGCTGCATTATTAATTAAGTTATGTGAAAAAGCAGATCTCACTCTGGATGATCCAGTCAAACGCTTTGTGCCGGAAATGAAGCATCCGCAAGTAACTCTACTGCACTTGCTAACCCATGCCTCAGGCATCCGCTCCGAGCGACTCCCTTGGCCCAAGATAGGCGGAATTCGCCTTTATCTGGATGGGCTGTATGCCAATATGGAGTGGGATGCCTTGCCGGGTGAGCAATTCGGCTATTATTCGCCGGGGTACACCATTCTGATGGATGTGCTGGAACGGGTATCCAGTCTGACCCTGGAGGAACTGGCGCAAGAGACGTTGTTCCGGCCCTTGGGGATGGCTTCGACCACTTATGGTATGTCGGTGCTGAATCCGGCTGAAGTTATTATCCCGATCCTTGCCGACAGACAAACGTCGGCCATTGAATATGACGGTCTCGCTGTTACGGGTGACAGCGGCATTCATTCAACCGCTTGCGATTTGGTGAAATTCGGGGCGATGATTTTAAACCGGGGCTGGGCTGGCGGGGGCAGGGTATTTACGGAGGCTTCCATCGATTTGATGTTTCGCGAAGCCACGGGAGGACGCTATTCCCGCACTCCCCTTGGCATGCAGAAGACGGCCCGTGACATCCACCGTTGCTTCAGCGATCTTAATTCGCTACAAACAGTTGGTCATCCCGGCTTTAGCGGCTGTCACCTGTGGATTGATCCTGTCTACGAAACGACGGGGGTCATCATCAGCAACAGCATTTATATGCATGGTGATTGGAGAAATTACCGTCTCCTTGCAACTCGTTCTATGAGCTTGGCATTGGATAGGGAATAAGCTTTATTGTGTCCGGCATTCAAAAACGATAGGGAGGTATGGTCATGATGCAAGGACATATGTGGGAAACTAAGAAACGGGTCCGGTTTTTTTTGCTGGTGTTGGCTGTTATGCTGATGCAATTATTATTCTCTTTGGAGGTAAAAGCTTCAGGAAACGATGATTACGATGTAGGCGTGTTTTACTTCAGCAGTTGGAATCCGGAGCTTAATCCGACTGGGCTCAAAAAATTCGAGCAGACCTATGGCCGGATGGGTGATTACTGGAGCGGTGTAAAGGATCACTTGACCGATCCGGGGCTATGGGGATACGGACCTATTCCTTACCGTGAGCCCTTGGCGGGCTGGTATGACGATCGGCAGCAAAGCGTAGTCGATCAACAGATTTTACAGGCGGCCAGCCGGGGGATTGATCATTTTGCTTTCTACTATTATTGGAAAGAGGTCGGCGGTGGAGAACGACCGGGACAACAGGCCATCCATCATTTTACTCAATCCCCTTATAAGGATCTTATGGATTTCTATATTTATTTTGTCCCGGACGGTAAGTGGCCGGCAGGAGATTGGAATTCACTGATTGTACCTAAGTTTGTGGAGTTTATGCAGGACCCGTCCTATAAGAGAACTCCGGACGGAAGGCCCATTGTTGGATTCTATACCAACATGCTGTATCAATTGGGAAGCGACGTGCAGATTACTACAGCCCTTCAACAACTTCGCACCGCTGCGCAGAATGCGGGGCTACCCAACCCGCTGCTTCTCGTCAACGGATACCGAACCTTGCAAAGCCAGACGGATCTGGGATTTGACGGTTTTCTACCTCTGAATTTGGCCGGTATAGGCCTGGACAGCAACCAAAATGTGCCTGCCGATTATGCGGTTTCCTATCCTCCCGCGTGGAACAATTTCGTTTATGCCAACTATCCCGCAGGAAGCGGATACGAGAATTACGAGAATTATTTATTCGTTCCCGGAGGATTAAGTGCATTCGATCCCAGACCTTGGGGCAAAGGGTACGAGAAATATGTATATGCAGATCCCAGTCCTCTAAAATTCAGGGCCCAATTGCAGAACATTAAGAATTACTTGGATTCCCATCCTACATCCCTGAACATGTCCACCATCTATGCCTGGAATGAGAATGCGGAAGGCGGCGTGATTGAACCGACCACAATGGACGGCTTCGGATATTTGAATGCGATTCAAGAGACGTTTGGATTAAGCAATGAAGCATATAAGCAGAAAGTTCAACAAACGGGTTTGAATGATCTGGACCCAAGCTTAAGATTGGAAATTTCACCTGAGTATGCAGTGGCAACCGAAGATCAGATTGTAAAGATTAAAGGCCAGGTGACCAACCAGTTTTCGGTGCCGATTGACACAGGAACCGTTACTCTGAATACGTATGGCTGGAACGTGATAAATTCTGCAGGTACCGTACTGAATGGGCTGGCTCCAGGGGATTCACAAGCGGTTGAATTCCAGGTGAAGGTTGGAAATGATTCGGATTGGACCAGGCATGGACTAACGGCTATTGGAAATACTGTGATAGCAGGTCAAACGGTTAGCGAGTCGGTATCCACCTTTGTTGTAAAAACTCCCGATGTGTATGGAGTAACAGAGCCTCCTGGGGCCACTATTATTCCAGGAAGCAGTGTGGATCTACAGGTCAATATCCGTAATTACTCCTTACTTCCCCATACGGGAGAATTTCATCTAAGTTTGCCGGTAGGCTGGGTCATAACAGATCAAGGGGAAGGCACATTCGCCCTGTCGGGATATAACGGCGGAGTTCACACGAACAGGAAAATTTCTAAGACATTCCGACTTGCCGTACCGGTGGATACACCGGATGGAAATTACCAAATCCAAACCTATGTGACTTCGGCCGGTGTGACTACAGTATCCACAACGACAGTTGTTGTCGGCAATTATTTGACGAACGGCAGCTTTGAGACGGATGCAAATGCGGATGGCATAGCCGATTCCTGGTACAGAATGAGTACGACGGAGCAACTGAGTCTTTCAACAGATGCCGTTGATGGTGCGCATTCACAAAAAATTGTGTTTACGGGATACGGTGGGGGAATCCGGCAGGAATGGTTTACAGTAGAGCCCGGTAAAACCTATTTTGTGGAAGCATGGGTGAAGGTGGAACAAGGTATTTTGAGAGTAAGCGAGGATGAAGCGGATGCCCAATATGTCTTCCTGGGTACAAATGCTTATCAGGATGTAACGGGAAATACATGGAAGAAAATCAGCTTCCAATACACTCCCAAAACAAATGCGGCCAAAATGAGCATACGCCTGAGAGCCTGGTCTTCCCTTCAAACGGTCGCCTATGTGGATCATGTCCGGTTTTATAGTGCGCCATCGGTGCCGGTTAACGGGGTAACTTTCGACAAAGCGTCCGTTGAGCTTATGGCGGGGGAATCGGAAGAGCTTACCGCAACTGTGAACCCCGCGAATGCAATGAACAAAACCGTAACCTTTACCTCTAGCGATCCTTCCGTTGCAACAGTAACCCAAACGGTATATAACCCCGCTAATGGCCAAACGACGGCAACTGTTCATGCCAAGGGGATCGGTACCGCAACGATAACGGCCATTTCGCTGGACGGTCTTAAAACGGCAACTTGTACCATTACAGTGGAATGACACCATCCAAGGAGCAAACATGTGATGCGGGACAATATAAGTTTAAGGGAAAAAATCGGACAGACTATTATGATCAAAGCCGACCCAGATATGCATATCCGGCTTTGCGGAAGTCTTGAAGCGTTCCTGCGGCAATACCCGGTGGGAGGCATATTCGTAGGCGCTGAGATTATCAAGTCCGTTCAATCATCGTCCATTGAATTAAGGAATGTGATTCGGCGCTATCAGCAGGCGAGCCCAATTCCCTTGCTGGTAGCGGCTGATGTGGAGAGTGGAGCGGGAGGGATTGTATCAGATCTGACCTTACTTCCCCGGCAGATGAGTCTGGGGGCGACGGAATCGCCGGACCTGGCTTATGAATATGGAGCCATCTCTGCCAGAGAAGCAACCTCTATGGGCATTAACTGGTCTTTCTCACCGGTGTGCGATCTGAATATGAACCGGTATAACGTCATTGTCAACAGCCGAGCTATTTCGGACCATCCGGATAAGACGCTTGATCTGTTAATTCCCATGATCAAGGGGATGCAAGAGAACGGGCTTGCCGCTACCGCCAAGCATTTTCCCGGCGACGGTGTCGACCATAGGGACCAGCACTTGGTGACGACATGCAATTCCTTAACCTATGAACAATGGTCCGCCAATCATGGCAAGGTATTCCGGCGGCTGGTAGAGGAAGGGGTTCAGACGATCATGGCCGGGCATATCGCCTTTCCCGCTGTTCAAAGTCGAAAGCATCAGAACTGCTTCTTGCCCGCCACTCTCTCGGAGGAAATCATTAAGGACCTTCTGAAGGTGCAAATGAATTTTAAAGGTGTTGTTGTTTCAGACGCTCTGGATATGGGGGGATTTATCCGAGCCTACGGCGATTGCGACATGGCGGAGATTGAAGCTTTTAAAGCAGGAATAGATGTTATGCTGTGGCCCTTCCTCAGCTTTTTTGATAATCTGGAGACTGCTATTACCAATGGTACGGTGGGGATAGCCAGGTTGGAGGATGCTATTGGGCGAATTTTCAATTTAAAAGAAAGCGTGGGACTCATTAATCAGGGGAATAATCCTAAGAGGCAGCCTCTTATTAATAATGAAGTCGTTTCCCACATTTCAGGTGCAGTTCTCGCACAAACCATTGCTCAGAAGAGCCTTACTCTGGTTACAAATAGTTTGAATGTGCTACCCTTGGAAAAGAAGAAGATTAAAAGAATCAAAATGGTGGGCATAACGCCCAATGATGAACTTTTCGGTTTGACAGATGTACTTCGGGATGAGTTTGAAAGGCGCAATATTCAAGTAGAAGTTGTCCGCAACCTGGATACGTATGGAGAAGATTTGCGGTTAATGAATCAAAATTTTGACTTTATCCTCTATGTCTTGTTCTATGCTATGCAGAAGCCCTTAGGGACAATTCAATACTATGAGGCAGAAGCAAGAAGCGTGGTAAGTGCTCTTTCATTTGCACAGGATAGAAGTATTTTCCTTTCCTTTGGTTCGCCATATTATTATGCAGAATATTTCCAAAATGCTAATACCTTCATAAATGCTTACTCATCCGATTATGAAACATTAAAATCTGCTGTGGCCGCTATTTGTGGAGAAATTCCTTTCGAGGGAAAATCACCTGTAGAATTATATGGACGTATGAATGATTTATAATGGAGCGGCTTCATTTTGGCTGGATTAAAGATTAAGGCGTTGATCATTCGGTCAACGCTTTTTCATTTATTTCATTGGTTGAGACATAGAAAAAAGAAAATTCATTATGTGTTGTAGGTAAAGGAGTTTGAATTATGAACATAATTACAATTTTCTGGATTCAAAATAATCAGAAATGGGATCAAATCATTGCCAACCTGTTATTTTCCTTGGAGGATATTGTAATAGTAGAGACTGCTCAAACAATAGAACAAGCTAAGTCTTTTATGGAAAATTCCGTATTCGATATTTTGCTACTGGACTTGGATCTGAATGTATTAAAGTTGGAGCAAATAAACCATATTTTGAAAGCAATCCATGAAGGAACTTTTAAAACGATTGTCGTTTTACCTGAGGATAATGCGGAGTGGGTTAGTGATGCTTTTCTAGCAGGGGCCAGTAATGTCATTAGCCAATCTCAATATTTTGATTTGCCAAATGTGATACGTGAGGTATCTAAAGTGGAATATCAATGTATGCACCCTATTAGCTTAAAGCTTCTCCGTAGTGAAATGAAACGATTAAAGCAAATTGAAGGAATTTGGTTTTTGACAAGGAGCGAGCGCGAGATATTGGAACTTATTAACCACGGGTATAGTCGGAAACAGGTCATGGCACACCTGCATGTTTCTGAAAGTGCAGTGAAAACCCATGTGTTCCATGCTATTAAGAAAATGAAAGTTAAAAATGGGAAGGAAGCTGCTGCTTTGGCAAAACGCAAGGGCTGGATTCATTGAAAATACAAAAAAAGTAAAAATAAACCTTAATAGTAATAATAAGTAATTATTTAGGGAGCTAATACATTTTTAACTAGCCGATGCATTACATTAGATAGCTAAAGAATAGGTCATATTTATATTTGCAAACGTATTGATTTAATTAAGAATTGATCAGTACCCAAAACTGAAGAAGAGCCAGCATTATTGGTCAATAACCGCAATCTATCAAAGCTTTGATGCATTAGTTCCAGAAAAATGAAGTTTTTGTTTGTACTGTCCGGGCGTAAGACCATACACACGCTTGAAGACATGAATGAAATAATGAGGTTCCCAATTGAAACGTCCAGCTAGCTCAGAAACGGACAAGTCAGGTTGTTTTTCTATCCAGAGGGCTGCCTGTTGCATACGAAGTCGCTGCAGATAGGTATGAGGTGAGAGGCCATAAGCCTTTTGGAACAGCCGTTGAAAGTGTTGGACAGAATAACCTACAGCTGTAGCCAGATTAGAAATTAATAATGGTTCGCAAAAATGCTCATACATTAATTCCGTTGCCCGTTGCAGTGGTTCGCATGGGTGCTTATTTGCCAACCGGGGCAACACCTCAGCATGCATTCTATTCTCTGTAAGCAACAGTAGAAAGTCATATAGCAATCGTGAAGCTTGCATCATCTGCTTAGGTTTAGCTCCATCCGCTATCTCCCATATCTCCCGTAACGGCTCTTCAAGCATTCTTCCATTATGGAGAGAGATAGGCGTCTCAATGGGCAAACCGCAGTTCTCTACTATAGATTGAACAGCTCCTCCACTAATCCCCAGATATCCCACGACCCACGGTTCCTCATTAACCGCGGCATATTGGTGTGCCTGTCCTGCCTGAATAAGCATGGCTTCATTAGTCCCAAGTACTACGGTCTGTTGTATATTCACAGCGTCGTGCGGGCTTACAGGAGTGAATTCATTCGTGCATGAAGAGGGTCCACCTAAAAAATCGAATTGTCCACATCCGGCAAAAGTAATGAAACATTGCATGACTGGGTAGCCGTTAGGACGCGACTGATAGGATTGCTCATGGGCACCCGCGCTATACAACTGCAGGGGGAGGAGTGTTATTGGATTGGTCAGCGAAAGGCGAAATGGCAATTGCATACGATTCCTCCACATGTTCATTTTGTGTTATCATATCATGCTTTTATGTTAACGAATACCGCTGCTCTACTTTTACAATATGAGTATACGACTAGGGAAAAGGAGCAGACAAGGTGGAAATTAAACAGACGCGTGAAAGCATATTATTCGATAATGATTGGTTGTTTGTTCAAGAAAAGATAACCGTTCCCTATGCGGTTAAAGCGGGTATGACTGGGGGAATTACCGACACAGGAAGTATGAAGGAGGGAGATTGGCTTAAGATTGCTTACGTAGACAGAGGAATGGACCTTCAAGAAATGAAATGGGAATTAATCAACCTACCCCATGATTGGTGCGTGGAGCAGCAATATTTGGCAAGTGACGATATTGGTGTGCGTCCCGGCAGCCATGGGTACCTGCCTAGTGGGACAGGTTTTTACCGTAAGAAATTCACAATTCCTATGCAAGGATTGGGGAAAAAATGGAGTATACGCTTCGATGGGGTTACTGGATCAAGCACAGTTTGGGTAAATGGCCACCTTCTGATAGAGCACCGGGGAAGCTATCTGGGATTTACTTGTGATCTTACGGATGTTCTCCGCTACGGAGTTGAAGGTGAGAACGTTATTGTAGTTAAGGTAGATACGACCGACCATGAAGGCTGGTGGTATGAAGGAAGTGGCATATATCGTCATGTTTGGTTGGAATATAGGGAGAGGCTGCATATTGCTGAGCATGGAATTCAAGTAACGACGCCGATGATCACAGAAGCAGATGCATTAATAAGTGTTCAAATACAGTTGAAAAATGAAATCAATATCGAAGCCAATGCTCGACTGGAAATGACAATAGCTGATGAAGATGGAACGCAAGTTGCCTTCAACTCGTTAAATGCAATTGTTCCTATATATAGTGATATCATATTAGAACAACAGTTAACAGTGGAGCATCCCTTGCTTTGGTCAATAGAGCATCCCAATTTATACACAGTCACAGTAATGGTTTGGAAAAGTGATGAAATTACGGACATATATCAGGTCGTGTTTGGGATTCGAAGTTTTATGTTTGACAAGGAAAAGGGGTTCATTCTTAACGGGATTCCCACTCCAATTAAGGGAACTTGCAACCACCAGGATTTTGCCGGAGTAGGAGTTGCTCTTCCTGACAGCCTTATCGAATACAAGCTCAGGCTGCTAAAGGAAATGGGGAGCAACGCTTACCGGAGCGCCCACCACCCAGCAACACCGGAGTTGCTTGATTTATGTGATCGGCTGGGTATATTGGTTATCGAAGAAAATAGGAAGTTGGACTCCGGATCTGTGGGCCTTCAGCAGCTTGAGCGGTTGATTAGACGGGATGGTAACCATCCGTCTATCATCATGTGGTGTTTGGAGAATGAAGAGGTTCTTGAGGGAACAGTAACTGGGGCAAGGATTCTTCGGACCATGGCGGATACGGCTCATAGACTTGATCCAAGCAGACCGGTGGTAGCTGCTATGAATCATGGTTGGAATGAAGGCGGATACAGTGACGCAGTTGATATTGTGGGTTACAATTATGGTCAACGCGACAGCCAGGACGTCCGCGATAAGAGGAATCATCCCAACCGGCTTATAATTGGTACGGAAAGCGCAAGCTTTACCACTACCAGAGGTGAGTACTCCGATGATCCGGTGAAGGGATATTGCTCTGCTTATGGCACCAACATCCCCTCGTGGAGCTGTAGCCCGGAGAAAGCTTGGAACGATGTCTTACAAAATTCATTTCTGACGGGTGTGTTTCTATGGACAGGCTTTGATTACCGCGGCGAGCCAACTCCGTATTTGTGGCCATGTATTAATTCCCACTTCGGCATTATGGATACCTGTGGCTTTCCCAAGGATATCTATTATTATATTAAGGCTGCGTGGACCGAAGAAGTGGTTCTTCATCTGTTCCCTCACTGGAACTGGGTTGGCATGGAGGGCAAACTCATCGATGTGAGGGCCTATACCAATATGGATCAAGTGGAGCTTTTTGTTAATGGAGTTAGTTTGGGTAAACAGCAGACCACCTCTCCTGGAGAATTAAAATGGTATGTAAAGTACGAGCCTGGAGAACTGCGTGCAGTTGGTTGGCAGAAGGGGGTGGCATGTGTAGAATCTATAGTGACCACCACAGAAGCCCCTTACCGGATTCACCTATATCCTGACCGAACTATGCTGCTTCCAGACGGAATGGATACCATTCCAATAAGAGTTGCCGTGACAGATAAGCATGGACGGGTAGTTCCTTATGCAGATAACGACATCTTATTTTCATTAACCGGTTCTGGGCGAATATTAGGTGTGGGTAATGGTAATCCAAGTAGCCATGAGCCGGATAAGGCCAGCCGTCGTCGTACGTTCCATGGATGGTGCATTGTTTTGATCCAAAGTGGTAAGGAACCAGGCATGTTGCGTCTTCGGGCAACAAGTGCCGGTTTGGTTGGAACAGAAGTAGAGCTGCAAATAAAATAACAACATGGCTTTGCTGATCATGAAAGGGAGATTGGGCTTATGGGGGGACTTGCCCGTAATATACGGAAGAAATATCTGCGGCGCATTTATTTATGGATCATGCTGGCTACTACGGTGCTTATCATTGTGTTTTCGGTGGGGCTTTATTTGAATATGGAAGATGCGGTATTGAAAAAGGAAGCCGTCAATAATGAAAAAATATTGGGACAATTAAAGTATAGTATCGATAATATGCATGATGTAATCCGTACCATGGGCGCCTCCCTTTATTACAGTAATGAATCCCAATCTCTGATGTTTGCCCAGTCAGAGGGGGCTGTTTACGATTTGATCAGCAAGATGGCAATTATAGAGAAAAGTATCAACGCCTTTTCATTTATCCATTCTGTGAATATCTATAACGGCACGTTGGATACCTTTTACTCCACGTACCAAAGCCTCTCGAATGTGGATTATAATCTAAAGGCCTTAGTAAACTCCAGCTCCGGGTTGCAAAAGATGAAGTTTATCCCTCTGTCCATCGAAAATGGGTATGGGCAGAGGGAGGACTTACTTTCGTTCGCGGTGTTCGAATCGGTGAGTTCCACAGGCAAACCGGATGGTGCGGTCATCATTAATATTCGGACCCAATGGCTCGTCGATAATATCCGTAGCCTGACACATAATAACGGTACCGGAGCGGATATGGTTTCAATTATTGACAAGGATAGCATGGTACTCTTTGGCACGGGGCCGGCAATGGAAAAGGGCCAGAGTGCCCGACAGATCATATCCCGATTTGGGGAGTCTACAACCGGTGAGCCCAGCTTTGACTTCGTGAAAATGGAACATGAAGGAAGGGAGTACCTGACTGCCTTTATTAGAGTGGAAAATGCCGACTGGTCCATTCTAATGATGCAAGATGACCATCAGTTTTCTCACTTCCAGAAGCAAATAAAGGTGAACATCACCGTGTTGACCATGATTTTTCTGTTAGTGGTCGTATTTTCCTCCTACATGGTTTCTGGAACTATCTATTTGCCCCTTGGTCGATTGGTTAAGGATGTGGTATCTCGTATCCCAGACAATGTACTGGAGCAAGACCAGCAGGATGAATTGGATCTACTTTCCCGAATCTTTCAGAATCATGTTCGCCAAATTGAGCAGTTTAGGGATAAAGATCAATTTAATGAGGGAATCCTTCGTAGCTTTTACCTTCGCAGCATGCTGGTTGAGAGCGGATCAATGAGCGAGGAGGAATGGGAAAAGGCTGAATGTGCTGTTCAACTGGATTTATCCGATAAATACTGTTTTTGTGTATGTGTGGTACAATTGGACAAATTCGCTGAGCTTGCTGCTCGCTCCAGCGAGTGGGAGAAAGAACTGTATGGTTTTGCTGTCGCTAATGTTTTATCCGAATATCTTACACAAGAATATAAATGTGCCTCTGTGGACTTAAAGAACGGGCATTTGGTACTTCTAATTGGTACTAGCCTACCTTCTCTTCACGAAAATACTGCCCTTACTGGTGGGTTTGCCCCCATAAGCCAGTGTGTACTCCAACAGGCTGTTACCAATACCCAAAAGTTTATTCGGGAGCACTATAATATTACTTTCACCGTGTCCTGTAGCACCCTATCCTCGCGGCGTACAGAAATTGCGGTATTGTATGAGGAGGCTCTGCGGTTCGGGATGTATCGCTTTGTCCAAGGCTATGGGGCAATTATTTTTGAGGATACGATTCTAGCTGCGGATCAATTGAAAGAACTGGATTACTCTATACTTCATGAAAAGAAATTCGTGGAAGATATCAAGTGTCGAGATCTTGTGTCTGTGGAGAAAACTATACTTGAGGTTTTAGAGAAACTAAAGCAGTACAACTACAACTCGATTAAACTTTACCTTATGCATTTGGTTTATCTGGTTCTGTCTACACTGGATGAGTTAGACCGTATCCGACTTGGCTCGTCGGGACTGCCACTGGACAGTCTAGTTCAACGTATTATGGATTGTGAGACACTTGAAGAGGCGGGACAGGCGCTTTATCAATCCATTGAGCAGGCATCACAAGCAAGCTCAGTAGATAAGAACGAGAAGCATGCTATTCTGACAGAGGCTGTTAAGGAGATTATTCGTCACAACTATCACGACAGTAGCTTGTATCAACAGCAGATTGCGTCCATGTTGAAACTGTCCTCCACTTATACCGGGAAAATATTTAGGGAGGTCGCGGATATCTCTATTAACGATTATTTAAATGAGGTCCGAATGAACAAGGCGGCGGAACTCCTTGAACAAACCAGCTTGAAGGTAGAGGAGATCATGCAGGAAATAGGAATTGACAACAAAAGCTACTTTTTCAAGCTGTTCAAAAAAAAATTTGGCGCCACTCCACGGGAATATGCCCGCAAGAAGAACCTGGATGAACTATAGTTTTCTCCGGCCCAAGAAGAACCTGGCAGCCTCCTCCACCTGGTTCTTCTTAGGCTATATTTTTTTGTTTTGCTTTTAGAGAATGCAATTGTGCACATTTTTGCGGGTATTACACTCGTTTCTACACTTAAATGAGAATTGTACACTTTTTCAAACAAGCTCAAAACGTTAAGATAACGTTGGAATTACTGAATATTCAACAGGTTCAGGAGGGCAACACATGTTGGAGAGAGAGAAGTCGTCACAACAAAGAGAAACGAAATTCGAATGGAGTCCTGCTGCTTCGCATGGAGGGGGGTACATCACGGGAATTGTCCAGGACTGGAGTGAGCCAACCGTTCTATATGCCCGTTGTGATGTGGCGGGAATCTACAAGAGTATTGACGGAGGTGCAAGCTGGCGGACAGTCAATAACGGTATGACTCATTGCCATCATCACAGTGTGCAGAGCTTTGCTCTTAGCCCCCATGATTCTCGGATACTGTTCCGCTGCTCAGGTGAAGCCAGAGGAGGGCGTTTGTTCGGTACCATTCACAAAACAACCGACGGTGGGGAATCATGGTATGAAGTGTGCGAATCTCTGGATTTTTATGGGAATGGCCCGACTCGCATGTGTGGTGAGGTAATAGCCTTTGATCCCAATGATTCACATTTCGTGGCGGTTGGGGGATACAGCGGAGGGCTCTGGGTAAGTGAGGATAAAGGAGAATGCTGGCATTACCGTGGGCTGGAAGGGGAGAGAATTTCCCATGTGGCTTTTCATCCGCTGGAGAGTCAGGTGCTCTATGTAAGCACTATAGGGGATCAAGCACTTTTGTCCGAAGCAGGAGAGGATCGCCTTCGGCTTCTCCAGGACTTCCCGCGGGCAAGTGGTGGCGCAGGCAGACTCTATAGAAGCCTCGATCGGGGGGTGACTTGGGAGTTGTTGTTGGAAGGTTATCATATCAGTGAAATGGCCTTTCATCAGGCAAACTCGCAGGTTCTCTATGCAACCCATATAAAGCCAGGAGGAGTTCTGCGCTCAAGGACCGGAGGGCGTACATGGGAGCATGCGACAACCGGACTCCCCCCAACGCTGGACTATTATACTATTACTATTGATTCTCTTCATCCTGAAAGGCTGTATACAGCGCCCGCATATAAATCAGAGGGTGCGGGAGATCATCCGATTCCTGTCTACTGCTCGGAGAACAGCGGCGAGAACTGGTCAATCCTCTTTCATCATAAGTCGGACCACGTTTTAGAGCGCCCCCCTCACATGCCACATTGGTATATGGGTCTGGCCATCTCCAAGATCCGAGTAGATCTGGACGATCCCCAGATATTGTATTTAACCAATTGGTTTGGTGTTTGTATAAGTCGGAATGGGGGACGGACATGGTCTTGTCACCATTTCACCGGTATTGAGAATACCTGTATGGAGAGTATCACGGCCGATAGGAGGCAGCCCGGAAAGGTATATTCAGTGCTCGCGGATCATGCTCCCCTGATCAGTTGTGACTATGCCAAAACGTTCTTCCACCTGGAGAAACATTGGAAAGACCGCTCCTCTACTTCGATTGTCTCTTCAGTGTTTCGTCCGGGTTTCCTTCTCTACAGTGTGGGAACACCGGGACGCGATTGCACGCTCATTCGTTCTGAGGACGATGGAAAGACAGGGGAAGTAGTCTTGAGGTTGGATAAGGAGGAGTTTATTCAAGTCCTCTGTGAAGATGAACAGATTCCGGGCCGGTATTATGCCTATGTAGATGGTCATTTGAATGAAGGAGCGGGTTTTTATGCCAGCTCAGATTGGGGGAGGACATGGGTCCGTCACAAGCCCCATCTTCCTGGTTATATCCGCACCTTGCCTCACCGTCGGAATTGGGTAGAGGCTGAGTTGTTGTCGGTAGTAGTCTATCAGACCAAAAATGCTTGCGGCAGCAACCAGTTAATGTGCTCCGACCCCTGGCAACCGGGAGTAGTATACTTCGGGGAGCGGACGGAGGGGCTGTGGAAAGTCTCGGAAGAAGGCCGGAAGTGGATCCGGCTTGATACTGGATTGCCATTCCACAAGCACAATGCCTCGGTGCTGCAATGTATTAAGGCAGACCCGGCTAACCCGGGGGTGCTATATGCAGGCTTTATTTATGAAGGACTGTGGAAAAGCATTAATTCCGGCTCCACTTGGGAGAAACTGTTTCCCGCGGGAAATATGCTGTTTAACGCCAGTTCCGTAGCCATCGGAGGCTATAGCGGTGAGGAGATATATGTAGCATGTGAGCCATTGTATTGGTCCCATCATGCTTCTTCCATCTATTACAGCGGTGACGGTGGAATCTCATGGCGCAATATTCAGCCGGCCTCTTTGGGAGCGATCCGATGGAAGGCCATATCCCTAGATACAGGCGGGTCGGTCCTATATGGAGCGTCCTGTGGAAGCGGTATTTTCACCATCCGCAAAATAACGGGTCAGCCAGTCATGGTAGAACAGGAGGCATAAAAGTGCGAAAACGGTTATCTGCCGACTTCAGACACAATCTAGAATTGATGTCCATGAATTTGCCTACTGTATTGTGGGTGTTGATTTTCTCATATCTTCCCATGATCGGTCTAGTTCTGGCCTTCAAAGACTATCGATATGACCTTGGTATTATTGGGAGCGAATGGGTAGGTCTTCAAAATTTTGATTTCCTTTTTTCATCCAACAATGCATGGCGGATTACCCGCAATACAGTTGGAATGAATTTTATGTTTATTGTGACTGGCCCCATATTCGGCATTCTGTTCGCGGTACTGCTAAATGAAATTACCAAGCGGTTTATTAAGATTTATCAGACTGTCATTTTCTTTCCTTATTATTTGTCTTGGGTCGTAGTTGGTTATGCATTTATTGGATTATTCGATATGGAGAGCGGATTAATTAACCGCCTGATTATGAAGTTCGGCGGAGAAGCGATCATGTGGTACAACGAACCGAAGTATTGGCCGTATATTCTGCTTATCACTTATATTTGGAAGCATGTTGGATTTACTTCCATTTTGTACTACACCACGATTATAGGCATTAGTCGGGATTATTACGAGGCAGCGGAAATCGACGGTGCCACAAAACTGCAGCAAATCCGGTTCATTACCCTGCCGCTGCTTGTTCCTACCGTAATTATCCTGATGCTATTGGATATAGGAAATATATTTAGGGCTGATTTCGGTATGTTCTACTTTTTGACCCAAAACTCAGGGGCTCTTTATGAAACCACAGATGTCATCGATACTTATGTATTCCGCACTCTGAGGGAGTTGGGAGATATTGGAATGGGAACTGCAGCTGGTCTCTTTCAGGGAGGCGTTGGGCTGCTGCTGGTGCTAACGGTGAATTGGATTGTCAGAAAATTCAACCGGGAGAATGCTCTATACTAAGTGGAGGATTACCTTTATGAATGAAGCAAAAGGCTTGCCCAAATTTATGATTCATGCTGCTTTCATTATTTTCTGCCTGTTCTGTGCTACACCGCTGGTGATTGTGATATCCGCATCGCTTACAGATGAGTTAGCCATTGTCCGCAATGGGTTTGGAATCTATCCGGAGAATTTTAGTACGAAGGCTTATGAATTTATCTTCAATCAGGGCAAGGCATTATACCAGGCCTACGGAGTAACCATTCTGGTTACGGCGGCGGGAACTCTCTTGTCGATTGCGATGATCTCTCTGACTGGCTATACCCTTTCTCGTAAAAGCTTCAAATACAGAAGTCAGCTATCCTTCTATATTTACTTCACCATGCTGTTCAGCGGAGGGATGATTCCGAGCTATATTCTCGTCACCAAATACCTGAATATGGGCGATACCATCTGGGTGCTGTTCGTGCCCATGCTCATCTCACCGTGGTATATCTTCCTAATGCGACGGTTCATGTCCGACATTCCCGAAGCTCTCACGGAATCAGCGAAGATTGACGGGGCTAGCGAATACAGGATCTTCCTAAACATCATTCTGCCTATGTCAAAACCCGCAGTAGCTGCTCTGTCTCTGATGCTGGCACTTGGATACTGGAACAACTGGTGGCTTAGCCTACTATATATTGAGAATGACAAGCTCAGCTCACTGCAATATTTGCTTTACCGGATCATGTCCAACGTCCAGGCCATGCAGGAGGCGCAGACAAACCAGATATCCATATCCCAGGGTCAGTCTCTGCCAGAAATGTCGCTACGGATGGCCATGTGTGTGCTGGCGGCAGGCCCAGCCCTGTTCGTATTCCCCTTCTTCCAGAAGTATTTTGTGAAAGGGCTTGCGGTCGGAGCGGTCAAGGAGTAACCAAGCACACTGCGTAGTTCTTAATGGCCGCAATGGCCTTTGAGATAATTCATATCAGAAAGCAGGAGATTCAATGAACAGACAAAAGGGAAGGTCATGGGGAAGAATGGCATTGGGTAGTGCCTTGGCGCTAGCGCTCAGTCTGACGGGATGTACGGCCAAGTCAGACAGCGGGGACGAAAAAAGCATCTCACCATCGGCTCAAGCAACGGCGGCTGTTTCTGCCAAGCCCCAGCAGAAGCTGGAGCCGGTCACGCTGACCTGGTACCTGCCGGTGGCCGAGGTACAGAATGATTTATCCAGTGTGGAAGCGGCTGCCAATAAAATTCTGCAGGAGAAGCTGAACGTCACCCTGAAATTGGTGATGTTCGATTACGGCTCCTACAACCAAAAGATGCAGCTAAAGGCTGCTTCGGGAGAGGAATTTGATCTGGCATTCTCCTCCTACAGTTGGTTGAACAAGTATCCAGACGGCGTGTCTAAGGGAATGTTCGTTGAGCTTGACCAATTGCTTGCCAAGTATGCACCCGAGTATTACGCATCCATTCCTGAAAAGTATTGGGATGCTGCCAGAATCAACGGCAAAATTTACGGAGCGCTAAATTACCAGGTCTATGCCAGCGGCAAAGGTTTTATAGTTCAGAAGGCATTGGCAGATAAATACGGTTTGGATTATAAAAATGTAACCTCGCTACAGCAAGTTGAGGATTTTCTGGTCAAGATAAAGGCTGGTGAACCTAATATTACACCGTTTGGAATCGATAAACTGGGGCTTACCGATTTAAATAGCTTTGGTAAAAATCAAAAAGAGAACTGGGACATGATCCGCGCTCACCTGGGATTGAAATTAGGGGATAATTCGTTCAAGTTGCAAACGTTGGATGATCAGGAGTACAGGACTGACTTTGAAGCTAACATTAAAAAAATACGTCAATGGTACGAAAAGGGGTTTATGCGCAAGGATGTTGCCAGTGTGCAGAATCTGAACCAGGAGCTGGCAGGAGGCAAATATGCCATGTGGACAGCTACCTACAAGCCAGGTGGGGATGTAGAATTGTCTGCCAAGCTTGGCTTTGAGGTCGTACAGTTTCAGTATATGAAGCCGATGGCAACAGCCGGATCGATCATGTCCACATTGACCACCATCAGCAAAACCTCTAAAAATCCTGAACGGGCAATGATGCTGCTGAATTTGGTCAATACGGACAAGGAGCTTTACAATCTGTTGGCATACGGAATTGAGAATAAACATTACAAAAAGGAGGCGGACGGAACCGTATCCAAGGTAGAAGGCGGCGGCTATTGGCCGAACATCTCCTGGGCAATGGGCAACCAGTTTAACGCCTATATCATCAGGGGTATGAGCCCGACTGTATGGGAGGAGACGAAGAAATATAATGAAGAAGCGGTTGTTTCACCGTTGGTAGGATTCAATGCTGATGTGGAATCGCTGAAGAGCGTCATTGCCAACGTGAATGCGGTCAATGACGAGATGAAATCAAGCCTGTATACGGGAACCGTAGATCCTGCGCAATATCTACCCCAATATTATGATAAGCTACACAAGGCCGATCCGGAAGGAAAGATTCGTTCGGAAATCCAGAAGCAGTTAGATCAATGGGTTACTGCTAACAAAAAATAGGTAAGCCACCTGTGCATGGTTTGGGTTAAGTTTAGGCCAGAGTTTCAGTCGCCTATTTAGGCCATGCACAGGTATTATTCCTTTAATGAACTGGGGAGTGAATTGATGATGAGGAAAAAGGTAGTAGCAAGTTTATTGGCTCTGATGCTGGGAATGGCTGGAGTATCGCTTCCCGCGGGATTCACACAAGCGGAGCCAGTTGTATCAGGCAATACCTATTACGTAGCCATAGACGGTGAAGACAGCAACCCTGGCACCTTAGATCAGCCATGGCGAACAATTCAGAAGGCTGGTACAGTGCTGGAACCAGGGGATACGGCTATAATTCGAGGTGGCACTTACAGAGAGTCTATTAAGCCAGTACACAGTGGCTCGGCTGGAATGCCTATTACCTTTCGGGCAATGGCCAATGAGAAGGTAGTGGTTAGTGGAGCGGAGCAGATCCACGATTGGATGCAGCATAGCGGTTTTATTTACAAGGCACCGGCCAACCTGAGGCTTGGAGAAGAAAATCAGGTGTATGTTAACGGTGAGGCAGTCCATCTGGCTCGTTGGCCCAACTTGGGTGCTTCCTCTTTGCTGGAACCACCGTTGGCAAAAATGGAAGCGGTATCATACCCGAGCGGTCAAGAGGTAACGATCACAGACCAAGAGTTACCGGAACTTAATTGGACAGGGGCCACAGTATGGGTGTGGAGCGCCTCCCGCTGGTCGGCGTGGACGAGTACGGTCACGCGATCCTTTTCAAAGAATATGAGCTTTGTTGGTAATGAACCGGACATTAGCAACCAGGCCATGGTTGGGGGCAATTATTTTTTGAGTGGCGTACTGGGAGCATTGGATGAACCCGGAGAGATGTATTACGACAGTGCGGAGCAAATGCTTTACTTGTGGGCTCCAGGCAGTGCTGATCCTAATACTCTCCTAGTAGAGGCAAAGGAAAGGAAATTTGCTTTCGATCTATCCAATCTGTCTTATATTCACATTGAGGGATTGGAGGTATTCGCCGGATCTATTACCACTTCCCAGTCACTGGACACAGCTTCGGTTGCTATCAAGGATGCGGGAAGTTCCATCTCCCGGACGATTACAAATCTCCAGCCATCCCAAACCTATGTGTTAACCGCTTCAGTTAAGGTAGATACTGCGGGTGGAATTGGCAGTCTGGGAGTTCGTCAATATGGAGGAACCATGGTTAGCCAGAGTTTTTCCCATCTATCATACAAAACCGTGGGAGTGGAGTTTACAACAGGCGCAGAGAGCACCAGTGCCGAGGTTTTTTTGCAGATGAATAATGGGATCGGCGAAGCATATGGAGATAATTTTAGCATCAAAACTAAAAATGGTTCGGCTGCCATACCCACCATCACCAACTCTGACTTTGAAGAAGGTAATCTAAATGGGTGGTTGGGTACAGGTGATCATCGACTTGTCCGAGGAGGGGAGCATTGTGTGTTAGATGGCATAAAAGCTTCCTACGTCTCTCACCGTGAAACCAATACAGAAAAGTATTCCTCACAGGCAGAGACAGGCATCAGGATTGCTGGACAGTACAATGAACTGAAGAACAGCATGATTAAGTACAGCTCAGGCCGGGGAGTGGAGATTGTCGGAAACGGGCACCGTATTGTTAACAATGAGATAGCCACAACCAACTATAGCGGCACTTATGCTTCCGCGTTGTCCGTTTCCGGAAATGCTCATTTGATTAGTCACAATACAGCGTATGGATCAGGTAGAAGCATCTTGGCCTTTAACGGCGGACAGCTAAGTAATACAAGGATACAGTATAACGATTTTTATGAAGGCGGATATCTGTCTCACGATTTAGGACTTATCTATGGGGTTTCCCTTGACGCAGATAATGTTGAAATTGCTTACAATAAGATTCATGACAACAAGGCAACCAAGGCTAACACCGGTTTGTATCTGGATAATTCCACCCACAATTTCGTTATTCATCACAATCTCATCTACAATAATGAGGAAGGTCTACGGTTAAATCTTCCGGCAGAATTCCATCTGGTTTATAATAATACGTTCTATAATAATGAACTGGATATTAAGAATGATTGGGGCTATGTGTTCACTCAGGATACATTAGGCACTCAGATGTTTAACAATATCTTTTCGGCAGAGACGTTGTATGGTAGAGAAACTGCTCACGGCAACAACGTTACCGCCGTCGTCTCTCCTATGTTCGTGAATGCCGCGGCTGGAGATTTTCGATTACAAGCAAGTTCACCTGCTATTGACGGGGGTATTTCGTTAACTGGTATTACCGAAGGGTATACGGGAAGCAATCCGGATATAGGAGCCCTGGAGTACGGATTACCTGCATGGAGTGCAGGAAGAGATTTCGCGGTTCCACCTGAGCCGGTTTATGTCTCATCTCATGCATCATTCCGAAACCAAATAAAGAATTCCGGTTTTGAGCGGCAAGACCTACAGACCAGTGCAGTTAAGCCAATTTATGAATGGACGAAAACCGGTACGGAGGATGCTACGGTAGTATGGGGCGCTTCCATGATGAGCTCTACAGGCAATGCCCGCGCCTCCAACAAGGGACTTCGTCTAGGTAAAGGGGAAAACGGCGTGCAACAGATTACTAACAGTTTGCTGCCCAACACCAAGTATCATCTTTTTGCATGGCTCAAAATCCCAAACGGTGAATCAGCCAAATTGGGTGTTCGCACAGAGCAGGGGGTACTGGCTGAGAAAACTATCTCTTCCACAGGTGGGGAATGGACCCGGCATGAGCTTGTCATAAAAACAGGGGCGGAGGGTAACGCAATAGTTTATGTAAACAAGGAAGCGGGACTTGATTATGTTTATGTAGACGATTTTGGATTGATTGAGGAGCCTCCTGTAAGCAATGTCTCAGTGGGCATAAATACTCCTGTGCTGGAAACTGGAGCCAGTTTGCAGTTGGTAGCTCAAATGCTCCCTGTTACAGTAGAAGGCGGGATTACCTGGTCGTCGAGCAATCACGCTGTAGCTACTGTCGACACGGCAGGCAGGGTGAAGGCAATAGGAAGTGGAAGCGTTGTTTTGACAGCTGCCTCTGTGCAAAATCCTCAGGTCCGTTCTGAATATCCACTACAAGTAATTTCTACTCTGCCGCCTCTTGCTGTTACAGATTTGCAGGCACCGCTTGATGATCAGCAAAACTGGCTACTAAACAATCTTGGGGGGAATGCCACTCTTTCTTTTCATAATAACAAGATGGAGTTATATGGCCAGGGTGTCACCAGTTATGTTTATGAGCAGTATGGCGATGGGCGAATCGCTTTTAAGGCTAGAATGGATCTCCCTAACAATGATATGTGGTACGGTTTACAAATTTCCAGTTCTCCCCAAGCACAACTACCTTGGAATGGAAATAACGGATATTTGCTTATAGTCAAAAAGGATCTATTGGAACTGCAGAAGTGGAGCAATGGTCAGAAGGTTCTCATGACTTTACCTAATACCGTCCTCCGAGACAAAATCTGGCATGAGGTTCAGTTCGGAAAGCAGGATACGCCATATGGTGCAAATGTCACCTTACAAGTAGACGGAGAAGCAGTATTTAACTATTTTGATCCGACTGAGCCCATTATGGGCAAGGGTTTCTTCACTATAATTAATAATGCTAAAACACCGAACGGAGTAATTATTTTAAGTCCTGCTTATGAGCCAGATCCTGGGATAAATCTCCTGTTGAATGGGGGGTTTGAGAATGGTACAACCAGTTGGATGCCCAATGGTTCAAACTTGGCTTCTGTGACTGAGCAGGTTTATTCGGGAGCCAAAGCAGTCTACGTTTACAACCGAGCGGCAACATGGGCAAATATTAGGCAACCCGTTAGCGTTGACAACAGTAAAACATATGAAGGATCGGTCTGGATCAAGATGGAGAAAAGTTCAGATATGGCCATTATGATGCTGGAGTATCGGGTAGGGGATGTTGTGAAATATCAAACCTTGGGTATGGCAGATGCAACTATTTCACAATGGGTCCGTCTTGCCGGTAGCTTTACTTTCAGGGAGACTGAAGCTGTAACCTCCGCGCATTTGCGGATCTATACCGCCAATACCACGAGTGGTTTTTATGTGGATAATGCCAGATTGGAGGAAATACCAACTTCTTCGAATTTGCTTCAGAATCCAGGGTTTGAGTACGGCAAGACAGGCTGGACCGCCAACGGTTCCTCTATCATAACTGAAACATCACAAGTGCACAGCGGACAAAATTCAATGAAGGTTTACAATCGAGTAGCGACTTGGGCCAATATAAGACAGAGTGTAATCTTGGAAAACGAACAAATGTACAGGGGATCTGCATGGGTAAAGTTAGAAAACGGTTCTGACATGGTATATCTGACAGCCGTTATTAAGGTTAACGGCACAACATACTATAGAACCATCGCTTCTGCTATGGCTGACAGTGGTGGTTGGGTTCAATTGAATGGACAAATCAGATTCAATGAAGCAGGTTCAATAGGAGAGGCGGAAATAAGGCTATATACCAAGTCCACCACGAATGGCTTTTTTGCGGATGATGTTTTACTGGAGTTAGCCAAAGAGTAAGGAGGAGTGCCAGTAAGCCAAATGGTCTGCTCCGCGATCATGTTGAGGTCATTCAACCACAATTATCCTACATGATTGGAGATATAGTCATTCAGTCTGATATGCATTTGGGGCATAACCTTAATTGAGGTATGCCTTTTTGCATTTTGAAGTAGCGAATATTGTAATGGGAGGAAAAAAGGTATGAGAAAAATAAAAGTGCTTCTCATTGAAAGTGAGCATATTGGGACTCATATTAAGAAAAAAATCCAAGAACAGCCAGATATTTTCGTGGTTGAGTTGATGGCATCAAGAGAGTTGATAAGACAACATATAACTCAAGGGATATATGACATTATTTTAATGGATTTATGGTTTGCTCTTTCGTTCATTGAAAAATACGACTTAATTTTATACCAGGGGCATATTAAAACAATTTTATTATCCTCAGAAAAAGATGGGGAGTGGATAAGCAGTGCAATCCAGGCGGGAATGATAAATATTGTGCTGCATTCCAGTTATGAAAATATATCGTTCGCAATTAGAGATGCATATTCGGGACGAAGATACAATGAAGTAAAAATAATGGAGATATTGAGTCAAGAAATCAGCCGATTGAAAAAGATTGAGGGGAAATGGATATTAACTCGAAGCGAACAAGAGATTCTTGAGCTTATTGGCCAAGGCTACAGCCGAAAACAAATAATGGAATATCTTCATGTTTCAGAAGGTGCCGTAAAGAACCATGTTTTTCATGCAATAAAAAAAATGAAAGTGAAAAATGGGAAAGAAGCCGCTGCTTTGGCGAAACGCAAGGGCTGGATTTCCTAAAGAAGAGATAGGAGGAAGAATCTATATATTTTCCATACAAAGGGACTACTGGCAGGGTCATGAAAAAATTAACCTATCCATATATATCCATTCTGAGTAGAGTGGTAATAGAACACAAAAATGGAATCTGGTGTCGAAAACTGACTCTGAACAGGAGGCCTAAAATGGATCACATTCATGTTTTATTAGCAGAGAGGGATTCATTGTGGAAATCATCTGTCGAGCTTTGTCTAAGCGAAGAACCGGATTTATGTCTAGTTGGAACAGTAAAAACAAGAGAGGAACTCCTTAATGCGGTACGTTCTCTTCGAATCCATGTGGTACTGATGGACTTCCCTATTCTGGAGAAGATGTCTGATGTAATGGAGGCTGTCTTCGAAATCGTTAAAGCTCATAACTCCAAAGTAATTATGCTAAGTGATGAAAGAAGAGAGGAATGGATTATTGAATCCCTAGCCCACTCAGTTAGCAATTTTGTTTCCAAGTCCTACTTACCGGACATTCCTGAGGCCATTCGTGCGGCTCATCGAAATCGATCTCCGATTCACTTCAGTTCTGCTTGGGCGGTTCGCAATGAACTGGTTAGGATGAAAATGGATGCTTGGCGGCAACAATTAACAGTGACGGAAACAACAGTACTTCGCCTTGTGGATCAGGGGCAATCTCATCGCCAGATGGCAGAAAGTTTGTTTATAAGTGAAAGCACTGTTAAAAAGCATATCAATCACATATTGAAAAAGTACCGAGTTGGAAGTAGTAAGGAAGCAGCGAGGAAGGCCAGAATGAGAGGGGTTTTGTAAGATCTTTCTATGTTAATCCATGAATAGTGCTCCTTAACAGGGAGCATTATTTTTTTCACAGAGAGGGTTCTACATGTATATAGAACCTTAGTTAACTTTGTTCTACATGAAAACTCATCTTACGAGCTTCTCGGCCCCCTCTTACAATAAGAGCAAGAGCGCTCTTGCATCTTAATGGAGGAAGGGAACTGACTAATATGAATGTTTTAGATACCGAAAGTCAAAACAGCGGTCAAACAAGTTCAAAGTCCACTTTTCATGCAAAAATGATAGTAGTGAAGCGAGTCCAACACTCGAGGGACGAAGTGCATACATTCTATGCTCATCTGATGCGCCATGATTGGCATGGTAAGGTACGGAACCGGATCAGACAGCGGGGATGGGGAAAATGACAATACGTACCTCCTATGATGAAGCGGAAAAATGGCTCGTGGCATTGCCTCAATGGAGAGCCAAACTTACTTCCTTGGAAAGCCAGTTGGAAGCTGTTTCTGGCTTGACCCAACGGTTCGAGCAGGTAGCGATTTATGCTCAAGGCAAGAAAAATGAGGCAGTTCTTCAGGAGGTGATTCGGCGCCTAGATATTCAACAACTGCAGCTTCCCGTCCTGAAAATGAAAATCCAACTTCTTGAGTCAGCCATAAGCTCCTTGTCTATGGAGGAGCAACGCTTCGTGGAGCAAAAGTATGAAAAGCACTTCTCCAACGAAGTTATTATGAAAAATCTGCTTTTGACACGACGACTTTTCTTTGAACGACGAAAACGAATCCTTCAGAAAATCTATCAGTTTGTAGGAGGCCCGAACTCACTTCTAGCCATTTCAGAGGATTGGTCTGAAGGGGACGGAGTGGGGGACGAATAGGGAACAGACTGGTGATAATCGTAGCACTCTTTGGGGCACCACATGTACAATAAGATCAGCTATACTGATAGTGTCGAAAGATATGGGACAGGCCATCCGGATGCGGAGCGGCCTGTTTTTCATATCACCCATATATGGCTCATTAAAGGTTTGGAGAAGAAAGGAGGAGAAGAACTCACATTTTTCATAGAAGCTTGAAAGGAGGGCATCAAATGCCTTCTTTTTTATTTCCACGCTGGTGCAAGCCGGGAAAAGGACCGGTGAAACAGATGTTGTGGTTCGAGGTCCTGTCATCTCTCGATGCATCTTCAATGAATCTGGCCAACGCCACCCGCTTAGCGAAGCATATCAGCCATCTGGGTTTGCCTCGTTTCAAACAAATTTTCCATGGGCAGTTATACTTTCGTTTCCTGATCCGCTGTGAAGGACCGGCCGGGCAGGTACGATTGTACTTTTCTGTCCCGGATATTCGCTGGATGGGGTTTCGTACTGGATTTCAAAATCAGGTGTCCGGTGTCTACTTATTGCCGGTTGAAGCACCAGAGTTCCAGGCTGGTTCTGGCAAGCATATGCTGGTGGCTCAAGGTCGTCCCGTTTATAAAGGTGCACTCTCTATTGCTGCCTTTTACCCGGAGGGGAAGGATCCGGTCAATGAGATAATTGCAGCGATGGGCGGGGGAGAATTGAAGGCGGGAGAGGAAGTATGGCTAGAGCTAAGCATCGCTCCCTCTAATAAGGGGGAAATGTTCCGCCGTGTTCACAAGGCCCAGTCCTGGCTGCAATCCCCGGCGAATGAACCGGTATCCATGCGGGCTATCTGGAGGGAAATGCAGCGTAATCAAAAGGAGCGTCGTCAGCAAAGGGAGCCCAATGGCCATCAACAGCAGCTGCTAAGGGATTTAAGCCGAAAGCAGCAGGAGGAAGAGATCGGTCTATGGGTAGACTTTCGAGTTCTAATCCGTTCTCCCTTTTCCAAGGCGAGGTTGCAGACCATGAACGACATGCTGCAGTCCATGCGTACAGGTAACGGAATTCTGCTGCATCCTATCCGCAAGAGAAAACGGATGCTGAAGCCTGGCATTCCCACTAAGCAAATCCTCTTGTCCTCGGAGGAGTTGGGTTACTGGCTTCAGATCCCCGCTTACGGGGAAACGGGGGCCCTGCATATGCAAAAGCTGCATGCAAAGATCATTCCCGCCCCAGAGGGACTGAACAAAGGACTGTTTATCGGGAAAAGTAATGTCCCTGGCAGCAACAAAGAGATTCGCTTGCCGCTCAATCAAATCTTGAAGCATGGGTTTTTGGCCGGCACGACTGGTTCTGGTAAAACGTCCACCTTACTCTCCATCATGAGATCGATGGTGGAGGAATTGGAAAAGGCGCCGGACAGTGCACCGGGGTTTACCTTTTTGGATCCCCACGGAGGCGCCATTGAAACCTTGCTCAGCATCATTCCGAAGTCGCTTTATCCCAAGCTGCATGTCATCCCCTTAGGTCCCACGGAACGGCCGCGGGGCTTCAACTTGTTTCAGGCGGCCCACGCCGATGTGCGGGAGAGCCTGACGGGTGAATTTGTCACCACGTTGCAGCAGTTATTTCCCGGCTCCCGTCCAAGAGCGGAGCATTACCTGCGGAATGCGGTGCTGAGCTTACTCTCCGTGCCGCCGCAGACGGTGCTGGGTATCGTGGACATTTTCTTCAATGAAACGTACCGGCGCAAAATGCTACCGCATCTGGAGCCTCATTTACGCCATTTCTGGACGGATGAATTCGCAGAGATCAAAAACGTAGGAGAGCATTTGGGTCCCATCTTGAACAAGCTGGGTGCTTTAACCACATACCCAACCTCGCGGCGGATGTTGGGCCAACTGCAAAGCAGTGTTCACACCCGACAGGTGATGGACAACGGGCACATCGTCCTGATTGATGGTTCCGGCTGTGTTCCGGACTTGCTCAAAATCTTGGCCAGCCTGTTCTTCATCGATTACCATTTCACCTGCCGCAAACGACCCCAACATCAATCCCGTCCTCATCTGTTCTTTGCTGATGAATGCCATCTGTTTGCGACAGATATTCTGACGAAAATACTGGCCGAGGACCGGAAATTCGGTTTATCGCTATTTTTGGCTACCCAGTATTTATCCCAGCTGTCGGATCGCATTCTGGAGGCCATCCTGGGCAACATCGGTACCCTAATGCTCCTGCAATTAGGCGGACCAGATGCAGACAAGCTGTCCCGTTGGCTCAAGCCCCAGGTCAATAGCAACGACCTGATCAACCTGGCCGAGCTCCACGCCATTGTGCGGACCAAGGGCCAGGAAGGGCGACTGGAGCTGTTTACGGTGAAGAACGAAATCGTGCCCATTCAGCACAAAACCTGGATTCAAGAGGCATGGGATCATTCGGATGGACAAGATGGGCGGTCCGTGGACGAGGTCGAAAAAGAGATGAAGCGTACGGATCAGCCAGGCACAACCGGCCCCAGTGAGCTGCCGCTATTTCAATAGGGGAACCAGATAAAGAGGAATGGCCAGAGAACAGTCCATCGGAGTGTTCCGGAGAGCCTTCGAAAGGACCTTCGAAAGCAAGTTCGAGGGAAGCTTCCGGGGAAGGTTATCACGAGCAACATCGGCCAAAAGCCGCCAAACGTGGCGGCAAGCGGGCCTTGGCCTGCTGCCGACTATCTCTCACTGGCGGAAGAAGAGGAGGCCACCCGGGTTGTATTACGAAGCCAAAAAAGAAACGTTATTGATGTTGTATCGCCATACGCTGCTAACGGCAGATCAATTGGCGATCATGCTTCATTACCAGGTGAAGACCATGTATAACATTGCCGTGGAATTACGGACGAAGGGATTGTTACGAAGTGTCCTACTCCCTTTTCTAAAGCGAAATCATGTGGGTTACACCCTGACTGCCTACGGAGCAAGGGCCGCGGCTAGCCTAAGTGGAGACGAAACGGTGTTTCGCTCCAAAGCCTGGGAGGACGGTCCGGTGCAGTTGGAGCATTTTTACGGTACCAATGCTTTCTTCGTAGAAGTCATTCGGTACAGTGTAGACCGAGAGGGTGAGGGCTTGATCGAGTGGTTGGATCCGCGGGCATCTGCCGAGCGATATGTTCAGCCACGAAAAGGCAGGAAGCCATCCGCTTCGGTGAAGCCGGATGGCTTCGGGATGGTCATGCTCCCGGGAAAGGGACGGCTTGCCTTTCATTTGGAGTATGACACGGGAACCGAAACCTTATGGCGCCTGAAGGAGAAGATGGTGCAATACGGGGATTTGCTTCCCACCATCTGGCCCAAGGTGGAGCAGGTGCATGTGTTATTCCTGACCCGAGGTGATAATCGGACCAAGATGCTGATGGATATCTGGGAGGCTCTGCAGCGAGGAACCTTTAGCGGTCATCCGTTACCCGGGATATGGGTCATGAATGAACAGAATTTGAAGGAGGTGGGACTTGGCAAAGCCTGTTGGCTCGGGAATCGCGGAATACGGCTGCCTTTATGGGAACTACCGCTCCTTCCCCCACTATCAGAAGAAGCGATTCCGATCCTGGGGAAACAAGCCCGCGATCAACCGCCTGGGGAAAGGAACTGATGTCGTGGACATGAGAGTTTTACCTAAATTGCTGTTGTGGGTCATGTTGATCCTCTCCAGCTTAGGCGCCATTGAAACTCTTACTCGCCCCCAACAGGAGTACACCGCAGCCTTCTTACCCCAATCCATACGGCAGCAAGTAGCTGTAGACGCAGCAACGGGGTTCGTTCGGGAATGGATGACCTGGAGTGGTGAGGAACTGCCGGAAGCCCGTCAGATTCGATTGAAGCCCTATGTCAGCCCCGATCAGTTGGTTCAAGCCTCTCTACTGCAAGTGGAACAAAAATCCAGCCAACAGCAAGTGCTTGCCGTAGAACTGCTTTCTTTATCCGGAAACGGTTCGCGATATATCGTTTCCCTGCGGGTAACAGTGGCCAATCCCCATCGATTGTTGTGGGAGGCAGAGGTTCCAGTCTGGATGGAAACCGGTAAGAGCGCGACTGTTGCGGCTATCCCTCTCCTGCAGGTACCTTCAATACCGCCTACGGTTCCCGAAGAGAACAAGGAGGCAGCAGCATCTGGTCAAGTACGGGAGCGCATGCGGCCGACGATGGAAAGCTTTCTGAAAGCGATGTGTGAGGGTAAGGAGAAAAGCAGTCTGCTGAATTACGTAACAGCAACGTCAAACCTGACTACATTGGAGGGACGCCTGCGATTCCTCAGCCTGGAGCAAGTGGAGGTCAGAGGAACAGGTCCTTATCTGGTGACGCTCATTTTTGGGGTTCAGGAAGAAAGCACCGGTTTTCGATTGACCCAACGCTGGAAGCTTATCGTCGTTGAGCAAGACGGCAAGTTTTTTGTGGAGGATGTTTCCACCTAAACGTATCCATCCATGGAGGGGATCGGCTTGGAAGGAGATTTCGTAGACACGGGTCTATTAGTCATTAAACGACTGCTGCAAGCCATTTTCCTGACCATTGCGATTTATCGCGGGGTCAAAATGTATGCCAATGGAGAAACCAACCGGCTCTGGTCCCATATTATGTTGTCGGTTATTTTAGGGATCTTCGTATTTGCCCCTGGTATTGCAAAGTATCTGGCCTTGTATGTTCTGAAGAAGCTGGGGATTTCAGTGGATGGATTAACCGATACAACAGGCGGGTGAAGGACATGGAGCAGGAGAAAGCGGAATCCTATCGGGCCTTATACCGGGTGCGGCCTCTGATCTACCATATCGGGGATATTCGGTTATGGATGCCGATTCGCCAGGATGGGGTGGTGCTATGGCTCGTCTACATTATGGTGTTTTTTGTTTTGTGCTATATCATTCCCATCCTGTCCTGGCTGCTACCCTTTGATCGTTTGTTCACCATGGCAGTGGGCCCGATAGCTGCTGCTTTTTATACCGTCAAGCTGGATCCGGCTGGGAAAACCGTTCCGGGTTATTTACGCGATATGCTGTATTTTCTGGTACGGCCCAAGTGGTTCGTCCGCTGGCAGGCCATTCGTCAGCTTGGGGGAAAAGGAAAAGTGAAGTGGGAAAGCAGGTGCCGTTCCTATGACCGAATTTCGTCACAAGGCGAAAGTGAAATCTGGCAAGGACGAATGGCAGCGGTGCAGGGGCATGTAGACGGGTTGCAATCCTTGGTATTACCCGCGCGTAGCCAGGTCAAGTGGCATGGGCGAACCAAGCGATTAAGTATTGCTGTAAGCAAGCATCGTTCCGAAAAGGACCTCGTGCTTCCAACCAGATTTGTTGGTAAAGGGCGGGGAAAGCGGGTATGGGCTACGGCTAAGCCAGTACAAGTTTTAATAGAGAGAGATTTCACCAATCAGGAGATATGGCAGGTTAAGGAGCGGGACCAGGTAACGGAAACGAGGTGAGGATGTGGGGATATGGAAGGTTACCGTATCCATCGGACTGGAGGCTTTGCTTGAAGATACCTCCACGAGTGTCGAGCAAAAAGGGAACCGGATTGCCGATATGCTAAGCCGTGAAGCCTGTTTTCGCAGCTTTTCCCATTTGGCCGCTTTTCGTACGGCTCGGAATGCGGAGGAGCTGGATGACAATCTGGAGCGCATGTATGATTACGCGGATCGCAATCGAATCTGGATCAACTGAGATAGCTTAAGGTAGGGGGGAGCCGATGAAATTACCGGTGCTCTATTGGGAAGGTAATATCCTCTTCGATGTCCAGTTGAAGCCTTGGGCGATCTATCGGATTCCACTCAAGCCCTACGCCTACCAGTCACCCGAGAAAAAACGGGGGACGGTAACGGGGCTGCAGCAATTTTTGCATGGGTTTCATGGCTACGGTCAGATGCTCTCGGTAACCCGGATGATGGATGCGAATGCCTGGCGGGGGAAGCGGGGGAGCCGAGGGGTTGAGCATGAGCGATATGTACAAGCGGTGCTTGGACGTTTTGCTGAACGCCGACCCTGGCAACGCTCCCTGTATCTGGCCCTCCAGCTGTCCGCCGTACAAAAGCAACTTCCGGAAGTGGATCTATCCGGCCTGCGCAAAACCGGCGAGACGCTGCAAACCCTACTGGCTGTGTTGGGAAAAAGTGTCCAGGAGCAATTCTGGTACCGTCAGCGCGGCGAACTGGAGCTGGAGCGGATTCGGTTTGCTCAATTGGCAGAAAGCCTGCAATACAATCAGGTACAGCACCATCTAAGCGGCGAGCGCAGCACCGCGGGTGAAATCGAATGGCTGCTAAGGCGCGGATTTTTCCGGGGATTGGATGCAGAGCCCCAACTCATCCTGGAACCAGAATCCATGCGTGAGCTACGGATTAAAGGGGATAAGGTGCTGTTGCGCCCCAAAAAGTCCCTACCGATTCTCATGGCTAATGATCTGGTTGCAGAAGAAAAGATGAAAACCTGGATCGTCCATCATGATGATGGGGAGGAGAATAGCCGAACCAGCTACCAGTCCTTTTTCTCTGTCGTGGATGTGCCGGAGGAAATATCCCCGATCGGTGAAGAATGGTTGTATGCCTTGGAGGATTTGCCGTTTCCGGCAGAGGTCAGCCTTCACTTCCAAGTGTTGACGCCTCATGAAGCGGCCGGTGGTCTACAGCGTAACCGCAAGGTGCTAAAGGACCAGCGGCGTGAGTATAACGAGGCCTCGGAGGAAACGCCGATTACGCTGGAGTGGGCGAGGAAACGGGGCCGCGTGCTGGAGAACAAGCTGCAAAAAGGAATGCCCTTGCTTTGGACGTCGGTATGGCTAAACGTTTCCGCCTCTTCCAGGAAGGAACTGGAGGAGCGGTCAGCCCAATTGCTGCAGCTATATGCCACCAAGCAAATCCGGGTGGTTCGTTCTCCCGCTGATCAGGGGAAGGCATTCCAGCTTTTTTTGCCCGGTTCTCCGATGGATAAGGTGAATCGGATTCCGATGGACCCCTTATTTCTCTCAGCCGGCATGCTGCACGGTTCTCGTGAGATCGGTGATCCGGACGGGGACTATATCGGCCGGACGCTGCATCGTATTCCGGTGTTGCTGGATTTAAAACGCCCCATGTCCAAGGAATTAAATCGTTCCGGGGCGATTGTCATTGTGGGTACACTGGGATCCGGAAAATCGGTACTGAAGAAGACACTCTTCTACCATGGCTATAACCAGGGCGGAATTGTCTTCTCCATCGACCCGAAGAATGAGGACTCGTGCTTCGCCTTACTTCCAGAAATCCGTGAGAACATGGCGGTACTGAACTTCTCCGCGGAGTCCACGACGAAATTCAATCCCTTTCGCATGTCGATTAGTGAGGAACGAGCCCATGGCATTGTGCTGGATTTCCTCAGCTTATTATTAGAAGGAACACGCAATGATGAGCGGGCCGATGCCATCATGGAGGCCGTAGAGTGCACCTTCGAACAGACAAAGCGGGATTTGTTTACCTTCATCAAGGAGCTGGAACGGCTTGCAGTCGAATCTCCCATGGAGGCCATTCGCGTCGAAGCTAGGCGCTGTGTAAACCGGCTGCAGTCCTATTCCCGCAGTCCGTTTGGCAAATTTATTTTCGCTCATGATGGAGAAGAACACACTCACTTGAGCGGCGCCCGTTTTATTGTCATCACCTTGGCCGGATTACCCTTGCCCAAAAAGCGGGGGGATCGACTTCAGCAGGCCTTGACTCCCAATGAACGATTTGGCCTGGGAATCATGTACCTGGTGGCTGCCTTGGGACGAGAATATATGTTTTATAGCGCCCAAGACCAGTTAAAAATCTTTGGCATAGATGAGTCCTGGATGCTAAAGCAATTTCCGGAAGGGGCATTATTGATTGATGAAATTATCCGGATGGGTCGCTCCTTTCAGGTCGTACCGCTTTTAGCCACGCAAAATCCCAGTGATGTCAGTGATGAGGAGACGAGAAACAATCTCGGCTCCATTTTTTGTTTCCGGACAGAGGATCCACGAGCTATTGCAGACAACCTGACCTTACTGGGGCTTGATCCGGATGACGAGGATATGATTCAGGCATTCCGGGAGTTGAAATCGGGGGATTGTTATATGAAGGATATTACCAGTCGGATTGGCCGGGTGCATATTGAGCCTACCCCGGATGATTTGCTGCAGATTTTCAATACGACGCCGGAGCAGCTTCCGGCGGGAAAGGGGTCATCTTGAAAACCAAAGGTCGTTTCTTAAAGCTCTTGCTAGTGTTTACTCTTGGCTTATTCATGTTTAGCCTGACAACTGCAATCGTTCATGCCGATGCTCCGAAGGATATGCTGGATCAATTGCTGCCGGGGGAAAGCGAAATGGGCATTGCACCTGGAGACCGGACGCTGGATTATCGCCAGTATCCTCCCGATCATTATACCTGGGATTTGGGTCATGATCTGGTGGAGTGGAAGGGCTGGAAGCCAAAGCTCAATGACCCTTTTCCTATTCTGCTAAACTGGATTGCCAATCTGTTGTTTATGGGCAATACGTTCATGACCCGCTTTGCTATCTTTTTGCTGCAGTTGGGTTTTCATACGGATCTGGTCAATTCCCAATTATCCTTGGTCCTTCCCATTATGGATGGATTACGCACCAGTCTGTTCGGCAAGTTCCTGCCCTTTGCCTTGGTCCTATTGGCTGCTTGGATGGTAAAGGTCGGATACTGGAACAACCAGACCACCCGGCTATGGTCGGGAGTGGTCGGCTCCTTGGTGGTATTGGCCGGCAGCTATTGGTTTTTCTCTCACGCGGGGCAAAGCATTCGCGGAGTGTCCCAGACGATGGACAAGCTTACCCAAATTACGATGGGTGCCTTGGCTGCTCCCTATCAGCGGGTCTCGGGTGAGACCTTAACCGGCGGACTGGCTAATACCGCCGACCAGCAGCTATTGGCGACATCCAATCGGTTGTGGAAGTTATTCGTCGAGCGTCCTTGGTTGATTGGCGAACTGAATCGGCAGGATTCGGCAGAAGTAAAGGTAACCCCAAAGGAAGCGGAGGAAATCCGCAGCCGAGCCCAAGATGAGGATGTACAACTGCCGATTCAGCAGGGAAACGCCTGGGCTCACCTCTTGCGCCAGTATGCTCCGGGGACAACTCAGCGGACGATTCTTCGGGAGGTGTTGGGAGATAGCCAGATTGATCATGATACGCATGCTGATCTTCCTAGCCTGTTTGCCGGCGGCTTTGCCGGCATTCGTTGTTTAATTGCCCTCTTGTCACTTATTGCCACGTTGGCCATGTTAGCCTTTGTCGGTGTGATTTCGTTGATACTGGTAATGGCCCAGGAAATGGCGCTGGCGATCCTCCTATTGGCACCGATTGTGCTGCTATTAGGGCTGTTTCCGGAACGAGGGTTTGCCTTTACCCGCCGGTGGGTGGGCTGGATGATCGGCACCTTGGGAACCAAGGTGATTTACGGCTTTTATCTGGGCTTCACACTTCTATTAGCAGACATCGTGGCTCGAGGCTCCGGTCTTGTTATTTTGCAGCAAATTTTCGTCGCCTTGTTGTTCGTCTGTGCGCTGCTGTTTCGAAAAAAAGTGTTAAAGCAGCTCCTCAGCATCTTCCAGGCCCCTTCACCGCGGGAGATGTATGATGCCTCCAAGCAAGAGGTGGCTTATCACGTAAACGATGCCAAGCAGTCCTGGCAAAACACCAAATCCATAGCGAAAAAAGTGGTCAGTAAGTTCAAATAAAAGGAGGAATGGTCATGGATCGACTAGTGGAGTGGTTAAAGCGGGAAATGCGGATGGAATCCGTGTCCTATGTGGAGAACCATACCCATGGACATTTACTAAAAGGAGAATTGCAGGGGAAGCAGGTAGAAATACTGGTCACTTCATCCCGTCATGTCTGGGTCAAAAAACCAACGGAGCGTTCCTGGACGACTACCGGCGTTTATGTACCGGAGCGAGTACTGTTCTGACGAAACTCAAGGGCAGGCGAAGTAGCGATGATTAAGAAGGAGCAGGTCAAGCGAAAAATCCTTTGGTGGAGCGCAGGGAGCATCGGCTGTTTGGGGGTGGCGTTGTTGGTCCTCGTTGTTTTACTGGTGATCGTCATTCTGGGGATGTTCGCCAGCTCGTCAGATTCGCCTATGGAGCAGATAACGGGTCCGTATCCGGAGGAGGGAAGCAGCTGGGAAATTCCCCCACTCCTGTTGCCGCTTTATCTCCAGTCTGCTCATTCGAAGGTCAGTTGGTCGCGGCTTGCTGCTATTCATCGGATTACGAACAATTTCGGATTGGAGAAAACGAACCGTAGCGGTACTGTCGGGATCTTTGCCTTTCCGCTATCTCTATGGAGGGGCTATCAGCAGGATGGGGATGCAGATGGACAGATTGATCCGGATAACCCGGCAGATGTAATTGCCTCATTGGCAAATGCATTTCGTTTTTTGCCGAGTGAGAACAACGAGCTGCTCCATCAACTTTTTCCTGACTCCATGGATGTACAACGGGTTTTGGAGAAGGAGCAGGAATATGCGGCGTGGCTGGGTATAGAAGGCGGTTGGTTATGGCCAGTAGTCGGGTATGTGACAGTCTCCAGTGACTATGGAAGCCGGGTGGATCCGGTTAGCGGAGTGGGCGGTGTTTTTCATGATGGTGTGGATATACCGGCCCCTCGGGGAACACCTGTGTTGGCGGCCCAGGAAGGTAACGTCATTCAAATCCTTAACAGCAGCAGTGGGTATGGCAATCTGATTCGTCTCCAGCATGCTGGAGGGGTGGAGAGCTTCTATGGGCACTTGACAGATATGGGCGTACGAATGGGTCAGCATGTACTTCGCGGGGAAGTCATTGGTTGGGTGGGCAACACCGGCAAGTCAACTGGTCCACATCTGCATTTTGGCATGGCTCAGAATGGACAATCAATTAATCCGCTCTATTTTATTCATTCAAGGTGAGGCGAAGAAGGGAAGCGGCTCGTGTAGTTTCGTTCTTATAATTCGAAGCATGCTTGTACAGAACCGGACAACAGGGAGGAATCGTCATGCTGAAAAGTCCGATCCGTTGGCAAGGGGGAAAATCTCGTTTGCGCAAAGACATCATTGCTCGGTTCCCGCCGCATATTGTCTATGCGGAGGTATTTGGCGGCGGCGGGTGGGTACTATTTGGGAAAGAGCGTTCACAAGTGGAGGTGTTTGCTGACATCAACTCAGAGTTGGTCAACTTTTTCCGAGTCATCCAGGAAGAATGGGCTGCCTTGGCCCAACGCTTCGAATGGGCTCTTTATGCCCGGGACGAATTTGAACGGGTCCTGCAGCGGCGAAATACGGAACGCGATTCAGTTACTCGGGCATATGACTTTTATTACCGAGTTTACTCTCATTTTGGCGGAAAATACAATGATAGTGACGATTGGGGCAATACTCGCAGCAAGCCGGCTTATGATATGTCCAAGGTCAAAGAAAAATTTAAGCTGGCCCATGAACGCTTGATTGGCGTCTATATTGAAAATCGCTCTTTTGAAGAGGTGCTCTTGCGATACGATTCGCCGGATACCTTTTTTTATTGCGATCCCCCTTATTTGGGGCTATCCGGATATCTGTACAAGTTTACCGAAGAGGATCATCGACGGCTACGGGAACTGCTTGGCAACATCAAGGGCAAGTTTCTGCTTAGTATTAACGATCACCCGCAAGTTCGGGAGTGGTATGCCCCGTTTGTCATGGCGGAAGTGGAGACTCGATATTCTGTTTCAAAGCAAACCAAGGGCCGGCAGCCGGTCAAGGAATTGATGATCATGAATTATGGGCCTACGTAAACAGGTAAAAGGAGGAAGTGTGTTCATGGACACTATGGATATCGTCGTTTATAGGGAATACCGAAAATATGGCAGGCTGCCAGCCTATGCCCATGCTTCCGACCGCCCGATAAAAACATTGCAGCAAGTGCCCATCTTGCTGGTAAGTGCGGACTTGATGGAACAAGCGATTACCTTGCAGGATGTGGATATCATCGATCGACATCACCACCACTTTATCATTCTGACAGATAAACGCCGGGTACTGGTGGTCCATTCTTCCGGGTATAGCTATGCCCGTTACGTTTACTCCATTGATGAAACTACGGCCCAAACGATATTAAGCCAGGTATAACGGAAGGAGCCTTTGAATGGATCAGATTCGGATTGAACAGAGTAGGAATGGCTTTTCCATCATCTTGGATCATCTTGGTTCGACGCAAGAAATGGATACTCGTCGGGAATATCTTGATGCCGAGCAATATGCCCTTTATTTGGCCCACCGCTTATGTCTGGACGTGTACTATCTGGGGAAGAAAGTTAGTTCTTCATGAAAGGAGAAAGCTTTTATGATAAAAGTGCCCAAGAAGGTACTCCATGAATTGGATGTGATCCGTTCTTCCGGAGAGGTCAACATGCTGGATGTTCCTGCAGTGATTCGTTTCGCCGAGCGCCGTAGTCTGAAATTGGCAGCGGCATGGGTTCAAGATAACAAAACATTATATTGGGAGGGAGTCGTCTACGGTTTCCAAGTAGAGTGAGAGAGGTTTATCCTCCATATAAACTGCATTTACCCACATGGAATAGATAAGAAAGGAGGAAACCAGAAATGGGAACCATCATTCATTTACCCAAAAACATCGCCAAGCGGCATATCATTTCAACCTGTGTCCACAATGAATATTTCCTGCGTGATGTCATGGAGGCAGCGGCAGCGCGAGGAGCGGATATCCGTCTCATGAGTAAAATAACCGATCTGGAGTTGGAACGGGCCTTGGTCCGGGTGCTTAACGGTGAGGATTTTCGGTTGGAGATAAACGGATAGGGTGGGGGAGACGAGAATGGAAGTGGCGTTGTTTCGCCCTACTCAGCGGCAGGCTTGGGTGGATTGGCTGCGCAGCACCGGATATACTGTCCGGTTTGTTCATGACCCAGAGCGATTGCAGCCCTCCACGCAAGTGGTGATTATAGACACAGCCGTAGCCAAATGGAAAGACTATATCCGGCTACTGAAGGTTACGGGAATTCCCATCGCTTTATTGCTGGATGAACCAGTTTCCATGGGGTTGGAGGAACAAAAAGCGGATGGAATCATGGTATTGACAACAGAAGAAGACATCCGCGAATGTATTTCCCGGCATACCAGCCAGAAATTTGATTCACACGACATACTCGATGATGCAATTGCTCATGTCTCCTCCACGCAAGACACACAGCCGGTAGACAAAACGGAAAAGCTGAATCAACCGGGTGCAGAGTGGCTAAGCGCCGAGGAAGAGAAGAGTAATCAACGCAATCAGCTACAGGGTGATCACGAACCGACTGACAAAATGAGAGTTGTGCCATTGTCCCGGCGAAAGAAACAAAATCAAGCCCTTACTAATCCGAGTTTGCCGTTACTTGAAATGGATGCCCCCATTAGGAGTCCTCCTAAACAAGAAGATGAACCAGCAAAAGCATTGGAGATTCCTGAGGATGAAAAACGGCAACCGCCTTCGTTCCAAGCAAGAGTGATTAAGGAGACCGAGAAACCAATTGAAGCGATCGCGGAAGAATCAGCTATCCTACCCCCAAGCTCGTTGTTACCAGCAGCTGATCGGCGACAGCTTCCGTCCATGGTCACGGTATACTCCCCCAAAGGCGGTGTAGGCAAAACCGTCTTTTTGCTCCATTTGGCGGCACTGCTGGCTATGGAAAAATGCAGAGTATGTCTGTTGGATTTGGACTTGAATCTGGGGACGGTGGCAGCGACCTTGCAGCTAGCTCCGGTCAAAACCATTCTGGACTTGAATTTCCGAATAGAGAGCATCCATGCCAGCCGAGCCTGTCTTCAGCTTACGAAGATGGGCTTTTTTATTGTCGCAGCACCGCAGCGACCGGTGGAAACATTCTTTACAGAAGAGCAGTTGCGCGTCATGGTTGCTTTTTTAAAGTCGGAAATGGATGTGGTTCTGGTGGATACAGCTGTGTATTGGGATCATCTGACCAAGGTGGCGATGGAGGAGAGTGATGTTCTGCTCCTTATGACCACTTCAGACCCGGCCAGCTTGAGCAATGTCATGCGATTTGCTCCTCTTCTCAATCATCTATACCCGGTCCCGGAAGTGGGGATAGTCTGGAACCGAGTGCTGCCGGGGGAGCTTCTCCAGGATTTTTCGTGGCCCCTTCAGTTGCAATTACCTGAGGAAACCAAGGTAGCTGCAGCCGTTCGCAAAGGTAAAATCCATGTACACGGCCCCTTTGCCCACGCCATCCAGGAACTGGTCAAGAAATGGCTGGGGAATGAACCGAACATACCGACGAAAGAAAAGCCGCCTTGGATTCGGCGGTTATTCCGGATTCCATAAATCACAGTTCGAAACGAAAGGAGCACGTCACATGTCATTCATGTACCGGTACCGCAAGCAGCTTATGATTGCCGTGGTAGGGGTGGAGCTGGCTTCGTTACTTCTGTTCGTCGCTGCGATCTTTTACTACCAGGGCCAACAGGAGCGCTTGAGGGAGGAGCTACGCCAGAAGTATGAGCTTCAATTGAAGGAACAGCAAAATAGGCTGCAAGCGGAAAATGTCCGGGTGATCGTGGCCAACCGCCTGATCTCTTCAGGAGCTACCTTGCAGGTGGAGGATGTAAAAAGCATCGAGATGCCGGCTGCGCAAGCGGCTCATGCTGTAAGGGAGCTGGGACAGGTTGTGGGAAAGATCAGCAAGCTTGAATTGCAGCCGGATACCCCAATCCTGCCTTCCATGTTAGTGGAGGATCAGCCGCTGGCCAGGGATGAACGGGTGCAGGAATTCAATGTGATTCAACTGCCCACCAATTTGCAGCAGGGTCAGTTCGTTGATGTGCGGATCAATTTTCCCACCGGTGAAGACTATATTGTCCTGAGCAAAAAGAAGGTACGAGAGTTGTCCGGCACCATCGTCTGGACCATCATGAACGAGGCAGAAATTCTGAACGCCTCAAGTGCCATTATTGACGCCTATTTGCAGGGGGCCAAGCTGTACGCTCTCTCTTATGTAGATCCGGGGATGCAGGAAGCAGCGGTTGCTAATTATCCTGCCAACCCCAAGGTACTAGACCTCATGGAACAGGACCCCAATATTCTGGAGGAAGCCAAAACCACCCTTGCTCGCCAGCTTCGTCAGACGCTGGATAAAAATCTGAATGCCATGACCGATGCCAACAAGCTGAAGGTGATGAGCGGAAGTGTAACCTTGCAGCAGCAATTGCAAAATGACCGGCTGACCACCCAGCAAAACAATGCCGCCAAACAAGCGGCAGAACAGCAGGCAAAGCAGCAGGTGCCGAGTGTGCCATCGCCAACCCCATCGCCGGTTCCTTCACCCCTGACAAACCCGTCGGCCATTCTGACCTGGACACCAACGCAATCGGCTACCTCCACACCGCTTCCAGTTACTCCATCTCCCCAATCGGGTGGGACTGGTGCGGATAAGATAAAAGACGTATTTGAGCAGCTGCCTGCTGATGGATCATGAGGGAGGAAGCAATGAAAACCATTGTATTTATGGGAGCTCCAGAGAAAAGCCATTTGCTGCTGACCCTGGGCAGGTTATTGACCGAACTGGGACAGAAGGTGCTCATGGTGGACTCCACCACGCGGCAAACCATGCAGGCCTATCTGCCTGAGCCTGAACATCGTTGGACCGTTTCGGTGACGGAATTTGCCCACATGGATGTAGCCATTGGATTCATGGCCTATGCCCAACTGGATTATTATTTTCAGGATCGGGAAGGAGGATGGCCGATTTACGATGTGCTATTGCTGGATACGGATCATTCTCAATTTATGAATGGACAGGAGCTAGCGAAAGCGCAAACTCGGGTTTGGTGCAGCAGCTTTCATCGACGGGAATTACTGCATAACGTGGACTTGCTGCAGCAACTGGACCTTGCTGCTCAGCCGCTATCCTTTTATCCCTTGCAAATTCCCTTCGTTCCAACGACCCTTTCATTGGATTATATCCAGTCTCTCTATGCATCGTATCCGATTCAGTGGCAAGAGCCCACCTTCCAGCTTTCGGAGGAGGAGCGGGATCGATCCGCCATCCTGGATAATCAGCATCATGGGCGGATCCATGTGCGGCATTTGTCCGGCTCCTATGTGGAGTCCGTATGGGGGATGGCAAGTGCTTGGTTCAATCTGGAGCGGCGATCCATCCGGGCAGCCTGGAAGCAGATGAGAAGGGGGGACCGTCGTGGGTAGTAGCGTTGTCTTTTGGAGCCCTGTACCGGGGCAGACGGGCAATACCACCAACCTGCTTGCCACCAGCGCCTTGCTGGGTTTGGAGTTTACCACTCGTGTACTGGTGGTCAGTCTCCTGCAAAGTAGGCGGCCTTCGCTGGAGCAGGGATTCATCAAACGACAAGAGTGGCAGGAACGAACGCAAAAGGTGGATACCGGCATTGATGCGGTAGAACGCTTGGCCGTTCATCGCAAGCTGACCCCAGAGATGATCCGGGATTATACCAGGCCCTTGCTGCAGGACCGATTGGATCTGTTAACCGGGTCGGATAAACCGGACAAAGTGTTTGCTCCAGCCTTAAAGGAGGCATTGCCGCTTATCCTGGAAACAGCCAAACGCTTTTATCCCCTGATCCTTCTGGATGGGGGCAGCGGAACGGGTTCAGGCTGGACGTCCTGCCTCTTGCAACAGGCGGATCTGGTCGTGGTGAGTTTAAACCAAAATCGGAATGTGTTAGACCGTTTCTTCCGCCGACCGCCCCCGGAACTGACGGGGAAGAAACTGGTGCTTCTCCTGGGGCAATATGACGCCCATACGATGAGCACGGTCGGAAATTTGAACCGAAGGTATAGAGGAGCAGGACCGTTTTATCCCGTTCCCCATAACAGTGGCTTCATGGACGCCGTACAAGAGGGGCATGCGGTAGACTTCCTGTTTCGCAACCGCAGCATTCCTCGAGATCACGAAAACACCCATTTCATGTGTAGCGTACGTGCTCTCGCTCAGGTAATCGTGGAACAAGTCGGCGTAAACAAACCGTTGTTTGGGGGAAGGGGAGAGTCGGGTCGATGACCGAAATCGTAAACGTTTTGCTGATTGGCCTTTTAGGCATCCTGGTTGGAGTGCTCCTGTGGGTTCGGATGAGCCAAAACCGGCAGGTTCCACCTGCTGAGGAAAAATCATATTCCCTTGAATCACTGACGGCTTATATCAAACAGGCCTTGCATGAAATGACCAGCAGCAATCTGATTGATTTGGGTATGTCGGAAGAAGAGTTCCGGCGCCGTAGGAACAAGCGGGCAGAATTGAAAAAGGCACTTCGCGGCTGCAATTCCGGCGATCACCGGGATAAGGCGTATGTGAAGCAATTTATGGCCGACCTGCTCCAGCAAGCCTATCACTTCGATGAGGCCAATCTGAACCAGATGATCCCCTTTGATGATCCATACGAATTGTCGGCCCAAGACCAGTTTGAGATTATCCTCTACCAGTTCAAAAAAAGGTATCGCCAATTTGCGTTGCAGGAGTTGATTAAAAAATATAAGCTGGATCGGCCCAAGCTGGGGATCGAGGATGGACGGACCGAGTCCTACCGGATCTCAGCCGATGAGATTTTTGATATCTATAAGAAAGAAAGGCGGCCGTTAACTCTTGAAGACAAACTGCAGATTGTGGTCCAGCGAGTGTATCAGCAATATAAAGGATTCAGTGTCATTGACGACATTCGCGATATGCGGATCGATGGGGTATCTGGCGGCGTATCCGGATTGCCCCCGACCGTTTGGGAGGAGGAGTGGGATCAGGGGAGTTCCCTGTTCCAAGGAGCGCCTAAATCCCATGATAGCGTGTGGCTGTTTTACAAGGGCAAGTCCATTCATTTGGCCTTCTTAAGCTTTGGGACGGAGCAAGAATTGAAGCGTGTCTGCCAAAACATTTACCGGTTCAATTATCCCGGCCAGTTGTCGGAGGCCAATGGGTTTAAAGTGAATGAAATGGCGGATGGATCTCGTGTTGTTGTTTTGCGGCCCCGGTTCAGTGAATCGTGGGCTTTTTTTGTACGCAAGTTTGATGTGCAAAGCGCAGAGCTGGATCAACTCCTGACCGATGAGAATGCGCAGCTGCCGATTTTGCTCATCGCTTTTTTGGTGAAGGGCGGACGGATTACCGCGATAACCGGTGCCCAGGGGAGCGGTAAAACCACCTTGCTTATGGCCATGGTTCGTTACATTTCCGCCACATACCCGATTCGGGTACAGGAGCAATCCTTTGAGCTGCTCTTGCGCAAGCTGTACAAGGATCGCAATATTCTAAGTTTTCGGGAAACGGAAACCATAACGGGCCAGGATGGCCTGGATATCCAAAAGAAAACGGATGGCACCGTTAATATTTTGGGAGAAGTAGCTACCGATCCGGTTGCCGCCTGGATGATTCAGATGGCCCAGGTAGCCAGTCTGTTCACCTTATTTACGCATCATGCCAAAACCTTTCGGAATTTGGTGTATTCCCTGCGCAATTCGCTACTGAAAACCGGAGTGTTTACCCATGAACAGATAGCAGAGCAGCAAGTGATCAGCGTGCTCAACTTTGATATCCATCTGAAGCGGGAGCCCAATGGTCACCGTTTCGTGGAACGGATTACGGAATGTGTGCCCACCGAACAGGGGAGTGACTACCCACAGGATTATCGGTATGCAGGCGGGCTGGAGGAAAAGGTCGTGGCCTTTATGGATACTGCCACGCATTTTTTTCGCCGTTCCACGGATCGGCAGCTATATGAGGAGCGAAATGTGGTGGAATTTCAAAACGGGAGATATGTGGCGGTTCGCCCCATCTCGGACCAAAACGTGCAAGAGATGAAGGAGCAAATGATGGAGCAGGATCGGGCGGCCTTTGCCGCTTTTTTGTTGGACCATTGGGGGCAAGAACATGCAAGTTAAACCATTCCTGCTGGTTGTATTGGGTGGAGCGATTCTGCTGTTTTTGGTTACGCTGCTTGTATTTCAGTTTTTGTCCCGACGTAATCAGGGTGCAGGTTCGGTACGGGAATACGAACAACTTCGTCAGCCCGGAAAAGGGACCGTGAAACAAACCCTTCATCGTTTCCTGCAGCAGCTGTATTTGTTCTGTGAACAGGTTCGACCCTTACGTGTGTATATGGCAACCATTCGCCGAAGACTGACCTTGATCCATCCCTATGAGGAATGGAAGCTTCGGCTGGAGACGATGAAAATTTCCCTGGCTGCTTGGGGGCTTTTGGTGGTCATTGCTCTTCCCTTATCGATTTTTGCCCGGGATCCGCTGTCGTTTCTCATGGGCTTCATCATCCTTTGGGTCGGGCATGGGATTGTAGCCGATGTATTCATTCACCGTCTGGAAAATCGCTTGCTGCACCAGCTCCGTCATTTAATAACGGACATTCGGCATTACTTTCATCGGCATGGGATGGTGGAGGAGGCCTTCTATGATGCCGCGGAAGCAGCACCCTATGAGATGGCGCTTCATGGGAAAGCCATCTATGAGGTGTTGATGGCAAGCGACCCGGAGGATGAATTGGAGCACTATTATGAGGTGGCACCTAATCGGTTTTTGAAGGGATTGGCCGGCATCTCCCATTTGGTGCGGGAGTACGGCGACAAAACGCTGCAAACGGGCTCGTTATATCTGAAGGCCCTTGAACGACTGACAATGGAGTTGAACCTGGATATCCTTCGGCGGGAAAAGCTCAGTTACTTGCTGCAGGGTCTGACCGCCATCGCCTTGTTTCCCATCCTGTGTACCCGGCCCATCGAAAAGTGGGCATCCAGCACCTTCCCGGCGATGGATGCTTTTTATGCCGGGAAGCTGGGGTGGATCACCAAAGCCGTGATTCTCCTTATTATTTTGGTTTCCTATATCCTGCTTCGGCGTATGCAGCAGTTGGATGGGGAGCAGACCATACCGTGTAGAAGGCCATGGGAGCAACGGCTTTATCACTGGCCGGGGATTCGCATAGTGACAGAACGATTTATGGCAAGGCCAGGCTCCAAGGAAGCGGAACGGATCATGAAGCTGTTAAAGGAAACCCGCTCTCCTTTGAAGCTGGAATGGTTTATGCTGCGCCGATGGATGCTGGCGGCAGGGAGCTTGCTGCTTGTCCTGGGCCTTTTTATCTCCTTTCATATGATGGCCAAGCAGCAGATTTTGAACGGCTTGCCTCCCTCCGAACTTCCATTTGGCCGTCTAGCTCCGGAAGAACAAGCCAAGGCACAAGCTGCAAGTGAACTGGATCGGCAGATTCTCCAACGTATCCGGGGGACGAAAAGCCATGTTCGGGAAACCATCTGGCTCCAGCTTCAGCAGCATTCTCAACTGACGGAAGCGGAGCTGAACCGAGCCGCTCAGCGGATTCAAGCCAAGCTGATATCACTAGATAATGAGTATCTGAAGTGGTGGGAGGTCCTCTTGGCCATTGTGGTTGGTACCGGAGGCTATTATGGTCCTCTGCTCATGCTGCATATCACCAAACGGCTGCGGCAGATGGATATGAAGCATGAGGTGGATCAGTTTCATACGGTAATCGCCATGTTGTCTGAACTGGATCAGGTATCCGTAGAGCAATTGCTGGAATGGATGGAGCGGTTTGCCCTCATTTTTAAGGAACCCTTGCAGCAATGCTTGCTTCATTATGAGCATGGCGCCGAACAGGCCCTGGAGCAATTGAAGGAGGAAGCACCCTTTATGCCCCTGGTACGCACAGTGGAAAAGCTGCAGCTGGCCGTGGAGAAAATCCCAATCCGCCAAGCGTTTGACGATTTGGAGGGGGAGCAGGCGTTTGCCCGGGAGCAGCGCAAGCAGGATTACGAAAAGCGAATTGACACCAAGGCAGGATGGGGGAAAATGATCGGGTTTACGCCGATGATGGCCCTCATTTTTTTGTATCTCGTTTTTCCGTTAGTGGTGATCAGCCTTAGCCAGATGTCGGTGTATTACGAGCAAATTCAACGTATTCAATAGGGAAGGGAGTCGGATTAAATTATGAGCAACGCCCAAAAAGCACTGGTCATGGCAGCCGGAATTTTTCTTGCCATTGCTCTGATTACGATTGCGGTTGTCCTGTTTACTTCTGCTCAGGAGGCGACGAAAACGGCACAAAACAATTTCTCCAGCATCCAGACGGAATTGTCACAAACGGCATTTACAGTCTATGACAATACGATGGTTTCCGGGAGCCAAGTGGTGAATGCCCTGCGCAAGTTTAATGATGAGGACCAATTTGGCATTCAAGTCACCACTGGGAAAAATCCTACTGGACAATGGTATGGAAAAGTGATCAACACGGGGGTACCTGCGGACAGTGTCACCTATGGCTCAGTGGTCGGACCAGGCCCGGGGAGCTTGGCAGATGCCATCGACGAGGCAGATTCCGATTACGTGAATCCCAGTGGCAAGTTCAAAGCTCGACTGGTAAAGGACAGAAGCAACGTGATCCGGGGAATCGTATTTCAACAGCAATAAGAAAGCAGGAAGCCCCTCCTCCTAACAGTCACAGGGGAGGGGCGTAAACAGGAGGAACTGGAGATGGACCATGCTCTGCGCTCCATGCTGGAATTGGGTTTAGCTTGCTCCGTCTTTATGAGCGCGGCCACCTCGGGGATGTGGTTATTCCAAACTGGAGGCGCCACTCTAAATACGACGTATACGTTCAGCCGGCAGACAGACCGCAGTGTACATGCAACCCTGGACTCGCTGTCTGGGGATGGTACAGTATCCGGTGCTGAAGTTCTGCAGACCATTGGGGCACATGAGGTGCAGGTGGTGGTGGATGGTGTGGTTTATGCGGCCGGCTTGGATAGAGAGGCGGTAAACCTCAGTCCCATTTCAGTTGATAACCGTTTTATGGTTTCGTTGCAGCGGGGGCCGCAGGGAGAACTCAACCAAGTCACTTACAGTTCCCGATGAAGGAAGGGAGAACATGGATAGCTTATCCAAGGTTTTTGCGGTGTTGATCGCCATCCTCCTCTTATATGTGTTTCCGATTTCCGCCGCCTTTGATAATCAGGATGATGTATCTGAACTGGTTGCATTGCGGGAGGTGACTTCCTTCGTGGATGCGGTGCGGGACAAAGGCTACGTCAGTCCCATGATGTATACAGAGTTTGAGCAAGCCTTGCAGGCAACGGGGAATTCCTTTGACGTTCAGATGGAGCATGGCCATAAACGTTATGACCCGGTATACAGCGACCCAGCCCGACCAGAAACCTTTCTGGGGACGTATGAGGTTCATTATGACACCTTCTATACCAGTCAGATCCTACCGGTCCTATTCCCGAATTCCACAATGACGAAGGACGATCCCGCTCGGCGTTACAAGCTGCAGGAGGGGGATACGTTTCTGGTGACGGTAAAGAACACCAACCGGACCAACGGAACGATCCTTCATGATGCCCTTAACAATGCCAGCAGCCCATCCGAAAAAATTTATATTCCCTATGGAGGCCTTGTGCGCAATGAGGATTATTAATTGGGCGATGGTGCTGGTGCTGATCCTGCTGCCGTTTTTTGTGGTAAATCAGCTGGAGGTTAAAGCTCAACGGATGACGCTGCTTACGGAACTGCGCTATGATGCCGCCCTGGATGCAGCAGTAGACGACGCGGCCCGGGCACTCTTGGTCAACGTGAATCAGCAGCAGGAGGCTCGTTACGACTCCGTCAAACGAGTGCGGGTAAATAAAGAGGAGGCCATTACGACCTTCTACCGAACCTTGTATATGGGGATGGGGATCGCGGATGATTCCATCTCCCAGCATGTATTGAACCGCTATATTCCGGCTGTGATCGTGATCGGCTATGACGGTTTTTTTGTCTATGCGGAAGAAGAGTTCCAAAACGCTGCCGGAGAAACGGAGCTTCGTCCCGTATGGGGACCGAAGAAGCCTTATGCGTACGACGACCACCAGGGCAATAGTCTATCCTTCACATTGGAAGATTATGTTACAGCCTATGAGGCAGGAACCCAGACATGGCGGGAAGGGTGGCGGCCTGAGATCAGCAGCAGTTCGACTATTCCGCTTTTGCAGGACCCGACTTTATTTGAAGAGACGCGGCGAAACAGCATTGTCCAAGCGATCCAAGCTGAACTGGCTTATCGGATCAACCGCCACAACCAATTCCTATCCCGAATCGGGGTGTCTTACATCTTTACGATGCCAACCATCAGCCAGGAGGAATGGAATAATACGATGAATGATGTTGGGGTACTGGCTTTTGTGCAGGGAATCCCCATGGGGAGCAAGGCTTACAACAGCTACGCGCTGGGAGGCAGTCGGGTTATGCGCAAGCCGGTTATTGTTGGAGCGTTACAAGGGAGCCGAAAGGTGTATTATCGGAGTGAATGTCCTTTTGCGTATCCGGTACAGGAAACTTTTACGAATGAACAGAAGGCTGCTCAAAAAGGATATAGCCCGTTATCTTGCCTGAATCAGCCTTAATGAGAAGAGATAAAAATGGGAGTCGAGACAGGGTGGACAGGTGTTCCGACAGAGACTATGATGAAAGAAAACGACTGATTTCCCTTTTATTCTCAGAAAATCTGCAAGGAGAGGAGATGTGGCGATATGAGAAAATGGGCCAGCGTGGGGATAGCCGTTATCCTGTTGTTCAGCCTGATGAGTGGTGTGTCCAGTGCGGCAGTCAAGCCTGAGGTGTTTGTGAATGTCGTGTTGAACGGTTATAAAATCTGGTTTCCGGACGCCCAGGCTTTTCTGGACGAGAATGGACGGACCATGGTGCCCATCCGGTTTGTAGCTGAGAAGATGGAAGCCGAAGTGGAGTGGGATCCAGGTACAGAGACGGCCTTGATTCAAAAAGAAAGCCAGCAGATCAAGCTGACGATTGGAGAAACCACGGCATTAGTTAATGAAGGTTCTATAGCACTTGATACCAGCACCATCTTGAAGGAGGAACGGACCTTTGTGCCGTTGCGGTTTGTAAGTGAGATCTTGGGAGCGAAGGTTAACTGGGATGAAGCATCGGCAACCGCCTTTATCCAGACTTCTTCCGCAGATACCACTAATCTTGATCCTTGGGGACGGTTAATTCGAACAACGGACTTACCCAGCAACGCCGCGGACTATCCGTACATTTTGGCAGATGTTTCGAATGAGATGTATGAGATGAAGTATCCTCATTCTCATCCTGATGTCAGTCGGCGTTCTACTGCAGCCAAGCTTTACAGCAATTATCCTGAGTTTAAAAAGGGGAATGTTGAGCTATGGATGGAGCATTTAAAAATCTTTGGGGCTCTCTGGCTGAATGTAGATTACCGAATAATTAATGATTCTTGGGCAATGCAGTTGGCAGAGTCTGAGTCAGAAGGAAACACGGGTAAATTAAAAGCTGCAAATGAATATGTGGATTGGGTCAAAAAAAATGAAATAATCATAAAAGGTTACTTGGATCCCGAACCGTCAATGATCTACCATGATGGTTTTGGAGGCTTCAATGTACGTTCAAAGTTTAGAATAAGGTTCGATCATTTTGTTGAGCAAAAAAATCTTCTTTACGATACTTGGTTTCCGGGTGAAATGAAGCTTGAAAATGATACATGGGTTCCGAATGATACGCCTTTTGAGAAAGGTGTTTGGTACGAAGGTTACACTGATATTGCTTTGGATACAAATGTAGGAGGGAACTGGGGTAAATCATTAAAAGTAAGTCCGAGTGCAAGTTTGTTTTTCAACCATATTATAAGAAAGGCAGAATGAATATGATGAAAAAACAAATAGCGAGGGTAATGTGCATGCTGTTGGCATGCACATTTTTATTGTCCTTTTTTCCTCATATTATTTTTGCAGAAGTACCTCAAGTTCGTATTGTTGAAGGTAGTCTTTCCTTTAAAGTCACTGGCAGTGCCGCCATAAACACGGTTAAATACAAAACAGTTGGCTGGGAGATACGCAGAGACAACGTAAATGTTTGGGATGGTTCAGGCAAGCATAGTGATCCCACAGGATCCGGGGCAGCTATTATTTTAGGGTTGGAACAAATTTCTCAATATCCGGATCCCCCAGTTCCAGGACAAGATGTAACCACTATCTTTGAGGTCCCCGAAGGCCGGGTTACGCAAGCGCTAATCGATAGCGGGCTGGATGGGATCCGACAAAACGATCAGTTGTATCTCTATGCCATTATGGTAGTAACAGAAAATGGAGAGCAGGTTGGGGGAGAGTATTATACCTTGGATGGGATCAAGCATGCTCGTACGTGGAACCATCCGGAGGACTTGGACGATTATTATGGCGTGCCCGTTACCTACTACGGACCGGATTTTCCCGTGGAAGTAATCTGCAAAACGGAGGATGGGATAACCATTGCTGATCCGGCTGCCTCGTTTCATAAGGGGGATTATAAGGCTGGGGAAGAGATCGAGCACACTTTTTCCGAGCAGATCACTTACGGGGACAAGACCTATGAAATTGTTCGTTCCTATATTATCTCCAAGCACAAGCCAGAGGAGAAAACATTCATTCAAGAACTTGGGGATGAACATTTAATGGACCGACACATTGATGTTTCATTAAGTGGTGCAGACATCGTAGCCGAATACCGGGAAGTCTCCAATCCCGTGAAGGCTATCTATCAGACGGAGGATGGGGCAGAACTGCAGGTTGTAGATAAAGGAAAATACACGACCAATGCGGAAGTCGCTCATACCTTTGAAGCTGAGATTACCAATCACGGACAATCGTACGAGCTCATTCGTTCCTATATCATGAATAACGATAACCCCAATGAGAAGCAGTTCATTCAGGAAAAAAACGATTCCCATCTGCGGGATCGCTCCATTACGGTAGCTGCCGGCGGCTCTAATTTTATTGGCATCTACAAAATTCCTTCGTCAGTTACGGTCACCTCTCGGATTGAGGCGCCTACCACTGTGGACGCCGGCACAACAAGTGTCAGCGGTAATTTCATATTTGAAGCAAAAGCCTTGCGGGAATTGAAAACCTATGAGATTACCAGGATCGAAAATGCCTCCCTACAGCAATCTGACCAGCGAATCGGTACCTTGAGCGGATTATCTGACGCTAAGACGATTCCCATCCAAATTCCGTTTCATTCCGGCTCCAGCGTCACTGTGAAAATAACGGTTGTAGCGAAGGATATGGACGGAAACACCGGGGATTCCACAACGGACCATTCGATAATCAAGGCGGAAGCGGGCGGGGGAGGCGACGATCCTTCTTTCCCACCGCCGAGCAAGGGAGAGATCCGGTATGGGGAAGCCATGGACCCAGCAGCGACAGGCGTGATTCGGGCAGATGAACGTGGAGCAGAACGCTTCAATGTGTTGCAGGGAATCCCTACCTCCGAAAGCCTGTATGTAAATGCCTCAACCAAATCGTATTTGTTCCAGAATGAATTTGCAAACATGACGGGAACGATTACTTATCCGATCAAAGTGTCCCGTACGTACACGTTGACCTGGACGGATTTGATTCCTGGGCCACCAGATGCAAATGGTAATGGAATGGTCATTCCTGTTCCGCGCTCCACTTCGCAGACGGTCACCAAGGTCTATAACGTGGTTCGTTCCTACAGCTATTGGGTGATTGACCGGTTGGAGGTTTATGGTCTTCAAAAGGCCAGCTTTAGCAACTATGCTTTGCCAAATGGTACAGTTAATGTACCCGCATCGGGCTACAGTCCACCCAGTGTCACGGCAGTGCATAATGCCTCGGCGGGAGCTCATCTTTCTCATCCATCGTATAGCAATGTGACCTTGCCTGGTCAGATTGTTTCTGGTGGCAGTAGCTGTCCGCAAGTACCTAATGAAAACTGGCAGAACGAGGCGGAGAAGGCCATTGGGAAGATCAAGGTAACCAATGATGCTCTGACCTTTAATGGAGCTACTATTATGGACAGCCGGCAGGTAGAGCAAACCGGACCGGCTCCCGGCACGATCCCAACCCCGCCCGATATTGGGTCGAATGTGCTGTACGGGAAGGGATATCTGATCGATAAAGCCAAGATCAATAAAACAGAACAGCCCAGTTCAGGTACAGCGACGTTTACCTTAGTGAAGGGCATTAATGGTGGGGAAAACAAAACCTTTCCGATTGCTGGCATCAATCCGGTAACCGTTCATACCCCAGTGGTGAACCTTTCCTCGATATCTGATGACCGGGAGCATAATCAGAAAACCACACCAATTGCTGGACGAGCAGCCTTGATTTTGGACCGGCCTTTTATCGTAACGGTTCCAACTAGCGGGCCACACCGAGGCATATTAGGTTATGGAAGCCGGGATTATGCCAAATATGTAAAAGCACAAGAAGTATGGTTTCCCATTGATGTGTACGCTGCAGATCGTTCGACGTTCATTCCCAAGGGAACATGGACTCCCCTTTCTCTGGCTGCTTTACAAACCACCTTTTATTTGCCGGTATGGGTGGATGAAGGCAATTACGAGGTTTTATTTCGTACCTTTACCGAAAACAGCCCGACGTCCAATTTCGGGGCTCAAATGAACGCGAATGTGGATGTATCTAATCATGTGGCGACTCAGACTGTATCTGTGGAAGTCATCGGCCGGCTATTCGACTTTCGCATTACGGATATTTCCGATTACAACTGGGAATCCGTTTTCCGAACGGCTGCGGGTAACGCAACTTCTAACGGAAATGCTTATTGGGTAGGATTAAACGGAATTGACGGCGTGCCGCGTGGGAATCGCTCGCCTTTTGTATTGCCAATACGTCAAGGCAGTCATCTGGATGCGGGAAAGAAAAACGTAGCAGTGAAAACGGGGTACCACTTTAAGTTTGATGTAAAAACCAAAGGGAATATGTTTGGGACAGGAGACGGTATTCGCATCACACCTACCTTCTACTATGTTGATAAGCAAGGACAAAACCGCCAGGAAGTGGATCTATACTACCACTCCGCCACACAGCGTTTTATCCGAATTGGATCTAGTGCAGATATCGAGAAGCGGTACGTGACTTTGGATGATCGACTTCGTAATGTCTCCCAGCAAGATCTAATCAACACTGCCACTTCCTTATGGAGTTTGACGGGAGCTCCCGGGGATCGGCAGGCTTTTGTGAATCAACATTTGAAAAACGCTACATTGCAAACCTACGTAGGCGGTTATGACATCCTGCTCTTGCCTTCGCCACTTCGCACATTCATCGGCAGCATGAGCGTTCCCGCCGGTGTGAGTGCTGCTCGTGCCAGCGCCTCCGTTCAACAGTGGTATGGACAGTACAGCTTGCCCGCGGCACCTTATGTGGTTCCCAAAGGCTATGATTTGGCGGGATATGGGCGCACGCATTCCTTGGATGACAATTCGCCCCTATTCTTAAAAGATGGATATATCATCGTAAATTTTAACCTGGAAACGATTCGCAACCAGGATCTAACCTATCCTCACCTGCAATACATGCAAGCCCCGCTGAACAACCAATGGCAAATGGAAGGGTATCAGCGGCAGTTTATCGATCCCTATGGTGCAGTCATTGAAACGAAGGATGGGGATGTTTTGTTTTATCACGCCGATTTGTCCTCCTATGATGATTTTGGTTCAGGGGGCACCCACTAAATTCTGCGAATAAAGCTTGATTTATAGTAGAGAGCAGAGTTACGATCAACACACCAAAAAAAGCCTTGGAGAGGTGTGTGGGATCATGCGGGCATTTCCACCATGGGTACACTCGATTATGGGCAGGAGAATAGACGAACTGGAACAGGCTATCCCTATGGATAAAGCGGCTGAGGAGAAGGAATCTAGCTGCTTTGAACAATTCTGGCGTGTTCTGAATGATGAGCAGCGTCAATTGTATATGAAGTGGGAAGGGCAAAACAGCCCCTTGCTGGCGAAGAAAAAAGAAAGCTTGTATGTGTATGGTTTTTTGGATGGTATTCAGGTAGTTAGTGTCTTTTTCGAACATACCGCCCCATTGAATGAACTAATGCCCCATCAAAAAGCGGATGCACCAATGAAAAAGACGAATGCCTCCCCCTTGGAAAATAGTGCTTGCGATAAATCGGGTTGAGAGCTATGCTAGCGACACTATTTCATGGGGAGGAAGTATGGGCTGTGAACAAGGAAATGGTGAAGGTTTTTCGGGAGCAGTATGGGATACGAGAACGGATGGTACGGCAATTTCCAGACCAGCGAAAGGAACTGCAAAAGGCGGAGGATATGCAGGAACAACTGGTAGTCTCGCTGTCGAAGAATCAGTCGGAACTATTGGCACTGCTGAAGGATCAAATGGCATGGCATCATGAAAAGGAGAAACAACGTTTATTTTATCAAGGGATGCTTGCGGGGCTTCAGTTGGCATCTACAATCAACGCTATGGGGATGCCAGGAGCTTTAATGGAGGAGTTGGACTTATGAGGGGATCCTACCAAATCAACATGCAAAAACCCGTCTCATGGACGGGTTTTTGCATGTCCAAAATGTAGAAATCGACGTATATCCAGGGAAGCGGAGCGCTTTGTATTTAATCAATTTGAACTTCATTGATTGGGGTGGATGCTGTGCATTTTCAGGACAAAGGACCTTGGTTTATGGGGCGCCGTGTAGAAGGAGAGGTTGATGGTTACTTCGTACAAGCACAAGTATTTTCTGAATCTTCCCAGTATGGTATTGGGAAAGGCCGAATAAGCCGACTGGTCATTTATCCGAATCGTCAAATGAACTTCCGAGATCATCTTGCAAACTATGACCGTGGCTGGGATGGAGGAGCGCCGACGGACCCTAGTATTCGTACTGTGGTTGAAAAAACGGTTCAATATGTGGATAGCAAGCAGTTGGACTGGTCAAGGGAGCGGTAGTCAAAACGAGAGGAGGAGTAGAGATGACGCTAAAAGCAACCACTACCTGGGGAGCGGGAACTTGCTATGAAGGAGAGCTTGAGGGGTATCGTGTATTGGCTAAAGTGCTGGACAGACCGAGTAGAAAAGGGCTCGGGTCTGGCCGCATCGTGGAGCTTCATATCGGCAAATACGGAACATTCACTCTCCGGGATAGTGTGCTTTGTTACCAAGAGGAGTGGTTTCATTCGCCACCAACAGATTCTATTCTGAAAAGGGTGGTGGAGCAGGTTGTTCGGCAAATTGATCAAAAGCCTGTAGATTGGAAGCGAGAGCAAGCAAGCTACGAAGCCACATTCCGGGATTAGAAATGGAGGGAGGAAGAAGATGAAACATGTAATCATGTTGTCAGGGACATAGACATAAGGGGGAGGACAAACTTATCTTCACATTTCATTACAACCATTTGCAATTTATGCAATGAATTTGATGAAGGAGGTAATGTGACATGCAGGAATGGGAAGTCACGATCAAGTGGAAAGACGGAAGAGAAACCTCCTATATGTATGAGGGAAACCAGGAAGAAGCTCGGCGAGATGCTTATCTTAGCTCGCCTCAAGGTGAGATTCGGAACGTAATCGTCAAACCCTCCTACGAATCATAATTGTATAAAGGTTTAGTTCTGGTCTTTTTTGCTTTTGAGGCAACGGAGGGAGGTAACGGTTATGAGTGGGAATATTGTTCCGTTTACTTCGCAACAAAACAAGGAACATAAACGCCGCAGCAACGAACTGTACGATGCCGGAGTATTTGCTGTGTCCGGATATCGATTGTCATGGGAAGAAGCAGTAAAACTGTTTCTTCAAGCCCGACGCGCGGAAACATCATCCAATTACACAGTCAAGTTTGAACAAAGCAGTTTGAAATGCTATGAAAGTATTATGCTGGAACAGGAAATTGAACCTGATGTGTACAATGTGAGTGCTGATCTTTTGCGAAATCACTTTATTATGGTCATGGTTGAAAAGCGAGGGTATAAACTAAACACAATTAACAATCGGATTAAATCTATGAAACGCTTCTTTACATTCCTGCATGATGAAGGTTGGATAACAGGTAATCCTTCCATTCATTTGAAAACAAGAAGAGGACATCATCCTACTATTCAGTCATTTTCAGAAGAACAAGTGATTGCGTTGTTGAAACAACCCAATCAAAATACATTTACCGGCTTTCGAGACTATACCATTCTATCGCTCATATTGGATACTGGATTGCGAATTGGAGAAACAGCTAGACTGGCTTTAGATCAAATTGATCTAAAAGAATCTCAGCTTACAGGGATTATTGGGAAAAGCAAAAAGCCACGGGATATTCCATTCTGTGATGACGTGCGGAAGATTTTGATGAAGTACGTCAAGGCAAGGGGAGAGATCAAATGCAAGCATGTTTTTGTTACTATTGATGGTAGCCCTCTAAGTGTTAGAACATTCCAGGAAATCCTTCGGGAGTATGGAGAAAAGGCTGGGATTGTAAACGTAAGGGTAAGTCCGCATACGTTACGCCATACGTTTGCCAAATTGTATATTATGAACCAGGGTGATCCATACAGTTTACAGGATATTTTGGGGCACACTTCTCAGGATATGGTAAAAAAATATGTTAACCTGTGGCGGCCGGAGATGAAGACGAAGCATTCAAAATCCTCTCCTATACGGAATTTATTCCGTAATCGCATTTAATAATAATGTGGCTGTTCAATGTAATGTGATCAGCCACATTTTATTGGTGGTAATACTTTGGATAATTAAAAAAATATCTTAAATAAAAAGATTTTAGAATCGAAAAAGGTATCCGTTACTAATTTCATTTTAAAAGTCGCCTTAATTCCAATACCTTGATTGGTCGTATAGCAGTGTTCGCATACTTATTTGTGGAAGGTATAGGGCGAGGATGAGGAACATAATACAAAGGTTTCAGTGCAGCTTTTATTTTTTTATTTTTGGATTCAAGTACATCATAACACCGTAACTTGCACAGTGCATTTATTAAAACAGTTTTCCTCAACCCCACCAGTTGCTCTAGCATTCCCAATTGGCCTTTAACACCCCACCCTAGAAATACAAGATCAGAATTAAGAATCACCATGGTGATGAAATCCCAGTTTATTTTATCAAATCCAAAGTGTGTTTGGGATATTAATTTACTTTGCCCACAAATAAAGCTCGATACATTAATAACATGTAGAGCATTACACCCGTTTGCTATTGCAACTTCCATTAGCTGATCCACTGTTTTATCAGAGAGAACTTGGGTTGCCGCGCTTGGGTTCATCATCATTGCAGCTAGAACCTTGCCTCCGGCATTCCAGCGCTTTTCGAGGAAATAACGATGCTTAGGGAGTTCATTGTTATCAAACACAGCTATTCCATCGATCCCAGCAAACTCTCCTATTAGCGCTTCCGGAAGTTTGTGCTTAGTAATCACTTCTTCATACCATTTCATCTTTTTTTCCTTCCTACAGTGAAACATATTTTAGCTACACTAACTTAATAAAAAGTGAATTATGTTAGATTGCTTATGTTTTTAGTTTTTTTCTATAAATTATTAAAAGAGGCAGAATTCCTGTTTGTACTATGAAAAAGAAAGTGCCATCTAAAATATTTTATTCGTTCAGCATCCTGATATTTAGTGGTCCTGCCGACTAAATCCACTATCTTTTTCTCGACAACAGAATCCGTTTTATCCTTTAGCAAACGAACGACTTTCCCTTCCACCACACCAACCCAACCTTTTTCGTACAACGCATCGCATCCAAAGCTGCACATGGGAACGACAATAAAGACATTTTTTCTCTCAGATTCATCCGTTTTACTTCTTGGTTTAATATGCGCGGCAATTAGAAAATCCACTGGAAAGTACTCACCACAAATGGCACACTCATGAGAAGTTCCTTGCCTCAGAAGAGCAGCTCTTAGTTTCTTTTGTTCCAAACGACTTTTTACGAATATGTAGCTATCCGTCGGTCCATCATCAAATTGGACATTGAGTTCTTCTTCATTTTCTTCTATCATGAACCATTTTGTTTCATCTGGCTTAAAATATCCAAGAAGATATTTGAGTAGCTCTGTCCTATCTTTAAATTCTGTGCATGGCTCTTCAATTATATCGTTAAGAAACTGTTTCATCTCTCCGTGTTTACTCTTCACATATTTGACAAGCCCCTCACCGAAATCTACCTTTTCTAAATTTATTTGATTCCCTTCATCTCGAATTTCTATAATAACGCTTTTTCCAGTGCTACCAAAAAGTTTGTAGGTGATGTACTTTGTGTTTCCACGATATCCATAACAAGTGACAGTCATCATTATTGTTTCTCCTCGTTTCATTTCTTCCCAGACTATATCCATTATAGTCCATTTAATATGAGCAAGAAGAAAAACTATTTCCTTATCACAAGCAATCTATACAAAATTACAACCAATTCTCATACCTTTAATATGTTGTTGAACCATAGCAAAAGCATTTACTTATTAGAAATACTTTGAATCCGACATGAGACCAATTGGTGAGCATGTTAGCCTATCTTGAATTGTGATCTAGAAAATACAAACTGATACGAAAGAAGTGGTAGGATCAGAAGAGAACGGTTTTTTATGAAAACCAGAAGATTAAGATTTAACGTGATCAACCAAAGGTTCTGTTCAACATAATTTTGTGCTGGTAGGTGACCAGTGTGCTTCAAGTTATAAATAGGAGTCCTATAAATAATGTAATAATTGATTTTTAACTATTTCAGTAGTACTATAAATGTAGAAGAAGTTGTCGAATTTCCATAAAATCTAGGTTTCTGTAAATATATTCGCTTGGTATATATTTTACTTGCTCTGCTAAATTAGCAGAGCATTTTTTGAATATTACTGCGTTAACACCAAACATAGTTAGACAATCGAAATATCGTTTTACGAAGTAGAAATGTTAAATGAAAAGAAATTATTGAAAACAACAAATTTCATTTCCGAGGGTGTTACTAATATGAAATCTATCGAGCAAGAGACTTCCTCTTATCTTGAGGAGTATTCAATATTTTATTATGCTGCTGGTGGTACACCACGAATAGATGAGATTATCTCCGAGATAGCTGAAAAGTACGGCAGAGGCTGCAAAGTTTATGCAGTATTTAGTGAACGTGAGCAATTGCACGCGGCTGTACATGCCATTGATAGTGTATTGAGTGGGAAAGGATTAGTAAGAAGCCGAGACGATCTAGAGTTTGTATTTACTGACAATGTATCGCATTATCCATCGGTCGATAGTATTCGTGATTCGTTCATAGCCTTTAATTGTACGTTCAATCTCCTAAACACTGCTGTTGATCTTTCAGATTTCCCTTCTTCATTCCGGATCCTCAGTGGAAGGTTTGAAAATGAACAGGATTCACCCCGGCTCGTACGTTTAAGTATGTGTAGCAAATTTAACGTTGAGCAGTACCTTGTGGAACATGCTGATTCAACAAAAAATATTGTTATCCGCGCGGGAGCTGGAACGGGAAAAACGCACACTATGATCTCACGCATTGGATATATATGTTATATGCAAAACATTCCTGTTTATAAAATGGCTAGTAGAATTGTCATGATTACTTTTACTAACGAAGCCTCTGATCAGATGGGGAGAAAATTAAAGGACTACTTCCGTAATTGCTATCTTCTTTCATCAAAAAACGAGTATCTGACAATGATTTCTAATATCGACAATATGCAAATCAGCACAATTCACGCATACGCTAAACGTTTGATTGCACAACTTGGTACGGAATTTGGCTATGGTACTGAGCTAGGTATCACGTCAAGCCAGTATTTCCGCAGACGCATGGTCTCTGATTTGCTGGATACCTACATAGATGAAAAGAAGCGCCACTATGGCCCTGCGTATTTGGATAAGCTTGGTATGCCAATATACGTACTTCGTGAAAATATCATGGATTTTATTAATAAGCTTCATAATAAGAGCGTAAATATCTCTTCTATTCAACCTGATGATTTTGGTGTCATTACTGCGAATTCATCACAAGAGCTACACGAACTCTTGGCAAGCATCATTCCTGTAGTTGAAAGTAAGTATTCTCAAGAGCTGTTGGATGAAAATAGAATTCACTTGAGCGAGATGATGTCTGTTTTAAATCGTCTCATCATTGATCCAAAGAGAGAAAAACGCATTAAAGAATTGCAAAAAGGTGCTCCTCAATTTATGTTTGTTGATGAGTTTCAGGATACAGACGACACACAAATTGAGACTTTGCTTTTTTTGGCAAAGATTCTTGAGTATCGACTTTTTCTGGTTGGTGACATCAAGCAGTGTATCTATCGTTTTAGAGGAGCACAGGAAAAAGCTTTTGACCAACTCCATATTGAAGATGAACCTTCGAATTGGTTGGAATTTTCGCTTCAAAGAAACTACAGAACGGACGCTGCGCTTCTTGACCTATTTGACAAATCCTTTAGAGCTTGGGGGCTGGGAGACGATGAGCTTCTTACATACCAGGTGGATAACGACCGCTTAAAAGGAACACTGAGCTACAATCAAGGGTTAAAAGTTGGAAAGTATTATAAATGTTTAATGGTGGAAAAAGAGAATATGCGACTGCCGCGGCTTTATGATGAAATTAAAAGATTACAAAGTCGCTTAAAATTCGATGAGGATAACGGTGTCAAGTTGTCTCAGAAGGAAAAACGCATCGTCATTCTTGTACGTGAAAATTGGCAGGCGGATATTATTCGAATTGAAGGAGCGAAGGTTGGAATTAGCATCCAGACTAACACGGGTGGAGATTTATACCAATCTCCTCCGGCATTGGATATGATGGCTCTTGTTAATGCTCTGCTCCATTTTGATGAGGCAGACTATCTTTATAATCTTGCTTCTTCTAATTTTTTCGGGCTGGAAGTACCAAAGTCGAGCTTATATGAGATGCGACAAGAAATTAAAAGAGAGAACTGGCGCTCAAAAGCGGATGAAAAGAGTCAGACAAATTATCTAATTCGCCTTATGAATCATTTGTTAGCAGATACTGTGGCTAAAAATAACACATGGGAGCTCATTATTAAAAGTCTCCGAACAAAACCGGTACTTCAAGTAATTCGAGAAATTTATAGCACCCTCAAACCATGGTGTAATTATAGTACTGATGGTTGGAAACAGCAGTATTATCGGATGAACGTCGATCTGCTCTTTGAGCAACTCATCAACGTGGTTAATTCGGATAAACTGACAATTAACACTTTACAGGAGTATCTCTTTAACAGCATCGCATCTGGACTTAGCGTTGACAGCCGTATCCCCCCCATTAATACATCTTCAAGTCCGATCCAATGTATTACAGTCCATAAAAGCAAAGGACTTGAATATGGGCACGTTATTCTCCCATATTGCTCAACACCGATTGAAACCATAAAAAAATCTCAGCTCCATATAAGCACTAAAAAGGTCGGGGATAGAACGAAGGTGGGTTACAGCATGAGCCTTGGAGACGATGTCCCACCCATCCAAAATGATTTTTATAATGAAAACATCGAAAAGGCAGAAAAGAGCCGAGAAGAGACCCGAATACTATATGTAGCAATGACCCGGGCCATTCGTTCCTTCTCGTGGATAAATGTAGGACACAAGAAAACACTCAGCTGGCAAACGCTCATTCATAGGGAGGAACCTTGAAAATGCCATATAAGATCTATACCTATGAAGACCCTTATTCATTGAATAAGACTGATTTCTGGAAAGAGATTAAGGATTTACCTCACTTCTGCGTGTCGAGAACACTGGTAAACGGATTCGTTGATTTGTTTCAAGAAAGTATTGAGGGATTAATTTGTCCTCTGGACAGCCTTGTAAGCCACGAGAAAGTCTTCAAGAGCTGGACTGATAATATAAGCCTTCGTTTGCAACAGTATAGTGCCTTAACCGTGTTTTTTAATGAGAAGTTCGATCAAAAAGTGATTGATAAAGCCTTCTTCGATGCCTTGAAACAAAATCAGAATCAATTTCTGGATGCAATTCGTTTGTTTCTCGAGCTTGGAATATCGGCTTGTGCTCTAGAAATTCAAAAGGGAAATAAGGAACAGCGTCTGTTTGTAATGCTTTTGAAAGAAATACAAACAAGTGATATTGAGGTTTTTAAGTTTCCCACTAACCCGGGTTATGCCTTGCTTCATGAAATCTTTGTAGATCTCGCCAAAAACGAACTTAAGGAATATAAGAATAAAAGGGATGCAACTGAGCCAAACATAAAAAAAATCAATTGGTTCGAACGTGCAATTGCAAATACCGAGTCCGCTGCACTTAACACAATAGTGATCCATGGTGTCCATCAATTTTCCCCTTCTCAGCTTAGACTTATCATAGCTATGGAGAAGCTGGGATTTACAATCATCTTTCTATTTAATTATCAAAAGAAATACTCTGAGTTATACTCCTCATGGCAATATATCTATCAACATTTTGATACACCTATTCATCACGATTCAGTCATAACCGAATATAAACTGTCTGTTAGTCAGAATTCCAGCAATGCTCTAGCTATGGCGATAGGTGAACTTTCTGAAGGGAATTTCCCAAGCAAATCTGACCGGTTTAAAGAATGGCACAAATTGTTTTGCAGCTCTGAACTTCGAGAATTTGCCCATATTACCGAGTACGCACATTTCATATCAGACCACTTTAATAATGCAATCCGGCGATATCATGATGACCTCAACATTATAGATCGAGGAAACGGACAATGGAATAATAGTGCCGTTTTACGCTATATGGATGAACAAGTATATACTGCAAACCGGGATGTTCACAACTTATTGAAAATTTACTACCCCGAATATTCGAAGGATAGGCATTTTTTATCGTATCCAATTGGACAATTTTTCTCCGCAGTCTATCGTCTCTGGAGTTGGGAACGCGGAGAGATCAATATGGACGAAAAAGCCATTAAGGAATGTCTATCATCAGGCATGCTCAGTTCGGGAAGAGCTGAAGAGTTGCTGCGCACATACTATAATATTAGCATTGTAATGGAAACAGCAGGAACATTTTCTGATTTTGAGACAAAAATTAAGAAATACTATTTAACACAATATGATATCGTTGCAACTGCAAAATCCCAAAGTGATGCATTTCCTCTCAAGCATCTCTCAATTTTTAATCCATATAAGGTTCAAAAGGCTGAAATCGAAACTCTCATCAAAGCTATTGAAGAAATCAATACGATTGCAGTACAGATTTTTTCCATCGGAAATCCTCAGGAGGATTATATTAACTTTGGAAAACACTTTCAAAATCTTCAAGATTTTATCAAAAAACGCCAATCCGATTTAGTAAATGAGGAAGAGCAAGCCTTAATTGCAGCCCTTCTCTTTCGTTTTGACCAGGTTACTCAGAGGTCTACTAGTTTTGCCGGTACATTTAATGATTTGCGCGAAGGATTACACTTTTACCTCAAGCAGAAAAATGAGGATAGCAACGTTGACTGGATTGTAAAAAACTTCGAGCAAATTGATGGAGATATCCTTCAAAGCAAAGGTCAATTTGAGCGGGGGGAAAAGAAGGTCTATCATTTTGCTTGTCTATCTGATAGAGACCTGAATAGCCCTATTGATGATCTGTTGCCTTGGCCACTTTCTGATAACTTTATTAGAGAAGCATATTCTTCAAAAGATCTTCAGTTCCAGGTCTATTATTCAGCTTTGGGTGAGCGAAGCAATTTCTTGCGTTATGCATTATTCTATGGTCTGTACTTCAATCGTTGTGCTATGCGTCTAAGTTATGTCAAGCAGTATGGAGATGAAACAACTGAACTGTTCGCGTTGCTGAAAATACTTGGCATCAAACCTAATCAAGGATCTTCGGAAACAGTTACTGATACTTTAGATGTCGGACTCACAATAAAATCAAAGGAAATAACTACAATTAAATATGATCAATACCAGATGGGTAGCATGTTTCTCTGTCCATATCGGTATTTTCTTGAATATGTATTAAATAATGATCCAATTATTCAAGATGAGTTCCTATATCATAAATTCTATGAGAATATTTTAATAGAAGCAGTATGGGGAAAAATTTCCGGATTGCCAAAGCAAATTGCAGAAGAAAATCTTGAAAAAATCATAGTGAGTGAAAATGCAAATATCTCAAAATACTTTTGGTTTTGGAAATCCACGGAGATTTACGATTTGGAACTACGGGCCAAAAACTATTTATTCAATCGTATTATCAAAGGGGATGCTAATCCAACCGTTCGTAGATTTGAAGAATCGCACATGAAAATACGCAGACTATTCGGCAAAGCAATGTATCAAATAGATATCTCTGCAGCAGAACCTCAAAATCCATATTCTGATTTTGAAATGCTTGCGGAGCATAATTTTCCATTGAAAAAGTACTCTTTATATAGCTTGCCACAGAATAAGAATCAAGGAAAAATTGATAAAAAGAATTCGTTAAATCAGGCAACATTACAATATTTAAATCAGACTCATAACGTTGGCAAAGCATCCATTGTTGCTGATTGGTGTATGTTTTGCACAAACAAAGGGGTTTGCTTAGATTCGTTTCTAATGGGGGAATAAGAATCCAAACATTTATTCCAATGGAGGATAAAATGCTGAATGGTTGTTACTACCGGTGTCCAATTCCTATTGAAGATGGGGATCGGGATCATCCACGCTTTTTTGTCCTAGCTCAGCTCAAAGAGTTTAATAAGTTGTCGGGTGCCGCGGAGGTTGTCATGTACGACTTGCTTGGTAGCCATCAGTATTACGGTGGGCTTTTCAAATATACGAAGTTTCGAGAGTCTGATCTTAAACGATGCGCTGCGATCTCTGGAGGGGTTGTCAAGTCTACCTATGGCTTTGGTACGATTGTGACCCAATTGATAAACGGGGCACCTGATGATCCATTTGTGTACTATGTCAAACTCCAAAACGGTAGGTATATAACCGCGGATGAGACTGAGCTTCAAATCGAATATTCACAGATGAATTATTCGCCTTTGAAGCAGCTTGAAAAATATGAATTTCAAAATCCCTCTTGGTTCCTGAATCGTTTAAAGGTCAGCCGAAACCTACATATTATCAATAATGCCCCCCATGGTTTTAGGGTGCTTACAGGATGCCGGACATTATTGTTGCCACATCAAATCAGTACGGTAGCACGTTGTTTTGAATTCTCACCAATTCGCTATATGATAGCCGATGAGGTAGGACTGGGCAAGACAATTGAAGCCTGCTCGGTCCTAAAGATCATGAGTAGCGAGAATAAACAGTTGCGAGCCTTGATTATTGTTCCTGCTTCACTGATTACTCAATGGAGGAGCGAGCTCAGATATAAATTTAACATACAAATAGAACTTGGTTCTGCTAAATCCGATTTCTGTATTATTGCATTAGAGGATTTGAATACTTCAAGGGATATTATTGCCTCTTCCTGGGATATAGTAATAGTTGATGAAACTCATCGCTTATTGATGCAAACAAGTTGGTATAAAGTTATACTGCAATTGAGTCGGGAAACTCAACATTTGCTGCTTTTGAGCGCGACTCCCATTCAAGACCGTAGTGAAGAATATCTTCGTTTGCTTACATTACTCAATCCTGATCAATATGAAAATATGCCTATCGACAAATTTTTAGATTTGGTTAGGAAACAGAAAAATATTCAAGGAATCGTAAATCAGCAATTGCTAAGAATGAATCGCTTTAATGAGTATCGGGAAGTAATTATTGAGAAGTTAGTTTCCGTTTCTAGTAGCTTGGATGACGAGGCTTTTCACAAAATGATTAACTTAATTGGTACCAGTAGCGAAGATAAAGATCTGGAGATCGTATCCCAGGCGCTTTCCTACATTTGTGAAAACTATCGTCTAGAACGAAGGGTAATCCGAAATCGTAGACAACTTATTGCCCAAAAGATGGCCACCCGCTCCCTTGAAGTAATGGGATATGCACCTTCATCGGCAGACGATTTATATAATGAAATCGAGGTTATTCAGAATATATTATCCTATCTAGCTGAAAGTTGCGATGGCTCTGAGAAGTATGTGACTTCCGTGGCTATTCCTCTGCTTGGTGCATTGTTCAGTAGCCCATGGGCACTTATGGAGAAGCTCCAGGAGTTAGAGATAAATGATAGCAATCTAACTGAATCAACTCAGATTTGGTTGAGGCAAACGCAATTGGAGCACAAAAATGCGGATCGGGCTCTGGATGAAGACCCCGAATTGATAAAAGGACGTCTCTTGTGGGTTCTTAATTACATAGACCAGGAAATCAACTTAATCAATGATTCACAATTTAAACTTGTTGTCTTTACAGGCTTTAATGCTACCTTGCAAGAATTCGAAGCTCTTTTTAATCGCAGATATGCATCTCAAGGCGTAAGAGCAGTTAGTTTTGGCCGGCATATGAGTAGAGAGGCTCTAGAAAACAGTGTCTATGAATTTCAGAATGAGGAAAGCTGCCGAGTCATCATTTGTGACGAGACAGGCGGTGAAGGACGTAACTTTCAGAATGCGCGGCTAATCATTCATCTTGATATACCTTGGAATGTAAATGCATTAGAACAGCGTATTGGTCGTCTTGACCGCCTAGGGCGTCCAGAAAATATGGATGTTCTTTCAGTCGTAGTATATGCAGAGGGTACAATCGAAGAACAACTGTTTCATATCTGGAAAGACGGCATGAAACTTTTTGAACAGTCGCTTAGCGGGCTCGAGATCATTACCGGTGAATTGAATGCTCTAATTATAGACGCCTTACTCAAAGATTTTTACAATGGTTTGACCAATGCTTTTGATGAAATCTTTGAGAGGGCGGAAGAAATGCGCGAAAGCGTTGAGGACGAACAACTATTTGATGTTGGTGCTACACTCTACCAACCTCTTTCGCAAGGAATAGAAAATGTCCTAAATCTATATACACATGAGGAAAACGACCTATTTGCCTCCGCTATGTTAGGCTGGGCAAGACAGGCAGGTATGGAAGCGGAATTACCAACTAAGAATGGTTTAATTGAATTCAAGAAAGAACGCTTCAGTTCTAAAGCATCAATGCAGTCTCTGTTTATACCGCCTAAATGGGATACTTATTCCAGGGCAATTAGTCGTCAAGAGGGAAGGATACTTGGCACTTTTAATAGAAGGCTTGCTGGGCTTCATGAGGATATTCTGTTCTTTGCCCCTGGTGATTCCCTTTACGATACAATTATTTTAAATGCAATTAGTTGTAGCAGGGGACGATGTTGTGCATTTTCGGTTCCTGGTGCTTTTAACTATAAAGGATTAGTTTTTATCTACAATATAGAGCCTTACCTGGATGATCTGATTGCATTGGATATGAACCCTCAAGTTCTTTCGCAATTTAAAATGTTCCTCCCCTTAGATCAGATTATCATACCTGTACCTCTGACAGATGAAAGTAGGCGTGTTTCCACAAAGGATGTGATTTCGCTGCTGACTACTATAAATCCCGCTTCTGTCACCCATATGGGAAGTCGGGGCAGCAGTCGATTTGTATCCTCTGCAATTGAAGATTTTATGAATGCATATCCACAAGAGGAATGGAGTCCACTTGTAGCAAATGCGGAGAAATATGCATATTCTTGCGCAGAAACCGAAATGCATAACCAGATGTCTTTGGATGTAGCACAGAGAGAAATGTCACGAATTATTAACGGATATCTTGCGGAATGTTTGTATTTTGATAAGGATTCAAGCATTGTTGAGGAAACGAGAAAGGCTTATAAAGTAGCTCTGCAAGCTCTTAAAGCAGCAAGGCCCAAGCTTGATAGTGCTTGCTTTATAAAGGTTGGTAGCAGATGAATAGTAACGAAATATTACAGCAACATCTTACCGATTCCCTGCCGCGGCAGATTGCATATGAAAAGTTGAGCGGGCTAATTACCCAACAGTTTGGCAGGTTGAATGAGCGGCAAGAAGCTGCAAAAGCGAGATATGTTATAGGCTTTCTTGAACGGTATCGTCAATATCGCTCTAGCGAGGTAACGGTGATAGAACTGCTTATGAACCTTCGCGACCTTATTAGATACATTGGTCGGCTACGTGTCTCTCAAGAGATTTATGATCTGGTTCAAAAATTTGGTAGAGATTTCGGATTGATTATAGAAGGTGAGTATGAGGTTACTGTAAACACTGTTTTCCCCAATTGGCTAGTTGGGAAACAATTTGTGGAGGAAGTATACTCCATGAAGCCTCAAGATACCTGGGAACCAGAGGTGACTTCAATTGGCGATGATACTTTGTCCGGTAAAACGGTGTTCACCAGTTACAAGAGCTTTGAGCAGAAGCTTGCCGTACACACAGCAATAAAATTGCCTTTTGGAAATACATTACTGGTTTCACAGCCTACTGGAGGTGGGAAAAGTCTTATAACTCAAATGCTAGCCTCCGTCACAGGTGGGCTTACTCTGGTTATTGTTCCCACTGTTGCGCTTGCGCTTGATCAATTTAAAGCTGCGAAAAATAACATGAGGGATAACAAAGGGATTTTTTGCTATCGCGGTGACCAATCCTCTCAAAATCGAGCGGAAATAATGAAAGCTATCAGAGAGCGTAGCGCCAAATTAATATTTACTTCTCCAGAAGCTGTTCTAAAAAACTCTGAGTTTTATGGGTTGTTAGAAGAATGTGCAATTGTCAAATATCTATGTAATGTGGTGATCGATGAAGCCCATATCGTACCCGATTGGGGCATTTTCTTTCGGCCGGATTTTCAAATATTCTCAATAATATTGAAAAGATGGAGAAAAAAATCACAGCATCATATTAGGACGTATCTTCTTTCTGCTACCTTGTCCAATGATGTTGTGGATACAATATTTACTCTCTTTGGAGAGAAGGGCAGAAATACTGAGGTGCGATGTGATGCACTCCGACAAGAACCTCGATTCTGTTTCCAAGAAACCAAGTCAAAATTTGAGCAGAACGAAAAGACAATAGAACTTATAAAACTGCTTCCAAAACCTATGGTGGTCTATGTTCTTGAACCCAGTGAAGCGACAGTATTGCAATCCCAATTAAGAAATATAGGTATGAAAAACATTCCTACATTTACTGGTAAAACAAAGGACTTAGATAGAGATACTATCCTTGAAGGTTGGAAGAGATCCAAATATGATGTGATTATTGCAACCTCTGCCTTCGGTATTGGTGTCGACAAGCCTGATGTTAGAACTATTATTCATGCATGTGTTCCTGAAAACTTGAGCCGATTCTATCAAGAGGTTGGAAGGGCAGGACGAGACGGACTGCCATCTCTAAGCGTACTGCTTCCTTACACAAGCTTTCATGATGGTGAAGGTGATCTAAAAAGGGCATTTGGTCTTGTTAGCAAGCGGGTCCTTAGAGTTGAAAGCATTATAGTAAGATGGTTTAGTATGCTTCGCAATCAGACTTCTAATATATTTGGTGATATAGCTATACTTAATACTTCTGCGACTCCTTCTACAATGACTGACGATGAAGTGGAATACGCAGGGAATCGGAATATTGCTTGGAATATCAATTTACTGCTTTTTTTACACCGAAACGGCTTTATTGATGTAATAGATGCTATTTTTAAACATGAGAATAGCTCTTATTTCATGACTGTAAAGATCCTTAATACGTCCATTATGAATGACCCCAAATTAATGGCGAGCAATTTAGAAAAAGTTAGACAAGATGAGTTAGATTCACAGCTCAATGGATATTACATCATGCGTAAGGTGGTTCAACATCCGAATTCAGTTTGTTGGAGTGTTTTATTCAAGAAATTGTTTCCACATTCAAAAGAGAGTTGCAACGGGTGTCCTCTTCATCCTCATGGCAACTACTTGGCAGATAGTCTATTTAAAATGAGAACTAAACCAGTCTTTGGCCTTCCCGCAGCAGCGATTAGTAATTCTATTAAACGTTATATGGGTAGCTACTCCAAGCTTATTATTCGGCAAATTGGGCACCAGCAATTTGATAAGAACGATGTTCAACTCGCTGCAAAAAAGGTGAATAATGGAGAAGTTAAGGCTTTAGTATTACCAAAGGATCTAATTGGGTACATTGAATTTCAAGGTATTGTTTTAACTTATATGGAGTTTTCCTTTGCTGTGAACTATACGCCTTATTTGTTTTCTAATGGAGTACTATGCATCTTTGGCTTTGATCAGGAATTAAATAACATTTTGATGAAAAACTTATTTGCTTTAGAGACATTCGATTACAGACACATCCTATATTGCAATGAGAACATGCTTCTTCAAAGTACAGGTAAACCAATTTGTGAATCTTTTGATTGTTATGTGGTCAATGCTTCTGAACTTTGAGGGGGTAAAATATGTTTAAAATTCATCCGGATAATATGCGCATGGAACCGACACCGGAAAGGGTATATGCGATTTGTCGACTTGTTGCTTTTCAGAGTCTTACAAGAACAGCTATACAAGAACAAATGTCTTTGCTAGAGCCGAGTTCTAATAATTATTCAGAGATCAATTCCTCACTCAATGTAGCGATGAATGAATTGGATCTATTACAGGCCAAAGATAACCTTGTTATCTTACGGGCTCCACATGATGTATTTGCGTCAATGAAAAATTTCCGGCGACATGTGAGTGCGAATGTATTTCAAAAAAAGGATACGACATTTTACAAGGTTAGCAAATGGTACATTGAACAAAACGAAAATGTTTTTGAGCTGGATTCATGGGAACGTCGAGCGAATGAGGCTGTTAAAGCTGGAATTAATCAACTTGTAGAAAACGATTTTTTAGGTTGGCGCTTTTGGGCCAGCTTCTTGGGGCTCGGGTATTTAAATGGTGAGAATACTCGCCGTACTGTACTGCTACCGAACATGAAGATACGACTACAAGATGTCTTTGCAACTACATTTGCAGATGCATTCGGATTTGGGGAACCGATTCCTGCAAGAGATTTTCTTGAGTGGCTATTTACGGTTGTTCCCGAAGCTATTGTACCAATTGGGGAGCAATTGCCACTAGCTTTGTCAAATGGTTTAAGAACTCTTCATGACCTTGGCAGTATAAAACTTGAAACAAGAATGGACACATATAAAAATGCCCTTTACCATATTGATGGTGAAGAATATAATGGTTTTTCACATGTGATAGTAAAAGAGGTGATTTTAGAATGAACTGGGAAAAATACCGTTTTGCTATGGAGCAGTATTCAATAAAAACTGACAATATGGCAAGTGAAGACTCTTATTTTATGGCTACTCACATGCCTTTCTCTAATCTTGAGGTTATTCATGGTGGCCATGTGACAGCCCCTGATACTCTTATGAACGAAGAGGAAGTTTATAAAGAATTGGTATGGAACCCCGATAATGTACATCGTTTACTAATTGTGCGCGGCGATAATGGAACAGGAAAATCCCATCTAATTCGTTACCTCAAGGCCCGCTTTGAAAACGATGCAGATCGCTATAATTCTGAAACCGAGCAAATTATTTTCCTTCGTCGCTTAAATAATTCCATACGAGGAGCCTTTTCACAACTACTCGATCAAAAAGTTATTAAAGATCCTGATGTTAAAGAAAAGCTTCAGAAATTTGTTGCATCAACAGATTCCAAAGATGAAGAAGCTTTTAAAACTGATATCTACCATGCATATGCTGCACTAGTTATGAATGACAAAGAGGGAGATATATATAAACCGGTAATTTGTAAAAATATTGCCCAATTTCTATATGACAGCCGCGTGCAAGAGCATTTGTTTCGTGAAGGAGGTGCAATTAGTCGATGCTATCAGTTCATCACTGGACCAAACGATAAGGTATTGAACGGTAATGTTGTGTTTAAAGAAGCAGATTTTACGTTAGACAGAAAAGCCTTAAAAGATATAGTGCATATGGGAAGTGCAGAAGCGAGAGACTTTGCGAACTCAATCAAAGTCGATAAAGATGAAGTTGCAAAGTTAGTAAGATATCTTAATCGCTTTACACCTTTAGTTATACAGAAGTGTGCAGATATCTCCAGTGAAAGTGCAAAGACAGTATTTGAGCAACTTCGGCGCGAACTAAAAAAACAAAGTAAGAATCTGACGTTGTTTATTGAGGATTTTACTGGATTCACAGGCATAGATTCGGAACTCATTACGGTCCTGTCTACGGAGCACGGTGGAATCTACGAAGATCTTTGCCGCGTGACTGCAATTATTGGAATTACTGATGGTTATTACAACCAATTTAAGGACAATTTTAAGGATCGTGTAACATATCAAATTAACGTAACAGAACGATCTTATGGTAATATAAACTTTCTTTCTGAAATGGCTGCTCGATATTTAAATACTATCTTCTGCGAGACTAATGATATCAGAAAATGGTTTACAGATGGTGCAAAGCATGCTGATTTGCCAATCAGCCTGTTTACTGCACCTTGCCCATGGGATATGGTGCATATTAACGAAAAGAAAGTAACGCTCTATCCATTCAATCGTAAATCATTATCTGGACTCTATGACAAGTTATCAGTAAAGACACCACGAATGTTCCTTTTACAAATTAGGGATCAGCTAAAAGCTTATTTTGATGGTAAGGAATACGGAGACAACTGGACATTTCCTTCAAGAACAACTCTTGAAGATAATATTCAAATGAAAAATGCCGCTCACAGTTCAAATATTGACAGGCAAGATACACTCTCAACAAATGACAAAGTTCGTCTGAAGTGTGCTCTTGAGATTTGGGGTGATGGGTCAGGCCATCGTGTGCAGAAGCATGATGGTATCTATATAGGTGACACAAACAAGGAATTTTTTGAAGATATTGGACTTGGAGCTTTTACTGGGATTGGTGAAATTCGTAACGAAGATGAAACCGAATCTTCTGATGAGTCAGCAAAATCGAATGTTCAACACACAGAAAATCATGTTATTGCTGATCCCGCAGCATCACGCAGGCAACGGGATCTAAAAGCGCGTAGAGAAGATATTCAGAAGTGGCTTGAGAATGGTTCAGAGCTTCAATTTAGTCCAGACTACCGAAAATGGTTGTTAGGTTTTATTAAAGATGCGATTAATTGGCAAGCCGAAGGCATATCACCATACATAGCTGCATCAAAACTGCCAGACCAAAGTATAATTTTTATTGAAGGCCAGAGTGGCGGAGCATTGAAAGATAAAGCATTACTCATTCTAGATAAATCCATAGAAACTAAGGATGTATTACTGGCTCTTTGTGAATATGAATATGCTGAAGGATGGCTATTTCCAACAGCAGCATATTTTCAACAGAAAGTACTAAATTGGTTAGAAAAGAATAGAACCAAAATTGTTTCTCGTGTGTTAGGGATTGAGCCTGGTAAAATGCATTTACCCATAATTGAATGGTGTTTAGCAGTACAATATCTAAAAGCACAAATCCTTGGGATAAAAATTGATATGAGTTCGCCCTTAACAATAATTAAATCTTTGTTTATGTACCATAATGATGCAGGTATACAAACAAGGGAGACGCAGGAATGGAGTGACGTCATTGAGTTTATTCGAAATGAGGAAGGGTATTTATCTAGCTGTTACAATCTTTTAAAATATTCTTCAAACACGCATATGGGGGCTATAAGTCAGAGACCTAGCTCCACACCTTTCTATAGGACCGAAGAATTGATGTTTGCTTTGCAAAAACTCACTAAGAGAGGATGGAATATTGAAGATGAGTTGCCGGAGGCATCAATGGGCAATACCCTTCTATCCACACCAGCTAGCATGCTTCGTAAGCTCTATCAACGTGTTGGAGTCATTGTCTCATCAGAAGAACAGCATATTGCTATGGTTTGTGAGAAAATTAAAGGATATATAGGTGAATTAACTGTGGATAATTTGGTCACTGTTATCAATTCGGTGAAAAATCTGTATATTACGTTTAATGCTAACAGTATTCCATATAGTAATACGTTAAAGAGCCGGTTTGACATCGCTCCTCTTGAAAAGGCTAAGAATATTATGAATGTTATTGAACAATGCACGTATGCTAAATCATTACCTACTTCCGTTGAGAAATTGGCTTTGTATTCATCAAATATAGGTAAAGAGCTATCAGATTTCTTGAAGGATTTGACTGATGTTGAACTTCTTGCTCATCAAGAGCAGGAAAAAGCCGAACGCGAGCTTCGTAACCTGAGTGGAGATTTAGATGTTGATTCATTGGTTGCAGCTGGTATTGCCAGGTTGGAAGTCTTATACGATAACTTAGAAGAAATGGAGGTAATTTAATGTTGAAAGATGTTATTTCAACGAGCATAACTACTATAGAAAATAAGAAGAACGCTCAAAGTCAACATCTTTCTTTGGAAAACTATTGCAAAGCTTTGAGCTTGCTAAGCCAAGTAACGGGGCAACTCTCAGTAATTATCGAGTGTATGAATGCTATCAAGCAGATGGGCATAAGCAATGCACCGATACTCTCTAGCGAGATGCGTGATAAACTACTTGATTCAATACAAGCTTTGGGAACGGCGACAAAAGAGTATACCCTAACTAAAGAGAGCATTCAGATTTTAGAAGCACAAATAAAAATGACAAAAAATGAAATGGAGTCTCAATGGAAGATAGTCGCCAGTAAGTATGCTGCGGGTACATCAGGGTACTTGTACATTCTTGGTGGTTTAACCGCTGAACCCAAAAAAGCAGAAAAAATAAGTAATGATATTAATGATGCAATAAAAATTTCCCCATCAAAAGCAACTATGACAACATTTATCGATAATGTGGCTACCGCTCGAAAATTGATTAACAGCTTTGCGCTTGTCCCGGAGATTGAAGAATTTCTCACAAAGATCAAGTTACAACAGGCTACAATTGAAGACTTAACACCCAAAGTCATGCTATGGCTCAAGGAAAACAATTTAACTCGAAAATTAAATATTAATTTTTGATATTTTAAACAAGAGGTATCCTTAGATGCAAAATGGGCTCATCTTTAACCATAGATGGGTCCATTTTGATTGCAAATGCTTTAATAACCGATATATAGATGTGCGCTCTCTTAAGGTAAAAAGAGATTTGCTTAATTACTTTATTATTTAAATTAATGTCTATATTTATCTAAAAAGGTCGTTGACGAACGACCTTTTTGTTGATCTTCAATGTGATTTGACGTATTATTAACACAAGAAACAAACTTCCAACTTTGAAAATGCACACTTCCATTTGAAGGAGGAGACGTGTTGCAACAATTTTATACCTTTCAAACCATAAGAGGAATACAAGCCGGACGAGAATACTATGTAACGATGTGCCCTCTTCGACTTGTTCCGCGGCTATTTCAATTTGATGATGAAGATTTGGATCCAAGCTTAAGATCTCAGAGAATTCTTAACAAAGCGAGAATTCCAATGATTGCTGAGTATCTGGTTAACAATCCGATGAATTATGTTTTCTCGGCAATCACCGCTTCGGTGGACGCCCATGTAGAATACAGACCTATTGATGAAGATAATTATAATATGGGTTTACTTCAAATCCCCATGTCAGCACGGTTTATTGTGAATGATGGCCAGCATCGTAGGGCTGCGATCGAAGCTGCATTAAAACAAAATTCCAATTTAGGCAAAGAGACAATTGGAGTAGTCTTATTTATTGATGAAGGTTTAAAACGTTCGCAACAAATGTTCGCGGATCTAAACCGTTACTCTGTTCGGTCAACGAATTCTCTTAATATTCTTTACGATAATCGGGACCCCTTAGCGGATGTTGCTAGACAACTGAGCTTCGAGGTACCCGTTTTTAATGGACTGACTGAATTAGAAAAGACAACTATTTCAAATAGATCGAAAAAGTTGTTTACTCTGAGCAGTATCTATAAAGCTACATTAGAATTGCTGGGAGAAGATAATAGTGCTTCCTTATCTGATCAAAAGGATATCGCTTATAATTATTGGCTTGAAATAAGCACTTATTTAAAGGAATGGACTGCAGTAAAAGAAGAGAAAATTACCGCTGCTCAGTTAAGGAAGGATTGTCTAAATGCTCATGCAATTACCTTAATAGCCTTGGGCAAAGTGGGGCACTATTTGCTACATAAATATCCACTAGACTGGAAAAGTCATCTGGAGAGAATAAGTTATATTGATTGGAATCGAAAAAATAAGCGATGGGAGGGACGTGTAACCATCGGTGGGAAGATATCATTTTCAAGAAATAATTTACTTCTTTTAACCAATGAATTTAAAAACATATTAAACCTTCCTTTGTCTGAGGAGGAAGTAAAGGCAGAGAAAGCTTGGTTAAATGATTAGGAGTGGTGAGAAATGTCCAAGATCAGTAGAGATCAATTACAAGAGCTCGCGGAGAGAATACAACACTTGTATTTATCCGATCATATACCCTGGGTTTTAGGTTATAGCGGAGGTAAAGATTCAACAGCCACTCTTCAACTTGTTTGGAACGCTATTTCGAATCTCCCAAAGGATAGGCAGCAACACAAGCAAATTTATGTTATAAGTACAGATACCTTGGTTGAGCAGCCAATAGTAGCAGCTTGGGTTAAACGATCACTTCGCCTGATGAGACAAGCTAGTATAGAACAGAAACTCCCTTTTCATGTGGAGCCGTTAACACCGACTATAGAAAATTCATTTTGGGTTAATTTGATTGGCCGCGGCTATCCTGCTCCACGTGCTGGCTTTCGTTGGTGTACGAGTAGATTGAAGATTGACCCATCAAATCGCTTTATCACAAAATTAACAAAGCGGTATGGAGAAACTATTCTCGTATTGGGAACTAGGAAAGCAGAAAGCGTAAGTAGAGCGGCAACCATGAACTATTATGAAAAAAGTAGAATTAGAGAATGGTTGAGCCCTAACGGAAGCTTAATGAATTCTTGGGTATTCTCTCCAATTGAAGACTGGACAAGTAATGATGTATGGATGTATCTAATGCAAGTTAAAAATCCATGGGGCTTGGATAATAAAGAACTAATGACTATGTATCGTGAAGCTACTAATGATAATGAGTGCCCATTGGTTGTTGATACTACAACACCAAGTTGTGGAAATAGTAGATTTGGATGTTGGGTATGTACATTAGTATCGGCGGACAAATCCATGGAAGCTATGATTCAAAATGATGAAGAAAACATATGGATGTCTCCTCTGCTAGATTTTAGGAATGAATTAGGTAAGTTGAATGAGCGTGGACGCATAGATGATCATGAACATCGTGATTTTAGAAGAATGAACGGATCTATTAAGATGTATCAAAAACTGGATAAGACTATTCCTGGTCCTTATACTAAATCTTATCGTGAGTACTTACTTAAGCGTTTGTTAGAGGTTCAAGTAAAAGTTAAGGAGCTAATGCCTTCTACAATGGCCGAGTTCGAGCTAATTAGCATTGATGAACTGCGCTTAATTCGGAAAATATGGGTTAAGGACAAGCTAGAATTCGACGATGCATTACCTAGAATTTATGAGAAAACTATTTATAAGCCATGGGTAGATAGCAATAGATTTACTTCTTTTGGCGAAGAAGAATGGAACATATTGAGTGAAATAACTGGGAATAATCCTATCGCTTTAGATTTGCATGCCTCACTTTTAATGCTAGAAGAAAATCATAGTATTCTAAATGGCAAGAGAAGCATTATTAGCGAAATGGAAAGTCATATACGAAGATGTTTTTATGAAAATGAGTCAGACGCATTCTTATTTAAGAAGAGACAAACTGAATTAAGAGGGCTTAGCTCAGATGATTTAGAAGACCTATTAAGTGATGAGATTGGAATAGAGGAAATATGAGAATCAATTACCTTAAGTTGAACAATTTTGGTGTTTATTCAGGAGAGCAAACCATCACTTTTTTTTCAGATGGTTCGCATAAATCCCATAACAATATTACCCTCATTGGTGGTATGAATGGTCGAGGAAAAACGAGTATCCTAGAAGCGGTTCTGTTAGTGTTATATGGAAGTCGATCTCCTAGAATACAAATTGGGCAACAAAGCTATTCATCTTATTTAAAAGATGCGATTCATGGGCGGGGCCATTTAGGTAGCGAAAGTTGGATTGAAATGGGGATAGACTTTCCTTTTGAAGAGAGGGTTATGCCTATAGTCATTAGACGTTCCTGGCGAATAAAAAATGTGAGGGTAACGGATAAGCTAGAAATAAGTCATGATGGTATCATAGATTCATATTTTGCAGAAAATTGGGATTCATTTATTGAAGGGATTATTCCGGCTGCTATTTCTGAATTATTTTTCTTTGATGGAGAGAGGATAATCGCACTAGCAGAATCAGACGAGACGATAGATTCTTTGCAGCGCGCAATGCGTTCATTATTAGGGATTGAAACAGTTGATCTTTTGATAAAAGATTTGAAGCTTGTTATTCGAAAAAATCAACAGAAGTCCATAAATTCTATTGAAAACAATCGCCTTGAGAAATTACAAAAACAGGGAGATTTGCTTCAGAAAAAAGAGGCAAGATTACTTCAAGAAAAGGCACATTTTCAAAGCCTTATAAATCGATTAGAATCAAAAAACAAACTGTTAGATTCTACTTACCTCCAAATTGGTGGTAGTTTGATTGAGGGTCGTAAAAAAAACGAGAGTCGTAGGAATGAGTTAATTAATAGCCTAACTGAGCAGAAGATTGCTTTTAACCTTGTTGCGGCGAGTTCCCTTCCGTTTGAATTGGTTCGTGAGAAAATTGTTGGAATAAACAAGACTTTGCAAAAAGATCGATCCATTGAAGATGCTAGAGCAGCCTTACCTATTATTAATGATATGGTCGAAGACATAAAGATGAAATTAAGGAATAGTGCGGAAAATTTAAGTGTTGTTGATTTGATTGATACAATTCTTTTGAATAAAAAAAGAGAGATTGAATATAATGCAAAACAAAAACCGGTATTTCCATTAATTAAGCCAGAATTTATGAGTGAGTTATTAGAGTTACAGTTACCCTCGGATATTATGAATGCAAAGAATTCAATTGCGAAATATGAAGAACTTGAGTATGAACTTGAGCAACTTGAAAGAACTACGATTCAAGACATCGACAAAGATGAACTTGACAAGATAACAAAAGAACGCGCTACTAATATTTCAGAATTAAGAATTTTGTATCAGAAATTACATGCGTCCGAACACGAGTTAACATCAATAATCGCAAAACAAAAAAAAATCGAGTCTGAAATTCTCAAAATTGGTATTGGAATGGCAGATGAAGAAGAAGCGGGACGAATTATTAAATATGCTTCTCAATTACAAGAAAGTATGAAACTGTTCAGAGAGCGAATTACGGCTCAAAAAATTTCGAAATTATCTAAGCATATCTTTGAATCCTTTCAATTATTAAGTAATAAAAATGAATTGATTAAAAAGATAGTAGTCGATGTTAATACATTGAAGATAAGCTTGTATGGAAATGACGATTTAGAGTTGCCTAAATCAAAGCTTTCAAGTGGAGAGCGGCAAATGTTAGCCCTAGCTATTCTTTGGGGATTAGGAAAAGCCTCTGGAAAGACCCTACCTATAATCATTGATACACCAATGGGACGGTTAGATTCAGCACATAGGTTGCATTTTGTAGAGAAGTACTTGCCAAATGCAAGTCATCAAGTGATCGTACTCTCCACTGACACGGAAATTGAGGGTCAATATTACGAAATATTAAAGGAAAATATTGAGGTAGAATATCATTTAATTTATGATGAGGAAAAACAGGCGACAACTATTAATCCGGGATATTTCCCCAATCTAATAACGTTTATGGAGATTAACCCATGATTGTTAAACAAATTAGGCTTTCCAGCAAAGCTAAAGAACAGCTAATCCGATTAAAAGCAAAAACTGGCATCCAACAATGGAATATACTTTGTCGATGGGGATTATGTCTTTCACTTAGTGAACCAACACCTCCTACGAACATTGATTATCCAGCAGATAGTAATGTTGAAATGTCTTGGCAGGTTTTTGGTGGAGAATTTCAGGATTTAATTGAAGCTTTAGTTATTCAAAGATGCATTGATGATGGTTTGGAATGTAACGAAATGATGTATGCAAAGCAGTTTCGACTTCACTTGCACCGCGGCATTAGTTACTTATCCGGTACAAACTACATTAAAAGCCCAATTGATTTGTTAAACGTTGCTCTTGAGAAGGTTCATTAAGAGTGGAGGAACCGAATGCCATATTATTTGGATTTTAACGCAACGACTCCCGTTCACCCTGAAGTACTGGAATTAATGATAGATACGTATAAAAATCAATACGGAAATGCCTCTAGTAGAACTCATATTTTTGGCCAACAAGCTAAAAAAATAGTTGATAATTCAAGAAGCACAATCGCAGAAATTCTTAATTTGACTGCTAATGAAATCATTTTTACCAGTGGTGCAACTGAAAGCAATAATTTATCATTACTTGGGATGTATAATTATGGCCTTGAGCAACAGAAAAAGCATATTATCTCTACTGTTATCGAGCATGCTTCTATTCTAGAGCCATTACACCAACTGTCAAAAATGGGATTTGAGGTTGAACTCATTCCTGTTGATAAAGGCGGATATGTAAAAGCTGAAGACGTAATAGGGCGTGTGCGTAAGGATACTTTATTGGTTTCTGTTATGCATGCCAATAATGAGACAGGAATTATGCAGCCTGTGGCAGATATTGGGGAAGAACTAAGTAAACGAGGTGTATTCTTTCATATAGACGCTTCTCAAACATTTGGAAAGCTAATGGAGTTAAAAAATATTAAGTATGACTTGCTCAGTATTACTGCCCACAAAATCTTTGGGCCTCAAGGTATTGGTGCCCTTATTCTAAAATCAAAGGATTACAAGAGACCGCCTTTAAAGCCACTTATTTTTGGGGGGGGACAAGAAAAAGGACTTCGCCCAGGAACGTTACCAGTAGCACTAATTGCTGGATTTGGTAAAGCAGCACAACTTGCAGTGGTCAACCATAGATCTTGGATGAATGAAATTAATAAAACAAGAACTGATATTTTAAATCAACTATCAGCCACAAATTATCAGTTAAACGGAGATGTAAGCCGCTGTCTTTCTAGTTGTATAAATGTAAGCTTTCCTGGTATCGATTCTGAAGCATTAATGCTAGCTGTAAAGGAAAGTGTTTCGATTTCTAATGGATCTGCTTGTACCTCATCAGAATATAAGCCCAGCCATGTGTTAGAAGCAATGGGAATGGACGCGGAATCCTCAGTGCGTATTTCTTGGGGACCTCAGCTCGAAGGAATCGATTTGTCTGAATTAATTAATTTTATTAAAGCTGTTCAATAAGAAAAGTTATTAAAATAATACCGCGGTAGTTGTTGTGATTTTGGAGTAAGCTATCTAAATTGAAACCACTTTTAAAATGAGCGGAAATCACAGCTCTTCCCGTCATTTGGGAATAGTTGATGATTTCCATTTTTGTATTTATTCAAAATAGATTAAAGAGAACAATTACCTCTTTATATGTGTATTATTATAAATTTTATTTATCAATCTTGTCATTCACAAGTGTGTAAATTGACGGTTCAAAAACTGGAATACTTTTTTTGTTTTTAAATAGTGCAGCGAAGTCTCTAATTATCATTCTTTCTAGCAATTCTCTGTGTTTTACAAATTGGAGAGGAAGAATATTATAACGGTAATATGTCCAGTTGGGAATGGTTGGATGTAATTGTGAGAGCCTTTTAATCAAATCTTCAGCTTGACCAACATAAATAAGATAATTTATATCATCGATTAGAGTATAAAGGACATTTTTTGCATTTATCTCTGTCTTAAGTTGTTCTCTAGGTTTCCAGTCTTGTTTGTATATTTTCAAGCCTTCCTTGTTAGATAGTTCATCATCAATTTGGTGGAGGAGAGGGGATCCTACTAATCTTCGAAACAACTCAGGAAAACTTGGTTTTTGGGTATAATAAGCAGTAAAGTAAAAAGTTCGAGTGGTAGAGTCATATTCAATGTCCAAAAACTCCCAGAAAGGAATATCCTCTTCTATCTCACTTAATTTTGATTTTTGTAAGCGCGATTCTAGATCACGCATAAAACTCATTGAGAAAACTTCTTTTAGACGCCAAGATAATTGATCGACAAAGCTTAATCTATACAAATCTGGACCTGGTCTTTTGGTGTTGGTAATCCAACCAGTGTACTCTGTTTTTTCGAAAATAATTATAACTTTAGATTCCATTTGTTTTTTAGATCTGATATTACAAAAACTATTTTGAATATCCCACATAGAACAAGCCCAGCCGGGAATCGGTGTCATGTTACGAAAAAGAGTAGAATCAACCTTTTTGCGCCATAGTGGATATTCAACTTTAGATCTTTCTAATTTCAAGCTTCACATCTCCGTTCTTATGTAATCGTAAGTTTCCATTTATAGATAGCAGAAAGATGGACAATAACAAGTATATCTTTACAAAACATAAAATATCAAGACTCATTAGTAGATCGCCCTTCAACTGGTCGGTTCCATATCGATAGAAGTGCGTTCCCGTGCCAGCTTGTATTGAAAAGCTTGGAGCAAGTTGAAGAGGTACAGTAGCAGGGAGAATTAGCGGAATACCGCTATGGGCTGTGTTTTTCCTCCAAAAGTTGGAGTATGAGGGGGGGTTATGCGCGCGGAAATGGACATTGTTTTCCAAACCTATGGTACAATTATAGTACATTTAAATTGGACAAACACTAACGGGTATGGACTAGTTGTTAAATTCGCAGATAAGACTTTATAGGAATTGGAGGAAGCCGTACTTGATTATTTTTGAACAAGACATTCAAGTAATAACTGAAATACTAAATGATTTAGAGAAGGATTTTCAAGAAGTAAAAGGTCTGATATTAACAGAAGATGATCTGAAGTGTCAATTGTATAGTCGCCTGTTGAGAAACCCAAACTTCTCACTTCCAAGGGAAACGAATGAGTGTAATGTATTGGCCAATTCAATTCATACTGAGGTGTCCTGGTTTGATGATAATGGCAAGCTAAAAATTAAGCCCGACATAACAATATTAGAACCTTCATCACTAAGTATCTTCCGTGCACTTGATGGCTTACCCCTTCCCAGTAAGCAATTTAATTTTGATGGGAAGGCAATAGTCTTTGAACTGAAATTTGTTAGAGATCCAAATGGAATAACAGATACAATTTTTATCAAAGAAATATTGAAAGATTATAAAAAGATAAGAAAACTCTATGGAAAGCTAGATAATCAAGGAGCAGGGCACCAAATTTATTGCTTTTTTGTTGTATTTAATAAAACAAATCAATATTGCGACAAGTTTAAAGAGTTTTTTCTAATTGATCATAATTCTCCAAGATATAGAATGTTTTATGGAAGTGGGAACGTAGATTTAGAGACTATTTCTAATAACCAAATTAATCCAAGAAGGAAATTCCTCAAGAAAAATTTTAGATTCCCATATTTGCCCAAAAGACAAAAGAAGAGAATTGAAACTTGATATAATGGAATTGTGATATATGAGGGTCAAAATTCGTAAATTTAAGAAATATTGGAGGGACTATGCAATGTTTTTGTGCACATGTGGTGGTGTTTTTATTGTAAAAAATATCGAAGAATATTCTCCAGTTCTGTCATCATCCGAAAAGTTGGATTACAAGAGACTCTGCACAGTTGAATGCCCTGAATGCGGAAAAATCGAAAAGAATAAAGAGTACGATACATAAACAATATTAAATTATCTTAATGGAAAACAATCAAGGAGTTAAACGGATATAAAACATGAATCGAAGCGGAAGCACTCCTTTGCTTCCGCTTCATATTTAGTCAAATGATACGTCTCATATTTTCCACCGGACTATATTTTTTGTGTTGCTGCTTAATATCGCTGCTGAACAACTCTACGTAATATTCCACCATATCAAGTGTGGCATGTCCCAAAATTCGCCGCAAGGTAAATGGATCCCCGCCGTTAAGAATATAGAATTTGGCCATCGTATGTCTAAAGGTATGGGGGGATACTCGTACCCCTTGAATGCTTGCAGCTTTGCCGTAGTCTTGCATCTTATCCTGCAATGCACGAGTACTGATTCCCTCATTATTTATGTTTACGAATAGCATATCTGTCTCGAGGTCGCCTCGGAGATCCAAGTATTTGCGAACGATTTTTGCACAGGTTTGTTGAAATGGTACGCGACGTGCTCGACCTCCTTTACCCTTTGTAATTCGGATTTCCTGTTCCTTAAAGAATAAATCCCCCAGTTTCAAGCGACATAACTCACTGATGCGCATGCCGGTCTCAAACAGTACAACCATCATTGTATAGTCTCGGATGCCGGTAAATGTTTTACGGTCTGGCTGTTCCAGAAGTGCAGCAACTTGCTCTTTTGTGAAGGTTTGAATCATAAGCTTTTCTGCTTTAACGACGTGTATTTCGTCTGCAATATTTTTAGTAATCCAACCTTCGGTAAACAAATACCTTAGAAATTGTTTAATCCCCTTGATTCTGCTGTTGACAGTATTATCCGACCTTCCTTGGTCAATCAGAAATGCAATAAAATAATTTTTGATTTCTCGTAAAGTAAGCTTATAGATGTTCAGTGGAACGTTTTGTTCTTCAAAGGCTTCCTTCATTTGCTGAATACTATCTTGATAGGCCCTCAAGGTGAGCGGAGAAAGGTTTTTGGCCTTGCAATCGAGAATAAATGAATGAAGCAATTCATCAAAGCTTAATTGCTGTTTTGCTGAGCTACTATTTTCATTATTAGCCAACACGTTTGGCCTGCGTTTAGTCATGGTCAGTCACCCTGATTTCAAGGATGATGACATGTTGAAATTCATGCGCCAGGTGTTCGAGTGGACTGTATTTTTCATGTTGGACCTGCAGGTCTTGGGAAAACAATTCAATGTACATTTCCGTAGTTTCCATTCGCTCATGCCCCATGATTGCTTTTAACGTAAAGATGTCTCCGCCGCGTAGTAGATATTGCTTGGCGAATGTATGCCTGAAGGTGTGACAGGAACATTGAATCCCTTTGATTTGAGCTGCTTGGCAATAACGGGTGACCATCGCTCGAATACCTGAAGCTTGATAAGGGCTACCATCTAGATTTACCCAAACATAGTCGTGCTCCAGTATTCCTCTTTCTTGCACATATTTTCTTAACTGGCTTAGGCAGGTTTGTTGAATAGGGACAATTCGTGGTTTACGTCCCTTGCCTTGTTGAATTTTTAGGATCTCTTCATGAAACAGGATGTCTGATACTCTGAGGTTCTCAAGCTCTTTTAGTCGGAGTCCGGTTTCGAGCAGGACCAGCATCATGACGTAGTTGCGAAAGCCTGTAAACGTAGTTCGGTCAAGTTGAGCAAATAAGCGCTGAAGGTGTCCATCCGTGAAGGTGTGTTTCATGGTTGGGGGTAATTTAAAAGCCTTGAGTTCAGCGGCAATATTTGTACTTATCCAGCCTTCACTTTCTAGAAATTTGAACAGTTCTTTCATGATGGCGATTTGGCAGTTAATGCTTCTCAAGGACAGCTCCTTATTGAGCATCTCCGGGATCAGTCGATGAGTAAGATCAGAAGGCGTAAGTTCGGAAATATCTTTTTGTAGAGAATCCAGCTGATGCTGAAGCCTTTGCAAGCCTTTCCGATAGCGAAGAATGGTTTCTTTTGATAAATTTCGAATTTTACAATCCTGTAAATACAATGGAGTTGCTTCTTGTAAAGTGATGGGAGAGCGTGGAAGTAAGGTAGACATCGCGTATTCCTCCTTGGGAGTTTTACGCGGCGGCAAAAAGATATACGAAGTAGGAAGGAGTGGGTGCATATAACTTCCGGATATGTGACTGAATATAACTTTCCAAAAATCGCAGGTTATATAGCCTCTTCAGTGGGGTTACTCAGTCGGCTGAAACCCTTGATACATAAGGCTTTTAGGCATTCTGGGGATTTCTTGTTTCCTCCTTTCGGCTCGTATAACACCGTATTCACGCTGCAGGGCTACGCCCCTTGGTCTGCTCGATGGATTTCGAGGAAGTGGATTCAAGCAGACAACCCTGCGAGGCTAAGTCTTCGACCCAGTCGCTGACGCTCCTTTAAGCCTCTCGGGTTCGTGAATACAACAACGTTATATGTAATTGCCCCAAACCTAAAGAAGAAAGCCCATCAGGAATCCACGGTCTTGAAAACCAATGGGAGAGGATGATTCGGAGAAGGAAAAGAATCAAGAACCCGCCTTGAGATAGACAGCGAGCAAGCAGCTTGTTCGGCTGAACCTTGATACGTGGGAGCAGCAAGAATTGGTTTCTAGATCGAAAGATTCCCGAACGAAATCGTCAACAGTCTTTACCCATTTAGATTTTCACTATTTGTAAAGGGCTTGGAAGGAATTCATCCGATAAAGACATTGGAAAGGCGAGAAGGACTGGAAAGCCGATTGGTGGAAGAGACCTTCCCTTGATCTCATCGGCTAAACCCCAGCCTTCCCCCTCCCTGGTGAACCCCTTCGAGGAAATCGGATGAACCCCTATAAGCCCTTTTGAAGAGCGGATTGAAAACCTAAAAGAGATGGGGAAAAGGCATATATGGACGATTTCTTGGGCTACTTCGAGGAAGAGGGCAACTACATATAACACCGTATTCACGCGACGGGCCTGAAGACCCTTGGTCTGCAAGAGGCTTTTCGGAGAAGCGGAATCAGCAGACAACCCTGCACTGGCTAAGTCCTTCGGACCCGGGGCTTACGCCCCTTAAGCCAGTGAGGGTTCGTGAATACAACAACGTTATACGCAATAGCTGTAAAAAATATAAGTGCGGGTAGTCCCCAGGTGATCATATGAGCTTATCACATGAGTTTTTTCTATTATCTAAAGAAATCGACCTAAATAACAGATATGAATGGTATTCTTCCCACAGATTTACTTGGTCAGCTAAATTAGCCCTATCTGATGACCTTATTTTGTTTCTTACTGATTTTTTGAATTGGATTCCAAGTCATAATCCAGAAACAAAAACAAATGGGCATGGCTTAAATTATTATGGAACTACAGTTATATACAAAAATGGAGCAGATAAACTAATTAACATTTTGGACAGCTTGGTTTCTTTATTTGAAGAAGCACCAGATAAATTAACATTAAGAGGAAGAACAGAATGGTATGAAGAAGATGATGTGGAAGGTTACTGCAGAGAAACGAGAGTTTTATTAAGCAAAAAGGCTTTTTTAGGGGACTTAATAGAACTAAAGAAATGTTGTATTAAAGTGATAAGGGACGATTTTTATTTATTACATTTTGGAATATGATAAAGAATTGTGGGAATCTCAGGATGGCAGCTACAGCGTATAACACCGTAATCACGCCGCGGGCCATACGGCCCTTGGTCTGCAAGATGCTTTTCGAAGAGGCGGAATCAGCAGACAACCCTGCGAGGCTAAGTGGCGGAGCCACCCGGTCCTAGTGGACCTTAAGCCTCTCGGGTTCGTGAATACAACAACGTTAACTGAAATAACCGAAATACTATATGTAGGGGGTCTTTTCATTGAAGTTGACATATGACCTTGAAGGTATCGGTTGGGCAACCGTATACCTGAAGATAAATGATAAAGAAGAATATTTTAATCCGAGTTATTTCTCAGAAGCACTTATAGATCTATTAGACTCCGTAATGATTCTAATGCCTGAGTTTACTCCAAATGATGAAATTAAAGAAACTAGTTCGTTTGAATGGGAGCAGGAACCTGCAATCGCAATATGGACGTTAAAAAAACTAGGAAAAGAACAATTAGAAATTAGTATACGGCTTTATAAAGATGGTACTAAAAAATTAAATGAAAGAGATTTGGGTGAAACATTAATTGAAGAACAATGTAATCGTAATGACTTAATCAATGAGATTGTAGATAGTTTAGATCAGTTGGTAAAAAAATACGGTCTAGTGGGTTATAGAGAAAATTGGTATAGAGGTGATTTTCCTATTGGTAGATATCTTAAATTGAAGAATTATGTACTTTCCGGACAGACAATTAACTATGAATTGATAAATGAAGGCGAACATAATGAATACAGAAAAACTAGTTTAAGAACTGAAATGAATATACTAACCGAACTACTTAAGTAGCTCAGAGAAGTCGGTTACTTCAGCTAACACCGTATTCACGTGGCGGGCCTGACGACCCTTGGTCTGCAGAGGCATTTCGAGGAAGCGGAATCAGCAGACAACCTCTGCGAACCTAACCGCGTCGCGGCCGGTCGGGATCCAGCTGCGCTGTGGATCTGTGCTTCCTTAAGGTTCTCGGGTTCATGAATACAACAACGTTAGGTGAAATTATCGTAAAGCTAATTGTGAGGGATCTCATGGAAGATTTTTATAGAATAATAAATGACCAATCCAAAGACATCTATACCAAGGTTGATGAACGAGTAGATGATTTTTGGAAGTGGTCAAAAACTGTAAAACAAACTTACGAATGGGAAACAAACTACCCCGACTGGTCATTACTAATTACTTTGGTTTTTACATTAATAGAAACGACGAACTATACTGAATGGGATCAAAAAACCATAAATAACTTGTTATATATAATTGCAAGAGACAATGAGTGTGAAACAATAATTGAAAAGCTGACTGAACGAACAAATAATTATTTGTACTTAGCAGAAGAAGCCCTTAAATATTCTGATAATGATACTAGATGGCAATTTGCTCATTATCTTATCAAGATTGAAGATAGAGAAACTGATGTAAGAGAATTATTATATAAATTTGCAAACGATTACGTTGAATATGTAAGAAGTAGGGCAATAGAAGCAATAAAGCTATTTGAAGGTAACTCATGAAGTCGATAACTTCACCTAACACCGTATTCACGCGGCGGGCCTGACGGCCCTTGGTCTGCAGAGGATTTTCGTGGAAGCAGAATCAGCAGACAACCCTGCACTGGCTAAGTCCGTCGGACCCGGGGCTGGCGCCCCTTAAGCCAGTGAGGGTTCGTGAATACGACAACGTTATGTGAAATACCATGAAATTCATTCAAAACCATAAAATCTTAAGAAAGAAGGAATCCTTATGAGCCTAAAATTTCTTCTGAATGAGAAACCAACAAAGCTATGGAATGATAGAATTTGGAGATGATCTTTTTACTGAAGAAAGATTGGAGTTATGTGACAAGGCTTTGGATAGTTTTATTAATAGATTAGAAACAATTGACCCTAATAGTGATGTACGAAATGAAGAAATAATGAATTGTGTAGGAGAGATAGTAATTGCTTTTAATGAGCTTAATGATGAGAATGACTATTTTATAGAAACTATGGAAAGAGAAGAACTAGCTGAATTTATAGATAAAGCAGCAAAAACAGCAGGTCTAGAGGTACAAGATGGACTTGATATAACTGAAAAGTGGAGAGATTGGTAAGAGACTAGAACTCTTGAATGTATAACAAGGAGCCATGGTACTTCTCATAACACCGTATTCATGCATCGGACCTGAAGGCCCTTGGTGCTGGTAACGGCCCGGCAATTTGCCTGGCCGGCTGCCGCACAACCCTGCGAGGCTAAGTCTTCGACCCGGCGCTAACGCGCCTTAAGCCTCTCGGGTTCATGAATACAACAACGTTATATGAAAGAACCCTAAGAATTTTTTATTGAAAGGAATTTTTTATGGATGTTTCCATGATTGAGTTTTTAAGAACCGGAAGACTAGGCAATATAGCAATATCTGATACATTGGACAAAGTAATATATGATTTAGGTGAACCAGATGATATAAGTATTTCAAGAAAACCAATAATCTATAAATACGGATCCATACAATTTTCATTCAGTAAGAACACTTTAGGGGATGAATTAAGTACAATACATTTTTATTTTTACAACTATTTTATTTGTCCGAGAAAGTTAGATTTTAAAGGGTGGATGCCCGATAATCAAACTGATTTAACTGATTTTCTCAATTATCTTAATAAAGAACAGATAGAAATTCAAAAAGATACTGAACATACATTTAAAGATATACAAACAGGATATAAGACAGATAAGGGAGTTGTAATAATCTTTAACGAAAATAATCAACTGAATTCAATACATTATAGATAATTTTTGGGTAATACGAAGAAGAGGGTTCCTTCATATAACACCGTATTCACGCGGCGGGCCTGCCAGCCCTTGGTCTGCAAGAGGCATTTCGAAGAAGCAAATTCAGCAGACAATCCTACACTGGCTAAGTCCATCGGACCCGGGGCTGGCGCCCCTTAAGCCAGTGAGGGTTCGTGAATACAACAACGTTAGCTGAAATGCCCTAAACCATAAAATACCAATAAGTTGAAAAACAATGAACATCTTTTGTTGGGGGGCAAGATGAACACAAATCTTAATTGTAAATGTTGTAATTACCCTGAGAATTTTAAGTATGTTTTATTTGAGAATGAAACAGCTGCCTGCGTAGCTGATGACAATAATCTTTTAATAGGGTCATGTTATATAATACCCAAAGCACATAAAGAAACACCATTTGATTTAACTGAAAGAGAATGGATAGACACAAAAAAACTAATTGATAAAATTAAAGATTACCTAGACACAAAATATAAACCGGATGGTTATAATCTTGGTTGGAATATCGGAGAAGTAGGCGGTCAGTTTGTTTTTCATTCTCATTTACATATTGTACCGAGGTATAAGGATGAACCGTTCGCTGGTAAAGGAATAAGGCATTGGCTAATGCAAGAAGAAAATAGACGAATAAATGTGTAATTTAATAAACTAACAAAAAAGTATAAGACCATTGAATGTGGTTCGAAGAAGAGGGCACATCAGCTAACACCGTATTCATGCGGCGGGCTTGACGGTCCTTGGCGCTGGAAGCGGCTCGGCAGTTTGCCTGACCCGACTGCGCGCCTAACCCAGCGAGCCTAAGTCTTCGTCCCGGCAGCTTGCGCTGCCTTAAGCCTCTCGGTTTCATGAATACAACGACGTTATACGCAACCCCTCAATGACAATGGAAAGATAAGTTAGTCGCGAACTCATTCGAATAATTCTGTAACCCCCTTCGAGCTGCGATATTTGAAGATTGAAGAGACATGAAGACCGAACAGATGTTGAAGGCGAAGAGCCATAGAAGATCGAAGAGACATGAAGACTGAAGAGACACCAAGACCGAAGAGACACCAAGACCGAAGAGACACTTGTATTCATGCTGCAGGCCTGACAGCCCTTGGTGCCGGATGCGGTTCGGCAAACGGCCTGAACCGGCTGCACACAACCCTGCAAGGCTAAATCTTCGACCCGGCGCTGACGAGCCTTAAGCCTCTCGGGTTCGTTAATGCAACAACTTTATACGCAACCCCCGAAACCATATTTTATAGGAGGTAATTCTATGAAGCCAACTCTACTTGTTATTGATATCCAACACTGGTTTTTTCAAATTCCAAGATTTCAAAGCCCTGAAGGGCAAGAGAAAGTGCAAATTCTTGTAGAAAAAACAAATCAGTTAATTCAATTTTTTAAGGATAGTAACTTACCGATTATTCATATTATAACCGTACACAGTGCAGATGGAAGTACGAGAGGTCTCTGGGGGAAACAGAATGACAGTAAGGTCTTAACAGAAGGTACGATTGATGTAGAAGAATTACCTAATTTACTGAAATATGATACTGATAAGATCGTTATAAAGACTCGAACAAATTCATTTTTACGAACTAAATTAAATGATGTGCTTCATGAATTAGAAGCCGACACATTAATCATAACAGGATATTCAACAAATAAATGTGTAGGAATAACCTCAATTGAGGCATGTGAACGGGACTTTCAAGTGCTTTTATCTAGCGATGCAATATTAGGACCACAAGAAGATCGTATTAAGGCTATGGAAATAATATTAAGCACATATGGAATAGAACCAAAAACGAATGAAGAAATAATTGAAATGATCAATAACAAATTGAAAGTTTAATCATAGAAGCAGTTGAAGCGGGGGCAGCGTATAACACCATATTCACGCGGCGGGCCTGAAGGCCCCTGGACTGCAGGAGATATTTCGGGGATGCGGATTCAGGCAGATAGCCCTGCACTGGCTAAGTCCGTCGGACACGAACTGGAGCCCCATAAGCCAGGAGGGTGCGTGAATATAGCAAGGTTATCAGAAAGATACGCAAATAATTAAAACAATATAAAGTAGAAGGAGAAGATTGTACATGGATGCAGAATCTGCAGGAGCTTATTTTACATTTTTTCCAATCTTAATTATGCTTTTTAATCTTGCATTAGCTGGAACAGGGATATATTGTTTAATTCTATTTATTAGGTTAGCACACAGAGGGATCAAGGCACTCGACATATATATTGAAGATAAGACAAATGTAAATAAATAATGGGAAAAGACATATATGAAAAATTAATTATACATAAATTTGAATGACGCAGTTAGAGAATTAATTAAACACGTTTAGATAGATTTAATCAACATTTTGATGAATGCGTATCCATCCGATAACACCGTAATCACGCGATTGGCCTTATAGCCCTAGATTTGCAGAAGTTTTAGGAAGCTGAATTACCAGGCAACCCTGCACTGGCTAAGTCCGTCGGTCATAAGCCAGTGAGGCTTCGTGAATACAACAATGCTATAAGAATTCCGCCTAGAACCGGAAAAGCCGAGAGCAAATTCTAGGTGCTGTATTCATTCACGGCAAAGAAGGGGAATGGTATGGAGAAATATTGGAATCACAATACTGCTTTCACGATGAATTAGTTGCTGATGTAAAGATACGCGGTGGACGAGTGTTCGACATAGGTTGCGGTGACGGGTTATTACTCCATCGACTTGCCCCGTTTGCTGAGCAAGTTGTAGGAATTGACCCTCATAAAGAAATCATTTCACGCGCACAAGAGAGACTTGCATCGGTATCAAATGTATCTTTAATATACGATGACTTTCTTACAATGCCAATCGGGGAACGCTATGATACTATCACCTGTGTTGCGACTTTGCACCATATGGATGTAAGAGCTGCGCTGTCAAAAATGCACCAAATACTCGCACCGGGCGGGCGAATTTTGATAATTGGGTTAGCAACGAATAAATCTATTATGGATTATATAATATCGGGACTTTTATTACTTCCAATCCGTCTTATGGATAGACTTCATGGAGGGATGAAAGGTATAGGTGTGCGAACTGCAGAACCAAAAGATTTTTTAGGTGAGATCCGCCAAGTAGCTCACGGAATCCTTCCAGGGGCAATAATCAGACGTCGTTTTTATTACCGGTATTCTTTAGTCTGGAATAAACCAAAGGATGCAAATGAGAACGGTATAAAATAGTAGATTTAATTATTAAAGTAAGGGGAATGTTAAAAAAAGGAAGTAATTTCAAAGAAGGCGCTGACTTCTTATAACACCGCATGGAGCCGCGGGCGACTCCATATGGGAATTCGCGAATGCGAGGAACATTATATGAAAGACTCTTGAAGGGGAATACATATGATAATCAAAAAGGATCAAATTATTTTAAGAGACCTTCAAATCGAGGATATTGATGATTATGAGCGATGGTATAGAACGGATACGGAATGGATGAACTGGGATGCTCCGTGGGAATGTAAAGATGGAATAAAGATTGATGAGATGATGACGAATATCAAAAGACGAATTAATCAAGGGATCAATAAATCTCGAAGCAGATTAGAGGTATGCTTGGAATCAGGAAAACATATCGGATGGGTAACATCATACTTCATCAATGGGGACCCCAAGAAAGTAGCAGTCGGAATAGATATTCCTGAGGTATGTTATAGAAGTCAGGGGAATGGAAGAATAGCATTAGAATGTTGGATTGACTATTTATTTGCAGAACGCGGCTTATTAAGGCAATATACACAAACATGGTCAGGAAATTTACAAATGATGAATTTAGCAAAGAATCTAGGATTTCAGGAAATTGAAAGAAGAATCGACATACGGGAAGTAAGAGGAGACAAATATGATGCAATAACATATGAAATAACGAAAGAGAGATTTTTGAATTTCGATAAAGTTAAGTTCTTCATATAGTTACCGTATTCACTCGGCGGGCCCCGATGGCACTGAGTATTTGGAATGGCTCGGAAATTTACCTGGACGAACTGCGAGCACAACCCTGCGAGCATAAGTAGAGGGAGTCAATCATTAGTCACCAGCCTACCAGGCATAGTGACGAAGCCCACCGATCTTATCGGATCTTAAGCTACTCATGCTCGCAGAAGTACACGTTGTTCTCTTGAAAGCACCGTATTTATTTTTCAATATCTTCTTGGATAAATGTTTAAGGAGTAGGACTACAACTTCAAATGGGGTTCAGGAATATGAAAATTTATAAACATAAAGTAATTCAAATTATTGGGAGTCTCATCACAGCACTATATGTACTGGTGCCGATGGGAATAGTGACATCAAAGAAAATTTATTTTTTTACTACTTTGCCTGGAAGCCTTTTATTATGGTATGGAACTTGGATGGAATATAAAATGGAAAAGCATAAAAAAAAGGATAAAAACTAAATGCAAGGTCCCGAAGACCCCATGAGAAACCAACGCCGTAGGCCCTTAAGCAGAAAACCCCTAAAGATCATTGTAAAATAAAAAGGAGAATCACAATATGAATTATGTACATGATAACGAGATAATATCCTACCAAGTTGAATTAGCAAACCATTGTTGAGTATCCCACATCCTTATTTTTTGAACAAAACGCCAGAATACTTGACGAACGAAAGAGTCATTGTTGGCCTATATATTACAAAACCATAGAAGAATTGGATGCCATATTAATAAATGATAAATATACGTACTACATTATATATTCAGCCTATGGACTAAACGGGTGGATTTTAGCAAAAGAAATTGAGATAAAGAAAGGTAAGGAATGACATTGAAAAATTATTATAAACCAACATTAAGCTATGTAGGATTATGTTTGGTCACTATAACAGCTGTAGCGCATCTATGCTTTAAGTTAGCTAGGACTTCAGATGTTGGATTAAGTATTCTATTATCACTTGTTAATGCACTTTGTTTAGTTTTTACCTTGTTATGGGGCATTATGGGAATATTTGAGCTGGTTAAATTACTAAAATTACAAATGAATAATAAAAGGCAATTCAAAAATGGAAGCATGCATAAAGATGATTATATGAATAAATCAAAAAGACTTTATTATTGTTTGTTTATAAACGTTAGCTATTTAGTCTTTTTCTTGTGTCAACTAGTATATGTTATTTATAACTTTGATGAAGTAAATGTTTGATATTTGAAGTTTGATGTCAGGTATTAAAAGTGGTCATATTCAGTTTGCGCTACATTCACGCGACGGACCTAACGGCTAGTGAATTAACAACAAAACCGATCTACCTATTCTTGAACAATAATACATAATCCGTAATACTCTAAAAATAGAAACGGTTAAAAAAGATGATAGACCCTAAGGAATATGTAATTTATAACAGGGAGGTAAAAATGTACGAACCTAATGATGATGACATTAAGATACAAAGATCAATTCTTGATGAAGAGAGAGAACCGTTTGTAATCAGGTTCTTTTTTAATAATAAAAATACCATATATGGATTCGTTGCCTTGGGTGAAACAGGTTTCACTCAATATGGTCTTGATATAATTGCTGCAGGGGTCTCGGCACTAATCATTAATACAATACACAGCCTAAAACATTTAACAAAAGATCATGTAGAAGCTGAGATGCAGAAAAATTACTCAACATGTATATTACCAGAGCTACAAACGAAAAATCGGGGGAGTAAAGAGGCAATAACATTGTTAAAGTCGCTAGAAATTGGAATACATAGCATACAAAATACGTATGGGGAGAAATATATAACATTAGAAAAGTTATATGAAAAACAAAAAACAGGATTATTTAAAATATTTAAGTGAGTTGCATGCTCTTCGATGATGATTTTTTCGAGGTGCGGAATAGTAAGAATCTTGTGCCGACTAAGTTCGTTGGACCTGACAAATACCCCTTAAGCCTTTGAGGGGGGGAATACAAGACCGTTAGTCGGAACAACATTAAGGAAGGTGAAGAATGAAAAAATTTCAAGTATCAAGTATGATAGCAATCCTAATTCTATGGCTAATAGCTAGGGTGTTTCTTGAATTACAATTCGTTGGATTTTTTTCTGATGCATCAGCTCCCATTTCAGCGGTTGTGGTTCTTTATGTTGCTGCAGTCATCCTCTTATTTTTTATTTTTCTCCTTCCTGGAGTGCATTCTGATCAATTGTCAAATCTAGGAATATTGATAGTACTCCCGCTTTTCTTGCTATCTATTCCTGCCTACTTCGATTTTGCAAATAAACATGTTGTTCAATGGAACGAATCAAGGAGGTTACAAGAATACTATAAAAATGTTGAGAAAACAAAAACGTACTATAAGGGAGTCTTAAAGCAAGAATTTACATATGATGAAATCATATATTACTCCGATAAGTCAACCATCTATTCTTTTAGTACTACAGAAACTCCTTCTCTAGAACAAGTCAAGTATTTGTTAAATGCAATAAAGCCTGTGGATCATCTAAATATTATTGTGCGTTTGTTCAATGAAAGTGAAAAGAGTCATTGGACTATGCGATTTGATAAGAATAAACAAATAGTCAGATGCGAGGAATCATTATCTCCAGAAGGAAATATATACGTCAATCTCTGTAAGTAGAGTCTGCGGTATCGAATTACTGATTTACGCCGCGGCGGCCTGACGGTATTGGTTCTATAGAGTGTAATTTTCCTACGTGCAAAATTTACTTTATCTGCAGAAGCTTTTCGAAGAAGTGGATTCAGCCGATAAACCTGCACCGGTTAAATCCAATGGACGGGGTTAATAACAATAAAACCAAAGGATTGATAACAATGATATTAGAAGTAGCCATATTGCAAGTGAAAACTGGGTTAACAGAAGAGTTCGAGCAGAATTTTAAGATAGCTTCGGGAATCATCTCAAAGATGAAGGGCTACGTTAATCATGAAATACAAAAATGCATGGAAGACACCAATAAATATATATTATTAGTACACTGGAATACTCTTGAGGATCATACCATTGGATTTCGAAAATCAGAGGAATACCAGGAATGGAAGAAATTATTACATCCCTTTTATGATCCATTTCCGACAGTTGAACATTATAAAATGATCGATCTTAATGAAGCAGCGGAGCCACCTGTATCTATAAGACGAGGAAAACCCAAAATAAATAACACAAAGTGAAAATAATAGGTAATACCTTATTCCATTTTCATAATGGTGATTCAGATGAGGTTAAAGATCATTTTGGATTATTGTTGCTTACAGATTACCTAAGGCAATTTTGCTCAACGATTTCAATAGATGAAGTGAAAACTGGATTTTATGATATATGGATGAGAAAGATTGAATCAAGAAAGGTTACTTTAACTGAGAAATATTGATAGAACTTCGTAATAGAGGGTATCGGCTAGGCGTTATTTCAAATACTTGTTACTTTGATGACGTTATGAAGCATTGCTTTGAACGAGCTAATGTATTTGACTTATTTGAGACTTACACCTTTAGTTATGGAATAGGAATTTGTAAACCGAGATTAGAGATTTTCCAAACAGCTCTTTCCAAGATGTGTGTGGATTCAAGTGATTGCTTAATGATCGGGGATAACTATAAAGTGGACCTGGAACCAGCACTCGAACTTGGAATGAAGGCGATTTTATACGAACGTATGAGGTCTCAGAATGATAAAGAAGTAATGAAAGTAACATCAATTAGAGAATTGCTTGCATATTTGTAATGGATTATCCGAGTAATTGTGCACATTTTGAGCCAAAGGGAGAGCTATATGGAGACCATTATTTATATGGTTAGGCATGCAGAGTCACCATATACGGAAGGAAACGAAAGAACCAGGGGCCTTACCCTAGAGGGAAAGAAGAATGCAGGGAAAATCACTGAACTATTAAAAGATGAAGGAATTAATATAATTATATCCAGTCCCTATGCTCGAGCCATTCTAACCGTAGAAGGGCTAGCGGAGGCATTAGAATTAGATATTCAGATTTTTGAGGATCTTCGAGAAAGGCACTTTTCAGACTGCATAATTACGGATGAAGAGTTTATGCCGGCTATGAAGAGGATGTTTGATGATCCCACTTATGCATTGCCAGGTGGAGAGTCTAACACTGTTTGCCAGAATAGATCAGTTGGAGTGATTACATATATCTTAGAAGAATATAAGGGGAAGAAGATTGTTATTGGAACACATGGGAATGTAATGACATTGATGATGAATTATTTCGATTCGACTTACGGATGGGATTTCCTGAATCAAACAAAGAAACCAGATATCTATAAATTATTTTTTAAAGATTTAGAATTAAAAGAAGTAAAAAGATTGTGGTATGAGTGAATTCCGCGGGGTGAGATAATGAATCAAACAATTAGAAGAGCCAATATAGACGATCTTGACTTCATTGTGAGAACTGATTTATTAAATGAAGGTTACACTTCAAATAGTGATGTTATGACTATTGAAGAAGTTGATAGACACACACAAAAACTAAAGCAATTTATAGTTGATGAAGAAAAGGGAATATTAGTTTTAGAGGATGCAGAACAAAACGGATGTATAGGGTATATTATGTATCGCATAAGTAATAGGGACAATCCGTATCCTTGGAAAACTGCGTTTAGTGAATTGGATCGCAACCTTTTTCAAGAAGACGGACGTTTTTTAGAAATATACAATCTATGGGTGAATTCAGAATATCGTAGACAAGGGTTGGCAACATTCCTTAAGAAAGTAATCGAGATAGAGGCTAAAAGGCATAGTGTAAGCCTAATCTATACTCATACAGAAGCAGAAAATGAACATGTTATAGAATTAAATAGAAAGCTCGGATATGTAGAAGTGCGTCGTGGAAGAATTTGGGATCAAGTAATTCGAGTAAGTTTAATAAAAAACATTTAAGAGCTAGATATCAGTTAGGAAGATGGGGATTTCATTGTAGAGCCTTGGTTTTGGAGAGGCATTGAGGGGATATGACTAATAGGATGTGATTTATTGAAAGTAATTTATCTTGTGCGCCATTGCGAAGCGGTTGGCCAAGCACCTGAAGATTCTTTGACAGTGCAGGGTCAGGAAGATACCGTCCGATTAATTGATTTTTTTAGGGATAAGGATATTGAAATGATAATATCAAGTCCATTTGTAAGGACCATAGAGACTATAACCCCATTTGCTAACACTATTGAAAAGGAGATATTAATTGATGAGCGATTGAAGGAACGGGTATTAAGTACAACTGACTTGGAGAATTGGATGGGTAAACTGGAAGCAACTTATCGAGATATGGATTTGAAGTTTGAAGGTGGAGAATCCTCAAACGAAGCAATGAGGAGAGGGATTGAAGTTATAGAGGAACAACTGGAAAGGCCGGAATCGAATATTATTGTAGTTACGCATGGAGCATTATTATCTTTGATTATAAGTCATTATTCAAAGGAGTTTGGTTTTGAGGAATGGAAAAATCTGAAGAATCCAGACATTTATAAGCTAGAAATAGATACTCAAGGGGTGAGGGTAGAGCATTTGTGGAGGTAGTACGTAAAAGTGGGCAACGTACATAAGATCGTCATATTTAAGGGGGAAAGTCATTGACAAGAAATGAAATCGTTATCAAACACTTGCGTTTTGTCTCATTCATTAAATTTAATGCAGCCATTTCAACATCATTCGGTACCATCTTAGGTGTTATATTTGCAATAGCTACTATGTTTGGCGGTAATGTTAAGACAACATGGAATGGAAGGGGAATTACAGGAATAGAGGAAACCATCTTTAATTTACTCGGGCCCCCTTTGTTTATGTTAATATTTGGCGTTATCTTCTCAGTACTTTTATTTCTTCCTATGTGGCTGGCTTTGAAGGTTACGAAAGGAATCCATATTCAAGGAAACTTTATCGTGAGAAAAATTGAGGAAGAGTCTGCAAAGTTAACTGAAAGTGCAGAAACCAATCAATTGAATAGAGTCAACGATAACGAGTGAAAATGAAAATATATTTGATTGTTTGAGAAGAGAAATTAAAGAATCAGATGTATCCATGAATATAAGATGGATTTCAGTAGGTCAGAAATTAGCAGATAACCCGACACAAGCTTGTTGCAAACCCATGTGACGATAATGTAAACCGATATTGGGATGGTGATTGTGATGAAAAGCATCTGTTATGTTGTTTTGCCCGATGATTTATTAACGAATGATAAAACGGCTTATGACTTTCTGAAAAACCACATCGCTATTTATAATTCCGAGCTGGAGGTTGAACCTTATAAACAATTCTTTTCAAAAGAAGAAACATTAGAAATTGCAAAACGAAACGGATTTCATCATCTGGACGAATTTGAGGAACACCTGAAGGTTCATGGAAAGGATGAAGGTATAGAGAATGGATTATATTTCTGGATTACCACGTTTAATCTACAAGGGCGTTGGGACAGCTACCGGTTGGATGGTATAGAAAAAGGATCTGATTTGATGAAGGAAGTATTGCCGTATTCTGTGGTCACTCCGGATGGGATTTGGCACTCTGAGGAGGATTGTGGATATAAGCCGGTTTTAGATTTTGAGAACCAATTTAACCAGCATCCCAATAATATCGAACCCGAAAAAAAGTGGATGGAGTTTTTGGAAGGTTTTTTTCAAGAGTATCGCAGTAAAAATATGGCTGTGTTGCAGGTGCATTCATAGGGATTCGGGTGAACAATAAATAGGGATAGCAGGTGAATCCTATGGCGGGTCTTTAGTCCGGGGAATTATTCATAAACGCGTTTCCCAGGTTGACGGTCTTCTCTTAATCTGCCCAGCAGCAGGAGGAGGAGCGGAGTATGAAGTATTGGAAAAAGATGAAGGGCTGTTAAATACGATCCAAACTAAACGGGTATGGTGAGAGAGGATGATTGAGTTGCACACGGAGATCAATCCCTTTTGTAAACAGATATGCAAGGATGTGAACATGGAAGCTTTATACCCGGTGGTCAACTGTAAGGCGGAGAAAATAAAAATGATCATGATTTCAGAAGCCATCCCTCAGAAAATGCAGGATTATTTTTATAGCGGAGTTCATGCTACGTTTTTCCAAACAACGCAAACGGCTTTTGCGGATGCTGGATTGAAGATAGAGCATCCCGATGAATTACTTGATAAAGGGATTTATTTGACAACTGCTATAAAATGCACAAAAAAAGACTATTTGGTCTCCGCGGAGACCATTAAGAGCTGCAGTTTTCCCCTTGAGCAAGAGATAGACTTGTTCCCCAATGTCCGTGTGATCATGTGTATGGGGGATTTCGCCATTAAGGCGGTTAATTACATATTCAAGCGGAAAGATGGTGTGCGGGTCATTCCTGCCGGTTCAACTTATAAGATCCGCAACCAAGAATACATCCATAAAGGAATAAGGTTTTATCCTTCCTACACGCAGACGGGAGATAGCTTTAATATTGAAAAAAGCAAACGAACCATGATCGCTCAGGATATTCGAAGTGCTCTCGATCATGTAAATCAATTTTCTTGACGAAAATGCAGAAATCCTAAGGAGAATGATACATCGCATGAAAAAGCTCATTTTCATTTGCGGAGCTAATGGTATAGGCAAATCGACTGTCAGTAAAGCACTTCATAATCACCTGCCAAATTCGGCCTGTATCGATAGTGAGCATAAACCCATTTGAGTTAACCACGACACCATCGAACTTTTCAAAGCAAATATTGGCGCGTTGATGATAAACAGTTTTACATGTGATTTTATCGAAACGGTCATATTCCCGTACGGATTTCATGGACCGCGAAAGGAAATCTTCGATTCGGTTATTCAGCTTTTGAGGAATAGTAAAATTGAATTTGAACTTCCCCCCGCCATTCTGGAGTGTGAGGAAACGGAAAATATCAGAAGAATGTGAAACGATAACAGAGGCGAGAAACGGATTGAAAAAGCCCTCAAACATACCAGGCAAATATATGATGAATGTACCCCAGGATTAATACAACGGAATTAACCGTTTCTGAGACCGTGGAACGGATTTTGAAACTCATATGAAATCTTGAAACTGATCCAGAGGTGAAGCATTTATGCAAATTAAAGGGCTAAACCATCTGTGCTTTTCTGTATCCAACTTAGAACAATCAATTGTGTTTTATGAGCAGGTTTTTGGAGCCAAGATCTTGGTCAAGGGCAGAAAACTTGCTTATTTTGATTTGAGCGGCATATGGGTAGCATTAAATAAGGAAGCAACTATTGACAGAAGCGAGTTGAATAAGTCGTACACGCATATTGCATTCTCCATCTTGGATGAAGAATACGAAGCTTACACTAATAAATTGAGTGAGTTAGGTGTAAATATATTACCTGGAAGAGAGCGAGATGAAAGGGACAGAAAATCCATTTATTTTACAGACCCCGATGGACATAAATTTGAGCTTCATACAGGTCAATTGATTGACAGAATGGAATATTATAGGAAGAACAAAACGCATATGCAATTTTTTGAATAAGAGTAGAGTAGAAGTTCGAACAACCTGTTTTCACGCGGCGGGTTTTAAGGTTCGGGAAAATCCTACGAAGCTAAGCGGAGGTATGAGAAGTGGAAATAATGGATTTAAACCCTTACGACAATGATAAAATGCGTCAAACTGCGCAATTGCTATTTGAAAGCTTTTCTTCATGGGTTACTTTTCATGATGCAATGGAAGAGGTTATCGAATCGTTAAAGGAAGGGAAAGTAAGTAGAGTAGCAATAGACTCCACAGACCAAGTTGTTGGCTGGATTGCCGGCTATAGTCAGTACCATGGAAACGTCTGGGAGATTCATCCTTTGGTTGTAGGGGCACAAGATAGGAAGAGAGGTATTGGCCGAGCCTTGGTTAGTGATTTTGAGGAGTGTGTTAAACAAAAGGGAGCTATAACAATCATTTTAGGCGCTGATGACGAGGATGGAAGGACTACACTTGCAGATATAAATCTGTATCCGGATATACATGAACATATTTCTAAATTCAACGGACACGATCATCCAACGGGATTTTATCAGAAGTTAGGGTTTACGATAACAGGAGTCATACCAGATGCAAATGGAATTGGTAAACCAGATATACTTATGGCTAAACGAGTAGGCAATATATAGACCCTAGCAAGGTCTTTTGAAAGCGGATTCAAGGTTCTTTTACAATAATAGTTAATAGCAGCCAAGATAAATTGTTGTTGGTAAAAAGGCGGGATGTCCGGTTTGGGATTTACCTGGAGGCACGCTAAAAAATGGTGAATCGGATTTTGAGTGTGCAATTAGAGAGGCAAAGGAAGAAACCGGGCTGGAAATCGAGATCATTCGAAAGATGGATGTTACTATAGGCCTTTGTATCAGGATATTCAGCATATCTTTGTTGGAAGGGTTGATTCTAAAATTATTTATTTTTTCAAACGTCAATTAAAAAATATAAGAAGATAGAGATTAGAAGGTGATTCAATGGCTCAAAGGAAGCTGTTATTTATAATATTAGTGATATTGATATTTTCGAGTTGTGCAGTCAATAAAGTAATAGATGAACACCCAGATCAAATACTCAAACAATATGCTAAAGCTATATCTGAAAGTGATTGCAAAACTTTGGTCCGACTCTATGGTGGTGAATATGAATTTATGGCAGGATTTTCACCCAAGGAAGATAGAAGTAATCATGAAAAAGTGTTCAAGAATTATTTGAAAGTCCTGCCGGATAAAATTTTCTTGGATGAAATCATTGAAAAGACTGCTCAAAACGAAAACGAAATAATGTATGTTGTTACCTTCAAGAAAAGGGATGGCTCACTATTTGATGTTGGTGACACACAGAATAGAAGTAGTCAATTCAGATTTGCATTAAAGAAAATTAATGGACGATTTATGGTGATGGACCCTCCGCCATACCAAGCATGAGACTGCCGCAAGACCTTGGGTTATGTGGTCGACGATTGGAAACTTTTTAACAAACGGTTGAATGGTCAAATTTCATTTTGTAGGTGAATCCAATGAAGAAAAAATTGATAATTATTAATGGCGTACCAGGAGTTGGAAAAAGCACAGTTAGTAAAGAGCTGCATAAATCTCTTCCAAAGTCAGTTTGGCTTGATGGTGATTGGTGCTGGATGATGAATCCTTGGATGATTACAGAAGAGAATATAAGGATGGTGGAGCGTAATATCATTTATTTACTGCGTAGTTATTTCAGTAATTCGAATTTTGATTATATTGTATTGAGTTGGGTCCTGCATCGAGAAGAAATCACAAAAAGGATTCTTGAGGGCATTCAAGATTTTGAATATGAGCTTACAAGAATAACATTAACTTGCACCCATGAATCCTTAAGAGAACGGATGTTACTGGATAACCGAACGCAGGAACAATTCGAAGCAAGCAGCCGTAGGCAAAGACTATATGAGGACATGGAGACATTCAAAATAGATACGTCTAACATTAGTCTCGAGGAGACTATAAAAAGAATTATACAAGAATTATAGTGTAAAAAACCGAACAAACATTCTATTAATTTATGGATGGATATGGTAGACTAGGATTAATGTAGTGAGGTAGTTGATGGTAACTTTGTATAAATATTCGAAGGTGTAAGGTAGGTGATTCGGAGATGCATGTTCATTTTTATGAATTAAATAGTATTGATGATAGCAAGTTGAAATATGCAGTTATCCTAACCAGATATAATAATGAGTGGATTTATGTGAGGCATAAGGACAGACAAACCTGGGAGATTCCTGGAGGAAGAAGAGAACAAAACGAATCAATTGAAGAAACTGCAAGGCGTGAGCTCTATGAAGAAACAGGTGCGAAGACTTTTGAGTTAAATCCCTTGTTAATATATTCTGTTACACACGATAGTGGTGAAGAATCCTATGGAGGTTTATTTTACTCGGAAGTAACGGAGCTTGGTTCTTTGCCTCTTGAAAGTGAGATTGGACAAGTTAGCTGTATGAAGGAGTTACCGAGTAACTTGACCTATCCCTCCATACAACCACAATTATTGGATAAAGGTTTAAAAAAGCTCTGTTTATGAGAAGATCGAGATACTCAATCTAACATGAACTACAAGAAATGAGGATGAATGGTGAGCTATAAATCTATTTTGATAGACCAAATCACTGCATGTTACAACGATAAGAGCTGGTTTTTACCTCTCAAAGAAATACTAGCGGAATTAACGGCGGAGCAAGCTGCAGCAGAAAATGAATGCAAACAATCGATTTGGAAAATCGTGAATCATCTTCATTTTTGGAATGAGAAATGGCTGAAGAGATTTAAACTTGAACGTATCGAGATTGTTAATTTAGATAACGAAGAAACTTTTTACTTGAATCCTCATGGCATTAATGAATATGAGTGGGGAGAAACTTTAATCAAGCTTGAGGCGGTATATGAAAGCTGGATAAAGGTACTCCAGGATTGTGAAGATTCTAAACTTATTACAACTATACCTACATATTTCAATGCTCCATGGTGGGGAGTGGTATCCAATTTATGCACCCATAATGCCTATCACATTGGTCAAATCATGTTACTCAAGAAGCAAATGTTAGATAAATAACAATGATCTTAAAGGTTTATTCCGAAAGGATGTGATTGATTGGAAACAAGATTACGGGAGGATCAATATGATCTAACCCCCTTGGGTAAATCCGGATTGGGTGGATGGCTTATTTTCATTCAGCTTGGTCTTATACTTACATTATTATTAGCATTAGTGAATTTGTTCAGCTATTCTATCCCATCTTTTTATTCGGAGACTTGGACCGCGTTAACCTCGAAAGATTCATTACAATATCATCACTTATGGGCACCTACGATCCTATTCGAATTTCTTATGAACATCGGTATCATTCTATTTTCTGCTTACATTATAGTCCGTTTCTATCAGCGGAAAATGATCGTGCCCCAATTAATAATAGTCTTTTATAGCGCAAGTTTATTGATTTCTGTGTTCGAATATATATTGATGCTCCAAATTCCCGATTGGAGGGAAATAGATGACGGAAGCTTGGCTAAGGATATTGCTAAAGGAACTTTCACATGTTTGATATGGATACCCTATTTCTTAAGATCCGTGAGGGTTAAGAATACGTTTGTTAAGTAGAGAAGGCTATCCAGAATCTTTTCAATTGCTTTTTGTACCAATGGAAGTAATTACGTTTAAGTGATGCGGGCAAAAGGAGACTCAATGGAGATTAGTGTGGATTATATTCTCGTTAGCAGGCAGAATTCTAATCATTGCGAAGAGTTTTTGAATTTAGGTTATGCATATATGAAAGAAGCAGCACCCGATAAGTCCTTGGAGATACATAACAAGTTCCTTAACAGTATCCTGAATCGGCAAAATGAAACGGAACGATGGTTAGTTGGGATAAAGGTCAATGCCCATATGATTGGGTTTGCTCATTTTAAAGTGGATCGTAGTGAGCGTGTGGGATGGGGATATATAATGGAATTTTATATTATCCCAGACTTTAGAAAAAAGGGTCTCGGCAGAATGCTGTACGGATTTATAAATGAAGAGTTTACAAGGTGCGGTATTGATAAGTTGTGGTTAACTGCCAATCAGGAAAATGGTGAGCCCTTTTGGTTTTCATTAGGGTTCGTGGATACGGGAGAAACCGAAAATGGAATGAAGATATTACACATTCTGATCTAAATGGAGCGGATGTAAGTGGGATTCAAAGCGGTTATTTTGGTGGTGGAGGATGTTAGGAGATCCAGAATGCTGTATGAAGGTTTGTTGGGATGCAGGGTAGAGGCAGACTTTGGCATTTATAATGTTGGCTTTGAAGACGGTTTTGCACTTTATAAAAAATCGTTTTTTGCTGAACTCATCGATCATGATGAAATTGTATCCAAAGCACACAATTTGGCTGTATATTTTGAATTTGATGATATCCATACGCTGCGGGATACGATTATCGCCAATGGTTTTGAGCTTGTGCATGATATCAAGGAACAGCCTTGGGGACAAAAGGTTTTGCGGTTCTACGACTATGATCATCATATCGTGGAGATTGCAGAAAATATGAATCAGGCACTGGTTAACATGTATCAATCCGGCATGACCGAATCCATTATTGCACACAAGACAGGCTATACAGAGGATGAGGTCAGAAGAATTTTGAACAGTCAGATGGAAACGGAAAAGCAGGAATTGACTTGATTGATCACGGAAATCCGGGATAACAGAAGTGGTACCTGCATACAAAAAAACCATCGATCATCATATGACCCATGGATGCGTATGCCTATTTTTTTCAAGACCTTATTCAACATCATAACAAATCGCTAAGTATAAGTCTATACTTTTTTTGGGAATTCATTTACCATCTTGGTATTAACCCAAACAGGGAGATGGTAAAATGATTAAAGAAATCTGTGTCAACCATGCAGTTACTTACGAGTATCCCCCGGACGGAGGAACCATCCCGATTATTGACCCATATGATGGATGTTCGGTAGGCTGTCCATATTGCTTCCAGCTGGAGGATGAAAATTGGAATCTCGACTTGAAGGTGAAGCTTAATATTGCAGAAGTCCTGCAGCAAGAGCTAAGCTCCTGGAATAAAACGGAGCCGGTGTATATCGGCAGTAAATGTGATCCATACATGGGGATAGAACGGAAATATGAGTTGACGAGAAAATGCTTAATGGAAATCCATAAGCTCAAGCTGAAATGTATGATGACTACAAAATCAAGTTCAAGGCTTATAATTAGGGATCTTGATATCATCCAGGCAATGGGAGATCAATTTACTTTGCTGTTGGGGCTGTCTAATCTCAATCAGCTAACTGATGTTGATGATTTTGCACTCCTAGGCAATATACAAACTGCCAACGAATTGCATCGAATGGGGATTCAAGTATGGGTGTTTATCACCCCGGTCCTGCCTGGAATAACAGATGTAGATGCAATGATTCACGCGTTGGATGATGATATTCCGGTGTTTTTAGATAAGGTTAGAATCAAACCCGGCACGAGGCCTGCCCTGGCATTAGAATCGTATATCGGACGTCGTTACCCTCATTTGGTAACCACATACCATGATATTATTTATAACGGTAGAGATATTTATTATGAGAGCATGAAAGAAAAGTGGAGTAAACATAAGAGAATCCGCTTTGTTTTTGAATAACGAAATAATGGGAGTGATGAATGGTGAATGAATCCCCAAAACCTCAAGCGGCCATAACGGATCTACCAGGAAATATTGGCAAACCGGCTATGCGTGCACTCACCAATGCCGGTTACCATCATCTCGAACAATTTACAAAGATTAGAGAAGCCGAAATTCTCAAATTACATGGGATGGGACCAAAAGCCCTCGAAAGAATTCGACAAGCCCTCGAAGAGAAAGGCCTGTCATTTGGGGACTAAATACTATGATGCGAGCAGAGGAGGACTTTAAAATGGATAAAATGATTGAATATGGTTTTGTGTGTGAAAGTAAGGATGAAAAGGCACTCATGAGTGCGTTGCAAAGCTTTATGGAACCTTTAAATAGAACTTTCTCAAAAAATAAGAACAAAAGCATGTTGGAATCAAGACTTCCCTATGTGTATAAGCATTTTTACGGGAACTTAAACAAAGAAAAACAAGTTTATTTAGAGGTGTATCCCAACAAAGATTTAGAAGGGAAATATAAGTTTTCGAATGAGGATGTTGGTTGGATTCTTTTTGCTAGTCTCAACGATGAAAAACCACCTTATCATGTAGCAATCGAAGAGCAAGAGAAGTATCTCCATGATATTCTAGCTTCATCAGGCTTTGAGTATGTAAAATTATATGAGTACAAAGATGGTGAGGAGAGATGAAGCTTTACATGGACATGCAAGATTGGGGTAATATAGATGGTTAATAAAGTAATGAAAGTCCTGGTATCTACAATTCTAATTGTAATTGTTGTAGGATGTGCTAAAGACAATGAAGAGGGCCCTATTGAAACCGCTATTAAATTGAAGCAATCCATTTCTTTAAATAGTTATGAAAAATTCCAATCTTTATTTTTTGAACAGCGAAAGTCAAAAGCCACAAAAGAATTATTTAATCAACTTAGGGAACTTGATGATTCTAAGGCAGACTATAAATCATATTCGCTTGTTACGTTAGGAAACGGACAAATGATATTGGTCAACCACGCACCTGGTGGGGATTACCAAATCCAGGATGTGATTATTGTTTCTGATGAAATGAAACCATTACTAGAAAAAATGATAAATCCTTAAACCATGTGGCTGGAGTTTAAAATTTCGAAAAGATATTGCCCTTCCATAAAACCCATTGGGAAACGAAAGGGCTTTTTGTCATGAGTTGGATTATCAGGTTGCAGCGTTTTTTATATGCAGAAATTGGATTCTCTTGTATACTTGAGGGAAAGATTGTTAAGTTAAGTTGCAGGTATTTTGATTGTGGATAAAGGAGGGCTGCTCTTGTTTCAGTATGAAGCGATAGACGAGGAATGGTTGGAAAAGCTGCGGACTTTCCAGTTCCGTAAACCGTTGGAGGACGGATTGCCTCCCATGCAGCATTGGCATGTGAATCATAACAAGCAGCAAGCTTTATATTATATTGGTTGGGTTTCCAACTCCATATTGAGAAGAAACGGCGAGGCCATGTATGAATTTGCCTTCTTTGTAAAGGACCAATGTGTACGTGTCACTGCCTACATATTTCCGGACACTTCCGAGAACAGATGGAACCCGGCCAATAAACTGAGCTTTGATGATGTTTCCTATATCGGACTAACCCGCGAAGAGGCGGAAACGGATATACAGGAAGCCATAACAGCCTATCTGACAAATCCATGGGGAAAAAGGCAATCCTAATGTGAAGTCGAACGTATTACATGAACAGAAGGAGCCTTGTATGGGTAAAATTCTTAATGAAATATTTGTTAAAACTAATTCGTATGATTTATGGTGGGGGATTTATGGGCTTGCTCTCATTATGGCTTTGATAATCCGTCGAGTGATGAATTTTTTGAGCTTCCATATTTCAATGGGCCTATTGAAGTGGAATTCACTGATGACTTAATTCATAACATGATGACAAAGCTATCAAAAACCAAAGAAGAAGTTATAAAAATACTAAATATGTCAACTAGTAAATGAAGGTACTAATAGTATATTTCCATAGGGTGAATACATGGATGGCTACCTTATTTTGCCGCGGGGTTTTTGTTTTTAAAAAAGCTTTTGCGCTGATAAGTCGCGCCATTCATTTCAAAATTTTTTTGGAATTAGGTGGCATGATGAAGTTTATACATGACAATTTTTCATGTGATGTAGATGTTTTTTGCAAAGAGCAAGAATATATGTTTCGATTTTATGATGGTTTCAAGGAACAGACAGAAAAGGAGATTATAAACTTAGTAATTGTGGATCCTGGATATGGATATCTTTTTCTTAAGATAAAAGGCGATTCGGCTTTATTAGGTGGATACTTGGATGAAACTGTTTTTCATTCGGATGAAATGATTGAAGCTGCAATTCATTTTTTGGAAACTTACATCAAAGAAGCGAAAAACTTATATATCCCTTATCATGTAGCGCGAGTTAGGCGAACTAGTTTTTTGGAGTACAACGGTGAGTACTAAGGAGGTAACCATGAAGCTGATTGACCTGACTCATATGCTTCAGGATCGGATTCCGGTTTATCCTGGAGATTCGGAGATGAATTTAAGGCAAACGAAACATCTGGAAGCCGACGGATTTGTCAATCATGAGTTAACGATCAATATGCATACCGGTACGCATATTGATGGGCCGATGCACCTGACAAGTTCTAATTTATACTTAAGTGATTTTCCGTTAGATTCGTTTATGGGTAAAGGGATTGTGTTGGATGTATCGGGAATGCAAACCATTCAGTACCTTGAAGCCTACGAAGAATTGATAAGCGAAGGCACAATCGTAATCCTGTATACAGGGCATAGTCAATACTTTGGACAAGAACTGTATTTTGAACAACATCCTGTTCTCTCTAGAGAGTTTGCGGAGCTGCTCGTACGAAAGAAGATAAAAATGATCGGATTAGACACACCTTCCCCGGATGAATATCCCTTCGAAGTCCATAAGCTTCTATTTGAGAATGGCATCTTCATTGCGGAAAACCTTACTAATCTTGAACAGCTATTGGACTTGGCCGCCTTCGAGATCATAGCCTTGCCGCTGTTCATTAAAGCGGATTCCGCTGTTGCACGCATTGTTGCGCGAGCAGAATAGCAAATACTTATTAGGAGGTTCCGATGACCTTGAGCGGATTTGGTTCGATGGGTTTATTCATTTCCTTACTGTTTATTATTGTTGTGTTTGCCGTCATTTCATTTGTCATCCGGTACTCCATCGATAATTCAAGACTCACCAAAGAAATCATATTCATGAGGAAAGAGCTGGAGGAGCTCAGGAATGAGTTGAAGGGAAACAAGGAGATTTAACTAAGTAAGGTTGTTGAAGAACGACCAGGCAATGCCGGCCCTGTGAATTGTAACGGCGGTGGGAGCCCTTATTTCGGCCAAAATACCCCTTCAAAATATCTAACGGCGGCCACAGCCGTTATTTGCATCATTTTGCCCGTTGGAAGCTCTCATTTAACCTAATAACGTCTCCTGCTTCCGTTAGATTTTGAAAACACCTGTTTTGAGGCAAATAGCGTTTCTCACCGCCGTTAGGCACCCAGCTACCCGCTCGCCTGCGGATTAAAGCGTATGAAGGTTGAGGAATGAGGAAATACAACTCTGCGAATGCTGTTATTTTGTGAAAAGGGAGGTTTACCGTATGAAAAGCATAAAGCCAGGCCGTGGACCATCTGCGATGGGGGCTGTTGGAAGTGTTGCTGTTGGGTTGTTTGGTGTCTTCTGGACCATCAGTGCGGCTAGTATGGGGGCCCCTATCTTTTTTGTGTTTTTTGGGATTGTTTTTATTGGTTTGGCCATTATGCAGGGGATTTATCACTTCAAGAATGCTACGGGCCAAAACCGGATGTCGGTCTTTGATATCACGGACCATCGGGAGGAACCTGATCCGCTAAATCAGTTTGTGAATCAACGCAATAGAAACAATCCTGCTATTTCTGAAACCGATCCTGCAAGGAAAGAAGGCCAGTTTGAATATTGTCCGTATTGCGGGAACAAGGTGATGGAAGAAACCTACCGGTTCTGCCCAAAGTGTGGTAAAGAAATTCGAAGTTAATGTGGTATAATGGGGTACTTGAACGTAACAACCGCAAACCGGAGGCGCGATATGCTGACTTTTGAACAGAAACTGGCTGTATTGGATTCCTACCCCGAGCTTGAGCGTAAGGATGTATCGCTGGGCCGGGTTAATTACCACTTTGAGGAGAGCCGCCACGAGAAAAAAACGATTGCCTACCATCTGCACCCCAATGGCAACGGTTTTGTATACGCAGGACTGCTGAACGGGTATCCCGTTGACAGCAAGGGGCTTGTAAATATCCGCGAGTATTCCGAGGCCGAGCTCCGTTCCTTGCTTGATGCCACGATGGCTGCAATGGCAGCCTATGAATCCTCTACTCCTGCTCCCACCCCTAAGAAGGGGAAGACGCAGAATAGCCATTGGACCGATGCGGACGGGAACAAGCTTGAACTGAAGCATGAGGAAGATATGTGGTACCTGTATGCTGGAGCAAACCTGGATATGGCCTTCGAGACGGTGCAGGAAGCAGAGGAGTACCTGGCAGAGGAAGGTTTTGTTCGCGCCGGCGAGTGATCTGTCATAAACCTCCTGCAACTGAATCGCAACATTAAAGATAGCCTGCACGAACCGTTAGCTGTTGTACGGATCGGGCGGGCTTTTTTATATAATGCTAATGTAAGCGTTTGTATGATATTATATCGATCAGAAAAGAGGAATGATTCCCATGGGTTTTGAGCTTGTGGAAGCCACCATACCGCAAATCCAGGCGGCTATGGAATCCGGCGAGTTGACTGCAAAACAACTGGTTCTTATGTATTACCAACGGATAGCGGAGCATGACAAGAACGGGCTCACTGTCAACTCGGTGCTGGAGCTCAATCCCGACGCACTGTTCATCGCGGAAGCACTGGATGTAGAGCGTGCTGCGTGGGGGCCGCGCAGTCCCCTGCATGGCATTCCCGTGCTGCTTAAGGACAATATCAATACCGGAGACAAGATGCATACCAGCGCAGGTTCGTTGGCTTTGGCCGATTCGTATGCAGGTGAGGATGCTTTTCTGGCAGCCAAATTGAGCAAAGCCGGGGCAGTCATCATGGGCAAAGCGAACATGACGGAATTCGCCAACTTCATGACCAACGGTATGCCTTCAGGTTACAGCTCGCGCGGCGGCCAGGTGCTGAATCCCTACAATATATCCACACCGACGGGCGGCTCCAGTGCCGGCTCGGCTGTGGCTGTGGCCTGTAATTTCTGTACCGTGTCCGTGGGCACGGAAACCTCCGGCTCCATCTTAAACCCCAGCAATCTCGGCGGCATTGTTGGCCTCAAACCTACGGTGGGGCTGATCAGCCGATCCGGCATTCTGCCTTTGTCCAACTCCCAGGATACTGCCGGTCCCATGGCCCGCACGGTGCGGGATGCGGTGCTGCTCCTGAATGCTTTGGCAGGTGAAGATAAGGAGGATGCCGCCACCTGGACAGGCGCGGGAAAGCGGCATAAGGATTACACGGCCTTCCTTAATGCAGAGGGGCTGCGAGGAGCACGTATTGGCATCCCCCGAGACTATTATTTTGAGGAGCTTACTGATGAGCAGCTTGCCATCTTCAACAGTGCTTTGGACGTCATGCGTGAGTTGGGTGCAATCATTGTTGATCCGGCGGATATTAAAACAGCGCGGGAGATCAAATATTCGTCTGTGGTTTTGAACGAGTTCAAGTCCTCTCTTGGTGCTTATCTGGCCAAACTCGGTCCCGCTGACAAAATGCGCTCGCTCAAGGATATTATTGACTTCAACCACGCCCATCCGGTGCAGACGCTTCGTTATGGACAATCCACGTTGATTGATGCCGAATACACCACCACCGGAACACTAACAGAGCCCCAATATCTACAAGACCGGCTCACCGACTTGCGGCTTTGCAAGGAGGAGGGAATTGATGCCACCATGCGCGAGCATGAGCTTGATGTGCTGCTGTTCCCCGCAGATTTCGGCGCACGGATTACTTCACGGGCAGGTTACCCCTCTATTGTGGTTCCCGCCGGGTATACCTCGGCCGGTGTACCCTTCGGCATAACCTTTGCCGCCCGGGCGTATGAAGAGCCTGTGCTGATCACCCTGGCTTATGCCTTTGAACAGCATCATAATATCCGCCGCCCGCCATCGCTTCGCAGCTTTATATGATCCTCTCTTACCCGCTGCTCTTGGATTTGTTATGCTAACAAATCTGTGATAATAAATAACATTTTAATAACAAAACTAACAATACGAATGGGGCAACCTTAATGGCGAACACCACCTTAACTTTGTCGGAATGGCAATTTCGTGGCTTGGAAGAGGAGAGCTGGTATCCTGCAGTAGTGCCGGGCTGTGTGCATACGGATTTGCTGCGGAACCAGCGAATTCCTGATCCATTCTACAGAACCAATGAGCGGGAGCTGCAGTGGATCGATAAACAGAGTTGGGAATACCAAGCGATCTTCGATGTTCCGGCGGAGTGGATTGAAGAAAGTGGATTGGAGCTGGTTTTTGACGGGCTGGATACATATGCAGACGTATATCTGAATGAACACCGGATCCTGTCTGCAGATAATATGTTCCGCGGCTGGAGGGTAGATGTTCGGGGGTTGGCCCAACCCACCGGCAATGTGCTGCGGATACAGTTTCGCTCTCCTGTGCTGGAGGATCTGCCCAAGCTGGAGAAGTTGGGTTATGCCTTGCCGGCTTCCAATGACCAATCCGAAATAGGCGGTATGGGGGATAAGAAGGTCAGCGTATTCGCCCGTAAAGCCCCGTATCATTATGGTTGGGACTGGGGCCCTCGTTTTGTAACCAGCGGAATCTGGAGAGAGGTCAGGCTGGAGAGCTGGTCCGGATGCCGGATTACTGATTTGTATATCCGGCAACGGGAGATAACGGCAGAAGCGGCTCAACTGACTGCCATAGCAGACATTCAATCGGATGGTCCAAAGGATGTTTTGCTGCGCCTTTTGGCTGGAGCACAGGTTTGGAGCCTGCCTTTGCATCTGGAGGAGGGGGTTCAGACAGTCCGGTTGGAGGTGAGCTTAGACCATCCTGAGCTGTGGTGGTGCAACGGGCTAGGTGAGCCCAGCATGTACACCTTTACAGCTGAAATCTGCGATGTGGCAGACGGGAGGGATGTTCTTGCGGAGCGGCAAGTCCGCACTGGCTTACGCAGAGTTAGGCTCGTGCAAGAGCCTGACTCCTTTGGGGCATCCTTTTATATCGAGCTGAACGGGGTACCGGTATTCGCCAAAGGCGCCAATCATATTCCCAATGACAGCTTCCTGACGGAGGTAACCAGTGAACGGTACCGGCATGAGATTATGTCGGCGGTGGAGTCCAATATGAATATGCTGCGGGTGTGGGGCGGCGGCATTTATGAAAACGATATCTTTTATGAGCTCTGTGATGAGAACGGGCTATTGGTTTGGCAGGATTTTATGTTTGCGTGCAGCATGTATCCGGGTGATAAGGCCTTCCTTACCAGCGTCCGTGAGGAGGCAGCGTATAATCTGCGCAGACTGCGCAATCATCCCTGTATTGCTTTATGGTGCGGCAATAATGAGATAGATACGGCTTGGTCCCAGTACAATGAAAATGGGGGCTGGGGATGGAAAAAGCAGTATATCTCCGCGCAGCGGGAGCAAATGTGGAGCGATTATGAGGCGGTTTTTCACCGGCTGCTTCCTGAAGTGGTAACTGAACATGCTCCGGACGCAGCGTATTGGCCGTCATCCCCGATGGTTTCTTTAAGCGGAGATGAAAAACAGCATGCCACCTCCAATTCAGCACAGGGCGATATCCACTATTGGGGAGTCTGGCATAGCGGAGATTCCTTCGAATCCTACAATGTAAATCTGGGGCGTTTTATGAGTGAATACGGCTTCCAGTCCTTCCCGGAGCTGGATTCTGTCCTGCGTTATGCCGTTCAGGAGGATCTGGAGCTGGAATCCGAGGTGATGAGAGCGCACCAGAAAAACGGTGCAGGCAACCGGATCATCAAGGGCTACATGGACCGGTATCTGAAGGACCCCAAGGACTTTCCAAGCTTCCTCTATATGAGCCAGGTGCAGCAGGCGCTGGCGATGAAAGCGGCGATCCACGCCCACCGACGGAAGAAGTCGTATTGTATGGGCAGCCTTTATTGGCAAATGAATGATTGCTGGCCTGTGGCCTCCTGGGCCGGTTTGGACTATTATGGCCGATGGAAGGCGCTGCAATATGAGGTGAAACGCAGCTTTCAGGACGTGATGTTGTCTGTGGACGGTTCGATTGGCGGATATCTGGATATTTATTTGATATCGGATAGCCCAAAGCCCGTTAGCGGGCAATTGACGGTGGAGCTGCTGGAGTTGGATGGAGGCTGTTTGCGTTCCTGGTCCGCTCCTGTTGGAGTGGGAAGCCATACGTCTGGCCGTGTATTCACTCTGCCTGCAAATCAAGTACTGGAAGCAGCTGATCCACGGAAAGCTGTAGTGGCCGTCAAGCTGGAGGAGCAGGGGAAGGTGCTTTGCAGTGCGGAGCATTATTTGGTTCGAGACAGGGAGTTGGAATTAGCAGCGCCGCACATTACGATAACGGAAGAGTCAGGCCCAGACGGCACCTGCTTCACCTTGCAGACCGACGTGTTGGCCAGGCAGGTGTGGCTTAAGACTGGGGAAGAGGGAATCTTCTCTGACAACTTCTTCGACTTGATACCGGGCCGGCCCAAAACAGTTCAATTTCTTGAGCGACCACCAACAGGCAAACGATTTGTTCCCGGCCACCCCCCTGGGCGTGTAAGGATCCAATCTATGACGGATATGATCTGAGACGAATTATCTAAAACCGGACCGTGCTTCACGGTCTGGTTTTTTGCTACAAGATATATGCAATATATGGGTGAAATCGTATAATGGAAGGGGAAGGAGGAAGCACATGGTAACTGTCTCAATGGCCAAGCTGATTCAATTATTACCCGCATCCTGGAGCAATTCAATTTCCAAGGTGATTATCCAGAAATGCCTGCAACAATATGCCCGTATTCATGTACAGGGCGGGGAGCATTTACAGGGCCTCCAAACCCCGGTTATCTTCATCTGCAATCACTTAAGTAACTCAGATGCATTGGTACTGGACAAGGTATTAAAACAGATCGACCCTACCTTTGTGGCCGGGGAGAAGCTGTCCAATAACGCTGTAACCGGCTTGGGCTTGAATGTAATCAAAACGACGACGATAAAGCCGAACACCGCTGATAAAGAAGGCTTGACCAACATGATCAGGCTCATTAAACAAGGCGAAAGCCTGCTGATCTTCCCGGAAGGAACCCGGAGCAGAACCGGAAGCCTGATTGAAGCGAAGAAGGGTGTTCTTCTTGTTGCCAGAATGACAGGGGCACCAATCGTTCCGATCGGGCTGTGCGGGACAGAAAAACTGCTGCCGATTAACCTGAACGGGGATATGAGGACAGAGCGTTTTTATCCCGCAGAGGTGTTCATCAGCATCGGCCAACCATTCGAGTTGCCCAGAAGAGCCCCGGAACAGGATAAAAAAGAGTATGACGATTCCACCATCCATATGATGATGAGAAAAATCGCTGCAATATTGCCGGAGGAATACCGGGGTGTATATAAATGATATGGAGGTTCAATAGATGGACTGGCTCAAAGACCTCAGTGTCCACATACTGGGCATCATTGTTGGCGGTTTAATTGCGTACCGGATTGTTAGATGGCAATTTGAGGACGATGAAATCAGGGTTAGCCGCAAAAATCGCTTGCTTCTGAAAGAAAATATCCGCCGGATTCATGCTGAATTGAAGAGCAATCTGGATAGGATGATCGAACTGAAAGGGATTTTCCATCATCATAACCCGCTAACCGTTGAAGCTTTGGAAGGGGGGACTGCTTATGTGGAGGCAAACTCCTTTTTCGCCTTTCACCATCTGCGCAGTTCTTCACTCTACATGCTTCTGCCTGCCCCATTGGAAATCTACGTATATGACTCCTATTCTCGGTTGGAGCGGTTCCAGAACAGCTACAAACAAACGGTACGGGTACATCCTAATATGCAAGAATCTAGCATTCCCAGGGTGGAAGCGGATCTAAATGAGCTTATTCATACACTGGAGACTAATCTAAAGCAGATGAGTGATTTTCTGTAGTGAAAAAACGAAATTCCAAACCAGGACCAGATTACGCCGCCATGCTGCGTAACCTGGTCCTTTTAAATTCGGCATATTAAACACACATGATCACGGATTGGGAGAGGTATCGAAGTTCCAATTGGTCTTCCCATTTTTATTTCTCTGTATAATGGCGTTTCTTACGCCTGCTCCCAATTCTTGCTGAAAAAGGCTGCCTTCTTCTTAAAAATGGGGAAAATGAGAGAGAAGGTCCGCCGGAGAAACTTCATAATTTTTTAATCTCTTTGCAGCCGCTTCTTTAAAAAGTAGGCCTTATTCTATAGAGAAAGGGGGGACCGGAATGAAGCGGATAATGATGTTGCTGGTCGTTTTAATAGTAGTGGGTTGGGGAATTTGGCGCGTTGATTGGCGGACGGACTCCGTTAGCGTGATGGAGGTGGAGACCCGGCAGACGCCAACCGCCGGAGCCGGGGCTTCGGACAAAATGTCCATCCATATAACAAAGGATCAGGTGTATAAAGGAAACTTGCTTTTGGTAAACAAGGAATATGCTGTGCCTAAACAGGGAGCTGACCTGAAGAACATCCGGTTAAGCGGGACGAAGGAGCTCTCCAGCCGCTTCAACCTGGCAGACAGCTCCGTTCAGCTGACGGAAATGATGGCAGAGCGGCTTGCGGTTATGTTTGAAGCCGCCGAAGAGGATGGCGTGAACCACTTCCGCATCAACAGCGGGTACCGCAGCGAAAAGGAGCAAAAGCAGCTTTTTAAGCAGATGGGGGATCAATACGCCATGCCGGCAGGCTTCAGCGAACATAATACGGGGCTTTCGGTGGATATCGGATCAACGCTGATGGAGATGAGCAAGGCTCCTGAGGGGGAGTGGCTGCAGAAGAACTCCTGGCAATACGGATTTATTCTGCGTTATCCCAAGAGCAAGACGGAGATTACGGGCATCCGGTACGAGCCTTGGCATTTCCGCTATGTAGGTCTGCCGCACAGCGCCATTATGCAGCAAAAAAATCTGGTGCTGGAGGAATATCTGGACGAGCTGAAGGAAAAACGATCTATGACCGTAAAGGTCGGCAAGGATAAATATGGACTGTTTTATTACCCGGTATCGGGGGATACAACCGTACAGGTGCCGGCCCAAGGCCAGTATAAGGTGTCAGGGGATAACCGCGAGGGGGTTATTATAACGGTGGTTCTGTGATGCCGCGGGTGCAAACATGCTGCAGAAATCCCAATCCTCCCTAAATCTGTTACAATGCTAGTATGACTTTCACTAGTATGGAGGAACACATGAAGCCCGTTACCATTCTGATTGCTGAGGATGAACCGGAAATTGCCGATTTGATCGAATTGCACCTGGCCAAGGAGGGCTACCGCTGTATAAAAGCGGCCAACGGACTGGAGGCGGTGCATGCGGTGCAGACAAACCCGGTGAATCTGGCCATTCTGGATATCATGATGCCCGTGATGGACGGGTACGAAGCAACCCGGCGGATCCGGGAGCAGCATCATCTGCCGATAATCTTTTTAAGCGCCAAAACCTCGGATTTGGATAAGATTACAGGTTTGGTGCAGGGGGCGGATGATTATGTGACCAAGCCGTTTAACCCGATGGAGCTGGTTGCCCGGGTGAACGCGCAGTTAAGGCGCATCATGCAGTTTGCCTCGCCTGCCCCCTCCAAGTCCGTGCTGGAAGCTGGCGGATTGGTTATTTACCCTGAGGAACGGACGGTCTACCTGTACGGCAAGCTTATTGAGCTGACGCCCAAGGAGTTTGACATCCTGCTCATGCTGGCTTCCCACCCAAAGAAGGTTTTCAGCTCGGAGCATATTTTCCGGCAGGTGTGGGGAGAGGCTTATTTTGAAGGAAGCAACACGGTAAGTGTGCATATCCGCACGCTGCGCAAGAAGCTCGGGGAGGATTTGCATAAAAATAAGCTGATTAAAACAGTCTGGGGTGTAGGCTATGCATTTCAAGAGTAGATTCATCCGCAGCTTCCGCTACAGAATGATTTGGCTGTTCGGGCTGAGCATGCTGTATTCCGGCGGATGCACCTTCTTGCTGTACAAGGTCCTCCAATTCTATTACCATACGGTCCGCCGCGAAAGCCCGCTGTATCAGCTTCGGACCTTCATCCGGGACATTGGGGACATTAATTTTTTTCTGATTGTGTTTATCCCCTTGGCGGTGATCTTCTTCCTGATTTTGACCAAGCCGTATCCCGTCTATTTCCGCGAGATTTCCCAAGGCATCCGCCAACTGGCCGAGGGCAGGTTTTATAACCGGGTGGAGATTCCGGACGGAGATGAGTTTGGCGATATCGCCCGAGATATCAATCAAGCGGGAGCCAATTTGCAGGATGCTCTTGACCGCGGAGATTTCGCCGAGAACAGCAAGGAACAGCTGGTGCTGAATTTGGCCCATGATTTGCGGACGCCGCTGACCTCGGTGATTGGTTATCTGGATATTCTTCTGAAGGATGAAGAGCTCAGTGCCGAACAGGTGAAGCACTTCACGGGGATTGCCCATACGAAATCGTTGAAGCTGGAGAAGCTGATCGACCAATTGTTCGAGATCACCCGGCTGAATTACGGGAAGCTGCCGATCCAGCAGCAGGCTGTTGATTTGGGCGAGCTGCTGGTTCAATTAAGCGAGGAGCTGTATCCTGTTTTGGAAAAGCATAATCTGGTATCCCGCCTTCATATTTCGGAGCGGTTGACGGTGCAGGGAGACGGAGACCTGCTGGCCCGGGTATTCGAAAATCTGCTGAACAATGCGGTACGGCATGGGATGGATGGTCAATATGTGGATGTGTACGGCAAGCTTGTGGAGCAGGAGGCAGTAGTGCAGGTTGTTAATTACGGGGACAGCATTCCGGCAGAGGAGCTGCCCTATCTTTTTGATATGTTCTTCACTGGAGACCGGGCGAGAACTAACCAGGACGGAGGCACGGGATTGGGGCTGTTCATTGCCAAGAACATTGTGGAACGGCATCATGGTGTGATTTCCGCACAAAGCGACGCCGCCCGCACGGTGTTTGAGGTACGTTTGCCAGTAAGTGGTATTATAAATAAAACGTCAAGATAAAAGAAAAAGAAGAAACCTTGTAGCCTCTGCAAGGTTTTTTATCATCCTCTTCTCTTCGATTAGCCAAGCAATTGGTTAGAAAAAATTTTGCAAATAAAATGATGGAAATGTATAATATGAAAATAAATGGAAATAATTTTAAAAAAATAAGGAGGCAAATGAAAATGGCTAATCAAATTCAGTCTACAGAAAGTGTTAAATCTTATGAGATTGGTGATTTAATTTTGATGCCCAATGATGAAATTAAAGAAAATCATAATTTGAAGGAGAAAGCAATTGTCTTGAATAATGTTGCGGCTGCTATATGGAAGTGTATTGAAAAGGGAGATGACCTAGATCAAATTCAAAATTATTTGCTTAATACTTTTGAAGTTGATTATGAGAGTGTAAAAAAAGATCTGAGATTTTTTCTGGAATCCTTAATGTACCTCGGTTTAATATCCGAGACCACTCTTAATTTTGAAGATTCTCCTGTGGTAACATTACGAATAGATAAGGATCGACAGACGTACAGACATCCCAAGATGTATGTGTATTTACTCGACAAAGACCAAGAAATTGCTTTCGGACCACATATAAGAGGACAGTCACATCCCGTTAGAGCGGTTTCAATGGTACATCATGGAGGCTGCTGTTGATGAATAAGTATATCGAATATCGGTCCGAAAATTTGGAGGATCTAATAACAAAGACTGCCACTGACCTGAAAATCCCGGTCCAAGGCGAAATAGAAATTACTAATAGATGTAATTGTAACTGTATACATTGTTTCATCGACAGACAAAATCCAAGTAAAATTGATTTGAGTTTGTTTAAATCTATATGCGACCAACTTAGAAATTCAGGGTGCATTAGGCTTTTGATTACAGGTGGAGAACCTCTTATGCACCCTGATTTTTTTGAGATATGGACATATGCTCATAGAAAGGGTATAAATTTAACATTATTCACAAATGGAACATTATTAAGCGACGACCACCTAAATTTATTTTCTAAATATCAGCCCGAAAAGGTGGAAATATCCATATATTCGCTTAAAAAAAGTGCATATCAAAAGATAACAAAATCGAAAGTAGATGTTAATGAATTATTGAAGTGGGTTATTAAATTGTCCCAATTAACAAAGAATGTTACTATTAAAACTCCACTACTAACAGTAAACCATAAGGAAATAAATGAAATTCAGGAATTTGCAAAAAATAACGGATTGGGATTCCGTATGGATGCAATGATATTACCAACCTTAAGGAATAGTTTGGAACCAACAAAATACAGACTGCCAGTCAATAAAGCTGCTAATATAATAATGAATGATTCAGAATTTCGATTTCAATACAAGACCAGTTTTAAAAATAGTATTACACCTTTTAAGGATGAAAATCGATTGTTTTCGTGCAGCGCGGGAGTTTACAGTTTTCATATTGACCACAGTGCAAAACTAAATATGTGTTCCTTATATAGGAACGCTGTTGCTGATATTAGCAGGGTTTCTTTTTTTGAGGGATGGGAACGTCTAAAAGAAGTTAGAAAAATGACTACTGGTGAAAAAAGGAAATGTGATAACTGTCAGTTAAAATCAATTTGCACGCATTGTCCAGCCATCCCATTACTTTATGGGGCTGATGTTAATTACATAGATAGGTTCATGTGTGATTATACATACAAAATCGCTGCTTTAACCGGAATCGCAGAGATTACTGAAAATTCTGTATGAACTATAATCTTCTTGCATATGAACTGAATATGGAAATGTCAAATAATCTGGAATCGACTTATGAAAAAGAATTCTGGAAAGTGTAAATACCATTTTCTAGGATTTCGATATTTGCTTTTCTCCTCCATCTACATGTAATTTTGGATTGGAAGATAATTCTACCAAAATAAAGCAGGTTCTTTTCAAATAGAAAAGAATATCTGCTTTTTTATGTTTGACATGTCTTGAGAAACATATCCTCTATCTTTTGAAAGACCAGTCGCATGAGAGACTATGTAATCAGGATACTAGTGTATGGGAGAACTTGCAGGATGAGGGGGAGGGGAGCAGAAATTAATCCTTTATTACATCTATAATTGTGGAATATAGAAATAGGGGTTGTCGTTATTATTAACATTTACTGGATTGCACATATGTTAGAATGGGAAGAAAGAGAGGGGATAAGAATCTTTATTCAAGGAGGGGTATGACTTTTAAAGGGTTTTCAGTGGAGGTAGCGGTACGGAGGAATCCACTGACCCCCCAAAAAGTAAAGAGGTCATAAGCCGGTCTTCCGGGGGTGGCAACGGCGCTTTTGAAAGAAAAGACTCCAAAATCGAGGTTACTGTGGAATGGCAGGGTAAAGCAGAAACGTTTTATTTGCTGAATAAGTAATGGATCGGGGTGTTATGGAATGAAGAAAATAATGATCGGCGGTTTTTTATTTGTTTCAGGCATCTTATTATATACCGGAATCCGCATTGCAGTTGTCCTTCACATGAAAGAGGTGACCGGATGGTCCATACCTCCGGGAAGATACGGAACGGCATTGGGAACAGATCGGTGCGAAGAAGGATATTGTGGTTTCGCTGGGATTATGCACGTTGGGGATTGTGTTGATGTTATGGGACGGGGGCAAAAAGTGGATTGAAACTATCACGGCAAAGCAAATGAACAACCCCCGGAAGCCGGAGGATGAAAAAATAATAGTCTAATTTGGTTTTGCTTACCCGCGGCAAAGGTGAAAATATAAAAATCGATATAATTCGACATAATGTGACAAATTTCTATTGAACATTTTCTTCGTATATGTACAATGAAGACTGAGGGACAAGTGACAGCTTCTTATACATAACGTTCCAGAAAACTTAACAGAGACGGGAGCGATACGAGTCATGAAAATGTTCCAATGGATTTTTGCAAAGCGCGATATGTCGATGAGGGTGAAATTACCTCTTTACATATCGTTGTTAGTCGCCGCGGTGTTTGCAGGAAGCGGTATCATCTTGTACCAAAGCAACTCCGAGCTGCTGCTGGAGCAAAGCAAAAGCAGGTTAAGCACGAATGGCAGTTTGATAGGCGAAAGCTTGTTTACCTCCATCCTGATTGAAGAACAGGCGGTTCAGGTTGCTTCGAATCATGATACGTTCATGGATTTGCTTGTCCAGCGGACATCAGGAAAATTATCCGACGATGTGTATTTTTCCCCAGAGAAGAATGCTTTGCTGGAGAAGGCAAACCGGATTCTCAAAACGACGGTTAATAAAATGAATGGCGTAGAAGCACTTCACATTATCGATTCGAATGGTACAGTAATTGCCGCCTCCAATGAGGAAGTGCTTAAGGCAACCCGAACCGACCGGGAGTATTTTCAGGAAGCTATTAAGGGACGGCCCCATATTAGTGATGCCATCATTTCCAAAAGCACAGGCAGTCTGATCATTGCCATTGCGGAACCCATGACAGATGAAAACGGCCGTAACCTTGGTGTTTTTGTTGCCACTATGGACGCTTCCTTTTTCGTTCATCAGTTGGAAAGTGTCAAAGTGGATGCTACCATCTCCGTACTAAGCCGGTCCGGCATTGTGCTCTACGATTCCGCAAATCCTGAAAGTGTGGGGCAAACGTTAACCGATGAGGCGGTGCAAGCCTTTATTAAGGAAAGAGCCGTAGGCAAGCTGGTTCAAGGGGATATTGATCTCGAAGACAGCTTCCTCAGCTTCACGAAGATTCCGGATGCGGACTTTACGGTTAGCGTGGTCGAGTCCTATGACCTCATCTACAAGCCTGTTCAGGATATGTTGGTAAAGCTGATTCTGATCACCTTGACTGCGATAGCTGTTTCTATTGCAGTGGGCATTGTCATCTCCCGTACGATTACTGCTCCGCTGAACAAGCTGAATCTGTTGTTTAATGAGATGGCCAAGGGTGACCTGACCGTTAAGGCTGCCGGGAAGTTTAAAGGCGAATTTAAACAGCTGACAGACAGCTTCAACTTAATGGCCGAAAACAATAAAGCACTCATTACGAGCATGAACCAGTCCATTCATGTGTTGAATACCAGCACCAATGAGCTGGATGCTTCCGCGAAGCAAACCGCTGTTTCCGTTGCGGAAACCACAACCACCAGTACGGAAATTGCCAGGGCTATGGAGACCCAATCCAAGGATACCGAGCAAATTGTCGACAAGTTCCAGGGCTTCGGAGAAAGCTTCGTTTCCTTGGGGGATAAAACGAACCTGATTAAAGAAGAGGCGGAGAAGATTATTGGTGTGTTCCATACCAGCCGTGCTGTCATCGATAATCTGGTCCGTGTGAAAGAGCAAAATGAGCTTGAGGTTCAGAAAATAGCTGAAATCACTGGAAAGCTGCAGGAAAGCTCCAATAGTATCGGGCATATAACCGGTACAATTGCAGATATCGCCAACCAGACGAATTTGCTTGCTCTCAATGCGTCCATCGAGGCGGCTAGAGCAGGAGAGCACGGCCGGGGATTTACTGTGGTCGCCTCCGAAATCCGCAAGCTTGCCGAGCAGAGCACGAAGCAGTCCCAGGAGATTAACCAAATTATCGGGCAAAACCTAGCTTATGTAGAGGAAAACAATCACAGTGTGACAGCGATCCTGCAGGTGTCCCTTGACCAGGATCAATATGTGCAGGCCACGCAGGAAGCCTTTGTTGCGATCTTTAATAATGTGTCCCAGATTACCAATGAGATTCAAGATATGGCAAACCGGGTGCTGGCTATGGAGAAGGACAAGGATGACGTTATGGAGTCGGCACAAAGCTTATCGGCAACAGGCGAGGAGGTTTCGGCTTCGATTGAAGAGGTTACGGCAACTATGCAGGAGCAGTCAGCGATGACGCAGCAGCTTGCCGGGCTTGTGGAAACCATAGATGCTTTGACGAAAGAATTGGCTCAAGCCGCAGCTAAGTTTAAGGTCTAACGCAGTGTATAATAGACATGGGGTTGCTCCCATGTCTTTTTTCTTGCTTCGCGGAGATATCCTCAACTGTAGACACCCAAGAATTAATACTTTGTTAATACTTCATTTAGAAGGAGGCAATACCTCTCCGATACAATAAATCGTAAGGAAACGTTTCCCCACTATTTACCTAAAGCAAAGGAGACTCACTATGAAGCTTAACAAAAAGACGGTAACGGCTCTGTCCTTTACCCTGGGCGCCACTCTGTTCATCTCCACGGCCTTCGCCGACGCCCTGATCGGGTCCGGCTACGACCAGTTGAAGAGCTCCATCAAAACCACCGCTTCCCAGATGGAAACGGGGCTTGGCAATTACACCATGGAAGCGATGTACACCATGAAGAATAACGGAGAGACCTTTATGGAGGTTTCCCAGCGGACCAAGTACGACAGCGCGACGAAAGCCACAGAGAATACCTCGGTTACTCAATACGGCAAGGCAGAGCCCACCCAGAATTATTCCTATCAGGATCCGAACCGCTCGATATGGAAAGGAAGCTTCGACGATACTTACAATGTTACCGAATATTCACAGCCTCTTCCCAGCAGGGACCGGGCGTTCCGGGACCCCTTCAAGGAGCAGGGAGCAGCCGAGCTGGAGAAGGTATTCGATGCCATCGTGGGCAATCTGAAGGATTATGTCCAAGCGGAAAACGGGACGGACGGCGGCAAAACCTACTCGGCCAGCTTGTCGGAGGCTCAAGTGCCCGCCTTGGTGAACGCGATTGCTTCCTTCGGCTTCAAAAAGATTCTGGTGGATGAAAGCCGCTCCAACCGGGAGATGAATATACCGCAGATTGAAAGCGACATTTATGTAAAGAAGGTTACCGGATTGGCTTCGCAGCAGAAGGACGGGATGCTTGAGAACATAACCGGGGAAATCGTGCTTTCGGGCAAGGATAAAGACGGCAATGTTCATGATCTGTCCGTTGGGGTAACGGCGAGAATGACAGCTGTGGGCGATACCAAAATTGTGATGCCCGATCTGACGAACGCCAATGTAACCAAGGCCGAACAAGGGGACAATGGCTTGAGCAGCAAATATGTGGGCAAATATAAGAATGATATTGTTATTGAGAAGAACGGTCAGTTCGTGAAAGCAGGAGAGCGTGTGCTGGAGATTACCAGTGTGGGACAAGGACGCGTTACCGGCACATATACCGAAACGGTGAAACCGGAATTTGAAAAAGAAATTGGCGAACCGCTGGTATTTACGTTTAATGATAAATCGGAGTCGGATAGAGGTCCTGCCTACATCTTTACCACATCAGCCGGGGAAAAAGGCTCCTTCCAGCTGTTCCCGAACGGCATGGGCAATGTATTTATGCATACCCAAGAGCTGCCGGTTTCCGTGGCCAAGCGTATGGACAACTTCGGTGCAGAGTTTAACCGCGTATTCGAATAAGGGGTTCCTGCGGGAAGCCGAAAAAAAGGAAGCTGCTGCGGCAGCTTCCTGATTATGCTTATGGAGGAGAGAGTGCCGCATATGCAAGCTGTTATGGAAATCACCGGATTAACAAAAATGTACAAGAATGGCCGGGGGATCCGGGATATGGACCTGACCGTGCATCAAGGGGATATCTTCGGATTGCTCGGGCCCAATGGGGCAGGTAAAACCACAGCCATGAAGCTCATCACAGGTCTGATCAAACCGGACCGGGGAGGAGTAAGACTTTTTGGAGCGGATGTGCAGGAGAATATGGTGCAGGCCATGAAGCATGTGGGCTGTATTATCGAAACAGCGGAGTCGTTCCCTTACCTCACGGCCAACGATAACTTGAAGCAATTTGCCCGGTATTATCCGGAGGTGGACCAAGCCAGAATTGATGAATGTCTGGAATGGACGGGACTCATCAAGTACAAGCATGAGAAGGCGGGGAAATTCTCCCTTGGCATGAAGCAGCGTCTGGGAGTGGCAGCAGCGATTTTGTCCCGGCCGAAGCTTCTGATTATGGATGAACCTCTGAACGGCCTGGATGTGGAAGGCATGCTGGCTATGCGGAAGCTGATCAAGCATCTGGCTGAGGAGGGAACCACGTTCCTGATCTCCAGCCATTTGATCCATGATGTGGAGCTGACCTGCAACCGGATCGGCGTGGTGTACAACGGGAAGCTGGTTCATGTGGAGTACACTGATAAGATATTGTCCGATTATTCATCCTTGGAGAATTACTTCGTCAGTGAGGTGGAACGCAATGGACGGGTTTAAGGCAACCCTACAGAACGAACTGGTTAAGCTGGTCAAAAAGAAAAAAATCCTGGCTGCCGTTATCTTTTCCGTAATCGCCGTATTAACGGGCCAATTGGCCGTCACTACCATCAAACACGGATTAGGCCTCCGGGTGGTAGGCAGCACTGAATTTCCGCTGGTGGTCCTGTCCCTCATTACCTACACCATCCTGCCGCTGTTTGCTACCTTCGTGGCAATTGACATGTTTAACGGTGAATTTTCCGCCAATACCATGAAGCTGACACTGCTGCGCCCGGTCTCCCGGTTCAGTGTATTCAGCGCAAAGGTTGCCAACTTGGCCTTATTCATCGCCGCCAATCTGGCGCTGGTGATGATTCTCTCCCTTTTGACCGGGATCATGTTCAATATGACCTCCATCAGCATTATAGGCATCTGGAGAGTGTTTTTGTCCTACGGGGCAACATTTTTGCCGATCTTTGTTTTCGCTCTTCTTGTCGTTTGTCTGGGCAATGTGCTCCGCGGCGGACTGGCGGTGTTCTTCCTGTCGGTTTTGGCCTTCGTCGTGCTGTGGGTGTTGGGCGCATTCTTTTCGGTTTATTCCAGCTTCTTTATCACCTCTATGTTCGATTGGTATACCCTGTGGATTTCAGATACCCTGAATTGGGCCAAAATCCTGCGTCAGACTCTCATTCTGTCAGGATGTGGTATAATGCTGTTTACCGCAGGCTTTTATCTGTTCGACAGGAAGGAGATTTAGGGCTTATATGCACACCCTAATGGATTCGCCATGAATTTGACCAGACGTTTCTATGTGCTGAATCTGTTGACGGTCCTGGGCGCAGTAGGAATGACGCTTCTGGCGGCTATCGTGTTTATTGCCTTCTACACCAAGGTTCTTGGCCAGGAAACGTACCTGGATGGTGTATATAAGGCCTATGAGGTAAAGTATGCTCTGAACGAGATCAAAAGTGAAATGCAGACGTATACCTTCGAGCAGCTGTCCAATCCTGCCTTCAAGCAGCAGCTGACCCTCCGGGTGCGGGCCGCCGGCAGCGAAGCCGTGCTCCTCCGCAACGGGGAGACGGTTTTTGCCACCATGACCCTGAATTCCATGGATGTGGCCAAGCTGCAGCATCTGGTGGAAAACACCATGGATCAGGAGACCTTCCAGTTGGAGCGGAAGACCTATTTTTATGAGCGGCTCCCCTATTCCCTGCCATCCGGGGCGAAGGGGGCTCTGGTGCTGCTGTCTCCGGTACAACTGAACACCGGCTTCTACAAAACGCTGGGGCTGTTGGCGGCTGCTGTATTTATCCTGAGTCTGCTGCTTCTGAACGCTTGGGTTTCCCACCGCTTCTCCAAGGCAATTATCCGCCCGGTTTCCCGGTTGAAGGACGCCGCGGCGAAGATCAGTGAGGGTGACCTGGATGGCGGCATAGCCGAGGAGGGAGAGGATGAGGTCCGGGAATTGGGGAGAACCCTGGAGATTATGCGGATCCGGCTGAAGGAATCCGTTTATATGCAGCAGAAATATGACGAGAACCGCAAATTTCTGGTTTCAAGCATCTCCCATGATCTCAAGACGCCGGTAACCTCCATTAAGGGTTATATTGAAGGTATTATGGACGGAGTGGCCCGGACGCCGGAGAAAATGCAGGAGTATCTGGAAACCGCCCGCTCCAAGGCAGAGCTGGTCAATACGCTGATGGATGATCTGCTTTTGTACTCGTCGCTGGATCTGAACCAGCTGCCTTATCATTTTGAAGAGACGGATCTCTTCCGCTACTTCGAGGATTGCATTACTGACAACCAGTATGAGTTCCAGCAGGCCGGAGTGAGCCTGGAGCTGTCGATGGAGCTGGAGAAGCCGGTGACGGTCCGCATAGACAGAGAGAGATTCAAAAGAGTGGTCCAGAATATTCTAGACAACGCGTTAAAATATATGGATAAGCCGCAGGGACAGGTGGCGGTGATTCTTAGAGAAACCCGGGGCTCGGCCCTGATCGAGATACAGGATAACGGCAGGGGAATACCGGAAACAGATTTGCCTTATGTGTTCGACCGGTTCTACAGGGTTGATGCGGCGCGCAAGAACGCCAGCGGCAGTGGCCTCGGCTTGGCCATTGCCAAACAAATCGTAGAGGGACATGAAGGAAGCCTGTGGGCCCGGAGCGAGCCGGGGCAAGGCACCAGGATGATCATCTCCCTCAAGAAAAGCTTATCCCATGGAGGCTAACATGGATACTGTAACGAAGAACATCCTGATCATTGAAGACGACCAAAGCATTGCCCTTCTGCAGAAAGATTATCTGGAGATTTCCGGATATGCGGTAACCGTTGCCGCCAGTGGTCCCGAGGGGCTTAAGGCTATGGAGAAGACGGATTATGATCTGGTAATTCTGGATATTATGCTGCCGGGAATGGATGGCTTTGAGGTGCTCAAAACCATCCGCGGGCAGGAGCTGCTTCCTGTCCTTCTGGTATCTGCCAGGGGAGAGGAGCTGTACAAGATCAAAGGTTTGGGCCTTGGCGCGGACGACTATATCACCAAACCCTTCAGCTCCGGCGAGCTGGTCGCCCGGGTGAAGGCCCATATCCAGAAATTCGAACGGATGAAGGAAAGGTTCGGCAACGGTCCCAAGAAACGGAGTCTGCAGGTCCGGGGGCTGGAGATTGAGAAGGAGGCCCGACAGGTGCTGTTAAACGGACAGGAGGTGCTTCTCCCCCAAAAGGAGTTCGACCTGCTCCTGTTTTTGTTCCAGCATCCGGGACGGGTATTCAGCAAGGAGGAATTGTTTGAACGGATATGGGGCTTTGATGCCACGGGAGATATCTCTACTGTAACGGTCCATATCGCCCGGATCCGGGAGAAGATAGAGGAGAATCCGTCGAAGCCCCAATACATCGGAACCGTATGGGGCTCCGGCTACAAGTTCCTGGCCTAAAAACACCAAAAAGTGTATTAACCAGACCAAAAGCTTGATTTCATTCCATAGGCCGCCAGCGGTATGATCGATACAGGTCCCGTAGGGGAGAACAAAATCGGTGATACAGCTGGAGGTATGGAATATGTCCAATCAAACATATGAGAAATTTGAACCGCTGCACAACGCCCGGCTGGTGCTGGGTTATTTGACGTCCATGGTAGACGAAAAAATCGACAACCTGCCGTATTGGCTGATCCTGCCTCATAAAAAACCAGCCGAGGCGGCTCACTGCCGGGTGGATGATGCGGAGCTGGTGGGCTCCTGGTATGAAGCCATTGACGCTGTCCGCAGCATGCTGGGTACGGAGGAAGGCGCCGCCGTTCAAGAGTCCTTCCGCAGACATGTGATGAAGTCCTGGGGGGAACACGGGCTGCGTTTCCATGAGCCGTATCCATGGACCCATACCAATCACAGCTCCTTCCATGAGATGGGCTATATCCTGCCCGCGCTGAACCGGATGGTGGAGAAAAATCCCGGAGATGCGGAGGCGGAAACAAGAGCCTCGGAGCTGGTCCGGGGAATGCGCTCCTTGGTTATCGAACGGAAGGTCAGAACCTTCTGGTCAGGCGACTTCGCGGAGAAGGAGCCCATCTATGAATTTCCCAACGACGTGTATCTCAAGGACGGCGGCTTCGATCTGACCCGGCATACCGGCCGGGGTGAGCATGCGATCCGCAATGCCATCATGCTCCATTCCCTGGTGCGGAGGTATGAGATTGCCCAGGATGAGGTTGCCCTTGATTTGGCTACCGGCTTGGCTAATCACCTCTTAGGGCCGTCCCGTTATTTTAATTACAAAATGGAGTTTTTCGGCCATGTCCATTCGGCAGGCTGGGTAGCATCCGGGCTGGTCCGGCTTGGCCGGGTAACGGGCAACCTCCGTTATATCAAGGCAGGCAAAGGCATTTACGATTACATCCGGTCCTTGTCCTCCTCCTTCGGCTGGGTGCCCGAATATGCCCAATGGCATCCCCACCATGAGGAGCACTGTGAAACCTGCTGCATCAAGGATATGATCGAATGCGCCAATGAGCTGATTCTCGCGGGTTACGAGGAATATTGGACGGATATGGCCCTGTTCGCCCGCAACCAGCTGGTGGAAAACCAGGTGAAGGTATCCTCCTATGTAGTGACGGACAACACCCTCCCGGACAGCGACGGTTTGACCTACAGAGATATTGACAAAAGAATGATCGGCGGCTTCACAGGCGGTTCCCTGGTCAATTCCATCTCCTTATCCAAATTCCGTTCCATTGCAGGCTGCTGCGTCGGCATGGCTCCGGTTGCTCTGGAAATTGTCTGGACCCGTGCAGTAGAATTCCAGGAGGGAACCGTTGTTGTGCAGATCCCGGTGGACAAGGACACGGAGGAAGCCACAGTACGGATGGATTACCCCAATACAGGCCGCATCACCGTAACGCCTAAACGGCATTGCCACGTTGCCATTCGTCTTTACGGCTGGATGGGCGGGGAACTGCACGGTAGAATGAATGGGAGGGGCTGTACACCTGACAGGGAAGGCAATCTGGTGGTATTCCGCCATGTAGCGGCAGGGGATGTGGTGGAGCTGGAGCATCCCTTGGAGACGGCGGTAGTGAAGGAAACGGTTCGGGGGGAGGAGTATTCGGTATCCTGGAGAGGCTGCGATGTCATCGATATTCTCCCGCGCGGAGAGCATCTGCGGCTGTACCAACGGGATCTGCGTATTCCGAAGTATGTTCCGTCCGCGGAGAATGTCCAATTCAGCGGAGCAGCCAATTATGGTCCTACCCAGCAGGCACAGAAAAAATAATGGCTTAGCCCAACGGAGGCCGCAGTCTTGCAAATGCATTTTGCAGGCTGCGGTTTTATTGTGCCGGTTCATTGTTATAATAGAGGCGAAGTGTAATCCAACCGAGGGAAATGACGGGAGAATATAATGGCCAATCACATGAGCGAACGGATTGTATATGAGAATCCCCTACAGCCTGTCCGGGTTCTGCATCAATTCCGGAATGAGCGGGTAGTGGGCAAGTGGCATTACCATAACGAGCTTGAGCTGATCGCTGTTGTCCAAGGGGAGTTCAGCATGTACACCAAGGACAAGGTGCTCCGGCTGTCCGGCGGGGATGTGGCGATTATCGGCTCCTTCGAGCCTCATCATTCTTTTAAGGAGGCGGGTGTGATGGAGTATATTGTGCTGCAGTTCGATATATTCAAGTTTCTCGGCCAGGATATGATTCCGTACATGAAGCATTTTACGGAGGCGGGGCGGTTGTACAGCAAGCTCAACTCCATTTTTGACAAGCATCCCGATGTTAAAGCGCAGGTGTTCGCTTCTATTCGTGAAATTGCCACAGAGTATACCAACAGGCAAAAAGGACATGAAATCGCCATTCACAGCCTGATCTACCGGATTATCCTGGCTCTTCTGCGCAATGACGACAGCTCTCTCTTAGACGTCAATCCGGACAGGGAGCTGGCCAAGCTTGTGCCTGTATTGGACTATATCGACAAACACCTGCTTGATCGGGTAGACATGAAGGAAGCGGCCAAAATCATGAATCTGGACTACTTTTATTTTGGCAAATACTTCAAGAAGGTCATGGGCAAAACGTTTATCGAATACGTCAATTCCAAAAAAATTGCCCATGCGGAGCTGCTTTTATTGACCCGGGATATCTCCGTTTTGGAAACGGCCTCCTTGGTAGGGATACCGAATATGACGAACTTTTACAAGTTGTTTCATAAATACAATCAATGCTCCCCCAAGGAATTCAGGAAACGATTTATGTAGAATGACCTTTTTAAGTTAGTACAAAATTGATTTAAGGGAGTACATTTTTCTTGTTTCCTCCGGCGGCTATAATAAAACACATGAGAGAGCTCCTTGGAGACTGCGACGAAATAAAGTACCGCTAATTTGTTGACAAAACTCCCAAAACCATGGAGATTTTATCAACAAAAGCGGATGCTAATTTCCTCACAGCTCCTTACAACAGTCGGAGGGATGAGGAAAATGAAAGCGGTTTTAGACAGTTCCCCGGAATACGCCGCAATAAAACAGAAAAATAAATTTTTGCACAATATCAAGAGAGATGCGCTGTTGTATGTCCTATTGCTGCTGCCCATTGCGTACATTGCAATCTTCAAGTACGCGCCTATCTACGGCCTGGTGATGGCCTTCCAGGATTACAACATTTTCGAAGGGATTAAAGGGAGCGAATGGGTGGGGCTGGATGTGTTCCGGTTTATATTCTCCCAGGACAGCTTCTACCGTGCGCTGAAGAATACACTGGTTCTGAATGTGCTGGACCTGATCGCAGGTTTTCCGGCCCCCATTCTGCTTGCAGTGCTGCTTAATGAGGTCCGACAAGAGAAATTCAAGAAAATGACCCAGACGGTGCTGTATCTGCCCCACTTTTTGTCCTGGGTAATCATTGGCGGTATGGTTTACCTGATGTTCTCCAACAGTGGCATGGTTAACAATTTCCTGGCGGGCTTCGGGTTTGAGAAGATCGAGTTCCTGTCGCAGAAATTGCCCTGGCTGATGACCTATATCTCCGTCGGCGTCTGGCAGAATATCGGCTGGGGGACCATCATCTATCTGGCAGCCATAACCGGCATCAACAAGGAATTATATGAGGCCTCCGATATTGACGGCTGTTCCCGCCTCCGCAAAATGTGGCATATTACCCTGCCCGGCATCAAACCGACCATTAATATTCTCCTGATTCTCCAAATCGGCAGAATGGTCTCCATCGGCTTCGACCGTCCCTTCGTCATGGGCAATTCCCTGGTCAGCGAATACTCCGATGTCATCAGTACCTTCGTGTACCGGGTGGGGATCAGCTCGGGCGACTTCTCCCAGGCAACGGCAGTAGGGCTGTTCCAATCGGTGGTAGGGTTGATTCTGCTGGTATCCGCCAACTTTATTGCGGAAAAATTAGGCGAGGATGGGATATGGTGAGTATGGTGAATACAACAGCGAAAAAGAAAAAAATGACGGTGGCGGATATTGCGATCATTGCCTTTATTGTGGCTTTGTCCATCACATGCATCGTGCCGTTCTTGTACATGATTGCGCTTTCCTTCAGCTCCAACGAAGCGATCATTGCCCAGAAGGTTGGCTTGTGGCCGGTAGGCTTTACAGCCGAAACCTACAAAACCATTCTGACGGATGTGGATATGCTGTATACACTGGGCTACAGTATCGTGCTGACGGTTTTGTACACGGTGGTGTGTATGTTCCTGACCATCTGCGCTGCCTATCCGCTGACGAAGAAACGGCTGATGGGAAGAAACTTTATTTTGACAGCATTGGTGTTCACCATGTACTTCAGCGGCGGTCTGATTCCTTCATACATCCTGGTCAAAAACCTGGGTATGATGAATACGGTGTGGAGCCTGGTGCTGCCTGGTGCTATGAGTGTGTTTAATATGATCATCCTGAAAACCTTCTTTACCAATCTCCCGGAGAGTCTGGAGGAGTCGGCGGCGATTGACGGATGTTCGGATCTGGGCATTCTCATCAAAATCGTGCTTCCTCTTTCGCTGCCTTCTATCGCCACCTTAAGCCTTTTCTACGCTGTAGACAGATGGAATGGCTTCCAGGATGCCCTATTCTACATTACCAAGAAAAATCTGTATCCCATGCAGATGAAGCTGTACCAGATTATATCGGCCAATCAGCAGCTGGACAGTCAACAAGGGGGCGAAGGATCCGTAGGCTCGTTTATTGTTCCGGAGTCACTGAAGGCGGCCAGCGTCATGTTTACCACAATCCCGATTTTGCTGATTTATCCCAAGCTGCAGAAGTATTTCGTGGATGGGGTGATGACCGGGGCGATCAAGGGCTGATAAGGAAAAACGGGAGAAGCAGATTCGAAACAAGGGGGTGATTCCCGGAACGGCGGATAATGGATATGCGGAAGGCAAGAAGCAAGGGCTGTACGGTACACATGACCTTACAAGCAATAGGAGAGGGTGGTTGAAAGTGAATACAGGCGTAAAAAAAACAACAGCAATTCTATTTAGCACGGCGCTTCTGGCCGGTGTTGCGGCAGGCTGCGGCAGCGATGACAAAAAAAGCGGGGACACGGCATCTCCGGCGGCATCAACCGCTGCTTCCGCAGCGCCTTCCGGACCTCCTGTCACCTTGACAGTGGAGGTGTTCGACAGAGGGGTGCAGGGACAGCCGGACTTGAACAACAATACCTGGACCAAGTATGTCAATGAGAAATTCGGAAAGCCCAATAACGCCATTGTCAAATATGTGTCCGTCCCCCGTTCCCAGGAGGTCGACAAGCTGAATGTGCTGATGGCCGCCAACGAAGCCCCTGATATTTCCTTCACCTATGACGGCACAACGGTAACCCGTTTTGCCAAGAGCAACGGCCTTTACACTCTGGATGAATTGATGGAAAAGCATGGCAAGCAGCTGAAGTCCTACCTGGGCGACAAGGTGCTCTCCTACGGGAAGTACCAGGGCAAACAAGTATCCATCCCGGCCAAACGTACATTGATTGCCTGGAATGGCATGTTTATCCGCAAGGATTGGCTGGATAAGCTGGGTATGCCGGTTCCGACGAACAAGGATGAATTGTATGCAACATTGGTTGCTTTCCGCGATAAGAACCCCGGTAATGTAAACGGTGTCATCCCTTGGGCCACAGCGGCAGCAGGCATGAACTATACCTTCGGCAACCTGGTTCAATCCTTCTGGGGTCCCATGTCGGAGGAGGAGTTCGTCACCACTCCCAACTGGCTGAAGCCCGGCCACAAGGATGCCTTCAAATGGCTGAATAAGCTGTACAATGAAAAGCTGATCAGTCCGGATTTTGCCCTGGACAAAACGGCTAAACAAGCCGATGCCGATGTAACAAACGGCAAGGTTGGTTTCTACGCAGCAAACTGGGATTATCCGCTGACCCAAAAAATCCGTGATCCGCTAAAGCAAAATGCGCCTGACGCCAAATTTGTACCGGTAGATACCTTCAAGAACAGTGAAGGGAAATACCTGAAGGAAATGTATAATGAAAACGGCCTGTTCTCCTTCATCCCCAAGAGCAGTAAAAATGCCGATTTGGCTATGAAGTATCTGAATTGGATGGCCAACCCCGAGGTGCTGTTCTTCCTGCAATTCGGCCAAGAAGGTGTCAATCATAAGCTGGTGAACGGCATTCCCCAAGGGATAACGCAAACCGGGGAGAATATGCAGATGAGCAATTTGAATCTGGACTATACTTTGGTTGTAAACGGCGCCGAGCTGGGCGACACCGAAAAGAACGTCAGAACGTATGCCGCCACTCTGGCTGCCGGCGATCAAAGCTATGAGAAGTTTGCCGTGGATTCCTACAAAATCAATACGACAGACGGTTACACCGGCTTCTACTATGGCGTTCCCAACGATTCGGATGTCAAATACGGCAAGACGCTGGGCGACATGAACAAGCAGATGATTGACCGGCTGCTTGTGGCCAAACCGGCGGAGTTCGATACCTTGTATGATAAGCTGGTGAAGGAATATATGGATGCCGGCGGCAAGGCAGTTCAAGAAGAGAACATCAAGAACTACAGAGAAGTTAAGGGCAAGAAGTAAGGTAACGGATACGGATAAACCATCGTTTGGTCTCGAACATGGTTTATCCGTATTTGCCTGTCCTCCCCGGAGATAGTTTGTTTGCTATTCCGAAACAGGTTTGCTATTATTCGGAGGAATCCATATGGTAAGGGGGATACCCTTGTACAAGGTTATGATTGTGGATGATGAATCGTGGGCCATTAAAGGAATCCGCAACGCGTTTGATTGGGAGAAGTACGGCTTTGAAGTCACCGGGCAATTTACAAGCGCTTACAAAGCATGGGACGCCATACAAGCATCTGAACCGGACCTGGTGTTTACGGATATCCGGATGCCGGATATATCCGGTCTGGAGTTGATGAAGAGGGCCAAAATACAAGGACTGGGCACCGAGTTTGTCATTGTAAGCGGGTATGCGGAATTTGAATACGCTCAGGAAGCGCTGCGTTACGGTGCACTGGATTATTTCCTGAAGCCGTTGGATGTGGATATGACGGATCCGTTTATTGCGAAGCTGGCTACGCATTTCTCCCGGCTGAAGGCGGCGCGCAATCATCTTCTGCTGGATGCGCTGACCTCGGGGGACGAGGACGATATCAGACGCCTCCTGCCCCATACGGACGGCGCGGCCGGTCGGCATTATCAGGTATTAGCCGTTTATTTCGGGAGTGAAACCAAGGATATCCGAAAGCTGCTGCCTTCAGGGGAAACATCTGTCACCACCGTGGTGGTGGAAGCCGGAACCCGCAAAATGCTGGTGGTCCGGATGGCGGAGGATACAGCCGGCCTGGAAGGGCGGTGGACTGATGCAGCGCTTATGGAGACGGGCATCCACTCCATGGGCATCAGCAGCATCTCCACCGAGCTGAAGCATATGGGCAAGCTGATTAAGGAAGCGGACCTGTCCGCCTCCCGGGTGTTCCTGGAGAATGCTGCAGGTGCTGCTCTCTACGAACCGAAGCTCCATCTGGTCAAGCCTTGTATTGCCGAGATGAGCCGGATCATTCAGGGCAATCAGTTTGAGAACCTGGAGGAGTATATACAAGGGCTGCAGGATTACTTCAGGGAGCACCGTCTGGGCATGGGTGAAGTTGTTTATTTGTGGAATCAGGCCATGGGAATCCTGGTCAACGCCTATTCCGAGGAATTGAAGGACATGGAGCTGGAGTTCCTGAATTATTCCGAAATTAAGGAACGGTTCGAGCACTTTGAGTCTCTGTGCAGCTTTTTGCATGACGTTCTTGCCTCCATTAGGCAAGGCAACAGCCGCTCCTTGCAAGAAGGGGACATCCAGTCTTGCTTCAACCGGATGATTGCATATATCGACGGCCATTTTGAGGAAAAGCTGTACCTGAAGGACTTGTCTGTCCAATTCTATATTAATCAGGTGTATTGCTGCCAATTGTTCAAGAAACATCTGGGCAAAACCTTCTCCGAATACGTGTCAGAGCTTCGAATCAGGAAAGCCCGTGAGCTGTTGAAGCAAACGGACCTGTCCATTGAGGAAATTGCCATTGAGGCCGGGTACGTGGATTATTATTATTTCAATAAAGTATTCAAGAAGCATTGCGGGATGACGCCCACCAAATTCAGAAAAAGCGGATTATAAACACGCCCTAAGATCGGAGCGGCGGGTCATGAAAATCAGCAAGCTGAAACTGAAGCATCAGATATGGCTTATCTTTTGTTTCTCGATTGTGATATTTACGGTTATGGAGCTTTATTTTTTTAATAGCTTCTCTACGTTGACCCAGAAGCGGGCAGCCAATTACGGGAACCAGATGATTGATCAGACCCGCAGCAAAATTGATTCGGTGTTTAATGATATCCGGGTCAGCACCAGCATTGCAGTTAACAGCAAGCTGATTCAGGAATTCTCTGTTGTGGATGATGATTACAAACGGGCGTTTGACAGCGGGCCATATGCATTGGATCTTATGGAATATATGAGATCCTTTAATTCGTATGTGAACGGAATTGTGATTAACGACATCCGGGGAAGGCGGCTTTACAGTCTGACGTCCTCCAGCGGCGATATATTTTTTCTCCCTTCCTATGAATCCTTTATCCGCATGTATAAGGATGACCCTTCGCTGCGGGACAAAGGGATGTTTACGACAATTCTAAAAGACGACAGAACAGAATCGGAACAGTTCTTTTATATAGCGCCGATTGTGGAGACCATTGGGGGGATTTATTTCTCGCAGGTTACCGGCTTCTGCACGGTTATGGTCAATATGGAGAGGATGCAGGGTCTTGTGGAGAATACGGAGCTTACACCTAATTCCACCCTGTACATTCTGAATAACCGCGATGAGGTGATTGCCTCCACCAGCTCCAATGCCCGGGGCACGTTATTCCAGGATGTGCTTGCCATGGACAAGAACATCCTGCTGAACGGTGTGAAAACCACCATCGACGGGGAAGAAATTTTGGTGCAGGTCAAAGGTCTGGAGCAGGCGGAGGGCTGGAGGATTGTCAGTATGATCCCGGTACATGAGCTGACTGCGGACATGAATCCAATGCGCAAGGCCAGCATTATTGTAGGGATCGGGGCTATACTCAGCCTGATTTTGATGGGCAGCTTTTTTATGAGCAATCTGATGCGCCCGGTGATGGGACTTGTCATGGATATGAAGAAGGTGGGCAGGCGGGATATGGGCTTCCGCATTAAGGTGCGGTCTACCAATGAGGTTGGGCTATTGGCCTGCGATATTAACCGGGTGATGGACGAAATGGAGGATATGGCGAAGGATATGGTAAGCACCCAGGCCCGGTTATATGAATCCGAGCTGAGCCAGAAGCAGGCGGAGTATTCTGCTCTTCAAAGCCAGATTAATCCCCACTTCCTGTATAACACGCTGAATTGCATCAGCAGCATCGGGTTGGAATACGGAAGCAGGGAAATTGCGCAGATTACCTCCTGCATGTCCAAGATCTTCCGGTACAGCATCCGAAAGGATGAGCTTGTGCGGATCAGGGAGGAGCTGGACTGCATCCAAGCGTATATGAACATTATCTCCATCCGGTACGAGAACAAGTTTGACATGGAGATTCACGTGGATGAGGCTTTGCTGGAGATGAGCACCCCCAAGATGATTCTCCAGCCGATTGTAGAAAATTCCGTGTATCACGGGCTGGAGCGGATGGATGCCGGCGGTCAGCTCCGGGTCAGCGGGAGTATGGATGCGCAAGGGGATGTTTGCTTTCGGATTACCGATACCGGGAAGGGAATGGAGACGGAGGAGCTGGCCGCCCTTCAGGCCAAGCTGAGCATGGAGAATGCCGAACCTGCGCAAAATGGACAACCCGGAAAAAGCATCGGATTGTCCAATATCCATAACAGGCTGCGGCTTTTGTTCGGAGAGCGGTATGGCATTGCCATCGAAAGTAAGCCCGGCCAAGGGACAACGGTAACCTTGCGGCTGCCGCAGCTGCCCTCTACACCGTAATGGCCACCCGGATGTCCTGGGGGTAATTCCCGAAGCCCTTGCCGAACAGGCTGACGCCTCCGCAGTGGGCGGCGGTTTCCGGGCAGGAGATACGCAGGCGCAGCTCCTGTCCGGCCCGGATATTCAACTGGCTGATCCGGATGCCGGAAAATTGGACACCGTCGATGAATGTTCCGTTTTCGGTAATAGATAGCGTTTTTTGCAGTCCATATTGTGTGTCCACCCACCAAGAAGGGGTATACAGCCCCCGCCTGCTCCCGAAGTCGCCAGGGCAGGTCCAGGTGGCAACCTCCAGGCCGTTGACAGCGAAGGTGATGTCAGACGGCCAATTTTCGTTGTAGTGGGGAGCCTCAGAGCAAATCTCCAGGTAAACGGTGAAGCCGGTGGCAGCCTGGTTTCCCACCAGATAATTCGGTACGCGGTATTCCACGAAGCCGCTGGCAAACCACAGGTGCTCGGCTTGGGTGCGCTCCGGGTCATCGAAGTAACGGGGGTCATCCATCATGCCGATCCGTTTCTCCGAGGATGCCAGTCCGCAGGTAGGGCGGACTTCATAGGCACTGTATTGGCCAACCGGCAGGTCGACGGTGAAGCTGTTGCGGTTAGACTGCTCCTCTGTACCGCTGTCGGTCCGAAGCATGAGGGTCAGTTGGTCCAGCTTCAGTGTGCAGCGTTTTTGGGTGCCCCGTTTGCCCACCAAATTTTCTGTGGCCACCAGTCCGGCTTCCTCCAGCTTCTGGATATGCTTGGTCATGATGGCGGAGGAAAGACCAAGGGCCTCCGCCAATTCCCCGATATTGTAGGCCTTCTCATTCAATAGCTCGATTATGCGGACCCGGGTTTCCGAGGAGAAACACTCCAAAACCCGCATGTTGGCTGTAGTGACATCCAGTTTCATCCATTCACTCCTCCTAGATCCTTCAATTATATAACCTAAAAGTTAAATAATCAACTTGATGTTGACATAAAGGAAGAGGTTGCTTATCATATTAACTGTAAAGTGATTAAGTTAATCATAACATTACGTAAATGAGGGGAATGTGAGTCATGACACAACCTATTCTGCGGACGGAATACCCCCGTCCCCAATTTACCAGAACCGCATGGCAGCATTTAAATGGAGCATGGGAATTTGAATTCGATGATAACCGGGTTGGAGATGCGGGGCAGTGGCATACAGGAAACCACGCTTTCAGCAAGCAAATCCAGGTGCCCTTTACCTATCAGAGCAAATTAAGCGGCATCGGCGAGACCGGCTTCCATGATCTGGTCTGGTACAAACGCAGCTTCACGGTTCCGGCGGAATGGGCAGGTCAGCAAGTGATCCTGCACTTCGGCGCAGTGGATTACCAAGCCACCGTATGGGTGAACGGACGGCAGGTTGCGTATCATGAAGGCGGCCATACGCCGTTCCAGGCGGATATTACCCCGGCTCTGCAGGATGGGGCAAACACGGTTGTTGTCCGCGTTGAGGACTTCAGCAAGGATGTGACCCTGCCGCGGGGCAAGCAATATTGGAAGGAAGACTCCGCCTCCATTTTCTATACCCGGACTACCGGGATCTGGCAGACCGTATGGCTGGAGCCGGTTGCGGAGCTTCATATCAAGAAGCTGAAGTTCAAGCCGGATATTGACCGCAATGAAATCCAGATCCGCACCTTCCTGAGCCAGGTCCCTGCCGGCTGCAAGGCAGAGGCGCAAATTGAAATCCGCTTCAAGGATGAGTACCGTTCGGTGACTACCTTCTCGCTGAACCATTCCGAAGAAGCCCGCACCGTAAGTCTCCATGATTTTAATGATCATGGCCTGGGCCGGTGGTGGTCTCCGGAGCGTCCCAATTTATATGAGGTGATCATCACCTTGCTGGTGGACGGGGTAGAAACGGACAAGGCGGAAAGCTACTTCGGCATGCGCAAGATTGCTGTGGAATCGGGCAGACTGATGCTGAATAACCGGGCGTATTTTATGCGGCTGGTGCTGGACCAAGGATACTTCCCGGACGGAATTCTGACTGCCCCCAGCGATGAGGCTTTGAAACAGGATATTGAGCTGGCCAAAGAAATGGGCTTTAACGGTGCGCGGAAGCACCAGAAGATCGAGGATCCGCGTTATCTGTATTGGGCCGACCGGCTGGGTTATCTGGTATGGGGCGAAATGGCTAATGCTTATGCCTATTCGGAGGAATATGTGCGCAAGGTAACCGTGGAATGGCAGGAGGCGGTGGAGCGGGATTACAATCATCCGGCGCTTGTGGTATGGGTTCCCTTGAATGAGAGCTGGGGTGTGCCCAACATCCTCATTGACGAACGGCAGCAGCGCCATGCCATGGCCATGTACTATCTGACCAAATCCCTGGATGATACCCGTCCCGTTGTTTCCAATGACGGCTGGGAGCAAATGACCACGGATCTGCTTACCATCCATGATTACGAGTGGAAACGCGAGGAGCTGGCCAGCCGCTATAGCACCCTGGAGCAGGCTCTTGGTATGAAGCCCAGCCGCAAAGAATTGTTTGTTGGCGGCACGGTTTATGCAGGCCAGCCGCTCCTGATCACCGAATTCGGCGGCATTGCCTACAAGAAAAGCGAGTGGGAGGGCTGGGGCTACTCCGGCGCGGACAACGACGAGGATTTCCTGGCGAAGCTCGCGGCTGTGGTGGAACCCCTGCTGGAAACACCCGTGATCCAAGGCTTCTGCTACACCCAGCTCACAGATGTGGAGCAAGAGATCAACGGCCTCTTGACCTATGACCGGGTGCCCAAGGTGCCGCTGGAGAAAATCAAGGAGATTTTCGGCGGGAAAAACCGGTATTTCTAAGGAGCGTACAGCTAACGGACAGAGAAGCCGCTATTTCGCCCCAAAGCGTACATTTGCGGATTTCGCGGACACAGAGGACGTTATTGCTTGCTTTTCCGCGCCAAACCTGCGCTTTTTGCCCAGATAGCGGATCTCCTGTCCGTTAGGTTGAACAAACATCGTTTTTGCCGTGAATAAGCGCCCCCCGGTCCGCAATACTTCCCGTGGCCCAGGGGGCGTAACAGCGTCAAGCACTCTGTTGGCGCAAATTATATTTTTGCCTCGCGCAATCGGTCATTCACGGGGAAAACGCTTCATATATTCGCTTGGTGTCACTCCCGTAACCTGCTTGAATACTCTCCCGAAATAAGTGGGATTGGAGAAGCCCGTCTGTTCGGCAACGCCTTGGATGGAATCCCGGCGGAGCTGAAGCAGGCGGGTTGCTTCATGTATCCGCAGCATGTGGACGTATTCCACCAGCGTTTTGCCGGTGGTTTTTTTGAAGAGGTGGCAAAAATAGTTGGGAGTAAGGCAGCAAATACGGGCGGCCTGCTCCACGGTAATGGGCTCGCGGAAATGCCCGCCCAGATGAACCAGCAGGGCACCGATGCCGTTTTCTGGATGCACCGCCCGCTGTTGGGAACGGGCAATCTGCTCCGCGTACGGATAAATAAGCCCCAACGCGGCAAGCAGCTCCCCTTTGATCCGCAGCTCGTAGGCTATGGTTCTATGGGCGAATGCATGGAAAATACGCTCCAGGCAGGCCTGAAGAGAATCGGTCACCAGCAGCTCCTTTCCGTAGAAGGCGGGAAGCCTGACGTCCTCTGACAGCAGCGGGCGGATGTATTGAGCCTCCGTAGAATCATGCGCTCCCTTCAGCAGCGCTTCGTTAAAAACCACCGCATACAGCTCACTGTTTTGCTCTGTGGGATAAGCCGCATGCATCTGCCTGCGGTTGATCCAGGCGGCCTCTCCCGCGGCCAGCTCCCGGGAGACGGCGTCAACCTGCACCTGGAAGCTGCCTTGAGTCACCAGGATCCATTCCATATGCTCATGCCAATGGGGCGGGATTATCATCCGGTCCGGAAAATGAATATGAAACAGATTAACCGGAAACGTTTGATCCGGTATTTCCGTATGCTCCCGCTTCCAGGAGTAGAGGCTGCCGTCCGCCGGTTGCATGATTTTTCCTCCGATAAAAAACGTAATATTGTATGAGTAACGCGTAATGGAGCACGTCGTGCCGTCTGTTGGCTTTCGTTATAATGGGGGCGTAGCTTCATTATAAACTGAATGGAGGCCAACAGCTATGTTCCGAATGGAGAAGGGACGGTTAGTCTGGGAATATGATCATGAGGTGGTATGGATCGAGCCTTGGGGAGCCAATGCGCTGCGGGTGCGGGCAGCCTGCTCGGAGATGCGGGAGGAGGAATGGGCGCTGCTGCCTGCCGCGGAGTCAAACGCTGCTACCGTCATAGAAACGGAAAAAGCGACGATCACCAACGGCAAAATAAAAGCGGAAATCACGAAACAAGGCCAGCTGTTCTTCTACAATCAGCACGGCAAGCGGCTTCTGAATGAAACGCAGCATACTTACCAGCTGAAGTACGGCGGGCGGGAGTTTAAGGCTCATCCTGGCGGCAGCGACTACTCGATCAGACTTCGTCTCGAATCCGATTCGGAGGAAAAGCTCTTCGGCATGGGCCAGTACCAGCATCCGTTCCTGAATCTCAAGGGCTGCTCCTTGGAGCTGACCCACCGGAACAGCCAGGTGAGTGTACCCTTTGTACTCTCCAGCGCTGGCTACGGGTTTCTATGGCATAACCCGGCTGTAGGGCAGGTCCACTTCAGTCTGAATGTGACGGAATGGAGCGCTCCTTCCACCAAGCAGCTGGATTATTGGATTACGGCCGGAGACACCCCAGCGGAAATCGAAGAGGCTTATGCCGGCGCCACGGGCAAGGTACCCATGATGCCGGAGTACGGTATGGGCTTCTGGCAGTGCAAGCTCCGGTACCGCACACAGGAGGAGCTGCTTACGGTGGCACGGGAATACAAGCGCCGCCAGCTGCCTATCGACGTGATCGTTATTGATTTTTTTCATTGGACCAATCAGGGAGATTGGCAGTTCGATCCGGAGTATTGGCCGGACCCGGAGGGGATGGTTCGGGAGCTCAAGGAGATGGGCATTGAGCTGATGGTCTCCGTTTGGCCTACGGTACAGACGGAGAGCAAGCATTATGCCGAGATGCTGGCCAAGGGCTATCTGCTCCGGTCGGACCGGGGGGTGCGCACCCAATTTCAGTTCCTCGGGCAAAATGCGATTTTTGATGCCACCCATCCTGAGGCACGCCGCTATCTGTGGGAGCTGATCAAGCGCAACTATTACGACAAGGGCATCCGCGTGTTCTGGCTGGATGAGGCAGAGCCGGAGCTGAGTGTTTATGACCATGACATCTACCGCTATCACCTGGGCTCCAGCCAGCAAATCGGTAATCTGTATCCGGTGAAATACAGCCAGACCTTCTTCGATGGTATGGCTGCCGAAGGCCAGGAGAATATTATCAATCTGGTGCGCTGTGCCTGGGCGGGAAGCCAACGCTACGGTGCTCTTGTCTGGTCGGGGGACATCCACTCCAGCTTCGAAACCCTGGCTATTCAAGTTAAAGCGGGCTTGAGCATGGCCATTGCAGGCATCCCCTGGTGGACCACGGACATCGGCGGTTTCCACGGAGGGAATCCGAATGACCCGGCCTTCCGGGAATGTATCGTGCGCTGGTTCCAATACGGCGCCTTCTGCCCGGTGTTCCGTCTCCACGGCGATCGGATGCCCTTCGTCCCGCCAACTGGAACCTCCGGGGGCGGTGTTTGCGGCAGCGGGTCAGACAATGAGGTGTGGAGTTACGGGGATGAGGCATATGATATTTTCAGAGAGTATATGCTGATGCGGGAACGTCTGAAGCCGTATATCGCGGATTTAATGCGGGAAGCCCATGTGAAAGGAACGCCGCCCATGCGTCCGCTGTTCTACGATTTCCCGGAGGATACCGTCGCGTGGGAGGTTGACGATCAATATATGTTTGGCCCGGACCTGCTGGTTGCACCGGTGGTAAACGGAGGACAGCGGAGCCGCAGCGTATATCTGCCTGCCGGAGCAGAATGGACACATGCCTTCAGCGGCGCGGTGGTGACGGGGGGACAACGGATCTCCGTGGATGCCCCTCTGGAGCAAATCCCCCTGTTTGTGCGGAATGGAGCGCAGCTGCCTCTTTTTATGGTAAAATAAGCAAAGCTTATTGATCGGAGAGGAGACCATCTGTGGAGCCTGTTATTAAAAAGTTGGAGGATGGGGAGCGGATTCCCTATGAGCTGCTGCTTTTGGCAGATCCGTCCAAGCCGATTGTGGAGGATTACCTGGCCCGGGGAAGCTGCTATACGGCGTCGCTGGCAGACGAATGCATAGGGGTGTTTGTGTTATTGCGGACACGTCCGGAAACGGTGGAAATTGTGAATGTGGCGGTAAAAGAGGATATGCAGGGCCGGGGCATCGGAAAAAGGCTGGTGCAAAAGGCGCTGGAAGCCGCCCGCGAGCTGAACGCCAAAACCGTGGAGATCGGAACGGGCAATTCCAGCATTCAGCAGCTGGCCCTTTATCAGAAATGCGGCTTCCGGATGGTGGGAGTCGATTCGGACTTCTTCGTGAGGCATTATGCGGAGCCCATCTTCGAGAATGGGATTCCGTGCAGGGATATGATCAGGCTGCGGTTGGAGCTGTAAGCCGTACATGCAAAAGCCGTGCAGGCAGCACGGCTTTTGTTATTTATTAATGCACCTGTTCACGAACCTGGGGAACCGAATCCAGATACGCAATACCCAGCTCTCCGGTTACCGGATTGATGTAGGTTTCACAAGCCACTCCGAATACATCCCCGATTAATGCTTTGGTCAGGATCTCTTCCGGTATGCCGCTGGCCACAACCTGGCCTTTCTTCATCACAAACAGATAGTCGCAATACTTGGCGGAGAGGACCAGATCATGAAGAGCAGCCAGTACACCGATGCCCAAATTCCGCACGATGGTCAGAATCTGCAGCTGGTATTTGATATCCAGGTGATTGGTGGGTTCGTCCAGGATCAGGAATTCCGGCTGCTGAGCCATCACTCTGGCCAGAATGACCCGCTGTTTTTCCCCGCCGGATAAGGAGTTGTAGCTGCGTTGGGCATAATGCTCCAGGTTCACCCTGCGGAGAGCCTCCTCCACAATAAGCGAATCCTGACGGTTATCGGCCTCCAGCAGCCCCTTATGGGGAGTCCGGCCCATCGCCACCATTTCCTGTACCGTAAAGTCGAAGCTGAGGTCGTTGAACTGGCCGACGACTCCCAGCTTTTGGGCCACCGCCTTGGGACTTGCGCGGAGCACATCCAGCTCCGACAGCATTACGCTGCCTTGGCGGGGTTTGATCACCTTATAGATGCTTTTCAGTAGGGTAGATTTCCCGCAGCCGTTGGGGCCGATGAGTCCCACAAACTGGCCTGCCCCCACCCGGAGCGTTACCTCTTGGACTATGTCGGTCCCCGACAAAGACACACTGAGCCGGTTCACATGTAAGTGCATCAGGATTTCCCTCCAAACGCATACCCTTTTTTGACGAGCATGTACATAAACAGCGGTGCGCCGATTAAAGCGGTAATGATGCCGATAGGCAATTCCACATTGGGAACGATGGTGCGGGCGAGAACATCCGCCCATACAAGAAAGATGGCGCCGCTGAGCACAGCTGCCGGCAGCAGGCGGCGGTGGTCCGAGCCCACCATGCCCCGGACCACATGGGGAATAATCAGACCGACGAAGCCGATCATCCCGCAGGCGGAAACCATCACACCGGTGACCAGCGCCGTGAGGACCATGTACCAGCGGCGACAGGCGCTCAGGTTGATCCCCAGCGTAACGGCCGCTTCATCACCCAGCAGCATGGTGTTAAGGACCCGGGATTGGAGCATGAAGAAGAGACTGGCGCCAAGGGTAAACGCGGCCACCAGCGGAAGCTTGCTCCAGCCGGACGCCGCCAGGCTGCCCATGGTCCAGAAGGTGACGGTTTTGATTCCTTCGGCATTATTGGCCAGATACACAATAAAATTGGCAAATGCGGTACAAAGCGCGTTGATCACCATACCGGAGAGCACCAGCTTGACGGAGGTCATTTTGCCGCCGGCACTGGCCAATATCATGACCAGAAGGGAAGCTCCTACCGCACCGGCGAATGCCCAGAAGGCAATGCCCGTTTGAGCCAAAACGCCCAAGCTGCCGAACCCGACAAGAATGGCGAAGGTCGCCCCCAAGGAGGCCCCGGAGGAGATCCCCAGAATATACGGGTCCGCCAGCGGATTCTGCACAGCCGCCTGCATAATGGTGCCGCACAGGGTAAGCCCCATGCCGATGAGCATGGCCATCAGTACCCGGGGAAAGCGGATTTTCCAGATGATATCCACGAAGGAGCCGGAGCTTAATTCATGCACATCGCCGATCTGAATGCCGGTCATGTGGTACAGCAAGATACGGTACGACTGGGAAATGGGGATTTCCACCTGGCCGAAGGATACTGCCGCGCCGATGGACAGGAGGAGTACGGCCAGCAAAACTCCCGTGATGAGCCAAAAGCCCTTGCGGGTGTAAAGGAAGGCATGCTTGAGATCCCCGGTTTGGCGGGGCGAATGTGCAATCGAAGAATCCATAGATTAATAATCTCCTAAAAATTCCAAGGTTGTTTTCACTATATTATTAATGATTCTCATTGTCAATAACGAAAAATCATCCTCTAAAAAGAGAAGAAACCCCTGATAATCACTGAAAAAAACACGTTGACTTGAATTTGTACAAGCCATATACTAACAGTATTGTGCATTGAGAATGATTATCGTTTATCCCATAAGAAAAGAGGTTTGATTGATGAACAAGCTTGTACGATCCCTACTGCCGGTGGTGCTGGCGCTTCCCCTTGCTATTGCGGCAGGCTGCTCCTCTTCAACCAATGAAGGCACCCCCGGGGGTACAGCAGCTCCGGCGGCTTCCGCTGCCGCATCCACTGCCCCTTCCGCGGCAGCGGCAGGAGCTTCGACAGTTTACCCATTAACCATCGAGAATTACACCAATAATGGGGAGGGTACTCCATGGCAGGCGAAGAAACAAATCTTCAATAAGGCTCCTGCCCGTGTGGTGGCCAACACCCAAGGGGCCGGTGAACTGATGGTGAAGCTGGGATTAACGGATAAGGTGGCCGGTGTTGCCGCCCTGTATGGAGCAGGTGACCCTGCTGTGGCGGAGGAGTTTAAGAAGCTTCCGGTTATTTCCCAGAATTATGCCAGCAAGGAATTGGTGGTAGGCGCCAGTCCAGATTTGGTGATGGGCCGTGCGGACCTGTTCGCCGATGCGGATTGGGGTACGGGGACTGTACCGGGTTTGAATGAGCTTGGCATCAAAACCTATATCCAGCATACCAGCGTTAAGGGGGCTACTCTGGAAAGCCTGTATATGGATATTGAAGAATTGGGCCAGATCTTCGATGTGCAGAGCCGGGCGTCGGGTTACATAACCGAGTTAAAAAAACGGGCGGATGCGTTGAAAGCCAAGTCCGCCGGCATCCAGAAGACCTTCGCCTATGTGTCCGACGGCGGCAACGGAGCGATTGCCGTGTACAGCGGCAATATCGATACCTTCGCAGGAGATGTGCTGCGTCTGGTGGGCTTGACCAACAGCTATGCCGATGTGACAGGCAATATCAGCAAGGAGCAGCTGATCGCCACCAATCCGGATGTGCTGCTCATCTCCAAATATTCGGGAGGCATTGATCCCGAAATCTCCAAAAAAGCGTTTTATGCCGATTCCACCCTGCAGAACATCAAGGCCATTCAGAATAAAGCCATCTATGTCATCGACTTCAACCAGTTCTGGGGCTACAGCTACTCCATTCTGGATGGAGCGGAGAAATTGGCCGCAGACATGGCTGCCAACAAATAAAGAGGGTTAGCCCGGGTATGGACCCTATGGGGCTGTCACACAAAAAAAGTTGGACGGAAAAACGCTCGTTTTTCTGCCCAGCTTTTTTGTGTCTGTTTGCCTGGCACGGCTGTCTGGCAGCTTGCTGCTGCTATTTGATGGCCTGATCTCTCCGAGCAGGTCCTTACCAGAGAAGCTGGACTCGAAATATCATATATAAATTTCCTAAATATCATAAAATAGCTGGTTCTACTCGAATTTTCATATTCAATATGTACATACCGCTCCACTTAGCAGGTTTATACTTGAAAAATCGTCTTTAACCCTTCGCTGAACCGGGTTTGCCCATTTTAAATGCGAAATTTCGTGTTCACACCGGGTCTAACACATCCAGCCTGCGGCTTGAAACATGTTATTACAGGATAACTTTAAGCTTTTTTTAAGGTTAGGGTGTTATATTGAAGGTCATCTCAAATCGGATTAATAGGGAAAGGAGTGCGGATGAAAGCAAAACGATATTTTGCTTCGTGTCTGTTGTTCGTCGTCGTTTTGGCAACCGGGCGGTTTCTATTGCTGCGCGAAAGCCAGCTGCTTCATTTTAATGGAAATTTGCTTATGGCCATAGGGTCAGATGTCCTGTTCGGACTGTTTATCATGGCATTGACGTATGTCACCAAAAAGGTGAACCGTGTGCTTCCCTATGTGCTGGCCATTCCCATGCTGCTGTTGTTTCTGGCCAATATGGAGTACATCTACGCTATGGGGGATGTGATTAATCTAAGGGACCTGTTCCAGGCCGCAGATGCCCAATTTGTGCAGGGGACCTTTTCCCATTTGAGCTTCCCGGTATACAGTGTTGTGCTTGTGGCAAGCCTTGTGTTCATGATTTTGTCTGTAGACCGGCGGAAAATTGCCTTCCGTTCCTACCGGGTTTCGCTTAAGCAGCTTCTGTTATATGGGGTTGTTTTGCTTACAGCGGAGACCGGGCTTATTTTCCTGATGGGCAATAACTGGGAGCGGGTCAGCTTTACCCAAGCCTCCCTCCATAACGGCATGGTGGACCTTTTTTATCAGAAGGAAATGGTATTCTCGGATTTCCCCAGTGACATCGACAGCCAAATCTACGGGGTTTCGCAGATCAAGGACGGGGCGTACCTGCTGCCCGCGGATGCTGCCCAACCGAAGAATATCCTGATCGTGGCCATGGAAGGCATTCCGGGAGCCTATCTGGAGGCGAATCAGCAGTATTTTGCCGCGGATCATAAGGTAAGTCTGGCGAGTCTGGAGCGGATCCGGGACCAGACGCTATTGGTGCCCAATTTCCTGACCCATAACAATCAGACTATCCGGGGACTGTATTCCCTCCTGAGCGGGGGGTATCCCAAGCTGGACGCCTCCACGCCGGATGCCTACGAATATATCCAGAATCCGCAGAGTGTGAGTATGCTTCCCCAAGAGCTGAAGGCGCGGGGCTACCAAACGGCCTTTATTCAAGCGGCACCGCTGGATTATATGTCCAAGGACCAATTTATGAGCACCGCCGGGTTTGATACCATCATCGGCTCGGAGGGCTTCACCCCAAAGATTTCCTTCGGCTGGGGTGTGGACGACGGAGCATTCTTCGAGCAGGTTCCGGCGTATCTGGAGAAGCTGAATGAAGGAGATGATCCGTGGTTTGCCACCCTGTTGACGGTGGGGACCCATCACCCGTATGCCATTCCGACGGAGCTGGAAGCGATGTATCCGGACCGGAAGGAAGCCTCCGTCCGTTATCTGGACGAATCCCTGTCCCGGTTTATCGAATATCTCCAGACCTCGGATGTGGGCAAGGATACGATGGTGATTTTTACCTCGGATGAATCCCATGGTGTGACCGGCCAGCCCTATGGCTCCAACTGGGGCTTGTGTCTGGTCTATTCTCCCACCTTCACCGGAGAGATTGTTAATGACGGGGCTTACGGGCTGAAGGATCTGAAGGGTTCTATCCTGGATTATGTGGATCAGGAGACGGAATCGGAGGCCGTAGGCCGAAGCATCTTCCGTTCCTACCAGAAGGAGGAGCCGGTCCTGTTCGCCAGCCATTACAGCGGGGATGTGTTTTATCTGGCTGCCAAGGGGGAGGTGTTCCAACTGGATAACCGCAACAGGCTGTATGCCATCCATTCCCGGAACGGCCAGCTCTTCTCCAAGGATTATACGCGCACCCGGGTGACGGACAATACGATGAAACAAAGCTTGACCATGTATAAACAATATCTCAACCAGTCCATCATTGATCCCTATCAGGAGCTGGTGATTATTAACGACAAATCCTTCACAGCAGGATGGGGGGATTATTTCTCCATTACCGGCGGGCAGTATCTGACCCTCCCCGCCCGGTCGTATGTGACCATCACTATGGATTACGAATGGATGAGCCCGTCCGAAGGGGATGAAATCAGCTTCTATCTGGATGCGGAGTCGAATCCGGAACGCCTGGGGAGAAAAACGGTGGACTCCTCCATGGAAGGCCAGAACAAGCTGGTGTATACCTTCTACAACGAAGAGGAGCGGGGCTCTTATAATTTTACGTTAAGGGCCAGCATGTTCGCCAATACGGCCACCTTCAAGGTGAACCGGCTAACCGTTCATTTTCCCATGGACAAACCGGAGGAGGTTACGGGGGCTTCCGCCTTCGAAATTTATGGGCAGCAAGCAGGTTAAGGGGTGTGGCCAAAGGAAAGGACAGAAAGTCGCGTGTGATGCGCGGCTTTTTTTGTGGTATAAACAAGACATGTTGATGTCAAGTTAAGTGAGATATACTGTTCTTGAGGTGAGGAAGGATGCAGATCAGCCGGCTGTTCGAAATCGTATATCTGCTGCTGGACCGGAGAATGATCACGGCCAAGGAGCTGGCGGAGCACTTTGAGGTTTCCGTCAGGACCATATACCGGGATATCGAAACCCTGTCCGCGGCGGGAATCCCTGTGTACGCCAGTCAAGGCAAGGGTGGCGGAATTAAGCTCATGGAGCATTATGTGCTGAACAAGTCAATTCTGTCGGATGCGGAGCAAAAGGAAGTGTTATTCGCCCTGCAAAGCCTGACGGCCGCACAGCATTCCGATGCAGAGCGTGTGCTTTCCAAGCTGAGTGGCTTATTCCATAAAAATGCGGATAGCTGGATTGAGGTGGATTTGGCTCCTTGGGGCAGCAGCAAACGGAAAACAGAGGAGTTTACTGCGCTCAAAAACGCCATTTTGGGCCGCCGGATTATTGAATTTGGTTATGTCAACAACGCCGGTGACACCAGTAATCGTCGGGTGGAACCCGTGAAGCTGATTTTTAAAGTAAATGCATGGTATCTGCAGGGCTTCTGCCTAGTCAATGAGGAGCTGCGGAGCTTTAAGCTCTCCCGTATGTCGGACCTTGAAGTAACCGGGGAAAGCTTTCCGGAGAGACCGCCGGAGGAAACGCATGAACCGGAACCACCCGCGCCAACACAGCAATGGGTTGATCTGAAGCTGAGGTTTTCGCTGCGCGGCACCTACCGGGTGTACGATGAATTTAAGGAGCAGCAGATTACCCGGCATGAGGATGGCTCCTGCACCGTGGACACCTCCTTGCCCGAAAGCAGCTGGCTGCTCCACTATCTCTTATCCTTCGGCGCGGAGCTGGAGGTGTTGTCTCCACCGCATATGCGGAGCAGCCTTCAAGCTGAATTGGTGAAAATGCTGGACAGGTATCCCGGATAACCTGACACGATGCCGTCAAGTTACCCCCTGTATAATGGGGACCATGGTGATGCGAAGAAACCATAGTACCTGAAAAAGGGTGAGGAGCAGATGGCGGGAATGAATACGGAAAAGTCTGTGTATGAGAAGGAATTGGCGGGTAAACGGGTTCTGGTGACTGGCGGCACGGGAGGCGGTATCGGTGAAGCGGTTGTAAAGCGGCTTGCTGCTGCGGGGGCCAAGGTAGCCACAACGGCAAGACGAATGCCGGAGGAGCCGGGGGCAGCGGAGCTGTTTATTCCGGCGGATATCAGCACTCCCGAAGGCACAACCCGGTTGGTGGATGGGATTTTGGAGCATTTTGGCGGGATAGACATTCTGGTCAATAACGTGGGCGGCTCCTCCGCCCCAACCGGCGGGGTGTTAGCTCAAAGCGACGAGGACTGGCAGTTTGCCTTTGAAACGAATTTGTTCGCAGCGGTCCGTCTGGACCGGGGACTGCTTCCGGCGATGCTCCAACAGGGGAGCGGAGTGATCGTCCATATTACGTCTATCCAACGGCGGCTGCCCGGTGAAAATACCATGGCCTATTCAGCGGCGAAAGCGGCGCTAGCCAACTATAGCAAGGGGCTGGCCACCGAGCTGGCACCCAAGGGGATACGTGTGAATACGGTGGCACCTGGCTTCACGGAGACGAAGGCCGCCGAAAGGCTGATCCACCGGATGGCCGAGCGGCTGGGATCGGATTATGACGGTGCGCGGCAGAATCTGATGGACTCCCTGGGTGGCATTCCCATCGGCCGGACTGCGCGTCCGGAGGAAGTGGCTGAGCTGGTAGCTTTCCTGGTATCCGACAAGGCCTCGTATATCATCGGGGCGGAGCATACCATTGACGGGGGAATTATCCGGAGCGTTTGATGGGGTGGAGAGTTGTTGCATGGCGTTGATGCGCCAGGATCGGCATTAAGGATGTGGCCGCTTATTCCTTTAGGGAATGAGCGGTTTTCTCATGTGTCCTTATGCGTGAGCCTGCATTCCGAGACTTTTTCATATGCAAAAAATGGTTATGCCTGTATACTGAGGGGACTATTGGAATGAAAGACAATGAGCAGCGATGATTATTGCACAAGGCTATCTGCAGAGCCTATTCGCGGTATGGTGGTGGAGTGGCGCTTACGCTAACGGCGGTGAGAGACGCTATCTGCCCGAAATCGGGTCTCTTCAGATTCTAACGGCGGCCACGGCCGCTATTTGGGCTCAGGCAGCTGGTTTGGGCCGGAAAAGCCTCCAATAAGAGCGCTCACTTCCGTTAGAAATGAAACGGCCCGTTTTTCGGCGGAATAGCGGCTCTCACTTCCGTTAGCGCTCCTGTTGAAGGTGAATAGCCACTGAAAAGCTTCAAATCGACACCCGAGAGAGGGGATGGATTGGTGTTAACCAACCTTTATTTTGTGAGACATGCTCAATCGGATACCCGCATTCGTGAAGATACCATCCGCCCGTTGACCCCCAAAGGTTTGGAGGATGCAAAGCGGCTCAGCGAAATCCTCCTTAGTCTGAATATACACCAAACTTTCTCAAGTCCCTATCTAAGGACGATGCAGACCGTGCAGCATTTTGCAGAAAGCCTAAAGCTGCCCATTTGCCAAGTTGATGATTTTCGCGAGCGTGCGGTGGGTGGATGGGTTGACGATTTCCGGGAATTCAGCAGACAGCAGTGGGAGGACTTTACCTTTAAGCTGGAGGGCGGGGAGTCATTAAAAGAAGTGCAGGACAGAAATATCAAAGCGCTTCGGCAGCTTAAGAAAGAACATGAAGGTTTGAACATTATCGTTGGAACACACGGCACCGCATTAGCGACAATCATCAACTATTATGATCCCAGCTTTGGTTATGAGCACTTCTGGAGCATCATTGACCGTATGCCGTATATCATGCATTTTCAATACCAGGATGAGGACTTGGTGAGGATGCAGGAGATCGAAGTGGGTTAGAGAAAACCGAAAAGAGGATTAGCCATGCAACTTTATGAAGTGACAGAACAGGATAAAGAACTGATTGAAGCGGCGCTCAAGGTTTTGGAGCGAAATTTCGATGATGGGGTGTATCGTCACACTGTAGGTTCCGCCATCCGGTGCAAAAGTGGTAATACATACACAGGTGTTAATTGTGATGGAATTCATGGGTCATGCGCAGAATTTATCAGCATTGGCGCGGCCATTACTGCAGGAGAGCGTGAATTTGATACTGTTGTTGCTGTTCATGACAAAGCGTTAAATGGCTTAATCCCTCCTTGCGGGAACTGCAGGCAGATGTTATTGGATTACTGTCCAGATGTAAAGGTGATTTTGAATGATACGAACAATAATATTGTAAAAGTTGGAATTAGGGATTTATTGCCGTTGGCTTATGCCAGGGTGAAATGCTAGTCCATCTTTTCCGGATTTAATTATAGGGGGTTAAATATGAAGCTTCTGTTTGTTTGCAGTCGGAACAAATGGAGAAGTTTGACCGCGGAAAGAATCTTTGATGGTGTCAATGGCTATGAGGTGAGATCCGCTGGAACAGAAGATGGGGCAAGAGTAAAAGTTACTCAGGGGCACATCGGCTGGGCGGATTACGTGTTTGTGATGGAAAAGAAACATGCGTCCAAGCTGAGGCAGAAGTTTCCGGAGAAACTAATCAACAAGCGATTAATATGTTTGGATGTACCCGATGATTATTCTTTTATGGACGAAGATCTGATTGAAATATTAAAATCGAGGGTGTCTGAATATATAGAGGTTCCTGAATAATACCGTGCAGTTAGAAAGGGTCAAGAGAGATGAGGTGAACCCTTGAACGATCATTTGAATATCAGAAAAATGGCAGATGACGATTGCGTGGCGGTTACGCACATCATCCATGATAACTTACGGCATGTTAACAGTAGAGATTATCCCGTAGAAATTATAAACAATATGTGCAGACTTTTTACTCCGGCATATATATCCGAAATTTCTAAAACACGAAGCGTATTTGTGATTGTCAGGGAGACAGAAATAGTCGGCACTGCAAGTCTGGATAAGGACACGATTTACACTGTTTTTGTAGATGTTCAGTACCATCGTTCCGGGATTGGGCGAAAGCTTATTCAGCATGTGGAAAAAATTGCACTCCAATCCGGAGTTGCTCAGCTTAAACTTCCAAGCAGTATTACGGGGCAAGGCTTTTATGAGAAGCTTGGTTATAAAGCGATAAAGGTGATCGAGTCAGAGGAATTTGGAAGAGACATTATTATGTTGAAGGAGCTTTCGGTCACTGAATAGGATTTTTGAAAACCTATATAACTCCATCGAGGCTGTGGTAAAAAGCAATGTATTTTCATCATAGGAGAACACTTATCAGGTTTATCCGTATTTGGACTCAGCTGTTATTGGAGACTTGAGGGAAATGAGATAATCAAATATCGAAATTGGTAAAGGCCTGTATTTCAATGTTTAACCTAAGAGGGTTACAGGAAGGGAAGCACAATGATGAATAAACTGAACCGGATCACAAAACCCGACACACGGTTCATTCTCGGCTGTGCCTTTATCTTCATGGCTTTGGTTCTGTTGGTTATCAAAATGAACATGGAAGAACGCACTTATGCGCTGAAGGAGATTCCTAATGATATTGTCAGCCGCATCTATGCGAGTGCCGGCGGCAAGAAAAATGTGAAAGCTGTTCGAATCGAAACAAGCAAGCAGATCGGGGACATGCTCGTATATGTGTATTCCTATGAATATAAGAAAACGGGAGAGTCCAATAACTCGATTATCTATGTAAAGGAAAAGGACCGTTACAAGCTGTTGAATAGCGGGCAGTTAAGCTTCAAAATGAAAGGCAGTGTCCATAATAAAGGACTGCGGTCCACCATGATTCGTGGTTACCTGATTATGAGCGGGATTGTGAATGATCATGAATCCGATCAGTTTGAAATATCCTCAGGTAACATGAAAATTACGGACCGCTATGAAAGACACCAATATTTTATTCAAGGATATCTATTGGGCGATTCCAATCAAGTAACAGTAAAACCAATAACTCAACCATAACTGTCGTAGATCTCTGAGGAGGTTAAGCGTCGATGAACGAAGGGAAGCTGGATATTCAAGCCGTGTTTATGGACCGGGATGGAACAATTGGGGGGACAGGGCATTTTATCCATCCCCGGGATTTTACGTTGTACCCCATGGCTCAGGAGGCTATTGATCTTCTTAAAGCTAACGGAATCCCGGTATTTGCCGTTACCAATCAATACCGGATATCCCGGGGGGAAGCGACAGTTGCTGATTTTGAGGAACAGTTTCGGCAATTTGGATTTGACCAGGCCTACATATGTCCGCATGAAGAAACATGCAATTGCCGTAAGCCAAAGCCGGGAATGCTGCTTGATGCAGCCCGGCAACACAGCCTCGATCTAACGAAATGTGCCGTAATCGGTGACGTAGGGGATACCGATATGCTGGCTGCGCACGCTGTTGGTGCCACAAAAATTCTGGTCCGTACCGGTTGGGGGGAGGGCTCTTTAACAAAATTTAGGACGAAATGGGCGGAGACGGAGCCAGATTATATTGCCAATGATGTATTGCATGCAGTTCTTTGGATTTTGCAACATGCCAAGTTGTAACCGTTTTAGGGGTTAAAATTTCCAAATTCATGTATATTTGAGCTACCATTTCGGATATGACTGGTTTATAGTTGTAATAGATTTGGAGCGTTATTAAGCGCCGCGGCTCCGAAGCTTCTATGACACCAGGAGGGATCTATCTTGAATGCTTTAACTCAAATTGGAATTGATGCAGGTGGAACGCTGATTAAGATTGCCTACATAGATCAAGGGAAGTTGGAGCTGGTTAAGTTTCCGACCCGGCAGATGGCGAAGGCTGTGGATTGGCTGAAACAGCATTTTCCCCAGGCGGAGTATTGTATCACGGGTGGGAAAAGCGAGGTGCTCCAAAAGCGGCTGGAACAGAGCGTCAAGCAAATTGTGGAGTTCGAAGCCACCTGCAAGGGTGTACTCCGGCTGCTGCAGGACACAGAGAACGCTCCTCCCGAATTCGTGCTAACCAATGTGGGAACCGGCACCTCTATACATATTGTGAAACCGGAGGAGCACTTCCGGATCGGCGGAACGGGAGTTGGGGGAGGAACGATGCTGGGGTTATCCAAGCTCCTGACCGGAGCAGGGGAATTCGGCGAGATTGTCCAAGAGGCTCCCCACGGATTGCGCGAGAAGGTGGATCTCAAGGTCAGCCATATTTATGAAGGGGCGGTGCCTCCGATTCCTGGCGATTTGACGGCGAGTAATTTCGGCCATATCCCTCATTCTCCCGAGGAGTTAAATCCATCCGATCTCTTGGCCTCTGTTATCGGGCTGGTGGGGGAAACCGTCACAACCGTAAGTGTACATGCGGCCTTGCAATATGGCGTTTCCTCAGTCGTCTATATCGGTTCATCCTTCATTGGGAACGATCTGTTGAAGAAGGTCGTGGTGGATTACACCATCCTGCGGGGTGGAACTCCCATCCTGTTGGATAAAGGGGAGTACAGCGGAGCCATCGGGGCGTTGTTGTCGTTAGGGGAATAAGAACTACCCATACGAGATTAAAAGCTGGAGGAGATTCAATGAGCAATTATGAAGAAGGGCTGCAATTAATCGAAGAAAAGTTCGGCAATGGCAAAGACAATGTAATTTCCCTTGCGACGATTGCGCGGGAGCCAGGAGCCAACGGGATGCAACGCCCGGTTGTCCGCAGTGTAGACGCTTATTACGAGGACGGCACATTTTATGTGGTTACCTATGGGAAATCAAACAAAATGCAGCAAATCGCAAACAACGCGGAGGTATCAATTGCAGGTTGCTTAGAGATGTTTACCGCTAGTGGGATAGCAGAAAACCTGGGATGGGTGCTTGATCCCAATAATGCCGAAATAAGAACCAAGCTCCGTACAGCGTTTTCTGAATGGTACGATATGGCCAACAATGAAAAAGACGAAAATTGCTGCATCTTAGCCATCCATCTTACAAAGGGAACCTTAAACATCAATCATTGGGAAAAATTATACCACATGGATTTTGTGAATAAGACCCACATGGAAAATGGGGGTATATTTTAGAGACTAAATGAACATCAAGCTCTCCCGCTGCATAGGGGGAGCTTTTTTTCATGGGGACGGCGGGAAAATCAATATGGTAAAAAAAGAGAAATAAGATTAATAATTCTCTTTTTACATTGATGGATAGAGCCGATATCCCGTTATTGCCTTGTCTTTTCTTGTTTTCGCCTTATTATAATTATTACCTAAAATGCCCATAGTAATATTAAAAGGTGTAGAGGTGATGATGGGTGGAATATTGGTCAGAGGTAATGAACCGTTTGGATCTTCATGCCAAAGGTGCTTGGGTGGTATACAGTACAGGCGCTTTGCTCCTCCTGCTTGCTCTTCTTTTGAAACGAAAACTGACTTGGCGGGAATACTACGTGACCTTCGGAATGATCTCAACGGCAGCATGGTTGGGTAACATCGTCTTATTTTTTCAGCTGGATCTGCTCGATTCCGGGGACCCCTCCATCGGCGGCATTGCGGATATCATCGTATTTACCTTCGCACCGTCCAGCATATCCTTGTTATTCTTGAATTTCTACAAGCCGAACATAAAGTGGGCGATGAGTATCGGCTTTACATTGCTGGCCGTTGCGCTGGAATACTGGCTGGTAACGGTTGGGTTCTTTACGCAGAAGGGCTGGCAGGTCTGGTATTCCATCCCTTTGTATTTTCTGTTTTTCTTCTTTTTCCTGCCCTGGCATTTGCGCTATGTGCGGGGAAAAGGGGAAGTTGTCGTAAGCTATACCTCAAGCTCCTTCCGGAGAAAATAGTCAGAGTGACAAATAAAGCAAAGTTTTGAATCCTTTCTTGTGTTATTGTATTAAAATTACATAAAAACCTGTTCTGTCAAGTTCTGAATAGGAATAGATATGAATCAGCAGCGTAAAAGGTGCACATTTTGCGGCTGCTGCATGGCATGGCGGGGAATCCCCGGTACATGCACACGTGAATCAGAAAATCGGATTGAAAGGCAGGAATGTCCATTGAAAAAATGGTTAGTCATGATGTTATCCGCATGCTTGGTGTTTCTCAGCATCGGGGTTCATTCCGCAAGCGCAGCCCCCACTGTCGTTAACAGCACCATTTTGGTGAAGGCAGGGGAGACCTTCGATGGTAAGGGTCAAACATATGTGGCCAATCCCAGTACGCTTGGCGACGGCAGCCAAGCTGAAAATCAAAAACCCATTTTCCGTCTGGAAAATAATGCAACTCTGAAAAATGTCTATATTGGCGCCCCGGCCGCAGATGGCGTCCATGTATATGGAAACGCCACCATCTCGAATGTCACCTGGCTGGACGTAGGGGAGGATGCCCTAACGCTGAAGTCCTCCGGCACTGTGAATATTACAGGCGGGGGAGCGTACAAGGCCTATGACAAGGTGTTTCAGATGAATGCGTCCGGCACCATTAACATTAAAAATTTCAAGGCCAATGATATCGGCAAGCTGGCCCGGCAGAATGGAGGCACGTCCTATACAGTTGTATTTACGCTAGATAACTCGGACATCTCCGATGTGAAGGATTCCATTTTCCGGACGGACAGCAGCTCCAGCTCTGCGAAAATAACCAATACCCGCTATCATAATGTGCCTACGTTGTTCAAGGGTTTTGCCAGCGGTAAAACCAGCCAGTCCGGCAATACCAAATACTAAGGTTTTAACTTAGCCATCGTCAATTGACAGGGGCAGCCCGTTCTTCTTTTTCTAGAAGAGCGGGCTGTTTTGTTATATCTAAAATTTCCTGTACGAACAGGGAAAGACTGGTTTATAGTGGAAACGTGTGAGAGCGGATCAGGGAGGCGGGGAGTTTTTGAAGCTGTCTACGGAAAGGTTCATGAATAGAGATTTTGTTGAAGGGGATTGGCTTCAGATTCATACTTACTGCTCTGACGAAGAGGTAACCCGGTATACATTCTGGGGACCGAATACAGAAGAGCAGACCCGGCAATTTGTTGATGCGGCCATACGAAGCCAATTCGAGCTGCCCCGGACAACTTATGAAATGGTTATTGCCGATTCATCAAGCGGTGAGGTAGTGGGAAATTGTTGTCTCAAAGCGGAGAAATCCAATGCGGAGCTTGGGTATACCATCTCCAAAGTCCATTGGGGCAAAGGCATCGCCACGGAAGTGGCCCGTTCCATGCTGGAGTTTGGCTTCCGGGAATTGAAGCTCCATCGGATATATGCCACCTGCCGGCCGGAGAATACCGGTTCTTATAAGGTTATGGAGAAAATCGGTATGAAACGGGAAGGCCACCTGAGAGAGCATTTTCTGAAAAATGGGAAGTGGCAGGATTCCTACCTTTATTCAATTCTCGAGAGTGAGTATGTTTGTGGAAGCGACAAAGGAGAACCAACATGATACTGGAAAGCCAACGATTACTCATCCGGCCCTACACAACAGAGGATGTCCACGAGCTGTATGGGATTCTGTCCGACCCGGATACCATAGCCTTCTGGCCGAAGCCGTTCAGCCTGGCCCAAGTAGAGGATTGGATTCAACATAGAGGCATCGAAAATTATGGTATTGGCATCGGGCGATGTGCTGTCCTGTTGAAGGAAACGGGAGACCTTATTGGAGATGCGGGCATTGTGAACCAGGTCCTTGACGGCAACCCGGAATACGACCTAGGCTACATTATTCATGCCCAATATTGGGGACATGGTTATGGAGGAGAAGCTGCTGCCGAAATCATGCGGTATGGTTTTGAGGAGCTGCAGCTGCCGCGGCTGTGCGCCAATATGCCGGCGGAGCATATTTCCTCCCGGAGGGTGGCTGAAAAGCTGGGCATGCAGCTGGAAAAGGAGTTTATCAACACAAGAAACAGGGATGTGCTGACCTGTTTGTATAGTAAAAATAAGGTGTGAGCGTATGTAAAACAGACCATCTGCGGAAGCGGACGGTCTGTTTTTGATAAACAAAGGACTAGAGCGCAGCAGTCTCCTGCTTGAGCCATTCCTTATGGGCATCGTCCAGATGAACGGACAGCTTATCGTACACCTGCTGATGGTAGGCATTGATCCACTCCAGCTCGAAGGGGGAGAGAAGTGCAGCGTCAATGGCCTTCCGGTCGATGGGCAGGAAGCACAACGTTTCGAACCGGAGGAAGGAGCCAAACTCCGTGGTTTCATCCTGGATGACCAGGAGTGTATTCTCCGTACGGATGCCGTGACGCCCTTCCTTATATACACCGGGTTCTACCGTGATGCTCATGCCGGGCTCCAGCCGGACGTTCAGCAGCTTCTGGTTAAACCGGTGAGGCTCCTCATGGACATTGGAGAAATAACCGACCCCGTGGCCGGTGCCGCATTTGTAATCCAGTCCGTTATCCCACAAGGGCTTCCGGGCCAGCACATCCAGATGGGAGCCGGTGGTGCCGTACAGGAATTTAGCGGTGGATAAAGCAATAACCGATTTCAGCACCAGCGTAAAGTCCTTGATCTGTTCATCCGTCAGCTTGCCCAGGGCAAGGGTACGGGTGATGTCTGTGGTGCCGTTCAGGAAATGCGAACCGGAATCCAACAGATAAAACCCTTCATTCTTCAGGGTATATTGGGCATCAGGCAGAGCCCGGTAATGCATCATAGCAGCGTGATCACCATAAGCGGAAATGGTGGAGAAGCTCAGGTCAACGAACAGCGGCAGCTCCTTGCGGAATTCCAGTCCCTTCAGATCCGCGTCGGTTTCAGTTACGTCCTGATGCGGCACGGTTTCCTTCAGCCACTTGAACAGCTTGACCAACGCCACCGCGTCCTTGATATAGGAATCGCGAATATTGCCGATTTCCACTTCGTTTTTGATGGCTTTGATTGGGGTGACCAGTCCTTCGGAGATGATTTTCCGGGCGGACACGGGAATGGCGCGGTAGAGGCTGGCATTGGTTTTTTCCGGATCCAGCAGGATAGAGGTGTTATCGTCCAGCTTGCCCAGGAAGCTGTAAATCTCTCCATACCCTTGGATATGGATGCCATCCTGCATAAGAAGCTTCCGTTCCGCCTGACCAACCTTGTGCGGCTCAACGAAAAGATAAGCCGCTTGTTCGCCGATAACGGCATAAGCGGTCACATAAGGATTATGGGGAATATCATTGCCCCGGATATTAAACAGCCAGCAGATTTCATCCAGCACCGGCAGCAGATAGAAGTCCGCATGGCGGGTTTTCATTGCTTGGCGGATCTCCGCCAGCTTCTCAAGCCGGGTTTTACCTGCATAAACGGCATCATGTATGTAGAGTTTATCACCGGGAATAGCTGGCCGGTCTGACCACACTGCCCCAACCGGATCCAAATCCGTGCGAATGCTCGCCGATTTGCCTGCAAGCAGGGCGGACAGCTTATTGAAGGCACTCACAGATAGGCTTCTGCCATCCACTGCCAGACAGCCGCCTTGGGGCATAATCTCCGCCAGCCATTCCTCATGGCTTTGCACACCAAGCTCACCCATTTTGAAGAGCCGGATGCCGCTGCCCTCCAGTTGATTGGCCGCCTGGATAAAATATCTGCCGTCAGTCCACAGGCCTGCATCCTCCCGGGCAATTACAGCGGTTCCGGCTGAACCGGTGAAGCCGGTAATCCACTGCCTGCCTTTCCAATACTCACCCACATATTCGCTCATGTGAGCGTCTGCGCTGGGCACCAGGCAAGCATCAATGCCTTCCTTTTCCATCCAAACTCGCAGTTGACTTAGCTTTTCGCTGGTATTCATGTGCAACGTCTCCTCAGATTGACTTCAACAGATAATGATTCTCTACGAGAAGTATAACAGAATAATACCGTTTTTCACTTCATTGGGGTAAAACAGCACTTTGATAAAGCGGTGTAGTCAGATGCTGTTTTTTCACACCATTCCTGAAATTTCACACTAGCCTGCGCAAATTTCATACAAGAAGGACACAGCGTTAGCGGGTTATAGTGGAGGGGGAAGTTATAGTTATTCCGTGTGGATTAGGAGGGATACACGTTGGCTGATATAAAACACGGGCAAACGGTGCGGGAAGCCTCAGATGCGGAGGGGCTGCAAAAGTGGGCTGATCCGGGAAAAGCCCAGATCGTGGATGCAGCATCCTTCGGTATTATGCCGGATACCGGGGAGGATCAGGCCTTGGCCGTGTACCGGGCCATTCAGCATTGCCGAACCATACCGGAAGCTGTTCTGTGGTTTCCGCCGGGAAGGTACGATTTTTGGCCGGAGCTGGCTTATGAAGGAGTTTTCACGATTTCCAACCACGATAATGATGGCAGCCGCCGTGTGGCATTTCCGTTAACAGGGATGCGGAACTTCACACTGGATGCCGAAGGGGCGGAGTTTATTTTTCATTCGCTGATTATTCCTTTCTGGTTGGAAAATAGCGCAAATGTGCGACTCACCGGCTTCAAGGTGGATTGGGACATTCCCATGATGGGCCAAGGAACAGTCGTGGCAGCCGATAGGAATTGGTTCGACATTGCATTGGATGAAGGCTACCATTACCGGGTGGCTGATGGAAAGCTGGTGGTTCAAGGTGAAGAATGGGAGCGTGACGTCTGGGGACTGCTGGAGTTTGATCCGCTCACACGCGCGACGGCCTATGGCAGTGCAGACCAGTGGAGCTATGACAGCTACGGAGGATTAAGCGTGGAGGAGCGGGGGCCAGGTGTAATACGGTATACGGGTAACTGGTCTGCTCGGCGCCCGGTGAACGGCAACAAGATGATCTTCCGCTGCGGTTTGCGGGACCATCCGGCAATTGCGATTTCCGGGTGCAGGGATATCCGGGTGGAGGATGTGACCATCTACCATGCGTTGGGTATGGGAGTGATCGCCCAAAACAGCAGGGATGTTAGCCTGCACCGGTTTCAGGTGACGCTGCGGCCGGGAACATCGAGGGTATTCAGCACCAAAGCGGATGCTACTCATTTTGTGTATTGCAGCGGGACGGTGTCTCTGACCGACTGTCTCTTGGAGTACCAATTGGATGACCCGTGCAATATTCACGGCATCTATGGCAGCATTGTCAGGCTGCTGGCTTCGGATACGCTTCTCGTGCGGCTGGTGCATGGGCAGCAGCAGGGAATGGAGATCGCGGAGGCGGGAGAATCTCTCACCTTTGTCAGCGGGAAAACCCTGCAGGCCTGTGGCGCTCTGGAGCTGGCTGCTGTGGAGCGGGTGAACCGGGAGTATATGGTGATGGTGTTTGCCGGAGAGATTCCGGCTGAGATTGGGCCTGGGGATGCGGTAGAAAACCGGGGGCGTTCGGCGGATGTGGTGATCCGGGGCTGCACCGTACGCAAGAATCGGGCGAGGGGGCTTCTGTTGACCACTCCGGGCGAGGTGTTAGTGGAGGATAATGATATCAGCGCGCCAGGCGCGGGCATCAAAATCTGCGGCGATGTGAATTTCTGGTTTGAGTCGGGGGCGACACGCCGGATTGTGATCCGCAACAATCGCTTCGGAGATTGCAATTACGCCTATCCCAGCTGGGGCAAGGCGGTCATCGATATCGACCCCGTTGTGAAAAATCTGGATCCCCGGCACGGATATTACCACGGGGAGGTTATTATTGAGAGCAATTCCTTCCGCACCTTCGATCGGGGGCTGGTGCGGGGCCATTCTTTGGAGCGGCTGGTGTTCCGGGATAACCGGGTGGAGCCGTCAGGTACTTATCCGCCGCATGGCGGAGCGGTAGAGGCGGTGGAGCTGCGCACATGTGGCCAGTTGGAGGCCAGTGGGAACAGCTTCGCGGGGCAGCCGGGAATGCTTCGGGTAGACGATCACTTGTTGGAGCTGAGCGGTGAGATGCGGCTCGGGAGTGAGTAGGAGGTGGGGCTGTGTAATTTAGAATAGTGGAAGCAGATTTCCGCTATTGGCTGATGATGCTGTTGTTTTGTCCGGATAGCGGAAATATTCTTCCGCTAATAGCCACCGTACAGCATCCGCCAGCTCGCTGTGGGGGAGATAGCGGAAAAACGCTTCCGTTATCCAAGGGAAATGGGGACAGGCTGTGGAATAGCGGAAAAACGCTTCCGCTATTCCGCCGAAGCTAATGGCAAAGCCGCCTAAAGCCTTGGCTGCTGCCAAGTCAAAGCCTCGTACCCCGAGATAGCGGAACCCAGATGTCCGCTGTTTATAGCTCCGCCGCCGCTTTGGGTCCAATAGAGGAAGGGGACCTTCCTCTATTGACCTCCGGCTCCGGCGTACGCACGCGAAACCAAGGCAATAACGGAAGAATGCCTTCCGTTATTGCCCAATTCCTCGCCCTCCCCCAGCAATAGAGGAACATTGCCTTCCGCTATCCTCTGTGGGACGGGACGCAACCCCCCATTTTAAATCCGAAAGGAGCTTCAATTATGAACCGATGGGCGGATGCCGCAGATTATGGCTTTCATCCAGAAGCCACAGGAATAGAGAACGCAAAAGCGCTGCAGCGCGCGTTGGACCGGGGAGGCACGGTTACCGTCTCCCGGCCGGGTCTATACAAGCTGGCGCAGACGGTATACATCGGCAGTAACACCAGCCTCATTTTCGGATACGGAACGACGGTGCAGAAGGTGAACGAGGCCGGGCCTTTTTCCCATGTGCTGCTGAATAAAGGGGCGTTAACCGGCAGCTGGGATGAGCATATTTCCATTGAAAATCTCCATATCCAGGTAAACGGCATGGACATTCGGACCTTCCGGGATGTGTTTGGCCTGCATGGGCAGCTTGCTTTTTTCTACGCAAGGGATGTGAGGATTACCGGGTTCCGCTGTTTGGATTTGGGGAGCGCCCAATATGGCATACACGTTTGCACTTTTGAGGATTTGCTGATCCAGGATACGGTCATTAAGGGGATGAAGGACGGTATTCATCTCGGCCGGGGCAAACGGTTCCGGATCACGGACGGCAGATTTGACACCTACGACGATGCCATAGCCTTGAACGGCCATGATTACGATGTGGGCAATCCGGAGCTGGGCTGGATCGAAGAGGGGGTTATCGAGCATTGCTACGATCTGTCCGGCGGGGAGGAGAATCAGCCCTGCGTCGGTTATTTCTGCCGAATTCTGGCCGGGGCATGGACGGATTGGCGGGAGAGCATGGAGGTCCAGAAGTCCGATACGGTGGTATCTGGAGGGCGTCTTTACCGGGTTAAGGCGGAGCCGGATGGGCAGCGTTACATTTCCCGAACCAGGCCGACTCATGAACAGGGTACGGCCGTCCTGGACGGCATCTCCTGGACTATGGTCCAGCGCGATCCGGTGTATACGGCGGGAGTGAGGAATGTGTCCTTTCGCCATATTTATCTGCATAAAGCCCGGCCTGCCTTTTCCATCCATTTTGACAATGACAGGTTCAGCCGCTCCTATTACCCCGCTGCACCTGTCCCCCGGCAGGAGCATCTGGTGTTCGAGCAAGTGCGTGTGCTGCACAGCCACCCGACGCCGTTCCTGCTCATTAACACGCCGGTGGACATGGTGAGCATCCTCCATTCCGTCCTCCGGGACAACGTCATCCGTTTCACCGGGAACCAGGCAATGGAGCAATATCCGCCTACCACGGTCCAACTGACGGGATGTGTATTTCAGAAGAAAGGACAGATGCTGCTGGTGGAAAATGAGGTGGACGGCAAGGAAATTCGTCTGCTGACGTCCGGCAGTGTGGAGATGGAGGAGAACTTCTCCGCTGTTATCAACCAGGGAACGGGAGCCATCCGGGTACATTCCGATCTGAGAGGACTCCATTAAGCGGCCACATTGCACCAGCCCAAATTTCATAAGGAGGAGCCTTCTTTTGGACAAAGAAGGCTCTTTTTTTGTAGGAGTTTGAAATTTATGAGAAAATATAGAATTTAGGAAGCGTTTCATTTACACTGAGGAGTGTTCTACGTTTAACGGATTCCCCTTTGCCGGCAAATTGAGCGCAAGAAGACGAATGGTCACATACCCTATAATGAGCTTTCACTTTTTAGCAAAAGGGGAGCTCTAATTTCACAACGGTGAAGGATGTGGCGCATTCCAATGATTTACCGTGCAATCTTCGATGCTGTAATTGATAAGGATTTGGGGAAAGAAGCAGAGCTGCTAGGCAATTGCGGAGGTTCTCCCTTACCTTCCTTTGGAGTAGAGATTCCCGCTGGCAGAACCATTTTGAGAAAAGGCAATGCAAGAGCAACCGTAATTCTTGGTAACAATGACGCTTCCGAATGTATCGACAATATGATCTCGGTAGGCAGGGCAACGGCCCGGACATTGGGTCTGATCAACAAACGGAGGTATCGCCTCCGGTATAACACGGCCGACCGGAGTATGACCTTCGTGGCCAAACCGGTATCCCGCACAAACATAGCGGTCCGTATCGGAAATACAGTGATCGAAGCTCCGCCAGATGGTCAGCCGGTGTTTACTCCAATCAGCGACAATGAAATATTTGTTTCCGCTATTGGTACTGTGGCTTTGGGACTGATCAAATACCCGTTGCAGCTGAGCCGCGGAGCTGTCACACAGAGCCTCCGTCTGAAAGTGGGGGAAGAGATTTTTGTAGAGTCTTTTTTGCAGGTTACACCCGCTACTGCCCGCAAATTTGGTCTAACAGAAGGGATTACACCCGCATTGTTCAACCAGATCAGCTCCATTCTCCGGATAGACCCCGGGAAGTAAATGCCGTACCAGGCGGATGCCCCCAAAGGAGCATTGGGCTGAACTGTTTTACGCCTTTTGGGGGCAATCCGTATGAAGAATAAAGGAGGAATCGAATTGAGTGTCGTGCAAAAACTGGAACACCTGATTCTAACTATTCCATCCTGCTTAGAAGAAAATGCGGAAGAGGCAGCGCTTCAGAAAACAAACCAGGAGAGCTGGTCCAAGCAGGAAATTCTCGGCCATCTCTGTGATTCCGCTACGAATAATCATATGCGGTTTGTGAAAATTATGCTGGCCTCCGATCCCGTCCGGATCGAAAAGTATCAACAAAATCAATGGGTTGCGCTGCACGGCTATTCAACCAATTATACATATCGGGAAATGATCATGCTGTGGACCCTTTTGAATAGACAGCTGCTGTATGTATTGAAAAATGGAAGTGCTGAGGACCTCGCCAAACCTGTCATATTGGATGACGAAATAACCGTCACGTTAGGTTGGCTGATTGAGGATTATGTCAACCACCTGCTGCATCACATGAAGCAGATCATAGGGAAAAGCCTCACGGAATAGTGCCATAGAAGAGCCGGATAGGACTGGGGGAGGCGCGGGCAATGATGGAGACACGGGATAAGGTTGTCATTGGGATTGACGGAGGCGGTACACAGACACGGGTGATGGTGGCGGATTTGGACGGAAGGGTGCTTTCCTACATAGAGAATGGCGCCTCATCCGCACATAAGGACGTGAATGCAAGCCGGAATGTGCAGCAGGCAATCAAGAGGGCACTTGATCTGGCGGAAAAAGATGTGGCGCAAGCAGCCATGCTGACCGCGGGTATTGCAGGATTTGATGCGGAGGCGGATCTGGATTGGGTGCTTCCCCTGACAGAGGTGGAGGGTCTGGATTGCCCGAAGAAACATGTGAATGATGCGGTGGTGGCGCATAGCGGAGCATTGGGCACAGAACCGGGCATGATTGTTATAGCCGGAACCGGATCTATCATCTACGCGGTTACCGAGGACGGTCACCAGGTCCGCAATTACGATCTTCATCATTATGCGGCTAGTGCTGCCCGGTTTCTGGGGTATAACGCTGTTTATGAGCTGTTAGCGGGTAACAGCAGTGGAGGAGACCAGCGTCTGGTAGAGGATATTCTTGCTTATTGGAAGGTATCCACCGTCGGGGAATTATCCGGGCTTGCCCGCCGCGGGTTTGTGGAAGACCGCCGGGAGCGGAACCGGGTGTTTGGTGATCTGGCGCCTGTCATCACTAGAGCTGCTGAAGCGGGCAGTCCTTTGGCTCAAGCGGTTTGTGACCGGGCCATCCATGAAATTATAGTGGGAATCGAAATGCTGGGCTTGTACTTCAGCCAACCGGAGGTGAAGGTTTCCTTCATTGGAAGTGTGGCCAACTGCGGATATTTCCGGCAGCAGCTTCATTCCATATTGAATTCCGGCAAAAACAAAACGTATTCCATCGTTCAGCCTGTTTTCTCCCCGGTTGCGGGAGCGGTTTTATTGGCGTACAAGCAGCTCTCCATCCCCATCGGACCGGAGATAAGGAGCAATCTCCTGCTTCATCCGAATGCGAAGGGAGTGTAGATATGTTCAAACACCAAATCAATGGGCAGTTGGATTTGCGCCTTCTCCATTATTGTCATGCAGATGAGGTTTATGAATGTGTGGACAGAAACAGGAGCCATCTTGAACGATGGTTTCCCTGGGTAAAGCTTACAACAGATTCCGGGGCCATCCGAAAATTCATTGAAGCCGAACTCCACAGATATGCAAAGAACAATGGTTTTTCTGCCGGGATTTTTTATGAAGACAGGTATATCGGCAATATTAGCTTTCATGATGTGAATTGGAACACCAAACTATCTTCCATTGGATATTGGTTGGTCTCCGATTATGAAGGAAAAGGAATTATGACTTCCTGCTGTCGGGCTCTGATCCATCACGGATTCGAAGTCATGGGGTTGAATAAAATCGAAATAAGAGCGAGAACGGACAACAACAGGAGCAGAGCCATTCCTTTGAAACTCGGATTTCGAGAAGAAGGAATCTTAAGAAGCGTCAGCTATTACAATGACGAGTATTATGATCATGTTGTTTACGGTTTACTGCGGGATGAGTGGAAGGGAGCGAGCGATGAAGCAGTTGGGGGTCTTAATTAGTTTATTCATTCTCTTGCTGGGCACAGCGTGTGAGAGTGGCAGCAAGCTGTTCAGCCAAGAGGAGATCGAAGGCAAGTTTCCCGATACAAGACCAGGGTATGTGCAGCTTGCCGCAGAAAAGATAGGCTTTCAGGAGGCAGTTTTTGATTATGACGATAAAGCTATTCTGTATGTGAAAAAGTATGTGGATCCGCAATTTGTGGAATACGCTCCCTCCAGGGAACTGGAAATCTATGTGATTGAATTTGAGGAATTTACAACCAAGTATAAAAAAGTGGATGAATCGTTTTTCCGGGAGCATTTCGCAGATTATGCCTCCAAACCATTCCGTGTGAAAACTGAAGGTACCGAATGTTTGGCCATTGTTGAAATTTACGTTCCGTAGGAGTTCATGCTTATGGCCGTCAGGAGATGACTTCATGCAGCGGATTTTGATCATTGGGTCTGGTGGCTCAGGCAAATCCACATTGGCCCAGCAGCTGGAGAAGGAGCTCAAGCTCCCGTTATACCATCTGGCCGCCTATTATTGGAAGCCCGGCTGGACTCCGACTCCGACTAAGGAATGGGATGTTTTTTTGGATGGGCTTTTGCAAAAAGAAGCTTGGATCCTCGATGGCAATTACAGCAGGACCTTGGATATCCGGATGAGGCGGGCGGACACGGTTATTCTATTGGACTATTCACGATGGATAACGGTTTACCGGGTCCTAAAAAGGCGGGTCATGTATCACGGCAAAACGAGACCTGACATGAACAAGGACTGTCCGGAGTCTGTGGATCTCCAGTTCCTGAAATGGGTGTGGAGCTTTAGGAAAACCAAAATACCCGGCATCATGCAGCAGCTAGCGAAACACCCGGACAAGCACATTATCATTCTGAAGTCGCCGAAAGACACAAAGCGGTTCCTTCAACGGATAAAGGAATCGGATGCAAATAGGTAAAGGAGCCAGCTCATGCATGTACGGCAAATGACCACAGCGTATCTGTTGCACGAAAACGAGGTGCTGATGATCAAACGCAGCTCCAGCCGGGTTTTTAATTTCAAGTTTTGGAGCGGTGTTGGCGGCCATATAGAGCCGGAGGAAATCAATGACCCGAAGACTGCTGCTTTGAGAGAGATATATGAAGAATCCGGGATCGCTCAGCAAGAGATCAAGGAGTTTTCCTTGCGCTACATTCTCCTGCGTTTGAAGGATGATGAGATCCGTCAGCAATATATCTACTTCGGTCAGACAGACCGGAAGGATTGCACTCCATCCGACGAAGGAGAACTGTTCTGGATCAAGCATGAGGAGCTGGCCCAACTGCATATGTCCACGATTAACCGGCTGATGCTGGAGGATTACTTCCAAGATCCTGCCGGTACCGAAGTGAAGGTAGGCACTATTGCCATCGGCGATAATGGGGAGCCCTATATCCAATGGGCGGAGCTGAAGGATCCGATGATGTTTTGAACGGGTTACTCATAATAAATGGCGCTGTAAGGGAATTCCAGGATTTTCATCCTGTACTCCTTGGGGGTCATGGACATGTATTCCCGGAATATCTTGCCGAAGTAGCTGGGACTGTCAAAGCCGCATAGCCGGCCAATCTCATGGATGGGGGTATCCGTTGTCCGAAGCAGGGCGATAGCTGCTTCCATCCGCCTGTCTCTCAGGTAGGCCAGCGGTGAGGTTTGCTCCGCCTTCTGGAAAAGACGGCATAAGTGATGCTTGTTAATGCCGCAATGCTCCGAGAGAATGTCCAATGTCAGCTCGGAAGGATAGTGTTCTCTCATAAATTTCTTTGCCTTCTCAATAATCGTGCTGGAGGTAACGCTGATCTCCTTGCTTTGCTCCCTGCATGTCCGCACCAGAAGCAGCATCCATTCATAAGCAAGAGCGGACAATGTGTATTTATCGGTTATCTTTTCCACCGTTATCTTCTCCATAAGTCTCCAGAAGCCTTGAATTAAGGGAGAGTCGGAGTCCTGCCTCAGGATGGGACCGTCCAATCCTATGACATAATCCCAGATTCGATTGGCTTCATCCCCCCGCAAATTCAGCCAGATAATCTCCCAGGGCTCCTTCTGTCCGTTGTAATAATACCGGTGTTGGCTGGGCACCTTTACCAAAAACCCCGTTCCCTTCGGTAAATCATGGACTTGGTTCTCATATTCAATAAAACCTTGGCCACTTAGGGTATATTGGAAAATCACATGCCCGCAATCCGGCCTTTCTTCACCGCGGAAGCTGTATTCCGTGCTGGAGATCATCTGCCAGCCAATAGAGTCAATAGTCAATATTGATTTATCTTCATTCCGGAATGCATAAGAGGAAGGCTCAAGCATAAGATGACCTCCATAATCGAAAAAGTCAATTTTGTTATAGTATAGATCACAACTTTAAGATTGTCATCCCTTTTGCGCAGGGGTAAGATCGGTGTATATGAAGGAGTGATCTTAGGATGGAACAGAGCGAGTTGATGTTAAAAATAATGCCTGATGAGTTCTGGTGGGGAGGCCGTGCGGCGGACGGGTGCCATATGCCCTACGGTGCTGACGCATTGTTCCAAGCGGATTTGAACGTCAACCATGGAGGAAACCAGGCAAGCCCCTTGCTGATCTCCAGCAAAGGAAGATACGTATGGAGTGAGGAGCCGTATGCGTTTCAATTTAAGGGAGGTACGCTGCTGGTTAACGGAGATAAGGGACAAGAGCTGCTGACGGGAGAGGGGTATGAAAACCTGCGGGGAGTGTATCGGCATGTCTCCGAGACTTTTTTCCCTCCTGCACAGACCATCCCGGAGGAACTGCTGTTCACTGCACCGCAGTACAATTTGTGGATTGAACTGCAATACGAGCCTACCCAGGAGAAGGTGCTGGAATATGCGAGGAATGTGCTGGCTCACGGCATGCCCCCGGGTGTGCTTATGATTGACGATAACTGGCACGGGCCGTATGGAACCTGGGTTTTCCATTCGGGACGGTTTCCCGATCCCAAGGGAATGACGGATGAGCTTCATGCCATGGGCTTTCAAGTGATGCTGTGGGTATGCCCGTTCATCAGCCCGGATTCACAAGTGTTCCGCCAACTGGAGCCGTCAGGCGTTCTGTTGAAGGATAAGGAGGGTAAAACCGCCTTGCGCAAATGGTGGAACGGGTACAGTGCTGTGCTGGATGGCACGAATCCCGATGCCGTCCGGTGGATTCACGAACAACTGGACGCTTTGCGGGATGAATATGGTGTAGATGGCTTCAAGCTGGATGCCGGAGATGTGGAGTTCTATGCTCCCGGGGATCAGACTTATGTGGAAGGAACAACCCCCAGCGGGCAAAGTGAAGCATGGGCACGAGTCGGGTTGAAATATAAATTGAACGAGTACCGGGCTTGCTGGAAGCTGGCGGGGCAGTCCTTGGCCCAGCGTCTGAAGGACAAGCGCCATGATTGGCAGGTCAACGGGCTGGGAGCGGTGCTTCCGGATGGCTTGGCCCAGGGTTTGCTGGGATATGCCTACACCTGTCCGGATATGATCGGGGGAGGGGAAATCTCCAGCTTCACCGGAGCCAAGCTGGACCAGGAGCTGGTTGTGCGTTCCGCCCAATGCTCGGCGTTGTTCCCGATGATGCAATTTTCTGCTGCTCCGTGGCGGGTTCTGGATCAGGAGCATGAGCAATATTGTGTGGAGGCGGCACAGCTTCACGCCCGGTTCGGGCAAGAATTTCTGGAGCTGGCAAAGCAATCCGCTGTAACCGGGGAACCGATCCTGCGGCATATGGCTTTTGTGTTCCCTGGAGAGGGGATGGAGAAGGTGGTGGACCAGTTTATGCTGGGCGACGAAGTGCTGGTGGCGCCTGTACTGGTTAAGGAAATGAGGAGCAGGACGGTACAATTTCCCACAGGCAGATGGGAGGGCGACGACGGAAGTGTGGTGGAGGGGCCGGGAGTACAACAGATTGAAGTTCCATTGAGGAGACTACCCTGGTACAGGAGACGCACATAAGAAACTGCCCGCTTAAAAAAGGTGTTTACGTAACATGTCCCAGATTTGTACAATCTGGTGTAAAGCTGCATATCGCGTGAAACTGGAACTTAATGGAGACAGGAGTAAACCTATGATTCCTTCATGGCAACATCTCAAGATTCAAGAGGAACCGCGAACCCGTTATTATGTGAATCCCGTGCGAATGGTTTGGCAATCCGAGGAGCCAGGTGCGGTACTGGAACGCTCTGAGCTGCTGTTTGCCGGGCGCGACGGTCAATCCTTGCTCAGCGCCGCTATGGACCAGACCTGTATCATGAGCCACAAGGGCAGCGCACCGGGATTCCTGCTGGATTTTGGTACGGAGCTTCATGGCGGCGTTCAAATTTGTGTTGTAGGCGGCAGCAATAAAGACCGGAGAACGGCCCGGTTTCGTGTCCGCTTCGGAGAATCCGCCATGGAAGCTATGAGCGAGCTGGACGGAGAGGCCAATGCCACCAATAACCATGCAGTGCGGGACGGGATTTTCGAGGTCAGCTTCATGGGTGCGGAAGAGATCGGGAACAGCGGCTTCCGGTTTGTGCGCATCGACTTTTTGGATGAGGGACATTTTGTGCAGGTGCTCAGTGTACGTGCTGTTGCTGTGATGCATGATGCGGAGTATAAAGGCAGTTTCCGCTGCAATGATGAGTTATTGAACCGAATATGGGACACCGGAGCCTATACGGTTCATTTGAACATGCAGGACTATCTGTGGGACGGGATCAAGCGGGACAGGCTGGTGTGGACTGGAGATATGCACCCGGAAACCTCGACGCTGCAAGTTGTGTTTGGTTATCATGAGGTGGTGCCGCGGAGCCTGGATTTTATCCGCAATGAAAGCCCTCTGCCGGGCTGGATGACCACCTTCCCCACCTACTCCATCTGGTGGATTCTGGTGCACCATGACTGGTACATGCATAACGGAGATTTAGGCTACTTGCTGGAGCAGCGGGAGTATATGACCGGACTATTGCGCCAACTGGCCGGTTGCATCCGGGAGGACGGGACGGTAGATATCCCCAACCCGTTCCTGGATTGGCCTTCCTCCACCAACCCCGAAGGAGTGCGGGCGGGCGCTCATGCATTATTTGTTTGGTGTATGGAGGCTGGAGTGAAGCTGTGCGGGTGGATGGACGAGCAGGAAACAGCAGAATTGTGCCGCCGTAGTGAAGCCAAGCTGCGCACGGTGACGCCGGATCACAATAGGAGCAAGCAGGCGGCATCCTTATTAGCATTGGTTGGTTTGCTTGACCCTGCCTCAACCAATGAAGAGGTGATTGCACCGGAATCGCCCAAGGGGTATTCCACCTTCTATGGGTACTATATTCTGAAGGCGAGGGGAGAGGCGGGAGATATCCGGGGCAGCCTGGACAGCATCCGGTCTTATTGGGGCGGCATGCTGTCTCTCGGGGCCACCACCTTCTGGGAGGATTTCGATATCGGCTGGCTGGACAATGCGGCACGGATCGATGAGCTGACCCCGCAGGGCAAGGTGGATGTGCATGGCGCCTACGGCGGTTATTGCTACCAGGGGTACAGGCATAGTCTCTGTCATGGCTGGGCATCCGGTCCGACAGCCTGGCTGTCCGAATATGTCCTGGGCATCCGTCCGGTGGAGCCGGGCTGCAAGACTATCCGGGTTGCACCCCAATTGGGCGACCTGGAATGGGTGGAGGGGAGCTTCCCCACCCCTTACGGGATTGTGAAGGTGAAGCATACGAAGCAGCCGGACGGGACGGTGCATTCGGAGATTGAAGCGCCGGAGGGTGTAACGGTGCAAAGGGCGTAATAGCGGGAGGGGTAACAACGAAGCTGCCAAGTGATTGGCGGCTTTTTTCGTTTTGGCGGAAGGGAGCTGATGATGGGCGGGGGATACCGATGGGAAGATGGGACACCGGGGAGGTCTGTGGGTGGCGGGGGAGAAGGTCGGTGGGAGATGCGGGGCAGCTAACGGATCGAGGAGGCGCTATTTGCTCGAAACCCGATCCTTTTCCAATTGTGCGGACCGTAGAGCCGTTATTTGGCTCCAAACCTCCTGATCGGCGGTGTTTTGTTGGATTTAGCGTCCCCTGTGTCCGTGAATTGTGCAAAAGTGCCCAAATGGGCGAAATAAGGGATCGTCGGTCCGTTACGAGATTAGGGGTAGTCCCTCCAGCAGGTTTGAGGGCCATAGCAATGGAGTTCACCACCCCCGAACCAATTGCAACCCATATGCTTCAGATAACCTCCTTGCACAAAACGGGCAAAGGTGTTGCCAGGATTATATCCTGGAAGGATGTCCCGCATTATAATCAAAACGATTAAAATCCCAGATTCTAGGGCAGGGAGGGGGTTAATGAAATTAACAAGACCGGCATAATCGGAGTCAGCAAGAAAAAAACGCCCGGATTCGGCTGGCGGGGATGTGGCAACGGAAGGATTTTATTAATGTTAGGGGAGACGCACATGTACAAACGGTCCAAATCGCTTATATGCAAAATGCTGGTGCTGGTATTGCTGACTGCTTCAGTGGTCAGCCCAGGGAGTACCGCCGTATGGGCAGCGGGAGACACAACTAACAGCAGAAAAACGGATGTGTGGGATTTTGGCGGTGTGGAAGCGGCGGGCAGCAATTATAGCAATCATATTACGTTGGGCACACTTAACGGGTTAACCGCCAATGTTCAATCCGGCTGGTTTAAGGTAAACACTACCTTCGGTGATCTGACGGTGGTGACACCGGGAAATTACCACCGGCTCTATTACAAAGGTCCTTTATCATATGATCCGACCAAGAATCCCACTGTCAAAAGTTTCCCGGATGGTTATACGAATGCGGGGAGCATTTATTCCGCGGGTGCAGGTGACGATACAGCCCGCTACATCCGCATTGACAATGTACAGGCAGGGGATATCATCACCCTTTACGGGTTTTCTACCAATACCTCAGGTTCAGAAAAACCTCTTGTCAATTTCGCATTAACCAGCGCTGGGACTGGGAAAACGATCTTGAAAAATAGCGATATTGTTTTGGGCAACGGGGAAATATTTACGTTTCCGGCTGAGGAAACAGGCTCGCTGAAGATTTATTTCACCAATACCGGAAGCTATAAGCCTAATGTGGCCCGGATCACCCGTACTCCCGGCGTAAACGTCAACGGTTTATTAAACCTGAATGGGTATGCGCTTACAGAGCATGAGCTGGTTTTCCAGAATCAACAAACGGCCGGTATCCATACTGCCACTCTGAACCCGGACGGCACCTTTGATGTGACATTGCCTGCGGGGTACACCTACACCGCTGCCCTGCTGAACGTGAGTTCTGACTATTCCATCTCCGACCAGTCCAAAACCGTGGTGACCGCTCTGGCGGATATCCCCGACGGAATCGGAGGCATCACCCTGGATGTGGCCAAGATTTCCATGGCCAAGATCAGCGGGCCTGTATCAGGCTTTGACGCCAACTATGATCTCAGCAATTTGAAGGTGACTTTGACACCTCCGGCAGACAGTCTTGCCCCGGCGGTTGAAGCGGCGGTAGATAAGCTGACCATGACCTATTCCGCAGATGTGAGATCAGGCATCCCGTACAATCTGACCATATCCGGTGTAAATGATTATGATCTCACAGGCGGAAGCCAAGTCCAGATCACCGCAAACACCACGCAGGATATTACTGTCACCAAGAAACCAATTTACACGGCAACCGGCGCTTTTGTAGGGCTGCCAGCTTCCGTAACCGTTTCCAGCATTGCATTTTCTCATGTGGAGGATGGGTATGTTTATTCCGGTACAGCCCTAAATGGAGCGTATTCCGCCAACCTCCGGGACGGAGCTTATGCAGTGAAGGCGGTTACCTCTGATCCGGCGTACACCACGGTAGGCCATGTGGTGGTCAACGGAAGCAACGCCATAAAGGACATCAAGTTCTCCACGTCAACACCGCTGCCGGCGCTGCCTCTGGTTCAGGATTTGTATGTGGGCGACTCCTCCAAGGAAAATAACTTCTCCACGGTAAAAGAGGCTCTCGCATCCGCTGCCCGGATGAATCCCCAAAGCGAGCAGGAGCGGATTACCATCCATATCACCCCAGGCGTGTACCGGGCCCAGCTTAAAATTGAAACCCCCTACATCAGCCTGGTGAATGCCGCACCGCAGCAAGGGGAAGTGAAAATCACCTGGTATTACGGCGTGGGTTACGTATATTACAGCGCCAATAAAGGTTATTACAGCGAGGATCACGCCTTCGATAAGTTCCTGAAGAGCGGCGTGGAAAAGTGGGGCCCTACCGTTTATCTCACTTCCAAGGCGACTGGTTTTCGGGCGGAAAATATCGTATTCGAAAACTCCTTCAACAAGTACATCACCCAGGAGGAGATCGATGACGGCGTTCAGGTAGACCCGGTTTCCCCCACCAATACCACCGTCAGAACCATGGCCTTGGACGCCACCTCAAGAGGAGCGACGGAGAGAGCGGCCGCTATGGCCATTGAAGCCGACCGCGCCGAGTTCTATAAGAGCAAATTCTTGTCCAATCAGGATACCTTGTATACGGGAGCTGTCCGCATCTACTTCAAGGATAGCTTTATTGAAGGCAACACAGACTACATTTTCGGCGACGGCAACGTGGTGTTCGATAACTGCATTCTGAATTTCGCCGGGTACAGTGACCAGGATTCGTCGGGGTACATTACAGCGGCAAGCACCGATCCTTCTCGCATGGGATACCTGTTTAGGGACAGCACCATCACGGGAACCAGCCACGGCAGCTTTAAGGCCCAGGGCTTCTTCGGTCGGCCGTGGAGAACCAATGCCGGAGCCAAATTCCTGGACTCCAAGCTCCAGGAGCCTTCCGTGATCGTACCCCAGGGTTGGGCGGGAATGAGCGGCAATACGCCGGAAAACGCACGTTTCTTTGAATACAACACTACCTATAACGGCGCCCCGGCGGATACCTCGGCCAGAAGCAGCTATCTCATTAGCGGGGAAGCGGCGGTTACGGATGTGCGGCAATATTTCGGCAGCGACTGGATACCGGTTTATTATACCGAAGGTAACGTAACGGCCCCTGTATTAAACCCGGACATCGTAACGGGTCAAAATCAGGCTGCGCTCAACTGGCAACCAGCCCAATCCAGTATCGGGTCCGTAATGTACGCCGTGTACCAGGACGGGCAGAAGGTCGGCATCACCACTGACACAGCTTATACTGCAGGCAATCTGGCTCCTGGCACCACGTACAGCTTCCAGGTGACCGCCGTCAATACAGCGGGCAATACAGCCGCAAGCTCTACGGTACATGCTGCTACTGCTGCGCTTCAAGGCATTCCAGCTGCTCCTGTGATTACGGCTACGCCCGGTGACAGCGGCGCTACCATTAATTGGAACACGGTAACGGGCGCTACCTATTACACCGTAAAAGGGATGAAAGCAGGCAGTACAGTCTTCGACCTGGTGTACGGCGTTTCCACGCCCACGGTAACCTCATACACCTACTCCAATCTGATGAACGGAACTGCGTATCAATTCGTCGTCACCGCTTCCAACATATACGGAGAGAGTGCTGCTTCTAACATGGTAACGGTTATTCCAACCGGAGAACAAGGTTCATTGAAGTTCACCCCTGCGGATTTCACCGGAATGGACATTGACAATCCGAAGACAGCCGGCTACTCCAGCTTTAATGACGATACCAATGTGTTCACTCTTACCGGCTCCGGAACAGGCATTAACAAAGCAGCCAACGGACGGGATCAAATCTACATGAAGGCGGTCAAGCTGGCGGGGGATTATTCCATCAGCGCCAAAGCTACCTACAACAGCGGTCTGTTCGGGCATATGGCCTTAACCATCCGGGAGAGCCTTGACCCCAGCAGCTATCACTATACCCAGGCCGCAACCAACACAGGCGGCAGAAAAATGTTCCGTTATACTGGGTCCTCCAACGGCTCCAACACCACGATGCCGTTAGGCGGGACAGCCTATTTGAAAATCATCAAAACCGGGGACAAAATCGTCTCCATTCTCAGCGCCAATCCCATACCGGAGAATCCGGTAAGCTCAGAGACCTTGTCCATTGCCACAGCCACGGCCAAGGATCTGGGGCTTGACGCCAACGGGAATCCCAAGGAGCTTTATGCAGGTCTTATGGTAAGCTCCGGCAACGCCTCTTCCTCCATGACCGCCAGCTTCGAGGATGTCCGGATTGTGATGGCGGACGGTACTGTTGTGTTCGATTCCAATGCAGGCCAGCCGGTTGCGCCCAAGAATGTAGCTTCCAAACCCTATGATAAAAGCGCGCTGATCTCCTGGGCTCCGCTCTACACGGCCACCTCGTATACCGTGAAGCAAAGCAACAGCGCAAACGGCCCGTTTACGGATGCGCAAACGGTCAGCGGCTCTGTGTATCAGGCGATGATTTCCGGTTTGGAAAACGGAAAAACCTACTACTTCGCGGTGACCGCCAGCAATGCCAGCGGGGAGGGTGTTGCTTCGGAGATTGTGAGTGTCGTCCCATCCGCTGCTGCCGTCATGCCTCCTGTTATCACCATGACATCGGCTGCGCCTGCAAGCCAGGTATTCAGCGCCTTGGTGCCGCTCAGCGGTTCGGTAGACAAGGACAGCACACTGACCATTACCAATAACGGAAGTATCGTGAAGCCCGATGGCATTGACAACAGCCTCACCATACCGGCGAATGGAACCTTCAGCACAACCCTGATTTTGAATGAGGGTGTGAATGAAATTGTGATTAAGGCAGTGGACACCTACGGCAACGTGTCGAGTGTAAAGTATACCGTGACATACACCTACAAGGCAGCACAAATCGGCTTCTATCTGGCAGACGGCCAAGCGGCAACCGGGCTGGCGGCGGGAGAGGAGCTTGTGGTGAAGGCAGCTGTGGAAAACTATATTGCCTCCGCGCAGGACATTGTGCTGGTGATCGGTCTTTACGATGAGCACAACAATTTGGTGAAAATGATATTCAGCGCCGAAACCCTGGCCAATGGAGTGTCCGACACCCTTTATGCCAAGCTGAGGCTGCCCGGGGAAGTGGCCGGATATACAGTCAAAGCCTATATCTGGGATAACCTGTCGGCTGCACATCCCATATCCGATGTTTTTGTACTGAAGTAAGGCATATTCCAGGAGGAACCTTATGCGAAAAAAAATCTTATCAGCTATGATGGGCGCTTTGTTAAGCACTTCGTTTCTGACGGGGGCTCTGCCGGTCCAGGCAGCGGATGCGCCGGCTACGATTCCGGCCTTTCCCGGAGCCGAGGGCGGAGGCATGTATGCCAGCGGCGGCCGCGGTTATGATGTCTATGAAGTGACGAATCTGAAGGACTCCGGTCCCGGCTCCCTGCGGGATGCGGTCAGCGGTGACAACCGGATGGTGGTGTTCCGTGTATCGGGAACCATTCAGTTGTCCAGCGCCTTGAGCATCAACAGCCGGAAGAACATTACAATCGCCGGCCAGACGGCGCCGGGTGACGGTATATGCATCGCCGGCTTTAATACGGATATCAGCAATTCCTCCAACATCATTATCCGGTATTTGAGATTCCGTCCCGGCTCGGCTAATATCTCCAGCGAGCCGGATGCCATTGGCGGGCGCGGCTCCAAGTACCTGATGCTGGACCATATCTCGGCAGGCTGGTCAACAGATGAATCCATGTCTTTTTATGAAAATGACAATGTGACCGTGCAGTGGAGCATTATCAACGAAAGTCTTACCTTATCCGGCCATGTGAAGGGCAGACACGGCTATGGGGGCATCTGGGGCGGCAAGGACACTACCTACCACCATAATCTGATGACCACTCATACCAGTCGGATGCCCAGAATCGGCAACGGCGCCACACCGGGCAGTATTACCATGTCTAACAATGTCATTTACAACTGGGGCTTTAACAACACCTACGGCGGCATGACCACTCTGCTCTCCAATGTGATCAACAATTACTACAAACCCGGCCCGTCCACACTCCGTTCAGTTAGAGAGCGGGTAATCAATCCCGGCGACGGGGAGTTTTATGTCAACGGCAATTATATGTTCGGCAGTCCGGAGGTAACGGCGGACAATAACAAGGGCATTCAGGACCGGATTTCCACCACTGTGATGTCCAAAACCCCGTTCCAAAACGTTGGTTATACGAATGTGACCATTGAGGATGCCCAAGCTGCTTATCAGGCGGTGCTGGCCAGAGCCGGAGCCGTTCTGCCCCGGAGAGATGCGGTGGATGCCCGGCTGGTGGAGGATGTCCGCAACGGAACCGGACGAATTATTAACCGGGAATTCGAGGTCGGCGGGTATCCCGAGCTGAAATCGGCAGAAGCTCCGTTAGACACGGATCATGACGGGATGCCGGATGTTTGGGAGGAAACCAAGGGACTGGACAAAACCAATCCGGCTGATGGAAAAACCATCACGGCAAGCGGCTACAGCAATCTGGAGCTGTACCTGAACAGTTTGGTTGACATGACCTTTGCCCCGGAGAATCCCATTGTGAAGCTGGTCACCCCCACTTATAACGGACTTTATGAAAAAAGCGGCTCTATGCAAATGGTTGCGGAGGCTTCTGATGCCGACGGCATAGCCAGAGTGCAGTTTTTCCGCAACGATGTGCTGGTCGGAGAGGCTACGGAAGCGCCTTACAGCCTTACGCTGGATAACCTGGAGGCCGGAACGTTCTTTATATCCGCCCGGGCCTATGACACCAAAGGAAATGCAGGCCAGTCCACCTCCATGCCGGTGCACGTGAACGGACCCCAGGTGGAAGCTCCCTGGTTAACGGCAGATATCGGCAACACACCGGTGAATGGCAGCGGCAGTCTGGACGCCTCGGGAGTGTTGACCGTAAAGGGCTCCGGCAAGATTGGGGGCAAGGCGGACAGCTTCCACTATGTGTATCAGCCCATTACGGGCAATGCCGCCTTGACGGCTAAGCTGGATTCCATTGCCTTGTTGGACAATAATGCCATATCGGGTCTGATGATCCGGGAAAATCTGGAGCCGGATGCCCCGTTAGCCATGATCAGCACCTCTATTATCAAGGCGGACCGGGATGAGAACGGCAACGGCGACAAGGACGATACCTTTTATGCCACCTTTTTCTCCTCGAGAATGAAGCAAGGCACAGATGCGTTGACCCTGGGAACCACCGACTATCCTCAGGACCGGCTGCCGGCTTTGACGGATAACACCATGCCCATTTGGCTCAAAATTGAAAGAGTGGACGATAGTATCATTGCATACACCTCCTACGATGGTGCAGCCTGGAAGGAGCTTTCCAAAAAATCCTTCCCTATGGGTAAAGAAGCATTGATCGGATTTGCAGTCGACGCGACCCAGCCGCAAAATGGGGATGTGTACTACAACACGGCAAAGTTCAGCAATATTAGGCTGTCAGACTCCTTCACCGTTCTGGGGCTGAAGCTTACGGATGCTTGGGGTGAACCGGTGGAGAGTTTGACTCCGGGCTTAACGGCTGTCGCTTCGGTGACTGTCAAGAATCACTCTGTTGCTTTGGAGGAAGCAGCCATAGCCATTCAACTGTACGGTGCCAATGATGAAGTCTTGGGCACCACCTATGTCAAATCCAAATTTGGGCTGGATCAGACCAAAACCGTCAAAGCGGGCTTCAGTACACCGTTGAATCTTGAGGGGCTAAAGATTAAGGCCTTTGTGGTGAACAACGTGGACGACGGGGAGGTTATATCCAATGAGGCGGTTGCAGACTAAATCGGGGACCAAGTTATTTAGGACAGGAGAGGGCGTATGAAGAAAACAGGGCAACAACTTATGCGGGCTTTTGCGGCATTGCTGGTTATGGCAATGGTCTTTGTCAATGGAGGGGTAGGGCAGGCTGCGGAATTGCAGGTAACAGTCAGCCAAACCGTGGATCAGAATTTGGCATCATTTTCCGTAAAGGGAGCGGCAGGCAGCACGCAGGTGTCCATTGTGGTGATGCAAAAGCAAACCCGGTCCATCGCTTATATAGACCAGGGAATGGCAGCGGGCGGAGAAGTGCGTTTTTCCACGCTGCTGTCCAAAGGTGACTATACCGGCTATGTCAGCACTCCGGGTGCGGCGAAGGTGATGCTGCAGGATTTCAGCATTGAGAAGGAGGAAACCATCACCGGCTTCAAGGCATTGAAGGCCGTTACGGTGGCGAAGGGCGCCCGTGCTATACTGCCCAGCACTGCCATTGCGGTGTTTGACAGCGGGGCCAACCGGGAGGTCGGTGTACAATGGCCGGACGTGCCGGGAACGGAAACATCCGGTGAATACACTGTCTCCGGCGTGGTGAACGGGACAGCGCAGAAGGTAGAGCTGAAGCTGATTGTCAGCGGTGCAACGCCGACACCGACAGCAACGCCAACACCGACGCCAACACCGACGCCGACAGCAACGCCGACACCAACGGCAACGCCGACACCAACGTCTGATTCGGAGGGGGAATCTGAGCCGTCCTCGGGTGGGCCAACACCAACGGCAACACCTGCCGCCACTCCAGCAGCTTCGCCGAGTGGAGCCGCAGCGATTAAGGCAGCTGCTGTCCTTGACGGCACCACTGCTAAAGCGGAGATTACCCCGGATGCCATCAGCAGCGCATTTGCCAAGGCAACGGCGGACAGCAATGGCATCAAGAGGGTTGAGATCGTAATCGGTGAGGTAGCGGGAGCCAAGGCTTATGAGCCGGTGCTTCCGGCAAGTGCCGTAACCGGCAGCAATGCCAGCCAGGTGATGAAGGTGACCACACCCGTGGGAGCGGTTGAGCTGGCCGGCAATTTGCTTCAACCGCAGCAGGCGGGTGGAAGTTCCTCGGTTTCCCTTGTAATGGGAGCCATCGGCCCATCTGGGATAACAGATCCTGCTCTAAAAGCTGCAGCAGTTGACCGGCCGGTACTGGAGTTGGTGCTGAAGGCGGGAGGAAAAGCTATTGACCCCGGACAACAAGCAGCACGGGTCAAGATTTCCATTCCATACCAGCCTAAAGCTGGAGAAAACCCGGAGCATCTCGTCATCCAATATGCAGATGGGGAGGGCAATCTCCGGATTATCCCCAATACCAAATATGATGCGGGTACGGGGATGGTCACCTTCACCGCAGCCCCAACCGGCCAATATGCCTTGACGTATGTAGTCAAGAGCTTCAACGACAGCGCAGGCTATCCATGGGCGGAGCAGGCTATCGGTGTATTAGCCTCCAAGGGCATAATTGAAGGCAGCTCGGAATCGGAGTTTTCTCCTGCGGAACCCATTACCAGGGCGGATTTCCTGGTCCTTCTGGTCCGGACCTTGGGACTGACCGCTGATTTCACCGGCAATTTCAGTGATACCGGCCCCTCCGACTATTATTATGAAGCACTGGGCATCGCAAAACAGCTGGGAATCAGCAATGGTGCGGACGGCAATGCGTTCCATCCTCAGGACCCCATCTCCCGGCAGGATCTGATGGTGCTAAGCGCCAGAGCGCTTCAGCTAGCGGAGGTAATCGGCAAACCCGGCGGCGCCGCGGAGCTTACATCCTTCCAGGACAGCGCGGATGTGGCCGCATATGCCAAGGATAGTATTGCCGCTATGGTCAAAGCCGGGATTGTAGCCGGCAGGGGTGAAGCCTTGGCTCCTCTCGACCAGGCAACCCGCGCAGAAACCGCAGTGATTATGTACCGAATTTTCAATAAGCTGTAGACAGAAGCGAAGAGGCACGCGGGGGAAGGCTATCCAGTTGGTCGGCAGTCCAGCCTGGCCAGCTGGTCAGGCGGGCGGGGAGCCGGACTCCAGAGCCGTTATTTGCTCCCAACATGTACTTTTGCGGATTTTACGGACACAGGATGCGCTATTGTTCCGGAAAATCGCTCAAGCCGGCTCCTTTTGCCCGAATAACGGCTGCTGAGTCCGCGAGATTCATAAAACGGCGGATTTTCACCAAATAGCGGCTTCTCTGTCCGTTAGGCAACCATTACCGAGGACTGTCCCCAAGTCATGACAAATGGCGGGGGACAGTCCTCTTTTTTTGCAAACGGGGAGGTATGCTGCTATAGAATCAGTGACTGCCGCTCTCTTTCCTATACGCCTCCAGGCAATTCCGGCATATACACGCCTTCCCGCGGCGCTCTGCCGGAACCCTGGCCCGCAAGGCTGGAGGAATCCGGGCGGTCATACACCAGCAGCTGTATGGATCTTCTCCTCTGGTCACTGCGCACCCGTTGGCCTGTCCGCAGAGAGGGCATGTGCCTTCACCGGTATGGGAGTCTGGATGAGTCAAATCGAAGCGCCTCCTTGCTGGGGTAACTTTAGTAAATTGAGTATAGCAAAATGGCCGGAAAAGGGATATAAAGAAAGGTAGAGAGGCAGATGCCTGCTATCGACACAACGGAAAGCGGAGGTATACATATACGTGGGAGCAAGTGATTTTTTTACCATAGAGCAGGCAGCGGAGGGAATCTGGGCGGCAATTGTGGTTCCCGGCTCAGGCGCTCTTGGGAATGCGGCAATTCTGGACTTGGGCGACCGGACGGTTGTGGTGGATAGCTTTATGCTGCCGCAAGCGGGGGAGGCCTTAAGAGAAACGGCGGAGGCACTTACTGGCAGAACGGTGGGCATCGTGGTGAATACCCATTTTCATGGCGACCATCATTATGGAAACCAGGCCTTCCCGGGCAGCACCATTATTTCAACCCAAGGGACCAAGGAGCTGCTGCAGGGTTTTGGTGTTCCCAGTGTGGAGGTATGGCAGTCTGCCCTGCGTAAGCAGATCACCGGATTCGCCGAAACAAAGGCCAAACAAACAGACGACCGTATCAAAGCTGCTCTGGAAGCGGAAATAGCGGACAAGGAGCAACTGTTCCTGGCTGTTCCAACCATTACAAGAGTGACGGCACAGCTTACCTTCACAGAGCGGCTAACCCTACACGGCTCTGCCCGCACGGCCCAGATTATGTCCTACGGGGGAGGCCATACCCAAAGCGACGCTTTTGTGTATGTACCGGAGGAAAAGGTGCTGGTGGCCGGCGATCTGGTTCTGGGCAGCCACCATCCGGCCATGCTGAACGGGGACTCAGCATCCTGGCTGCGGATCCTGGAGAGGCTGGAGCAAGAGCTGGTTGTCGGCTGCATCATACCGGGACACGGACAGGTAACCGGACCCGGCAGTTTAACGGATATGAAGAACTATCTCCAGGACATCCTGGTTTATGCGCGCAAAGCAGCGGCAAGCGGTTTATCCCTCGAGCACTGGCTCGCTCAAGGCATACCGGAACCCTATGATGAGTGGGGAAGCTCCCATGTATTCGAATGGAATTTCCGCTGGTTGTTCGATCAGTATTCGGCAGAACTCAAGGAGGGAAGCAGCGTATGAAGCAATATTCCTGTACAGAGCATCCGTTTCAAATTTGCGGCTTGGTGCATCAGCTGCTGCCGGGAAAGTTTTTGCGGCTTCCGGAAGCCATGCTGGAGCAGGTATCGGATGGAGTGGCGGCAAGAGCCGTTCATCCAACAGGGGGACGGATCAGGTTTCGCACTGACTCCACCACTGTGACGATCCGGACGTTATTGCGGACCAACGTGGTAGATTGGGCAATTCCTCTATCTGGCTCCGCCGGAGCGGATGTGTATGTGGGGCGGGGCAACGCTGTCCGGTACGCCGGAATCGCCGTCCCTAAGGATTATGTGAGCAAAACGGGCAGCCTGACTTTTACCAAGGATAAGGTAATGGAGGATATTATTATCCACCTGCCGAGAAATGAAGAGCTGGAGGATGTCCTCATCGAGTTGGAGGAGGATGCCCGGGTGGAGGCGGCCACTCCGTATGGGCTTGAACGGCCGATGGTCTTCTACGGCTCCTCCATTACCGAAGGCGGCTGTGCCTCCCGGGCAGCCAATGCATATACGGCCTTGTTGTCCAAATGGCTGGATGCGGATTACATCAATTTGGGGTTTTCGGGTTCGGCCAAGGGAGAGCCGGAGCTGGCGGCTTATATCGCCGGTTTGGAGATGAGCGTGTTCATCTATGATTACGACCATAACGCACCCGATCCGGAGCATCTGGAGAAAACCCATGAGCCGTTTTTCCGGACGATCCGCCAAGCGCAGCCGGAGCTGCCGGTTCTGTTCCTAACGAAGCCAGACTTTGACCAGGACCCGGCAACGGCCGTACTACGCCGTAGTACCATCCGCCGCACCTACGAAAACGCACAAGCCTCAGGTGACCGCAATGTCTATTTTATCGACGGGGAAGCCTATTTTGGCCGGAAGGACAGGGAAGCCTGTACGGTGGACGGCTGCCATCCCAATGATTTGGGCTTTATGCGGATGGCCGAAACCATTTACCCGGTGCTGCAAAACATCCTGACTCAGCGGAATAGAGAGTGGCGCGCGTGAAGAGAAAGCTGGTTATTGGGGTTTGTATGTTAGCTTTAGGAATCTTCATATTCTGGGAGGATATCTACGGATTCCGTACCTTGGAGGAGGCTGTAAATGCTGAGTTCAAGTCGCCCGTACAGATTGTCAACCAGGATGCCCAGAACCGTCTGGTTATGTTCAAGGACAAAACCCAGTATGTGCTGGGGGTATACCGGGAATGGAACGGGAGATTGTATTATAAAAATGACCGCGGAAGCTCCGGATGGACGGCCAGCACAATGAATGGTCCTGCTTTTCTGGTGGTGGCAGAGAAGAAGCCGGACAGAGGCAACTTCGTTTGGGGGGCGCTATATACGGACATTCCCGTGCGGACCTTTCTCGTAGAATACAAGAATGGGGATACCCAGGAAGTGAATGCAAGCCAGAATACTTTTGTGGTGAAAATGCCGGAGATTTACCGGGATTCGTCCGAATTGGGCGCCGCGTCTATTGTGAAGTCCGTAAACGCCTATGGATTGGATAATCAGCTCATTAAAACCTGGAAATAATCCAAAGAAAGGAGGGTTTACAATCAAGCTGGAGCGGCTTATCTCCATCATCTACAAGCTGTTGAATCATGAGGTGCTGTCCGCATCCACGTTGGCCGAAGAGTTCCAGGTTTCCCCAAGAACCATCTACCGGGATATTGATGTGATTTGTGCCGCAGGCTTTCCGGTGGTTTCCTATCAGGGGATGAACGGCGGGTACGGCATGATGGACGGATATAAAATGGATAAAACGCTGCTTGGTTCCTATGACGTGGCTTCGGTGGTTACCGTGCTCAGAGGGCTCGCCTCCGTCTTTGAGGATGAACGGGCACAAGGAACCATTGAGAGGATGCAAACGTTAGGGCCGGATGACCAAGCTCCCAGCGTGGCCGTGAATTTGGACACCCGCCGCACAGACCCGGAGGCTCTGCCGCAGCTGCGCGCGGCTATTTCTCAGCGCCTAACCGTCTCTTTCGATTATGTGAATGCCAAGAATGAACGCACCACCCGGGACCTGGAGCCGGCAGGGCTTCAATTTAAATTCGGCACCTGGTACGTTACCGGATTCTGCCGTTCCCGGAAGGAGCAGCGGGAGTTCCGGTTATTCCGGATGCTCAATCTGCGCCTGACAAGGGAGACCTTTGCGCCGCAGCAGGAATTATCCCGAGAAGTTGAAGCAACTTCCGGAGCTTATGAAGCCCAACTGGAGGATGTGGTGGTCCGGGTAAAACCGCAAGCAATGGCGGAAGCGCTGGACCAGTTCCACCAGTCGGAAAAGGAGTTCCATGCCGATGGCAGCATGACGCTTCGGCTCAGGGTTTACCGGCCTTTGGAAGCACAATGGTTATGGTCAATGCTGTTGGGTTTCGGAAGCGGGGCGGAAGTGATGGAGCCGCCTGCCTTGCGGGGAATTCTGAAGCAGCAGCTGCAGCAAGCTTTGCGATTCTATGAAGAAGTGTGACAGCCTGTTGTCATACTTCTTTTTTTATAATGGGAGCAGGTTCCAACAAATTCATCCCAAGAGTCGTAAAGGAGACCGTTATATGATCAATCATCCGGCAACAATGTACGCCTATCATGTGTGGGCCAATCAAGTGATTTTGGAGAGAATCCGGGAGCTTCCGTCCGATGTGCTGAGTCTGGAGGTGAACAGCTCGTTTCCCACTCTCGCCCATGCGCTCAGCCATATTTATGCCGTGGATAAAATGTGGTATCTGGTGGTGACGGGGACCGGCATGCGGGTAGCCTTCGAGGAATGCCGGCCGCTGAATACGAGCATCCTGGATACGGTGGAGCAATATATGGACTTATACGCGGAGCTGTCGGGTTTATTTCAACAGTGGCTGCGGGACCAGTCCGATCTGGAGCAAACCCTTCTGCTGGATAATCCCTTTGCCGGCGTGCGCCAAACCCGTTTATCGGAGATACTGCTCCATCTGGTCAATCATGGCACCTACCACAGAGGCAATATATCCACCATGCTCCGTCAGCTTGGGTATGCCTCTGCCATGAACGATTACGCCTTTTTTTGGTATCAGGAGTTTGTGGAAGCTATATAGAGAAGGAGGCTGGCCCCGGTATGGAGGTCCAAAATCTGCTTGCGGCTACAACGCGGGAATCCTTGCGGGATTGGCTCGCGGAACATAGCACTACGGAGAGTTGCTGTTGGGTCATCGTAAGTATGGTGCCGGAGCCGGGGAAGCTGCTTTATCTGGACGCGGTGGAGGAGGCGTTATGCGTCGGATGGATTGACGGGGTGAAAAAGAAGCTATCGGAGGCCCAAACGGCACAACGCTTGTCTCCCCGCAGTAAAACCAGCTCTTGGACGGAGCTGAACAAGGAGCGCGTCAGGCGGCTGGAGCGTCTTGGGCTGATGAGAGAGGAAGGGCGGAAGGTGCTTCCTAATATGTCTCCTGAAGCATTCCGGATTGATCCGGTTATCTGGCAAAGGTTGCAGGAGGAGGAAGCTGTTTATGGCAACTTCCTTGCGTTTCCGGAGCTGTACCGGCGCATCCGGATCGACACCATCCAGAGCTGCAAGCAGCAGCCGGAGCTGTTCCGGAGCAGACTGGATAAGTTCATTGCCAACACCAGGGAAAACAAGATGGTTGGCCAATGGCATGATAACGGGCGGCTGCTGGAGGAGTGATGGGCTTTGACTTCCCGCTTTAAAACGTTTTATAATCAGGAAATAAAAGAACGGCGGGAGCGGGAGTGGAGCATGTCATCGAAAATCCAGGATATAGCCAAGCTGGCGGGGGTATCGCCGGCCACAGTATCGCTTGCCCTGAACGATAAGCCAGGGGTTAGTCTGACTACCAAACGGAAGATTCAGCAGCTGGCCAAACAAATGAATTATGTCCCGAACCGGCTGGCTCAAGGCCTTCAAGGGGGCAAATCCAATAATGTTCTGGTTTTTATGTCGGGACCCCAATACGACTATTTCAACAGCCCATTCTATTTCGAAACGTTGAAGCACTTGTCCCGGGGCTTGTCGGAATCTCCCTATCATATGATGCTGCAAATCGCCACAGCGGATATGGAGCAGGAGCAGCTGCAAGCTATAGCGGCAGGCAAGGGGTACGATGCGGCAGTTTTCATGGGGCTGCGTATGCCATTGGACACGGCGGTGGGGATTATGGGTGAGTCCAAACCCTTGGTGTTTGTTAACCGGCCATGCGGAGAGCTGGGTTATTCCGTCAATGCGGATTATGCAGCAGGCATGGAGCTCTTGACGCGGCACCTGATTAGGCTGGGGCATAAGGATATTGCGTTTATCGGCTACTCGCCGAAGCTGGCTTCCTCCGAGCTGCGGATGACCGGATTCCGCAGGGCGTTTGCGGAAGCAGGACTGCCGGTGCCGGAAAACCGGGTTTATTATGCCGATTATTATCAGGAGTCCGGCTATCTAGCCATGCGGAAGCTGATCCAGTCCGGAGCAGCTTTACCCAGTGCAGTGATCGGGGGCAATGATCTCATTGCCATCGGTGCGCTGGAGGCGCTGCTGGATGCAGGCTTGCGGGTGCCGGAGGATATTTCCGTGGCTGGCGTGGATAATATCCCCAACACCCATCTGCTAAAGGTGCCGCTGACCACGGTGCATGTTGCACATGATGCCATCGGCTTCGCCGCCGCCCAAGCCGTGATTGGGCTGCTGGATGGGAACAACGTAGAGAGGGAGACCTGGGTGGATGTCAGTCTGGTCCAAAGGCAGAGCACAAGTGTGCCAGGAGGGAGCGGTTCGGTAGGGTAGGGTACAGAACCGTCTCGTCCCGTGTATCACAGGTGAAGAGCGGCGCTCTGGGATAGCGGAAGGCGAACTTCTTCTATTTCGGCCAAACTGGAGAGAAACCCGAAATAAGGCCAGGCGGATTTCCGCTATTGGCGTGTTATCCCGGAAAAAGGCTGTGAATGAGGGGAATAAAGGAAAGTAACATTCCGCTATCTATCGTTTTTCGGGCTTGTGGAACCCATAAGGGAAGAGTAGCTTCCCTTATGGGTTTTTTTTCGCAGGTGGAAAGCAAAGGCCGCGTGGCGAATAATTCACCCAATTTAAAACGTTTTAAAATTTTCGTTGACCCCGTGCCGGACCTTCGTATAAAATCGTAAGCAGGAAGGATGAAAGAGGATGTTTATCAAGATGTTCATTGGGTAGAAACTTTTGTAACTATTATTTAAAACGTTTTAAATTCTTTCAAACTTTGGGAGGGTTACATGTGAAGTCTGCAACAGAACAGTATGATGTAGTGGTTATAGGCGGCGGTTTAGCGGGTTTCTGTGCTGCCGTTTCCGCTGCGCGCCATGGGGCAAAGACCTGTTTGATCCAGGACCGCCCTGTTTTTGGAGGCAACAGCTCGTCTGAGATCAGGGTTACACCCCATGGAGCTGCGGCCTTTCACGCTTATGCCAGGGAAACGGGCATTATTTCCGAGCTGTTGATTGAGGAACGGGCAGCCAATCACGAGGAAATCTGGGAGAACGGCTGGACCAACAGCGTATGGGATATGACCATGTACAATATGGCGGCCAGCACGGCCAACCTGACCATTCGGCTTAACACCACCGTATTTGCCTTGGAAAAGAGCAGCGACCGCATCATCCGGTCCGTTACCGGACGGGTGTCCAATGCCGAAACGGAGATTACCTTCACGGCTGCCGCCTTCATCGATTGCACCGGGGACGGGGTAGTGGCGGATCTGGCGGGCTGCGAATGGAGAATGGGCTCGGAAGGGCGTGAGGAATTCGGCGAATACCATGCGCCGGAGCAAGCCAGCCGGGATACCATGGGCAACTCCATTCATTTCCGGGCCCGGGACATGGGCAGGCCGGTTCCCTTCATTGCACCGGATTGGGCGGTAAAACATGAGGATGCAAGCTACTTTTATGAGGACGGCCGGCTTCCCAAGGAGCTGCGGGGCGGTTACTGGTGGCTGGAAATTGGAGTTCCATGGCATACCATCCACGATGCGGAGGATATCCGGCATGAGCTGACCCGCCATACCCTGGGGGTTTGGGACTGGATCAAGAACAAGGACCCGAAGCTGAAGGAAAAAGCGGCTAACTATGCTTTGGAATGGATCGGGCAGGTGCCGGGTAAACGGGAAAGCCGCAGAATCATGGGCCAATATCTGATGACAGAGCATGATCCGGCCAATCTCACCGTGTTCGAGGATGAGATTGCCTTCGGCGGCTGGTTTCTTGATCTGCATACGCCGGGCGGTCTTCTGGCCAAACACAGCGAGCGGGCCAGTAAGGAAGGCTATTCCCAGACCAGCGAATATGCGGTCAAAAGCTATTGCGGCCCGTATGGCATTCCACTGCGGATTATGATCGCCAAGGACATGGACAATCTGATGATGGCCGGTCGGAACGTGAGCGTGACCCATGCTGCTCTAGGAACCGTACGGGTGATGTCCACGACGGCCCTGATGGGCCAGGCAGCCGGAGTGGCGGCAGCGGCCGCCCAGCGCCAAGGCATCCGCGTTTCGCAGCTTCCGGCTGAAACGGTGTGTCAGGTTCAGCAAACCCTGCTGCGCGACGGCTGCTTCCTGCCCAACGCCCGCAACGAGGACCCGGCTGACCTGGCCCGACAGGCAGCCGTCACCGCCAGCAGCGAAGCGCAAACAGTTGGCGCCGGACCGGAATCCCGGGGTTTCCATGAGGGGTTGGCTGTATGGCGGGACCAGAATCATCAGACGACTCATGACCGTCTGACGCACCGGCGGGGGCAATGGATCGCCACAAGCGGAGGCAGAATCGATAAGCTGGCTGTCTGCCTGAGCAATGAATCGGATCAGACGCAGACCGTACAGGCAGTGCTTCTGCCAGTGGACCACATCTGGGATTACCGCACCGACCCTGGCGCGCCTCTGGCGGAAACCGCCTTGTCCGTTCCTCCCGGGGCGAACATATGGGTAGATTGGCCGGTTGGTTTGACCGCTGAGAGCGGGCTGCCGGAGAATGGCTATGTCCGTCTGGACCTATGGGCGAATGATCATGTCTCCTGGCATAAAGCGGGTTCTCTGGAGCCAGGACATATGGCTGCCTTTGAAATTGGTCTCGGCAAAATGAGGCGTTATGACAACGGTGTGACGTTAAGCTTCAAGGTGGAGCCGCCGCAGCCTGTGTACGGAGCCGCCAACGTTCTCTCCGGCGTGACCCGTCCTCATCGCAGCACCAACCTGTGGCGCTCCGATCCGGCACAGCCGTTGGCCCAATGGCTTGAGCTGAGCTGGACCGAGGAGCAGGCCATCTGCACAGTGGAGCTGACCTTTCCGGGGCATCTGATCCGGGAATACCATGCGTATGCGCCCTTTTACCGTGATCCGCAATGCCCCAGGGACTATACCATCGAAGCCTTGGGAGAAAACGGCTGGCAGGAGGTACTGTCTATCCGCGGCAATTACCAGCGGCACTGCCGGCATAAATTGCCTGAAGCTGTCCGTACGGCTAGGCTGCGGCTTGTGATACAGGCTACCAACGGGGACCCATCGGCGGCCGTTTATGAAATCCGCTGCTACGGAGACGAACGGGGATTTTTACCGGGAGAGATTTCCGGTGGAAGCCCTGCGCTCTATCGAGGCAGCCCGCCATGCGGTGGAAATCCGCTTCAAGGTGAAGAAGACACCCAATGATTTCGGCGCTTGTCTGAGTTTGTTCCTCTTACCGGAGCTCCAGCCAGCTCGGCTGGAACGGACTGGAGAGACCTTATTTGTGGAAAAAGCAAGGGGTTGTGCGGCTAACGGACCGGGAAGACCTTATTCGAGCATAAACCCGTCTGAATAGTGGCAAAGTTGTCCAATAAGTGCATTGGAGTCCGTTACAATTTCAAACCTTTGTTTAGTGGGCGAATAAGGGCGCTGATGTCCGTTACTGGCCTGACCCATGTCTGGGGACCCCCTAGAGGCAGCCTTCACCATCCCTATAAAGACACGGCCTAAACCCACCTCCGGCTGCAGAAGCGGCTGGAGGCTTTTCTGCTTCTCCCGGTAGCCGGTTTGTGATATATAATGGAGCTACGAACCTATTGAGACCAAAAAACGGGGGGCGCCCTATGTTTACCTGGAAGAAGCGAGTTTGGGGCTGGTGGCCAAAAACCTTGCGCAATAAGCTGTTCCTTACCTTTTTGCTGTTTATTCTGCTGCCGTTTGCCCTGTTGTACATGTACTTCTCCCAGGAAATCAAACAAATGATGCAGGAGCGCATTATCAGCGGCAGCGGGGAAGAGCTGAAAAAAATGAACGGCAATCTGGAGGATTTTATGGGGACAGCCTCCAAAACGGTGATTCTGCTGGAGCAGGACCCGGATGTGGCCGCCATTCTGAGCACACCCGCAAGCTATCACGAGCTGGAGCGGCGCAAGGAAATCGAAGCGAAAATGAAGTCCATCAACAACAGTATCTTTCTCACCTCTCCCCGCGTGTTCTACACCATCACCGATAACTTCGGAAATGTATACGCTTCCTTCCGTCCGAAGGAGGCACTTGATTACAAGGCCTTAGTGGAGCAAACGAAGCGTCTGTTCTCCAGTCCGGGCAAGCCCTTTTACCATTGGGATAACCGGGGGGAGAATTACATTCACCCGGATGAGTCGGACAGTCCCTATCTGCTAACCCTTTACACACAGCTGCGTGACCGGCTGGGTGCTCCGTACGGCTATATCCGCATCAGTCTGGATTACAACAGCCGTTTCGATGCCATGTACCATGACTCCTCTCCGGATCAGCTCCTGTACATCATGGATGAACAGGGGAAGCTGCTTTCCAAATACGGCAATGACCGCTCTATCCTGCAGTCCTCCTGGATGGAGCGCACCGGCTTTTCATCTGAAGCCTCCGGTTTTTTCATCGACGATCCCACCTCATCCATCATTATGTACAGCTATGTCCCGCAGCTTCAATGGTATCTGGTCAACCAAGTCTCTTACGATACGCTGTTCCGTGAGCTGAACGGCTTGAGCAAGCGGTTTTTGCTGATCTTTTTTGTGCTGGCGGCGCTTTTCCTCCTCCTTATGTACATTGTTTCCAAAACCATCACCAATCCACTTTTGTTCATGCAATCCCGGATGGCGGAGGTAGTGCGCAGGAACCTGAAGGTGCATGTGCCTGAGCACAGGTTTCAGGGGGAGATGCTGGCGGTAACCCAATCCTTCAACCAGATGATTACGGACATGAATGAGATGGTGCGCCTCATGAAGGCAGAGGAGCGGCAGAAGGAGGCTATGCGCTTCCAGATCCTGCTGTCTCAGATGAATCCCCACTTTCTTTTCAATTCCCTGAACACGGTGAAATGGATCGCCATCCGGGAAAAAAACGAAACCATCAAGCAGATCACCCTGGCTCTGGGAAAAATGCTGGAGATGAGCATGCGGATAGATGTGGATCTGATTCATTTTTACAAGGAAATCGAATTGCTGAAAAGCTATGTGTACATTCAGAAGCTCCGCTATGACAACCGTTTTGACGTGCACTATGAATTTGATGATGTGATGCTGCATACGCTTGTTCCGAAATTTTTCCTGCAGCCTCTGGTGGAAAATTGCATTCAGCATGGTTTTTCGCAAAAAGGGGAGCGGGGCGAAATTTGGATACGGCTGGCCCGGGAGGCGGCGAAGCTGCGGGTGGAGGTGGAGGACAACGGTGTGGGAATGGAGCAAGCGGCTGCCTCCGGCAGACCGGAGTCTAGGGGGCACGGCATAGCATTGGAAAATCTGAAGGAAAGGCTGAATCTGCTGTTCAAAAAGGAAAGTATGGTGGAAATCCGGACGGGACGGACCGGCAAAGGTACTTTGGTTGTGGTGGTTTTTCCGCTGCTGCTGTCTGTCCCGTATCAAGCGGAAGGAGGAGAGGCTCATGTGGACGGTTATTTTGGTTGAGGACGAAAGCTACGTCCGGGAGGCGTTGAAGGAGCTGATCCCCTGGGAGGAACAGGGCTTCCGCATAGTGGGAGAGGCGGATAACGGGGCAGATGCCCTGGAGCTGGTGTGCCAGCATCAGCCCGACCTGGTCATCACGGACATCATCATGCCGTATATGGACGGAGTGGAGCTTTTGCGTCAGGCCCGGGAGCAGCATGCAGAGGCGCGCTTCGTCATGCTGACCTGTATGAATGAGTTCGACTATGTGAAGCAGGCGCTGGAATACGGCGCATCCGGTTATATGCTGAAGCTGTCCCTGAGCGAAGAGACCATGCAGGAGATGCTGGTAAAGCTTAACAAGGAATTGCGGCAGCAGGAAGAGCAGCGCCGGCTCCGGCTGCAGCCCTGGTACGCACAGTTATGGTCCTCCCTTTACGGAGACAGCAGCGATGTCCCTCCCGGGCAGACCGGCGGGCCTTTGTCCCGGTTCCATGGATGGGACTGTACGATTCTGGCGGTGCTGGAGGGACATGATGATTTTCACGGACAACTGGACGAAACATGGGCCCGCCTTTTCCGTAAGGTTGCCCGCTCGCGTTTGCACCGCTTTAGCACACTGGGCATCACCACGTATTTTTGCTGGCACCGACGGGAAGAGGGCCGGTGGAAGCCTGAGCCCCTCCCCATAGGGGCACCCTGTTCTTATATGGCGGACGTTTCCATGGAACGGCTTGCAGAGGGCTGGAGGGCGGCACTGCAGGCCCTGGCCGGAGCCTGGTACGGCATCAGCCCTACAGATTCAGCCAAGCCCTATTCCCTAACCGCTGCCTCGCTAGCGCATGGAGCGGCTTATTCCAAACCCTCCTTTTGGATGCTGGAAAAGGAGGCGTCTTTGCATTTTGAGCTACGCAATGAAGCCTTGTGCCGTCAGGATGTGGAGGCATTATTTACCCTCGCCGCCAGGGAGCGGTCGCCGCTTCCGCTGGTGAAGGAGATGGCGCTGCGGCTGGGTGTCCAGTTCTACCGGGTAGCGGAGCAGAAGGTGCCGCCCTTGCCCGAGCTTGTGGAAGCATCCTCCCACGAAGTCCTCTGCCAGGCGGTGCTCACCCGGATGAAGAAGTGCCTGGATGACTGGGTGAACAGGGATGACAGTTACACGGATCATTCCACCATCAACCGGATCATCGATTTTATCAAGACACAATATTATAAGGATATTGCTGTGAAGGATGTCGCGGCCATGATGAACATTGACGAGAATTATCTGACCAAGCTGTTCAAGAAGAAAACCGGAACCAGCATGATTCATTACATCCAGAAGCTGAGGATTGAACACGCCAAGGCCTTCTTGGCCCAGACGGATCTGACCGTAAGTGAGGTCGCCGAGCGGGTGGGTTTTTTCAACGATAATTATTTCTGCAAGATCTTCAAGCGTTACGCGGGGGAATCCCCGGGGGCTTACAAGAGAAAGGCTGCAGCAAACAATCCAGATTTGTTCTAAACCATACTCCGTTCTGTTCCTGTAAGCGCTGCCGGACCGGTGCTATAGTGGAAGCAGGTTCATCATGAACATAGGGAGGTCACCCATGAAAAAGAAATTGTATGGCATCCTGGCAGGCATCATGACGGCAGCGCTTCTGGCAACCGCTTGCTCCAGCGGCACAGGCAATAGCGGAGACCAGGCCTCGCCGGGAGCAACAACTGCGGCGACAACGGCAGCATCTGGCACACCGGGCGGGGCCAAAGCACCGGTTAAGCTCAAATTTTGGGGAGGTGTGCCCCCTGAATCCGGGCCGCAGGAGGTAGTAGATACCTGGAATAAGGCCAATCCGGATATCCAGGTGGAATACGTACGGTTCGTGAATGATGATGCGGGTAACCTGAAGCTGGATACGGCCGTGATGACAGGGCAGGGGGTAGACATATTCGTCAATTACAGCTTCGCCAGAATGGAGCAGCGCCAAAGCTCCGGTAGCACCCTAGACCTGAGCCAATTCACCGATTTCAACATTCTGGAGAAGGTTGGGGACGGGGCGAAGGAGTTCATGATTAACGGCAAATTCTACGGCCTGCCCACTACCAAGGGCGTCAGCTTCATGTGGCTGAATATGGATGCCTTCAAGGAAGCGAACCTGCCCATTCCCTACGACTGGACGTGGGAGGAAGCGCGTGATTATGCCAAGAAGCTGAACAAGAAGGGCCGCTGGGGACTGCTGCAGTGGAATGCCTCTATCTTCAACCCGGTAGACAGGGTTTTCCATGAGGAAGGACATGTGGTGAACGGCAAGTCCAACTTCGGCTCGGCTAATGCCAAGTATGGAATGGAGCTGCTGCATGGTATGATGCATACCGACAAAACAACACCTCTCCTGGGTGAGCAGCTTGCCACCAAAATGCCCGTGGACACCATGTTCCTGAAGGGTGAAGGCGCCATGTTCAACGCAGGCACGTGGATCTTCCGGAATGCCAATAACATTCAGGCCAATCCGCGCACCTTTAAGGTTGCATTTGCGCCTATACCTCGTTATTCCTTCCAGAAGTCACTGCTTTCAGAGGGTGGACTTGGCGACATCGTTTCCATTAACAGCGCATCCGCCCACAAGGAGGAGGCCTGGAAATTCCTGAAGTGGTATACGGATGAGGGCATCCTGTACATGGTTCCCGGCGGAAGGATTCCGGTATCCAAGGATGTGAATTTGGATAAGGTGATTTCGCTTCTGTTGAAGGGGGTTGAGAATCTGTACGATCATGAGTCGCTGAAAAGGGTGCTGTTCGGCAATATTCCCTACTTCACCCGGAAAATCGAACAGCCGGTGATGGATATGCGGCAGGAGGAGATGGAGAAGTACCTGCTGAATGCCAATACCCTGGAGAAAAGCACAGCCACACTCATCGATCGGCACAATACGTTCATCCAACAGAAAAAATAGACGGAGGCGGAGTGAAGCCCTGTGAAGTGGAACTGGTCCAAACGCCAAAGAATGACGGGTTACCTGTTTATTGCGCCGAACATGCTGGGCATTCTGATTTTCTTCCTGTTTCCCACTGTATTCTCCTTTGTGCTGATGTTCTCGGATTGGAAATTTGCCAGCGGCAAAACGCCGAAATTTATCGGCTTGGATAATTTCAAGCATCTGTTTAATGATGAATTATTCTTTATTTCCCTGAAAAACACCGTGCTCTTCCTGGCTTCTGTTCCCGTATCTCTGGTGCTTGCTTTCCTGATTGCCATCCTGTTAAACCGGAGTGTGTTTCTGAAAAGTGTACTCCGTGCCATGTATTTCCTGCCCTACATCACCAGCGGTGTGGCGGTAGCCTTTGTCTGGATGGTCCTGTTCCAGCCACGCATGGGACCTATCAATGAAATTCTTCGGGCTATCGGTATTGATAATCCGCCCGGTTGGCTGTCTACCACCACCTCGTCCATGTATGCCATTGATATTATTTGGAGCTGGCACCTTATCGGCTTCTTCATGATCATCTACTTGGCGGCGCTGCAGGATATTCCCTCCGAGCTTTTGGAGGCGGCCAAAATGGACGGTGCCAAACCATGGCAGACCATTCTCCGGATTATTCTTCCCCTTGTCAGTCCTACGACACTCCTGCTGATGATTACAGGCTTCATTTCGACGGTCAAAACCTTCGGAATCATTGAGGCCGTCACGGGAGGGGGGCCGGGCAACAGCACCACCATACTGTCGCTGTTCGTCTATAAAACTGCCTTCAGCTACTACGAGATGGGCTATGCCTCCGCCATATCCTGGGTACTGTTTATGATTGTGATGTCCATTACGATGCTGCAATGGCATGTGCAGAAGAAATGGGTTCATTATTAAGGGAGGGAGAACAGTCTACATGAAACATTTCCGTTTACGCCTGCTGCTTAAGCTGTTCCTGACCGGTATCCTGCTCTTCTGCGGCCTGCTCATGGTGCTTCCCTTTGTCTGGGCCATCAGCACATCGTTTAAAAGCCCGTCGGAGGTCTTCGATTTTCCTATCCGGTGGATTCCGGAAACCTTCATCTTCGACCATCATGTGAGGGTATGGACAGCCAATGGCGGATTTTTACCTTTTTACCTGAATTCGGTGAAGGTAGCCTTCATCTCTACGGTAGGGGCAGTCCTGATGTCCGCTCTGGCGGCTTACGGGTTTTCCCGGATTGAGTTTAAGGGGCGGGATGCCAGCTTTCTCTTGTACTTGTCCATGATGATGGTCCCGCCGCAGATTTTGTTCGTTCCCAAGTTCCTGATGTTCGATTGGGCCGGCATCTATAACACCCACTTGGCGCTGATTCTGCCCGGCTTATTCTCGATTTTCGGAGTGTTTATGATGCGACAGTTTTTTTTGAAAATCCCGATGGAAATTTCCGAGTCGGCCATGATGGACGGGGCAGGGCACTTCCTTATCTTTGCCCGGCTGATCTTGCCTCTCTCCAAGCCGGTGCTGGCTACATTCTCCATCATTGATTTCTCGTGGCATTGGAATGATTACGAGAATGCGCTGGTGTTTCTGATTGATAAAGACCTGTATACCATTCCGCTGGGGCTGCAGAATTTCATCCAGGAAAATAGCATCGACTACAACGGGATGATGGCCGCTGCATCCGCCGCCATTATTCCCATGCTGATCGTGTTCTTCGCCGGGCAGAAGTATATTATCCAGGGTGTCGCCGGTACTGCTGTTAAGGGGTAACAGAGACAGAGGAGCTGGGGCATGTATGCAAACATGCCTTAGGAGAGCCGCCTGCTGAAGAGCATTTCGGGAGGCTGGGATGGATGATGAAAAATTGGTTGAAGGTTGCGCAGTGGCGCAGGCTGACTGTATGTATGCTGGTTATAATATTGATGGCCGGAAATGCAGGATACGCTGCGGCGGTGAGTCTGTCCCAAATTGAAGGGAACGGCGCGTACCATGCCCGCCGCAGCTTCGGAGCCGGGTTGTACGACAGTGTCTCCAACAAAACCTTTATTAACTACAGCGGTCCGCAGATGGATGTGTATGTGAAGGCGTACAACCATTCGACGTCCTCGTGGGAGCCGGCGGTCAAGGTTGCAGATTGGAATGACAGCAGCACCTACGCTTATCATGACTATGGCACCATGGTAATGCTTCCCGATGGCAAGCTGGGCATTTTGATCTTTAACCACTCGTCTGCTGCTTACCTGTTAAAAGCTCCCAATGCCCATTCCATGGACGGGGTTTGGACCAAAACACAGATTAACGCGGATAAAACGGCATATCCTATGCCCGCAGTGGTGGGGAATACGGTGTACCTGCTGTATTCCAAAAACGACAACCAAAGCTATCCCTATCGCACCTACCGGATGACCAAATCCACGGACAGCGGCGCCACCTGGTCAACTCCGGTCTCCATTATCGACAGCGGCAAAACGGCAGACAAGTTCAACGAAGTGTATTCCAATGGCGTCTACATCCATGGAGACAAAATCTATATGACCTGGTCCATGGCGGGCGGTCCCGGAGGGCATAATCACAGCTCGCGCCACCTGTATGTGGCCTATCTGAATACGGCGGACGGGAATATGTACAGCGCTTCGGGGACGAATCTGGGCGCGAAAGTGGATAACGCAGAGCTGGCGGATTGCCTTGTCTATGATGCGCTGCCGGTTACAAGCAGCTCCGATTACGGAACGCGCCATCCGGTGCAGCAGGCGGATGTTGCCGTTGCTGACGATGGCACAGTTGTTGTGGCCTTCGGTGAGCAGGAGAATGCAGGCGGACAGACTGTGCTGTTCGGCAAGCTGGTATCAGGCGTCTGGAGCTATTCGACCCTTCAGACCGGGACGCGGAATTACCGGGATTTGGCGAAGACGGGGCCGGACGATTTCGAGGTGCTGTACCTGAGCAATGATTATACCCAGCTGGTCAGTACAGCAACGGCCAACCTGGGGAGCACGTGGAGTGAGCAGTACAATCTGGCAATTCCCCTGGCTCCCTCCAATGCGGATTTTCCCGTCTACGCCAATTTTATTGAGAACCGGCAAAATATCCAGGCTATCATCGGTGCTGTAAATTTAGCCCAGCGTAATACGGATTATACCGGCAAGTGGCCGATTATCGCTGTGAATACCTTACCTCCGACTGGAGAGCCAGAAACACTGGTGAACGAGAACTTCGACAGTGTGGAAGGAGAACAGATTCCTCCGGGATGGACCTTCAACAATGCAGGAGGAACGGTGAGCGTTGCAGCTGACCCCGGCTCCACGGATAAAAGCCTGCGGCTTTACGATACCAGCACATCCACAGTAGTCTCCGCGTCGGTCTCATTTGCGCCTACTGCCACGGCTGTTACAACCGAATTCAAGATTAAATTCGGCAACCAGAGCAATCTTTATGTGCGGGTGTATGGAGGGGCAACGGAGGCAATACGCCTGCGTACTAATAGCGGCAAGCTGCAGGTAAGCAACAGCGGATCATATCTTACCCTGAAGAGCTACACAGCTAACGCCTGGCATAACATTAAGATTGTGGCAGATCCGTCTATTGGTCAGGCCGATATTTATATGGACGGTGTGCTCCTGCAGTCAGGCGGAGCCTTCCATTCCGCAGTGGGCAGCCTGGACAAAATCCAGTTTATTACCAATAGCACGGCGTCCAATATGACTATGAGCGTAGATAATGTCATTATATCCAGATAATGAAGCAAGGGAGCCGGGCTGAGGCAAAGTTTATTGACCGGCTCCTTCATTTGTGATGGAGGTTATGCGGTATGTCCCTTTACCCGGAAATCAATGAAGAGCGGCTGGTGCGGATGCTGCAGCATCCCACCCGGAGAGTCCGGATGGTGTTGGATACGGACATCTTTAATGAAATCGACGACCAGTTTGCTTTGGTGTATGCGTTGTTATCACCGGAGAGTGTTGAGGTGGAGGCATTGTATGCTGCTCCTTTTTATAACAAGAACTCTTCCGGCCCAGCGGACGGCATGGAAAAAAGCTACTTGGAGATATTAAAAATTCTCAAGCTGATGAGCAGGGAGGATGTTCCGGTGTACCGGGGGTCTGCTGCATATTTGCCTCAAGATGGGGGCTTTGTTGAAAGTGATGCCGCACGTAATTTGGTTGAGCGGGCCATGGCCTGCGATCCGGCCGCTCCGCTGTATGTGGTGGCCATCGGTTGTATAACGAATGTAGCCTCGGCCATTCTGATGGAACCCGCCATTGTGGAACGTATCGTGATTGTATGGCTGGGCGGGCATTCCTTCACCTGGCCCCATACCCGAGAGTTTAATCTGAGCCAGGACATCGTGGCATCGCGGGTGGTGTTCGACTGCGGGGCTCCGGTGATTTTGCTGCCTTGCGGCGGGGTGGTCTCCCATCTTCATACCTCCCTGTCTGAGGTGCGGGATTATGTGCTGCCCACGGGTCCCGTGGGGGAGTACCTCTTCGAAACCTTTCGCAGCTCCAGTGACGACCATTTCGCCTATACCCGGATCATCTGGGATATGTCCACAATTGCCTGGCTGGTGAATCCTGAATGGACCTTCAGCCATCTGGTGCCCAGCCCCCGTATATCCGATGACGCCCGCTGGATCAAGGACCCTACCCGGCATCCGATCCGGTATATTTACCACATCTACCGCAACCCCGTATTCGGGGATTTATTCCGGAAGCTGGCGCGTGGAGGGGGCAATGAGGGCGAAGGAGGCGGTGGAGATCGAGGTGGTGTTGGAGGTGGAGGTGCGGGCGGGAGTTAGTTAGTTGGAGGAACGTGTGTGAATGAAGCTTTGATAACACCAGCTGACCTGTTATGGGGGGCTGGTGTTTTCTAACGGAACTCAGAGACTCTTAGCGCTCGAAAATGCGTATGGAAAATTTGTAACGGAACTGAGAAGCTCTTAGAAGGTAATAGGTGGGCGTTTTCCAGTAAAATCGGCTTCTAAGGGTCTCGCAGTTCCGTTAAATTCGAAACGGAGCCGATTTTGGGGTTTAACGGTCTTTAAGTTCCGTTACAGGCGCGGCCTCATTTTGAAGCTGACTGAATTTCCATGTTGCACAAAAGAAATCATTCAAAATCCTGTCCAAATGGTATAAGATGGTTATATTGTCATTTCAAACGGAGAGAGAAATTGGTTCTCTCTTTTTTCATATGAGGAGGAAAGCGTGAAACAATTCAACAGTAGTTCCATTTTAAGCTCGACTATAATTGGTTTGTCCATCGTAATCAGCAGCTTCATCGTAGCAGGTGTCAACTTCTCTTCCGAAGAACAGGTGTTAAAAGCCACAAGCTCCTACGAAGGAATGATGTTCCCGGTCATCCGGATCGATGGCGAGATTTACGTCGGAACAGAGGAATTAAAGGAATGGGTACATCAAGCAGTTTCGCTCAAAAAGGAATATGACTTGAAATTGTAGTGCCTAACTGGGGAGGGAAAGGAAATGAATGTTCTTGGGACAATCCTAGCGATTGCCATTGTAGCGATACTTTCCATTGTGCTGGCACCCGTTGGAGGAATTGTACTGCTGGCCGCAACCCTGGTCATGGTCTTAAAGCTCTACCAACAGAACAGACAAATAGCCGATGATCTTCAAAAAATAAAGGAAAAGCTGAATATCGTGGAAACCGATGATTTTAATCTGCCGAATGAAGTGATTGAAGAAGAACTGGAAAGAGAATGGAATGAGCATAAGAATGAGTAGTATGCTCGAAAACATGTTTTTCTTCCAGTAAGATGATATTATAGGAAGATATAACCCATTCAAATACTGGGGATTAATTTGCTCCAAGTCCCCATACAAAGAGGTGCATCCATATGAGGCAGTTTCCCACGCATATTGTGGCTGTTTATGGAGTTGTTGAAAATGATCAGGGGGAGATTTTGCTTTTAAAGTCGCGTAACCGAAACGTTTGGATGTTTCCGGGCGGACAGGTGGAACTGGGGGAAAACCTGATCGACGCTTTGGTCCGGGAGGCCAAAGAAGAAAGCAGCATGGACATTGCCGTACACCAGCTGTTCAGTGTCGCATCCAATACTTGCACCTATCCGGGCTATAATGGGTTTGGCCAGATTCCGCCTAAAGTTCTGATTGGATTTACGTGCCGTTATGTGGGTGGAGAGTTCCGCGAATCGGATGAAACCACGGAATGTCAGTGGGTCCCAAAAGCAGAAGTGTTTGAGCATCTCACGGTTCCGGATTTAATAGAAAAGTATAAAACGTATCTGAATTTTACCGGTCAGGTGGAGTATATGGAGTATGTGACCAAACCGCAGTTTGAGGTCAAGCTGCAGCATATGGTCTAAACCTTGAACAATACCAGCACGCATTGCATTCGTAAGGGGAGGTAGCCATGGGGTTCGATGATTTTACCAAGAGGCGCATTGGGAAAATTCTGGATGCCTATATTGAGGCGAAGATTCCGGATGATTTCAAGGCAGACTACAAAATTCTATATACCTTCCGGGGAAACAACATTACGCTGGTCCAGGAAACTCCGGCGTACCTGCCGGGTGAACGGGTGGAACTGCCGATCTGCCAGTTCAGACTAGCAGACAATAAATGGAAGGTCTACTGGCAGGATAGCAGAAACCGGTGGCACTTGGTTGAGGATTTGGAACCGATTGAGGATTTTAAGCGGCAGCTGATGAATATTGAAAAGCCTGAATTTAGCTACATGTGGCTTTAAAACAAAGGTATGGAGGTCCTGGCGCCTATGATCCGGGAAGCTGAAGATAGGGACGAGGAGCAGTTAAGCAAGCTGTACCGAATGCTGGTGCCTAACAGCAAGAAAATGGAAGTACAAAAAAAGCAGCTCCGCAAAATCCGGAACGACCCGATGAACTTTATCTTTGTTTATGAAGAAGACGGTGAGCTCTTAGGCAGCTTAACGCTTAATATCTGTATGCAAGCCTTGCATGGAGAAAGGCCGTACGCCATTGTCGAGAATGTCATCGTTCACGAGGATCATCGCGGCAAAAGCATCGGCCAATCCCTATTCCGGCACGTGGAGACATATTGCAACTCCATCCATTGCCATCGGATTATGCTGCTAAGTAAAGCTACCCGAATCAGAGCCCACCAGTTTTTTGAACGGGAGGGTTATGACGGTCAGGTCAGCAAAGGCTTCAAAAAGTATTTGTAACCATATGTGGTCCGGGGTTACCGGCACAAAATGGAATAATAGGCTGCCGCTTCTTCGACTAAATCCCGGGAAGACTGGCGGGGAGAGGTGCTCCTCACCCCAGGAAGCCGGAGGTTTACATGCCGCGTGGCGCCGGCAGCGATTTTGGAACGGTGGCTGTGGGCCTCCGCCAAATCGTAAACCGCATGTTGCATGAGGGTAAGTTGATGGACAGGCCATTCTTGTCCCATTTGATGCAAGACCTGCGGGATTTCCCCAACAGCGCAGGAGCGGATGGTTCTCAGACAAGCTCCCCACTTGATCAAATCAATCCCCTTGCCGCTTACGGGGACCTCGCAGCCGCCATAGCCCACCTTGTTCTGGTACGTCAGCTTGAGCAGTACATACCAGCATCCGGAACGGACCGGCTTATATAAAAATGAAGGCCGAGAAGGAAAAGCGAAGAGCTCTATTCCCGTCAATTTCCCATTTTCCAACCACTGTACCTCCTTCGATAGTCCAATGAACAATATGAAAATCATAACCAAATTCGATTTAATTGTAAAAAGCGATATGGGGCGATTTTGAGTCGATTTAGGGTATTTTCAGTCGAAAATGTAATATAATATCTCGTTAATTGGGAGATCATCGGAAAATCTCTATCATTCTCTTGTTATCTCCGATCTTAATAGAAATTTAACAGCTTTTATAGCATCTAAATGAATTCCTCATGCAAAGGGATACATTTTACCTACATTTCTGCAATTTACGCCGGCAAAAATAGAGGAGGTTTCAATTGAAGGCTTCGATAACTGCAAGTGGGCTGGCAAGTCCCGAGCTAAGCTGGTTATGCGTCCAGCCGATGTTATCCGCTGTCCGCGGCAAAGACCTGGAGTCCAAGCGGGAGATGTATAACCGGCTGAATGAAGGGCAGCAGGCGTTATACCTGTTCTACTCCTTCCATAACCATACCCAAACCGTTGCGGAGTTTTATTGGTTTGCGGCTTACAACATCCGCGAGCTGCATGTATGGGGAGGAATATGCCGGGCTGTGCTGTTTTTTCAAGACGGTGAGTTGGCCGGTTTGCTGGAGGAAATGGAGTCTGTGCTGGTCAAGGCCGCGGAACGGTATAATCCGGCCAGTCCTTCTGACCTGGAGCAGGACCCGCAGCTGGCCGGTACCCTCTTACAGCTGCATGCCCGTTATAGGGCTTGCGCGGAACAAACCATCCAACGGATGAATGCATGGGTGTTGGCCCATCAGGACAGCTTTCTGGAGATAAAGGAATTCAAGGAATAGGCAGGCCAGCACCGGAGATACTATAATCCATGTATGGGAAAGGCAGGGTTCACAGGATGATTCAACGGATAGGACAAATTATGCTCTATGTAAATAATCAGGATGAGGCGCGGCAGTTTTGGACAGAGCAAGCCGGATTTCATGTGGTTGCCGAGGAGGATAATGGCGAAGGCATGAGATGGATTGAGATTGCCCCGGCCCCAAATGCAGAAACCAGCATTATTCTTCATGATAAAGTGTTTGTGGCCAGCATGTCGCCGGACATGAATCTGGGGACACCCTCCTTGATGTTTTTCTCGGAGGATCTGGATCAGCTGTATGCCGATTTTAAGGCCAAGCAGGTAACCGTAGGTGAATTGGTCACCCTGCCCTTTGGACGTGTGTTCAATTTTGCCGACCGGGAGGATAATTATTTTGCAGTGATGGAAAAGAAGAATACAACAAGCAGCTAAGCTAGAGGTCCGCTTGTTCCAACCGGATAAACCCGCCCTTTACCACCCGAATGTGGAGGTAAGGGGCTTTTTTGCGTTTACAAAAATAAATGATAATGTTTATCATTTCGCTTGACAAAACAACCCCGGAGAAATTATGTTGTATGAAAGAATATATTTTGCCTATGGGAAACAATATTAACTTTACGAAAATAGGAGGATTAAAGAATGGGAATCAGACTGGGCAAGTGGCGTGTATGGATGGGTGCAGTGGCGTTGGCAGCTGCAATGGCCGTGATGACAGCCTGCGGGGACACCGGCAACGGCTCACAGATTGGCGTGGAAAACGGAAAAATCCGGATCGTCACCACCATCGCCCAAATAGCGGAGCCTCTGTCTGTAATCGGCGGGGATAAGGTCAGTGTGCAGAGTCTGATGGGACCAGGCGTCGATCCCCATCTGTACAACGCTACACAAGGCGACATCGGCAAGCTGGAGAACAGCGATATGATTTTTTACAGCGGACTTCATCTGGAGGCCAATATGGTCCGGGTTTTCGACGAGATGGGCAAGAAAAAACCGACCCTGGGGATTGGGGAAACCTTGTCCAAGGACCGGTTATTAAAGGATGAGGAAGGTAACACCGACCCGCATATCTGGTTCGACATTGAGCTGTGGAAGCAAAGCCTCGGGGCAGCGACAGAGAAGCTGAAGGAGCATGCCGCAGAACATGCGGATTATTTCGAAGCCAACAAGGTCAACTATTTTGCCGAGCTGGATGCCTTGAAGGCGGAATCCGTAAAGAAGTTAGGTGAAATCCCCAAGGAGAAGCGGGTGCTGATTACCGCCCACGATGCCTTTGGCTACTTCGGCCGGATGCTGGGTCTGGAGGTTATTGGGCTTCAAGGCCTGAGCACGGAGGATGAAGTGGGGCTAACGGATATTGAGGATACGGTGAAGCTGCTGACGGATCATAAGGTGCCGGCCGTGTTTGTGGAAAGCAGCATTAACCCCGCTTCCATCCAGGCGGTGATTGAAGGGGCTAAGAAGAAGGGACTGGACGTGAAGCAAGGTGGAGAACTGTTCTCCGATGCCATGGGCGCTGCGGGAAGCAAAGAAGGCACTTATACCGGCATGTACCGCCACAATGTGGAGACCATCTACAAGGCGCTAAGCGGGAAGGGGGAATAACCATGCTGCCTGTACTCCGTGTCAAAAGCTTAAGCGCATCCTATCACCGCAACAAGGTGCTGGATGGAGTGGATTTTCAGGTGCGGCCCGGTACGATGACGGGAATCGTGGGGCCGAATGGGGCGGGAAAGTCCACACTGCTGAAGGTGATGCTTAATCTCCATCCCCGGCTGGCAGGTGAGGTGTCCTTTTTTGGCTCCGGGTATAATCAGGTAAAAGCCCGGATCGGTTATGTTCCCCAGCGTGGGTCGGTGGATTGGGATTTTCCCACGGATGCTCTGGATGTGGTGTTGATGGGGCTGTACGGCCAGATCGGCTGGCTGAAGTGGCCCAAACGGCAGCATAAGGAAAAGGCTATGCAGGCCTTGGACGAAATGGGAATGGCGGATTACGCCAAACGCCAGATCAGCCAGCTGTCAGGCGGACAGCAGCAGCGGGTGTTTTTGGCCAGAGCACTGGCCCAGGAGGCGGAGCTGTACTTTCTGGATGAGCCGTTGGCAGGTGTGGATGCAGCTACGGAGCGGGCCATTATGCAGACCCTGAAGACGCTGAAGGAAAAGGGGAAAACCGTCCTGGTAGTCCATCATGATCTGCAGACGGTGGAGGATTATTTTGACCATCTGCTGCTGCTGAACCGGAAGGTGATGGCCCATGGTCCGACGGATGAGGTATTCACGAAGGAGCACATCTTCAAAACCTATGGCGGCGTGCTGCGCTGGATGGGGGAGAAATCCGGATGATACAGCTGTCGCATAACGCACAATGGGTGCTTCTCAGCACATTAATTCTGGGTATAGCCGCAGGGGTTATCGGCTGCTTCGCCTATTGGAAGCGGCAAAGCCTGATGAGTGACGCCTTGTCCCATGCGGCATTGCCGGGGGTGGTTGCCGGGTTTATGGCGGTGGGTGCCAAAAGTCTGCCTGCAATGATCGGTGGTGCGGCTGCTAGTGCGCTGCTGGGAGCCGCCCTCATCCATTGGATTCGCTCCAACTCCCGGGTGAAGGAGGATGCGGCTATGGGGATTGTGCTGTCCGTATTCTTCGGGCTGGGGATTATGCTGCTGACCTTCGCCAGCCGGACGGCAAATGGCAACCAAAGCGGGCTAGACAGCTTTATCTTCGGTCAGGCGGCGTCTATGGTCAGACAGGATGTATGGACCATGACGGGTTTGGCGTTAGTGGTCATTCTGGTGGCCGCCGTGGGCTTTAAGGAATGGAAGCTGTTTTTGTTCGATGGAGCCTTCGGACAGGGACTGGGCTTGTCGGGGCGGGTGATGAACAGCCTGTATATGGCCGTTCTGGTGCTGGTCATTGTTCTGGGCATCCAGTCCGTTGGGGTCATCCTCATGTCGGCGCTTCTGATCATTCCTCCGGTAAGTGCCCGTTATTGGACCCACTCCTTCGGCGGAATGCTCATCCTGGCCGGAGCCTTCGGCGGCGGGGCGGGTATGCTGGGTACCCTGGTCAGCACCATGGGCAAGGGCTGGCCCACAGGACCGTTTATAGTTCTGGTTGCCACGGGACTGTTTGTTGTCTCCTTATTCTTCGGTGCCCGTAAGGGGTTGCTAGTGATGTACCTGGAGCGGCTGGCCCAGCAGAGAAAGCTGTCTATGGAAACAGCTGAACCGCGCAAGCTGAAGGAGGGGGTGGGATCATGAGCTACAGCGGCTGGATTATTCTGACCGCCTCTCTGGTGGGGCTGTCCTGCGGCATGATCGGGGTACTTCTGATCCTGCGCCGGATGGCCATGATGGCCGATGCCATCAGCCATACGGTATTGCTGGGTATTGTTGCGGCATTTCTCCTCACCAGGGAGCTGAGCGGGTTCCATATGCTGATCGGCTCGGTGGCGGCGGGTCTTCTGACAGCGGTGCTGGTCCAATGGTTCCATGCCCGTGGCGTCCAGCAGGAAGCCTCCATCGGCATTGTGTTCACCTCCATGTTTGCGCTGGGAGTGGTGCTGATCGCCACCAAGGTGGGGAACGCCCATTTGGACGTTAAACATGCCTTGATGGGGGAAATCACCTTTATCCCCTGGGAGACGGTGGAGCTTCCCGTGATCGGTGCACTGCCGGAGGCGGTGGTACTGCTGACGGCTGTGCTGGTTGTGGTGGCGGCGGTTATCTTCCTGTTCTTCAAGGAGTGGAAGCTGACCTCCTTCGATCCTGCACTGGCGGCCAGTCTGGGTTTGCCGGTGATGCTGATGCATTATGTATTCATGTCACTGGTATCCGTCACTACCGTAGCGTCCTTCGATGCCGTTGGAGCCATCCTGGTGGTGGCGATGCTGATTACCCCCGCCTCGGCGGCTTATCTCTGGACGGACCGGCTGTCGGTTATGATGGGGTTAAGCGGTGCTTTCGGCGTTGTATCCGCCATAACCGGCTATTATCTGGCGGTGTGGCTGGACACCTCCATCTCCGGCTCCATGGCCTTTGCCACCGGACTGCTGTTTCTCGCCAGCTTCCTTCTGTCCCCCAAACACGGCATGGTATCTAAGTGGCTTAAGCCGGCAATGGCGGTACAATCCGCAGAGCCGGGTGCCTTGGAATAACATGCAGGGCGGCTGGAAATACTATCCACCAACTTAGAAGGCGAAGAGGTGGCGTAGATGCCGGAGGAAATGTCGTATGGGGAGGATTATCATTATCTTCCCGTAACCTCGCTTGAAAGCGGCAATGGTCATGTGATCAGGCCGGATGTATATGGGTATACCGTTCAAATCGTCAACATAGCCATGATCGGTCAACCGGGGCAAAAGGGGTGGGTGTTGGTGGATGCGGGCATGCCACATTCCGCCCAGGCGATTCTTGATGCCGTCGCCGAGCGGTTCGGCGAAAACAGCCGTCCGGAAGGGATTGTTTTGACTCACGGACATTTTGACCATGTTGGCGCGGTAATTGAGCTGGTGGAGCAGTGGAGGGTTCCGGTGTACACCCATGAATCAGAGCTGCCTTATCTGACCGGCAAGTTGGCTTACGATGCACCGGACCCTACCGTGGACGGCGGCCTTGTGGCGAAAATGTCCATGTTTTTCCCAAGCGCTCCCATTCAACTGGGCCAACATGTACACGCACTGCCGCCGGACGGGTCCATACCCGTTCTGCCGGATTGGCGCTGGATTCATACTCCGGGCCATACGCCGGGGCATATTTCCCTGTTCCGGGACCGGGACCGTGTTCTGATCGCAGGGGATGCGTTTGTTACGGTGAAGCAGGAGTCCGTCTACAAGGTGTTTACACAAGAGAAGGAAATCAGCGGACCGCCCAAATATTTTACGCCGGATTGGGAGAGTGCCCGCTCCTCGGTTGCCAAACTGCAGGCGCTTCATCCTGAGGCTGCGTTAACCGGACACGGATTGCCTATGACAGGTGCGGAGCTGGAGGAGGGCCTTGAAGCGTTGACCGGAAGTTTCGATGAAATTGCCGTACCGGCCAGCGGAAAATATGTGTAAGAATCTTTTTAACGGCGAGATGCGGGAATGAGTAAAGGTAGCGATAATAAGCTGTTGTGAAAGCTTCGAATATCTAATGAATCTGTAGGATCTCTATTTGTCCGGAACGCCCCGAAAGCGTTCAAACGAGGCGAATAGCGTGATATGGATTTGTTAGATTTTTTTCGTTGAGCCGACGAATGCTCCGAGCATCACATGCAGCGGCTAAGGGCATGTACCCGAGCGGTGGCCAAATGCAAAAGTGCATTTATTATCTGGGGGAGCCGGGTAGGCGGAGGGGTTAAATGCAAAAGTGCACTTATTTCCAGCGTATTCCACTCGATTGGCGGTCTCAGCGAAAAATAAATGCATTTTTGCAAGATGACTGTCTAAAAGAAGAGGTTTGTTCAAAAATAACTGCATTTTTGCAGGATAGGGGTTTGGCTGAATGGATCATGTGGGGGAGAAGAGTGATGTTAATTTCATGTTGACAAATTTAATAGTAATATTTACAGTTATAAGAGAATTATAATAGTAATATTTACGAAATAGCAGAAAAGACCGGAGGCAAAGCAGTATGAAGAAAAATCGGGTTAGAGTTCTATCCATCGGTTTCGTGGCCAGTATGATGCTGACGGGGTGTGCGGCGCAGCAGGATTCACAAAGCGGAGCGCAGCCGGAGGTAACAGCAACAGGCAAGCTCTCACCTGCGGCTTCCGCCCAACCGGCATCTCCCCAAGCTGGAGGCAAGCTTACCTTGACGGATGATCTGAAGCGTACGGTGGTCCTGGAACGGAGGCCGGAACGGATCGTGGTGCTTTCGCCGGAAATGCTGGAGCTGGTGTATGCCATCGGCGGTACTGCAGCGGGACGGGCTGAAGCGGCCGGTATAGTTCCGCCCAAAGGAGCAGAGAACGTGCCTGCCGTAGGTCAGATGCGCCAGGTCAGTCTGGAGCAGGTGCTGGCATTGAAGCCGGATTTGGTTATCGGGCAGCCTGTGTTCCATAAGGATATGGAGCAGACCCTGACTGCAAGCGGCATTCCTGTTGCGTTCCTCAAGCTGGGCTCCCTGGAGGAGGTCCATGCCAAAACGGAGCTGTTGGGCCGGATTATCGGGAAGGAGACGGAGGCGCAAAAGGCACTTGCCGGGCTGGACAGCCGGGTGGAGCAGGTGCTGAAGAAGCGTCCGGCGAAAACCCCTACCTTTGTAAATTTGAATGTGACTCCTGGTGTGGTCTCCATCCAACGGAACGATATGGCAGGACTGGAGATTGCCAAAAAGATGAACCTGGTGAACGTGGCGGAGGAGCTGCCTACTGACAAGCCGGATGCCAGTACGCTGCCTTACAGCCTGGAAAAGCTTATCGAGAAAAATCCGGATTATATCTTCCTTATTATCCATGGCAGCAAAGAGGCAGGCGAGAAGAAGATCAAAACCGAAATGGAAAGCAATCCGGCCTGGTCCTCCCTGAAGGCTGTTCAGGAGAAGAAGGTGATTGTTATGCCTTCCGAGCTGTTCCTGACCAATCCGGGGTTGAAATACGATGAGTCCATGACATATCTGGGACAGTTTGTTTATCCCGATGCCTACGGCCAGCCGCAAACCGCGGGGAAGGTACAATAACATGGGTCAAGGAACCGAAAGCCGGCCGGTTGGGACTGAAGAAGGGCCCGGATCCGGTTTCGAGCTTGGACCGGAAACCAGATCCGGACCCGGAGCACCATCCGGACCTGTAGTTGAAGCGGAGACCATCACCGTCCCGCTGCGGGACAGACCGGCTTGGGGGCTGCTGATGCTGGCCATTCTTGGCTGCTGTGTGATTACATCAGTTCTGTTCAGCATCTACAGCGGCGCCGTAAAGGTGCCCTTAGGGGATATCTCCCGGTACATTCTGGATGACACCTTCCAGGGCCCGTTCCGCTCCATCGTATGGAATATCCGGATTCCCCGGGCGATCGTGGGGCTTCTGGTGGGAGCCAGCCTGGCTGTTTCGGGAGCGCTGCTGCAAGGGGTCATGCGCAATCCCTTGGCCGACCCGCAAATCATTGGAGTATCCAGCGGAGCAGGGCTGTTCAGCATTCTGATTCTAATCGTATTCCAGGAATATGAATACCTGCTGCCGCCCGCCGCATTTGTAGGAGCCACCTTGGCTGCGGTGATCATTTACATTTTGGCTTGGAAAGACGGGATCAACCCCGTTCGGATCGTATTGGCCGGAGCGGCGGTGTCCGCCTTCCTGGGTGCTGGGATATCCGGGCTGATGATCTTTTACAGTGACCGGGTGCATGGGGCGCTGATCTTTATGGTAGGCGGTTTATCCGCCAAAAGCTGGCCCCACGTCTGGATTATCGCCCCATATGCGGCGGCGGGACTGCTTCTGGCGGGCCTTGGAGCCGGGCGGATGAACCTGCTGTTGCTGGGGGATGCGGCGGCCCGGAACCTGGGTGTGCGGGTGGAATGGGTCCGTCTTTCCATGACGGCGGTAGCTACACTGTTGGCAGCCAGCTCGGTCAGTGTGGCGGGGCTGCTGGGTTTTGTGGGTCTGATCGTGCCCCACGCCACCAGGCTGATGATCGGCAAAGACTACCGGCTGCTCCTGCCTGCATCTGCTCTGCTGGGGGCTGCCGTCGTTACCTTCTGCGACACGCTGGCCCGATTGCTCTGGGCGCCTACGGAGCTGCCGGTAGGAATTATTATGGGAGCCGTGGGAGCGCCGTTTTTTCTGTATTTATTGAGGAGGCAAACCATGTGAGTATGCTGGAAGCAACGGATTTGCAGCTTGGCTACGGCAACGACCGGGCCATTGTGGACGGCTTATCTCTGCATCTGCCCAAGGGCAAGATATACAGCATTATCGGTCCCAACGGATGCGGCAAAAGCACGCTCCTGCGGGCCTTGTCCCGGCAGCTGAGGCCGTCCGGAGGGCAAGTGCTGCTGGATGGGAAGAATCTGTTCCGCATCCCTCCCAAGGAGGCGGCCAGGAAACTGTCCTTTTTGGCCCAAAGCCAGGAGAGAGTGGAGATGAAGGTGAGGGATCTGGTGGCGTATGGACGGACGCCCTACAAGTCACTGGGCCAAACCCGGCGTACTGTAGAGGACCGGAGCATTGTGGCCTGGGCCATGGAAGCTACTGCGGTTGCAGCTATGGCGGACCGGGATGTGTCCGACTTAAGCGGCGGGGAGCGGCAGCGGGTTTGGATTGCCATGGCCTTGGCCCAACGGCCGGAGCTGCTGCTGCTGGACGAACCCACCACTTATCTGGATATTTGCCACCAAATGGAGGTGCTGGAGCTTCTGCAGCAGCTGAACCGGACGTACGGCATGACCATTCTGATGGTGCTTCATGAAATGAACCAGGCCTGCCAGTTTTCCGATGAGATTATCGTGATGAAGGCGGGCAGCGTCCATGCCCGTGGAGAGCCGCTTGAGGTAATGACCCCGGAGCTGCTGCAGGAGGTTTTTCAGGTCAGGGCCATTGTCGGCAAGGATGGGGAAACGGATAAACCCTATTGCCGGATTCAAGGAAAAATGAACGGACGGGAGAGAGGTATTGCATATGAAAGCAACACAGGCGGTTTATCCGTTTAGCGCTATTGTTGGCCAGGAGCGGATGAAAACGGCGCTGCTACTGAATCTGATCAACCCCAGGCTTGGCGGAGTGCTGATCCAAGGGGAAAAGGGAACGGCCAAATCCACTGCGGTCCGGGCGGCTGCCCAACTGATGCCCGGCGTGGATGTGGTGAATCTCCCCGTCAGCGCCACGGAGGACCGGGTGGTGGGGACGCTGGATATCCAGCACGCCCTCGCCGCCGGGGAGAAGCGGTTTGAGCCGGGGCTGTTGGCCCGGGCGGACGGACATATTCTCTATGTGGACGAAATCAATCTGCTGGATGACCATATTGTGGATGTGCTGCTGGATGCGGCTGCTTCAGGTGTGAATACCGTGGAGCGGGAGGGGATTTCTCATTCTCATCCGTCGCGTTTTATTCTGGTGGGAACCATGAATCCCGAGGAAGGGGATCTGCGTCCGCAGCTGTTGGACCGGTTCGGCCTGTTTGTGGAGGTAGGCGGCGAAACAGAGGTGGAATTGCGGATGGAGGTGATCCGGCGGAGGCTGGCCTTTGAAGCTGATCCGGGGGCATTTCTGGAGTGCTACCGTATGGAGCAGGCGGAGCTGACTGTACAGCTGGAAGCTGCACGAGAGCGCCTGGCGTCACTTGTTTATTCCGACGGGATTCTCGAGTTGGCGGCGCAAATTTCTATTGCCATGCAGGTGGATGGCCACCGGTCGGATATTACTCTGGTCAAAACAGCTGCCGCCCTGGCGGCATACCGGGGAGCACGGGTCATCCAGGAAGCCCACCTGCATGAAGCGGCGGGAATGGTGCTTCCCCACCGGATGAAGCGCACCCCCTTCGCCGCAGCAGACAACCGGATGGAGACCCTGCGGGAAACCTTGGGCAGGCTAAAGCCGGCATGAACGGAGACGCTGTGAGGGCTGTTTACCCGTTTGCAGCGGTTGTGGGGCAGGAGGAGGCCAAGCTGGCGCTGCTCCTCCACGCCGTACATCAGGGGTTGGGCGGAGTGCTGCTTTCGGGAAAGAGCGGCATGGCCAAAACGGTACTGCTCCGGGGTATTGCCGAGTTGGTTGATGATAAGGCGCCGGCGGAAATCCCGCTGGGCGTCACCGAAGACCGGCTGTGGGGCAGCCTCGATTTGCAAACCATGCTGCGCTCCGGCGTAAGGCGGCTGCAGCCTGGACTGCTGGCCGAGGCCAATGGACGGAGCCTTTTGGCGGACCACTTTAATTTACTGCCCCCGACAGTCGCCTTTTCCATTGTGGAGGCTTCTCAAACCGGCAGACTGCGGCTGGAACGGGAGGGCTTCTCCGCGAGTGTTCCTGCCGTATTCCGCTTATTCGCTGCCGTCCAGCCGGAGGAGGGAGAGGTATCTCCGGGGTTATTTGGTGCGTTCGGGCTTTATGTGCAGCTGCAGATGGTGGAGAAATTGGCGGAACGCCAGGAGATTATCCGGCGGCAGCTGGAATATGAGGACAATCCGGAGGTATTTGTGCAGCGTTATGCTAAAGCCACAGCGGCCTTGCGCCTCCGCATTGCGGAAGCGCGGCACAGGCTGGCTTTCGTAGCTCCGGAGGCGGCGGCCATCCGCCTGGCTGTGCAGCTGGCAAGGGAGGCCCGGTGCCAGGGCCAGCGGCGGGAGCTGGCGGCGGTGGAGGCTGCGAGAGCCTTGGCGGCCTGGGAGGGCAGGTCCTGCTGCACCGAAGCGGACATAAGCCGTGTGGCAGCTTGGACCCTTGAGCCGTGGAGCCAGGCAGAGACATCCCCGCAGAAACAACCGACAGAGGGCCGTGCGGAGGAGACGGCGGCATCGCCGGTTCCCGAAGAGAGGCCTCCTGCCGGAGGTGCTGCCGGGAGCGATGAGACTGCAGCTCCGGGGCCGGACGGTGACGACGGCGGCCGGGGCGAAGAGCTGGAAGCCTCCTTGAGAGATGGGTCCGCCGCATTGAATGGTGCGCCTTCGGATACGGAGGCTGCCGCCAACGGAGCAAGTACGGCGGAGCCGCTGAAGGTGGAGGCGGCGGGTCAAGCCTTTGCAATCCGCCCCATTGCCTTCCAGCCGGGTGACCGCAAGCCCCGCAGCGGAGCGGGGCGGCGCAATCTGACCCGGTCGGGCACCCTGCAGGGGCGGTATGTGGGCTTCCGCCGCCCGTCCGGCCAGGCGCAGGCGGCGGATCTTGCCCTGGACGCCACGCTCCGGGCGGCGGCCCCGTTTCAGGGGGTGCGCCGCCGGAGCGACGGCAGCGGCAGAGTGGTGATCCTGCCGGAGGACCTCCGGCAGAAGGTCAGGGAGCGCCGCACCGGCACCGCCATTTTACTGGCGGTGGATGCCAGCGGCTCCATGGCCGCCCGCAAGCGGATGGCGGCGGTGAAAGGCGCGGTGCTGTCCCTGCTTCAGGACGCTTATCAGAAGCGGGACCGCATCGGCCTGTTGGCCTTCCGCGGAACGGTGGCAGAGGAAATTCTGCCCCTTACCGGCAGCGTGGATCTGGCTATGAAACAGCTCCGGGAGCTGCCCAGCGGGGGCAGGACACCCTTGGCGCAAGCCATCCGGCAGGGGTGGAAGATCCTGGAGCGGGCAAGGCGCAAGGATAAGGAGCTGATCCCGGCGTTGGTGCTGGTGACTGACGGGAGAGCCAATCAGGCGCTGGACGGCAGCACCTCCGGCAGCGCTGCGGAGGTGCTGAAGGAATGCCTGGCGGTTGCCCGGGCATTCCGGGAGAGCGGACTGCATGCGCTGGTTATCGATACGGAGCAGGGGTTTATCCGCCTGGAGCAGGCCGCCCAGCTGGCTGAGGCGCTCGGCGCTGATTATTGCCGTCTGGAGGAGCTGGACGGAGCCGGAGTAGCTGCAGCTGTCCGGCAGATGGTGAAAGGAGACCGATGATGAAGCTGATAGTGTTTACTGCATCTTATGATGTGCTGCGGAATTTCTCCGCGGTTTTTTCTGAGCTTGACGCAGGGCGGAGGCAGGAGCTGAAGCTCTCCCTCTACCATACCGGGGAGATGCCGGAGCACAGGGTGCTGGCGCAGCTCCAGACTGCCATCCGGGAAGCGGATGTCATTCTTCACGATCCGCATGGTATGGCGGATGGGTTGATCAAGTTCCTGCTCGCCGAATGCGCCGGCTGCCGGGCGCAGCAGATTACAGTTGGCGGAGACAGTGGAAGGCTGGGGAAGCTGCTGCGCCTTGGTGACCTGACAGGCCCCAATGTGGAGGCGATGGCAGCGAATAATCGCCAGCCGGCTGATAAACAGCCTGTTGTCCGCCTCATCCCCGCCCAGCAAAAGGACTATGAGCTGCTCTTGATGCTGCGGACCTATTGGCAGTCCGGCGGTTTGGAGAATATCCGCAATCTGCTGCTGCAGGTGGTCCATATGTGGGGAGGAGAAGAGGCTTCGCACTGGCCCTTACCGGAGGAACCGCTGACGTTGACTGGCCTCAACCTGTTTGACCCGACTACTCGGAAGCGCTATAAGACGCTCCGGGACCATTGGCAGAAAACATCCCGCAGTCCCGATACTCCTACTATTGCTGTCCTGTTTATGGGCAGCACCTATCCCGTGGATTTGCATCCGATTGTGGCGGGAATGATGGAGCGGCTTCAAGACTTCGCCCATGTGCTGCCCATTGCTTTCGGCTCCATCACCGGCGTGGATGTGGCGCAGCTGCGGGAGCTGCTGATGTTTGGCAGTCACTCAGGCGGCGCAGTCAACATGGTGGTGAATTTTATCCCCTTCCGCCTGGGCGCCGGACCTGTAGGTGGGGATTCATCGGCGGTAATGGCGCTTTTGGAGGAGCTTAAGGCGCCGCTTCTGCACCCGGTGTTCCTGTCCAAACGCCTGCGCCAGGAATGGGAGGACTCCCCGGAGGGCTTGTCCCCCGGAGAGTTCCTGGTGCAGATGATGCTGCCCGAGCTGGATGGGGCCATTGAGCTGTTGCCCCTGGCGGCGATGGATGAGGAGGGTTTCCAAGAGGAGTTTGGTATCAAGTGGCGGACTCTGTCCCTGATCGGGGAGCGGGCGGACCGTCTGGCCGCCAAGATCCGGCGGTGGCTGGCGCTTCAAGCCAAACCGCGCCATGACAAACGGCTGTCCATCCTTTGCTACAATTATCCGCCGGGGGAAGCCCATCTTTTTGGGGGCTCCTTTATAGACACCTTCGAATCCGTTTCCCGGTTGCTGACCAGACTGAAGCAATCCGGCTACGACGTTCAGGAGATGTCCGCTGCGGAGCTACGGGAAGCTTTTGTAAGTGAAGGCCGGATCAACTCTGCCCAATGGAGGGACGAAGGCGGTTCAGCCTCTATGCTGCGTTACCCCCACACCCGGTGCGAAGCATATTTCCGTCATTATCCCCACCGGGCGGAGATGGAGAAACAATGGGGTCCGCCTCCGGGGGAAATCATGAGCGACGGGGGCAGTTATCTGATTCCTGGATTGGTCAACGGCAATGTGTTTATCGGACTGCAGCCGGCCAGAGGGATTCATGAACAATCCGAAAAAGCCTACCATGACCGGTCACTGCTCCCGCCTTATCAGTATCAGGCCTTCTACCATTATCTCCGGGAGGAATTTAAAGCCGATGCTGTTCTCCACGTAGGGACTCATGGCACGCTGGAATTTATGGCAGGTAAGGAAACCGGCATGTCCGGGGCATGTCTGCCGGATGAACTGGTTGGGGAGCTGCCCCATCTGTATTACTACTATGTGGGCAATCCCGCAGAGGCCATGGTGGCTAAACACCGCAGCCATGCAGTGCTGGTGAGCTACCAGTCCCCTCCTTTTGTGGAAAGCGAGCTGTATGGCGAATACATCCTGCTGGATGCCCTTCTGAACGAATATCATCAGGCGGAAAAGCTGAACCCCGGCCAATGCCCGGACATCTGGACCCGGATTATGAAGAAAGCCGATGAATTGCATCTGAAGGCGGAGGATGCCGAGGCCATTGAGGATGAAATCTACCGGATGCGGCGTTCCCTGATTCCTGCCGGTCTGCATGTGCTGGGGCAGGGATATGACAGGGAGGAGGCAGCCTCATATATGAAGTTCGTCCTCCATCATGACCGACATGAGGTCCGTTCCCTGCAAGGGCTGGTGGCAGAGGCGGCGGGGCTGGACTATGAGCAGCTGACAGCCGGCAGCCATACAGCGGAGCTGCAGCGTTTGGATGACATGGTTTCTGCACTAACAGCCCGGTTTGCAGAAACGGGTGTGATTCCTTCCATGGCTTCCGACAACGCAGCTCTGCAGGAGGCTTGGGCCAAAACCTGGCAGTTCGGCCGGGAGGCCTTCCGCCTGGCATCCTCCAATCTGGAGCTGGACCAGCTCATCTGTCTTTTGGATGGGGAATATTCTCCGGCCCGGTTGGCAGGAGATGCCATCCGGCACCCGGACATTTTGCCTACCGGCTATAATCTCTACCAATTTGACTGCCGGTCGGTCCCCAGTGATACCGCTGCCTCCAGAGGAGCGGCCATTGCCGACAATGTGGTGGAGCTTTATCAACGCCGCCACGGCCATGTTCCGGATACCACTGCCTTGGTCATGTGGGGGCTGGAAACCTCCCGGACTCAAGGGGAGACCTTCGGGCAGATTCTCCGGTTGACGGGGGTCCGTATTGCCGGGAGAAGCCGGTTCAACCAGCCGGTATTTGAAATTATCCCTCTCCGTGAACTGGGGCGGCCCAGGCTGAATGTGGTGGTGACCATCTGCGGCTTCTTCCGGGATATGTTCCCCAATTTGCTGGAGACGTTGAATGAGTTGTTCCGGCAGGTCTCCGACCTTGACGAAACGGAGGAGGAGAACCGGTTCAGGCAGCATACCCTGACCCAGTACCGCAAGCTGCTGGCGGAGGGATATGAAGAGGCGGAGGCCTGGGATCTGGCCTGCGCCCGAATTTTCGGCCCCGCGGCTGCAGAGTATGGCACCAATCTCACCAAGCTGGTGGAGACCAAAGCCTGGACTCAGGAAGCCGAGCTGGGCCAATCCTATCTGAACAGCCTCAAGTATGTGTATAGCGGCGCCAGCCGGGGAAAAGAAGCGGGGGAGCTGTTTGCCGACCGTCTCGGTTCGGTGGAGCTGGTATCCCAGGTGCGCAGCGACCATGAGCATGAAGTCACCGATCTGGATCATTTTTATGAGTTTTTCGGCGGGTTGGCCAAATCGGTCAGTATGCTGAAGGGGACGGACGCTGATATCTTTATTTCGGATACCACCGGGCTGCGTCCGCATTCGGAGGATGCCGCGGCGGCTATCGGGAGAGGGCTGCGCACAAGGCTGCTGAATCCTACCTGGATCAACGGGCTTCTGGAGCATCCGTTCCACGGGGTGCAGAAAATTGCCGAACGCTTCGGGAATATGCTGGGATTGGCGGCAACCACCGGCAAGGTGGATTCCTGGATGTTTTCGGAGCTGCATCAGGCTTATGTAGCGGATGAGGAGAGGAGCCGGCGGATGGAGGAGAATAACCGCTGGGCCTACCATCAGGCGCTGGAAAGTCTCTTGGAAAGCCATCAGCGCCGGTATTGGGACGCCTCCGAGGAGGAGCTGGAGCGGCTTCGCAGCCGCTACATGGAACTGGAAGGGGAGCTGGAGGGCGGGGTCACTTGCTAACCCGATAGTCTGCCCGATCCATCGACCTCTGGCCACCCAAGTCCGGTCCACTCACCATCGGATTTGCACACGGTGGCCCACAGTCTGTCAGGTCCGACCGCTAATTCTTCGGCCCTTCCCATCGTCCGGCAAATAAAAAAGCATGGACTCCCCACAAGGAGCCATGCTTTTTTAGCATACGCTGCCCGTTGTCGGACATTGTACTCGAAAAATCATGTTCGTACAGCCGCTTTTGACCAGATTCAGGGCATTGTACTCGAAATATCATATATAAATCGCCGCCCAGGCCACATATCGCTGAATTATATATGAAATTTCATATATACAGGGCCGAACCGCCTGCAAACGGGAAATTAAACACAAAATTTCATGTTCGATGCCCTGCTTTTCTAAACAGCAGCAATTCCCGCGGCATCCTATCCGGAATGTTTATTGGGAACCCGCACGATTACCCTTAAATTTGATAAAGGACCATACCGCCAGCAGTACCACAACAGCGATACAAGCGCCGATGCTGACCCGGTTCTGGGCATCCACCAGGAACAGGCAGGCGATAACCGCCAAACAGCCAATGGTGATGATGGTGATGTACGGGTAGCCCCATACCTTGAAGCCGGGCTCCTTGGGATAGCTTTTGCGCAGCTTCAGCTGGGAGAGGCAGATGCTGATCCAGACCAGCAGCACCACAAAGCCCGGCACCGCCATGAGAATCCGGAACAGGCTGTCCTGATAGAAGTAAGCCAGCATTGCACCCACACCGAGGATTACCGCGCACAGCTTCAGGCTGTTCACCGGCACACCCTTGCGGGAGGTGCGGGCCAGAGCCGCCGGTGCTTCACCCTGCGAGGCCATGGAGTGGAGCATCCGCGTAGCGCCGTAAATCCCGGAGTTGGCCGCAGACAGAACGGCTGTGATCAGAATGAAATTCATCACATGGGCGGAGCCCTTCAGGCCGATGGAAGCCAGCACCTGCACGAAGGGGCTGGTATGTCCGTCCAACTGGTTCCATGGAATCAGGCCGCAGATGATGAGAATGGGCAGGGTGTAGAACAGGACCACCCGGAGAATGAAGCTTTTGACCACCCGGGGCAGAACCTTCTCCGCATCCTGAGCCTCTGTCAAGGTCAGTCCGATAAGCTCCGATCCGCCATAAGAGAACATAACCACCAGCAAACCGGAGAAGATGGCGGTAAAGCCCTGCGGGAAGAAGCCGCCGTGCTCCGTAAAGTTCTGCGTCAGCGAAGGAGCGTCTGCTACGGGGATAATTCCGAACAGGATGCCCGCGCCCAGCACAATAAACACAATGATCATCGTGATTTTGATGCCGGCCAGCCAAAATTCCGTTTCCCCGAAGCCGCCGACACTCATCATATTAATAATGAGGATCAACGCAGCGCTGGCCAACGTCAGGAGCCACAAGGGCATGTCCGGCAGCCAATACTGGAGGAAGCTTCCCGCCGCCAGCACTTCGATAACACACACCGTCAGCCACATGAAGCAATATAGCCAGCCCACGATGAAGGACAGGCGTTCGCCGAAGGCATCGCGGATAAAATCCTTCATGTTCTTATTGGAGTACACCGTAGCCATCTCCGCAATGGCCCCCATGACCACCAGCAGAAGCAGCCCTGCAAATACGTAGGACAGCACGATACCGGGTCCGGCGATGCCGATGGTTTCGGCACTGCCCTTGAAGATTCCGGTGCCGATGACTCCGCCCATGGCCATAAAGCTGATATGCCGCGGCCGGAGCTTTTTTTGCAATGAATCGTCATTTCCGCTCACGATTGACAAGCCCCCTGATTGTTTCCAAAATACAGACTTGTCTAGTTTACCTTGAATGTCAGATTTGGACAATCCTTTTATATCAATTGGTCAGCGATGGCTTCCAGCAGTAAACGAACCGCTTCCCGGCTGCGCTCCTGTTCGAAATAAGAGGCGGCAAGTGTTAGCTCTTCTCCGTAGGAGCTGGCCCCCAGCATAAAAGCCGGTGCATGCATGGCAGGGGTGACGGCATATATACGTCTAGCAGAGGCTTCCCCGAATTGAAGCTTATCAGATACAATCCAGCCTAAATTGGAGAAAATGGGGGCGGATTGTCCGGCTGCTTTTACCCGGGAGCTGGCCTGCAGGAGCATGGCTTGCGCCTGCGGATAAGGAAGCCTGGCCAGGAAATCCATGGAGACGGCGCTGTGCAGACCCGGACTGGATCCCTTAACAGCCGCCATCGTCTCATGAACCCGCTTGACAGTTTGTCCAAATTCTTCGTCCGGAGGGATAGGCACAGCCAGCTTTTCCATCCCGGACAGGTTGCATACCCCGGGCTGCTGACCGGAGGGGAAATATCTCCGTAAGTCAATAGTCAGATTAACGGCGGTTTGGCGGATGTCCTCGTTATGATCCGATGAACCATGCTCCAGCCCTGCCAAAACACGGGTTAAAGCCGCGAGCAGCATATCGTTGATGGTGAAACCTTCTTCCCGAGGACGCAAGTCGGCAAACGGCACACGAATAATAGTATAACGGGCTTGACCGGAGGTTCCCTCCTGGAAGGGAATAGTGACAGAGGGAAGCGGCATGTCCTTCTCCGGCTTGTAAGCCTGACGAATATCCTGGATGCCGGCGGCTTCATAAACCTGCTTGGAGGAGCGTTCCGGAAATCGGGAGGTTATGCCTTTCTCAAGACCTTGCCCACCCGATCCGATCTGCTCCAGATATAACCCGTTGTAGATGCCGCAGAGAAGCTGCAGATACGCCTTCGCGCCTCCGCCGTCACAGCAGGCATGGTCCAGCTTGATGCAAAGCACATCGGCTGTGGGACTGTGGATCAGTTGGACCAGCAGCTGCCGTCCTTCTTCAAGAGGAAGCTCTTCAATAAAATGACGGATACTGTTTTCAGCAGAATCCGTTGAGCTTATTCGGAGCCAATCTTCCGGTTTGTGCAGCTGTATGGGCATCCAGCAAGGCGGAGCTTGGGTGTCATCGAAGCGGCAGGCTAGGACGGGCTCTGCTTGAAGGGATTGCAGCACAGCCTGCCTCAATATGTTGTCATCCAGTGCAGACTCAAACTCTGCAATAACATGAAGCAATGAATTGGAATCCTGGATGTGGGCAATCTGATTGGCCCAATCCTGACCTGTTGCGGCTCCTGAAAGTATATTCATTTTGACTCCGCCTCTCTCATAAAATAGTCTTATCAAGCTTCTTCCTTCAGCAGTACCCCATCCAGAAGTTCCGGGCCGGGACACTGGAAAAATTCCCTCATGGTCAGCCGGAACGCACAAAGGCCTTGAAGCGAAGCCCAATATAGAATAGCCAGCTGCATGGGATCGCCCTGCTTGAAGGTACCCTCCTGCTGCCCCTCTTCAATCAACCCGGCTAAAATTTTGAAGGGGAGAGTGGAGTTGGTCAAATGGGGGGACATGCTCCCGTCCCGCACCAATCCGGCTTGCAGCATCAAGGTGAAATACTGGGCGGTTTTGGTGCCGCGCTGCAGAATATCCGTCAGGGAACGGGAGATAAGCTGGAGCCGTTCCTTGGCTGTTCCTGGATTGCCCCTGTAACGCGACATGGCTTCACCGGAAAAGCTGACCGCACGTTTAACCAGCTCATAAAAAAGAACTTCCTTGGACGCAAAATAATGGTACAAAAGCCCGGTGCTGATTCCTGCCTCCTTGGCGATACCAGCAATATTGGTTGCCGCCAGACCGTTATGAGCGAAGAGCAGCAAGGCGGCATCCAGAATTTTATCTTGGGTTGCCTCTTTAATTTGGCGGTTTTGGTCCTGTGTGCGGGGGATAGGGGAAACCTCCTTTTTTATTGATTGAATAATAATTCAACCATAAACCTGATGTATGAAATTGTCAATGGGAACATCCTTTATATTCAACGCAGGGAAAATGAACTAGAATAGAAGAAGCTTCCAGTATTCGCGAAGGAATGTGAGCAGGCCAATAACGCATGAATAGTGGTGGACTTATGAAAATGGCGGGCAGAATTGTGGATATATTGCTGGTGCTGGTTGTCCTGTTTCTTCTGTTTGGACTGATCCAGCTTCGCAATCTGAGCTGGCAGGAGGATATGCCCGAATGGGCTAAGCTTAACCTGTGGGTGCAAAAAGGGTTTGCCGTTTTATTTATTCTGACCATAACCAGGCTTTTCTTGAAAAAACAAGCCTCGAAGCCAAAGGAGACAACAGAGCGTTCCCCGCAGGAATAAGAGACTTTTAGGGAGAATAAGAAGCATTTAATCAAAAAATAAGTTAATATATGGTATATTTAGTAACGGAGAGTAAAAAAGACTTGACACATGTATGGTACAATTGGTTTATGCGGGTAAGTCAGCAAGCTTTCATATTCCAGGAATAGGAGGATATCGAATGTTCCAGGCAGGTGAGTTTGTCATTTACGGCAATAGCGGGGTTTGTGAAGTGAAAGAGGTGGGAATCCCCGGATTCTCCGCAGGGGAAAATCCCAGATCTTATTACACCCTGTCTCCGTTGCACAGTACGGAAACCATCTATACTCCTGTGGATACCAAGGTGCTGATGCGGACGGTGATTTCCTCCGCAGATGCCCAGCATCTGCTTGAGCATTTTCCGGAGCTGCAGGAGGAGGATTATAGCGCATGCAACACCAAATGGCTGGCCAATGCCTATGAATCCTCCCTGCAGGATTATACCTGTGAAACGCTTATGAAGCTCATCAAATCCATCTGCATGCGGAACTGCGAGGTTATCCTGAGCAAACGGAAGCTGAATGAAACGGACTTGAAATATTTGAAGCGTGCCGAGGACCTGCTGTATAACGAATTTTCCGTAGCCCTGGGGTTGACGGTGGATGATGTGAAACAGATCATTGAAGAGGCGCTGGATGAGCTTATGGCCCAAAAGGCAAATAGCTAACCAGCCACTGTCAAACCGGCGAAAGAAGTCCGCGGCGCTCCAGCTCCAAAAGCCTGGTTTTCATGGATAAGCCGCCACGGTAGCCGGTTAAGGCGCCTTGTTTGCCCACTACACGGTGGCAGGGCACGGTGATCAGAACCGGGTTGGCCCCGATGGCGGCACCTACGGCCCGGGAGGCCTGGGGTTTATCCAACCGGTGGGCAATGTCCGAATAGGTTACCGTCTGCCCGTAAGGTATGCTGTTCAGGGCATCCCACACCGCAAGCTGGAATGGGGTGCCGTACAAATCCAGCGGAACGGTGAAGTCCTGCCGTTCTCCCTGCAGATAGCCGGTAAGCTGCCCGGTATAGGGCGCCAGCTTGCCGGCATCTTCTGTTAAGCGGCAGCCTTGAAGCCGCCTGCATGCCCAATCCTCCAGCTCCTCATAGGAGCGGTCAGCTGAACCCACGTAACAAAGCCCTTGCTCTGTCGCCGCCACGTGCAGGCGCCATGGCCCATACGCAAACCTCGTCCAATAGACAGGCGTTCCTTTTAGGTTTCTTCTCATTCCAACTCTCCTTTATCTGCACCTGTATGCTGCTTCCGGTATTGCGCCGGGGTACAGCCTATTTGGCTTTTGAACAAAGTAATGAAATAAGGGGTATTGGCTAATCCCACATCCGTGCCAATAACCGAAACCGGCTTGTCCGTGGCAAGCAGCTCCGCTGCGGCTTGTTCGATGCGGATCTGCTGGACATATGCCGCCGGTGTTTGGCCTGTGATGCGTTTGAAGGTCCGGTGCAGGTGAAACGGGCTGCTGTGGGAGATGTCCGCCAAAGTTTGCAGGTGAAGGGGGGCGGGGTAATGCCGGCGGATATATCCTGTCACCAAGGAAATCCATTCCTCATCCGGCATCCGTTCTCCTGTGGGCTTGCACCGTTTACATGGCCGGTAACGGGCGTCCAATGCTTCCCGGGAAGTAGCAAAAATGTGAGTGTTTTCTTTTTTGGGCGGCCTGGATTTACAGGAAGGCCGGCAAAAAATGCCCGTTGAGCTGACGCCGTATACAAACTGCCCGTCAAATGCGGCGTCATTGTTCAGAATGGCCCGCCATTTTTCGTCTGGTAAATAGAAATCCCCCAAACCCGATCACCTCCACACCCAGTATAACCCGGATGAGGCTGGTTTGGCGGATTTGGGGGTTGTAACAGCAAGATAACGAAACTTCAGCTTATAAGCTGCTCACCACAGGTATAATTCATTGCCCTTCAGCTTGAGCAGGGCCTCCAGAAAATAATAGTCCCCGTAGATAATCGGATGGTGATGCCGGGTCCGGAAATACGCCTCCGAGCCGCGCAGCATGATGCTGTCATTTTCCTCGGTCCAGTCACACCGGGGCTCCAGCGTACGGAGCAGCTTCATCGCGGCGTTCAAATACATCGCCTGCTCCGCCTCAGGCACAGCCTTTGCAATCTCGATAAGTCCACAGGCCGCAATAGCCGCTGCGGTATCGTCCTCCAGCACCGGCTCCGCAGGCTGCCGGAAGTCAACCGGAATGACCCCGTTCTCCGGAATATTAGCCATGAAATAATGGGCCACCCGTTTGGCGGTTTGCAGATAGTCGTCTTTCCCCGTGTGCTTGTAGCTCATCATGAAGCCATACAGTGCCCAGGTTTGACCCCGGGTCCATGAGGAGCCCTCCCCATAGCCTTGTCCCCCATAAGTCCGCACCACACCGCCCTGGAACGGATCAAATTCCACAATATGGTTCACCGATCCGTCCGGCCGCACAAAAGCGGTCATAGCCGTGTCCGCATGGGCCATGGCAATCTGCTTGTACCGCGGGTCCCCGGTTTCCTCCGTGGCCCAATACAAGAGAGGGATATTGAACATACAGTCGATAATTGCCCAGCCCCGGGTATCCCCCTCGTCAAGATCATTCCACGCACGGATGAAGCGGCCCGCCAGGTTGAACCGTCCTGCCAGCAGGTTGGCGGCATGCAGCGCCCGTTTGCGGGAATCGGGATTTCCGGTAACCCGGTAATTGGCTACGCTGGTGGGCAGCCACATAAAACCTACGTCATGGTGCAGCCCGTAGAATTCCTGGAAAGCCCGGTCCAGATACCCTTCCGATATCGCAGCGGTTTCCGCATATTTGCCATTGCCCGTTTCATGATGCATGAGCCACATCAGCCCGCCCCAGAAGCCGTTGGTCCACCAGCAGATGCCATCCGCCTCAGACCCGCTGGGATTCTCCGCGGCCCTGTCATCGTGGGTTCCGTTAACGGACATATAGGGGATTTTAAATTTCGACTTTTCACTGACCCAATCCAGCTTGGTTGCAAACTTCTGAATGACACTCTCCACCCATTGTTGATCCTGCTTCTGCAGCATGGTATGCACCCTACCTTCTCTATATTTACGTGTTTGCCCTCATTTTAGTGTACGGAGGCGCCGCTTGGAATGAGGTTTTTGCAGAGAAAACCGTTCTTTTTTAAGATAGTGGACGTAGGCCCGCCGGAAAAAGGGTGAAAATGTCATGATCGGTCCATTTTTTCAGGGTGATTAAAAATCGGGGGGATCATCAGAAAACATGCCTATCGCTTCCGCGGTTTCCGGTATACACTGGCTGAACAAACCGCCGGTCTATCAGTACCGGCAAGAAGTAATGGAAGGATGGGCCAACCGGATATGACGAATAAATCGGCACACGCAGATCAGCTACAAGCATGGATAGAGAAGGCCCGCGGCCTGGTGGACAGGGAGGGCCGTTATTATACCGAAGGAGCCAAAGCGGCGCTGTTGGATATGGTTCAATTGGCGGAAGAGGCCTTGGCAGGCAAGGAGGTTCCTTTCATCCGCAACCGGGAATTTTACAGGCCCCGGGAGGATGAAGCGGTGTTGTTCGCCGCAGAGCGTTTCACTATGGTTCCGCCTTTCCTGGAGAAAGGAAAGGTATATTCCCATTATGGTATGGAGCAAGCACTGAGCTGGTTTGAAGGCCAGGATATGCGGAGAGGCGGGATAGAGAAGCTGAAGGAGAGGGCAGCCCTTGCGTTGGATAAAAGCAGGGAGCTGCTGAACACGGCTAAACCCGGAAGGGAACCAGGCTGTTACAGCCAAGATGCTATTCAAAAACTGAAGGCTACCAGCCTGGTGCTGGAGGCTTCCCTAAAGAAAGACAACGCGGACAACGGCGAAGATATTGCCTTAGCAGCGGTGGCCTGCTTCAATGCCCTGCGTGTGCTTCGCCATTCCCGGCTGCTCCGCACGGATGTGGACCCGGAAACATCGCTTTATCTGTCACGGGAAGGGCTGGAACGGGTGAAGGCTACCATTGCAACGGACTCCCTGGTCCGGGAGCAGTATAACAGGATCGCCGCCATCGCCGCCCAATACAGCGAAGAGGAGATCCGGCGGGCTACCTCCCTGATTATGAACAGCCGCCATGATTATGCGGAGCTGAACCGCCATTTTTACCTATGGAGCTCAACGGACAAAATTGCCAACTTCAAAGCACCGGAGCAGGCGGCTTCGGTCTCCGTTTCCTTCGTGCTGCAGGCGGAGGAGAATGAGCAGGAGGGGCTAGGCCATGTATGGATTGACAACCTGGAGATCCTGTCCGCCAGCGGGGGCAGTCTCCCCATTCCCAACGGAAGCTTCGACGAAGGCGGCGGAGAAGGCCCGCTCCATTGGCGGCCTGAAGCGCGCAAGGGCAGTCCCGTCCTGAAATGGGAGGATGAATATCCCTTCTGTGGAGGGGGAGACCGGAGCCGGCCGGAAACGGATAACCTTTCCTCCCAGGTGCAAACCCGGTATCAGGAGGGGACAACCAGACACTCCTTGTACATTTGCAACCCTACCGGCCATGATGAGGGGGCATGGACCTGTACCCGGACTGTCCCTGTTGCGGAGGGAGGAGCGTACACCTTAACCTTCCAGGCCAAGCTGGACGGCAAGCTGAAATCCGGCTTGAAGGCGGTTCTGACATTTCTGGATGCAGCGGGCCAGCCCGTTGGCCAATTTGAATACAGCTTCAACCGCAAATCCTCCATTCCCGGCGGGCGGTTCCTCCTGCCCATGCAGTGCGACGCCATCCAGTATGCCATGACGGGCGAACTGATTTATGCCCGCAAGGTGAAGGACCAGCTGCTGTTTATGTTCAATGATTTCTGCCAAGGGGCGGAGCATTGGCTGGCCACCAATTTGCGTCCCGAGGGCAATGACAGCTATGGCGCGGTCCAAGGGGGAAGGATGCTGTCGGCGGCGGCGGTCAGCTATTCCTTTATCCGCGGCGCGGGTGTATTTTCCCGGGAGGAAAAAGAGCGCTTCTACCGCATGACCGATTATTTACTCCGGTACATGCTGGATATGCGTGACCGTACGGAATGGACGCCTTATGAAGCCCAAGAGGGCTGCAGCAACTGGCAGACGGATATGTGTGCGGGAACCGGCTTTATGATGATGGCACTGACGGACTTTCCCAATCGGCACACCTGGCTCCATAATGCCCATTGTATTCTGAAGGCACAGCTGAAGCTGAATGTGAACCCGGATTCCTCCTGGCCGGAATCCATCCGTTACCATCATGCGGCACTGGAGCGTTTTGCCGGATATGCCAAGGCAGCGAATCATGTGCTAGGGGAAAATTGGTTCGCTGATACGCCTCTGCTGCGGATGTTCGGATACAGCGCCTCGGTGCAGACTCCGGGATACCGCTACTTTGACGGCCGGATCGGCACACCGCCTTTCGGCGACCATGCTTTGGGCGGCGGCGGGGAATTTGGCTTTTTTGCCGCCTATCTGGCGGATGTGGCCAAAACCGACGTCCAATTGGCTGATCTTATGTACCATACCTGGGCGGCGGCAGGCAAACCCTTCAAGCGGCTGTGGGGGGAGAGCGTCGCCTTGGAGAATATCCTGGGACAAGGGGATACCTACAAGCCAACAGGAGCATTGATTCTCGGCTCCACCACCGCCTTTCCCGATGCCGGAATCCATGTATTCCGCAAGGGTTACGGCACCGGCAGGGAAAGCTACTTCGCCGTGATGTCCAGTCCGCAGCCGGTGGGCCACGGCCACTTGGACCAGGGTTCTTTTATCCTCTACAAAGATTCTGTGCCTTTGGTAATGGATTCCGGAATTGAAGGCTATTTTGACAGCAGCACCCAATGGCATATCTCTTCATACTCCCATGCCTGCATGCAGTTTGCCACCACACAAACGGTGATTCCCAAGCCTGTGGAAGGTGCCATCAATTTGTCGGCAGGCACCTACAGTCTGGAGCGGGGCTGGGTGGATGTGCCGCGGATGAGCAGAGTGCTGGGAACGGTGCTTTGCGGAGATGCGGAGAGCATCACCATCGAAATAGCCAATCCCGAAGGGGCAGGGCGGCATATCCGCCATATCCTGTGGCTGAAGGAGCCTGACCTGTACATCATCCGCGATACGGTGTGGGATTTTTCTGGCCGGGTGCTGTTCAGTCTTCCTGTTGCCTCCGGGCAATCGGTTATTGAAGGCAGCCAGGTCTACTCGCAAGGGAGATATGGAGTGGATCTGGAGACTGTGTTCCTGTCTCCTCTGGAATCCCTCTGTCTGGAGCAAGGTCGCGCTACACCTTTTTTTGGTGACCAGGCAGACCGTGTATCCATGATGGATTATATCCGGGCAGTGGCCAACGCGGAGGCAGGTTTTTTGACGGTCCTGTATCCCAAAGAGAAGGGGCGGCGGAAGCTGCTGGTACAAAAGGAATCGGACGGCACCCTGCTTCTCCGCACGGAAAGCCATTCTGTCGGAATCGACGCCACATCGCACTCTTACGGACTTGCTGTACGCCGCCAAGTGCAGATATAGCTGCCAAAGCAAAGCCTAACGTCAGACATCTACACAGGCATGAGGCTCCGGGCTTCATGCCTGCTTCCCGTTATTCTCTTAAAAAACCGCACCATAAACATAAAAAACCGCATACCCAAGCCGGTCCCGGTTTTTTTATAATGAAAGTTACCCTTTGTCCATGGAGGAGCCGATGAAAGCCATCAAGACCTTTTTAATGGAAAAAAAGTTGCTGATTCGCCTGATTCTGTCCTATTTGGCCGTAGGCTTGTTAATCATCGGGGGACTGACCCTCGTCATCACCTCCAAGGTGTCGGATAACCTGAAGGAGGAGCTGACTGCGTCCACCGACCGGGCCATCGAGCAGTCCTACAATACGGCCGATATTCTGCTCAGCTTCACCTACCGCCATTTCGCCAATGCCTACTCCTCTGCAGATATCCAGGCAGGGTTCTACAGCAGTGAGTTCGATACGGCGCTGATGGGACGGATCGGAGCCAAGCTATCCGATCTGGCAGTCACCAATCCCATGGTGCATTCCGTTTACTTGGTTAACCCCAATCAGAGACTGGTGTTCTCCTCGCTGACCACGGTCCGGACCTTCGACGAATTTTATGACCAAAAGATGCTGGAGCTTCTGGCGAATCCGATGGTTTATACAGGAAGCATCTTTATCCCGCGGAAAACGGAGTTTGTGTATGATACCAAGGTGTTCTCCGGGAATCTGATCTCCGTGGCGTATATGAGCATGCGGGATGACCGGGCTATAAGCGGAGCCATGGTGCTGAATCTCGATCAGCAGATTCTCCAGGATCTGGTGATGAACGGCACGGATAAGGGGACCAAATCCTACCAGTCCATGATTTTGAACCGCCAGGGTACGGTGGTTTCCCATACGGACAGCAGCATGATGTTTGCCGATGTATCGGATAATGAGGCCATCCGGAGGATCTTGGCTTCGTCCAGCAACAAGGGCAGTATTGAAACGGTATTCAAGGGAGAGAAGCACCGTTATTCCTATCTGAAATCCGACAGCCTGGGCTGGGTGTTCGTAGGAGACGTCAATTACGGCACGCTGCTGCAAAAGGTGAACGATATGAAGCGGTTTATTCTGACGGCAACCGCCATCATGCTGGTATTGACGTTGCTGTTCGGCATCTTTTTCATCCGCCTGATCTATAGCCCTATCCACCGGCTGGTCCAGAATGTCACCCGTGCAGACCTAGGAGGGGCGGGTCCCCGGACGGGAAGCGAATACGATCTCCTCTCCGGAACCTTCCGCTATCTGGAGCGCAGGGTACAGGACCTGCAGACCAGTATGGCCGGGTACCAATACACGGAGCGAAGAGAGGCACTGCGGCAGCTGACGCTGGGCGGCTGGAGCGAAACGGAGCTTACCCGCAAGCTGTCCCGTGCCGGAATACTGTTCCGGGAGCCGGGTTTTCAGGTGGCCCTGCTGCGGCTGGATTCCTATGACGAATGGGCCGGACCCTACAGCCCCAACGACATTTCCCTGTTGAAATATGCCATCACCAATATCGCCGATGAGCTTGGCGCCAAGCGGTTTCCCACCTACAGCTTTGACGGCGGGGAGGACCAGGTGGTGGTTGTATTCAACAAGCCGGAGGGGATGGAGCCGGAGCTGCTACATATTCTCCGGGATATCCAGGAGAATGCGGAGCATTACCTGAAGCTGTCCTTGTCGGTGGCCATGGGCAGCTATGCCAGAGGGTTCCAGGAGGTGCCGGGCTCCTGGCAGACCGCTCTGAACGGCTCCCGCTACAGGATGGTGCTGGGCCCGCGCAGTCTCATTCCTGCGGATATGGAGGAAAGCCGGGAGTCCGTCCCGGACAATGTGTTTACCGGACTGGAGAAACAGATCACCGACCATATGAAGCTGGGCGATCTGGCCCGGACCACAGCAGCGCTGGAGGAATATATGACGGTGTTGGGCAGGATTTCTTATGATGAGATGATGCTTTTACTGAACCAGCTTCTGTTTGCCGTCTCCCGTACGGCCAAGGCCATGGCCGCTGCCACGGATACGGGCGGCTTCCGGCCGGATATCGGGGCGCTGGGCCAGCAATTGTACAAGTTCGAAACCCTTGATCAAATCCGGGAATGGCTGGCCGCCCTGTGCGAGTCTGCCATCAGTGTGAGGGACAAACAATCCTCCCAGAAAAATTGGGCCATTGTGGAGAAGCTGAAGGAGCGCATTCATGAGCAGTATGCCGACAGCAATCTGACCGTGGACGCCTTGGCGGAATTCGGGGGGCTTTCGGTCAATTACATGCGGAAGGTATTTAAGGATATTGAAGGCATTTCCATCAATCAATATCTGACGGAATACCGCTTCGAAAAGGCCAAGTCCCTGCTTCTGGGCACCGACCTGCCCGCCAACCGGATCGGTGAGATGGTGGGCTTCGAAAACACCAAGTATTTTTACTTTTCCTTCAAAAAATTCAGCGGCAAAACGCCGGACCATTTCCGCAAAAGCAGCGGGGAATGAGCCGGCCCCACGCCTCCGCCGGAGACTTTCCCCTTGTTGATACAGGCGGGAAAGTCTTTTTTTGAACTGATTGTTACTTTTTGAACCCTCTGCGGAGCGGAAGAACGGGATTTTTGCATGGATTTTGGGCTACCCCGGGGAGTTGGCAGTTGAGTATAGTTAGGCCACAGGAACGAAGAAAGAGACAACCCTTTAAGGAGGATTAGAATGAGTGAAACCGCTGTAACCCCGCTTGAGCGGGTTTCTCCGCCCAAGATAAAGAAACGGAGAGGGCTGGCCGCTTTTGCCCACGAGCTTGCCCGCAACAAATTTCTCTACTTCCTGGCTCTGCCGGGCATGATATGGTTCTTTGTATTTGCCTATCTGCCCATGGGCGGCATCGTTATCGCCTTCCAGGATTTCAAGGCTATGAAGGGCATCACGGGCAGCAAGTTTGTCGGGTTAAAAAACTTTCAGTTTTTCTTCCAGTCCGATGACTGGATCCGGATTGTCAGCAACACGGTTTTTCTGAACGTGCTGTTTATTGCCTTTAATACCTTTACCGCCGTTTGTATCGCTATCATGGTCACCGAGCTTAGCGGCAAGTGGTTCAAGAAAATCACCCAATCGGTGATGATTTTCCCCCACTTTCTTTCCTGGACCGTCGTCGCCATGTTTATCACCGCATTTGTAGCTACGGATGGGGGCTTCATTAATCAGATTCTGTCCGTGTTCGGTCTGGGTCCGGTCCAGTTTCTGGCCTCTCCGCAATATTGGCCGGTCATCCTGGTGTTGTTGAAGGTATGGCATGGGGCAGGCTTCGGTTCCATCGTGTATATGGCCACTATCTCGGGCATCAACCCGGATATTTATGAGTCCGCATCCATTGACGGCGCCACCCGGCTCCAGAAAATCCGCTTCATCACCCTCCCGCTGCTGAAGCCGACGATTATCCTGCTTCTGATTCTGGCAGTGGGCGGGATCTTCAACGGAGACTTCGGCATGATCTATGCCATTATCGGCCGGAATCCTGCCCTGTATCCGACCACGGATGTCATCGACACCTATCTGTTCCGCGCCATGATGGACCTGGGGGACATGAGCATGTCCGCGGCCATCGGTTTTATGCAGTCCATCGTTGGTTTTACCCTGGTAGTTACAGTGAACTACATCGCCAAAAAGGTTGCCCCTGAATCCGCCATCTTCTAAGGAAAGGAACTCTGCCATGATCAAGGAAAGCCTGTCGGACCGCCTGTTAAAAGGTCTCTTTTATATCCTCTTGGCCGTATTCGCGGTTTATTGCCTGATGCCCTTCTGGTCGGTGGTGGCCAGCTCGTTCTCCAGCGAAGCGTCGATCCTGAAGAACGGCTACATGTTCTGGCCCTCCGACTTCAGTCTGGAAGCCTATAAGCTCATCTTCGAGGACAATACTATCTACCGCGCTTATGGCGTTACGACCTTCATCACCCTGGTGGGAACCGGCATGTCCATGGTGCTGACCAGCGCTTTGGCTTATGCCTTATCGGTGAAGTCCGTGAAATACCGGAACAAAATTGCCTTCTATGTCTACTTCACCATGCTGTTCCACGGGGGATTGGTGGCGTCGTACCTGCTGATTTCCAAGTACCTGGATATGAAGGACACCATCTGGGTTCTGATCATTCCCAGCATGCTGAGTGCGTGGAACATGTTCCTGCTGCGGAATTTCTTCGCTTCCATCGATGAATCCATTGCCGAGTCAGCCAAAATCGACGGGGCCAATGACGCTTATATCCTGTTCCGCATCATTCTGCCCATTTCACTGCCGGCTATGGCCACCATCGGGCTGTTCTACGCATTAAGCTACTGGAACAAGTGGTTTGACGCCATGCTGTATATCAACGATAAGAATCTCTACCCGCTGCAATATCTGATTCAGCGGATCATGACCAACCTGGATTACATCAACGCCATTTCGGCGGATGTGAACATACCCAACTTCATTCCACCGGCCTTGACCGTACGGCTGGCTACCACCGTTGTCACCATCGGACCTATCGTGTTTTTGTATCCGTTTCTGCAGAAATATTTCGTCAAAGGGTTGATGGTTGGCGCTGTAAAGGGCTGATACCGTGTAAGGAGTTTGCCGGGTGTGCGGTTAAAATGAATATTCTTAAGGTGACGGGAGGGAAAAAGCGACTTGAGGGCGAGTTTTTTGGCGGCTTTGTTACCTCAGAATGAATAAAAAAGAAAGCCGACAAAACGTGTTTGAGCATCCAAGACGCTTTTTCCCGGTAAGTCATCCGTCCGTAGGAATATTGATTTTCTCGAAGCCTTCCTCGTCAAATCTCCGGAAGCGGATTAGTATATACAAGCTCAAAATGAAAAGGGAGGAACACCATGAACGTTAAACGTATGGCTACCGCAGTTTTGTCTGTTGCCCTGCTGGGTACGGCCGCCGCTTGTGGAGACAGCACCAAGGACACCGCAAGCAGCCCCGGCGCATCCGCAGGCTCCGCCGCTTCCACACCGCCGGCGGTAACCTTGAAGGGGATGCTGTTCGGAGATGCCCCCAAGGATATGGCTGCGATTCTGACCGAGTTTGAAGCCCGCACCAAGAACACGCTGAACACCAAGCTGGATATCCAGTGGAACCCCATTAATGACCATAAGCAGAAGGTCAAGCTGATGATGGCTGCAGGCGAGTCGGCGGATTTTGTATTCGATGCCGAATTTGCCAACCTGAAGGAACTGGTTCCCCAAGGAGCCTATGCCCAGCTGGACAAATATTTTAACAATGATGCCTATCCAGGACTTAAGAAAGCCTTTACTCCGGAATTTATTGAGGCCAACAAGCGCTATGACAATCACCTGTACACCATTCCCTTCACGCAGTATTTCTACGATATCGATGTGATTTACATCCGGAAGGACCTTCGTGAGAAATTCGGCCTTTCGCCCATCAAGAGCTACGAGGATCTGCAGAAGTATTATGATACCGTACTTGAAAAAGAAAAGGGCGTGACGCCTCTTGCGTTGGGCGGCTCCCGTGGGTTCTATAAGATCTTCGGCGGCATGAATCCGGAGAACAATACCGTCCGGCCCGTGGGCATTGCCGGAGTGAACTTCTTCGTTCAATTGTCCGATGATCTGAAGATCGTCAAGGACGTGGTGGCCTTCGGCGACGCGGATTCCGAATATGGCAAGCTGCCTGCTCCGTACAACACGCTGAGAACCGCACACCCTGACCATGACAAGTATGCCGAATGGAGCAAGTACCTGGAGAAGGATGTGCTGAGCCAGAAGGATGCCAAGGCCTACTTTATGTCCGGCAAGGCTGCCTCCTATGAAGGCACCATCTCCAGCTTCGCCGCCGACCGCAAAAAGCTGCAGGACACCAATTCCGCAGCCGATCTGGAATTCTTCGTCTATAACGCTAATGTGCGAGATATGAAAACCAAGGCGATCAGCACCAATTACAAGTCCAACAACAGTGTGGCAATTCCCGCCAACTCCAAGAATATCGACCGCACCATGAAATTCTTCGACTGGTTATTCAGTGAACGGGCCAACCATGATTTGTTTGAATACGGCATTGAGGGAAAACACTGGAAGGCGGTAGGCGACAACCAGGTGAAGCTTTTGGATGAGTCCAAAAACTACACCTTCCCGGGGTATGAAATGACCTGGAATCCCAACATGATCCGCATCAACGAATCCCTGGATGACACAGCCAAGAAGTATCTGGAATATTCGGCCAAGGCGGATACCTATTATTCCCCGCCCCTTGCCAAGTTTACCTTCGACAATACCAATGTGAAGTCGGAATTTGCCAACATTAACTCCAAGTTTACGCCGTTCCTGCAAATGCTGAAGGTTGGACAGTATAAGGACTGGACAGCGGATGCGGTGAAAATGAACGGAGAATTGAAAGCGCTTGGCCTGGATAAGGTACGCGCAGAATTGAAGAAGCAGGTTCAGGATTACCTGGACAAGGGCGGCAAGTAAGGGAAGTCCCATGAACCGGCGGTGCGGAGCTGTACTCCCGCCGCCGGTTTTGCCATATCTGAAAAAACCGCACAACAAACTATAAAAACAGCATGTTCCACAAGGCGCGGGCAGGGATAGAATGGAGAGAGGGAGCGGATAAGATGGAAACGGTTATAGATTTATGGAACTGGGAGCAGCGGCCGGGCGGTGTGAAGATAGAAGAGGCGGAGGCAGACTCCAAACGGGAATTCCTGCTGATTCCCGGCGAGCCGTTCACCCTGCAATATCCGGGAGTGCACAAGGAAAACCACTGGTCCCGGCTGGGTTTTGTCACCTTCAATGAATATAGCGTGGATCTTAGAGATTGGCATAGCCTTGAGCTGGAATTGGAATTTCCGGAGGGGATGGGGGTATGGGAGATCAAGGCGGAGATCGGGCTGCTTATGGATAAATCCCCCTTGCCGGAGGAAATTGAATTTTTCGAATCCTACTGCCGGGTGGCCGGTGTGGAAGAGGGGCGGACAATGCTTGTCTTTCCGCTCGGTCAGTTTAACGATAAGAAGGTGTTATCCGGCAGATGGAAGTTTGTGCGCTCCGTCCGGATTACCGCGGTGGGAGACGGTGGGAGCGGGGAAGCAAAGCCGGTCCGTCTTGTGAACATCCTATTCAAAAGAAGACCGGCGCTCTATGTGCATACTCCGGTGCTGTCCCGTTCGGTTCAAGCGGGAGCAGCGGCTGAATATCCTGTGTTAGTCAGCAATTGCACCGGTAAGCCGCAAGCGGTAACCTTTTCCCGGGAGCAATACGGTTGGGAAACCATGCCGGTACGGGTGGAGCCGTCTGCTTTTGTGCTGGAGGCGCGGGAAACGCGCCAGGTGATGGTAACGGTGGAGGTGCCGGAACGGGTTGCGCCGGGGGGCCATGAGGTGCAGAAGCTGATGTTTGTGCCCAATGGCCGGGGCGATCTGGCCGAGAGTCTGGAGCTGATTACCCTGCGGGAGCTTCCCCGTCCGGTGATCAAACATACGGAAGAGGGCTGGCAGACCGTTGCCCAAACGGTGAAGGAGCAGGACTGGGCCAAAGAACTGCTTGGAATGTACGTGTTTCGTGCCGAACAGTGGATGCTTCCGGCTGGCCGGACCAGGGATTTTCTGCTGGAAAGCCATCACGCCCACGAGGCAGAGAATGCAGCGATTGCCTGGAAGCTGACAGGCAGGCAGGACTTGGGGGAAAAGGCGGCGCAGTTTCTCCGCAGGGTGGTTGATCCGGCGGAGGGATATCCCTTGACCCGTAAGGCATGCAGCCAGGAGCTGGTCCATGAAGGGGAATTTTTCAAGCACACGGCAGTGGTTTACGATCTCTTGGCAGGATCAGGTTTATTGGAAGAGGAGGATCATGTCCATACGGAGCAGACCTTCCGTCTGTTCATGGATCTAATCGATTGGGCGCTTAGTGTGGGAGGCATTTCCAACTGGACCCTGGCCGAGATGACCGGGGCCTTATACTGCAGCCAGGCGCTTCAGGATTATGAAAGGATGCAGCGTTTTTTGTATGGAGCCGGAGGATTCACCGACCATCTGTCCAAGGGAACACTGGATGACGGCTGGTGGTATGAATGCTCTGTCGGCTATAACCTCATGTCGGCGGGGCTGCTGTCGGAGATCGTCCAGAGCTGCCGTCCCTGGGGCATCAATCTGTCGGATACCTGGGTTCCCTCCCAGTATTACGGTCAGGTCACACCCGGCGGCAAGCCGGAAAAGGATGGCTTATGCCTGGACATCTGGGGACCCAGTCGCCTGAATTACCGCTCTATCACCCAGATTTGGGACAGTCTGCTTCCTTTTGCCGATTACCGGGGTGTGCTCTTCGGCATCAACGATTCGGCGGAGTCCAAGCTTCCCGGCATCTCGCCGAGAGGGTATATGGACGGGCGTTATGACCTGGCCTATTATCTGTACCGCAAGCCGGAATATGCAGATATTCTGCTTACCTGCAGCCTGGAGGACCGTGACCTGCTGTATGCCGTACCCGGTCTTGCTCCCAGCACCTCCAAGCCTTATCTGTCCTCGGCGTATGCCGACAATTCGGGTGTGGCGGTGCTGCGTTCGCAGACGGAGGGCCGGAAGCCGGAGGAGCAGATCCAGGCTGTCGTGAAGTACGGCTCTCACGGCGGAGCCCACGGCCATTATGACCGGGCCAGTCTGCTGTCCGTTATGCGGTACGGGCGGAGCTTCTATAATCCGGAGAATATCTGGTACAGCTACCACACCTTTATGTATAAATTCTATGTCCAAACCTCCCTGACCCACAATATGGTGGTGGTGGATAGGAAGCAGCAGGACCCGGCGGAAGGCAGCAGGCTATTGTTCCATAGCGGCCGGCTCTTCCAGGCCTGCGCGGTGGAGAATCAGGCGCGCTGGTCCTATCCCCCTTACGGCGGCTGGATGGTGGACGGCGACAAAAGCTTTGCGGAGCGCACCTGGAATGAAGCCCGGTATATCCCCATTCCGGAGAACCCTCCGGAATATTCCGCCCGTACCGGGTTTACGGAGCCGGTACTCCAAAGGCGTCTGACCGTGGTCACCGACGACTATGTGGTTCTGTTCGATTATCTGTCGGGTGAACAGGTGCATGATTACGACTGTCTGTTTCACTGCAAGGGGCTGACCGGGATAGAAGCGGGAGGGGCAATGGAACGGATCAACCATACGGAGCAGTTCGACCCTGATCCTCTAAACAGCGCCCAACTGATCACGGATTGCGACTGGTATGAGCTGGAGGGACCGTTGAAGGCCCGCTTCCGTACGGGCTTCGGTCCAGGCTTCGATAACCGTGCCAACCGTACGGAGCTGAATACGGACGGTCCGCTGAACATCGACCACTACACCGTATGGCCTCCCCAGGTGGAGCTGATTGTGGGGAACACACCGGAATATTACAAGGTGGAAAAACAGTTGGAGTACGAGGTCCGCAGTGGCGGCAAAGTGCTGGCATCAGGCAGCTTTGGCGCATGGATTTTGGGCCGGGATGATCTGGATTTACAGTTGGACAGTGGGGAAACGCTGGAGCTGAGAGTGAGGGCTCAAGAAGGAATTGGAGAGCATGGAATCCGCAAAACCACAGAAAAGACCATCTTTTGGGGAGACCCGTGTATTGAGACGGAGTCGGGTGAGGTTCTGTATCTGGCGGACCTCCCGCTGGTGAGGGAGAATACCGATCCTGGCTGCGGTCCCGGTGTGGATTATTATGGCGGTCCGGTGAACCTGCAGGCCCGCCAGTTCGATAAGGCAATCCCTGCCAACCCTGTGGATATGGACCAGGCGGGGGTCATCACTGTGGACCTGACCGGTCTGAAGGCCGTCCGGTTTACGGCATCCATCGGTGCCGATTACCCCTTGGGCGATGAAGCGGCCAGACGGAAAATGCTAAGTGTCCGCTCCACCGGCAAAACCGCCAGATTCATTACTATGATGGAACCATATGAAGACAAATCGATGGTGGCCTCCGTTCAGGCGTCCTCCGCCGATGAGCTTACGGTCAGGCTTGCCGACGGCCGGGTTCAGGTATTGCGAGTGAGCGGCCTGGAGGGCAATGGAGGGCATATGTTGGTTGAGGCTAATGAATATACGGCGGATGGCCGGGTTATCCGGAGTGAGCGGACAGCCTACTAAACCCCATAGAGGAGAATGGAGAGACCCGGTTGGAGAACGAAGCAGAAGAAGCGGGCATTAAGATTCCGGATTGGACCACGGATGCCTTCTTGGGGACGCTGTACGAGAGGACGGCTGCCCGAAGACAGGGCAACTCACTGAAGTCCGGCATGCTAGAGCAACAGGCATGGCTGCGGAGCAGGCTGAAGGCCGCATTGGGCGGTTTCCCTGAAAGGGATCATCCCCTGCGAGCCCGGATGCTGGAACGGACAGAATACAAGGATTTTATTCTGGAGCGTGTTGTGTACACGACCATGGAATCTGTCCATGTCCCGGTGATGGTGCTGATTCCCAAGAAGGGTCAAGGTCCATGGCCTGCAATCTTGGCCTGCCACGGTCATGGCAGCGGCCAGCGAGATGCGGCTGGCTTGGATGAGCTGGGGCGGGAGCTGGAGGAGCCTGGCATTCATAACCGCTTCGCCGTGCAGCTGGTTCGCAAGGGTATGCTGGTGGTGATTCCGGAAATCATGGGCTTCGGGGTCCGCCGGATGGCGGAGGAGCTGAAGGCCAACCCACAGTACAGCTCCTGCGGCACTTTAGCCTCGCAGCTGCTGATGTATGGCCGGACACTGGCGGGGATGAGAGTGTTTGAAGCGATGAGAGCCTTGGACTACATGGCGTCGAGACCGGATGTGGACAGCAGCCGGATAGGGGTGTTCGGTTTTTCCGGGGGAGGGCTGATTGCCGCCTTTACGGCGGGATTGGATGAACGGGTCCAGGCGGCCGTATTATGCGGCTGGACCAATACCTTCCGGGGCAGTACCCTGGCGATGCATCATTGCATCGACAATTATATGCCCGGCCTCCTTCTGGATGCGGAGCAGCCAGAGCTGGCCGGGTTGATGGCACCGCGGGCATTGTTTGTGGAGTCCGGGGAACAGGACCCGATTTTTCCCGTGGAGTATACCAGGCAGGTCATAGCATGGCTGGAGGCGCATTATTCCACGTGGAATGCCGCCGGACAATTTGCCTGGGATATTCATCCTGGTAGTCACGAGATAAACGGACGAAAAAGTGTGGATTGGCTCCACCGGAAGCTTGTCGTCGGGCCGGTGCCAGGATTAGAAGCTGAATAAGAAAGGAAGAACAATTACATGACTACAATTAAGAATCCGATTCTGAGAGGGTTTAATCCGGACCCGTCCATTATCCGGGTAGGAGATGATTATTATATCGCCACCTCCACCTTCGAATGGTTTCCCGGCGTACAGATCCACCATTCCCGGGATTTGATCCACTGGGAGCTGGCGGGACACCCATTGAACCGGGTTTCCCAGCTGGACCTGCGGGGAGTAGGCGCTTCCCAAGGCGTTTGGGCTCCATGCCTGACCTATGACAACGGCGTCTTTTATCTGGTGTATACCGTGGTGAATTCGTTCTATTGCAAAATGTACGACACCCATAATTATCTGGTGACCGCCTCGGATATTCTTGGCGACTGGTCGGAGCCGGTGTACCTGAACAGCTATGGCTTCGACCCGTCTCTGTTCCATGATGAGGATGGCCGGAAATATATAGTCAGCATGGTGACGGACCACCGGGTAAACAAGCAGTACAGGGGCCATCTGGTGCTTCAGGAATACTCACCGTCGGAGCAGAGGATGTTAGGGGAAGCGCGGACGATTTTTGCCAGCCATGAGGGTTTCTTCGAAGGGCCGCATATTTATAAGCGCAACGGGTATTATTATCTGTTCGCCGCCGATACGGGCACGGGAGAAGGGCATGGACAATCTATCCTGCGCTCCCGGGAGCTGTACGGACCGTATGAGGCATACGAAGGCAATTCCATTATGACAGCCCGCGACCACCCAGAGCTGCTGCTGCAGAAGTCCGGTCACGGCGATCTGGTGGAAACCCAAAACGGCGAATGGTACATGGCGCATCTATGCGGGCGGGCACTTGAGAACCGCACGGACAAAGGCGACCGTAAATATACTCTGGGACGGGAAACGGCCCTCCAGAAGGTAGAGTGGACAGAGGACGGGTGGCTCCGGTTGGCCAACGGCACACGGCTTCCGGAGGCGGAGGTGGAAGGCCCCGGTCTGCCGCTGCACCCTTTCCCGGTGAAACCGGCAAGGGATGATTTTGATGGAGAGCAGCTGGATATCCGGTTCCAGTCCTTGCGTATTCCGCTGGATGAAACCTTCTATTCCTTGACGGAACGCAAAGGATTTCTGCGCCTGTACGGCAGGGAAGGGCTAGGGTCGAAATACCGCCAAAGCCTCATCGCCCGGCGCTGGGAAAGCTTTGTATTCACTGCAAGCACCTGTGTGGAGTTCCGGCCGACCATTTATAAACAATTGGCGGGCCTGATCTGCCTGTACGATACGGAGAACTATTATTATCTCCATCTCACCCACCATGATGATTACGGCCGCTGTCTGTGCATCCTGTCTGCCGTGAACAACGTATATGCGGAGCCTGCCGGATATATCCCCCTGCCGGAGGAGGCGGAGCGGGTATGGCTGCGTGCATCGGTGGATCATGATAAGCTGCAGTTTTCGTATTCGGTTACCGGCGAGGAGGGATACCTTCCGTTAGGGCCTGTACTGGATGCCAGCACCTTGTCGGATGAAGCTTGCCGGGAGGGGTGGTTCACGGGAGCCTTCGTAGGGCTGTGCTGCCAGGATCTGACGGGCTTCCGGAGGCCCGCGGACTTCGATTATTTTGAATACCGGGAAGAGAGCTAAACGCTGGAGGAAATGGAAAAAGCCTCTTGCTGGCATAATACCGCCGTGGTACTATAGGAATCACATCAGAAAGAAGCAACCCGCTGCAGGAAGTTTTCCGTGGAGGGTTGCTTCTCTATATATCAACGGGAGAAGAGGGGAAACCATGATGATTAAACTGAAACGGACATCCTCAGAGGATGCGGATTTTGAGACCTTGACCGGGCTGCTGGATCAGGAGCTTTGGCGCAGGTATCCGGAGACCCAGACATTTTTCTCAACCTTTAATAAGATCAAGCTGGATGCCAAGGCCGTGGTGGCCTATGAGGATGGGAAGCCGGTTGGCTGCGGGTGCTACCGGGAGGCGGCAGAGGGCCAAACCGTGGAGATTAAACGAATGTACGTTTTGGATGAAAACAGGGGCAGAGGCATTGCCGGGCAGGTACTTCGTGAGCTGGAGACCTGGGCGAAGGAAGCAGGCAAAAAACGGGCCATTCTGGAGACCGGGCGTGGCCAGCCGGAAGCCATTGCGTTATATACCAAAAGCGGCTACGCCGAAATAGACCGGTATGCACCATATACCGATAGGGAAGACAGCGTTTGTATGGGGAAGGATTTGTAGAAACAGGAGGGGCAGGCAATGGAGGTTGAGCTGCGGAAGCTGTCCGTAACAGACGGACAGGATATCTATGATATGCTGCAGGACATTCCTAAAGCGGAGAATGGGTTTATTAACGGCGGGCACGGATGCTCCCAGGTGGAGTTCCGGCAATGGCTGGTCCGTCAGGATGCTGCATCCCGTGGAGAGGGGCTGGCGGACTGGATGGTGCCGAGCACCACCTATTGGCTCTATGCTGACGGGTACCCGGTGGGCTTCGCCAAGCTGCGCCACTATCTGTCGGACAGGCTGAGGGAGGACGGCGGCAACATCGGGTATGCCATCAGGCCCGGCCAGAGGAATAAGGGCTACGGCACCGTCATGTTAAGCAAGGTGCTGGAGGAAGCCCGGCGTATGGAGCTTGGTCAGGTGCTGGTGACGATATGGCCGGGAAACCAGAGCTCCATCAACGTGGCGTTGAAGAATAACGGGACGATTACCCGGTCAACGGCGGATAAGCATTACATCTGGATCGATTGTTAGCTGACGGAGGGGAAGCTCGAATGAAGCTGGGAATGCCGACTCTTGTGGAATATGCCAGGCTTGAGGAAAACCTGGAGCTATGCCGGAGGCTTGGCCTGGAGTTTGTGGAGATTAACATGAATCTGCCGGTCTGCAATCCGGAGGTGACGGGATATGCGGAGCTGCTTCGGCTGAAACAGGAATACGGGGTAGAGCTGACGGTTCATCTGCCGGAGGAGCTGGACTTGGGCTCCATCCATGGTGCCATGCGCCAGGGACATGTACAGCGGTGCAAGGAGGCCATAGATTGGGCCAGTGGGGCAGAGATCGGAATTTTGAACCTGCATCTGAATTCGGGGGTTTATTTTACCCTGCCTGACCGGAAAATCTGGATTTATGAAGCTCACCAAGAGACTTTTCTCGCCAATCTGGCGGCTTCGTACGCGGAGCTTTACCCATATGCCAGGGAAAAGGGCGTTTTACTCTGTATCGAAAATGCCTGCAACTTCCACCTGCCGCTTATCCGGAAGGCGCTGGACAGGCTGGCGGCTTTCCCGGAATTTGCATTGACCTGGGATGTGGGCCATGACTCCAAAACCGGGTTTGCGGAGGGGGCTGTGATTGCGGGTTATCCGGACCGGTTGAAGCACATGCATCTGCATGACTTTGACGGGAAGCAGGATCATGCCCGGCTCTATACCGGACAGGTTCCGGTGGAGAACAGACTAAAACTGGCGGAGCAGAAGGGCATCGGGGTTGTGGTAGAGGTCAAAACCAGCCAGGCTCTGGAGGATTCGATCCGCAGTGTACGGACCGAGGGGAAGTGAATCCATGAAAGCGTACATGCTCCAGCAATACAGCTACCACATGTGGGCCAATGAACAGGTTTTCCGGCATGTGGAGTCTTTGCCTGCTGAGGTATTTTTGAAGGAGGTGCAGTTGGGCTTCAGCTCGGTAGCGGAGGCGATGGCCCATATTCTGGCTGTTGATGAGATTTGGTTTGCCCGGTTGAAGGGGGAAAGCCCCGGGGGTCTTGCCACGACGTCCTTTACCTCAGTCAGACAGGCGGCCCAGAGCTTCCGGCAGCTTCTGCAGGAGAATTTGGATTATCTGAAGGAACAGGAAGACTTCCACCGGATTGTATCCTATAAGAGCATAAAGGGGGAACCCTTCCACAATACTGTGGTTGAGATTATCCAGCAGGTGGTCAACCATGGCACCTACCACCGCGGGAATATTACCACCCTCCTGCGGTCTCAGGGCTACAAGGGAGCCGTTACGGATTATGTGGCTTTTTTGAGAGCGAAGTGACAGCGTCTTATCGATTAGGCTGGAGGATGGGTGCATGAACGCCAATATAACCATGAGAGATATCGCTGAAAAGCTGGGAATCAGCACGGTGACGGTATCAAAGGCTTTGAACGGCAAGGATGGCGTCGGTGAGGAGCTGCGGGTTAAGGTAAAGGAAACAGCGGCGCAGCTGGGGTACCGGTTAAACACCATCGCAAAGTCCATGAAGGAAGGCTGCTCCTACAATATCGGAGTGGTTATTGCAGAACGCTACACAGGGGCAGGCCACTCGTTCTATATGCAGTTTTACCAGCAGCTTGTGCAGGCTTTGGAGGAATATCAGTATTCCGGTCTTCTGCATGTGCTGCATGCGGAGGATGAAGCCAGTCTTGCACTGCCGCGGATCTATAACGAAAGGAAAGCGGACGGGTTCATTCTCTTGGGCCAACTGGACAAGGCCTATGTGAATGCATTCCTGGGCACGGGGATACCCGTGACGCTGCTTGATTTTTACACGGACCAGCCTGTGGACAGTGTAGTCGGGGATAATTTTTTTGGATCCTATGAAATGACCAATTATCTGATCGCAGAAGGCCACAGGGACATTGCTTTTGTGGGGAATATTTATTCCACCAGCAGCATTCAGGACCGTTATTTGGGCTATTGCAAATCATTGCTGGAGCATAAGCTCCCCCTTCGCCCCGAGTATGTCCTAAGTGACAGGGACGAGCTGGGTCGGTTCACGGAAATCACCCTGCTGGCCCCGCTGCCTACCGCCTTTGTCTGCAATTGTGACCAGGTTGCCTACAATCTGGTGGTGCATCTGCAGAAGAAGGGGATGCAGGTTCCGGAGCAATGCTCGGTGACAGGGTTTGACAATGACTTGTACTCCACGCTCTGCGAGCCGAAGCTGACGACCATGGAGGTCAATATGCGGGAGATGGCGGAGACAGCGGTGTCGATGATGATCCGCAAGATCAAGCACAACGATGAAACGGCCGGGCGTGTTTTGGTGAAGGCCAAGCCGGTATACCGCGATTCCGTTAAGCCGCTAAATATATAGTTTGCTTTTAAAAAAAGCTCTTTGCCTTCAGGCAAGGAGCTTTTTTCTCAACTGCCACCCCTTTATAGTCTTCCCTTGTCATTTCGGAAGAAAATGACAACGGAGGCCATTGACCGAGCCTGAAGCAAAAGCCTAAAATAGCTTTGATTTACCTAACCGATAAGCTAAATCATTAATTATGACAGGAGGAAACACTTTATGGAATCTCAGCATGTGCGGATTTTAGGGCAGGCATTGCCTCATATGCCATGGCAGAACAAGCCGGAGGGAGAGGAGGGGGTCATGTGGAGGCATGACGGAAATCCGGTGATTCATTGGAATCCCATCGCTAAGGCGGCACGGATTTTTAACAGCGCTGTTTTACCGTATGGAGAAGCATTCATTGGGGTATTCCGCGCAGACCACAAGAATGGAAAGCCGCAAATTCATGTGGGGCGGAGCAAGGACGCATTGCACTGGGACATCGAAGCGGAAGAAATTCAATGGACCGACGAAGCGGGTGCACTCTGCCAGCCCCTGTATGCGTATGATCCCCGGCTGGTGGAGATTGAGGGGACCTACTACATTATTTTCTGCACTGATTTTGGCGGTGCGGCGCTTGGCCTGGGGATGACCAAGGATTTTAAAACCTTTGTACGGCTGGAGAACCCGTTTATTCCCTTCAACCGCAACGGAGTGCTGTTTTTGCGGCGGATCAACGGCAAATATCTTCTTCTTAGCCGTCCCAGCGACAGCGGCCACACACCCTTCGGGGATATTTTCTTAAGCGAAAGCCCGGATTTGGTGCATTGGGGCAAACACCGCCGAGTTATGTCCCGAAGCTCTTCGGGCTGGTGGCAAAGCGTCAAGATTGGCGCGGGTCCTGCCCCCATTGAAACAACAGAGGGTTGGCTGCTGTTCTATCATGGGGTATCCGGGACCTGCAACGGTTTTGTGTACAGCATTGGTGCCGCGCTGCTGGATTTGGAGGATCCGTCCAAGGTGCTGTACAGAACCCGCGATTACCTGCTGACACCGGAGAAGCCTTATGAAACCACAGGCTTTGTGCCCAATGTGGTCTTTCCCTGTGCAACGCTCCAGGATGCCGAAACCGGACGCATCGCCGTTTATTACGGGGCAGCCGACACCTATGTGGCCGTGGCTTATACCCGCTTGGACGAGCTGATTGCTTATATGAAGGCCAATTCCGAGCTTGCCCCTGGAGATGAAGTGAGCTTCAAGTGACAATTGAGGACTATAAATCACAATTCAGCCTCCTATAAAGAGAAGATGCGCCGACCTATAATACAACATGTAAGCGAATCCATGTCTGTTATAAACGAATGAGAGGGGTAAGGAAAGATGAGAAAAGCAATCCCTGGGGCCCTGGTGGCCGTTTTAACCCTGTCTTTGGCAGCCGGATGCGGCGGAAGCAGTGACAACGGCAAAACGGCGGAATCCGCCAAACTTGCTGTTACGGATACCGCAAAAGCAAGTGAAAAGCCCGGCAGCAATATTAAGGGCAAGGTTACCTTTTTGACAAACCGCACCGACATGGTAGACAAGGAATACAAGGATTACGCCAAACGTTTCAAGGAAAAATACCCCAATGCCGACATTGAATTTGAAGCAATCCGCGACTATGACAAGAACGTGAAGGTCCGGATCGCTTCCGCCGATTATCCCGATATTCTGCTGGTGCCCACCATACCCAATTCGGATTTGCCCAAGTATTTTGCACCGCTGGATGATATGGGCCTGAACGAAAAAATTTACTTCAAGGACTTTAAGGCTACCAGCGGAAAAATGTACGGAATTGCCTCCGGGGCTTCCACATCGGGCATTGTCTATAACAAAAAGGTTTTTAAGGATGCAGGCATAACAGCGGTACCTAAAACATTGGACGAATTGTATGCCGCAGCGGAAAAGCTGAAGGCCAAGGGCATTGTGCCGCTGGCGTCCAACTTCAAGGACAAGTGGCCGCTTCAATCCTGGGTTTATGACCTTCCCCCCGTCATTGCCGGTAGTGCCCAATTGGGTAATGACCGAATCAAAACCAATACCCCGTATACATTAGATAATGGTTACGGCAAGTCCATGGGGATCTTGAAAACCATGTACGAGAAGGGCTTCCTGGAGCCGGACATCAATTCCACCAATTGGGAGCAGTCCAAAAAGGATGTAGCCACCGGCAAGTTCGCCATGTACTTCCTGGGCAACTGGGTCATTAACCAGATTATCGAAAACGGCGCCAAATCGGAGGATATCGGATTTTTCCCGATGCCCTATGATAATTCCGGCAAAACCAATGCTCCGTTGAATCCGGACTGGTTCTATGCGGTGAACAAAAACTCCAAGAATCAAGAAACCGCCAAGGCATTTGTCAAATGGATGATTGAAGAATCGGGCTTTGACAGCTTTGCCGGCTTTATCCCGGTTCTGAAGGATAAGCAACCTGAACTGGCTCAATTAACGGAATTCAAGTCCTCCAACCCGTCATTTATCGAAGGGGTTCCGGATAACGACCAAGCCATCGCCACCCAGAATAAAGCCCAAATTGATCCTCCGGCCATTGTACAGGAATTTGTGCTGGGCAAAAGCCAAGAGGTGTTTGACAAGTTCAATAAACAATGGGCGGATGCCAAAAAGGCGCTTGGTTATTAATTGGGGCTGGCGGCAGAATGGATTATCCAGGGACTCCGGGTAATCCATTTTGCTTCCGCAAGCAGCTTTTCGAAGGAAGGAAGGAAACCGACATGTTCAGCACATTGCCGTACAAAACTCAAAAATGGCTGATTGTTACCGGATTTTTGCTGGTTCCGATGGCCTTACTTTGCACCTTTACATTTTATCCGGCTATCAAGCTGGTTTACTTGAGCTTTACCAACTGGGATGGGCTTAGCCCCGACAAAAAGCTGATCGGCTGGGACAACTATGCCGAGGTATTCCGGAACCCGAAGATATTCGGGGTATTTCTGCATCAGATTCCGTATTTTCTGGTAGGCATCGTTCAAAATATCGCAGCGCTGCTGTTTGCTGTCATCTTGAACGGAAAGCTGAAGGGACGCCATTTTTTCCGGATGATTCTGTTTTTGCCCTTTATTATGAATGGCATTGCGGTTGCGTTTATGTTCCAGTTTGTATTCGACACCACCAACGGCTCCCTGAACGCCTTGTTGGGTCTGATCGGTTTGGACAGTCTGCAAACAAGCTGGCTGGGCAATGCGAAGATTGTGAATTTTTCGTTAGCCTCCGTAGGCTTTTGGCGGTTTATGGGCTACAACATGGTCATCTATATCGGTGCGCTGCAGGCGATTCCCGGAGACATCTATGAGGCGGCGACCATAGACGGGGCCAACGGCTTCCAGCAATTCTGGAATCTGACCCTGCCCAATCTGGCCAAGATCATCGAATTGAATATGTTCTTAACCATCAGCGGCGCGTTATCCGTGTTTGATTTGCCTTTTGTGCTTACTGCAGGCGGACCGGCAGGGGCTTCCACTACCTTCGTATTTAAAACCGTTGAAACGGCGTTCCAATATAATAATTACGGGCTGGCATCGGCCATGAGCATTGTGCTGCTATTCATAACCATTGTGATTCTGGGCATACAAAGCAAAGTCATCAACAGGAAGGGGGAATAGGTCATGAAACAGCAGCCTGTACTGAAGAGCATCCAATATTTTCTGTTGATGGCGGCCGTCTTTGTAGTAGTATTTCCGCCTTACGTGGTTTTTGTCAATGCCTTCAAGGATAAAAGCGAGTTTGGCTCGGCGGGGCCGTTTACGCTGCCCAAAAGCTTCGCCAACCTGGAAAATTTCCGGGTTGTTTTTGAACGGGCGCATCTGGCCCAGGCCTTCGGCAATACCTTCGTCATTATTGCGGTTTCCCTAGTGGGTAATGTTATTCTGGGCACCATGGTGGCGTATGCCATTGGCCGGTTTGATTTTCGCGGAAAAGGGCTGGTAATGGGAGCATTTCTGGCTGCCACCATCATTCCGACCATCACCACGCAGGTGGCTGTATTCTCCATCATCCAATCCCTGCACCTGTTCAACACACTGTATGCGCCTATTCTGCTGTACATCGGAGCGGATGTGGTGCAGATTTACATTTATCTGCAGTTCATCAAAAGCATCCCGTATGAGCTGGACGAAAGCGCCATGATTGATGGAGCCTCGCTGTTCCGGATTTACCGGAAAATTATTTTTCCGCTGCTTACGCCTGCAACAGCCACGCTGGTCATCCTGAAAACCATCAATATCTACAATGATCTGTACATTCCTTACCTGTACATGCCCAAAGCGAAGCTGGGGGTGGTTTCCACCTCCATCATGCGGTTTGCCGGAATCAACCAGGCGGAGTGGAGCTACATCTGTGCGGCCATTCTGATCATCATGCTGCCCACCGTCATTCTCTATTTAGTCCTGCAAAAATTTATTTTTTCAGGGGTGACCAGCGGGGCGGTCAAGGCCTGAACGTCTGGGTGAGAGGCATACGCCCGAAATACTGCAACCGTTTTCTGCATGTTTATGGTAAAATGAATGTGGCAAAATGCGTTGGCTGGGAGTGAGCCTGCTTGAATGTCATGATCGTGGATGATGAAGAGCTGATCCGGTTGGGAATCGCCAAAATACTGGGCAAGTCTGAGCTGTCCGTCCAAATTGCCGGTCTATATGCTAATGGCTTGGAGGCAAGTGCAGCCATGAGCAAGCTTCAGCCCGGGGAGCTGCATGTGTTGATCACTGATATCAAGATGCCCGTTATGGACGGTCTGCGGCTGATCGAAAAGGCGAAGGAGCGGTTTCCGGCTCTTCATGTGATTGTGATCAGCGGCTTCAACGAGTTTGAATATGCCAGACAGGCCCTCCGCTTCGGCGTTTTCGATTATTTGCTGAAGCCCTTGGATAAATACGATCTTTTCCAATCCCTTACTAAAATCAGCCGAAGTCTCGACGAGACGGAACCGGATTGCCGGGAACGGGAAGCAGGGGAGCAGGAGCACCGTGTGGCGGAGCGGATCAAGCAGATCCTGGATAAGGAATTTGACAAGACCTTTAATCTGGAGCAATTGGCGGAGCGGGTGGAGCTTAGCCCCAGCTATGTTAGCAAATTGTTCCGGCAGCAAACCGGTTTGACCATGACCGATTACCTGATTGCCGTACGGATGGAGAAGGCCAAGCAATTTTTGACGGATTATCCGCAGCTGAAAAAATATGAGGTTTCCTCCATGCTGGGTTATTCCGACCCGGTTTACTTTAACAAGCTGTTTAAGAAGACAGTGGGTTTGACGCCAAAGGAATACAAGGAAAAGTATATCTCGCCGTAATCCGGGCATGCCAATGCCCGGTTTTCTGTTACCCGCCGGCAGACTGGAGGACGGAAGAATGAACTTGCGTATAAATAAGCCTCTATTGCTTCTTCTCACGGTGCTATGGATGTGTGGCGGCTGCAGCTGGATTGGTCCAAGCGGTCCTCATGCACAGAAGGAAGCAGAGCCTTCCGGCGATTCCGGGCAAAGCTGCATCATCAACGTAGTGACCAACCGGACCGATATGATTGACGGCACATATAAGGAGTATGCCCAGCGATTTCACGAGCTGCATCCGGAGATTACAGTCCAATTCGAAGCCTTCCGGGATTATGACAAAAGCGTCAAAATCCGGCTTGCCTCGGGCGAAGCGCCGGATGTGATGCTGATGCCTTCGGTTCCGGCCTCCGATTTGCCCAAATTTTTTGCCCCCTTGGATGATTTAGAATTGGATGGCGACATGTACTTCAAGGATTTCCGCGCGTATGAGGGCGTTACCTACGGTATTCCCTCCGGAGTGGCCGTAACCGGCCTGATTTATCACAAGAAGGTGTTCGAACAAGCCGGCATTACGGAGCTGCCGCAAACGCCGGATGCTTTTTTCACGGTTTGTGAACGGCTGAAGCTGCATGGTGTGATTCCTTTGGCCTCCAATTTTAAGGACCGCTGGCCGCTGCAGGTGTGGATGTACGATGTACCGCTGCTAATCTCAGGGGATGGGGCTGTAAAAACCGGTCTGGCCTCCACTGACATTCCGTTTCATCGGGAAAGTCCCTATGTAGCTGCGCTGGAGATGATCCGGACATTGTATGACCGGGGCTACTTGGAGCCCAATCTCAATGACACCAACTGGGAACGGTCTAAACGGGAGTTGGCGGAAGGGAAAATCGGCATGATGCTCACCGGCAATTGGGCAATTCCGCAAATTATCGAGAATGGAGCCAAGCCGGAGGAGATCGGCTTTATTCCTTTTCCGGCCAATCCTTCAGGAATCCAGCGGGTCACCTTGTCTCCGGACCGCTATTACGCAGTCAGCAAGAGCAGCAAGCACCAAGGGGCGGCCAAAACCTTTATTACATGGATGCTGACACAATCCGGCTACGAGAATTACGCAGGGTACATTCCGGTGATGAAGTCCAAACCCTCGGAACTGCAGCAGCTCCTGGAGCTGGAGTCGTACCGGCCCCAGTATGTGGAGATTGTCAAGGATACTGATGAACTGAGCCAAATATTGAATAAAGCCCAGCTGGACATGCCTCTGCTGGTGCAGGATTACCTGCTGGGAGCTCCCGCAGAGGTGCTGGAAAGATATAATCAGCAATGGGCGAAGGCCCGGAGTACCGTGCTGGAGAGCCATTAAAGGGCGGGAGGAAAGCTTGTGGGGAAACGGTTGCGCAAAAGAACCCGAGTTTGGCACTCCATTGCCAACAGCAGCATGAAGAAGAAACTGATTATTGTGTTTGTGTTTCTGATCACCTTGCCCTTAACGCTCACCAGCTATATTTCATTCCAATATTACTCCAAATCCCTGCAGTCCAACGCCCAGGCATATGTTTCGCGGACCGCCTCGGAGCTGATGGACAAGCTGGAAAATTACATCTCCGATGTGAAGCGGATATCTGCTCTGCCCTTATTTATGACGGATATGCAGCAGAAGCTGGCCCAACCCTTGAGCATCGAGAAGATGCGGAGTCTGGAGCCAGTGGTGCTGAGTCTCAACAACATTAAGAAGGACAGCACCTCGGTCTACATTATCGATAACTATGATGAGCTGTATTACAATCTGAAGACAGACGGGCTCCGCCAGGATATCCGGCAGAAAATCCCTTATTGGCGGAGTCTGGCCAAGGAGGCGGAGGGGCTGCCGGTGCTTTTGCCTGTCCAGGAGGTGGAATACTCCTCCGGAAATAAGGATTATGTGTTTACCGTGGTCCGTGAAATCCGGGATGCTGTGTCCATTGTCCCCATCGGCATGATTGTGTTTGACACATCTGTAAGCGTTATCGCTAAGACGGTAGAGGAGATGGATGCCATTACCAAGGGGCATTCGATGATCTGGGACCAGCAGAACCAGATCGTCTTCGACAGCGAGAGGGCGTTCATGATGGGCCGCGCAGAGGACCTTCCTTACTTTTCCAGGATAAAGGGGGATCAGGGAAGCTTTCCGTTGGAGCTGGACAATGCGGAATATATCTGCACATACACCACCTCCGCCAAAACAGGCTGGAAGATGGTTGCTCTCATTCCGGTCAAGGAGGTGACCGCCAAGGCTACTCTGACACGGAATGTAACCATTCTGGTGACCTTGGCCATATCCGGCTTTGCCCTTGCCGTTTCCATTGTCATCTCCCACTTTTTGACGGGGCCGCTCAGCAAGATGTCCAGACTGATGAAGCAAGTGCAGGGCGGCAACATGGATGTGCGGCTTAAGGTGAAGTATGCCGATGAGGTAGGGCTTTTGGGCAAACACTTCAACCAGATGCTGGAGCGGATTAACGAGCTCATCGGAGAGGTGGCGGACAGCCGTCTGCGCAAGAAGGAGGCGGAGATGCGGATGCTGCAAAGCCAGATCAATCCTCATTTTATCTACAACACCCTGGAGACCATCCGGATGATGGCGGAGCTGAATGATGACGACCGGGTATCCGCGATGACTTATAACTTGGGCCAAATGCTCCGGTACAGCCTGACTAAAGGAGTGGAGAGCGGCACCGTTGCCTCGGAGCTGGGGCATCTGGAGCATTACCTGTATTTGCAGAATATGCGGTTCAACGATAAATTTGCCCTGACCTTGAAGGTGCCTGAGCCGCTGCTTGGCCGGCCGATGCTGAAGCTGGTGCTGCAGCCGGTTGTGGAGAACTCTATCTATCATGGCTTGGAGAAACGGGAGGGCCCCGGGGAAATTACGATTTCCGCATATGATCTGGGAGACGATACCTATTTCATTCTTACGGACAATGGAATCGGGATGAGCCGTGAGACGGTGGAGAGGTTGAACGGTCATTTCGAAACGCTAGTGTACGATACGAATTCCAGAGGAGGCATCGGCCTGCAAAATGTGAATGAGCGGATCAAGCTCCATTATGGTCCGGCGTACGGGCTGCAGGTGGAGAGCCGGCTCGGACAGGGGACTACCGTCATTATGAAGCTAAGGAATATGGAAGCGGAATGAGAGGTAGGAGAAGCTAAAAAACCGGCCTTGCATGGATGGATGCAGGGCCGGTATAACGACGTTAGGATTGCAGCTGTGCCGTCGTGAGGTATTGCAGGTTCCGTTCCACCAGAGAGATACGCTGCTGCACACATGCGTAAGAGCGGAGCGGGTCTTCGGGCGTATGGAGCACATAATCCAGCAGTCTGTCTACCGTGGTGGAAGCCACATGGCAGCGGGTGTCGGAGGAGGCGTAATAGAGGTATACGTCTCCGTTATCCCGGGCAATCAGACCGTTGATGAAGACAACGTTGGACACATCGCCGATCCGTTCTTCTCCTTCGGGTGCGATCAGGTGGCCTGCGGGAGCGTGCAGCAGCTTGGAGGGGTCTGCCAGATCCGTCAGGAAGGCGTAGACCACGTACCGGAGTCCTGCCGCGGTATTGCGCACCCCGTGAGCGACATGCAGCCAGCCCTTAGGGGTTTTGATAGGGGCGGGGCCTTGGCCGTTTTTGACTTCCTTAATGGTGTGGTAATAGCGGCGGTCGATAATGGATTCGGAGGTGATGATGGCGGGATTCATGCTGTCGGATAGCCCCCAGCCGATGCCGCCTCCGGAGCCTGCTTCGATGAAGCCGTCCTGGGGCCGGGTGTAGAAAGCATATTGGCCGTCTATAAACTCCGGATGGAGCACTACATTCCGCTGCTGGGCGGAGCCGGTTTTCAGGTCGGGCAGCCGCTCCCAGGTCTTCAGATCCCGGGTCCGGGCAATACCCGCTTGGGCTACTGCGCTGGAGAGATCCCCCGGTGCGGCGTCGGGGTCCTTGCGTTCGGTGCAGAAGATTCCGTATATCCACCCGTCCTCATGGCGGACCAGACGCATGTCGTAGACATTGGTATCCGGCTCCTCCATCTCCGGCATCACCACCGGATGGTCCCATAAGCGGAAGCCGTCCACGGGTGAATCACTCTCCGCCACGGCGAAGAAGGATTTGCGGTCAACGCCTTCCATGCGGGCAATGAGATAAAACTTGCCGTCCAGCTCGATGGCACCCGGATTGAAGGCGGCGTTGACGCCGATCCGTTCCATGAAATATGGGTTGGTGTCCGGGTTGAAGTCGTACCGCCAGACCAAGGGCGCATGGGCGCCGGTCAGCACGGGGTTGGCGTAACGTTCGAAGATGCCGTTTTCGGAAAAAAGAGGCTGGTTTTTACGTGTGATCAGGGCCTCATAGCGGTGTTGGATCATCTGCTTGCGTTGTTCGAATAAGGTGCTCATGGAATCACAACCTTCATATGATTTGGGTCCGCGGGATTAAACCCAGCAGGAGCTAACGGACAAGAGGAGCGTTATATGGGCTGAAACGCCGTTTTTTGGTGGCTAACGGACTCCATGGACCTTATGTTGCCTCTCGTGGGTTAAAATTAGGGGAGAAGCAGGCAATAGCGGCGCTGGAGTCCGTTAGAATTTCAAAAGTGCCATAATCAGCAAAATAGCGTCCGTGGAGTCCGTTAGAGTATGAGAGAAGCTAGCGTCCGTGGAGTCCGTTAGAGTATGAGAGAAGCTAGCACTCGTGGAGTCCGTTAGAGTACGAGAGAAGCTAGCACTTGTGGAGTCCGATAGTACAGGGAACGCGGTTGGACTGGGGTACATGTGGGCGGCAAAGTTGTTGTGTACAAGAGAAGCGGGTTGTGTCAGCAAAATGCTGGGCGCACCGGCGCTGCTTTATTGCGGCTGAACGCCTTCGCCCAGCCGGGTTATAATCTCGAAGCAGGCCCTGCTGTTATGGTAGGGGCATTTCCATTCGCTTACCTTCGGGTCTTCCTGAGTCGGGGTCCCGGCCCGGTCTGTTTTCCAGAACCATTCTCCGTTGGTCCTGTCCACGATATGGTCCCGTGTGAAGCTCCAGCAGTTGGCTGCCGCTTGCCAGTACCGCTCTTCGCCGGAGAGCTGCCAGGCGTTGACGAAGCCGACAACGGCTTCCGCTTGTCCCCACCAATGTTTGTCTCCGTCAACTACACCTGCTGCATCGCCTTCCCACATTACACCGCCGTCCGTATCCACACCCTCGCGAAGGACAACATCTGCCATCTGCAGCGTTATCTCCCGGGTACGGGCCAGAAGCGCCTCATCGCCGAGAACCTCGGCGGCCTCCAGCAGCAGCCAGCTGCCTTCAATATCATGACCGTAGGAGATTATGTCTGACATGCTGGTCCAATCTTCTTCAAAGAACATCAGAAAATGTCCGTTCTCCCGGTTGACAATATGCTGCAGCGTATCTTCAAGCAGACGCCGGAGCTGAGCCTCCAGCCTGCTGCTCCTGCACACCCGGAAGTAATTCGTGTACGCTTCCAGAATGTGCAGGTGGGTATTCATGGTTTTGACCGCATTCTGGTCCTGCTCGCCCAGGCGCAGACTATCGTCCCGGGACCAATTCCGGGCAAACACGTCCACGTAGCCGCTGTGCATCGGGTCAAAGCTTTTTTCGATGACCTCAAACAGCTCTTCCGCTACATCCAACAGCTCCGTCCTGCCTGTGGCCAGAATATATTCCGTAATACCGTAGAGGTAAAAGGCCTGGCCGTATATCTGTTTCTTCGTGTCAAGCGGCTGGCCCAGATGGTCCACTGTCCAGAAGAAGCCCGGATGTAAAGGGTCCCGGAAGCGGGTTTCCAGGTAGTGGAGAGCCCTGTCGGCTATCATCCGGTATTCCGGGCGGGGCTCATGCCGGTATGCACGAGCGAAGCTCCAGAGAATCCGGGCATGCAGCACAAGGCCTTTAGGCGCTTGCGGATGAACGGTCATATCAGAGTCGATGCGGCCGATAAAACCGCCGTTCATATGATCTTGCGTATGCGTAAGCCAGAACTGCAGAATATCATCCAATTCCGCAGACATCTCCTGCAAAAGCTGCTGGGGCTGCATAATGGTATACCTCCTGTGTTTGCTAGGGCGTGTCTGAAAATTCGTTGAGGGCATCTTTCATCGCCTTTTCGTCCCTTGCTGCGTTACTTTCCCTTGACGTACCCCCGGTACGCCTGCGGAAAAGTGCCTTGCCATGAACGAAAATTCGTTAAAATCTGCTCCTCTCGGAGTTTTCAGACACGCCTAATTACGATCAGTGTAAACCTGTTATTTTGCTAACGTCAATGAAAATTAAGCTAACAAAATTTCTTGTAAACCGCTCCTGCTTCCGTTAGTATAAGTGGTATTGAAACAGACGGATCAAGGGGGTACCCATGGGCAAAAAGGTAAGCATGCAGCAGATTGCGGATATGGTGGGCTTGTCCAAATATGCTGTATCCAAGGCTTTGGCGGGGAAAAGCGGGGTCAGTGCCAAAACCAGGGAGCGGATTATAGAAACCGCCACCCAGCTGGGGTATTTGAAGCAGCAAAAGACTCAAAAAAGTGCGGGTGAACAAACTAAATTGGGATCTGAAGCCGCGTCAGATTACCGGTTAGAGCCAAACAAACGAGCGGTAGTAGCTGTTCTGATGCCTAACGTTAGGCTGCAAAATATGGACTCGGGGTTTTGGGGTGTCATTGTAAATGGAATCGGCAATGCCTTATCCCGGTTGAATCTGGGGATGCTGATTCTGACGGAGCACACTGCGGAGCATCTGCAAACACTCCTGAAGCCGGAGCGGCTTCTGGGGGTGATTGGCGTAGGCGACATCTCCACCTCCATGCTGTTGGAGGTACAGCGTCTTGGGTTGCCCTTCGTATTGACGGATCACGAGGATTCCCTGGTGCCGTCCGATACGGTTTTTGCCTCCAATATGGACAGCATGGCGGCATTGACCGGGCATTTGCTGGCTTTGGGCCACAGAGCCTTCTGGTTTCTGGGGGATACGGGCTTCTCCAGAAGCTTCGCGGACAGATGGATGGGCTACCGCAAGACGCTGGAGGAGCAGGACATCCAAGTGGATCCGCGTACAGGCAAGCTGCCGCTTTCGGGAACGGACAGAGAGGCCAACATCCGCTTGCTGCAGAAGCAATTGGACGGGTTGCCGGCTGGACATACATCCTTGCCTACAGCGTGGGTTTGCGCCAACGACGAGATTGCTATGGCCGCGTTGGCAGTGTTGGAGGATAAGGGAATCCGGGTTCCGCAGGAGGTGTCCGTTACAGGATTCGATGATATCGGGGAGAGCCGTGAGGCCAACGTTCCGCTAACCACCGTCCATGTCAAAAAGGTGCAGCTGGGAGAAAGGGCTGTTGCCGCCCTTCTGGACCGTACCCGGGACCCGGACAAACCCTTCGAGAAAATCAGCCTGGCCTGCGAGCTGGTCATCCGCAGCTCCACAGCAGGCAAATAGGAAATATCCGTTACTAGGTTTATTGGAGTTCAATCATTCGGGCGATGACCTGCTCCTCATACTGGGCTCTGGTAGAGTTGGCTTCCTGCTCTACCTGCTCCATATGCAGGACACTGCTTGCCTGGACGTGCTTCCTGTACTGCACCGTGCTTTTGTCCATAAAGTGAAAATCCGTCCCGGCCACCAGCAGTCGGTACCACATATCAAAGTCATGGGTGTAGGGCAGTTTCTCGTTAAACAGTTGGAATTTCACCAGCAGGCTTCTGAACACAACAACAGTGCAGCCGTTAATGGGATTGCCCCAGAGCATGTGGCGGAGAAGCTCAAGCGTATTGGAAAATTTGGCTGCCGCCGCGGTTTTGATCATATTCCCAGTTTCATCGATCAGGTCAAAATTGCTGAAGCTCGCCTCTGCCTTGCGTTCTTCCATAAACGCAATCTGGCTTTCCAGCTTGTCAGGATAATAAACATCATCTGAGCTGAGCCAAGAGATGTAAGTCCCGCCGGCAAGTCGGATTCCCCTGTTCAATGCGCTGGCGGTGCCGCCATTGGGCTTGCGAATGTAACGGATATGTTTGGTGTAAGGTTTTATCAGCGGTACATGTTTGGTTGAGCCGTCGTCGATGACGATAACTTCTACATCGGGATAGGTTTGTTGAAGCGCGCTTTCGATAGCCCGGTCTACATACGGACAATTATAGAACGGAATCAGAATGGAAACTTTGGCCGGCATCAGCTCTACGCTCCTTCATGACGGGCTCGGGAACAATTCCACTGTATTGTTCCATCACCGCCGATACGTCCTGTTGGTCTATCATATTCCGGGCTTGTGTGAATGAAACGGGAAGGCTATCCATTTTTCCGTGCGTGTGCGGATTTTTCTGGGTATCCGTTGCATCTGCAGGTTCTTGCACACCCTTGGTGCACCAACATAATATAATATTTTGAATCCACAGCAGGAGGTGATTGCATTGGGTATTTTAATTGATGGAAGGACTTCCCAGAATGCCAGCACTTCCAACTCCATCGCCATTCCGATACTGGTCGTCGATACTCCCCAGTTGTTCGGCCAGATTGGCTTGAACGCCGATGGAGCTACAGGCACTCCTCGGGTCCTGTTGACGGGGACTATCGCTGTCCAGCTTCCTTTGGCACTGGTGGGGATTACGGTCACCGTGGTGAGAGGTACCTTGGCTACCGACCCTGTCGTATATTCGGCTACCTCGACATTCAGCCTCAGCGTCCTAGCGCCCCAGATCATCACATTCTCCGCAGCCGATTATAATCCGACCTTGACTCCCTTGTTAGTCTACACGGCATTTGTATCCTCCAACCTCCTGGGGACAATCCGGATAGGACCGGAGAATTTCAACGGCATCCTGATTGCCGATGGGCTTAGCGGAGGTTGAGTTTATACGAATAATGAAACCGGTAACCCGATTCGGGCTGCCGGTATTTTTTGTTGCTATACAGGAACAAATGTTCCCGAAACAAAAAACATACACATTTCCTATCATCTTGTAGACAACATCTTAAATTCCCGCATATCGAACTGAAAAAACCGCATACTAAAAATTTTGGGGGTATGATAGTCTTAAATCACGGAAGGGGAACAGCATCAAGTTGAATACAGGCAAGGTTCTCCGGAAGAAAGCTTGATCATATAAGGGGAGGCTAAATACAAATGGCACTTACCAAAAAAGCGTTAGCAGTATCCGTCTCGGGAGCGATGGCGTTATCCCTGGTCCTGACCGCATGCGGCGGAGACAAGTCCTCCGGCTCGGACGCAAGCCCGGCGGCATCCGCAGGAGCAACAACAGCGGCCAGCACGGCACCGAAGAAAAATGTGAGCTTCACCATCGGCTACGCCACCGGCGATCCTGCATCCAAACAAGCTATGGCAGATGCTGTAGCGGCGTTCACCAAAGCGAATCCCAACATCAAAATTACCGACCTGTCAGAAGGCGGCATGGCTTCTTACCTGGATTGGTTAAAGACAAAGGATGCCGTTGGCGAATTCCCGGATCTGGTGGAGATGCGCGATACCCAATTATTCTCCGAAGCCGGCAAAATCGCCGAGCTTCCAGCCGAATGGCTGAGCCTGTTCTCCGACGCACCGAAGCTGAACGGCAAGAACTGGACGGCTCCCATCGCAGGCACCGCACCGCAAGGCATTATCTACAGCAAGAAGGCGTATGCTGATGCGGGAGTGACTGCAGAGCCCAAAACCTACGATGAGTTCTTGGCCATCCAAGAGAAGCTGAAGGCAAAGGGAATTACACCGATCACCTTCGGCGGCAAGGATATTTTCCACTGGGGCTTCTGGATTAATAAATTCTTCATGGACGGTATGCTGGCGGATGACCCCAACTGGAACTCCAAACGGACCAAGGGCCAAGCGAGCTTTACGGATCCTGCACCGCTCCAAGCCATGCAGGACTTCACGGAATTGTTCACCAAGGGTTATGTGGAAAAAGGCTTCCTGAGCACCGCCGATAATCAGACGGCCTCCATGCTGGTTACAGGAAAAGCCGCCCAGCTGTTCTCCGGACCCTGGATGTTCTCCCAAATCAGCCAGGCTGATCCCAAGTTCGACTATGGCTGGTACCCGGTGCCGGACCGCAAGGGCAGAGTGATTGTCAACGGTCTGAACACCCTGCAGGGCTGGTCCATCTCCACCAAGGCCAATGGCGATGCCGACAAAAAAGCGGCGATTACAGAATTTGTGAAGTTCTTCTTTTCCAAGGACCAGTACACCAAATATATGAAGTCTGTCAACGGCATTCCGACCACCAAGGAAACGATTACCTATGAGGCCGTTCCGCAAATGCAGCGGGTGCTTGAGGTTATGAATGACAGCAAAACCATCAAGAGCCTGCAGATTAACTCCTTCTGGGGAGAAAATCAAATGCCTCCTCAATGGCGTAACTGGTTCTACAAGATGGCTCAGGAATGGCTGACCAAGGGCGACTTCAGCGTGGAATACATGAAGAAGGCCGATGCCGAGTGGGATGCCAACATCAAGGCGAACGCAGCGGGGAAATAAGGTAAACAGGGAATGGGGCAACCTTCCAGGCAAACCCGGGCAAGGCGGCCCCTTCCTTAAATTGCTGTTCTTAGGAGTGAGAGTATGGCAAATACAGAGACCATTCAAGCTGCAACAACCAGGGCGGCGTCAAAAAAGAAAAAGTGGCCTGCTTTCTCGATATTGTTCATTCTGCCTTCCTTTATCTTGTATACCTTGTTCGTGATTTATCCGACCTTAAATAGCTTTAATCTGAGCTTCACCAACTGGGATGGGGTCAGCGATACCATTCACTATATTGGCTTTGATAATTTTGTGGAAATGTTCCACAGTGAGCGTGTCTATAATGCGTTGAAAAATACATTGATTATATCCATCTCCCTGGTGGTGCTGGAGAATATTCTGGCCATTATGCTGGCGATGCTGGTGGATCAGGTGAAGTGGTTCAAGAATCTCTTCCGAAGTATTTTCTATTTTCCGGTGCTGCTGAGCGGCATTGTAATGGGTTTTGTATGGGCAATTATTTTCAACTACAACTTCGGTGTCATCAATCAGCTTCTGGAGCGGATCGGGCTGGAAAGCCTGAAGGTGGACTGGCTGGGCAGCCCCAAATATGCCCTGATGGCCATTATTATCACCACCGTCTGGAAAGGCGCCGGGTATTATATGATTATTTATCTGGCGGGTCTCCAGGGTATCCCCCCAGAGCTTCATGAGGCGGCCGCCATTGACGGAGCCAACCGCTGGCAGCAGTTCCGGCATGTGACCTTCCCTCTGCTGGCAGGGGCCATGACGGTATCCGTGATGCTTTCGATGATCAGCGCGTTAAAAATCTTCGACCAGATTGCCGTTATGACAGACGGGGGTCCGGGGTTTGCCACGGAAACTCTCACGTATATTGTGTACAAGGTTGGCTTCGGCGAGCTGCGGCAGGGCTACGGCACCGCATTGTCTCTGGTATTATTCGTCCTGATTCTCGTCGTATCCTTAATTCAGGCCAAGCTGCTGCGGCAGCGGGAGGTGCAAATGTAAGATGAACAAATCAAAGAAATGGATTGATATCGCATTATTGGTTTTAGCCATCTTATTGGGCATCTTCTTTTTCTTCCCGGTATACTTCAGCCTGATTTCGGCCTTCAAGTCCAACGGTGAAATTTTGCGTGATGCCATTGCTCTGCCTTCAAGTTTTTACCTGGAAAGCTTCAAATACTTGCTTACGGAGACAGATTTTCCAAGAGCTATGTTAAATAGTCTAATATTAACGGTTGTGTCCATCGCGTTCATGATTCTGCTGATTCCTATGGCGGCCTATGCCATTGAACGGACCAAACGGAAGTGGAGCAATGCGGTGTATGTGTACTACCTGGCAGGTATGATGATCCCGTTCCAGGTATATATGATTCCCCTCTTTAAGGAAATGCGCACCCTGGGGCTTTATGGAACCTTAACTGCCCCGATTCTGATTTATATTTCCGGCTCGGTGGGAATGGGTGTGCTGCTGTTCACCAGCTTCATCAAGGGTATCCCGGCGGAGATCGAGGAGGCGGCAGCCATCGACGGCTGCTCCCGGTTCCGGATTTTCTGGCAAATTGTATTCCCGCTTTTGGGTCCCTGTACGGCAAGTATGGTGGTGCTGCAGGGTCTTGGAATCTGGAACGACTTCCTGATGCCCAGCCTGATTCTTCACTCGGACAAACGGACCATGATTGTGGAAATCTTCAAATTTGTCGGCGAGCTGGCCTCCCAGTGGGATATGGTGTTCGCCGGAACCACAATGTCTATTATCCCGGTGCTGATCGTCTTTGTTGCCTTGCAGAAGTATTTTGTCAAAGGAATTGCAGCCGGCGCCACAAAAGGGTAAAACCATCCGTAAGCCGCTTCTGGAGTCTTCAGGGGCGGTTTTTACCCCGTTTCGGATGAAAATTCGGGGTGATCGTTAAAAAAACCATCCTGATGGCCGCTCTGCCAGGAAGGTAGAATAGGTTGGAAGTTTATGTCCAAAAGAGAGAGGAACCGATCCGATGAACAAAGTGGTTGTGTATGGAGCTCCCAAGGGAGCTGTTGGCCGGGAGGATTTTGCCGTGCGTGTCCGGGTGCCCGGAGGAGAATGGCAGGACGTATTCGTGTATGAAGTGAAGGTGGATATGCATGAGGTGCGGCGTGCTTCCATGGTCTATTTTGATATGGAGGGAACCGTGGAGGTAGAGGTGGAAAGTGTGTCAGAGCCTGTGGAGCAGGTGATGATCCGGCCGCTGTCAGTTGGGATGGTGTACAGGCGGGAGGAGAACCGGATCAGCTTCACTCTGGACCGGCCGCGGAAGCTGTCCATGGAGGTGAACGGCCAGCGCTTCTCCAATCTGCATCTGTTTGCCAACCCGCTGGAGACGGATGTGCCTGATCCGGAAGCGGGTCATGTGCTGTTCCTGAAGCCCGCCATCCACCGGACGGAGGATATTTACCGTTTGGCCCAAACCCCTAAGGGGCCGGAGGGCAAAACGCCGGATACGCTGTATTTCGGTCCGGGCTTCCATTGGCTGGAGGAGGGTATTCTGCGCATTCCCTCCGGCACCACCGTGTATATTGCGGGTGGAGCGGTTGTGGCAGGCTCCTTCGTTTGCGAGCGGGTGGAGGATGTGGTGATCCGCGGCAGAGGGGTGCTGTATCTTGGGGATTATCACCGGTTTTCGGCGCTGCGGGGTGTCCGCATTGTGTTCTCCCGGAATATTGAGGTGGAGGGCATCATTGCTGTTGATCCTCCACATTATAGTATTTATCTGGGGAAATCGGACCACGTCCGCGTCCGCAACTTCAAATCCTTCAGCACCCGCGGCTGGTCCGACGGCATCGATATGATGGCTTGCTCCCACATTGAAATTGACGATGTGTTCTTGCGGACCTCAGATGATTGCATCGCCATTTATGGGACACGCTGGGATTATGTGGGGGACACCCGGCATGTGACGGTGCGTAATTCGGTGTTTTGGGCGGATGTAGCCCATCCGTTAATGATCGGCACCCATGGCGACCATCACCGTGACGGAGATACCATCGAGGACGTGTTGTTTGAGAATATCGATATTCTGGAGCATCATGAGCCCCAGCCTAATTATATGGGCGTTATGGCCATCAATGCCGGGGACAAAAACACGGTGCGCAAGGTGGTATACCGGAATATCCGGGTGGAGGATTTTGAGCTGGGGCGGCTGGTGGATATCCGGGTGATCTGGAACAAGGATTATAATCCCGTTCCGGGCAGACGGATCGAGGATATCCGGTTTGAAGGAATTGAATATAACGGCGCTAACCGGAACCCCAGTCAGATATTCGGGTTTGACGGGGAGCGGGTGGTAACGGGAGTCCGGTTCTCCGGGCTGCGGATCAATGGTGAAGAGATTCTGGACCCGGTGCAGGGGAATTTCGAGTTGAATGGTTATACTGCGGACGTAACGTTCCACCCGCTGGAGGGGGAGGAACGGTTTCTTGGCAGACGCGGAGAACTCCCGCCCCTTTAGCGGAAGCAAAGTTCCGTTATCCGGTGCAGCGCTGCCGTGGGAGACTCATTAGCGGAAGCAGATTTCCGCTATCCGGGGTATTTGCCTCGGCATCATGGAGGGCCTGTGGCAATAGCGGAAATTCGCTTCCGCTAATCGCTATGTTGATGCCGGTAGAAGGAGAATAACGGAAATTTCTTTCCGTTATTGTTGCTGCACTACTGGTGGTGGAAAGGAATGCACAGTGGTTATGATAATTACTGGTGGTGGAAAGGAATGTCTGGCGGTGGATGGAGCTGTGTAACGCTTATCTGAGCATTGTTGCTCCAACTGGTGCGACGTGTAACTGCTTTTAACTAATATAATGGGTGTATGTTTGGAATAGCGTCGAGCACTCTTCCTCTATTGGAGCGGAGTAGCTCTTTTGGGACGAATAGCGGAAGCCTTGTTTCCGCTATTCATACACTTCGGCCTGATCCACCGGCGGAAATCTGCAATAGCGGAAGATAACCTTCCGTTATTGCAGGATTTGTCCGCCACCTCAGCCAATAGCGGAAGGCAGCCTTCCGCTGACCGCGACAACACCTGCTTAATAATCAAATGTTGACGCTTACATCACCAGAGGTTAGGGGCGACAAGGATCGATTATTTTGTTCAAAACTTTCCGCCTCCGCTCCACCACCGCTCCGCCGCCAACTAACAAAGCCCGGTTGGGCTTTCGCCCGCCAACCTGCTATGATAGAGCAAGCATAATGACTTACCACTCACCTGCTGGGGAGGGGCTCATGTTGAACACACTCCGGTTCTCCCGGTTGCGCAAAAGCATCTTCGCCAAATTTGCCTTTTCCTTTATTACCGTTGGCCTGATTCCGCTGTTGGTGCTCAGCTTTTTCGCATTGAACACCTTCGGCAATTACATGGAGCGGTACTCCATCAACAGCTTCGAGCAGATGGTCCTGTACGCAGGCAAAAACGTAGATGACTTCTACACCAAATACAACAATATCTCCAAGCTGATGTATACCTTCGGCCAACAGGGAAGCTACGGCCAATTCGGCAGACTGCTGGCGGAGCAGAGCACACCTAAGGACTACCAGCTGACGGCGACCGTGGATGACTTCCTGCATACGGTGGTGGCCACGGATGTCCACATCCGCAGCGCCGCGTTTGTGTTTCCGGATGGCAGCTACCAGGATGTCAGCCGGGACGGGAGCCGGATCGACTTCCGCTCCCAGTTCCCGCCGTCTGACTGGGGAGGGACGCTGGCCCGAAATCCCAAGCAGCTGATCATGTTTCCCACCCATCACCAGGATTATTACCCAGGCTCCGGCACCCAAGTCCTGACCTTTGCCCGCAATCTTATTGACGTGGTGGGCAGCCCCGGGCTGGACGGGAATGTAGTGGGCAGTCTGTATGTGGACATTTCCTTAAGCGCATTCGATGAAATCTTCCAGTACCTGACCATCAGCCAGAAGGACGGCATGTACGTGATGGATGAGTCCGGGCGTATCCTCTACAGCAATAAGCATGACGCTATCGGACAAATGTTTCAGCCTGTTGCCGACTCCGAGGAATACCACTACGTGCAGCATCTGATGCCCAATTCCGCCTGGAGTGTGGTGGGAGAGGTCAACAAGGATGAGCTGTTCGGCCGGATCAACGCCATCAAAAGCACCATTGCCATTGTCATCGGCCTTTGTATTCTTTCGCTGGTGATTGTGGCCGTGTGGTTCTCTAATAATCTGTCCAACCCCATCCGGACCATCATCCGGCACATGGCGCGGGTGGAGTCCGGCAATTTCGACACCCAGGTACAGGTGAGGTCCGCTGACGAAATCGGAATGCTGGCCAGAGGCTTCAATAAAATGACCGACCGCCTCCAAAGCTACATTGACGAGGTGTATGTGGCCCAGATCAAGCAGAAGCAGGCGGAACTCACCGCCCTCAAAAGCCAGATCCGGCCCCATTATTTGTACAACACCCTGGAGGTTATCCGGATGAGCGCGGTCGCCAACGATGATGAGGAGGTGGCCGATATGATCATCGCCTTGTCCCGACAACTAAAGTATGTGCTGGATTACGGGGAGGAAACGGTCACTCTGCTGGAGGAAAAGACCAATATCGAGCAGTATTACCGGCTCATGGAGCTGCGCTACGGCGAGCACCGTCTGGCTATGGACATGCGGATCGACGGGGAGACGCTTGGCTGCCTGCTGCCTAAGCTTACACTCCAGCCGCTGGTGGAGAATGCCATCTATCACGGCATCATGCCAAAAACCGGCAAAGGCACCATCCGCATCACCACGGAGGCGGAGGAGGAAAGGCTGATCATTACCGTGGATGACGACGGTACCGGCATGACGGAGGAGCGCCTGGAGCGGCTCCGGGAGAAGCTGAAGGGCCATCCCCCCGCAGAGCCGAGCGGAGGCGGCGGGATTGGTGTCAAAAACGTGCATGACCGGATTACTGCCCTTTATGGGCCGGAATATGGCATAAAAATCAACAGCACACCCAATATCGGCACATCCGTGCGGGTGATTCTACCTTATCAGAAGGAGGCGGCGGACAGTGATAACGGCACTGCTGGCGGATGACGAACCGATTATTATCAAGGGACTGAAGAAACTGATCCCCTGGGAGCAGCATGGCATACAGGTGATCGGGGAGGCTTATACCGGGCGCGGGCTTCTGGAGCTGATGGAAAAAGCGGAGCCGGACCTGATTATCACCGATATCAGCATGCCGGATGGCACCGGGATCGATGTGCTGAAGGAAATCGGCCGCCGCGGGCTGAAGACCAAGGTGATTTTTATCAGCGCCTACCAGGAATTCTCCTATGCCAAGGATGCACTGGCTCTGGGTGCCGTGGACTATCTCGTAAAGCCCATTGAGAAGGGGCTGCTCCTGTCGGCGGTAGAGCGGGCGGTGGCTGCATTGGAGGAAGAGTCCGAGGGCAAGCGGTTCAAGAGCAAGCTGGCGGTTTACGAGCATAAGGACCGGAAAACCCGGCTGGAGGAGCTGTTTGACCGGCTCCTGGACGGGGATATCCGCAAGGAGGAAGCCGAGGAGGAGCTGCGGACGCTGGAGGCGGGCTGCGTGTATGAAAGCTTCACCGTGCTCCTGCTGGAATCCGAGCTGCCTGCCGAGGATACCCGCTGGGGCGAGCATGAGAAGCGGCTGCTGCTTTTTGCTGTGGGCAATATGGCGGAGGAGCTGTTGCGGCGGGAGCTGGCGGGGATTGTTCTCCGCAAGGGCGACCGGTTATGCTCCGTTGTCAATCACCCGCCGGGAATGATACTTACAGCCCTCGCCCAGGACATGATACGCAGCGCGGCCAGCTATCTCAAAGTAAATTTGTCCGTAGGAATCGGCCAGGAACAGCCAGGGCTGGAGGGAATCAAGGCCTCCTACCGGGCCGCAATCCAGGCTCTGACCCGGATTTTTTTTGCCGGCGGCGGAGGAGGAGCGGTGCTGTATGACCGAGAGGAAGGCGCTGAAACCAACGGCGTTTCCGAGCGGGAGATGACCGATGCCCGGCAGGAAACTCTCCAGAGCTTTCTGGCGCGGGATCCGGAACGGATGGAAGCCGGGCTTGGCATCCTGTTTGAGCGGATGGAGCGGTATGCCGGAGGCAGTAAGGACAAGGCGGTAATGGCCGCGTATGCGACGGTGGTGGAGTGGGCGGAGGGTTTGGCAGGCTTCGGCGTTTCCCTGGAGCAGGGGGAGCCGGAGATGCAGCAGCATCTGAATGCCATGCGGAGCACCCGCCGGTATGATGAGCTGAAGGACTATGTCCGGAATGTTGCGGAGCAGATTTTCCGGCGGATGGAGTCGGGAAGCGGCGGCAAGGAGGCCCAGCAGCTGGTCACCGTAAAGGCCTATATCGAAAACCATTACATGGAGAATATTACACTGGAGGGAGCCGCCTCCAAAATTTATATGAACCCCTATTACTTTAGCAGCTTTTTCAAAAAGCATACCCAAATGAATTTCAAGCAGTATCTGACGGAGATCCGGATGAAGGAAGCGGTGAGGCTTCTGCTCCAAACAGACCTGATGGTCTACGAAATCGCCGAGCGGGTCGGCTACAACAATTCCAGGCAGTTCAGCGACATGTTCAAGAAGCACTTCGGCAAGCTGCCCCAGGAATACAAGGCGCAGGGCACGCCTAAAGGCTGACCTGAAGAAAACTCCGGCGATAACAATAAAGGGAGAGACTGTCCGGTCAAGTCTCTCCCTCAAAAGGGGGATGGATATGCGGCTGTTGAAGCGTTATAGAGATACTGTATTCACGCGGCTTATTCTTTCTTACACAATCTTCACCCTTATTCTGGTGGGGGTGGCAGGGGGATATTTGTATTCCCGGGCCAACCGTCTGATGCTGGAGGAAATTGCCAAGGAAAGCGACAACCGGCTGCAGGCGGTCCAGAAATATGCCGAGGAGACGCTGCTTCGTCAGTACGAGGAGAGTGTGGAGAACAAGGCCAAATCCACCTACTATTTTAACGGAAAATCGGATTTGAGCTTCTTTCTGGAAAATGGGTGGGAGAATAACCTGTACCGGATATCCCAATTCCGGGAGGAGCTGATGTTCCAGAAGCAGTCCTTGGAGGGTGTGGCGGCGGTTACCGCTTTTTTCAGCAACCGGGATTATGCGGTGGACAGCAATAATTTTTATATGACTGCAGATAATTCCACGGACAAGGAATTCTTGGGCCAGGTAGCAGAGCTGCCGGCGGGCCAATGGTTCGGCAGAGTGCTCAGCGACGGCAAGGAGGTGCTGACCTATGTGACCAAGCTTCCCTATTACAGCATCAATGAGCCTGCTAGAGGATATCTGTTCATTGATGTGGAGCGGAATTACATATATAACGCGGTGGCCGGATCATGAACGCCTCCGGCAGGCTGTACATTCTCGGTCCCGATGGTTTACCTGTTTTTACCAGTGTTGAATCCCCGGGGGATGAGCTGGCGATAGTGCAGACGGCTATGCAGGCCGGTACCCCTGTTAATGAATTTTCCAGCGGGGAGGACCGGTATGTGCTGGCGCAGCTCAAAAGCACCGACAATGACTGGACCTATGTAATGGTCCGGCCCTTAAACGCGTTTGCCCTGTCCACCAAGGCTTTTCAAACCCAGCTGTTTGCCTGCGGGCTGGCGGTGCTGGTTTTCGGCCTCATAATCTCCTATTTTATGTCCAGGCAGCTGTACACTCCCTTGAAGGGGTTGATCCAATACATACGCGGTGTTTATCAGCAATCCGGAGCGGGTCAGGGTAACCAGGCGTGGGTAAATGAATACGCATACATCGGGAACGCCTTGAGGAATATGGACGAGAAAATCGGGCTATTGGAGGCAAAATCCAAACGCAGCGAGCTGCGCAATCTGGTGCTTGGCGCCCCTATGGGGCTGGAGCAGATGGATATGCTGCCTACAGGCTACAGGTATTGCTCGGGTTACATACGTTTGCTTGCGGGCGGTTCCGGTCTGCTTCAGGAATGTTACGACCAGCTGGAGCACCACATCCCCGGCATCTTCATTTCCCTGAACCAGTCGGAGGCCGCCGTTATTTATTACACCCGGGAGAATGGGGTGGAGCAGGAGCTGTTGATCCAGCAGGAGCTGACCCGGCTGCAAAGAGAGGTCAAGGCGGAAATCTGCTTCGGCGGAGCAACGGGAAGCTGGGCGGAATCCGTGGAGAATATCCCACTTTCCTTTCAGGCAGCCCGGATGGCCTACCGGTACTGCTTCTTTTATGGAACTGATGCGATTATCCGGTATACCTCCCTGCAATCCTACACCCCAAGACCGCTGATGTTTTCCTTCGAGCAGTACCAGCATATCCTGAAGGCCGGGGATATTCCCGGCACCAACCGGTTTATTGACAGCTTCGCGGAGGTGTTAAAACAGAGTATACAGTTGGAAACGGTGGAGCTGGCGCTGCTGCAGATCTCCTCGGCCATTTATCAGGTGGTGATCGAATTGGAGCTGCAGCTTCTTATTCCGCCCTCCAATCTGTTTGATGAGCTGAAGAAGGATACCCTGGATGCAACACTGGACAATATCCGCAGTCTTTCCGTGCAAATTGCCGCCCATGTGAAGGAATCCGGAAACCAGGCCCATGCCGAGGTGGTTCAAAAGCTGAAGGCCTATATCGACGAGCATCTGGAGGATAACCTGTCCCTGAACATCTTGTCCGAGGTGGCCAATCTGGCACCCGCTTATGTATCCACGCTCTTCGGCGAGGTGATGAAGGAGTCCTTCACCGATTATGTTACCCGGGTCCGGCTGGACAAGGCCGCTGCCATGCTGCGGGAGAACAAGGAGCTGTCCGTTACCGAAATTGCCAGCCAGGTCGGGTACAAGAATGTGCAGTATTTCCACAACAAGTTCAAGCAGAAATTCGGGGTGACCCCTGTTCAATACCGCCATGCCATGAAATCCTAGGCTTTATACTCAGTTCCTGTGAGAATTTAAAAGAAATTGCAAGCCCGATTAAAAGAAAACGCAATGATTTGAATGGTTTTACAATTGAAAAAACGCTTTCATGTTTGTATATTTATGAGCGAGGAGTGGAGGCAACAGAAACAATACGTGAGGTTGAAAGGAGAATGAACGCATGAACCCGGAGCATGCAACAGGTGCAGGCAGCATTGAAGGGACCGCAAGCCGGAAGACATCCCCGAAAACAGGCGGGGTTTGGACACAATATGTACGGAACAGATATTTATTCCTGATGTTGTTTCCGGTCCTGATCTGGTATGGGGTGTTCGCTTACGGTCCCATGTACGGCATCCAACTGGCATTTAAGGATTATATGATCCGAGACGGCATTTGGGCTAGCCCTTGGGTTGGATTGAAGCACTTTGAATACCTGTTTTCCCTGTCCCCGGATTTCTGGCATATTATTGGAAATACGCTGATTATCAGCGCCTACCACATTATCTTCGGCTTTCCGGCGCCTATTATACTGGCGCTTCTGCTGAACGAAATCCGTTTTCCCCTGTTCAAAAAAATCGCCCAAACGATTTCCTATCTGCCCCACTTTTTATCGTGGATCGTCATCGGCGGTATCCTGATCTCTCTCTTGTCCCCCGGGACAGGCGTCATTAATTATTTCATCAAAATGCTTGGTTTTGATCCCATCTACTTCCTGGGGCAGGAGAAATACTTTCGTTTTACCCTGGTCACCTCGGCCATCTGGAAGGAAGTGGGCTGGGGCACCATTATCTATCTGGCAGCCTTGGCGGGCGTGGATTCCCAGCTGTATGAGGCGGCCGTATTGGATGGGGCCAACCGCTGGAAGCAAACCCTGCATGTGACCATTCCCGCTCTGCTGCCTACCATCGCCATCCTTCTGATTATGCGGGTCGGGGGTATTCTGGATGCCGGCTTCGATCAGATTTATACCCTGTATTCACCGGCGGTTTATGGCGTTGCCGATGTGCTGGATACGTATGTATACCGGGTGGGTCTCCAGGGCATGCAGTTCGGCATGACCACAGCCGTGGGTCTGTTCAAGAATATCATCGGACTTGCACTGGTTCTGTCCACCAATTATATCGTCAAGAAAATGGGACAGGAAGGGCTTCTGTGATGCGCAGAAGGGTGTGGAAACGATGAAAATGTCAGCAGGAGAAAAGGTGTTCCAGGTTTTTCTGATTTTGTTTTTCACCATTCTAAGTGTGGCCATGATTTATCCGTTTTTGCATGTGCTCTCCATCTCCTTAAGCACCGCCAAGGAAGCGCTGCGGCCGGGTTTGCATTTTTTCCCGCATGAAATCTCGTTATTCGCCTGGAAAAAGGTCTTTACCACCAATACGGTGTGGCTGGCCTTCGGCAATACAGTTTTCCGGACGGTGATGGGGACATTCCTATCTCTGATCGCCATGTCATTGGCCGCTTATCCGCTCTCCCGGAAATACTTGCCGCACCGCAGCTTTTATATGACGTTTATTATCATCACCATGTTTTTCAGCGGGGGGCTGATTCCCAGCTACCTCTTGATCAAGTCTCTGGGGCTGGTGGATTCCCGTTGGGTTCTCATCATTCCCGGTCTGATCAGCACTTATTCCATGTTTATTCTCCGCAATTTCTATATGGGGATTCCGTCGGAGCTGGAGGATTCGGCCAAAATGGACGGGGCCAACGATATCCGCATTCTGTTCAGTGTGATCATTCCTCTCTCCAAGCCGGTATTGGCCACCTTGGCCCTCTGGTCTGCAGTGGGACACTGGAATGCCTGGTTCGACGCGCTGATCTATCTGCAGGACCCGGACAAGATTGTGCTGCAAACCTACCTCAGACGGCTGGTTATTACCGCTGAGGGGGATCCGATATTGCCTCTGCGCACACCGGATATGGAGCCTGAAACTGTCAAAGCGGCGGTAATCATGTTTACGGCACTGCCGATTCTGATCCTGTATCCATTCCTGCAGCGTTATTTTGTCAAAGGTGTTATGGTGGGATCGCTTAAGGGGTAAAGAGACCGGTTTAAGCGGCGCGTTCCAGTGGGCGCCCGTCTAAATAATACTCGCATTCAAAACGGGAGGAATAAACACAATGGGTCAAAGAAAAAAAGCTGCTGCTGCCGCTACGGCGGTGCTGCTGTCGGCATCCCTCATGGCAGGCTGCAGCGGGGATAAAAATTCAACCGCTTCCTCAGCCCCCGGCTCCACGGCCAAAAGCGAGAAGCCCATCGAGATCGTCATTGCAAACAACTACAACGCTCCAGAGACAGACGACAACTATGTCCAGAAGAAGCTGGAGGAAAAGCTGAATATCAAGATCAAAAATGTGAAATACGAACGCAGCAGCTGGCGGGAGAAGTTCAGCGTCCTGTTAGCCTCCGGCGATGTGCCCGATTTGTTCCCGGTAGACGTTACCGAAACGGATATGGTGCAATGGGCGGACCAGGGAATTATCGCTCCCGTACCGGTGGAGGACATTAGGCAGTATATGCCCAATTACGTGAAGGCCTTAGATGCAGTTGACAATACCGCTTGGGAAATCGGCTTGTACAAAGGCCAGAACTATGGGGTGCCCCGGGTCTACCTGGGCGGGTTGAACGGCTTTCTGCCGGCTTACAATGAGCAATGGCTGAAGAAAATCGGTTATACCTCCACACCCAAAACACTGGCTGAGGTGGAGGATGTGCTGAACAAGTTTGTCAACAATGATCCCGACGGCAACGGCAAGAAGGACACCTACGGTCTGGGCGGCAGAGGAAAGCTGACCAATCAGCTGTTCCCCAGCATTTTTGCAGCCCATAATGTGGCTCCTTACCAGTTCCGGCTGGGCGCCGACGGCAAGGCGGAGTATGGCGGCGTGTCCGAAAGCTCCCGTGCCGCTCTGAAGCTGCTGGCCAAATGGTACAAGGCCGGATATATTGATCCTGAATTCATCACCTCGGATAATAACGAGAACAATGTGAAGGTGGCCAACCAAAAGATCGGAATGCTGGACAATGTTCAGCCCGGCAACACGTATCTGGAATCCGGCTACATCGGCAAAGCTGCCTACGAGAAGGGTTTGAGCTATATTCCCGGCTCCATCGTCTCCACGGATGGACAGCTCCATGCAGTAGCCTACGGTGCCCGCCAGGCGCCTATCCTGATTGGAACGGATGCGGTGAAGGACAAGGCCAAGCTGGCCAAGATCCTGCAACTGCTGGAATATGTGTCCACAACCGATGAGGGCTGGCTGCTCACCCAATACGGAGAGGAAGGCAATACCTACACCAAGGATCCGCAAACCAATTTGGTGACAGCCAGTACAGACCCTAACAAAGCAGGCAACAAGGTGGGCGCCTCCGGCTTTTACAATATGCTGGGCGGTGTGGACCGGTCCAAGACCAAGTTTAATACCAAGCCTGTGTATGATGAATTGGCCAAGAAATATTACACCGATCCAGGCATTAAGCTGATCACCGATTTGATCGGGCCTACTTCCTTAACCAGCAAGCCGAAATATTGGACTAATCTTCAGACGCTTCAGGACAGCTATTTCATTAAAGCGATTCTGGGTGAAGTCAATACGGACGGCGATTTCGATACCTACAAGGCCAACTGGCTGAAATCCGGCGGCCAAGAGGTAACCAATGAAGTAACCAAGGTATACGAGGATCGTAAGAAAAAATAACGACAGGGCAGACAGAGGACTGGAGCAGAGTGTTGGTGTTCCGGTCCTTCCTGTATAATCTAATGCCAATAGAAAGGACAGGATGTGCACCATGAAAGGGCAGTTGAAGGTATATCCGGCTCCGGCGGAGGCTACGGCCAATTCCGATTATACGGTTCGGGTCAGAGTACCGGATGGGGAATGGCAGGAGCTGTTTACGTATGAGGTCCTGGTGGATATGCATCAGGTGCGGAAATCCAGTATGGTCACCTTTGATTTTGAGGGCGCCGTAGAGATGGAGGTGCTGTGCCGCAGGGGAGCTCCCCGGGGGGCGGAGCTTAGGCCCAAGGCACTGGGGATTGTTCCCCGGGTGAAGGGAAACCGGATTTTATTCCGGCTGGACCGCCCCTGCAAGCTGAGTGTGGAAGCGGACGGCGACAGGTTCCACAATCTCCATGTATTTGCCAATGGTATGGAGATGGATGCGCCTCAGCCTGGGGATGCAGGTGTTGTAACCATTGCGCCTGGTGTCCACAACAGTTCCGATCTCATTGAGAGATTGGGAGTAACGGGGAGCAGCGGTGGGGAACCCGCTGTCCTTTACTTCGGGCCGGGCTTCCACCGGCTGGAGGATAGTCTTCTGCCCATCCCCTCCGGCAAGACGGTGTATCTGGCGGGAGGCGCCATGGTTGTAGGGTCCATGCTGTGCGACCATGTGGAGGATGTCACCATTCGGGGACGGGGAATCATCTTCTTGCGGGATATCGCTAAAACCACCTATTGGCGGAGTGTGCAGATCGATTTTTCCCGAAATATTAGAGTGGAGGATATTATATCAGTTGATCCTCCCCATTACAGCATCCATCTGGGGCAGTCGGAGCAGGTGTATATCCGCAATTTCAAATCCTTCAGCACCCGGGGGTGGTGTGACGGCATTGATATGATGTCCTGCAGGGATATCCATATTGAGGATGTGTTCCTGCGGACCTCGGATGACTGCATTGCCATCTACGGCAGCAGAGGAAAGTTCAAGGGAGATACGCGGTCCATTACAGTCCGCAATTCCATCCTGTGGGCGGATGTGGCCCATCCGGTGAATATCGGGTGCCACGGCGATCATGGCGGCAATGGAGACATCATTGCGGACATTCATTTTGACCAGATTGATATTCTCGAGCATCATGAGCCGCAAGACGGGTATTGGGGCTGTATGTCCATTAATGTAGGGGATAAGAATACCGTCCGTGACGTCAGCTTCCGCAATATCCGGGTGGAGCCCTTCGAGCTGGGCCGTCTGATCGATATCCGGGTGCTGCAGAATGAAAAGTATAATCCCCATCCCGGCCAGGCGGTCCGGAATATCGAATTTGACAACGTCAGCTTCGAAGGAGAGTGCCCCCATCCTTCGGTCATCCAAGGTTATGACGAAAGCCGCACGGTGGAAGGTATTATGTTCCGCAACCTGCGGATTCAAGGGCAGATTGTCCTTACACCGGAAGCAGGCAGCATCGTTATCGGCCAGCATGTGCATCATATTCGATTTGAAGAATAAGTAGGGAGGTTTGTGATGAATAACAAGCAGCATATGCGATTTAAAAAGCTTTGGAGTCTGCTGCTGACGGTAACGCTGGTAGCAGCATATTTGCCCTTTGGACAGCAGAAGGCGGAGGCGGCAGACGCTGCCCCTGCCGGCTCGGCTAAGGTGGTGATTACCACTGTCACCTCGAAGGAGGGGTTCACCCATCCCGGTATCGGCCTGACCAAGGACATCCTGGAGAATGCAAGGGTGCAGGTGATGGCCAAACAAGAGCCGTGGTATTCCTATTATGTGACCATGAGCCAATCCGATTACGCCGCAAGCACCTTCTCCGCCAATATATTCGGCAGCACCAATGCGGATGGTACGGATAATCCGAAAAAACGTAATGTCAACAGCAAAGGCGAGTTTGTGGCCGACGGATTGAGAGCCTATACACAAGCACTGATGTATGTGTTTACCGGAGAGGAAAGCTATCGGGCCAATGCCATGCGGATCATTCGTTTGTGGTCCCAGATGGACCCAACCCAATATTCCTATTTCACCGACTCCCATATCCACATGGGGGTACCTCTGAACCGGATGGTTACCGCAGCCGAAATTCTCCGTTATTCCGGGGCTCCGGGCGAGGACCCGAAATGGGCTTGGACGGAGGAGGATACCGCCCGTTTTACCGCCAATCTGATTACGCCCATGATCGAAACCTTCTGCCATTTTAACGATAAATTTATGAACCAGCATTTGTACCCTCTGCTTGGCGCCGTTGCGGGTTACATCTTTAGTGACAATGCCGATAGATATGCAGAGGGTGTGGAGTGGTTTACGGTCAATGCTACGGCCCCCGATCAAGGACAGAATGGCGCCATTAAACGGTTATTCCGTTTGGTAACGCATAATGAGAGCACTGGAGAGCTTCTGGAAACGCCCAGAGTCCAGCATGTGGAGATGGGGCGGGACCAGGCCCACGGTGCAGGAGATCTTACTAATGCGGAAATTCTGGCCAGGCTGCTGGAGGCCCAAGGGACGAAGGTGGATCCTGAGACGGGGACCATCTCCACTGCGGCGAATGCTGTAACCGCTTACGCGTTTCTGGGCAACCGGATTTTGGCCGCATCGGATTATTTCGCCCGGTTTATGCTGGGGCATGATACCCCGTGGACACCTGTCATCGCCCGTTATGACAATGGTGTTCCCATTGTGTATCAGATTCTGTCCGGCAACTACCGGGGGCGGATCGGCGGCAATGTGTATGGCCAGTATTATTACTACAAATACAACCTTGGTTTGGATCTGGAAAAGGAAGCCCCGTATTATGCCGATATGTTCCGGAAGCGCCATATGTTCTGGTGGGAATCTCCTGATGCGGGAGCCGATTATTGGCTGTTTATTCCGGCGGAAGCGGCCGGAGAAGGCGACTCCACATTGCCGAAGGTATCCTCAAGCGGCTTGCAGGAGATGGAGTACCGGACGGCCACGGATCTGAATGGCGGGGAGTATGCTGCGGTCGGAACCGATGAGGGCGGAGCCTCTTATGTCCGAATTCAGGCAACGGCGGAGGGCAGCCGGGTATCGTTAGTGGCCTCCGGCACAGCCTTGAAGACGGTGGCATTGAAAGTGCGCACCAATGGCACGGCCCGCTTAGAGCTGAATGGCTGGAAAGACAACGGGATAGTGCTGCCGGATACCAAAGGACAATGGCAATATGCGGTCCTCAACATGAATGAATTTCAGGGTCTGGGGGATCTGATTTATCTTAAGGCAACCGGAAACGGCACGTTTGTTGATATTGACCATATCCTTCTGGATGCGGCGGCGCAGCTGACACCTCCAGCTTTTGCGGCGGGCAAATCGGACTTGAATTTGTACGTTTACACGGGCTCACAAGCAACCCTCACCTATGATTTCTCGGCTGGGGATGCGGGAGCGGGAGAGCGTGTACGCTATCAGATGGACAACAAACCTGAGGGAGCTATGTTCGATGAAGCTACAGGGGCCTTCTCCTGGAAGCCTGTACAGCCGGGAAGCTATTCCCTGGTGGTCAGCGCCGGTGATGGGACCTCTGTAATCGCCAGATCAGTCACCATTACAGTGGCCAATGATCGCCAAGGAGCGGTGACAGCGGCTATTGCTCCGTATAAACCGGAGACTCATTATATTTCTGTCACATTGGAAGCTTTTCAAGCAGAATATGCGAAGTCCCTCCAAATGCTGCAAACAGCGGCGGATGAGGAATTTTATAGGCAGTTATTCCAATTGGACAGCGCGGTCCGGGGGCTGCGGCTGCTGACTCCGCTTATGGAAGACGGGAGTATGGATTATGTCAATATGGTTGTCACCTCCACCTTTGGCACTCAAATTGCCAGTTTGGTAGACAATGCTCCCGACAGCTTCGCAGGTTATTATCTGACAGGTGACCGCAGCTTTATTATCGACTTCGGAGCAAATTTCAAGGTTTCCGCCGATGCTGTTAAGCTTCAGGTGAGAGCCGGATTTCCGGAACGGATCGGCGGGGCAGCCTTATACGGCTCCAATGACAGAGAAAGCTGGATCCGCTTGACGCCTGGGCGAACGGTTGCAGCCGATGATATGCAGGAGCTGCAGGTGAGCGGGGAGCTGCGGCAGAATCAGTACCGGTTTCTGAAGCTGCATATGAATGATGCGCCTACCAGCACCATGTTTGAATTATCGGAGCTGCGGATTATCGGCACCCGCCATGAAACCCATAACAAGCTGGCATCGGTCTCCGTCACTTCTCCCCAAGCTGTCCAAGGCCGGGTCAGCACCGGAGATACGGTGTCCGTTTCCTTCACCTCCACCGAACCGGTAACGGGTGTTCAGGTGTCCATCCAAGGACGGCAGGCGGCAGTTGTTTCACCGGATCAGCGGACATGGACGGCGTTTGCGACAATGGACAGCACAATGGCTATGGGCAAAATACGGTTTGCCATTGACTACAAAACGGCTGCAGGGATCTCAGCAGACACGGTAATGTTCACCACAGACAATACATCGCTGTATTACATCAACCGGTCCGGGTATCTGGATGTTTCCAAGCTGGCTTCCGTGACGGCCTCCAGCGCGGGCTACGGCAGCGGCGGTCTGCCGGTAGACAAGGTGGGTTCCCTGCTGTTTGACGGCAATCCGGCCACCTTCGGTGATCTTGCTGCCGGTACCGATGCCTATTACACAGTGGACTTTGGCGAAGGGGCTTCCGTCCGCCTGAACGGTGTGGTCTTGATGCCAAGAACCGGTTATGCCGCCCGGATGAACGGCGTTGTTGTGAAGGGTTCCAACGATAATGCAGTATGGACCGACCTGACTCCGGCTGTATCCGGGGCGGCGGACAATGCCTGGACCTATATCAACGGGGAACAGATCAAGGACGGGAGTGCTTACCGCTACATCCGAATTTCCAACAGCGGGGCATGGAGCGGCAATATTGCGGAGGCAGAACTGTACGGCGAATATGACATTCCGGATATCAGCTCCAAGGTGCTGGGGCCGGAGGGTTACACCAGACTCAGCTATTATCTGTATAAACAGACGGCCGACCGTATTGTGGAAGCCTTCGGTCAGCCAGGTGCCAATAAGCTGGAGCTGCTGAATGAGCTGAAGGAAGGGGAGAAGCTGCTGGTCTTAAGCACTACTCTGCCGTCGGGATCGGAGAGGGTTGCGCTTGCTCCGGATATGGTAGCGGCTTCGCATAAGTCATGGGGAAGCTCCACAGATAACCGCGCTGCCAACGGCTGGAGGGCCTTCGACGGCAACACGGTTACCTATACGGATAATGAAAGCAATCCCGGCTGGATCGATGTGGATTTGGGAGCGGGCAATGAAAAGGCATTAACCAGCTTCAAGTTTTATCCCAGACCAGGCAGGGCAGGCAAACCGGCCAATGAATATGTCAGCCGGGTTAACGGGGCGGTTCTGCAGGGTTCCGCAGACGGTGTCTCCTATGTCAATCTCCACACCATCAGCGGCGCCAGCGCATTGGAATGGTATACAGTTGCTTTAAGCGGCGGAGCTCCATACCGATATCTGCGCTATTATTCGCCGTCGGGAGGGGCCAATGTTGCGGAGCTGGAGTTCTATTCCGGCGTTTCCGTTGACAAGACGCTGCTGGCATATTTGATTGAGAAGTCGGCCGATTTGAACATTGAGCTGTACACAGCTTCCAGTCTGCTGGCCTTCCAAACGGCTCTGGAGGCAGCGGATGAGGTAAATAACAGCAGCGGCTCCAATCAGACTAAGGTGGATCAAGCTGTTACGGAGCTTCTGTTGGCACAGGGCAATCTTGCGTACAAAGAAGGCGTGCCCTTGATCGCCCCTATTCCGGATGTGTCGGCAGATGCGGAAACCCGGATAAGCTTTACGGTCCGGACGTTGAACAATATGCCGGGCACCCTATATTCAGTGAATCCGCTTCCCGCAGGTGCGTCTTTCGACCCCTCCACCGGCGGGTTTATGTGGACCCCCACCAAGGAACAAGGAGGAGTATACAAGCTGGTTTTCACCGCAACTGCAGGCATCTACTCCACCTCGGACACGGTCCATATTACCGTGAGGGGAGCGCCGCAGCTGGAGCAGGTCGCCAATGCGCAGCTGACAGCAAGACAACCGTTCACCTATCAGGTTACGGCATCTGATCCGTCCGGCCAGACCTTGGTGTACCAGGCGCTGCATGTGCCGCAGGGTGCAACGTTTAATCCTGCCAACGGTACGTTATCATGGACACCGCAGCAGACAGATTACGGAATCCATACGGTTACTTTTGTCGTCAGCAACACTCAATATTCTGCCACCCAAACCTTGAGCCTGGAGGTAGGGCTTCATATTTACCCTGCCGGAGACTATACCCGGGGCAGCTATTATGGGTATCAGCAGGAAGCGGAGCGGATTACGGCTGAATTGGCGAAGCCGGGAGCAAATATCCAGCAGCTGCTTGCGGAGCTGGCGAAGGCGGAGGATTCGCTGGTGCCTAACCCTTTGTCAAAGTATGCCTTTGAGGGGAATCTGGAAAATTCCTTCGGAGCCGCCTCTGCAACAGGCATAGGTTCGCCTGTTTATGCGGAAGGACGGCATGGGCAGGCAATTCAAATGAACGCACCGGATCAGCAGTATCTGCAGCTGCCTCAAGGGCATGCTCTGGCCGGTTATGACGAAATGACAGTGGCCTTTTGGGTATATTGGACTTCGGGAGGCCAATGGCAGCGGATCTTCGATTTTGGCAATAGCACCACCCAATATATGTTCCTGACGCCGCAGTCGGGCAATAATACCCTGCGTTTTGCCGTGAAGAACGGAGGGGCGGAGCAGGTGGTCAATACGGATCAGCTTCCGCTTCAGCAATGGGTGCATGTGGCGGTTACTCTGGGCGGCGGCAATGGCAGCATTTTTATTAACGGAGTGGAAAAAGCATCCGCACCCGTAACCATTAAACCGAAGGATATCAAAGCGGGGCTGAATTATCTCGGAAAAAGCCAATTTGCGGCAGATCCGCTGTTTAGCGGCAAGCTTGACGAGCTTGTGATTTACAACCGGGCATTGGATGGGCAGGAAATAATCCGGCTGTACGAAGGGAATGCAGCATGGCGGGATGACTCTCTGCTGGAGCTCCTGCTGGCGGAGGCGGCAGCGCTTGAGCCCGGGGATTATACGGACAGCACACGGTCAGCGCTTCAGACGGCCGAGTCTGCCGGGCAAGAACGGCTGCATGCCCCCGCCAGCACGCAGCAGCAAATCGACGAGGCCGCCGGAAGCTTGCGGCTAGCGCTGGAACAATTGGAGAAGCTTCCGTTTATCGAAAGCCTGAAGCCTCTGGAGGTTCGCACTGCGGTAGGCATACCGCCTGAATTGCCAAGTGTCGTCGACGCGGTTTACAACAATAAGACGGTTCTGCCCGTTCCGGTGGTTTGGAATCATGTGGACCCGGTGTTGTACAGCGTTCCGGGGAGCTTCAGCGTCTCAGGTGCTGTGTATGGAACAGAATTGCTAGCTGCTGCCCATGTAACAGTGGTAGATCCCGATGCGCCGCTGCCTGCGGCGGATCAAACGCCGCCCTCGGCACCTGCCGGGTTAACGGCCACGTCCGTCACCACCAGCTCATTGGTCCTAGGATGGACGCCATCCACCGACAACGTGGGTGTCACCGGATATGAAGTGTACCGGAACGGACAGTCCGCAGGTACGGTAACGGCCTCCACTTACAGCTATACCTTTACCGGTTTGGCATCGGGCACTGCCAATACCTTTAAGGTGGCGGCATTCGATGGGGCGGGAAACCGTTCTGCAAGTGACGACTTTACCGCCAGGACGAATTCCTCCGGAAGCGGCTCCCAGGGTGGCTGGTCAGGTAGTGCAGGCAGCACGTCCGGGACAAAAGCAGGGACGGTTGTGGAAGGCGCACGGATCAAGATAAAACCCGCCGTAAAGAACGGAGCGGCGGAAGCCCTGTTGGATGCGGCTAGCTTGAACAAGGCACTTGTTCATGCGGCAGAGGCCCAGGAGAAACGTCTGCTAATTGATCTGGCGCCGGAGGGGCATGCCGCCTCCATCTCCTTGGAGCTTCCACTGGAGGCCTGGACCAAGGCCTTCAAGCAAGAAATTGATGTCGTAATCGTTCAAACCGGCCTCGCGACCTTGAACATACCGGTTCAATCCTTTGCCGGACTAACCGGGAAAGGCAGTCTGATACTCTCCTTAAAGACCGTGCCTGCTCCGGAATGGCCGGCTGCACTCCATCAGGCGCTTCGTGAAAAGCCGGTGCTTGAGATCAGCATCTCGGCTGATGGGAAGCCGCTGGAAATCCTCACGCCCGGCGGTGATATAGAGGTGCGTATTCCGTATACGCTCCAAACCGGGGAGTCCCGGCACAGCCTGGTGGCGGCATCTGCTGGTCAGCAAGGACGTTTGGACATTGTCCGCCAATCCAAGTATGAAACCGGAACCGGAGAGCTTGTTTTCGCCATGAAAAAGCCCGGCATCTACGGTGTGGCCGTATTTAACTCAGTCTTCAAGGATCTGGGAGATTACGGCTGGGCCAAGGATAGTGTGGATGCTTTGTTTGCCCGCCGGATTATCGATGGAATAAGCCAGGAGCATTTCGCACCGGGGGCTGCTGTCTCCCGGGCAGAATTCCTGAAGATGATGCTGGAAGCCTTCGGCCTGCTACAAACAGGTCAAACCGCTTCCTTTACGGATGTAAGGGCGGGCGAGTGGTATTCCGACTCCATCGCATCAGCACAGACACTCCACATCATCAACGGTTATGAGGATGGAAGCTTCGGTCCCGCTCAACCGGTGACCCGGGAGGAAATGGCCGTGCTGGTGATACGGATTCTGAAAGCGGGAGGAATAGAGCTGCAGCCCACCCAAAGTGGAACGAATTTCCAGGACGGCGCCCAAATCGCTGATTACGCGGTGGATGCGGTAAGAAGCCTGAATGAAGCCGGGGTGATCCAAGGCCAGGACAGCGGTCGTTTCTCCCCTAGGTCCCCAACAACCCGTGCGGAGGCTGCCGTGATAATCACACGCATCCTGGGTTTGGAATAGTCACTTAGCAAGCAGAGTGTCTCATCGGATTGCAGCAGGTGGGATACTCTGTCTTTTGCTTTTATGAAGGGAGGTGAGGAGGGACAAAGGGATTAGTAGTGCCGGATAAGGTCCGGAACTGAATCGAAGGAGAGGATGAAGCAATGAAGAAGAAGTGGCTTGTGTTCACCGTTATTTTGAGCCTGTTGGTTGGAGGAATGGCCGGATTGGTGGGGGAAAAGAGGGCCGAGGCGACCCCAGCGGCTTTTGCCCATCCCGGTCTGCTGCATACCCAGACGGACCTGGACCGGATGAAGCAAATGGTCAACGCAGGTACGCAGCCTTATCTGGAAGGTTGGAACCAATTGGTCAATAGTCCCTTGTCCCAAGCGGGATGGACGCCCCGTGCTGCCGCAACCATCATCCGCGGCGGCTCAGGGGATAATGTGGCTCTGTTGTTTAATGATATTGCCCGTGCCTACCAGAACGCCCTGCGCTGGAAGATCAGCGGCAGCACCGCCCATGGGGATACAGCACGGGATATTCTCAATGCCTGGTCCTCTACCCTGACCACACTGTCCGGGAATGCGGACCGGTATTTGGCCTCCGGGCTCTACGGGTACCAGCTGGCCAATGCGGCGGAGCTGATGCGGGATTATCCCGGGTTTAACCTGACCCAGATGCAGAGCATGCTGTTGAACGTATTTTACAAGCCACTGGTGGAGCATTTCCTCATCGGCAATGAATATGGCAAGGACCACAATGACGCCTATATCCAGAATTATTGGGCCAACTGGGATCTCGCTAATATGGCGGCAACCGTTGCTATCGGAATTTTCTGCGACCGGCGGGATATTTACGATATGGGTGTAGAGTATTTCAAACATGGGGCGGGGAACGGCTCCATCTACAATGCAATTCCTTTTCTCCATCCCAACGGGCTGGCCCAATGGCAGGAGTCCGGGCGTGACCAGGCGCATACCCAGCTGGGTGTGGGACTCATGGCCGTCGTCAACGAAATGGCCTGGAATCAGGGAGAGGATCTTTACGGTTGGGCCAACAACCGTTTCCTGCGTGCAGCAGAATATGTGGCCAAATACAATAACGGAGATGACAATGTTCCCTTTGCCGCTTATGAATGGGGCTCGGGCACCAACGGAGCAGTGCAGACCCACGCGGTAATTTCCGCTGACAACCGCAATGAATACCGGTCCATCTGGGAAATGATCTATAACCATTATGCCAAACGCAAGGGGCTTTCCGTGCCCAACATTGCGGCAAGAGCGGCTCTGGTAAGACCGGAAGGCGGACCGAACATTCAATATCCCTCCACCTTTGACCAGTTGGGCTTCGGTACCTTACTGTATACCCGGCCAGCGGGCGGGGGCGGTACGGCTGCACTCCCCGAAGGGAATATTCCTGACGGCATATACCGCTTCTCCTTACGTCTGGACGGCAAGGTTATGGAAGCGGCCGGAACCGCCGGAGGTGCGCAGGTGCGCAAGTCCACCTACACGGGAGCAGCCCTCCAGCAGTGGACAGTGACCCATCTGGGCGGTGGCCAATACAGCATTAAGAACACCCAGAGTGGCTTGGCTCTGGAGGTGGCAGGAGGTTCATTGGAGCATGGGGCCAAGTTTGTGTTGGGGTCCAGTAACGGCGGGGATAACCAGAGGTTTGCCTTTATCCCCACCGGAGCGGGGTATCACCGGATTACGCCGGTGCAATCCAATAAACCTGCGGATGCAGCGGGCAATAACACTGCCGAAGGCGCACTGATCCAGCAATGGCGGTACGTGCTGGGAGCCAACCAGCAATGGAGAGTGGAGCCGGTTGCGGTGAACGTCCGCCTGCAGTCCTTTAATTATCCGGACCGTAATGTCCGCCACAGCAGCTACCGGGTCCGGCTGGACGCCAATGTGTCTCCGGCTGCTGATGCCCAATTCAAAATGGTTGCCGGACTGGCGGATGCTGCCGGTATCTCCTTTGAATCCGTCAACTTCCCGGGCCGTTATCTTCGGGTTCGCACCAATGGAGAGGTATGGCTGGACCTGAATGACAGCACCGCCGCCTTCAAGAACGAGGCTACCTTCCGCCGGGTCGCGGGTTTGGCCGATCCGCAGAGAGCCTCCTACCAGACCTGGGCGGACTCCTCCAAATACCTGCGGCATACCAACTATCTGCTTTATGCCCAGGCTGGCACGGAAGCCACCTTCCAGGAAGATGCCACTTTCAGGGAAGTGAGTCCTTAAAAGAATAAAAAAATAACAAAATACAATAAAAATATATTGTTAATCGATAAATCGGATGCTACAATCAACATGACATAAATGAATTGGAGTGATGTTGTCATGGCACGGGGATCGACGCTTTTTTTGAAGGCGACGGTTGTTCTGATTGGGCTTCTGATTCTGGCCGTATGCATACTGGGTTTACCTTTGGTTGGCAAGGAGCTGCTGGAGGATTATCCGGGTTATGTGATTTATCCGATTGTGGGTGGTTTGTACCTCACCACCATACCGTTTTATTATGCGCTTTTTCAGGCATTGCGGCTGCTTGGTTTTATCGACAGGAATAACGCCTTCTCGGAATTGTCGGTGGCCGCCCTGAAGCGGATTAAGGCCAGCGCCGTCGCCATCAGTCTTGTGTTTGTAGCCATTCTGCCGTTTTTCCTCATCCTGGGGCAGCAGGACGATGCACCTGGCATCGTTTTAGTCAATTTGGTCTTCGTTTTCGCCTCTATGGTAATCGCCGTTTTTGCAGCTGTCCTGCAGAAGCTGTTGAAGAATGCCATCGATATCCAATCAGAGCTTGATCTGACGGTTTGAGGTGACGGATATGGCTATTATTATCAACATTGATGTCATGCTGGCGAAGCGGAAAATGAGTGTCACGGAGCTTTCGGAACGGGTTGGCATTACCATGGCAAACCTGTCCATTCTCAAAAACGGGAAGGCCAAGGCTATCCGGTTTTCAACACTGGAGGCCATTTGCAAGGCACTGGAGTGTCAGCCCGGAGATATTTTGGAATACAAAACGGATGAGCATAATTAAAACCGGTCTTTCGTGTAATACCTCTCCCTTGAAACATGCAGTTTCCGGGGAGGGGTATTTTTATCTGAAAATACTCCTTCCGGGCCCAGGTTGACGGCACTGGCGGACACTGTAAAATAGAGGATATATCCTTTAAACCAAACCTGAAAGGAAGACTGCGAGATGGAGGAGCCATCCTTGTTTGACGACCGGGCCTGGAGCAGTCCCTTGGCCAGCCGCCTGCGTCCGGACAGCTTGTCCGATTATGTGGGCCAAAGCCACCTGTTGGGTGAGGGCAAGGTGCTCCGGCAGATGGTGGAGCAGGACATCGTGCCCTCCATGATCTTCTGGGGTCCGCCCGGTGTGGGCAAAACCACCCTGGCCCGGATTATCGCCCATAAAACCAAAGCGCAATTTGTGGACTTCAGCGCGGTAACCAGCGGCATAAAGGAAATCAAGGAGGTTATGACCCGGGCGGAGCACAACCGGCTGATGGGGGAAAAAACCATCCTGTTCGTAGATGAAATCCACCGGTTCAATAAGGCCCAGCAGGACGCATTTTTGCCCTTTGTGGAAAAGGGAAGCATCATTCTCATCGGAGCGACCACGGAAAATCCCTCCTTTGAGATCAACGCGGCTTTGCTGTCCCGCTGCAAGGTGTTTGTTTTGCATGCGCTGTCGGCGCCGGATCTGCTGCAGCTGTTGAAGCTGGCAACAACCGACCCCCGCGGCTTCGGCTGGACCCGGCTTGTTATAACGGAGGAGATGCTGCTCCTGATTGCCAATTTTGCCAATGGAGATGCGCGGGTGGCGCTGAATACTCTGGAGATGGTTGTGCTGAATGGTGTTCAGGATGCGGAGAGCATTACCGTCACTAAGGAAATCATCGAGCAGTGCATCAGCAAAAAGTCTCTTTTGTACGATAAAAACGGCGAGGAGCATTACAACCTGATCTCCGCGCTGCACAAATCCATGCGCAACTCCGATGTGAACGCCGCGGTTTATTGGCTGGCCCGTATGCTGGAAGCGGGGGAGGATCCCCTGTATGTGGCCAGACGGCTGGTTCGGTTTGCCAGTGAGGATATTGGCATGGCGGATAGCCGAGCGTTGGACATCGCAGTCAGCGTGTATCAGGCCTGCCATTTTATCGGGATGCCGGAATGCACCGTTCACTTGACCCATGCGGTGACTCATCTGTCCCTGGCGCCCAAGTCCAATGCGCTGTACGAAGCATACAGCAGCGCCAAGGCGGATGCCCTTCAGATGATGGCGGAGCCGGTGCCTCTGCATCTGCGCAATGCCCCTACAAAGCTGATGCAGGAGCTGCGCTACGGGGAAGGCTACCAGTACGCCCATGACACGGAGGAGAAGCTGACCATGATGGAATGCCTGCCCGAATCCCTGCGGGACCGGCAGTATTACAAACCTACCACCCAGGGGAACGAGGCACGGGTCAAGGAATGGGTAGAGAAAATCGCCGCCTGGCGGGCCAAGCATCAGGAATAACCGCAGAGTAAAGCAAAAACCCGTGCAAGAGGCGCACGGGTTTTTGCTTTTGAAATAAATATTATTCATCTAAGGTTTCCACAATCAGCCGGTACAGGTTGGAGGACACCTCCCCACGGAACACATTTCCATTCAGGGTGAAGGTGTAATACAGGACTACGCTGCCTGTAAGGGTAGGGCTGACGATAAACGGGCTGACAATGGCCCTGTACGTGATCACGAGACGCTGCTGGGGGGAAACAACAGTCAGACCCAATAGACCATCCCGCCCGGGATCGGGTACAGAGGTGCCGTTGATCCGGAAGCTGCCCGGCACCAGGATGAGCTGCCTCGGAATCAGGCGGCCAAGGTCGGCGACTGCCTCCAGATTTCCGTTATTGACGATGGTAACGATAAAATCAACCGGGTCTTCAGGGGAAACAATGCCGGGCATCGATGAAATGTCTACTTGAAATACAGGAAAATACAGGGTAGTGGAAACCGGATTGGAGACGATCTGTTCCGTTTCGATTTCCTGCCGGTCCGGCAGGGTGTAGGTGGCGGTTACGTTGGCTTGATCCTGCAGAATGAGACCGGGATAAGCGGTCCCGTAGCCCGGCACGGTTACCTCGAATGAAACGGTCACTTCACCCTGCGGAAGAAGAATCCCCAAAGAAATGCCGCTTGGCGGAAAACTGCCGCTGCGCAGAATGCCGTTAACGGTCAGGCTGTTGGGAACAAACAGTGTGCCCTCCGGAATGGGAATGAAGGCAGTCACCTCCGCAGACAGTACCCCCTGGTTGACAATCAGAAGCGTATAACGCAGGGCTTCACCTGGCGCAGCGCGGCTTTTGTCCACCGAAAGCACCACCGCGAGCTCAACGCCGCTCACCGGGTCCACCGCGATGCTGACCTCGTTGGACAACACCTCCCCGTCAACCAACCGGCCGTCTCCTGAGGTAAACACATATCTGGCCAGCAGCCGGTTTACCAGCTGTCCGGCAGTGCTGGTGGCGCTCACCATTAGCTGGTAGGCAATTACCGTTTGCGTTCCCGGATAAATAAGACCCAGATGGTATCCAGCCGCCAAATCCGCCCCTGGTATCGGAACCTGATCCCGGCTGACGCTGTTCGGCACAAATTGTGTGCTGCCCGGCAACAGATCATAAAGCGTCACATCGGCTGCGCGGTTGCCTGTGTTGGCGATGACCGCGTAGAAGGCAACCGGTGCACCCGGTTGCGCCTCTACAGCGGCAGTTCCTTTTGTAATGGACAATTGCGGTCCCACAAGGGGGGTATCGGTAATATTGGAATAGGTGACAAAGCTGTTCTCGCCGAAGCTATACCTGATGTGGGATTGATTCCGAACAACGTTGTTTACCGGCGGGTTGATGCTCATGACAAGACCAGCACCTGGAAGGTTACAATAACAGTCGCTCCTGCTGCGATGGAGCCCAACTGGACACCTGCTGCCGGATTAGCGGCGGGAACGGGTGTGCCGTCAACAGCCACGCTGCCCGGTACAAAGGAGGTTCCTACAGGCGCCGGATCCACCAGGACCACATTATTAACAGGCGAAATCCCGTTATTGGTGACTGCGATGGAGTAGGTGATGATGTCGCCGGATACGGCGTCAATTGCGGTGGTGCTCTTCACGGCGCTGACATTCGGAGAGGATACCGGAATTACAACCGTATTGGAGGTGGAGGAGCCCGGCAGAGTTCTGCCGTCAGGCAGCAGATAGGTGTAGTTAGCCGTCGCGGAGTTCACCAATTGCTGGGACGGCGGCAGGGTATCGATCTCCACCTGCAGGGTAAGCGTAATGGTTACTGTTCCACCCGGAGGAATCGTCCCCACAGGAATTCCGGCGGTCGGATCTACCCCCGGCACAGGCACACCGTTGACGACAACGCTGTTGGGCACAAATTCTCCTCCGGCGGGAACCGGATCGCTTAAGGTGGCCAATGCGGCAACATTGCCGGTGTTGGTTAAATTCACAAAGTAAACGATGGTGTCGCCAACCGTGGCTACCGTTACATTAGAGCCCTTAACCACAGAGAGAATTGGGACAAAAGCAGGAGTGCTCACTGTGTTGGAGAAGGACACACCGGAGAAAGCTCCGGAGGTAAAGCTGGCGCTGGCGGTATTGGTCAGGAGTTGGCTAACGGGCAGTGAAGTGACCGTGACGTTGAATGTGACCGTTACGGTGGCTCCCGGCGCAACGGTGCCGATGGAGACCCCGGAGGCCGGGTTGGCGGTCGGACGGGCAGCCCCATCCACCACTACGCTGCCGGGAACGAAGGCGGAGCCTTGCGGAATCGGATCCACCAGAACCACATCATTGACGTTAGCAATGCCTTCGTTGGTGATGATGATCGTGTACGGAACCACATCGCCAACGGATACGGCGGTGAAGGTGGTGCTCTTGGCCAGGGTTACCGTAGGCGAAGAGACGGTAGTGGTGGAGGTATTGGACGGCACAGCGCCTGTCAGTGTTCTTCCGTCCGGCAGCGTAAACGTGAAGTCTGCAGTGGATTGGTTCACCAGCTGCTGGGTGGGCGGCAGTGAGGTGATGATTACCGAGAAGGTGACGGTTACCGGTACACCAGGCACAACGATGCCTACATTAATGCCTGTAGCAGGATCGGCTCCGGCGAGGCTGTTGCCATTGACAATAACGCTGTTAGGCACAAAGGTAGTGCCCGCCGGTATCGGGTCGGTGAGAATGACCGCTGCCCCGAAGTTGCCCGTATTGGTGATGACAGAGGTATACACAATGGTATCCCCCACGGTGGCGTTGGCAGAGCTGGAGGATTTGGCTACAGACAGAACCGGTTGGAAAACAGGTGTGCTGACAACATTGGAGAAGGAGGTTGCCGAGAACGAGCCGGATGTGAAGCTGACTGATGATTGGTTGGTAATCACCGCCGGGTTCAGCAAGGAGGTGACCGTGATGCTGAAGCCTACCAGTACAGTGGCTCCAGGAGCAATAGTGCCCAGGATGATGCCGGCAACCGGGGTAGCGGAAGGCTGCGGAATACCGTTGATGGTGACGCTGCCGGGTACAAAGGCTGAGCCGGCGGGAATCGGGTCGGTTAATACCGTATTGCTGATGGCGGTAATGCCGTTGTTGGTGACGGAAATGCTGTAGGCAATCACATCGTTTATGGCTGCTACGGTGGACGGGGTGGATTTGACGACTGTTACATTCGGCGCCGTTACCGAAACCGTAGCCGTGTTGGATACAATGGAGCCGGTGAAGACTCTGCCGTCCGGCAATGTGTACGTAAAGGTTACGGTAGCCTGGTTGTTCAACTGCTGCGGAGTCGGCAGGAAGTCGATGATGACGGAGAAGGTGACTTGAACGGTTTGGCCCGGGTTGACGATTGCGATAGGAATGCCTGTAGCGGGTGATACTCCTGCTGCGGGAACACCGTCGATAATGACGCTATTGGGCACGAAGGAGGTGCCGGAGGGAATATTGTCCGTCACAACGGCAGCCGCACCGAAGTTGCCGGTGTTGGTAACGGCAATCGTATACGACAAGGTATCGCCCACCGTTGCATTCGTGACGCCGGGTGTTTTGACGGCGGACAGGATCGGTTGGAATACCGGAACAGACAGGGTATTGGAGAAGTTGGTCCCGTTGAACGCCCCGGAGGTGAAGGAGACGGACGCTTGATTGGTGACAGCCGCCGGTGAAGGCAGTGAATTCACAAGCAGGCTGAAGGTTACGGTGGTCGAGGCGCCAGGAGCGATTGTCCCTATCGGTATACCGGCTGGCGGGAAGGCGGCGGGCACAAGAACTCCATTGACGAAAACGGTACCGGGCACAAAGGATGTGCCGGCGGGCACCGGATCCGTTACCACTGCGTTGGTGATAGCAACGATGCCATTGTTAGTGACCACAACCGTATACGGAATGGTATCGCCCACAGTGGTGGTTGTGGTGGTGGTACTCTTGACGATGGCTACACTGGGCTCCGTGACAGGCACCGTCTGCACGTTGGATACGGCGCTGCCTGTCAGAGTGCGTCCGTCAGGCGGTACAAAGGTAAAGGCGGCGCTGGCCTGATTGGACAGCTGCTGGGTCGGAGGCAGAGATGTGACCAGGACAGAGAACAAAACGGAGATGGTTGCACCCGGCGCCACGGTTCCGACTACAATGCCGGTTCCCGGATCGGCTCCCGGCACACTGCTTCCGCCCACAATGACGGTGTTCGGGATAAAGGTGGTGCCTGCCGGGATAATGTCCGTCAGGGTCAGTTGGGCCGCTACATTCCCGGTATTGGAGACTGCAATTGTATAAACAACGGTATCGCCTACCGTCGCCAATGCCGTATCAGCAGTTTTCACCAGTGTGATGGTCGGCTGGGTGACAGGAGTTTGGGTAACATTGGATAAGGAGGAAGCGGAGAATACTCCGGACGTAAAGCTGACAGAAGCCTGATTTGATAATATGGCCGGAACCGGCATAGAAATGATCACCTCGAAGGTCACGGTTGCAGCGGCGCCTGCGGCCACTGTGCCGATTGGGATGCCGGTAGCAGGAGAGGCGGACGGCACCGGAGCACCGTTAACCGTTACGCTTCCGGAAACAAAGGTGGAGCCTGGCGGGACGACGTCGCTAAGAACTGCATTGTTGATGGGCGAGAGGCCGTTGTTGGTCACAACCGAGGTATACGTCAGAATGTCGCCGTTGACTGCATCGATTGCGTTGACACTCTTTACAACCGAAACATTAGGAGCAGAAACTCGCACTGCAGTCGTGTTGGAGGTGCTTGAGCCAGACAGGCTTCTGCCGTCCGGCAACGTATATGTGAACGGGCCTTCTGCTGTATTATTCAGCGTCTGGTTGGCGGGGATAGAGAGAATGGCCACCGAGAAGCTGACAATATACGTTTCCCCGGCGGCCACGGTATCCAGGGGAATGCCCGTATCCGGGCTTACGCCGGGATTGGGAAAACCGTTGATAATGACGCTGTTGGGCACAAATTGTGTTTCGGGAGCAAGGGCATCAAACAGGGTGACCTGCGCCGGGTAGTTGCCGGTATTATTCAACGTCAACGTGTACGAGAAGGTGTCTCCTACCGTGGCGTTGTTGGTGCTGGAGGACTTGGCGACGCTGATAACGGGAAGATAAGCCAACGTATTGACCAGCGGGGACGAAGAGGTTCCCGTGAAGGCACCGGAGGTATAACTGACATTGGCCCGGTTGCTTAAAAAAGCTGGATTGGCGTTGGGGATGGAGACCACCCGTACAGAAAAAACCACGGTGGTGGTCACACCCGGCGCAATGGGAGACAAGGACATGCCGGTGGTGGGATCTGCCGCAGGAGAGACCACTCCGTTGACGGTTACCGAGCCTGGGACGAAAACGGTGCTGGCAGGAATGGCATCGGAGAAAATCACATTGTTTACGGTCTGGGCTCCGTTGTTGGTGATCACGGTGGTGTAGACAATAACATCATTCAAGGTGACCGTGGTAAAATTGGCGCTTTTGGCGACAGTGACGTTGGGGGCAGTAGCCGGTATATCCACAATGTTGGAAACGACAGGGGTCCCGGTTATGCTCCGTCCGCTGGGCAGGGTAAAGGAGAAGGCTGCTGTAGCTTGGTTAACCACACGCGGCGGGGCGGGAAGGGTCTGCAGCAGGTATGAGAAGGTAACCCGGACAGCACTGCCGGGAGCAACCGAGCCTACAGGAATTCCGGTGACCGGTGAAGCCCCCGGAACAGGAAGGGAGTTTACGGTTACGCTTCCCGGGACGAATGCTGTGCCCGCGGGGGTGGTATCCGTTAAGGTGACCTGGGCGGCATAGTTGCCCGTATTCTGAACAACGACCGTATAGACCAGCGTGTCTCCCACAGTGGCGACGGATTGGTTGACCGACTTGATCAGATTGAGTATCGGCTGGAAAACGGGAATGGTGACGGTGTTGGTTAGCGTCAGCCCCTGAAACGCCCCGGAGCTGTAGGCAACGGATGCCCGGTTGACGAACTGGGCCGGATTAGGCAGGGCGGTGGAGGTAAACTGGAATGTAACCGTGGTGCTGGCTCCCGGTCCAAGGGTGCCGATGGGTATGCCGCTGGCGGGATTGCCCGAGGGTTGCGGGGTGCCGTTTACGGTTACTGAACCTGGAACAAATACTCCTCCGCTGGGCCCGGGGTCGGTAACAATCACATTGGTGACCGCAGCAATGCCGTTGTTGGTGACGACGGTGGTATAGGTAACGGCCTCCCCGACTGTAACGTCCGGGAAATTGGCGCTTTTGACTGCCGTTACATTGGGCAGCGCCACTGGAATGGTGACGGTGTTGGATGCAGCGGAGCCGGATGAGGTTCTGCCATCAGGCACTGTGAAGGTATAGGCGGCTGAAGCTTGGTTGTTCAGCTGCGGCGGAGAAGGCAGGTTCTGCACCAGCACCTGGAAGGTAATGATTGCCGATGAGGAGGGCGCAATGGAGCCCACGGACACACCGGTAGCAATGTTGGCACCCGGTACAGTCACTCCGTTCACCGTCACGCTGTTCGGGACAAAGGTGGTGCCGGCGGGAATCGGGTCAGAGACCGTGGTGGTGGCGGCAATATTCCCGGAATTGCTGGCCTGAATGGTATAGGTTACAGTGCTGCCAACTGTGGCGTTGGAGGTGTTGGCGGTTTTGGCAAGCACAAGAATGGGCGAGTATACAGGGATTGCTACGGAATTGGACGGGATGATCGCAGAGGTTACCGGCCCCCCCGGAATGCTTTGGAAGTTGAAAGAGACGTTGGCGGTATTTACGGTTTGCTGGTTCTGGGGGGAGGAGGTAATCTGGACGCTGTAGGCCACGGTGAAGGAAGCGGAAGGTGCCAGTGTGCCTAAAGAAACGCCGCTGGAGATCACAGCATTGGGCCGGGGAATCCCTCCAACCGTAACACTGCCGGGAACAAAGGTGCCCCCTGAGGGAATGGCATCGGTAATGACGACATCAGTGGCATTGGCCGTGCCCGTATTGGTTATGGTTACCGTATAGCGGATGGTATCGCCTAACAAGGCGCCGGTCACATTGGCACTTTTGCTAACATTGACACGGGGGGCGTTAATGTCGATCTGGATAGCGTTGGCGTTAAGCACATAGGCGTCACCCGAAGTGGTAAGGCGGAGAACGGCGGTGGTCTGGTTGTTGACCAGCGTGGAGGAAACATCCACATTGGTAATATCCCAGCCCTGCCTGCCCCCCACAATATTGGTGCCCGGCGCACCATTGGTCTGGTTGCGGGTGCCGAAGGTTCCGGTGGTATCCAATTGTCCCAGACTGTTATTAATCTGCGATGCAAAGAAGTTGGCGGCAAAGTTGTTGGGTCCCGACAGAGCAACCAGCGAATTCGCCGTGGGTCCGAACAGCGCCTGGTCCCCTGTCCGGTTTGCGTCTCCCTCCTGGGCGCTGAACAATGCCCTTGCCCCTACTGTCCCGGAGGTTGGTGTGGAGAAGCCGGTGATGGTGTTGGTTACCGGTGAGGAGTTGGCCTGAACCAGGACGGCTCCGGCCCGGAGCGACATGTTCCGGAAGGGCAGCCCCGGATTGGAATAGATAACGCCCAGGGTCCAGCCTGTGTTGTTGGCGGTGGGATCGTTGCTGGTGACGATTGTGCCCACTACACGCCCGGTGGTATAGGTCCCAGAGCTTCCCTGGGCAACCAGTGTGGTCACATTGGCGGTTCTCACATAACCAAGTGCGCCGTTGCCCAGGTCGAACTGGTTGTATGTAGCGGTATCTGGCGTCACATCGAAGGTTCCGGCGGGGGTCGTGAAGGAAACAGGGTTGTTGATGGCGGAGACCAGATTGACGTTTCCGTTGGAATACGTCCCTCCCCATATCAACTCCGCATAAAGCACCGTGCTCCCCGCCGGCATACTCAGAACAGCGGAGGAACTGTTGAGCAGATACTGGTCGGTAGTTCCAAAGGGATAGGTGCCGTAACGCAATGCCGTGTTGGTTGTGACGAAGGCTCCAATGCTGTCCTGCGTTCCGGGCACTCCGGAGGTGTCGGAACGGCTCAGACCCAGCGTATTTCCGGTAAAGACAATGGCGCCGGTAGCATTGACGGTGGAACGAACTATGAGTGGAATGATATCCACCTCCATGAGAAAAATTCCGCATGGGCAGGCACACAAGAGGCGCACCCATACCACTATATGGCAAACCTGTTTTCTTTTTGTTTGTCCTTTAGAACCTTATTTGGAAAAACTAGTAATGGATTCGTGAACGTTTTTTGCGGCTCCGGTGGAGGAGCGGTTTCTTTTTGCGGAAGCGGGTGGGGGTGGAAGAGGTGACAGCCGGGGCTGTGACATGCTCTGAGTCTCCGGAGGTTTGGGAAGGACCGGCTTCCTCCCCGTCGGGCCAGCTCTCCCTTTCCAAACGCAAGCGGGACGCACAGAAAGGCTCCGGGAAGGCTTGCCGGGCCAGCTTCTCCAGCTCCTCTGCAGCAACGGGCGCCTTCACGGCCACCAGATGATACATGATTTCATCCACCAGATTGACCTGCAGGGATAAGAGCATTTCAAGCTCCTCTTGATCGTAAAAGGGGGGGCGGAAACTCTCGGCATAGAACAGCTCCATACGCAGCAGGCGGAAATCAAACGGAATGTCCAACCCTTCTCCGTAATCGGCAACGGGTGGCGATACAGGGCAGTGGGGAGGCTGAAAAAAATCGCCGGTCCAATACCTGGGGGTCCGTTCGTCAAAACGGTGTTTGAGCATCGGGTTGGAGATGTGACGGAAGCTATGGGCATAAGGAGCAAGAATACAGACAATGCCGCGATGGATCAGCACCCGGTGGATTTCCGACATGAAGCTCTGCCAATCGTCCACATGGGCAAAGCGGCAAACCATCACCCATTCTGCTGAATTATCAGGAAGAGGTATCCCTTTGTTAAGATCCCATACCAGATCAACCCCCTCCAGCTGCTTCTTGTCAATCCCGAAAAAACCCTCATGCTTGCTGCTGCCGCAGCCCAAATCAAGCTTCATCCGAATCGCTCCTTGCGTCAGGCGGATATCATGAGGCGCATATTACATGGAATGCGGCATGCGGCAAAATCATGCGTACCTTCTGACGCCTTCTCACAAATGCCAAAAAAAGCTGATAGCATGTACCTCCCTGCGGGATACTTATGGTATAATGCACCTGTTATCGATAACGCTTACGGCACCGCCTTTGATTCATCCATCTCATCTCATGAAAAAGGGGAGCAAGGAAATGCGTTTTGAACAAGCTGTCGATGTTTTGTTTCAAGGAGATTCTATTACCGACACCGGCCGGAACCGGGCTGATGCATACAGTCTGGGCCATGGATATTCCGCCCGGGTTGCAGGCAAGCTGGGGGTCCAGCTGGCGGAGTCCACACCAGTTTTTCTGAACCGTGGAGTCAGCGGAAACCGGGTTTCGGATTTGTATGCCCGTTGGAACGAGGACGCCATTTATTTGTATCCGGAGCGCTTGAGCATTCTGATCGGTGTGAATGATGCGTGGCGGATCGTGAACGAACTCCCGGAGGGCGCCGCAGACCGGTTCGAAAGCTCGTACCGCCATTTGCTGGAGATTACCAAGGTTTATTTGCCCAAAACCGGACTTATCCTGATGGAGCCGTTCATTCTGAATTGCGGCGCTACCCAGGAGCGTTGGGAAGAGTGGAAGAGTCTGGTGGGTGCGTACCAGGCGGTGGTCCGGCAGCTGGCCGAGGAAACGGGCGCTGTGTTCGTTCCGTTGCAGCAAGCCTTTGATGAGGCCTCCAAACGGGCGGCAGCCTCCTTCTGGGCTGCAGACGGTGTCCACCCTACGGCAGCCGGGCATGAACTGATCGCCAGCGTTTGGATCGAGACAGTCCAGAACAGTCCGTTGGCGCTGCGTCCATAAATATAAAAACCCCCGGATACCCGCAATAAGCGGCGGTTCCCCGGGGGTTTGGTATTTATCAACTATTCCTGCACGGGCTGCTGGTTTCCGGCGTCCGAGAATTGGTAGCGGCATCCTGTAAAATCTCCGGTGCGGTCCACATGGACCCTGTTTTCTTGGTCCACTTCTACCTTGAGCCAATTATGCCGGCCTTCCCGGTATGCATACGAAATTCCGTCATCTTCATATAAGATGCATTCCCGGGCACCGGTACCGAAGGCATGCAGCTCCACCTGAAACATGGCATCGTCCCCTACAAACGGAAGAGGTTTGGCCAACGGCAATAAGGTACCGTCCTTCACGAATACGGGAATCTGCTCCAATCCCGGTGCAAGTGTGTAGGTTTGGCCCCCTTCGTAAGTTCGGCGGGTCCAGAAGCAGTGCCATACACCCTCCGGCAAATAAACCTGGCGTTCCGTAGTACCCGTTATGACGGGAGCCACCAGGAGTGAATCTCCCATCATGTACGCGTCATCAATGCCATAGGTGCGGGGATCCTCAGGATAGTCCATCACCAGAGCGCGGAACGGCGGCAGCCCTTCCTCACTGTAACGGGCATACGCCGTATACAGATAGGGGATCAGGGACATCCGGACCTGGAACAGAGTGCGGCACAGGTCTCGGATTTCCTCATAATTAGGAAGGAACTCTCCGGCCACATTTTTATCCCGGTCCACTTGCATCCAGGGCGGGTTGGGGATCCGCCAGCAGTTCAGCAGAGCCATAGGCGAAAATACGGCGGTTTGGATCCGGCGGACCAGATCCTCCGGGGATTCCGCCTGGCGGACCTCGGGGGACCATAACAGTCCGGAGAAGCCGCAGTTGACCACTCCACGGATGAAGACCTTATGGTTATAGAGATCACTGTACAGCACAAAAGGCATCGGGGCCGCCATAGCGCCGGAGGCTCTCACCTGGGAGAGAGTCCGTTTGCCCGCTTCTTCGTAAGGGGCCAATATGGTCTGCTGGTAAAGGGTGCCCAATTGGTTATGCATCTGCTCACCATCCATGCCGGAGGGAAAGGCCGCAATGTCCGGGAAGGACCAATTGGAGTGGACATAATCGGAGCTGTCGCATTCATCCAGCTTGAAGCCGGCAATCCCCTTGTCCACGAAGGCTTCCTTGTGATGTCGGGCAAATATGGCGGAGGCCTCCTCCACAGACAAATCAGGCACCAAACCCTCCCAAACCTCATAATCCCCGGAATGGGGCTTCAGGCTTTCATACATGGGAGAAGAGGGATGCACGAATAGATGCTCCCACAGGTTCACACGGTAGTCCATGCCGTACAGCTCCTGAAGCATAGCTTCGTGGTCCGGGAAACGGCCTTCGTCCCAGACGAAGGAGCAGGAATAGGCCTTGGTCTGCCAGCCCGGCTCAAAGCCGAACACATCCACCGGCATACCGTCCTCCCGGAAGGTGCGGGCCAGCCGCATCACATCCTCCTTCTTGGCAGCGCTGTAGGCGCGGTACCACATGCCCAAGCCCCACATCGGCGGGAGAGCGCCTCCTCCTGAGAACAGATTGTAGCGCTGCACCGCCTCCAGGAGCCCCGGCCCTTCGAAGAAATAAACTTCAATTCCCTGTGCGGAGGGAATATCCACTGACACCGTGCGGTTGCCCTCCGATACCTGGTAGCCGTACAGCTCGATTTCGGAGGTGCCGATGGCCTTCTTCTCCTGCTTCTTGTGCTCGGATTCCCCTTTACGGAGATTGGTTCCGCAATAAAAGGCGGCATACCGGTTGGTATCCACCAGCACTCCGTAGCCTTTGGTGGATACATAGAAGGGGACAGGGGCATGACTGTCTCCGGTATCGGCGACAGGGTCGCTGTTGACACGGATCACCTTTTTGCGGCCGGTGTGGTCCACCGCATGGAGCTGCAGGCCGAAGCCATAGATATGCTCGTCCCCGTCTAGAGGCAGCTCAATGAGGATTCCTCTGGGTGTTGCCCGGATGGAAACCTCATCCTCAACAAACGGCGGTTTGCCCGGACAATCCAGTTTCAGAAGAGCATCTTCCTTGGCGGGAGCGCTGCGGTACCGGACAGGCGTATGCGGCTCAGGTTCACCAAAGCTCATTTTCCAAATGCCGTTTGTCACTTTTTCCATATGGACACCTCATATATTAAATAGTAGAATAACCGGATTTATCCCGATTATAGCATTGCCGTACAGGCGAAAATTATGGCATACTATGAGGAAATATCACTATTCTATCGAACTGGGGTGCCTGATGAATAAGCTGTTCGAGCCTGTCTATTTTGACCACTCCACCATGTTCTGGGATCACCGGATCCGCATCGAGAAGCACTTCAAGGGATATTACCACTGGCATCAATGCTGTGAATGTATGCTGGTCCACCAAGGGAAGGGGACGGTTGTCCTGAACCGTCAGACCTACCGACTGCAAAAGGGGATGCTGTTCTTTTTCCAGCCGTACCAGCTCCATCAGGTGTATGTGGAGGTATCCCCGGAGGAGCCTTATGAACGGTCGATCTTCTATGTGGACCCGTTGGCGGCAGAGGAGCTCCTGCGGGCATTCCCGGTCCGGCGGGCCAGGTTCGAGGCGCTGTGCCGGGACAGCAGCGGGAACCCCCATGCGTATGATCTTAAGCAGGATGCGCAGCGGATGGAATGGGTTTTTGACAGCTATGAGCAAGCCCATTCTGGCGGCAAAGGAGAGGACCCGGAGGAGCTGACGCTGTTTTTTCTGCAATTTCTGGAGCATCTGCCTGGGGCGGCCTTTGCGGGCAGCGGCCCAACCGGTCAGCCCAAACCCTTGCGGGGAGCCCGGTATTCGGAGCGGGTGATGAGCTGGATTGAAGCACATTATCATGAAAAAATCTCCATGGACCAATTGGCGGCAGCCCTGCATTTGTCCAACAATTATATTTCCCGGATTTTCCGGGAGGAAACAGGGGGCAGCATCAGCGATTATCTCATTGCCCGGCGGATTAAACAGGCCTGCCGGCTTCTGGACACCACGGACCTGCCGGTCAGTTTGATCGCCGATACCATCGGCTACGACAACCCCTCTTATTTTATCCACCTGTTTAAGAAGGTGATGGGGGTCACCCCCCTTAAATACAGATCCGCCCACAGCCGCACCCGCAGCTAACGAGAGGAGAAAGCATGGAACCCTTATCCTTGTATCCGCAGGAATTGGAAAGCAGAGTCCGTACCTTGATCGGCCCGTATGAGGTGCTGGGCAACTACCGGCCCAACAGTCCGCGCACCGGTGTTTGGAAAGTGCAGTCCCACAGAGATAACCGGTATTATTATGTCAAGGCATATACCCGCAAGCAGCGCTGGCATCCGGAGGTGTATGCATACCAGCACTGGATTTCCCCCTTGGGCGCTTACGCGCCGGAGCTGGTGAGTGTGTTCGAAGGAGAGGATTGGCAGGCAGTTCTAATCACTTCTATTGAAGGAACGATTATGCGGGAGACCGAATTAACCCCGGAAGCCTCCCAGTCCGCTTACCGCAAGGCGGGGGAGCTGACCCGGCTTCTTCATGATTCACAATCGGGGGAATGGTTCGGGCGGCCGGACAAGGACGGGAATCCTATCGAGCTGAGCCACCACCGTGACCCGGTGAAGTATGTGCAAACTGCGGTTCAAGAGCTTGCCGATTCATGCAGAGCGCAAGAGTTATTGAGCCCTGCCGAAGCGGAGCTGGCGGATTGGGCTCTTCGCCATACGGGTGTCTTCGAGAACGTCAAGCCCGTTCCCATCAGCTGGGATTCCACGCCGGGCAACTGGATGGTGGACAACCGGGGTATGTTTGCCGGCATGATCGATTTTGAGAATATGCTGTGGGGCATTGATGCAGATACCTTCTCCATTCTGTTCGAACGGTATTTCGTGGAGGATGCTCTGGAGATGCTGGCTTTTTTCCAAGGCTACGGCATGGAGGCGTTGGAGGCTAAGAGACAGCACATCCACATTTGCTGCATCAAAATGGGCTTAGGGGACATTTATTGGGGCACACAGAACCGGTCGGCGCGGATAGTGGACTACGGCAGGCAGCTGCTGGACCGGATTCATCAAGGCAAGCTGGTTCCGGATGTTCCGGTTCGGGAGCCGTTGAAGTAAAAAGCACAATCGGTCAGGATTTGACCAGGATAGACAATTGTGCCGGGGAAAGCCTCTCCATAGAATGGAGAAAAGGAGATGGATGACCCCATGAAGATAAAACCTGTATTGCATATTGATTGCGGATCGCCGGTTACCCCGCTGAACGATTTGTTCGGCATTTTTTTTGAGGACTTGAACCATGCCGCCGACGGGGGGCTGTATGCCGAGCTGGTGCAGAACCGCTCCTTCGAGTTCGACCCCATTGACCATCCGTCTTATCATGCCTTGATGGCGTGGGAGAAGGTGGAGCGGGGAGGCCAGGCGGAGCTTACGGTGGAAAATGAGGCGCCTCTGAATGCCCGTAATCCCCATTATGCAGTGCTGGAGCTGAAGGGACCGGGATCGGCCGGTTTGATGAACACAGGCTTTAACAGCGGAATTTCCATCCGCCAAGGGGAGAAGTACCGCTTTTCTTTTTATGCCCGGAGGGAGGGCGGTCTGGAGGAGCGGGTGACGGTTTCGCTTGAATCGGCGGCCGGTGAGGTTTATGCCCATGCACGGCTCACAGTGGGAGCTGTGGGGTGGGAAAAATACGAAACTGTGCTGGAAGCGGGGAAGACGGATTTCAGCGGCAGACTGGTTATTCTGGCGGAAGGCCAAGGCAGATTGTATCTGGACATGGTGTCGCTGTTTCCGGTGAATACCTATCTGGGCCGTGAAAATGGCTTACGGGCGGACATTGCCAAGCTTTTGGCGGATATGAAGCCGAGGTTTATGCGCTTCCCCGGAGGCTGCCTGGTCCATGACGGCTCCCTGAATGAAGAGGACCGGGATTCCATGTACCGGTGGAAGAACACCTTGGGTGATCTTGCCCAACGGCCGGCAAGGCGGAACAATTGGCGGTATAACCAAACCCTGGGTTTGGGCTATTATGAGTATTTCCTGTTCTGCGAGGATATCGGGGCGAAGCCCCTTCCGGTACTGCCTGCCGGATACGATCCCCATCACCAGGCTGCGGTTCCCTTGGACGAGTTGGGACCATGGATCGATGATGCCCTGGATCTGATTGAATTTGCCAACGGGGCGGCAGATACAAAGTGGGGGGCCGTGCGGGCCTCGCTTGGCCATCCCGAGCCTTTCGGTTTGGAGTATCTGGCTATCGGGAACGAAGAAGTGGGAGAAGCCTTCTTTGAGCGGTACGCCTATTTTCACCGGGCCATCCGGGAGCGTTATCCAGAGATCCAAATCATCAACAGCAGCGGTCCTTTCGCCGCCGGCAGCGAATATGACCGGGGGTGGAAGTCCGCACGGGAGAACGGCTCCGATCTGGTGGATGAGCATTATTACCAGTCGCCGGAATGGTTTCTTGCCAATATGGACCGGTACGACAGCTTCAAGGCGGATGAGCCCAAGGTATTCCTGGGGGAATACGCCACCTGGGGCAATACTTATTACAATGCGCTGGTGGAAGCTGCCTTCATGACGCGGCTGGAGCGGAATGCCCATGCAGTAGGGTTGGCCTGTTACGCCCCGATGCTCTGCAATGTGGACTATGTCAATTGGAAGCCGGATATGATCTGGTTTAATAATCATCAGGCCTTCGGTACCGCCAACTATTATGTGCAGAAGCTGTTTATGAACCATCAGGGCGATGAGCTGCTCCGGGTTGAGGAGGCCGGACTGGGACAGCCGTGCAAGCCTGAGGAAACCCCGGTAACGGGAGGTTTGGCGCTGGTGGCCGACCAGTCGGACGTGGCCTTCGAAAGCATCAGTCTGACCAATGACGAAACCGGAGAGGTTCTGGAACTGGGCCGTTTCCCCATGCGGCTGTCCAATCTGCCGGAAGTGGAAGCCGAAGGAATTGCCGCTGCGCTGGAACTGGGCAAAACAGACTGGAGTGCTTACACCCTGCGACTAAAATGCAGGAAGCTGGCCGGGCGCCGCGGGTTTGTGATCCGCTTCGGCATTACGGACGCGGACAATTTCCTGTATTGGGAGGTAGGAGGCTGGCAAAACCAGGACTCCATTATCGGAGCCCGGGTGAATGGGCGGGGAAGCTGCCTGACGCAGAATATGTTTACGCTGGAGCTGGCCAAAGATTATGAGCTGGTGCTGGAGGTGCGGGGACGCAGGATCCGGTCCTTTATCAACGGGCTGCCGGACCATCAAACGGAGGACCGTCTTCCCAATGTAGAGCCGCTCTATTTCACCGCAAGCCGTGAGCAGGGCACTGGAGATGTGATTGTCAAAGCGGTGAATATGCAGGAGCAGCCTCTGAGTGCTCGTGTGATGCTGCAAGGGCTTGGTGTGACGCCAACTGCCGTCCGGATATATGAGCTGGCGGGTTATGCCCTTACAGATGAGAACAGCTTCGCGGAGCCGGAGCGGATCGTCCCCAAGGAACGCGGCTTCGATATCCAGGCAAACGGCTTTGACTATGAATTTCCGGGTCATTCGGTGACGGTATTCCGTATTAAACCATAAACAAAGAAGAAGAGAGCGGATGGGTTGAGTGCCCGCTGCTCTCTTTTAAATTGGGGATGGATTTTCTCCGGGTTAGAAGTATGATGATAGCATAGCCTCAATATGTGAATCGGTGGAGGGGTAGTGCTATGTTTGAGAACCATCGGGACAGCATCAGACAATATACTGCGGACGTAAGCCAGGACAGCGGGGTGCTGGCTGTCATCATCGGCGGCTCCATTGCCCACGGATATGCGACGGAGGCATCGGATATTGATGTAATGCTTGTTGTGCCGGAGGAGGAATTTGAGAGACGGTTAGCTTCCGGAGACATTCAATTTCTGCACAAGCCGTATCATGTGGACGGGAAATATATCAGTCTGGAATTTATCCGCAAGGTCATTGCCACAGGGAATGAAGCAACACGGTATTCCTTTGAAGGCGCTTTCGTAACGTTTTCACGGGTGGAGGGAGTAGAGGAGCTGATCGCCCGGGCGCAAGCTTATCCCCTGGAGCTTAAGGAGGACAAGATCAACCGGTTTTACGGCCAGTTCAAAGCCTGGCATTGGTACTGCAAGGATGCCTTGAAAAAAGGAAATCCGTACCTGCTGGATTATGCGGTCTCCAATTTGGTCTTGTTCGGCGGCAGGCTGATTCTGGCCTACAATGAAAAGCTCTTCCCGTACCAGAAATGGTTCCTTCGGGTACTGGACAGCTGCGAGAACAAGCCTGATTTGCTGATGGAAAAGCTGGGGGCGTTGGTGGAGAAGAAGGGGGTGGCGGAGGTGGAGGCATTTTATTCGGCAGTGGACGGGTTCTGTGAATGGAATACCAGCGGGAGGCGCTGGCCGAATTTATTTCTGTACGACAGCGAATGGAAATGGATGTATGGGGAGCCGCCTGTAGCGGATTTGTAAGGCACACCCACTTTATACATAAAAGCCTGTTTTTGCAAAATTACCGTTTTGCACAATCCGCCGCGCTGTTGGCTGCATCTTCTATACTATCATCATAGTAAAGAGGTGTATCCAATGGCAGCGTGGCAATGGGCAAAAATCAGAAGGACCATCCACATTTTGAAGAAGCAGCGTGTTGTGCTCCTGAGGCAGCTGGAGGAAATCAACGAAAATCTGCGTTTGGTGCCGAACCCCAGCCGGGCCAGACGGAAGCTGCTGGAAGCCAGAGTCAACATCAAGGAAGCTCTCCGGTTGAATGCAAGGGCTCTGCGGAACTTACAAAGCCTCTTTCACGTGCGTCCGTAGCAGGTAGGCGGTCCTGTCCCTTGTGGAGCAGGACCGCTTTTTTTTGCGGGGGCCGGGGAGGGGACGCGCTTCCCGGCGGGAGGGCTCGTTGTGCTGTCTTGCGGAAAAATCGGCCGTTTTCCATTTCTACGGATCGTGGGGCCGTTAGTTGATTGTAACCGGGGCTCACGGATGGCAAAACCAGAAAATAAGGTCCTGTGAGTCCGCGAAACTCTAAAAAGAAGGCAATGCGCAAAATAAGGGATCGTCAGTCCGTTAGACAGGAAGCACGCGTTTCGAAGCCCCATCTACAGACAAAAGCCGCCAGGTAATGCTGTACCGGGCGGCTATCATTACTTCAGGAAAACCACTCCCTGCCCGCCCAACCGTGCATGCAGCGTATCCATCGGAATCTCCGCAACAGGCAGCTTTTCCTCTACAGCCAAAGAAGCGGCAATGCCGGCAGCTTGGCCCAGGGCGTAGCAGGTAGGCTGTACCCGCATGGAGGACATAGCCACGTGGGTGGCGGAGATGGAGCGGCCGGCTACCAGCAGTCCCTCCACATTTACCGGCACCATACAACGGTAGGGGATATCGTAGCCGTCGATGTGGCGCTCGTCGGTTCCTTTTTTGCCATCGGGGGAGTGAATATCGATTTCATAGTTGGTCTGGGCCACCACATCCGCGAAGCGCCGGCCGTTCAGCAGATCCTCTTCAGTCAGCGTGTACAAGCCTTCGATCTGGTTGGACTCACGCACGCCTGTTTGTCCCGCCACATGGGAGAGAATATAGTTTTCAAACCCGTTGCGCTGCAAATAATGAACCACGGAGAACACCTGCTTCAGCGCTTCCTTCTCCGCATAATTGGTATCCCGGATCAGACCGCCGTTTCCCTTCACCCGGGTCATGTTCACCAGCAGTGTTCCGTTGCCGCAACGCTCCCAGTACAAGTGCCTGCCTTGGGGCAGCTCTGCCACAGTTTCGTAGGTGTAACAATCCTCCGGCAAAAAGGGCTTAACCGGTTTGCCCGTATCCTGCATCATAAACATCAGAGTCATGGGCTGGGTCATGCCGTCTTTATCCCGTCCGCTTCGGATGGGCACTCCTGCTTCCATAGCCACAGCTGCATCCCCGGTGCAATCAATCACCACCTGAGCGGCAAAGGCCTTAAGACCTTCCCGGGTATGGGCGATCACGCCGGTCACCCGGTCTCCTTCCTTCATAGCGGCTATGAAGGAGGTATGATAGAACACGTCTACCCCTTCCCGTTCCAATCTGCTGTTCAAATAGTGGCGCAGCTCAAAAGGGGAATATTGCGGCGCAATGGAGTCCTTATGTGTGGCAGGCAGCGCGTCAGGCACAGTGTCAGCCACAATCTCCCGGTAGATGCCTGTTGTGTTGCCTACCGGCATATAGATGCTCACGTTCCCCAAGGTTCCCATGCCGCCCAATTGGCCTGAACGCTCCAGAAGGATCGTTTTCCGTCCGCATCGGGCTGCGCTGATGGCCGCTGCCGTACCGGCAGGGCCGCCGCCTACCACAAGAATCTCCGTTTCTGCGTATAAGGGCACTTGCCGCTCCAATGTAATTGTGGTCTGTGTCATTGTTTTTTCCCTCCCGTTGATTTCAGCCTCATTATAAAAAATGAAATCGTTTCATTATAGCTTCATTTTTGTTACATTTATTGTATGGTGTGTTTGCACGCCCTAAGGAAATTGGAAGAGGGAGGCAGGACCATGCCGCGAAGGAAGAAGGTGACGCTCCGGGAGCTGGCTGCAGATTTGGGCTTGACTGTGCATACGGTCTCCAAAGCGCTCCGCGGGCTTCCGGGCATGTCCGGGGAAACCCGTGAGGCGGTATTTCTCCGGGCCAGAGAGCTGGGTTACCGCACCAAAGCCCAGGAGGCGGGGCTGACTGCAGAGCGGTTGCCCTGGGTAGCCGGACCGCCGCGGCGCTTCGGCATGTTTCTGGACGGGACATTGGATTTTCACCGACATCAGCTGGAGGGGGCGCAGAAGCGGCTGAATGAGCTGGGCTGCGCGCTGCATCCTTTGTTTGTTCCGCCCGAATTGAGCGGTGAAGCAGCCTTGGAGCAATGGCTGGCGGCCAACGGAGTCCCTTATATGGACGGGATTTTTCTGACCGCCACGCTGCCGGAATGGATGGAGCAGCCGTTAATGGCCTTGCCCATGCCCAAGGTCCTGTTAAATTATCCGCCGGCCGCCGCATTGGTGGACAGTGTGATCTGGGATGTAGAGCATGCCGTGTATCAGTCGATGGAAGCCCTGCACCGTAACGGGCACCGCAGCGTGTTATATGTAGGGGACAAAGGCCCTCACAGAGGATTCCGGTTACGGTGGCAGGCATTTTTGGATGCGGCGGAACGGTTGGACATGACGGTGGCGGGGGATACAGGGACTGCGCTGCACAGGGGGAGAGATCAAACCCGGTGGCTGCAGGAGTTGGGGGAACAGCTGGCCTCCGGCACCTTCACCTGCGTCCTTAGCGCTATCCCCGACACCGCTACCTGGGTGTATATGGCGGCAACCTCCCGGAGACTGTCTGTACCGGAGGATTTTTCGCTGGTATCCATCGAGAATGCGGCGGTTCCCCATCTGCCTGACCTGTCCCGGCCTATCCTCTTCCAACGGGAAACAGGAGAACGTGCTGCAGAGCTGATGCTGCGGCGTATTGCCAACCCGCTTCTGCCTTATGAGCATGTACGGCTGCGCGGGCCTTTTCACGAAGGGGAAACCTTGCGGATCATCCGGGCACCGGATGTTGTTGGGGGCATGAACGGAGCATAATCAGCAGTTCAGAAACTTATTTTTCTGCGGAGGCGGTCCTTTGAATCCGGTTGTGCATTATTACGAGCAGTATAATGAAGATGCAAGATTGACCACGGATCACTCCAGAAGGCTCGAGTATATTACCACCACCCATCTTTTGGACAAATACATACCTATAGGCTCGGAACTCTTGGATCTGGGTGCAGGGACAGGCATTTATTCCTTTTATTTTGCCGGAAAGGGCTGTAAGGTTACCTCCACTGATCTGACGCCCAAACATGTAGAGTTGATCCGGGCTATAATTGCTCAAGAAGGTCTTACCAATATCGTTGCTGAACCGGCTGATGCTACAGACCTGTCCTCCTATGCCGACGAAAGATTCGATGCGGTGTTATGTCTGGGCCCCATGTACCATCTTAAAGACCGCGCTGCCCAACTGAACTGTCTCCGGGAATGTATGCGCGTGCTGCGGCCGGGCGGATTCGTGGGAATCGCTTATGTAAACAGGCTTTTTATTTACCCTCACCTGGTGCGGATGGACCAGCGTTATCTGACCCGTGAATGGATGGACCGCATCTTGGATAAGGGGGAGATCAGTGCTTCTGACTCCGATTGCTTCTGGACGGATGCCTATTTTCACTTGCCGGAGGAAATGGAGGCGCTGTGCGGAGAATGCGGCATCATTCGTCTGGAGCACGCGGCCACAGACGGCATCGGCATGTATATGCGGCAAACGGTTAACGGCTTCACCCCGGAGGAGTTTGCGCTGTGGGTGGACTATCATCTTCAAACCTGCACTGCACCTTCTACTTTGGGGGCAAGTAATCATGGTTTATACATCGGGCAAAAGCCGTTGTAAGCTTAAAATTTGAAGTCAGCAGAGGAGAATATCAATGGGAACGGTCTTATGTGTCATTACGGAGGATTTTGCGGATTTTGAGATCACACTGGCGCTGCATAAAATCCGGAATGTGGGCAAACGGAATGTCGTTACGGTTGGTTATGATAAACAAGCAGTCACCAGTGAATCGGGCTTGACGTATCTGCCGGATATCACGGTGGCGGAGGCCATGGAGCTTGCGGATGTAGAAGGGCTGCTGATTCCCGGAGGGCCTATTCTTGAGCAGCGTGCGGAGCTGACGGAGCTGATCCGCAAGCTAAACCGGGAGGAGAAGCTGCTTGCGGCTATTTGCAACGGACCGCAGTATTTGGGACGTTCCGGTATTTTGGATAACCGGAGCTTCACTACCTCCTGCTCGGAGGAACAGATCGGCAAGCTTGGTGTTGAGGACCCGTTTCCACGGATCAATTTTATCGAGAAGCGTGTTGTCCGGGATGGCCATGTCATTACGGCCCAAGGACGGGCCTTTGTAGATTATGCCTTCGCCGTATACGATTATCTGGGTATCTATGATGGGATGGAAGAGAAGCAGGCGCAGCTGTACAAGGATGTGATGGACCGTTAGTACAGGAACGGAACAGGGACGTATGAAAAAACCGGAAGCACATTCGGATTGGGTAAAGGGCGGATACTGGTGCAGGCATTATACTTGATTCTATCTATATTTTTGAATACGGTGCTGGTTTCCTCCGGCTCTACTCCTGCAACGGTGCAATGGACGCCCAACGAGTTTACGGATAACGACTTTGCTTTGATGAGGACTTCTGACGGAATGGTTATCCGTTTAGGGGACAGCAGGGAGTATTTAGAGGAACGATTGGGTGCTCCCATCGGTACATTCGGCTACAATTATTCTTATGAGTATGAAGGATTCAAAATCCATTATCGGGATGGCGTGGCGGATGCCATGTTTATCGACCGGAGTACAACAGCGAAAGAGCTGTTTCAAACGGTCAAGCAGGTTACCATTGGTGATCAGATGGAAGAGGTTATGGCGAAATACGGCGAGCCCGTTAATTTGAGGGAGGATGACCGTGTCACTACAGCGTCTTACTATATGGAAAGGCACAACGGAAGCTATCGTATCGTTCACAAGCTTACCCATTCCAATAACCCGGACAATATGTTTACCTTTAACCTTCAGTTTGATGAAGAAGAGAGGCTGGAGCTCATCGTCTTTTCCGAGTACCGGTTTTTCGTCCCCGCCAAGGGGAAATAGCCTAGTCTTACCGGGAAAATCCATGCCGCGCCGCTCTAACGGAACTCAGAAGCTCTTAGCGGACAAAAAGTACACTTTTTGATTTCTAACGGAACTCAGCGACTCTTAGCTCACTTTTTGCACCTCATTTGGCCCGGTTAACCCGGCTAAGTGCTTCTGAGTTCCGTTAGTGAGCGGAAACGGCAGATTTCTGGCTCTAAGCGTCGCTTAGTTCCGTTAGCGCACGGAGGCGGCGGATTTCTGACTCTAAGCGTCGCTCAGTTCCGTTACCGCCCCGAGGCAGCGGAATTTTGCCTCCGTTACCGCCCCGAGGCAGCGGATTTCTACACAGTAAACAAAAGGATCAATACCGGACTCCGGTTTTGATCCCTTTTTCATCTTATGGAGCCTCACTAAACAGCTCCCGGATATCCCGCCGCATACTGAGCGGCGCTTCCTTCACAGGCTGGCCGATGCGCACCAGCATCTGAAGGGTGCCTCCCTGCGGTGCGTAATCCCGGTGGATAGCGGCATAGATGTCAGCCATTTCCGGGTATTCCTCCAGCGCTTGGCTGAGGGGTTGGACGGCCAGGCCCAGTGAATGGGCCTGCAATACCAGGCGGCTGTACAGCATGCCGCTTAGAATCTGGCTCTCCCGGCTATTGTCCCGGCTGCGGATCAGGGCATATGCCGGGGTATGATCGACTGCCGCCTGGGTGGATTGAACAAACCGGTCCGAAGCTGCTTGGCCCCGGTTCATGGAAGGGAAAAGGGTAACTACTCCCTGAATCACATGCTTCATAATCCCGGTTGTGCCTTGACCCTCCACGGAAAAGCCGTAGCGGTAGCGGTTTTTGGCGAATTCGTTGGCGCGGAAAATCTGCTCCGATTCCTCCATAACCCGGGGTACGCCCGCTTCCGCTTTTGCAGCCTGCATGACGTTTCCGCCCAGCCTGCCGAGGTCATCCTTGTTACGGAATACCTCCACCGCCAGCTTATCCGTACCCAGCGACTGCAGCGCCTTCGTTTCTTGGTCCGTCAATGGGGCCGGCCGGTAAGGTCCGCGGTTGGTATCCGGTTGGAACAAGAAGGCATACAAGGGGGAAGGGGAGACGGCCGCTTTCCGGAGGGTAACCTTGGCAACAGCCTTCCGGACCATACTCTCCTCGAGACGTCCTTCATCGTAAGCCCCATGTGGAAAAAGCCCGATGTCCACCGTATAGCCCAGCGCCGTACCGGCAACCCGCACATATTCCAAAAAGGCCCCCTGCGTCACCATCAATTGCCGGGCCATGGGGTCCACCTCCGGGGTTTGCCGCGAGGAATCGGCATACAGGTAGAAGCTCCCGGCATCCCCCGCATCGGTCCGGATAAACCAAGGCTGCATATTATGCCCGTTAGCCGCCAACAGGCCATGAGCCGCTGCTTGAACCCGCACATCCTGGAATTGCCGGTAATAATCCTTCTGCCAAGGCTCCAGATAAGCAGGGGACCTGAAAATTCCGCTGGCCGCAGACAGCACAACCGCCGGCAGCAAAACACATCCGCTGACCGCTGCCGCAATCCTCCCTAACATCCGCTTCGCCTTCCTTTTGTCCATCACAAGCTTCCTCCGTCAGGCGCTGCAATGGAGCGGAGCAGCAGATCGAAGGCTTCTGCGATCAGCTGTTCCTCAGTCGTCTCGTAGTAGTGCTCCAGGTACCATTTTTTCCTGCGGGCCATGTTGAAGATGCCGACAATGGCTGCCCAAAGCACCAGTGCAGTTCGGCGGGATCCGCCCTCGAAGTGCAGGCTGCCTTCCGCAAGCCCCCGGTCCAAGGCGGCGATGAGCCGCTCCATAATTCTCTCCCCCAGCGCGTAGCACTCCTCCCGGGAAGAATCGGGCACCCCCTTGAGAAAATCCATTTCTCCGTTTTCGTACTCCATAATCGTTTGGAAATAATCCGGGAACTCTGCGCCGAACCGGTAAAAAAGCAAACCCAGCCGCCGGATTTCTCCTGGTGCATCAAGCAGCCGTGAGCCGTCTTCCTCCTCTTCCCAAAGCTCGAGGAGCCGCCGGTAGCCCCGGGCCATGATCTCGAAGTAAATCTGCTCCTTGCTGTTGAAATAGATGTACACCGTCCGTTTGCTGAATTGGGCCTCCTTGGCCACATCATCCATGGTTGCGGCAGTATACCCCTTGGCAAAAATGACCCGCTCCGCCGCTTCAATAATGTCAATTCTGCGGATTTCCTTCTGCCGCTCCTTGCGGTCGGCAATCCCCATAGCCCCGGCACCTCCATATATTGCACGTACATGCAGAAAAGTAAACTATCAGTTTACTTGAATTATAATCCAGCTGAGCAGGATGTCAACCCCCTAAAGAACAACCGTTCTATTCTACGCTGGAATTATATGATAGACTGGTACAAGAAAATGGACAGACGGGTGAGGCATCTATGAAAGTCTATCCGCCGTACCGGAACGGAGGAATTATGGATACCAGCATTTATTTGATCAGACATGGTCAATCTCCCAAAACTGACGGGAACGAGCGCAGCCGGGGATTAACGGAAAAGGGGTTAGCAGACGCCCAACGGATTGCGGAGCATCTGAGTAATGAGGGAATCGACACCTTTTATACAAGCCCCTACCATCGGGCCAGCCTTACCCTGGAGCCATTGGCGCAGCTTTGCGGAAAAACTATAACCCCTGTAGAGGACTTGAAGGAAACGGTTTTCGTGGGGGGAGACGTGATTATGCAGGATGACACGCTTATTCCCACCGTTTCCCGCATGTTCCGTGAACCGGATTTTGCTCTGGCTGGGGGAGAATCCCTGACGGCTGCCAAGGATCGGGTAATGGCGGCATTCAACACTATCCTCGAAGCCCATCCCGGTCAAAAGGTTGGCATCGGCACCCATGGCATGGTGATGACCTTGATATTGGGACATTACGATAGCAGGTATGACTTTGACTTTCTGATGAAAACCTCCAAGCCTGACGTGTACCGCATGACCTTCCGGGAAAAAAGGTTCTTGGAATCAGCCAGACTGTGGCTTTCATAACATTATCGGATAAGGAGAACACAACATGTCAAGTTCACGTTATTCCACCGTTTTGTTCGATTTGGACGGCACCTTGACCGACCCGAAGATCGGCATTACCAAAGGTGTTCAATATGCCTTGGCCAAAGCGCAGATTGCCGTTGACGACCTGGATTCGCTGGAGTGTTTTATCGGACCGCCGCTTGCGGTGTCGTTCCGCGAATTTTACGGCTTCTCCGATGCGGATGCCCAGGCTGCGGTGGCGGCTTACCGGGAATACTACTCCGTAACCGGCCTTTACGAAAATCTGTTGTACGGCGGTATTCAGGAGCTGCTGGAGCTGCTCCGGGCACAGGGACGGAAACTGATTGTCGCTACCTCCAAACCCACCGTTTTTTCCAAAACGGTTGTCGAACACTTCGGGATTGCCTCTTTCTTCGATGAGATTGTTGGCAGCAACCTGGATGGAACCCTATCTGAAAAAGGGGAGATTATCGCCCACATTCTGAAGCAGCATCAGCTGGACCCGGAGACAACCGTGATGATCGGCGACCGGAAGTTCGATATCATCGGGGCTCAAGCCAACGTGGTGGATTCCATTGCTGTAGGGTACGGGTATGGCAGCGGAACTGAGCTTTTGGCAGCCCAGCCAACTCATTTTGCGGGGACCGTCGATGAGCTGAGGGCTTTTTTTGCAGAGGGGAAGGAAGGCCGATGATTGCGATTCAGCGGATTAAAGCGGAGGATCAGGCTCAGCTGTCTCTTTTGCTGGAGGAGCTGGTGGGGGCGGGAACGGATGCCGCCGTGTTCGGCACAGCCTTCCGTTTGATCCTGGAGAATGAGCAATATGTGCTGTTGGGCGCATACCATAACGGTGAATTGGCGGGAACCGCCATGGGGATTGTCTGTATGGATCTGACCGGCGATTGCCGTCCGTTTATGGTGGTGGAGAATGTGGTGGTCTCCGCCAACCACCGGAAATTGGGGATTGGCCGGCAGCTGATGCTGGCGATGGAGGAGCATGCGAAGGAGCGGAATTGCTGCTACGTCATTCTGGTTTCCGGAAAGCAGCGGGTGGAGGCTCATCGGCTGTATGAGAGCCTGGGCTACCGGGACGAAGGGGCCGAGGGCTTCCGCAAGCATTTCTGAAGAGGTTATGGCAAAGAAAACCAATATCCGGGAGGCTGGACATGGGGAATCTGATCATTACGGATGCGTATGAGGGCAATTTGAAGCATGTGAGCTTGGAAATCCCGCGGGACAAGCTGGTGGTGCTGACCGGCTTGTCGGGTTCGGGCAAATCCACCCTGGCCATGGATGTGCTGTATCAGGAATGCCAGCGCCAATATTTGGAGGCTATCGGCTATCAGGGCATCCGCAAGCCGGGCGTAGGCTCCATCAAGAACGTATCCCCCGCCATCCGGATTACCCAGTCGGAATCCAACAAGAATCCCCGCTCCACCGTCGGCACTCTGACAGATATGTATACGGGCCTGCGGATGGTGTACGAAAAGCTCAGCACCCGCCAATGTCCCCATTGCGGGCAAGCCGTTTCGGCAGCGGACTGCAGGGAGGAAACGGAGAAAAAGGACAACGCGTTTCATGTGTATATGCATTGTCACCTCTGCGGGCACAAGATGGATAAGCTGACACGGACCCATTTCTCCTACAACACCCGGGAGGGAGGCTGTCCAACCTGCCAGGGCCTTGGACAAATGCTGCAAATTAACATGAACGCCACCCTGCACGAGGAGCTGTCCTTGGAGGAAGGGGCGGTAGAGTATTGGAACCAGGGCTATAAGGAGTATCAGACGACGGCGGTTTATCAAGCTCTCCGCCATTATGGCTTGCCTGTTCCCGAGAATGTGCCGGTAAAGGAGTTCGCGCCATTGCAGCGGGCTATCCTGCTTTACGGTTCGGAATGTGATGCGGTGAAGGAGGCTTTCCCGGAGACCGCACCGCCCAAAACAGTGGCCCTTGGCAAATTCGAGGGGGTGCTGTCCACCCTGTGGAGACGGATGTCGGAAAAAGGCGGGGATGCGAAAAATCTGAATGGCTTTTTCCACTCGGATACCTGCCCGGATTGCAAGGGAGAACGTCTGGGGCCGCTAAGCAGGTCGGCTACTGTGAACGGATACCGGCTGCCGGAGCTGACGGTGCTTTCCCTGGAGGAATTGGACGATTGGGTTGCCGGGTTGGAAACGGCTTTAAGTCCGGCGAGTCTGCGGCTTGCAGAGCTCTATCTGTCGGACATCCGCACCAAAGTCCGGCGGATCGCCCATACCGGCTTGGGCTACCTGTCGCTGGACCGCCAAATCATCACCCTCTCCGGCGGCGAAATGCAGCGGATCAAGCTGGCGGCCGCTCTGGATTCGGACCTGACCGGCGTGATTTACATTCTGGATGAGCCTACCGTCGGGCTGCATCCCAAGGATACCCAGGGCATGATCGGCATCATCAAAAAGCTGCGTGATTTGGGCAATACGGTGCTGGTGATCGAGCATGACCCGGATGTGATGGCGGAGGCGGATTATATTGTAGATATGGGCCCAGGCTCGGGAAAACATGGCGGAGAAGTTATCGGGTCCGGCACCTTAACCGAGCTTCTGGCGAACGAGCAATCTGTCACCGGCCGATTCCTTAAGGAAAAGCGGGTTCTCCGCAGCCAGGTCCGGCCGGGGAACGGCGGGCATATTCATATCCGTCATGCTTCCCTTCATAATTTGCAGGATGTGGAGGTCCGTTTCCCGGCAGGCTGTCTGGTGACGGTGACGGGTGTATCCGGCTCCGGCAAATCCACTTTGGTGTTTGATGTGCTGGCCAAGCTGTGGGAGAAGGAGCGGGTAGGGGACGCGGAGGTATCGGGACTGGAGCTGTTTGACCAGATGATTACCATTGAGCAGGGGGCGATTACCCGAATGAAACGCTCCAACGTCGCCACCTATACCGATATGTACACGGATATCCGCAATCTGTTCGGCGGGCTGGCGGAGGCCAAGGCCAAAGGGCTGGCAGCCAAGCATTTTTCCTTCAATACCAAGGGCGGCCGTTGTGAAAATTGCGAGGGGCTGGGCGTGATCACCAGCAACATGCTCTTCTTTGAAAATATTGAAGTCACCTGTCCGGTCTGCGGCGGCGCCCGGTTTAACGAAGAGGTGCTATCGGTGCAATATAAAGGGTTGAATGTCAATGAGGTGCTTCACCTCTCCGTCGAGGAGGCGTTAGAGGTATTCGCCGGCCATCCGGGTCTGGAGGGGATGCTGAAGCTGCTCCGCGAGGTGGGGCTGGATTATCTGGAGCTGGGCCAAACCCTGACCACACTCTCCGGCGGGGAGGGGCAGCGTCTGAAGCTGGCCAACGAGCTGATTTCCAATAAGGGCAAATCGGTGCTGTATCTGATGGATGAGCCGACCACTGGATTGCATCCGGCGGATGTGGGGAATTTCCTGAAGCTGCTGAATAGAATGGTGGATGCGGGAAGCACCATCCTTGTGGTGGAGCATAACGAGCAGGTAATCCGCGATTCGGATTGGGTCATTGACCTGGGGCCGGAGGGCGGCCGGAACGGCGGGCAGATTCTGTTTACGGGAACGCCCGGGGAGATGGCTGCGAGTGGAACCACAGTGACGGCTGAGGCCTTACGGCAAGCGGCGGCTTCCGTGATGGGCGGGGAGTGATAGGAGGAGAGAGCATGGGGGTGCAGGTCATCAGCCTGGATATGTTTCAGACGCTTGTGAATGTGAATAGCAGGCTGAATCAAATCTGGGGAGCGATATTGCCGGAGCAGTTCCACCCGGAGAAGGCTGGGCGTCATTCTACCGCTTTGCAGGCTCGGTTTATGGAGGAGTGGAGCCGTTCCAGAGAGACGGAGGCCTTCATCCTGCTAAGGGAAATTTACGGCCGCAGCTTCGAGGAGCTGTTCCGTGAATACGGTATTGCTTACAGCCATCAGGTGGCAGCGGAGATCCTGTTCCGGGAGCACCGGCTGGCCCACTTTTATGAGGATACGCAGGATTTCCTGGCTTCTGTTGCCGGACGGTACCAGCTGTGTATTACCAGTGATGCCGATGATGCCATGATCCCGGATTTCTACAGGGGTTACGGCGCCAGGTTGTTCACCTCCGAGCAATGCCTCTCCTACAAGAATGACAGCGGCAACAAGATATTCAAGGATTTGATCCGCCATTATCAGGTTCCGCCCGGGGATATCCTCCATATCGGCGATTCCAGGTCCGATGTTCTGGGGGCCAAGCGGGAAGGTATTGCCGCCTGCTGGATCAACCGTAACGGGCAAACCTGGGAGCATGAGCTGAAGCCTGATTATACCGTGAGTTCTTTTGCGGAGCTGTCCGGAATATTGGGGAGCGCCGGATAGCGTGTGGGGGAGTGGGGAGAGTAAGTTGGGTAGAATAGAGCAGGACAGAGCAGGACAGAGCAGGACAGAGCAGGATGGTAGAGTTAGGTGGAATCTAGTAGAGTAGAATCATGTACGTCTGAGCAGGATAGCTCGGTGCAGGGCAGGCTCAGGGCTCAACGCTGCTTGGGGACAGAAGCTCAGAGCGATGCAGCGGGAGCATCGTATATGAAATTTCATATATAACATCCCGGATACGCGGCAAAATAAGGTTTGTATATGAAATATCGAGTATAATTTCCCGGGTACGGGGTTGGTAGGGTAATTATATATGAATTTTCATATATAACCGCCTAAATCAGCATTCCGCAGCAAATTAAATATGAAATTTCGACTATACCTTTCAGGGTAGTGGCTTTCTCCCTAGGGATAACCGGTCCGGACACCGGGTCTTGACACCGGCTTGGCGCCGCTTTATAATTCAACTAATTTCATAACCGAACAGCTGTGAAGAGAAAGAGTACCGCGGTCACGTCTAATACAGAGAGCCCTGTTATCTGCTGAGAAGGGGCATGGAACAACCGGGGGAACATGGTCTCGAAGCTGCGCACCGAAGCCTCATGTGGCATTAGATTGCGCCGGAGCCTGCATCCGTTATTAGTGCTAGGGTATACTCGCATGGTTTTGCGCCGTACCCGAAAAGGTGAGTGCCGCGAGGCATTCGTGAAAATTGGGTGGTACCGCGTGAGCCATAGCTCTCGTCCCTTTGTGGGATGAGGGCTTTTTTTGCTTTCCTTGACATTTTATTTCAAAAAGGAGGAATTGGCATGGCTCAGATTTTTATCGGCGGGGCATGGCCCTACGCCAACGGCTCGCTGCATTTGGGAAGAGTGGCCGGCATTCTGCCGGGTGACGTATTGGCCCGCTACCACCGGGCAAAGGGAGACCGGGTGCTGTATGTATCCGGCAGTGATTGCCATGGTACCCCTGTGGCAGTATCTGCGGCTCTGGAAGGAGTCTCTCCCGGGGAGGTGGCCGGCCGGTTCCATTCGGAATTTGTGGCGTGTTTCCGGCAATTGGGGTTTTCTTATGATTCGTATACGCGGACAGATCAGCCCTTTCATCATGAGGGAGTAAAGGAGCTGTTCCTGCGGTTGTTGGACAACGGCTATCTCTACCCAAAAACTGTCAGCCAGGCATATTGTGCTGCGGACGGGCGGTTTTTGCCCGACCGTTACGTGGAAGGCATATGCCCCATCTGCGGCGCTAAGGCCCGGGGGGACCAGTGTGAGCAATGCTCCACGCTGTTAGACCCGGCGGATTTGCAGGAGCCTGTCTGCAAGCTGTGCGGCCGGACGGTGGAGTGGAAGCCAACGGAGCATTATTTCCTGGCGCTGTCCCGATTCCAAGAGAAGTTGGAATCTTATGTGGCGGAGAAAGCCGTCCATTGGCGGGAAAATGCAGTTTACCTGACCCGGCGTTATCTGTCAGAGGGGCTGCTGGACAGGGCGGCTACCCGGGACCTGGACTGGGGAGTGGATGTGCCGCTGCCGGATAAGGAGGGCAAGAAGATTTATGTGTGGATCGAAGCGGTCAGCGGGTATTGGACGGCCAGCAGACAATGGGCAGAGGCGACAGGAGAGCGTTGGGAGGATTTTTGGGTGGAAACGCCGGAAGGGACAGACATTCAATCCGGTGAACAAGGAATAACCGCATACTATGTACACGGCAAGGACAATGTGCCCTTCCATACGCTGATCTGGCCGGCGCTGCTGTTGGGCGCTGGGAAGCTCCATCTGCCTGACCGGATCATTGCTTCGGAATATCTGACCCTGGAAGGGCGCAAGTTCTCCACCAGCAGCAATTGGGCGGTATGGGTGCCGGATCTGCTGGCGCGTTATGATCCCGACTCTATCCGGTATTATCTGATTGCCAATGGCCCGGAGAAGCGGGATGCCAATTTCACATGGCGGGAGTTCATCCACAGCCATAACGGTGAATTGCTGGGAGCCTGGGGCAATTTCGTCAACCGGACACTGGCTTTTATTGCCAAGTCCTTCGATTCCCGGGTGCCCCTGGGGCAGCTCCCGGTCGGCTGGGCGGAGGAGGTGGGCGCACTCTATCTGGCTGCAGGCGAACGTCTGGAGCAGGGGAGAATGAAGGAGGCGCTGGAGGGGATCTTCGCTGCCATTCGGGAGGCCAACAAATATTTTGACGCGCGTAAGCCCTGGGCTGCGCTGAAGGAAGATCCCGCCCACTGTGCGGAAACCCTCTATATCTGTGTGCAGTGGATGGTCAATTTCGCCAATCTGCTGGAGCCGTTCCTGCCCTTCAGCTGCGCCAAGCTGCGGCGTATGCTGGGAGTGACGGAGGAGCCCCGCTGGGCGTTGGCGGCAGTAGATGCAGGGCAGGTAATCGGTCCGGTGGAACTGCTGTTCCAACGAATCGATCCTTCCCGGATTGGGGAAGAGGAGGAGCGGCTTACTGCCAGCCTGATCCGTTGAAGGTTCTCTGAGTAAGTGGGGAAGATGAGGGGAAGAGGCAGGGGGTGGAACTGGGGACACTCCTGCGGGAACTAACGGACGGGAAAGCACCTATTTGCCCACAAATGAGGATGCAGAAATTCTAACGGAAACAGGCGACGTTATTTGGCTAAAAAGGAGCCTGGGGCGGCTGAGTATAGCACAATAGCATCTCTGGCCGCCGTTAGAAATTCCTATGCCGCATTTTTGAAGGAATTGAGGCTTCTGCCGCCGTTAGAATTCCCATGTTGCAGCGAAAGTGCCCACCCCCATCACCAAACGCTGAAATGGTCCGGTGGCAGCTACTGCTCCAAAATTCTGGACTATAGTGACGCAAGAAGCCGCCCTATACAAGAGCTGGTGTCGGGAAGCACCCGCCTGTAATCTCCCCCTGTTCGTGTAACGGTAGCGGAACTGAGAAGCTCTTAGCCAGCCAAATCGCGTCTTTTGACCGGTTAACGGAACTCAGACGACCTTACAAGCAAATTCCACCCCTTGCGCTACTTTCTACCCCCGCTAAGAGCCGCTCACTTCCGTTAGCCGCGGAAAAGGCCATTTTTAAGGCTGTAAGGGTCTGTGAGTTCCGTTAGCGCTAGATGCCAGCCGGTTAACCCGAGTTTTCGAGGTGCAGGAGCTCTTGTGGATGCCTGTTTTCATGCGCTTTACTTAGCTTTACATCAAAAAGAGCCCTACCCACCGGCACGGCTCTTGCTTTTGCCATTCTACTTCACTGCATAAATCGGCGGCTGCGCGAAGGAGAGGGTCCGCCCTTCATGGATGGCCCGGTCCGCCAGCAGAGTGATCTGCATGGCCTTGTACACGTCCTCCAACGTCGGGGTTGCCGCTTTAGTGCCTTCAATCATCCCCACAAAATGCTCGAATTGAACGCCTGTTGGCTTCAGCGTATAGTCCACATTGATATCCTCGCGGGTGCCGCTGGGATAATGCTCGAACTGAATCAGGTTGCCCAGATGCTGCTCACTCTTGGGGCGCTGGTCCTTGTAGATGATGCGGATGCGGCCCTTGGGACCGATAAATTCCTTCAGATTGTCGCTGGGCATGGTATGTCCCCAACCGGCCTCGTAATAACCGATGGACCCGTCGCTGAATTTCATGGTGATCATGCCGTAGTTGTAGGTATTCTCCGGTACACCTGCATCCAGACGCTGGCCTACACCGCTGACAGAATCCACCTCCGCGCCTGTCACCCAGCGCATCACATCGATATAATGCACGCCGCAGTCCACGATGGGGGAGGCGTCATGCAGAAGCGCCAGATGGGACTCCCAATTATGGGTCCGTTTCACCTGAGACATCCGCATGGCAAGGGGGGCGCCGATGGCTCCAGAGCGGATCATGTCCGCCACCCGCTGATAGGTGGAGTTGTGACGGAGAATATGCCCCACCAGCACCTTGGTTTTGGCGGAACCGGCCAACCGGATAAACTCCTCGGTTTCCTTCATGTTGCCGGCAATGGGCTTCTCACAAAGGATATTTTTGCCTGCCGCAATAGAGGCCTTGGCTATTTCCAGATGAGTGGAAGGATATGTAGCGATGATGACGATGTCCACGTCTTCCCGTTTGAGGAGATTGCGGTAATCGGTATCCCAGGCCTCAGCTCCATACTTGAGGGCGAATTCCTGTGCCTTCTCGGGCCGCAAATCGGCTACGCCGACAATCCGGGCCCGGTTATGCTTATAAAGGCTGTCCAGGTGTACGGCCCCCATGTAACCGCACCCCACCAAGATGATGCCATATGTCTTCATCGCCGTTCACATCCTGTTTCGTTAAGGTTGAAGGTTTCCTGTTGTTTCAAGCTTACAGTCATTATATGAAAAGTGGCTTTCAAAAGATATTTTCATTCTGGCGCAGTTTATATTCTATTTTGGCATTGTGGGGCAAAGCAGGCCCATTGACATCAGCGTACATGACCATTATGATAAAAGCAAGCATACATTTAGATGGTTGGCTAAATATTAAATTAAGGAGATATCTGGCGATGAATGATTCCTTTAAAGCTCTATCTGACCCTACTCGGCGCCAGATTCTCCGGCTGCTCCGGGAGAAGGACCGTACCGCCGGTGAAATCGCCGATTTTTTTAACATGACGAAACCCAGCATCTCCCATCACCTGAATGCGTTGAAGCAAGCGGGTCTGGTGCTGGACGAGCGCCAAGGGCAGCATATTCTCTATTCCATTAATACATCCGTGCTTGAGGAAGTAATGGGCTGGTTTTTGGATATGCTGGGTAAGGAAAATACAGACGAAACAGGGAGGAACGACTGATGAAATGGGAGCGGAAGGACTTTTTCATGCTGCTGATCGGCCTCATTCCAACGATTGTGGCATTAATCAATTACAATAAGCTGCCGCTTCGAATGGGCACCCACTTTAACTCTTATAATGAAGTGGATGGTTATATGGACCGTCCGGCAGCGATTGCCATGCTCCTTTTTTTGGGGCTAGGCCTACCTCTGATATTGAAAGTAGCCCGCAGAGTGGATCCCAAAAGCGAGAATTATACCAAATTTGAGGGAGTTTACGAACTGCTTCGCTGGGCGATGACCGTATTTATGCTGATCGTTGGGATGTTCCTGGTGGTATACAATCTGGGCTACCGTTTAAATGTCAAAATGGTCACAAGCCCGCTTGTTGGACTGCTGTTTATGATTCTGGGCAATTTTATGGGCAAAATCCGCTATAATTATACCATGGGCATCAGGACTCCATGGACCCTGTCCAACGAAACCGTCTGGAGGAAAACCCACCGGATGGCAGGCCCCATGTGGATGGCTGCAGGGGCAGTCATGATCCTGGGCGCATTCCTCCCGGGAAGCTGGTCCTTGCCTGTGACTCTCACCTGCGTAGGGGTGGTGGTGCTGGTACCGACCGCCTACTCCTATTGGCTCCACCGCCGTCTGAAGGCTTGAACACGTAAGGATGCTTCCGCCTGCCACATTGTGTTATCATAAAGAATATTGTCATTATGATGTGGGAGGCACCGTGTAACATGAAGCTTCTAATGAGTTTGCTTAAAATCGCTTTGCCCCTGATTGTGATCTTCTTCTTGCTGAAGGTCCACATTCTGCTGGGCATTGCCGCGGCCGTAGCCCTTGTGGTCTACACGTTCATCCGCAACAAATCTGCTTTTTTTGCCTATCTGGGCAACATGAACTACCAGCAGGGCAAGGAGAAGGAAGCATTGATGTGGTTGAATAAGGCAGCTGCCGAAAAGAATTGCAAGGCCATGCATCTGCTGGGTTTCAGCTTCCTGTTGCTCCGTCTGGGCAAGCTGGAGCAGGCCCAGGAGATTCTGGTGCGGGCAGAACGTATGTCCTTGACCAGGGAGGAAAAAATGGCTTACCTGACCAATGCCTCGCTGCTGCTATGGAAGCAGGGAAGGCTGGATGAAGCCACAGCCATGCTGGAGGAAGCCCAAGGCGAATACAAGAATACCAACCTCTATGGAAGCCTGGGATACTATTATATTTTATCCGGAGACTTGGACAAGGCGCTGGCCTATAACCAGGAAGCCTTCGACTACAATAACAAAAGCGCGGTAATTGCGGACAATCTGGGCCAGACCCGGCTGCTCCGCCGCGAATATGAGGAAGCCCTGGCCGTTTATGAGGAATTGGCAGGCCAGAAGCCGGCATTCCCGGAAGCATATTTTAACTATGGTCTGGTGCTCGAAGCGTTAGGGCGTAACGAAGATGCGTTGGAGCAAATGGAGAAGGCGCTGGATTACCCCACTTCCTTGCTCAGTACCGTTACCCACGAGGAGATTAAAGCCAAAATTGCCGAGCTCCGGCAACAATCCGGAATCATTGGCGATACCGATGAGGAGCAAGCATAACCGCATAAGGATTTAACAGCTCTGCCGAAATCATTCCGGCGGGGCTGTTTTTTTTGTCAGCGGCGGTGAAACAATAGGGGAAACATTCTAAGCGGCAGCTGCCGCTTTTGGACCGGAGGTCGGACAACAGAATGAACCGCCGGATATTGATCGTTGAGGATGAGCAGAGGATTGCCAGGATCTTGGAGCTGGAGCTGATTAATGAAGGCTATTACGTCGAGCTGGCCGCCGACGGTGTCGAGGGTTTGGCCAGAGCCGTTCAGGAGGACTGGAGCTGTATTCTGCTGGATTTGCAATTGCCGGGGCAAAGCGGGTTTCAAGTGCTGGAGAGGATCCGCGCCCAGGATTCGAGGACGCCGGTTCTCATTCTGACTGCTCGGGAGGCGGTGGAGGATAAAGTGAGGGGGCTGGATCTGGGCGCTAATGATTACGTCACCAAACCCTTCGATTTTATGGAATTATCCGCCCGGATCCGGTCCCAAATAAGGGCCAGGCTGAGAGAGGAAACACCTTCGCCGGAGGATCTGCTCAAGGTGGATGCGTTGACTGCGGACGTAAAAACGAGACAGGTTCAAAGGGAGGGCAAGCTCATTGATTTAACGCCCAGGGAATTTGACCTGCTGGCTTATCTGCTCAAGCACAAAGGCCAGCCGGTAGGACGGGAAACACTGCTGTCCGAGGTATGGGGGTTTGATTTTGCCGGGCAGACCAACCTTGTGGATGTGTATATCCGCTATCTCCGCCAGAAGGTGGATCAAGGCTTCAAGAAAAAGCTGATCGCCACCGTCAGAGGTATCGGATACAGCATCCAGGAGCCGTAAACGATGAAGCTGAAAACGAAGATCCGGATTTATACGATCGGCGGACTGGTTTGTATCCTTGTGTTTTTCAGCCTGTTGATCTATGTGTTTTTTGTGCGGTTCAGCACCAATGCCGAAATCAGGCTGCTGTGGACCCGGGCCCAGACCATCCTCCGCAAGCCGGAGGTGCGCTCGGAGCAGGCCTGGGAGGAGCCGGAGCTGCTCCGGGAGTTCTTGGGCGACCGGATGATGATCCGCATTATTGACCCTTCCGGCACAATCCGCTCCCATGTGGAAAATGATCCCGGGCTGGCTTCTTATGCCCCGGTGTACCGGACTGCTTACCACACCCGGGTTGTGCCGGTATGGGCGGAACGGCGGATCTACATCCAGGTGCCCATTTTGACAGTGAAAAACAAACGCCAGGTCGGGGTGCTGGAGCTGGGCAAATCCTTCCACCTGGCCCGGGGTTATCTGCGTGTTCTGCTGATTACATTAAGCTCCGGGACCTTGGTGGGCATTTTGGTTGCCATCTTCGCTGCCTTTTTTTATGTGAAGTGGATTTATAAACCGGTGGAAGCATTGGCGGAAACCATGGAGCAGATTGAACAGAGCGGCAGCTTCACCCGGCTGGATCCGGTATTTGCGGAGGGGGATGACGAGTTCGGCCGGCTAGGCGGGACCTTCAACCGAATGATGGACAGGCTGGAGGAGAATTACCGGCGGCAGCGGCATTTTGTGGAGGATGCCTCCCATGAGCTTCGCACTCCCCTGACCGTGATTCAGAGCTATGCAGGCATGCTCCACCGTTGGGGCAGCGAGAATCCCGCTATCCGGAAGGAAGCGGTAGACGCCATCCAAACGGAGGCGGACAGGCTGAGGGAGCTGGTGGAAGGGCTTCTCCAGTCGGCCGATAGCCAGGAAAGCCAGCCAGATGCCCCTTACATGGAGGTGGATCTCTTGGAGCTTGCCGGCAAAACGGCGGAGGAGCTGAGTCTGTCCTTCCAACGGCAAATCTCCCTGCACTCTGAACCGGACGCCCAATTCCCCGTGTTCGGCAACGGGAAGAGGCTGAAGCAAATGCTGATCAATCTGCTGGATAATGCCATCAAATATAGCGGGCTGTCCGTTGAGCTTCGTTTGGAGCGTGACGGTGTTTGGGTGGTCCTCCATATTGTGGATCAGGGTGAAGGTATAGCGCCGCGCCATCTTCCACGGATTTTCGAACGGTTTTACCGGGTGGATGAAGCCAGAACCCGCAGCACCGGGGGGAGCGGGCTGGGACTGTCCATTGTGGAGCAAATTGTGAAGGAGCATGGGGGGACGGTTGAGCTTGTGAGCAGCCGGGGCGAAGGGACCACGGCCACGGTCAGACTGCCGGCATATATGCAGGAAGACCACCCTGTTGAATAGGGTGGTCCAGTTGTGTGCGCTTAAAGCACTCGGCGGGCGGTAATGTAGTGGGAGCTCCACCAGGAGGAATTCAGGCTGGAGTATTTGACTCCGCCAGCTCCATAGGTGTGCAGGATCTGTCCGTTTCCGGCATAGATTCCCACGTGGGCGACTTTACCGCCGGATTTGCTGGTAGAGAAAAAGACCAGGTCGCCTTTGCGAAGATTGCTTTTGGAGACATAACGGCCCACCTTAGCCTGGTCGCGGGATGCCCGCGGCAGGGAAATGCCAACTTTCTTATAGACATATTGGGTGAAGGATGAGCAGTCGAATGTAGAGGTTACGCCGGAAGGCGATCCGAACTTATAGGGTGTACCGAGATAGCGTCTGCCGATGGAGATGACGCTGTCCGCTTTGGTGGCCGAAATGGAGGCAGTTGCTTCCGTCTCGCCAGTCACGGAGACGGAGGCTGCCGAGGCTTGGGATGGATGCGCCAGGCCCAGGCCTGTCCAGGCCAGGGTCGCGCTGAGTCCAACAACAGCCAAAGGTCGGAGAATGCGAGTACGTATAGTCATGATGATGCCTCCTGTTTGATTGGATTTGGCCCGGCAGCCGGAATTGGGGAGAGGTCCGGTCAAAGGATGGGAATGTAAGCGATATAGTGCCTTGGCTTACCGGGCTAACGCCAGTATAACAGAACTATAATTGTATGAATTTGGAAGAATACCGGCAAACCCGCGTAATATCTGGATTTGAAAGCGTTTATTAGAATCTCATGAGAATTGCCGTGTCAAAATACCTTGACATTTTCCCCGTCTATGCATGTGCCCATTTTCTCCTTCCTGCATAAAGTGAAGAAGGCGACTGGTGATGACTTAGAACGGAAGGGACGGAGCATATGCCAAACACACGCGGGATACCGGACGGGAGTATGGATGAAGCGGCCGCTTTTGCCGCTGTCAGGCGGAACATCATCGGTGGGGAACGGATGATCCGCACACCCGACGGCCCCCGAAAAATGATATACGCGGACTGGTGTGCAAGCGGCAGGCTCTATGGGCCTATCGAGGAATATATGGAACGTTACATAGGGCCGCTGGTCGGCAATACCCATACGGATTCCAATGCGACCGGGGCATCGATGACCATGGCCTATTCTCTGGCAGGAAGCATTATTAAACGCCACGTTCATGCCTCTTCACGGGATGTGCTTATGTACTGTGGCACGGGTATGACGGGGGCTGTGAATAAGCTTCAGCGGCTCCTGCAAATCCGCGCTCCCAAAGGGCTGCAGGACCGGTTATGTCTGCCCGCGGAGGAGCGTCCGGTCATTTTCATTACGCATATGGAGCATCACTCCAACCATATTTCCTGGCTGGAAACCACCGGAGAGGTGGTAATGGTTCCCCCGGACGAAAACGGATTGGTCAGTCCTGCGGTGCTGGATTGTACCGTATCGTGTTATGCTGACCGGCCCTTGAAAATTGGAGCCTTCACCGCCTGCTCCAATGTGACGGGTTTGATGACGCCCATTGCGGAGCTGGCTGCGGTCATGCACCGGCATGGGGGGCTGGCTTTTGCAGATTACAGTGCCTCTGCGCCGTATGTGGACATGGATATGCATCCGCCGCTTCCCGGAGGGTGGCTGGACGCGCTGTATTTCTCACCTCACAAATTCCTGGGAGGCCCCGGTACCAGCGGCGTGCTGGTTATGGCAGGGCGGCTTCTGGGCAGTCCAGTGCCGGATGAACCTGGCGGCGGGACGGTGATGTGGACAGACCCATGGGGGAAACGGACCTATCTGGGGAACGCGGAGGAGCGTGAGGATGGGGGTACGCCGGGGTTTTTGCAGGCGGTGCGCACGGCATTATGCATCAAGCTGAAAGAGGAGATGGGGACAGAGGCTATGCTCAGAAGGGAAAAGAGGCTATTAGAGGTGCTCTGGCCTTATCTGGATAGCTGCCCGGGCATCCATGTGCTGGAGAGAGAGCACCGCCACAGGCTTGGCATCGTCTCTTTTCATATAGAAGGGATGCATTACAAGCTGGTGACCCGGCTCTTAAATGACAGGTTCGGGATCCAGGCCCGGGGCGGATGCTCATGTTCGGGGAGCTATGGCCATTACCTGTACGGAATTGGACCGGATGCGTCGGATTATATCCATCATCAGATTTTGAACGGAAATTTGGAATGGAAGCCGGGCTGGGTGCGGATTTCCCTTCACCCGGCTATGTCGGAGGAGGAGGTCGCTGTCATCGGCCGCGCGGTCCGGGACATTGCCCGGCACGGCCGTATCTGGGGAGAGGCTTACTGCTTGGACCGGGATACAGGAGAGGTCCTTCATACGGGTGGCGGGCATGCGGCGGAGTGGGATACTCCCGATGAGCTGGAGGCGGAGTGGCAGGTTTTACTGCAGCAATCCCTCCAGCTCTCCCACCTGGAGAATGTCCACTGTGGAATCGTCGAAGGTGATCCAGCCCTGGTCCCGCATGTAGCACAATTCCCGTGACAAGGAAGGCCTGGCGCTGTTCAGGTGCTCCGCCCATACCCTTTTATTGAACGGAATGCGGATGCGTTCCGTTTTTTGCTGCTTCATTTCCTTGATCAGAAAATGGGCAATCCGCTGGCGGAGTGTGCCCAGGGAAAGAATTTCAATACGCTGGTTCAGCAGAATAAGCCGTTCGGACATGTTCTGCATAAAGAGCGCCATAATTTCCGTATCCAGCGCGAATAAGGCCAGAAGCTCTTTTTTGGTAAACATGAGAACACTGGCGGATTCGGCGGCAATCACGGTAGCGGGGTAGGTGTTGGTTTTGGAGAAAATTACCGCTTCTCCGACGGTGCTGCCTGTGGAAAACCGGGATACGGTCATAACCTTGCCCGTGGAGTACATTTTCTGGACCTCCACGATGCCGGTAATGACAATGCCCATCCGTTCAGCAGGTTCTGCCTCTCTGACAATATGCTCATTGCGTGAATAATTGCGGAGAGTTGGATTAATTTTGGCCAATATGCCGGTGATCTCCTGCTCCGTTTTGTTCCGGAACAGCATGTTCTTCTTGAGGGCTTCTGCAAGAGCGTTCATAAATGTGACACCTCTGTGACAAGAATGTGCCGGTAACATCCGTTACCGTTTATTTAGACTCAGTCTACTATACTAAATGTAATAAAAGCAACGACAAGATGTCTGCCGGACCGGGCAGGCAGAGTCCCGGAAAGGGTGACGGATGATGAAACGCAGTATTATCCATATCCATGAAGAGCTGTGCAACGGCTGCGCGTTATGTGTGGATGCCTGTCACGAAGGAGCCATTGAAATCGTGGATGGCAAGGCAGTATTGATCAGCGATATTTATTGTGACGGTCTGGGAGCATGTCTGCCCAATTGCCCGACAGGCGCCATTGAGATTCTCGAGCGTGAAGCGGAAGCCTTCGATGAGGCTGCGGTAGAGGAGAGGATGGGTCAGCTGAAGCGGGAGCAAGCGCAGAACCAGGCGTACAGCAGCGGACATACACATGGCGGCGGCCACCACGAACATGCGGGACATCATGGTCATCATCATGGTGAACACAACCACCAAGGGCACCAGCACGGACACCATGGAATGGGCGGCTGTCCAGGATCGATGGCCAGAAAGATTGAACGTCCTGCCATGGCTTCGGCTCCTGCACAGGAAGCGCCCAAGGCTGCTCCTGTAGAGAGTGGTGCTCCGGCATCCGAGCTGCAGCAATGGCCGGTTCAAATCACCCTGGTGAACCCATCTGCGTCCTTCTTCCAGGATGCTCACCTGCTGGTGGCGGCGGACTGCACCGCATTTGCGTATGCCAAGTTCCATCAAGACTTCATCCGCGGCAGAATTACCGTTATCGGCTGTCCCAAGCTGGATGACAATGCTTTCTATGCCGAGAAGCTGGCGGTTATTCTCAAGCAGAATAATATCCAAAGCATCACGGTGGTCCGTATGTCTGTTCCTTGCTGCGGCGGCATTGTGCAGGCGGTGAAGCAGGCTATGCTCTCCAGCCAGACGATTGTGCCTTACCGGGAAGTGACTGTCGGCATCGACGGCCAGCTCATATCGTAAGCACCCCCAGAAAGACCCTAACAACGGAGTAATTCCAATTCACATATATATAGATTTTGAGAGGAGCAGGAAAATGTCCAATATGTTCTGTTATCAATGCCAGGAAGCTGCGAAGGGAACAGGCTGCACAATTCAAGGCGTGTGCGGCAAACCCAGCGATGTGGCTAATCTCCAGGATCTGCTGCTGTTTGTACTGAAGGGAATCTCCTATTACAGTGTAAAAGCCCGCAAAGCAGGCGTGAATCTGGAAGCCACGGACAAAGCCATCATGGACGGCCTGTTCGCTACTATCACCAATGCCAACTTTGACCGTGAAGTGTTCATTAACCGCATCCGCAAGGCTCTGGAGCTGCGTGAAGAAGTGAAGCAGGCTGCCGAAGCCGCTGGCGTTATATTCCCGGTTGAACTTCCGGAAGCTGCAGTATGGTCCGCATATGAGGAAGCGGATCTGGATGCCAAGGCCGCCACTGTCGGCGTATTGGCTACCGGCAATGAAGACGTGCGTTCCCTCCGCGAGCTTCTGACCTATGGTCTGAAGGGGATGGCGGCTTATGCCGAGCATGCTTACCAATTGGGTTATACCGACAATGCCGTTTTCGCCTTCACCGCGAAGGGCTTGGCGGCAACTCTGGATGACACGCTGGGCGCTGAAGAACTGATTGCGCTGAACATGGAAGCCGGCCAAGTGGGCGTTTCCGTTATGGCCCTTCTGGATACTGCCAACACCAGCACTTACGGCCATCCCGAAATCACCAAGGTCAACATCGGCGCAGGCACAAATCCGGGCATCCTGATCTCCGGCCATGATCTCCGCGATATGGAAGACCTGTTGAAGCAAACCGAAGGCACCGGCGTGGATGTGTACACCCACAGCGAAATGCTGCCGGCCCACTACTATCCCGCTTTCAAAAAATATAAGCACTTCGTCGGCAACTACGGCAACGCCTGGTGGAAGCAAGACAAGGAATTCGACAGCTTTAACGGCCCTATTCTCATGACCACCAACTGCATCGTTCCTCCGAAGGACAGCTACAAGGACCGGATTTACACCACAGGCCAAGCAGGCTTCCCGGGCGTCAAGCATATCGCCGACCGTGAAGAAGGCGGAGCCAAGGATTTCTCCGCTCTGATCGAGCAAGCCAAAACCTGCCAGCCTCCTGTTGAGATCGAAACCGGCGAAATTGTCGGCGGCTTCGCCCACGAAACCGTGCTGAGCCTGGCTGACACTGTTGTCGGAGCCGTGAAGTCCGGCGCCATCAAGCGTTTCTTCGTAATGGCAGGCTGCGACGGCCGGATGAAGAGCCGCGATTATTACACCGAGTTTGCTTCCGCATTGCCCCAGGATACCGTTATCCTGACTGCAGGCTGCGCCAAGTACAAATACAACAAGCTGGATCTGGGAGATATCGGAGGCATTCCGCGGGTACTCGATGCCGGCCAATGCAACGATTCTTACTCCCTGGCCGTAATTGCCCTCAAGCTGAAGGAAGTATTCGAACTGAACGACATCAACGAGCTGCCGATTTCCTACAACATCGCCTGGTATGAGCAAAAAGCAGTGATCGTGCTGCTGGCCCTCCTATACCTGGGAGTGAAGAACATCCACCTCGGACCGACACTGCCTGCATTCCTGTCGCCCAATGTAGCCAACGTTCTGGTGAACACCTTCGGCATCGCCGGAATCGGAAGTGTTCAAGAAGATTTGGATATGTTCTTGGCTGTTTGATAATCGATTTCAACTATCATAATATATACAGAGCTTGGACACAGTTTAGCCACACTTCCCCCTGTCAAGGGGGAAGTTTTTTTCAATTTTATGATATAAACTTAGGGAGAGGATAACTATTGGAAAAGGGAGTGTTTACAGAATGGCAAAATATACAGTTGTTGAAAAAGGCGAATGCATCGCTTGCGGTTCCTGCGGAGCAACCGCTCCCGAAATTTTTGATTTTGACGCAGAAGGCCTGGCTGAGGTAGTATTGGAAGGCGACAACAACAAGGGTGTAACCGCCATTGAAGGCGATCTGGTTGAAGCACTGGAAGAAGCTGTAGAGAGCTGTCCTACCAGCTGCATCAAGGTTGCAGAGGTTGCCTTCGCGTAAATCACCGTCCTTATCCGTTCAATAAGCCCGTTCGTTCTCCGGCTGCCGGGGAGCGGATGGGCTGTTTTTATGTTCCGGCCTAAAAGGGGAAAAGGGTGTTTTGGCGGATTTCCCTTTTTTCTATCTGACGCAGCATATAAACTGAATGGATATTTGGTTTTTTTGGGAAAGGGCAGGGTAGTCGGTGTAATGAGAGCTTATTTATCGGATATGATGCAGTTTTCCCCCGGAGTCCGCCGGTTTCTGGCAACGGAAACACTGCTGGGGATCGGGCTGGGGATAGCCACGCTGCTGCTCAATCTCCATCTTCTGGCGCTTGGTTTGGCGGAAACCCAGCTTGGCGCTATTTCATCAGTGGGCAATATCTGCATGGGTGTGGTTTCCATTCCCTGCGGCCTCCTGGCGAACCGGTTCGGCAGGAAGAAGCTGCTGGTGCTGGGGCTCAGCCTGATGGGGGCGGGGTATGGAGCGTTTGCCTTTGCAACTGAGCTGTGGCTGTTATTCGCTGCGCAAATCATGCAGTCCGTGGGTATGAGCTTGTTGGTCACCACGGAAATCCAGCTGCTGTATTCATACAGTGTATCCCGTCAGGAGGAAACCCGCGGCTTCAGCATGCTGTTTGCGGTTTTCACTCTGTTTATGGGTATCGGAACCTTGGCAGGCGGTTTTTTGCCCCGGTTTTTGGGCGGAGCCCGGACGGACTACCAATGGTCGCTGCTGGCGGCGGGGTTATGCATTTTGGCCTGCGGGCTGTTCCGTCTGGCGCTGTTCCCCCAGGAGCAGGCACCGCCTGCCGCATCGAAGGAACCGTCCACAGGTTCCGGAACCGGCGGGGTACGGGGCAAGCTGAAGCTTCCGGGTAAGGCGGTTTGGATCTTCTGCACGATGAATTTTCTGCTGGCGGCTTCCATCAACTTTGTGGAACCGTTCCAGAATGTCATCGTCAAGTTCCGGATGGATTGGCCGGATACCATGGTTTCCTTGCTGCTCACCCTAAACGGACTGGCTCAATTCATCGGCTCGTTTCTGATGCCGGTTTGTCTGGAGCGGCTCGGCATCCGTCGCACCTACCGGCTGGTATTTGCGGCTAACCTGCTGGGTACCCTGCTGCTGGCGGCAGCGGTGCCGCCGGCAGCCTTCTCCATTCTGCTGTTGGTCAGAGGAGGCGCTACGGTGGTCTCCAACAATCTGGTGCTCACTCATACCATGTCGGTCACCTCCGAAGAGGAGCGCAATGCATATGCGGGCATCAGGCAGGTAACACGGAGCATCGGGGCCTCCGCAGCGATTTATTCGGCCGGTTTTCTTCTGGCCGGCAAGCATTATACGCTGCCCTTTTTGGGCGGGGGGATTCTGCTGGTCTTGTCGTGGATCTTTTTCCGGCTGTGGGTGGAGCCTTTGATCGAAGCAGGTATGGCCGAAAAAGAAAAGGGTTAAGGAGCTGTGCTCCTTAACCCTTTTTTTCCATGGCCTTCAACAGCTCCGCCAAATTGCCCAAAGGAAGATTTGGCTCTGAATCGCCGGTTTCGTATACAGTGTGGGTGGTATAGATGGATTCGTCGGCGGCATTGTTCTCCGCCAGCTCAAAATCGCTGTAAGCTGCGATAAACACCTTGGCGGTGTTGGCGGCATCGTCCACCGCACGGTGGTGGGAGCCTTCAAAACCGATCTCCAGCATCTCCAGCGCCTTCTTCAAGCCGATCTGGCGGTAGGTGCCTTCGCCGCTCCGTTTTTTCGAAAACTGCTTTTGGATGTCGTTGTGGTTGCGGATCCAGTCCAGCGGGATTTTGTGCTCGTTGCAGCTTTTCACCAGCTGGTATTTGTCATCGGGACCCCAGGCGCACATATAATACGATCCTGTACCGATCCAGCTGCGGAAGGCTTCAATCGCTGCTCCGAGAGCAGGCGCATTCTGGATATCCTGGTAGGTGATGCCCGTAAAGGCGGTGGTGTGCTGGTTGAAGGATGCGTCCCTCAAGGGTTTGACAAAGGTCTGGAAGGAATCCGTTATTTTTAATTGCCCTTCCAATTCCTGGACGCGGACGGCGCCGATCTCGATAATCTCGGCCAGCCATTCCTGCTTGCGGATTACGGTAAACTCCAAATCATAGACAATCACATTCATACTAAAGGACACCTGACTTTCCAAAATTCAGATAAATGATACATGAATACGTGCTAATTGTAATACGAATGCGCGGCGCATACAAGGCAGCGTTCCGCCCCATTCATAGTTTTTTCGGGAAAAACCTGTTACAATGAGGAAAACTGTGGTCAAATCAACAAGCAGCCGCAACGGCAGCAGCTGTTGCGCGGATAGAAGCAAACAGGTGGGATAACATGCGCATCGGTTTTTTTGACTCGGGTGTAGGCGGCGCTACGGTTTTGGCCCGCGCCTTGGCCTCCATGCCCGAAGAGGACTATTTGTATTTTGCCGATACCCTGCATGTCCCCTACGGCGAGAAGCCCAAGGATGAGGTGCAGGGCCATATTTTTGATGCCGTGGAGCAAATGGTGGAGGAAGGCATCAAGGCGCTGGTGATTGCCTGCAACACGGCAACCAGCATCGCCGTGAAGGCGCTGCGGGAGAAATACTCCTTCCCGATTATCGGGATGGAGCCGGCAGTGAAGCCGGCCGTGATGCGGACGGCGGGAAGCGAGAAGCGGGTGCTGGTATTTGCCACCAGGCTGACGCTGCAGGAGGCTAAATTCCAGCAGCTGGTGTCCGCGGTGGACCAGCATCACATCGTCGATCACCTGGCCCTTCCAGGGCTGGTGGAGCTGGCGGAGCAGGGAATATTCGGCGGTCCGCAGGCGGAGGAGTACCTCCGGCGGGAGCTTGCCCCTTTTGACTTGGGATGTTACGGCACAGCGGTGCTGGGCTGCACCCATTTCCCGTTGTTCAGGCCCGTATTCGCGGAACTGCTGCCCGCCGGCACCCATCTCATCGACGGGGCGGAGGGAACCGTTCGCCACTTGAAGGCAACGCTGGATAAGGCGGGGCTAACCGGAGGCGGAAGCGGCAGGTTGGAGTTTATGTCCTCCGGCCACTCCCCAAAGACTGCAGACATTTTCAATGCGGCGCTGGATGCCGCTTCCGATATGGAGAAGCGGATGCGCCGGCAGGCGTGAGTTTATCATACCAGACGGGAGGAAAAGGACATGAAAATCACCTTTTACGGACATTTCTGCTTTATGGTGGAGCATGGGGGAGTGCGGCTCATCCTTGATCCGTTTCTTTCTGGAAATCCCGCCTCCGGGCTGAAGCCGGACCAGGTTCAGGCGGACGCCGTCATTCTGACCCACGGCCATGACGATCATTTCGGCGACACGCTGGAGATTGCCTCCCGCTGCGGCTGTCCGGTCATAGCCATTCACGAGCTGGCGCATTTCTGCGCAAGCAAGGGAGCAGCCGTCCACGGCATGAATCTGGGAGGCACCTACCGCACGGAGGGTTATTCCGTCAAGCTGACTCCTGCGCGGCACAGCAGCTCCGTATCGGATAACGGCCAGCTTCTTTATGCCGGGGAGCCGGCCGGTGCGCTTATTACCATGGGAGGCAAAACCTTCTACCATTCCGGCGATACCGCACTGTTCGGGGATTTGAAGCTGATCGGCGACCTGCACCGGATCGATGCTGCGGCTCTGCCCATCGGGGACAATTACACCATGGGACCTGAGGAGGCCTTGCTGGCCGCCCAGTGGGTCCGTCCGGGTGTGGTGATTCCTGCCCATTACAACACATTTCCGGGCATCCGGCAGGACCGTTTTGCCTTCGCTTCGGCGTGTGAGGATGCGGGCATCCGCTGTGCGCCGCTTTTGCCAGGTGAGAGCATTGAGGTGTAAGCAGGGACTATGACAGGCGGGCAGCGAACTCTCCGAAAGGTTATTTTAAAACAAGGCAATCCCGTTGGGCAAAAGCGATTGTTTGCTGGCCTGGCGGGATTTTTCTTTTATGAGAAACCGGGCACCATGCCTTCTCGGAAAAAATGGTTATAGCAAGCTGTTCCGTTGACCCTTTTGCAGCGGGCATGGTAGAGTTCAGTTTGTTCCTGTGGGAAGCACGGATAGGGGATTGCGGATTATCCGGCCTCATGGTAAGATTCTGGAAAGAGAATAAATGTTCGCATTGAACGCGCGGACATGGATGAAACGAGGTGCACATAAGCCATGTTGGCTGTATTGCGCAAACTTGGCTGGTTCTTCCGGCTGGAATGGAAACGGTATACGGTTGCCCTGGTGTTTCTGGCCTTGGCCGGCGTGGTGGAGGTTCTGCCGCCGAGACTCATTGGCCTGTTTATTGACGGCATTCAGCAGGGAAGCTTGACCGGCAACGGATTTATGACCATGACTATCGTGTGGGTTTCCGTCACCGTGATTGGGTATTTGATGAATTACATATGGCATTACAAGTTATTTGGCGGGGCGTTTGTCCTGGAGCGGACGTTGCGGAGCAGGCTGATGGGCCATTTTCTCAAAATGACGCCGACCTTCTATGAACGCAACCGTACCGGAGATCTGATGGCCCGGGCCACCAACGACTTAAAGGCGGTCTCCACTACTGTTGGCTTCGGTATCCTTACCCTGTCGGACTCGACCATTTATATGAGCACCATTCTGGTGATGATGGCCGCCGTTATCAGTTGGAAGCTGACGCTGGCTGCGCTTTTGCCGCTACCGTTTATCGCCTGGGCGATGAAGCATTACGGCAAGCTGATCCATGAACGTTACATGAAGGCCCAGGATGCCTTCGGCGAGCTGAACGACCAGGTGCTGGAATCCGTTTCGGGCGTGCGGGTGGTCCGCGCTTTTGTCCAGGAGGGGGCTGATGTCCTCCGCTTCCGCGACAAAACCGGTGAAGTGCTGGATAAGAACATTGCCGTCGCCAGGATTGACGCCATGTTTGATCCCACGCTGAAAATTTTGGTGGGCTTAAGCTATATCATCGGGATTTGCTACGGCGGGTTCCTGGTATTCAAAACCGAAATCACATTGGGTGAGCTGGTATCCTTTAATGTGTTTCTTGGCATGCTGATTTGGCCGATGTTCGCCATTGGCGAATTGATTAATATTATGCAGCGGGGCAATGCCTCCCTGGACCGGGTTTCGGAGACGCTGGACTATGTTCCGGACGTCCGTGAGGCTGATGTCCCCGCCTCAGTGGAGAAGCCGGACTCCATCGAATTCCGGGAAGTTACCTTCCGGTACCCGACCTCCGCTTCGGATAACCTGCACGACGTAACCTTCACACTGCATCCAGGGGAAACCCTCGGCATTGTCGGCAAAACCGGCAGCGGTAAAACGACACTGCTCAAGCAGCTGCTCCGGGAGTACCCGGTTGGAGACGGGAACATTTCCGTTTCCGGCGTACCGATCCAGCGCATTGGGCTTTCCGCCTTGCTGGGATGGATCGGCTATGTGCCCCAGGAGCCTATTCTCTTCTCCAAAACCATCCGCGAGAATATCCTGTTCGGCGCGGAGCAGGCTTCCGAAGAAACCCTGGAGCGGGCTTTGGCCCGTGCCTCCTTCGCCAAGGACATCCGCTTTCTGCCGCAGGGTTTGGATACGCTGGTGGGAGAAAAGGGAGTGGCATTGTCCGGCGGGCAAAAGCAGCGTGTCAGCATTGCCCGTGCGCTAATCGCCGACCCGGAGATTCTGCTCTTGGATGATGCGCTTTCGGCCGTGGACGGCCGGACCGAAGCCGAGATTATTGAGGGCATCCGTCAGGAGCGCCAAGGGAAAACCACGTTAATCACCACACACCGGCTGTCTGCGGTGCAGCATGCAGACCGCATCCTGGTGCTGGAGGACGGACGTGTGATTGAAGAGGGGACCCATGATCAGCTGGTCCGTTTGGGCGGTTGGTATAAGGAGCAATTTGACCGCCAGAAGCTGGAGGAGGCTCTCGGCGGAGAAGCGGTCTGAGAGCAGCCGGGAAGTTCCTCAATATTTATTTTTATTTAGACTAATCGAAGAAGCGGCTCTCAAATCGGCTTTTCCGATTTCGAGGCTTTCATAACTTATCCAGCCGTTGGCCCGGACCAAGTTATTACGATAAGAGGTGAATCCCCATGCAATCCACAGGCAGGCGTTTGCTAGGCTACGCTTTGCTGTACAAGAAAATGATTATCTTCGCCCTTGTGTTTCTGGCTTTGGCGGTAAGTACGGAAATGGCCGGGCCTATCATTGCCAAACGAATGATCGATACCCATATCATGGGCATAGAGAATACGTGGTATCAGGTGCCCGAAAAGGATGACTATACTGCGGAATACAATGGAGCTTATTACAAACGCATGGACCATGTTGAACCCGGGGCAGCCCAAGGGGCGGCCGGGCAGATATTGCAAATTGGCCGGACCTATTATTGGCTGGACGGTCAGGTGCGTACGGACGGCCGCAAAACCGCTGACGGCGGTACGGTCACCATCGAAGGGGATTGGGGCAGCGCCAGCTATCCGGCGAAGGCGTTGTCCGCAGCGGAGCTGTACCCCTTCTACCGTCCGGAAATTCCCGCGCTGCTTCTGTCTGCGGCAGCCTACTTCGGCCTTCTGGTGGTAGGGGCGGGCTTCACCTACGGCCAGCGGCTGTTCCTGCAGACCAGCGCCAACAAGATCGTCAAGCGGATGCGGGATGATGTGTTTGCCCGCCTTCAACGGCTGCCGGTAAGCTACTTTGACCGCCTGCCAGCAGGTAAAATCGTCTCCCGGGTCACGAATGATACGGAAGCGGTCCGGGAGCTGTTTGTGGCGGTGCTGGCGAACTTCTTTACCGGCATTATTTACATTGCAGCCATTCTCACCGCCTTGTTCCTGCTGAATGTGCGGCTGGCGCTGATCGCCGTGCCCATCGTGCCAATCCTGGTGATTTGGATTGCCCTGTACCGCCGCTATGCGGGCCGGTACAACAAAGCCATCCGTTCGAAAATTTCCGACATCAACGGCATGATCAACGAATCCATTCAAGGGATGACGATTATTAAAGCCTTCCGGCGGGAGCCCTCCATCAACGGGGAGTTTGAGGCTCATAACGGGGCGCTGTACGGCTACCAAAGCAAGCTCCTGAATCTGAACTCGCTCACCTCGCATAACCTTGTGAACCTGGTCCGGAACGTCCTGTTTCTGGTCCTGATTCTAACCTTCTGGAAGGGCTCATTTGGTACCGGGGTGACTGTCGGTGTGTTGTACGCCTTCATCGATTATATGAACCGGATGTTCCAGCCTATTGTGGGTATTGTGAACCAGCTGACCAACCTGGAATCCGCAAGAGTGTCTGCAGAGCGGGTGTTCCAGCTGCTGGATGAGCAGGGAGATGAGGTGGCGGAAGGGACCATTCCCCGGTATAAGGGAGAGGTAGAGTTCCACAATGTTTTCTTTGCTTATAAAGATGAGGAATGGGTGCTGAAGGATATCCGGTTCCAGGCGGCGCAGGGGGAAACGGTTGCTCTGGTAGGCCATACGGGGTCAGGGAAAAGCTCCATTATGAATCTGCTTTTCCGCTTTTATGACGTCCAGCAGGGAAGCATCACCATCGACGGACGGGATATCCGGGATTTGCCCCGTCAGCATCTCCGGGCCCATATGGGCATCGTGCTCCAGGACCCGTTTATGTTCACCGGCACCATCGCCTCCAATGTCAGTCTGGAGGATCCTTCCATCAGTCGCGAAAGCGTCATTCAGGCGCTGAAGGATGTTGGCGCTTATGATATGTTCATGAAGTTTCCGCGGGGCATTGACGAACCGGTTGTGGAAAAAGGCAGCACCCTCTCGTTAGGGCAGCGCCAGCTGATTTCCTTTGCCCGTGCGTTGGCCTTTAACCCGGCTATTCTTATCCTGGATGAAGCCACAGCAAGCATCGATTCCGAAACGGAGAGCTTGATCCAGAAGGCGCTGGACGTGGTCAAACAAGGCAGAACCACTTTTGTGATTGCCCATCGGCTGTCCACCATCCGGCAAGCGGATCAAATTCTTGTGCTGGATCACGGAAGGATCGCGGAGCGGGGGAACCATGACCAGCTCATGGCTCTGGAGGGCAAATACTTCGGCATGTACCAGCTGCAATCGGGTTTTGCCGCTGCAGTCACATAAAACAATGAATTGGATTGTATGGGAGAAATTACAAATATGGATGTTGTAAGATGTGATTGGGCAAACAAATCCGAATTGGAAAAGCATTACCATGATACCCAATGGGGAAAGCCGGTTCATAATGACAAAGAGCTGTTCAAGATGCTCATTTTGGAGGGGAAGCAAGCGGGTTTAAGCTGGGCTACCATCTTAGCCAAAATGAATACACTTTGTCAGGCATTCGATCATTTCGACCCGGATAAGCTAATCGCATACGATGAGCATCGAATAGAAGAGCTGTTAAGAAATGACGGCATTATAAAAAACCGCTTAAAAGTGAACGCGGTCATCCACAATGCCAGAATGTATTTTCTTTTATGTGAAAAATACGGGTCGTTAGACGCTTTTCTTTGGGGTTATGTGGATTATCAACCCATCATCAATCATTGGGAAACAAGATCCGATGTACCTTCAAGCACTTCCTTATCAGATGAAATCAGTAAGCAGTTAAAAAAAGAAGGCTTTAAATTTGTGGGGACAACCACCATTTATGCCCTCATGCAATCCATAGGTATGGTCAATGACCATTTGAAATCCTGCAGTTTTCGCAATGCTTAAACGGGCGTTTAGCCGCACCAAATCAATCAATACCTACAACATCGGGCCAGCATGGTCCGATGTTTTTTGCTATAATAATAGCAATCTTTGGATAAGTGCATTCGAGGGAGGAGAATCGGCATGCCGGAAAAAAAGCAAACGTTGGAGACGCTTCGTGAATGGATCAGTCTAAGCAGCCGGATTGTGTTTTTTGGCGGGGCCGGCACCTCTACGGAAAGCCAGATTCCTGATTTCAGGTCCGCTACAGGACTGTATCAAACGGAAAGCCGGCAAGTCTATTCACCGGAGGAGATGCTGTCCAGAAGCTTTTTCTTCACCCATCCGGAGGATTTCTATACCTTCTACAAAACCAAGATGCTGTATCCCGATGCCAAGCCGAATCTGGCCCATAAAGCACTGGCCGAACTGGAGAGGCGGGGCAAGCTGGAGGCGGTAATCACCCAGAATATTGACGGCCTGCATCAATCGGGCGGCAGCAAACGGGTGTTGGAGCTGCATGGCTCCGTGCACCGGAACGGATGTTTGAGCTGCGGTGCGGGTTACACCTTGGCCGAACTGCTGGCTATTCAAGGAACAGTGCCCCGCTGCAAAAATTGCGGAGGCCTCATTAAACCGGATGTAGTCCTTTATGAGGAGCAGCTGGATTCGGATATTCTCCATCAGTCGGTGAATGCCATCCGGCAGGCGGACATGCTGATTGTCGGCGGCACCTCTCTGACTGTCAATCCAGCCGCCGGACTGGTGCAATATTACCGCGGCAGCCGGCTGGTGCTGATCAACCAAACCGAAACGGCATACGACCGGTTCGCCCAGCTGGTGATCCGTGATCCCATCGGCGAAACCTTGGGCCAGGCCGTGTGGGGAGACGGCGTAAAGCTGTGAAGCGCCAGCTCCACCGCAAGGTGGTCCATGAGCTCCGCAGGTTTTTGGAGGATGGGGAACAGGTATCCCCGGAGCAGGCCACGGACGCCTTTATTCATTTGGTCATGGAGGCTGCTTCAGGAGCAGCTGGGGTTCCGGTTGAAAAGTGGGCCGTCGGGAACAGTCTCCAGCCCCTATTTCCGGCAATGTACCCGGAGGGTTTCAGGGAAAAGGCTCTTCAATTGTTGGGCGGGATTCCGGACCAGGATTGGCGTCTGGACCCGCAGCTGCCGGGTTGGCTGTACCAGTATTGGCTCACACCCGAAAAAGACCGGCTGTTTCGTATGTTTAAAAGTGGTGCAAAAGCCAGTCATGGTGACATTCCTGCCGTCACGCAGCTTTTCACACCGGAATGGATCGCCCGTTATCTGGTGGAAAATACACTGGGACGCTTATGGTCCCGATTATACCCGGAAAGCGGTCTTATCAGCCGCTGGACATATTTTGACCGGAGTGCTGACATATCCCCAGACGCCCCCGGTGGGCCGGAGGAGTGGACTGTCCTTGATCCGGCATGCGGCTGCGGCCATCTGTTGGCTGCCGCCTTCGATGTTCTGATGGACATGCACCTTGAAGCCGGGATAGAACCGGTACAGGCTGTGCGTATAATTCTGAACCGCCAGCTGGTTGGTTTGGATATCGACCCCAAGGCGGTGGACATGTGCCGCTTTGTCCTGCTGCAAAAGGCTGCGGCGGTGGCGCCTTCTGTCATCTATGAGGAAGTGGAATGGGGTATTGAAGCGATAACCCGGGAAAAGGGATACCGCTTCGGCAGCCTGGACAGAGGAGAATCGAAAGCGGTGTCATTAGGGAGGGCAGGGGCTTCGTATGAAGCAGATCCCGGCAGATTATTAAGCAGAAAGTATCATGCCGTCATCACTAATCCTCCGTATTTGGGCCGGCGGAACATGGATAAGGAGCTTGGGGATTTCCTGGATCGGTCTTATCCCCGGACCTCCGCCGACCTGTTCGCCGCTTTCCTGGAGCGGTGCTTGGATTTCCTATATCCGTCCGGATATTTCGGAGCCATCACTCCGCAATCGTGGATGTTCCTCTCCGGCTTCGAGGAGCTGCGCACGGGTATTTTGACCCGGGAAACCATTGTGAGCCTGCTGCATTTGGGGGCAAGAGCTTTCGAGGATAACAACGGACAGGTGGTGCAGACGGTAAGCTTTGTCCTGCACAAATCCCCGCCCTCATGGGGTGCTGCGGGCAGCTTTTGGAGGCTGACGGAAGGGCCTTCCTCCCATAAGGCGGAGGTGTATAAACGCAATAACTGGTGGAATACCGCTGTGTATAAGGCTTCCCAAGCCATGTTCCGCCATATTCCGGGAATGCGGATGGCCTATGCGCTGCCGGAGGATTGGGCGCGGCTATTCGGGCGCTTTCCGCCCTTGGACCGGTACTATGCGGTCAAAAAAGGAATGGATACCGGCTGCAATGACCGGTATGTCCGGTTATGGCATGAGGTGCCGCAGGAGCAGTTAAGCTTCCGCTGCACAGACCCGTCGTTGGCCCATTGGTTTCCGTATGCCAAAGGCGGTGGACCTCAAAAATGGTACGGCAATCATTATTTCGTGGTTTACTGGCGGAATAACGGTGAAGCCATCCGCAGGGACAGCCGCTCCAATCTTCGGAATTACGCTTATTTTGGCCGCCAGGGCATCACCTGGTCTACGGTTTCCACGGGAAAGCCGGGCTTCCGGCTGCTGGAGCGGGGGTTTCTGTTCGACAACGGCGGCTCCTGTCTGTTTCCCGAAGAGGGAAGGGAGGAAACACTTCCTGCGCTGCTGGCTTATCTGAACTCGGAATTCACCGCCATACTGCTGTCCCAGATGAACCCGACCTTGAACATTCAGCCGGGAGACGTTGCACGTCTTCCGCTTGACGAGGCGCTGCTGCTTGATGCCCGGATGAAGGAGCTGGGGGAGGCTTGCCTGCGTCTCGCCAAAGCGGAATGGGATGAATCGGAGCGTTCCTGGGATTATGTTGGGCATCCGGCGGTTCATTCCTGCCGGGAGGATACAGTGGAGGCCAGCCTTCGGCGGAGCTGGGAGATGCGCTGCCGGAGAGCGGTGGAGACGGAGAGACTGGAGCGGGCCATTAACCGGCTGGTGTATAGCCATTATGGACTGCAGCCGCTGTACGGTTATCCGGACGGGGAGCAAGAGGCAGCGGAACTGCCCCTCTTAAAGGAGACGGCTGAGTCCTTCCTGGCTTATGCGGCAGCGTGTTTGCTCGGTACATATCCGCAGGGGATAGACGATCCTGCATTCACCAGCTCTCCTCTGATTCGGGATTCCGAATGGGTTCCCCGTTTAAAGGTTTGGCTGGGCCAACTTTGGAATCCTTGCGACACGGACAGTAATGTGGAGGCTGTCGCCCGTTTATTGGGAATCCGGCCCAAGGAAAGTGTTGAACAGCGTCTTCGCCGGTATTTCTCCCGAGAGTGGTATCCCGCCCATTACCGGGAATTCGGGGGATATCCCCGGTATTTACGGATTTGCTCGGGGCCCCGGCAAGCTCTCCTGGCTTATGTGACTGCCTTATGTCTTACGGAGGAGGCAATAGACGAGATTTATAAATTATGTGTCCAGCGCAGGGAGGAGCTGCGGGGAGCTACACATGAAGCAGATGAGTGGAGGCTGGATATGGAAGAGCTGGACAGTTTCGCACGGCGGTTGAAAGAATATCTGGAGTCGTGCAAAGCAGGCAGGGTAAGCCTTAGCCAGGAGGATGAGGATACACGTGCTTGGATGGATCGGCACCGCTCTGTTTTCGATTGTTAATGCCATTTGCCACCGTTTCATGTAAGATAGAAGGAGCATGAATCAAAGGAGTGCAGGCAAGTGTCTATCTTACATAACGATTGGCTTCCCGTGCTGGAGCAGGAATTTGAAAAGCCTTATTATCTGTCCTTGCGCAAGTTTCTGGCGGAGGAATACCGGCAGACCATTGTGTATCCCGATATGTTCGATATTTATTCCGCCTTTCACTTGACGGATTACAGACAGGTGAAGGCGGTTATTCTCGGTCAGGACCCCTACCACGGACCCGGACAGGCCCATGGGCTCAGCTTTTCAGTCAAGCCGGGCATCGCCGTTCCGCCTTCTCTGCAGAATATCTACAAGGAGCTGCGCGACGACATCGGCTGCCCCATCCCGAACCACGGGCACCTGGCCCATTGGGCCAAGGAAGGGGTATTGATGCTGAATGCCGTCCTCACAGTACGCAAGGACACCCCCAATTCCCACCGGGGCATCGGCTGGGAGGAATTTACGGGCAAGGTGATATCCGTGCTGAATGAACGGGAGCAGCCGGTTGTTTTTATCCTGTGGGGCAAAAATGCCCAGGAGAAGCTGCCGCTTATTACCAATTCCCGGCATTTGATTATCCAGTCCGCCCATCCCAGCCCTTTTGCGGCAAACCGGGGCTTTTTCGGCAGCAAACCCTTTTCCCGGACCAATGCCTTCCTAAGCGCCAAAGGAATCGGGGAGATCGACTGGGCCATTCCCAATCTGTAAGTCAAGGAGACGAACCGGATGCAAGGTTGGTTGAAGCAAAGCCTTCGCCGCATCCCCCTGGTCACTCCCCTCCGCGTAAGACAGCTGCAATGGGGGAGAAACATCGCAGATTGGCGCCAGGGTATACGTTTTGCCCGCAAAAGCGAATCGCCCTCATTTTCTCATCAGGTTCTTAAGCATAAGTCTCTGATTTTCCGGCCGTTGGCGGGAACCGACCCGCAATTGCAGCATAACAAGGCGGTTAATCTGGGCATCAGCATCAAGGAGATTGACGGAGTGGTGATCCGGCCCGGGGAAACCTTTTCCCTATGGAAGCTTGTTGGGCGGCCTACCGCCCGGAAGGGGTATCTGGAAGGGTTAACCATATCCGGCGGCCAAGTCGGGTCCGGTACCGGAGGCGGGTTATGCCAGCTGGCGAACCTGATCTTTTGGCTTGGTCTGCATACGCCCTTGGAGGTGGCCGAGCGCCATCACCACAGCTTTGACCTGTTCCCGGACAACCAGCGGACCCTTCCATTTGGCAGTGGGACAACTATTTTTTACAATTATCTGGACCTCCGTTTCTATAACCCGACGGATCTGGAATTTCAAATCCGCCTGTGGCTGTCCGAGAAGTTCCTGGAGGGGGATATCAGGAGCTCCCGGCCCATGGAACGGGAACACCGGATCGAGGAGCGCAACCACCGCTTCGAGCAGGAGGGGCAGATTTGGTACCGGAAGAATGAAATCTGGCGGCTGGTTCTGGACCCCGGCACACATAACGTGCTGGAGGAGCGCCTTCTGATCCGCAACCGCTCGGAGGTGCGCTACAAGCTTCAATTAGCGCAAGAGGCAGAGGCTGCCGTCCGCAGCTGAACGTATAATGTGTACGGGTAATAACCGCAGTTGTTTATCCACGCATAAAAGGAGTACATGTCATGATGATGATTCGCGATGCTGTTCAAGGCGATGTGCCTGAAATTCTGGAGATTTATAACGATGCGGTAAGGAACCTGGCGGCCACCTTCGATCTGGAGGAGAAATCTCTGGAGGAACGGCTGGAATGGTTCGGCCATTACGGCGGCGATTACCCCCTTATCGTTGCGGAGGTTGACGGCAGGGTGGCCGGTTACAGCTCCCTGTCCAAATTCCGGGAGAAGGAAGCTTACAAGTCCACGGTGGAGCTGTCCTTATATATTGCGCCGGATTGCCGCGGCCGCGGTTTGGGCAAGGCGTTAATGGAGGAAATCCTCAAACTGGCCAGACAAAACGGCTTCCATACGGTCATTAGCGGGATCACAGCCGGCAACGAGGTCAGTGTCCGCCTGCATGAGCATTTTTCATTCGATTATATCGGCAATTTCCGCGAGGTAGGCAAGAAATTCGGAGTTTGGCAGGATGTGCTGTTTTATCAGTTGCTGCTGGAGTAGGGGCGGTTATGTTCAAGTGGATCCGCAGAATCGGTATCGCAATTGTTGCAATAGTGGCTGCTGCAGCGGCCATTGTGCTGTTTATTGACAGATTTGTGGTGATCAGCGTGAAATCCAGGATCGTCGAACCCGATGAGGCGCCGGATGCCACAGCCATTCTGGTTCTGGGGGCGTCCGTTTTCGGCAACGGTCAGGTGTCGGATATCTTGAAGGACCGTCTGGATACGGCGCTGGAGCTGTACCGCAATAAAAAAGCCAAGCGGATACTGGTCAGCGGTGACCATGGCAGCGTGGATTATGATGAAGTGGGGACTATGAAGCGGTACCTGACGGACCGGAAGGTTCCCGCCTCCGCCATTTTTATGGATCATGCGGGTTTTTCCACCTACGAAAGCATGTACCGGGCCAAGGCTGTGTTTGATGTGGACCGGGTGATTATCGTGACCCAGCAGTATCATCTGAGCAGAGCCGTTTTTGTGGGCAAAAGCTTGGGTTTGGATGCTTATGGGGTGGCCGCGGATAAACGCTCCTACCGGGATATGGACAAATACAGGCTGCGGGAGGTCCTGGCCCGCAATAAGGACTTCTACCTGTCCCGCATCTGGAAGCCTGAACCGCCGGACCTGGGCGACAAAATCCCGATTACCGGGGATGGCCGGGTGACGGCGAATCCGTAAGGGCTGCTTTTGGGGAAGGTTTTGAATTGTGTTATAATTTGGGGAAGACATTAAGGAGAGGCAAGTTACCGACAGAAAGGTGGAAAAACCGCACATGCTTACCGTTCGCAATCTTTCGAAGAAGTGGAAAGACGGCACGGAAATTTTGAATAAGGTGAGCTTTCAGGTGGATGACGGCGAATTTATCGCGGTGATCGGGGCCAGCGGAAGCGGCAAAACGACACTCCTGAACTGCCTGTCCCTGAGGGAAAAGTGGGATCAGGGCCAATACATCTATAACAGCCGCGACATTAGCGGACTAAACCCCTTCCAGGCCTACTCGCTCCGGCAGGAATGGGGCTTTCTTACGGAAAATCCCGATGTGAATCCGTCCAAGAACGCCTTGAAAAATGTGTTGGACAGCCGTTACCAGCATATGTCCCTGGTTAGACGGGTGTTTCGCAAGGAGTCTCAAGACGAGCATGTCTACGCCATGGATTTCCTGGAGAAGGTGGGGCTGTTGGATAAAGCCCGTGAGCCTGTATCCAAGCTGTCCGGCGGGGAAAAACAGCGGGTTGGGATCGCCAAGGCTTTGATTAAAGGAGCCAAGGTGATTTTTGCCGATGAGCCGCTGAAGGGGCTTCAGCCGGAGGCCCAAAACCGGGTTATGGAGGATTTGCGGAATGTTTGCAAGCGGGATCAGGTTACCGTGATCTGCGCCATCAGCAGCCTGGAGCACGCGGAGCGCTACGCCAGCCGGATCTGGGGGATTTCCGGAGGCAAGATAGTCCTGGATATCGCCGCACGCAAGCTCACACAACGAGAGAAGGATATTGTATTCTGAGGAGGCCAGTCATGCTAGTCATCGGCATTGCAGGAGGCACAGGCTCCGGAAAAACCACCGTAGCCCGTCGCATTCTGAAACGGATCGGCACAGAGCACGTAGCACTACTATCACAGGATTCTTATTACAAACACCAGCCGCATCTGACAAAGGAGGAACGGGCTCAGGTCAATTACGACCATCCCAACTCCTTTGACAATGAACTGTTAATTGAACATCTGCAGGAGCTGCGCCAGGGAAGGAGCATCCAAGTTCCGGTTTATTCCTTCTCTGAGCATATCCGTACGGAGGAGAGTATTCCGCTTGCACCGACGCCGGTTGTGGTGCTGGAAGGCATTCTGGTGTTGGCCGATGAGCTGCTCCGCAAGGAAATGGACATCAAGGTGTTTGTGGATACGGATGCGGATGTGCGGGTACTGCGCCGGATCAACCGGGATATGCGGGAGCGGGGAAGGAGCTTCGATTCCGTATATGCCCAATATCTGAACACAGTCAAGCCCATGCATGAGGCCTTTATTGAACCCTCCAAGCGTTATGCCGATTTGATTGTGCCCGAAGGCGGCGAGAATGAAATCGCCGTCACCCTGCTGGCTTCACGGATTAGACAATCCATTATGACATAGCGGAAGGTCTGTCTTTTTTACCCCAAAAGGAGGTTTGCCATGAACGCCCACGAAATCGATTATCAGATTATCGGCAGTGAAATGCAATTTGTCCAAATTGAATTGGATCCCCAGGAAAGTGTGGTTGCGGAGGCGGGCAGCTTCATGATGATGGATGACGGCATCCAGATGCAGACCATCTTCGGGGACGGGTCCAGCGAGCAGCGCGGCTTTATGGGGAAGCTGATGGGGGCTGGCAAGCGGCTATTGACCGGGGAAAGCCTGTTTATGACGGTATTCACCAATGCCGCTTACGGCAAGAAGCAGGTTTCCTTCGCTTCACCCTACCCGGGCAAGATCATTCCGTTGGACCTGAGTGAGCTGGGGGGCAAAATCATCTGTCAGAAGGATTCCTTCCTGTGTGCGGCCAAAGGGGTGTCTGTGGGCATCGAGTTCCAGCGGAAGCTGGGAACGGGTTTCTTCGGCGGAGAAGGCTTCATCATGCAGAAGGTGGAGGGTGATGGTCTGGCATTCGTTCATGCCGGGGGAATGGTGGTTGAGAAAATCCTTCAGCCAGGCGAGCTGATCCGGCTGGATACCGGCTGTCTCGTGGCCATGACACGGGATGTCCAATATGATATCGAATTCGTAAAAGGGATTAAATCTGCCGTATTCGGCGGGGAAGGGCTGTTCTTTGCCACCCTGCGCGGCCCCGGCAAGGTATGGGTGCAATCCTTGCCCTTCAGCAGACTGGCGGACCGTGTGATTTCCGGAGCGGGAGCGGCAGGACGCAAGGAGGAAGGCAGCATACTGGGCGGACTGGGCAATCTCCTGGATGGGGACAGATAGGACAGCATCCTCGGATTGATCGAAATAACATCAAACAAAGCCCCGCAGGCCAACCTGGCATCTGCGGGGCTTACATGTGATGAGGGGGGAGCTACTGCTTCTCCCTCTTCAGTTGTTCGACATAATCTCTGACCATATCTTCGTTGACAAACTGGCGGAGCGGTGAAATGCCGTTTTTGGCATGCTCGATAATACGTGCCGTAACCTGGTTGATTGCTTCCGTGGAGAATGCTTCTCCTTTCAGACATAACTCAACCGCTTCCTGGATCAGCTCTTCCCTCAGATGGTCCAACTGCTCAAACTCCTGCAGATGCTCATGCTGTTGACGGGAGTGCTGTGAAATGGCCTCATGCACGTTCATTCGAAACAACGCCTCCTGTTTGAACAAATTCTTCTCATTTTTTTAGAAAAATGAGATTCTAAATATGATACTATAGATACGCCGCCGTTACAATGGATTCGACATAAATCGTGATTTTCTCTTTTTAGTCTCAACATTTGTACCGTTTTTTCCGATATACAGAAAAGACAAAGAATACATGCTGGGAGTTGGAACGATGGAAAAGTCAACGCTTTTGGGATTGGTCTCCGCCGTAATCGGTATCGGGGTCGGGATGGTTCTGAAAGGGGTAAGTCCAGTAGCGCTTTGGAATCCTGCCGCGCTGCTGATTATCTTCCTGGGAACCTTCGCTGCGGTAGCAATGGCCTTTCCCATGTCGGACGTGAAGAAGCTGCCCGGACTGTTCAAGCTGATCTTCACGCAGCCCAAGCTCATGGAAAAAGAAGAGCTGATTGTGAAGTTTGTCGAATGGGGCACTATCGCCCGCCGCGAAGGACTTCTTGCTTTGGAAGCAACAGCTGAAACTGTAGAGGACCCTTTCCTCAAAAATGGCATGAAAATGCTGATTGACGGCAGCGACAGCGAATTTGTCCGCGATGTCATGCTAGAGGATATTCATGCCATGGAAGACCGCCACAAGGTGGGGGCTCAGCTGTTTTCCCAAGCGGGCATGTATGCGCCCACTCTGGGTGTTTTGGGCGCCGTTGTGGGCCTGATTGCCGCACTCGGAAATCTGAAGGACATCGACAAGCTGGGGCACTCGGTTGCGGCTGCTTTTGTCGCAACCCTCTTCGGTATTTTCTCCGGATATGTACTGTGGCATCCCATTGCCAATAAGCTGAAGCGGATGTCCAAGAAGGAAGTGGAGATCAAGCTGATGATGGTGGAAGGCCTGATTACCTTCGGTTTGGGAGGCTCTGCCAACTCCATCCGTCAGAAGCTGCTGGTTTTCCTGCCGTCCGGCAGTCGTGATCTGGATGCCAGGGAATCCGCCAAAGGGGAGGTAGCAGCCATTGGCAAAGAAGCAAAGGCATGAGGAGCATGAGGAGCATGCGGACGAGTCTTGGCTAATCCCTTATGCCGATCTTATGACCCTGCTTCTCGCTTTGTTCATCGTGTTGTTCGCCACATCCCAGACCGATCAGAAGAAGCTGGACCAGCTGGCCAAATCCATGTCAGGTGCTTTTAACGGCGGCAAGGGATTCTTGGAATTCTTCGGAGTGGTTCAGCCTTCGCGCAACGCGGATGCCGAGTCCAAGAACACCACCAATGAGGACACCTCCGGTCCCTTCAAAAACCCTGACCGGTCCACGGAAGAGAGTGCCGCTGGAAGTGACAGCAGCAGCCAGGATGCCCAAAAGCAGGCCGAAGAAGCGGCCAAAGCGGAGGAAGCCCTGAAGGAACAGAAGAGCCTCAACGAAATGAAGCAGCAGTTGGATTCCTACATATCTCAAAATAGTCTCAGCACTCAGTTGGATACCACCCTGGGATCCCACTATGTGATGATTACCATCCGCGACCAGGCGCTGTTTGCTTCGGGAAGTGCAGACGTGAAGCCGGAGGCGAAACAGCTGGCCGACGCCATCTCCAATATTTTGACCAATTACCCGGATTACCAGGTAACGGTCTCCGGCCATACGGATAATGTACCCATCACCACCAAAACCTACAGCTCCAACTGGGATTTGAGCACGGCCCGGTCTTTAAGCTTTATGAAGGAGCTGTTCCGTAACACCAAAGTGAATCAGCAGCGGTTTAGTTCTACCGGCTTCGGCGAATTCAAGCCCATCGCCAGCAACGATACGCCGGAAGGACGCTCCCAAAACCGGCGGGTAGAGGTTTCCATCATCAGCCCGGCGGTATTGTCCGGCAGTGAGCTTCCGCTCCGTTAATCCAAACAACCCCCTTTCCGCCAAACGGACAGGGGGTTGTTTGCATGTGGCCAGTGTGAGGAAAGGCCTGGCGCAAATGGGCAGAATTCGGTATAGTACCAAATAGAATTGTGAATGTCCAGGACCAGGTTATTCCCGGAAGGAGGTGTCTCTCATGCACCGCACGAAGCTGACTTCGCAAAGCCTGCTCATCCGCCTGTTTGGCGGGCTGCTTTTGCTGGGGGTGGTGCCCCTTATTGCTGCGCTGTTGTTTACTGTTGTAAAAGCATCCCATCTGACAGAGGGGGCACTCTCCGAACCTTTTGCCCGGGACCATAACCGGATTGTGCAGGAAACCCGCAACCGCTTGGATGAAATGGAGCAATCGGCCCATGCCCTTGCGGCGGATTATGCGGTTCAGCGTTTTTTGGATCCGGCTCATGTCAAAACCCCGCAGGAGTCAAAGGACTACCAGGACTATATGTCGCTTGCTTTAAGGCGGGAGCTGGAGCGTACGGAAGCGGCGGAGGAAATTTGCGTCCGTCAGGAACAGGCAGGCCGCATTTTTTGCTATGGACGCGGAGGTGCCGGAGGAAGTGCTGCGGTAATATCTCCGGCCGGGAGCGGTCAAGCTGTAGACGGAAGCAGTGGCACTTCGGACAGGAGCGGTGGAGAGACGCAAGGGATGTTCCGTGTGCTCCGAGAACCCTTTTCTGTTCCGGCGGGGAGGGGAAAGCTGCAGTATCTCCTTCCGGTAAACGGCTTGGCTTCCGTAGTGCCTACCGGCTCCATTACGTTGACTGCAAGTTTGGAGAAGATTGCCGGAGCGGACTCCGATGCTTCCGGGCATGTCGGTTATTCCCTGGAGGATGGAGCGGGAGAGGTGTTGTATGCCTCTGATGGATTGGCAAGCCAGACTATAGAGGCGGCCGGAAGTCATGAGGTATCTCTTTTGCATTTCCGTTACAGGGATTTAGACTGGACATCCCGGATGGTTATGGACGAAACCCGCTTGCAGGCTGTTTCCGAGCCGTTGATCAGATGGGCGGCTTTAGCCGGAGCAGTGGTTCTTATTTTGGCGGCAGCGGTTTCCTTCTGCTTGTCCAGATGGGTTGCTCGGCCTTTCCGGGAGCTGCAATCCTTGATGAAACGGACGGAGAAGGGGGACTTGAAGGCATATTGGACCTCCCGCGGCAGCCAGGAAATGAATGAGCTGGGAGAAAGCTATAACCAGATGCTGAACCGGCTGGAGGATTTAATCCGCCAGGTCAAACGGGAGGAGGCGCTGAAGAAGGAAGCAGAAATGGAAGCGCTGCAGTACCAGCTTAATCCCCATTTTCTCTACAATACGCTGAACACCATCAAATGGGTGGCAAAGCTCCACAAAACGCCGCAAATCAGCGAAGCAGTCAGCGCATTGGTCCGGCTTTTGCAGGCCAGCCTGGGCAAAAAAGGAGATTTTATTACTGTAGGGGAAGAAGCGGGGCTGATCACGGACTATATGGCAATCCAAGCGTTCCGGTACGGGGAAAATATCCGGCTGGAGGTGGAGATTGACCCGTCGGCGGATCAGTGTCTGCTTCCCCGGCTCCTGCTGCAGCCTCTGGTGGAGAACGCAGTCATTCACGGTATTGAGCCGTTGCGCAGAGCGGGGGTTATCCAGGTCAGGATTTGGGTGGAGCGTAGGCTGCTGTTTTGTCAGGTAGCGGATAACGGCATCGGGATGGAGGACGAGGTGTGCCGTTCTGTCAACAGTGATGCTATCCATCATATGGAACGCCGTCCCGGAGCAGCAGCTGCCGGTATGCTGAGGGAGCGGATGAGCGGAATCGGTCTCCGCCATATCCGGGACAAAATCCGGCTGTATTACGGGCCGGATTATGCCATGAGTATTGTCGCCAAACCCATGGAGGGTACCTCGGTGCGCCTCTGCCTGCCTGTACACCGGAATAAGGAGGAAGCATCATGAATGTATTGGTTGTGGATGATGAGCCGGTTATCCGCCAGGGGCTGCGCACATTGGTCGAATGGGAGCTTCATGGCTTCCGGCTGGCGGGGGAGGCCGGAGACGGCGAGGAAGCACTGGCCTATATGGCGGACCATCCGGTGGATCTGGTGGTGACGGATCTGCTGATGCCCCGGATGGACGGGCTGGAGCTGATCCGGCGCATCCGCGAGGCCCAAACCAGCGTGGGTATTCTGGTGTTGAGCTGTCTGGATGACTTCGCCTGCGTGAAGGAGGCCATGAAGCTGGGGGCGGCGGATTATCTTCTGAAGCCTACTATGGAACCGGAGCAGCTCCTGGAGGTGCTGGGGCATATGCGGAGGTCGCTGTTACTAAGCCGGCAGGAGCAGGAGCGGCTGCTTCGTTGGCAGCGGGAAAATGAAGAAACCAAGCTGATGCGTTTATCCCGCCGGACAGGAGCCTTTTTGGCAGGGGGAGCGGCTGAACCGGAGCTGGAGCGGGAGTTGTTCGGGGAAGGGCAGTTGGCGGTTGTGATGGTGAAGCTGTATCCCGCCAACGAAACAGCTTCGGCTGTCGTTGAGAACGCAGCGGTAGAGACGGGCTGTGTAGCGGTTTTGCGCCTGCGGGAGCAGCAGCAGCTGGTGCTTTATGGCCTGCAGCGCAGCGCCTCCCGGCAGGAGCAGCATGTCCGGCGGGCTGCGTGTGCGGAGGCACTGGCGAAGCGGCTGCGGGCAGCCCTGGAGGCCGGCTGCCGGGCAGTGGTCAGCTCAGGTCCGGCGGCTGCCGGACTCACGGAGCTGAAGCACTTGGCCAGCTGGCATGAGCAGCGGCTGCACCGGCACTTCTACGCCGGGGAGCTCCGCCCCGGCGCAGGCGCTGCGGGCCCGCGTACGCCGGGCCCGGTAACCGTGCTGGCGGAGGAGGAGCCTCCGCCAGCACCGGTTGGTGCGGGGGCCGCTGCGGTGGCCCCCCTGCCCTATGAGGCGCGCAACGATCTTCTGCGCGCCCTGGCCGGCGGCAACGCCGCCGGGGTACGCCACCAGCTGGAGCGGGTGGCGGCCCACGTGCTGGCGGCGCGTCCGCCGGCAGGGGAGCTCCTGGCCTTTGCGGCGGAGCTCGTGGTCATGGCGGAGGACGCCGTCCGCCAGCACAGCTCACACCCGGGTGCTGCAGGAGACTATTCCCGGCGCCGGGCCGAGCTGATGGCGGCCGCCTCCGCCGCACCCAGTGCCCAAGCGCTGTCCACCTGGCTGGGGCAGGCAGTGGAAGAACTGCTCTGCCACCCGGCGGCAGGCAGCGTCTGTGGTCAGGCCTCCGCCAATCCCTTCGCGCGGATGGCCCGGCAATTCATGCAGGAGAACTACTCCCGCAATATCAGCACGGCGGAGATTGCGGAGCATGTGAAGCTGAACCGGAGCTATCTCAGTGAGCTGTACAGCCGGGAAACCGGAGAAACCCTGAGCGAGGCTCTGGCCCGGATCCGGATGGAGGCTGCCAAGGAAATGCTGAAGGAAGGCCGCATGAAGGTGTACGAGGTGGCGGAAGCGGCAGGCTACAGCGACTCCAAAATCTTCACCAAGGCTTTTAAGCGGATGACCGGATTCACACCGAAGAAGTTTCAGTAACATGGGGAGAATAGGTAGTGGAAATCCAACAAGGGGCATCTGACCCTGCAGCAGGATAACGTAACGGAATTCATTTTCCGCTAATCCGTTTTGCGAGGGGAAAAATCCAAATTAGCGGAAGAGAATTTCCATTAAGTACTCCTGCCCCTTTAAACAACCTCCAATTTGACGTAATATCGGAAATCCTCTTCCGCTATTACTGCTAATAAGGGCTAAGCAGCAGGTTTAACGGAAAAACGGTTCCGTTAATGCTGGATAATCATAATCGACAAGCCGTCCATTTCAAGAACCCAACAAAAAGACACCTTTTTCCGACAAGGGTGTCTTTTTATTTTTCCGCCAACAGGTTACATTGAAGAGGCCATCCGGGAATGCTCACGGATGAGCCATTACTACTACATCATCCAGCAGGAGGAATCATCATGGCCCTGCCTGATCTAAACGTAAGCGCTGTCGCCCGGGAGCCTGTACTGCAGGCCTTCGGCGTCACCCGCACCTTCGGGAGCGGCGCTGCGGCCGTTCATGCCCTGAAAGGGGCCAGCCTGTCCGTGCCCCACGGGCGTCTGGTAGCGCTGAAGGGGCGCTCCGGCTCCGGCAAAACCACCCTGATCAATCTTCTGGGAGCGTTGGACAAACCCTCGGAGGGCTCTATTTACCTGGAAGGAACAGAAATTACGGGGCTCTCCGACAAAGCCCGGACTTTGCTTCGGCGCACCAGATTGGGACTGATTTTCCAATCCTTCGCCCTGGTTCCCCTGATGTCCGCATACGAAAATGTGGAGTTTGGGCTGCGTATCTACGGCATGCCGTCCTCCATGCGCCGGCAGCGGGCGGAGGAGGTGCTGTCTTTTGTGGGTTTGACTCCCCGTATGGGACACCGTCCCTTCGAATTATCCGGCGGTGAGCAGCAGCGGGTGGCCATTGCCAGAGCCATCGCCCACCGCCCTGTGCTGCTGCTGGCCGACGAACCCACCGCTGAGCTGGATTCCCGCATGGGCCTTCAGGTCATAAAGGTGTTTAAGGATCTGGTGGCGCAGGAGAATATGACCATCGTCATGACCACTCACGATCCCGCCATTATGGAGATTGTCGATCACGTTTACACATTGGAGGATGGACAAATTGTTGATCAAAGGTAACCGCCCGCAAATCCGCCCTGCTGATTATTGCAAGGCCCCGCACAGCCTCCGGCTTTCCGTAACAGCGCTATTGGCTGCAGCGAGTATTACGGTTTTCACCTCCGGCTGCTCCCTCCTGCCCAAGGAGGAGGAGGCGTTGAAGCCGCCTCTGGTCAAGCCGGTGCAGCAGAATATGGAGCTGTATGAGGTGAAGCGTGCCTCCATCGCCCGGCAGCTGAAGGGAAGCGCTGTCTTTACCCCTGCAGAACGTCAGGAGCTCTCCTTCAAGGAATCCGGCGGGCGGCTGAAGGAGCTGCTGGTGAATCTGGGGGATACGGTGAAAGCCGGTGACCCGGTTGCCAAAATCGAAGCTGGTGATCTGGAGATTAAACTCCAGCAGCAGCGCCTTACAGTGGAAAAGGCACGCATTCTGCTTGAGCAGACAATCGAAGAGCAGCCAGGGAATGAGAGGGCCTTCCGGTTGAAAGCCATTGACCTGGAAAGCGCCCAACTGCAGCTGAACAGTCTGGAGGAGCAGCTGAAGCGTACGACACTGGTTTCAACCATAGGAGGCATCGTTACTTTTCTATCCCCGCTTCAAGCAGGGGATTCCGTCCAGGCTTACAGCACGGTTGTGGGCATTTCCAACCCCAAGAAGGTGAATCTGGTCTATGAATCCAGCAGCGGCAATGACCTGGCCGGAGTGGAGGTAGGCATGGAGGTCTCCTTTAACTACAGGGAAAAGGAATATAAGGGCACCGTGCTGCAGACGCCCTCCACAGCGCTTGTAGGCAATGCAGCCGCCGGGAATAAGGCGCTTCAGGAGAAAAACGCCAAGTCCATCTACTTCTCTATCCTGAATCCCCCCGAGGATGCGTCCTTGGGAAGCAGCGTTTACTTCACATTGATCCAAGAGATGAGGGAGAATGTTCTGGTGATTCCGAGAGGCGCTTTGCGCTCTTACGGAGGGCGGAACTATGTCCAGATTCTGGATGGCCAGAGCCGCAAGGAAGCGGATGTGGAGCAGGGCATTGTGACCCAAACGGATGTGGAAATCCGGCAGGGGCTAAAGGAAGGGCAAAAAGTCATCATCAGTAATTGATGGTAATCGGGGACAAAAGGAGGTGCCCTGTGGCGCTGTTCATTATGTTAATGCGCAAAATGGCCAAAAACCGCTGGCTGGAGCTGAGCCTGTTGACAGGCCTTGTCATCACGGTAGGGTTGGCCAGCTCGATGCCCATCTATACCGGTTCCATCCTGCAGCGGATGCTTCTGAAGGATCTGGAGGCTTCCCAGACCGTAAACCGCATCTATCCGGGAGCGTATTCCTCTTCGGCTACAATATTGAATTACCGGCCTGAGGATCAGGCTAAACTGGTGAAGGAAGCGGACCGCTACATGGAGGAACAGGTGCTGGCCAAGCTGGGAATGCCGGTTCAAACCTACGCCATCCAGCGGGAAACACTTTCCCTGCCTGTTACTCCGGCAGATCCGCAAAAAGCCGACCCCAATGTCAAGCGTCTGGCCTCCATTGCAGCCTTGTCCGGTTTGGAAAGCTACATCGAACTGGTGGATGGGCGTCTTCCTTCCAAAGAAATAAAGGATGGGGTTTATGAGGCGCTGGTGACGGAGGATGCATTGATCGGCTTAAAAATGGTGCTTGGTACAGAATTTGTGTTCCGGGACCAAAGTATAAAGGGCGAGGTTCGGGTACTGCCTGTAGGCGTAATCCGTTATAAGGATGATCAGGGGCTGTACTGGAATTTTCAGGAGAATACCTTTGAACAGCATTTTCTCATTCCCTATGAGCTGTTCGAGGAGAAATTTACCCAAGAAGGCGTTATGAGGGTGCAGTTTCTGATCTGGCGGGCCAATCTGGATTACGCGGGGCTGACGATTAAGCATACCGAGGCTCCTTTAGAGATCAGAGTCAACCATTCCAAGTTCTTGTCCGGCACCTTCGGCACCAGCTATGTGTCCATGGCTGCCGAACCGGTTTTGAAGACCTACAGCGGCAAGGAAAGCAAGCTGCGCCTGATGCTCTGGTCCTTGAATGTACCGGTTTTGATCATGCTGGGCTTCTATCTGCTGCTGGTGGCTAATTTGACGGTAGGACGTCAAAAGAGTGAGATCGCCGTTCTCCGCAGCCGCGGGGCGGGGCGAATACAGCTTATGGGTGTTTATGCAGCGGAGGCAGTGCTATTAGGGGCGGTCGCCATGGGAATCGGTCCATTCCTGGGATTGTTTATTGCCAAAGCCCTGGGGGCGTCCAACGGGTTCCTGGAGTTTGTCCAGCGGGCCAAGCTGGAGGCTGTGCTGACTGCCGAAGCGTACCGGTACGCGGGCATTGCTGCGGTTTGCTCGGTGCTGATGCTGCTGGTGCCGGTATTTTTGGCCACACGGTCCACCATTGTCAGCCATAAGGTTCAATTGGCCCGGGTGAGGACTCTCAGCTTGGCCCATAAATTCGGGTTGGATGCTATTCTGCTGGGCATTTCCGCTTACGGGATCTTTTCCTTCCGCAGAAGAACTGCCGATTTGCAGGCTCTTGGTTTAAATTCCATGGACTTCAAGGTAGATCCGCTGTTGTTTGCGGTTCCTGCGATTTTTATCCTTGGCTTCAGCCTGCTCTTGCTTCGTGTATATCCGTTGGCCATTCGGCTGCTGTACCGGATCGGGCGCAAGTGGTGGTCGCCGCCGGCATATTCCGCCTTGATCCAGGTGGGACGCTCTGCAACAGGCTACCAGTTTATTATGCTGTTTCTGGCCATGACTATGGCGACCGGCTTGTTCGGGGCCAGTGCCGCACGGACCATCAACCAGAATGCGGAGGATCAGATCCGTTACAGGAACGGAGCCGACCTGGTGCTGATGGCCAAATGGGAGAATGATGCGCCGCCCCAATCCGATGGAGAAGAAAAATCCGTTGAAGTAAATACCTCAAAGCGGGTCCAGTACAGCGAGCCGCCATTTATTCCCTTCACGGAGCTTCCTGGTATCGAAGGTATTGCCAGGGTATTCAGCCGGAAAGGAGATCTGGTCGAAAAATCCTCCAATGCCGAAGTGACCATAATGGGCATCGAAACCGATGACTTCGGCCGGACGTCCTGGATGAGGGACCGGTTGATGGACCATCACTTTTACGATTATCTGAATCTGATTGCACAGGATCCGGCGGCAGTTCTCATTTCCCGCTCCGTCGCCGACGAATTCAAGGTGCGGCCGGGAGACAGCCTGTCCATCCGGTGGGACGGAACGGCCTATGCTACCGTCCAGGTATACGGAGTTGTGGACTATTGGCCAACCTGGAATCCAAACCCCCGGCAAGCCGCAGGCCAAACCCAGACACCGCAGGCAGGAAACGTGAATAAGCCGGTAAAACCCAAGCTGGTGGTGGGGAATCTATCCTACTTGGAAAGTTCCCTTGCCATGGAGCCGTACAACGTGTGGCTGAAGCTGAAGCCGGAGGCATCCCTGCAGGAGATTTATAAGAGTATCGAGGAGAAAAAGATACCTTTGGTTTCTGTGGTCAACACCGCACAGGATGTGAGCGACTCCAGAAAGGATCCATTCCGGCTAGCCTTAAATGGAGCAATGACCTTGGGCTTTATGATTTCTGCGGGAGTATGCCTGATCGGCTTCCTGCTGTACTGGCTCCTGTCCTTCTCCGGCAGAACCCTGCAATACGGCATATACAGGGCGATGGGCATCACCCTTCCCCAATTGGTAGGCATGATTGCCTTGGAGCTTTTGCTGACCTCCGGGGCGGCAGTTTTGATCGGCGGTTTTACCGGTGCGGTAACAGGCAAGCTGTTCGTGCCATTCTTCCAGCTCTCCTTTAACTTCTCCGATCAGGCGCTGCCGTTCCAGGTGATTTTCAGGGCAATTGATGAATTGAGGCTGTACGCGGTGGTGTCGGCCATGGTCGCCTTTGGTTTGGCTGTTCTGGGATTTATGCTCTCCCGTCTCCGGATTCATCAGGCCGTTAAATTGGGGGAGGACTGAACAACATGATTCATTGCGACAATCTGGTTAAAATATACAAGGCGGCGGAGCTGGAGGTCATCGCTCTCCAGGGTCTGGATTTGCATGTGGCGGAGGGAGAGCTGATGGCCATTATCGGCAACAGCGGCAGCGGCAAATCCACTCTGCTGAATATGTTGGGCGGGCTGGACCGTCCATCCGCAGGCAAGCTTGTTGTGGACGGAACGGATCTCCTGCAGCTCACAGAGCGGGAGCTGGTCCGTTACAAGCGGGAAACGGTGGGTTTTGTCTGGCAGAATAATGCGCGCAATCTGGTTCCGTATCTGACCGCTCTGGAGAATGTGGAGCTGCCTATGCTTCTCCGCGGCAGGCGGAGACGGGAGAAGGCACTAATGCTGCTTGAGGCAGTGGGGCTGGCAGACCGAAAGCACAACCGTCTCCAGCAGCTGTCTGGCGGTGAGCAGCAGAGAGTTGCCATCGCAATTGCCTTGGCGAATGATCCCCGGCTATTGCTGGCTGATGAGCCAACCGGTTCGGTGGACTCGAAGATGACCACCCAAATCCTGGATCTGTTCCGGCAATTAAACCGCGACCTGGGGTTGACTGTTGTCATCGTCACCCATGACCCGCTGTTGGCCCGTAAGGTTGACCGGGTGGTGGCCATCCGCGACGGAAAAACCTCATCGGAGATCCTCCGGCGCAAATCCTACTCCGAGGAGCTGGAGGAGCTGGAGGCTGGGGATGCGGCAGAAGAGGAATCCCATGTGGAATATGCTGTTCTGGATAAGGCGGGAAGGCTGCAAATCCCCTCCGGGTATCTGGAATCGCTGGGGTTAAGCAGCACCGCCGGAAACAAGGTAAGGGTTTCGGTAGAGGAAGGCAGGATTGTCCTCGAGCCGCCGGAATAGGCGATTTCCATAAAAGTGTCACGTTTAACCGGTTGTCAATTCTTCTAATACCTCTTATACTATACAAGTCGCGTTATGAATGAATATACAGAAGAGGTGCATATCGAAATGAAGAAATTGACAATTCTCCTGGCGGCGGTTATGATGCTGACCATGCTGGCCGCCTGCGGCGAGAAAAACAAGGAATCAGACAAAACCCAAGGGGCTTCCACTCCGGCAGCCGCTACCACAGCCGCTTCCACTGCCCCGGCATCCCCGGCGGCAGGTGCAGCCGACAAGCTTGCCGACATCAAAAAAGCCGGGACCATCATCATGGGCACCAGCGCTGATTACGCTCCTTATGAGTTCCACAAGAACATCGACGGCAAGGACACCATCGTGGGCTTCGATGTAGAAATCGCCAAAGCCATCGCAAAGGATCTGGGTGTGAAGCTGGAGATCAAGGATATCGGTTTTGACGGTCTGCTGCCTGCACTGAACGCCGGCAAGGTTGACTTCGTTATTTCCGGCATGACTCCTAATGAAGAACGTCTGAAGAGTGTTGACTTCTCCAAGATCTACTACACCGCTCAACAGGTAATCATGATCCGTGCAGACGACAAGGACAAGTTCAAGTCCATGGATGATCTGAAGAAGGTTTCCGTCGGTGTACAAACCGCTTCCATCCAAGAAGATATCGCCAAGGAGCAGCTGCAAGGCGCGAAGATCAAGTCCATCGCCAAGATTACCGATCTGGCACTGGAATTGAAGAACAAAAAGATTGATGCCATCATTATGGAATCTCCTGTAGCCAACGGCTATGTTAATAAGAACAAGGATCTGGTTATCAGCAGCGTGAAGCCCAAGGCTGAGGAAGCCGGCTCCGCCATTGCCATCAAGAAGGGCAACGACACCCTGACTGCCGAAATCAACAAGTCCCTTGACAAGATGATCAAGGACAAGACCATTGACAAACTGGTGGATGAAGCTTTCCAATTGTCTGAGAAATAATGCAATTGCATGGCAACGGGGGAAAACGGCGGCTGTTGTTCCGCTGTTTTCCCCTTCGGCATGCCACCAGGGAGGATATGGAGGGATAAGATGAACACTGCATTTTTGGCAATGGATTTTTCTTTTATGAACGAATATGGAAGCTATTATCTGACAGGTGCCTGGACCACTATTAAGCTGGCCTTTTTCACCGTTATTTGCGGCGGTATCCTGGGGATGTTTATAGCCCTGATGCGTTTGTCCGCCAACCGGTTTGTCCGTTTTTTGGCATCCGCTTACATCGAAATCATCCGCGGCACCCCGCTTCTGGTGCAGCTGCTTATCGTATATTACAGCCTTCCCAACGGTGTGGAATGGCTTTTGGTTAAGGCAGGCCTTCCGGGCGATGCTCTGGCCCTGCCGGATTTTGCATATTGTGTCATTGCATTAACCATCAACAGCGCCGCTTATGTGGCGGAGATTTTCCGTGCGGGCATTCAAGCGGTGGACAAGGGTCAGATGGAAGCAGCCCGTTCCTTGGGGATGCCCAAGCGAATGGCTATGACCCATATTATCTTGCCGCAGGCCATCCGTAACATTCTGCCGGCTCTCGGCAATGAGTTTGTCGTGATTATCAAGGAATCGTCCCAGGTCATGGTTATCGGTATGGCCGAGCTGATGTACAGCGCCAACCTGATCCGCGGCGCCACTTATCTTTCCATGGAGCCTCTTCTGGTAGCCGCCGTTATCTACTTTACCTTGACCTTCCCGCTCTCCAAGATCCTCAGTCTGGTTGAAAGGAGGATGTCCGCCCAATGATTAAGGTTAATCAGCTGCACAAAAGCTTCGGCAAGAACCATGTGCTCAATGATGTAAACATCCATATCGCCAAAGGCGAGGTTGTGGTGGTCATCGGCCCTTCAGGCTCGGGCAAAAGTACCTTTTTGCGCTGCCTGAATCTCCTGGAGATGCCGTCCAGCGGCGAGGTTATTTTTGAAGGCGTGAATATAACCGACAGGAAGACAGATATCAATGTCCTCCGGCGGAAGATGGGGATGGTGTTTCAGCAGTTCAATTTGTTCCCGCATCTGACTGTTTTGAAGAATATTACCATGGCCCCGCGGAAGCTGAAGGGGATGAACCAGCAGGATGCGGATAAGCTGGCCATGGAGCTGCTTAAGACTGTTGGCCTGGAGGATAAGGCCAACAGCTACCCGGCCCAGCTCTCCGGCGGCCAGAAGCAGCGGATTGCCATCGCCCGGGCCTTGGCTATGCAGCCCGACGTGCTTCTGTTCGATGAACCCACCTCCGCCCTCGACCCGGAAATGGTCGGTGAGGTATTGGATGTTATGAAGCGCTTGGCTGCCGAAGGTATGACGATGGTAGTGGTAACCCACGAGATGGGCTTTGCCCGAGAGGTGGGAAGCCGGCTTATTTTTATGGATAAAGGAACTATTGCCGAAGAGGGTTTGCCTGCTGAGATTTTTGCAGAGCCCAAACATCCCCGCACCCGTGAATTCCTCAGCAAGGTGCTGTAAATCGATTGATGAAGCCCGTCCCGGGATGGACGGGCTTTTCCGTCTTTTGACAGCCGGAGCCTCCATCTTCAGAAGCTTGAAATTGCCTGTCGGATCTATCATAATTATATATACAACACATATGTATGGGGTGATGGTTTGAGGATCGGGATTGTTTCGGATACCCACCTGTCGGACCGCAGGGAAATCCGGCTTCCGGGAGAACTGCTGAAGGGATTGTCGGGAGTGGACCTGATCCTCCATGCGGGAGACTGGGTTTCCCCCAGGGTAGCGGAGGAACTGGAGAAGCTTGCTCCGGTTGAAGGGATAGCCGGAAACAATGACGGAACGGACATTATCAACCGCTTCGGTTACAAAAAGATCGTGGAGGCCGCGGGAATCCGCATAGGGCTCATTCACGGTGACGGTTACGGTAAAACTACAGAACGCCGTGCCTTTGACGCATTTGAAGGGCAGAATGTCCAGGCGATTGTTTTTGGTCATTCCCATATTCCTTATCTGGAGCACAAAGCAGGCATTCTTTTGTTCAATCCCGGTTCACCCACGGATAAACGCCGGCAGCCTCTCTATTCCTACGGAATGATGGACATTGGGGAAGGCGGGATAACTGCGGAGCATTATTATTATGCATCCCGGGATTAATTTGCCGTATTCCTGTATATTTCGACAAATTCCTTCTATTTTCACCGATTTTCCGTTATACTAAAGCTATTCCTTGCATCTTTCGTAGAAATGAGTGAATACATGGCCATTAGAATTTTTACCGACGGAAGCTCAGATTTGCCTAAACGCATTCTGGAGCAATTGGGCATCGTACAGATCCCCTTGCCGGTTCATTTTGAGGATGAGCATTTCGACTCTGACATGGATTTGGAGCTCTTTTACAATAAACTCGGTTCCGCTAGTGTGCTTCCCAAAACCTGCAGTCCATCGCCAAGTACCTTCTTCAACAAATTTATGAGCGTGGACGCCAACGAGCAAATTCTTTGCATTGCCTTGTCCTCGGGACTTAGCAGCACCTATCATCACGCCGTAATGGGCAAAACGATGGTGGAGGAGGAGCATCCCCAGCGTCTCCCAATTGAGGTGTTGGACAGCAAGAATGCTTCTCTAGGCTTAGGTGTTCTGGTTTATAAGGCGGCGCGTATGGCGAAGGAAGGGCACAGCATGCATGATCTGATGCAGACCATGAAGCGAAGCATCGCCGAGGTTAAGAACTATTTTGTGCTGGACACCCTGGAGAATGTGATTAAAGGCGGAAGGCTGGACCGGGTTCGCGGCGCCATTGCTTCCGTTCTGAATATCAAACTCCTGATGTGTGCCAGTGAGGAAGGCACTCTGGAGGTGCTGGAAAAGGTCCGCGGCACCCAGAACGCCATCAAGAAAATGATTGACCGGATCGGCGAGGCCGGCCATGATTTCGAGAAGAAGGTTCTTGCCATTGGCCACAGCAATTGTGAGGAACGGGCACATGAAGTGATGGAAATGATCCTGAAGCGCTACCCCTTTAAAGATGTGATTGTGGCAGAGATGGGGCCGGTTATCGGCACTTATGCAGGCAAGGGCGGTATTTTGGTCTCCTTCGCGTAAAATAACCCATTGAAAGAGCAAATACAAAAAGAGCGTACAGCGGAAGTTTCCGCTGTACGCTTTTATTTTTGTTATTTTTTGACCGGAGGGATACGGGTCCGGGACACCTGCTCCAGGAAGGAAAGGGTCTTCTGCAGGTACTCGCGTTTGTTCACGCTGTAAATCAGCTCATGATGTCCTTTGGGCAAAAGCCAAAGCTTGGATAGCGGCTGCTGGGCAGTCTGATTATCCATAATGATTTGTGCCTGCTCATAGGGCGCTTTTTCGTCCAGCATGCCATGGATCATGAACATAGGGATTTTATAGGTGTTTTGCAGGATTTTTTCGTAGGGAATCTGGTTCATATTCACTCCGTTCATCACCGGGAAGAACATCCGGATCAGGGAGAGGGAAGGGAAACGGGGCAAATCGGCGTGCTGCCGGATATTGTGGTAGAGCGTATCGGGGGACAGGATGAAGGCACTGTCCAGGATCATGCCGGTAATGTCCTCGCTCTGCAGGGCGGCGCCCAATGCGGTTCCGGCTCCCATGGAGAAGCCCCAGATGAAAATTTGCTTGGCGTTCTTCTGCTTGATGAAATCAATGGCACCCAACAGCTCGAAGGTTTCCTGAACCCCGCCGGTGACGACCTGCTCCGGGTGGACAAAGCCGTAATCGAACATCAGGACATTGAAGTTCTGCATATGGGCAGCCTTGGCCAAGTCATACATCGGCACCCAGCTTTCCTCCCGGTTGGCGCCGTAGCCATGTGAGAAGATTACTGTGCGTGTGGCTCCTTCCGCAGGCAGGTACCAACCGTCCAGCTTGGAGGTCTGATTGATGCTGGGGAAGGTAACTTCTTCATACGGGACACCGATGGCTTCAAGCGGATTGGAGGAGAGTGGTGCAACGATCGGCCGGGCGAGGAGCCAGGCGATGTAGGCATGGAAGGCAACCGTCAAAGCGAGCACGGAAGTCGTCAGCGACAGGAGGAGAGCCAGCCAGAAGCGGGGACGGGCAAGGATGCTCCGTTTCTTTATGGGAACGCTTACAATACCTCTTGCTGTGTGAACGGATGACATGACCCTCATATGAGTTCCCTCCCTTAGCTGTCTGGAATAACCTGGTCTACCGGGACTTTGGTTACCTATATTTATAGTATGAATCCGAAGGTCTAACTGCGTCAATCTCCGTCGCAAAATGTAAACACGTTGTAATCTGTCTGTAATGAAGGAGTGGCGGAACTGCGTCTAAATCTTGGGAAAATGCCGTCTTCTATATGGACTCTCCTTGTATGCAGGTGCTATAATGTTCAGGATATCTTGGGCATATGCCTACGGGAAGGCGGAAGAGACAATGGGCAAGGAAATGATGCGCGTCGTCAGCCAGCGGCAGTTGGCGCGCCATGTATACGAGCTGGTGCTGGAGGGCGGACTGGCCCGGAATATGGCCGAGCCCGGGCGGTTCGTACACGTGAAGGCGGAGATCGGCAATGATCCTCTCCTGCGGCGGCCAATTAGCATCTGTGAGGCGGATGTGGAGAAGGGCCGGTTTACCATGATTTACAGAGCGGAAGGGAAAGGAACACTTCAACTGGCCGCCAAACAAACCGGGCAGGTTGTTGATATTGTAGGCCCATTGGGCCATGGGTTTCCTGTTGATGAGGCCAACCCTGGCGATACGGCCCTTCTGGTAGGGGGCGGAATCGGCGTGCCGCCGCTTTATTATCTGTCCAAGCAGCTTCTGGCCAAAGGAGTGCGGGTCATTCATGTACTGGGCTTTGCCTCTGCGGCGGATGTATTCTATAAGGAAGAGTTCGAGGCACTGGGCGAAACCTATCTGGCGACAGCAGACGGAAGCGCCGGAGAACAGGGCTTTGTCACAGACGTGATTCTCCGCCATGGCTTGTCCTTTCAGGTGCTTTATGCCTGCGGGCCAACTCCCATGCTGAAGGCGCTGGATACGGCCTACCGGGACCACAAGGGTTTTCTGTCGCTGGAGGAGCGTATGGGCTGCGGCATCGGTGCATGTTATGCCTGCGTCTGCAAGGTGCAGGGGGACGAAACCGGCACGAAGTATCATAAAATCTGCAGCGACGGACCTGTCTTTCCTATCGGGGAGGTGGTCCTGTGAGCGTGATGGCCAATCTTGAAGCGGCAAACGATCCCCGGCTGTCCATAGAGCTGCCCGGGTTGAAGCTGAAGAATCCGATCATTCCCGCATCCGGCTGCTTTGGCTTCGGGCAAGAATTCGCCGGTTATTTCGATCTGAATCTGTTGGGCTCCATCGCCATTAAGGCGGCTACAGGGGAACCACGCTATGGCAACCCTACCCCCCGGGTAGCGGAAACACCGGCGGGCATGCTGAATGCCATCGGCCTGCAAAATCCGGGTGTGGACGGGATTCTGCGAAATGAGCTGGCGTGGCTGGAGCAATTTGACCTGCCGATTATTGCCAATGTAGCAGGCTCCACTACCGAAGAATATGTGGAGGTGGCGCAGAAGATTTCCGGAGCTCCGAATGTGAAGGCGATTGAGCTGAACATTTCCTGCCCCAATGTGAAGTGCGGCGGCATTGCCTTCGGCACCGTTCCGGAAACAGCCGCTGAGCTGACCCGCAAGGTGAAGGCGGCCTCCTCCGTTCCTGTGTATGTGAAGCTGTCCCCCAATGTAACCGACATTGTGGAAATGGCCAAGGCCGTAGAGCAGGCCGGGGCTGACGGCATTACCATGATCAATACGCTTCTGGGTATGCGCATCGATCTCAAAACCGGCAAACCGGTACTGGCCAACAAAACAGGAGGGTTATCGGGCCCTGCAGTTAAGCCTGTGGCCATCCGGATGGTCTACCAGGTAAGCCAGGCAGTGAACATACCCATCATCGGCATGGGGGGCATTATGAGCGCGGAGGACGTTATCGAATTTTATATGGCCGGTGCTGATGCCGTGATGGTTGGGACTGCCAATTTCGTGGACCCTTACGCCTGTCCCACCATTATCGGCGGTTTGGGCGAATGGCTGGACAAGCTTCGTGTGGGCCATATTTCAGAACTGACCGACCGGAGCTGGAAATCGTAGCATAACAGAACTCCTTTACGCCGCAGATGCCTGAAGCCTATTGGCTGCCAGGATAATCTGCGGTTTTTTGCGCACATGAAGCATGCTGTCATCCATCCCAGGGGCCACGGGACAGGTGACCATACCACCTGTTAGGTGAACGCATACTATGAACCAGGCGGTAGGTCACACTTGAAATGGAGGCAGCATCCATGAGTTTATTGTCACGGAAATACCCTTGGAGCAAATGGCAAAAGCATCTAGTGCTGGCCCGCGACCCTGCTCTACGGGAGTTTTTGCCTGACACTGCAGTCTTGAAGGAAGAGACTCTGCTTGATTTTTTAAACCGCTATCCTGTTGTTTTCGTGAAGCCCAGCTGTGGCGGTGGAGGCAGAGGAGTGGTCAAAATATCGGTTTTGGAGGAAGGGCAAACGGAAATCCAGACAACCGAAACCCGTACGGTTGCGGAACTCCCGCAGGTCTACCATACAGTCAAGGGATATCTCGGGCAGAAGGAATATATCGTGCAGCAGGGAGTTTCCCTGATCCGGATTGATGACAGGCCCATCGACTTCCGGACTTTATTGCTCAGGCCGGGCAAAACCTGGCGTTATATGGGCGTGATGGGGAAGCTGGCGGTCCGGGATCAAATTGTAACCAACCACTGCCGCGGGGGCAGCTCACTTACGTTTTCCGGAGCTATGAAGGAAAGCAAGGAATTGCAGGAGGAGGGCATTCAGGAGCTGGAGAAGAGGCTGGAGCAGCTTTCCCGGCAAATTGCCGCTTCCATGCAGAGGAGATTTCCCTTGGTCGCTGAATTGGGGCTGGATATCGGCATCGACGAGAACCTGAAGCTGTGGCTCATCGAAGCCAATACCCGCCCCCAATACAAGCTGTTCCGCGACCATGAGGATCCGATGCTTTATAACCGCATCGGCGCAATCATTAAGACGATCCGTCTGCCTCTTTCCTGACGGAGGCCCGGAAGCTTTGGCGGATGCTGTCCGAGAGACCAGGAACCGTCAACACGTCATAGGCGGTGGCGGCCAGGGCTTTGGCACCGAACAGCATCCCTTCCAGGGCTCTGTCCTCCAAAGCAAGATCACGGAATTCCACCGTATGCAGCAGGTGCTTCTCATCAATGACCTTCACATAAGGATGGATAGCAGGGCAGCGGCGGGAAACATTCCCTAAATCAAGGGAACCATGATCCTTGCCTGTTTCGATTGCTCCGGGATCGATGCCTAATGCTGTGAGATTCCTGGTGTAGGTCTCAGACAGTTCTTTGTTGGTCAACAGTTCATCATACGAAAACTCATAATTGGTAACCTTGAGCTTGGCTCCTGTCTGGAGAGCGGCCCCTTCGGCGCACCGGATGACCTTGCGGACGGTTTCATCGGTATAGGGCCGGTTACCCGCCCGGACATAAAATTGGGCGACGGCATATTCGGGAATGATGTTTGCTGCCTTTCCGCCTTCCGTGATGATGCCATGGATACGGACATGACTCTCCAGCTGCTGGCGCAGCGCATTGATGGAGTTGAACAGCAGAAGAACGGCATCCAGTGCATTGATACCCTCGTAAGGATTAGCGGCAGCATGGGCGGTTTTGCCGAAATATTCGAATTGCACCGCATCCATGGCCAAGGAGGTGCCGGAATGCTCATAGGTGTGGTAAGGGTGAGCCATCAGCGCAGCATCCACATCATCGAACAACCCGGCCTTGGACATGGGCACCTTGGCCCCTTTGGTCTCCTCGGCGGGGGTACCGTACACCCGGATTTCCCCACCGGTTTCATCAATAACCGCTTTGAGCCCGGCGGCGGCCGCGATGGCCATGGTGCAGATCAGATGGTGGCCGCAGGCGTGGCCGATATCCGGCAGGGCATCGTATTCCGCCAGGAAGGCAATCACAGGTCCCGGCTTCGGTGAGGTATACCGGGCGATAAAGGAGGTGGGGATATCCAGCACTCCGCGCTCCACATCAAACCCCAGCTCACCCAAAAGCGCAGTCAGCTTCTCCGCTGCCTGGAATTCCTCGTGACCCAGCTCCGGATGATTCCCGATAAATAAGGAGGTTTCCTTCAAAACGGGAGACATGCGGTCAATGGTGTCAAAAATGTGTTTCTTCATAAACAAAATCACTCCTTAGTCCCCAAAAATGTTGAATCTTCCGGCGCTTGCGCTTGATTCTGGCTTATGTACCCCTTATGCTATAAACGGATGATGTCATACTTTTGATCGGAAGGTGCAATATGAGCTTTTTGGAAAATATATGGGAGCATATACGGCGCGGCTCCATTCAGAATGCCCCGTATCCGGTGGCGCTGAACGTAAACCTCGCTTATACCGTCATGCTCCCGGACAAGGAAAATCACCTGTTCTGGCTGCCCTATGAGTACACGGGCCTATGCTACCGCGACCATGGCACATATGTGAATATTCTGCCATACTATAAAGGCTTCATTCTTGAGAATGTTGAACTTTCTCACGGAACCGACCTGTACAAGCCCAGGACTGAAGAGGACTTCCTGAAGCAGCTGTACAAACTGTCCTGGGATCTGGAGCAGTCCATAGATGAGCTGGTCCGGCCTTATGACCTGTCGGCCTGTGCCGCGGACTACATTCTGAAGATGTACCATTTTATCGACTGGCTCCGGTATTACAATTCCGCTACAGACGGAAGGCTGAAATAAGCCACCAGTTAATTTTGGTCTTCCAGCACGAACTTTTCGATAACATGGCGTACGCCTTCGTCATTATTGCTCCGCGTCACATAGTCTGCCACCTGCTTTAATGAGTCAACAGCATTTTCCATCGCCACACCCAACCCGGCTTGCTCCACCAGCTCATGATCGTTCCAGCTGTCGCCGATCCCGATGGTTTCCTCCTGCTTGATGCCGTAGTGCTCCGCCAAACGGGTCAACGCATGGCCCTTGGTTCCTTCCGGATGCATGATCTCCAGAAAGTGGGGTTTGGACTTGGTTATATGCGCCTTGTCGCCGACGGCCGCCTTCAGCTCCACCAGCACGCGGTCCAGAACCTCCGGTTCATCGATCATCAATAGCTTGGGGGCGGTTTTTTCGGCCAGCCGGTCGAAGTCAGGTTCGATTTCATACGCAATATTGTTCAGCTTGGCGTAGCCTTTCAACCGTTCATTTTCTTCCTTGGCCAACAAGGTATCGTTGTGATAAGCCTGAAGATGAAGGCCGTTCTTCGCAGCGTACTCGAATACATAACGGACGACCTCGGGCGGAACGTTCCGCTCATAGATGACCGTTCCGTCGGAGGCATGCTTCACCAGGGCTCCCTGATAAGTAATCAGCGGCACCTCCAGCCCCAGCTTGGCGGCAATCTTGCGGGCGGAGGCGAACATCCGTCCTGTAGCAATGGTAAACACAGCGCCCCGCTCCATGGCGGCATAGATGGCGCTGCGGGTTCCTTCCGTAATATCCAATTGATCGTTCAATAAAGTATCATCTAAATCAACAGCAATCAGCTTGTACATGGGAAAACACTCCTTAGCAGGTTTCTCTGACTCTCTGGTCTACCGATTCATTATAACGTAAACACAACTGTTCGTCAGCCTGCGAACGCCTTCATTGGCTTCGTTGCCATTGTGGCATGGACTGGCGAACGTTTGCCATCCTTGGAGGTTACATCATGCACAATGTCAAAACATCCATTCGGTTTTTGGGTACGGGGGATTCCATGGGAGTGCCTCGGGTCTATTGCAGCTGTGGGGTTTGCAGTGAGGCTCGGACCACCGGCCATAATAGAAGATTGCGTTCCTCTATTCTGTTGCGGAGAGGGCCAGAGGAGCTGTTGGTGGACTGCGGTCCCGATTGGCGGGGGCAGATGGAGGCACGTGGCCAGCGGATGGTAGGCAATGTTCTGATCACCCATGCCCACTTCGATCATATCGGAGGACTTCCGGAGCTGGCGGATTTATGCCGGTGGACAGACGTGCAGCCTGACCTGTATGCACCGCAAGAGGTGTTGGCCATCATCAGACGCCAGTTCCCCTGGGTGGAGGGCAGGCTCCGTTTTGTGGAGGTGGAATCCGGGATGGAGATGTTAGGGTGGAGCGTTACTCCGTTTAGGGTCAACCACGGTAAAAACGGCTATTCCTATGCCTATCGGTTCCAGCAGGGGGATATCGCCTGGGTGTATTGTCCCGACTCCATAGCATTAGGAGAGGCCGAGAAGCGGCATATGCAGGAGTTGCAGCTGCTGATTCTGGGCACCAGCTTTTATAAGGAAGAAGCGGAGTTCCATACCCGGTCGGTTTACGATATGGAAGAGGCCTGCGAGCTGGTGGCAGAGCTGGCGCCGGAGGAAACCTGGTTCACCCATATGTCTCATGATATTGATTTGAACAACCTGCCGGAGCTGCCGGAGGGAATCAGGCTTGCTTGGAGCGGCCTTGAGCTTTTCTTGTAGGAAAAGAGGCTGCGTCTTACGTAAAGTTGAACCGGAAGAGTCGGTCTGCAGGTGCGGTTGACCCACCCGGTTACCCAAGCGGGACCCAGGATCCGTTAATTAGCGCTAAAACACTGCTTTTTTAGCTGGACGGACCCAGGATCCGTTATACACCGGAAAAAAGCCAGTTGGGACGGGATGGCGGGGAAATAACGTACCGTGTGTCCGCGAAATCATCAGAAGTGCGTATTTTCGCAAAATAACGGCTCCTCAGTCCGAATAACATCGGCGCCTAAAGGAACTCCAATCTGGAGTTCTTTTTTGTTATCCGGAAAAACGAAATTATGAATTTGTGTCTAGTTTATGTCCGAAAATGAATGCGTTATCATTGAGAATCATTATCCGGATTCATAAAGTATTCAATTATAACTGAGAACGATTCTCTAAATCCATATATTTTTCACCAATATAACAGGTTTTTGGGGCAGTTCAACAGATTGTCAAATTTCTTGTGAAATGATTCACTATTGGATCTTATAATAGGAATTGAAAACAGGAATGTGGAAGATTTGTGTAGACTTTTTGTCGAAATGATGATGTTTTGACCGATGTTCAAGCCTCTCACCGCAAAAGGTTGTGTACTTAATGCCCTTATGAAAGCGGTATTACAGCTATGCGGAATAATGAAACAGTGCATGCCGCAGCAACGCATTCCAATACCAGCGGACGGACGATCTCATCCAAGCTTTTTTTACATCCGGGTCTTGTCGGCTGTTATTAATAAATAGGAGGGAACCAGATGTCTACCTTACCTAAGAAAAATGAGCTTGGATTTTTTGAGATCCGTCTCGAATCCATCGGCGGCCTTGGCGCCAACCTTGCAGGCAAGATGCTCGCCGAAGCCGGAGTACTGGGAATGGGCCTTAACGGCTCCAACTTTTCCTCGTACGGTTCCGAGAAGAAGGGTTCGCCCATCAAAACCTTCGTCCGTTTTACGGAACCGGAAGTGGAGATTCGCGACCATAGCCCCATTGAGGTGCCGCATGTTATCGGTATTTTCCATGAGGAGCTCTACAAAACCGTCAACGTCGTAAGCGGTCTGCCTGCCGACGGCATCGTGCTGGTGAACTCCACACGTGATTTTGACGAAGTTCGCAAGGATCTGAAGCTGGAATACGGCACACTGGCTGTTGTTGACGCCATGGGCATTGCCGTAGAAGAGAAGACCAAGGTCAATACGTCCATGCTGGGCGCCTTGTACCGGATTTGCGACTTCCTCGATCCGGAGGACATGCGCAATACCATCCGCAGTACGTTCGGCAAGAAGTACCCCCATCTGGTGGAGCCGAACATCCGCACCTTCGACCGCGGTTACAATGAAGTGAAGTTCAAGACCTATGAGGTTCCGGCAGATGCGGTAGGCAAAGCCTTCAAGCGGGCCGTCACCGTGTACGGTTATGAGTCCCAGCCCCTGGGCGGTGTGATTCTGGCTCAAGCCAATACTGTTTTGAAAGACATGAGCGGTTCCCGGCAAGGCTTTATCCCCGAGTTTAATGCCGAGAAGTGCATCAGCTGCGCCCAATGTGATGTCGTGTGCGGCGACATGTGCTTCGTTTGGGAGGAAGAGCCCAACAAACGCGGTATTATGCAAATGGTTCTGAAGGGAATCGATTACCAATATTGCAAGGGCTGTCTGAAATGTGTGGATGCTTGCCCGACAGGTGCTCTGCAGGATCTCCGTGAAGAAGTAGGCTATGCCGAAGCGCACCGTGTGCCATCCCGTTTTAATTTCGTACTGGGAGGAGCTTGAGTAATGGCTATTCTGGAGAATGAACTGAAGCATTCTGCCGCCGAGCAGATTACCACCTTTGAGTCCGGCAACGAAATGGCGGCCACTGCCGCCGCACAAATCAATTATCATATTATGGGATATTTCCCGATTACGCCTTCCACTGAAGTTGCCCAATATCTGGATCAAATGAAAACCCGCGGAGAGCATGACATCCAGCTCATCGCAGGTGACGGCGAGCATGGCGCAGCCGGTATCTGCTACGGCGCTGCTGTAGCCGGAGCACGGGTTCTGAACGCAACCAGCTCCCAAGGTCTTCTTTACATGCTGGAGCAGCTGCCGAACCAAGCCGGTACCCGCTTCCCCATGGTGCTGAACCTGGTGTGCCGTGCCGTCAGCGGACCGCTGGATATCCGCGGCGACCACTCCGACTTGTACTACACCCTGAACACAGGCTGGATCGTTCTGACTGCCTCCACACCTCAGGCTGTATACGATATGAACATCATGGCGCTGCGCCTGGCTGAGCACTCCGAAGTCCGCCTGCCGGTAATTGTGGCTTATGACGGCTTCTTCACCTCTCACCAAAAGAAAAAGGTCAGTCTCTTCAAGGACCGCAAGGTGGTTCAGGCTTATGTAGGGGAACGCCCAACTCAATTCGCTGATGTAAGCGATCCGCGCAACCCGGTTTCCATCGGCGCGCATATGAACGGCGACGACCTCATTAATAACCACTTCCAGCAATCCGAAGCACTATATAAGGCTGGCGAGGTATACGAACAGCTGCAAACCGAATATGCCGCATTATCCGGCCGCGAGTATCCGACTCTTGACATGTACGGTATGGAGGATGCCGAGGTGGCATTGTTCCTGCTCAATTCCGCCGGCGAAGCTGCCAAGGATGTAGTGGATAAACTTCGTGCCCAAGGCATCAAGGCAGGGGTAATTCGTCCCAACATCATCCGTCCGTTCCCGGCTGAGCAGCTCCGCAAGGCTTTGAAGAATGTGAAGGCCCTCCTGGTTGGCGAACGCGCTGACTCTTATGGAGCTCAAGGCGGCAATATGACTCACGAGGTCCGTTCCGCCTTGCAAATTGACCCCGACAACAAGACCATCATCCTGAGCCGGGTTTTCGGCCTGGGCGGCAAGGACTTCTATGGTGAGGATGCAGAAGAATTCTTCAAGCTTGCCATCGACGCCGCCAATAAAGGATATGCCGAGAAACCCTTCGATTATTTCGGTCATAACCCGGGTGTCAAAGGCCACGCTGCCGAGCAAATCGTCATCGAGCCTTTGCACGGAGAGTCCTACAATACCGGCCTGATTTCGATTACGGTAGATGAAGCCACCGGTAAGGTGAAGGCTAAGGTTCCGCCTCTGCGCAGCCTGACCAAGAAGCCGAAGCGGTTTGCACCTGGACACGGTGCATGCCCCGGCTGCGGCGTACTGCCTGCATTGGAGCTGTTCTTCAAGGGCATCGAGGGCGATATCGTAGCCCTGTTCCAAACCGGTTGTGCCTATGTAGTGACCACATCGTATCCGTACACTTCCCATAAGCAATCCTTCGTGCACAATCTGTTCCAAAATGGCGGTGCTACCGTTGCCGGTATGGTGGAAGGCTTCCTGGAGCTGAAGCGCCGCGGCGAAGTGAACATCTCCGACGACATTACCTTTGTTATGGTGACCGGCGACGGCGGCATGGACATCGGTATGGGCGCCGCCATCGGTGCAGCACTGCGGAATCACAAGATGATTATGCTGGAGTATGACAACGAAGGCTACATGAACACCGGCTCCCAATTGTCCTATTCCACACCGCTGGGCCATATGACCTCCACCTCCGGTGTAGGCAAGGCGCAGAAGGGCAAGGGCTACCACCATAAGGATACTCCGCAGATCATGGCCGCTTGTAACATTCCGTACGTCTTCACCGGCTCCGAGGCTTACCCGATGGACCTGATCCAGAAGGCTGCCAAGGCTCACTGGTACGCTCAGAATGTGGGCTGCGCCTACGGCAAGATTCTGATCACTTGCCCGCTGAACTGGAAGACAGAAGACCGCCTGGGACAAAAGATCGTCAAAACTGCAGTGGACTCCTGCTTCTTCCCGCTGTATGAGATCGAAAACGGCGTAACCAACATTACCTATGATCCCGAAGCCAAGGGAAGCAAGGTGCCGGTGTTGGAGTGGCTGAAGTCCATGGGCAAGTCCAAGCATCTGGCCAAGGAAGAGGAATTGCTGGCCGAGTTCGAAACTGAAGTGGAGCGCAGATGGCAGCGCCTGAAGGCGAAGCACGAAAATCCGCTCTTGTAAAACAATTCCCCCCAACCAGGGACCGGCAGCAAGAGATTGCCGCGGCCGGCCCCTGTGGGGTTTTCATTGCAACAGGCGGGAAGAGGGCCGCTTTACCACAGGCTTATCTATACGCTTACAATAACAAAACTAGGGTTGTCTTACTTAGAAGATAACATTTAGGAGGATCGACTATGGAGGATAAATGCTGTTGCGGCGGTGCTGCGGTTGCCGACGAGCGGTTAGAGAAAATCAGGCAGACGATTGAAACCTTCAAGCCTATGAAGGGCGCTTTGATCCCGGTGCTGCATGAGGTGCAGGATTCCTACGGTTACCTGCCGGAGCATGTTCTGGAGATTGTATCCGAGGAATTGAATATTCCGCTTTCCGAAATTTTCGGAGTTGCTTCCTTTTACCACTTTTTCTCGCTGGAGCCGAAGGGTGAGCACATTATCCGCATCTGCATGGGGACTGCCTGCTACATTAAGGGTGCCCAAGCCATCGTGGATACCTTCGCCAAGGAGCTCAAGGTGGAGGTTAACAAAACCACGGAAGACGGCAAGTTCACTCTGGAGGCTACCCGCTGTCTGGGGGCTTGCGGCCTTGCCCCTGTTTTGACCATCGGTGAAAAGGTATACGGCAAGGTTTCCGCTGTTGACGTCCCAAAAATTCTCAAGGATTACAAATAAGGAGGGAATCGTATGAAATCCATTCAAGAACTGGAGCTTATCCGTGACAATACGATCGCCCGGGTCGTCCAGCGTCAGGAAAACGGCGGTTCCAGCGTTACCCGTAAGAGCGTTATGATCTGCGGCGGCACAGGCTGTACCTCTTCCGACTCCATGCCGATTCTGCATGCGATTGAGCAGGAATTGAAGAACCACGGCATTGAGAATGAAATCGAAATCGTCCGTACCGGCTGCTTCGGCCTCTGTGAGCTGGGCCCGGTTGTGATCGTATATCCCGAAGGCGCCTTCTACGCCCGTGTGGAAACCAAGGATGTTCCCGAGCTGGTGGAGGAGCATCTGCTGAAGGGCAACGTGCTGAAGCGTCTGGTGTATAAGGAAGCTCTGGAGAAGGACGGCAGCATCAAGCCGCTGAACGACGTCAACTTCTTCAAAAAGCAAATGCGGATCGCACTTCGCAACTGCGGTGTTATTGATCCCGAGAAGATTGAGGAATATATTGCCCGTGACGGTTATAAGGCGCTGCACAAGGTGCTGGCAACGATGACGCCTGAGGAAGTTATCGCCACCATGAAGCAATCCGGCCTGCGTGGCCGTGGGGGCGGCGGCTTCTCCACCGGGATGAAATGGGAATTTGCAGCTAAGCAGTTCAACGAACAAAAGTATATGATCTGTAACGCCGACGAAGGCGACCCCGGCGCATTTATGGACCGCTCCATTCTGGAGGGTGACCCCCACAGCGTGCTGGAGGCTATGGCTATCGGCGGTTACGCCATCGGCGCCAACCAAGGCTTTATCTATGTTCGTGCCGAATATCCCATTGCTGTACAACGCCTGTTCGTAGCGATTCATGAAGCACGGAAGCACGGCTTGCTGGGCAAGGATTTGTTTGGAACTGGCTTTGACTTTGACATTGAGGTCCGTCTTGGCGCAGGCGCATTCGTGTGCGGTGAAGAAACGGCCCTGATGAACTCCATCGAAGGCAAACGCGGCATGCCCAATCCGAAGCCTCCGTTCCCGGCGGTAGAGGGTCTGTGGAAGAAACCTTCCGTTATCAATAACGTGGAAACCTACGCCAACATCCCGATGATTATTCTGAAGGGCGCCGAATGGTATTCCAGTATCGGCACCGAAAAGTCCAAGGGCACCAAGGTATTCGCTCTGGGCGGCAAAATTGTCAACACCGGTCTTGTTGAGGTTCCTATGGGCATCACCCTGCGCGAGGTTATCTTCGAAATCGGCGGCGGCATTCCCAACGGCAAAAAATTCAAGGCAGTCCAAACCGGCGGACCTTCGGGCGGATGTTTGACCGAAGAGCATCTGGATTGCAGCATTGACTTTGATAATCTGAACAGTTTGGGTTCCATGATGGGCTCCGGCGGCATGATTATCATGGACGAAGACAACTGTATGGTGGACGTGGCCCGCTTCTATCTGGACTTTACCCGGGATGAATCCTGCGGCAAGTGTACCCCCTGCCGTGTAGGCACCAAACGTCTGCTGGAAATTCTGGAGAACATCACACAAGGTAAAGGCACAGCCGATGATCTGGAAATTCTTGAGGACCTCTCCGAGAATATCAAGAACGCATCCTTGTGCGCTTTAGGCGGCACCGCTCCTAACCCGGTTATTTCCACATTGAAGTTCTTCCGCAATGAGTATCTGGCTCACGTAGTGGATCACAAGTGTCCTTCCGGCGTCTGCAAGGATCTTTTGACTTACTCCATCGATCCCGACCTGTGCAAAGGCTGCAGCCTCTGTGCCAGAAAATGTCCGGTGAATGCCATTTCCGGCAAGGTGAAGGAGCCGTATCTGCTGGATGCATCCGTATGTATCAAGTGCGGATTGTGCTTCGATTCCTGTAAGTTCAAAGCCATCTTGAGAGGATAAGGAAGGGAAGAGGTGACTATGGTGGAAAAAGTTAAACTTACAATAGACGGCATCGAGATGGAAGTGGACAAAGGCACAACCGTGCTGGAAGCAGCGCGTGATGTGGGAATTGAAATTCCGACCCTTTGCCACTTGAAGGGCGTTTGCGAATCCTCCAGCTGCCGCGTTTGCGTAGTGGAGGTGGGTCCCCGCCTGATCGCGTCCTGTACACTGAAGGCTGAGCCCAACATGAAAATCCAAACCAATACCAAGAAGGTACGGGACGCCCGCAGAACCGTTGTGGAGCTCCTGCTCTCCGACCACAACCGGGAGTGTACCACTTGCAACCGCAGTGAATCCTGTGAACTGCAATCCGTTTCCAAGGATTTGAACGTCCGTACGATCCGCTTCCAGGGAGCCAAGTCCAAAACCGGCATCGACCATTCCTCTGCATCCATCGTACGGGATTCCGAGAAGTGTATCCTCTGCGGACGCTGTATCGGTGCCTGCAGCAATATCCAAACCGTCCATGCCATTGGCTTTGCACACCGCGGTTTTGAAACCAAGGTGACTACTGCATATGACCGCCCCATCGGGGAAACCAGCTGTGTCAATTGCGGACAATGTATCTCCGCCTGTCCGGTAGGTGCGCTGACCGAACGCGATAACACCCATGATGTGTGGAAGGCTCTGTCCGACCCGACCAAATATGTGGTGGTGCAGGCTGCTCCTGCCATCCGTGTAGCCTTGGGCGAGGAGTTCGGCTATCCTATGGGTACCCGTGTCACCGGCAAAATGGTAGCTGCTCTGCGCAAGCTGGGCTTCGACAAGGTGTTCGACACCAACTTCGCCGCCGACCTGACCATCATGGAAGAAGGAACCGAGCTGATCTCCCGGCTGACCTCCGGCGAAAATCTGCCTTTGATGACCTCCTGCTGTCCGGGCTGGGTGAAATTCATGGAGCATAATTTCCCGGATATGCTGGATAATCTCTCCACCTGCAAATCCCCCCACCAAATGGAAGGGGCGATGATCAAGTCCTACTTTGCCCAAAAGGAAGGCGTTGATCCCAAGTCGATCGTCAACGTATCCATCATGCCTTGTACCGCCAAGAAGTTCGAAGGCGAACGCGAGGAGCTGTCCAATGAGGGTCTCCAGGATGTGGACTATGTCCTAACCACCCGGGAGCTGGCCCAAATGATCAAGGAAGCGGGTATCGACTTCCGCAATCTGACCGGGGATACCTTCGATAACCCGTTGGGTCTCGGCTCCGGCGCAGGCGCTATTTTCGGAGCAACCGGCGGTGTGGCGGAAGCGGCTCTGCGTACGGTTTATGAAGTTTTGGCTGGAAAGGATCTGGACGCCATCGAATATAACGCTGTCCGCGGTCTGGACGGTATTAAGGAGAATGAGCTGGAGCTGCCCAACGGCAAGAAGATCAAAACCGCGGTTATCCACGGCTTGGGCAATGCCCGCCAGGTCATGGAGCTGATCCAATCCGGCGAGAAGCATTATGACTTCATCGAGGTGATGGCTTGCCCCGGCGGATGTGTCACCGGCGGCGGACAGCCTATCGTGAATGCCAAGACCCAAACAGCTGTTAATGTAAAACAAGAGCGGGCCAAGGCAATCTATGAAGAGGATCAATCCCTGCAATTCCGCAAGTCCCATAAGAATCCGTATATCCAAATGCTGTACTCCGAATTCCTGGGCAAACCCAATGGACATCTTGCCCATGAGCTGCTGCACACGCATTATGTGAAGCGGGCTAAGCATTAAGATAATGAACTAACCATCGGCCGGTCCTGGAGTGTTCCGGGGCCGGCGGATAAGTCTATACCTAATTGCAAGGATGAGTCTAAGCATGAGGGGGAAATCTTGCATGAGCAAGAGAATCGGTGTCATAAATATCATTGTTCAGGAATTTGATGGGGTTGCCAAGGTCAATGCTATTCTGCATGACAGCATGGACGTCATTATCGGCAGAATGGGCCTTCCCTATAAAGAACGCGGTATTTCCGCCGTCATCACCCTTGTTGTGGATGCGACATCAGACGAAATCAGTTCATTAACCGGCAAGCTGGGCAAAATTGAAGGCATCAATGTCAAGTCGGTTATGAATAAGCGTTAGGCCGTGTTAGCAAACACGCTCTAGCACATTGTCCACCGTCACATTGTTTTCGCAGGGCGTTTGCGGGAGAAAAGCCCATATTATTTCAGGGCAGCGGAGTGTTTTTTTATAGACGGGAGGGGTTTACCATGGAAGAGGTAAAAACGGAAGAATTGCGGATTTTTCATGCGGATGAGGTAATTCGGGATCATGAGATTGTGGATGCTATCGAGATGGGGAAGGCACTGGCAGCCGACAGCACCTACATTAACGGACTGTTGGACAAAGCGAGGAGCTGTAGGGGATTAACCCACCAGGAAGCGGCTGTACTGCTGCATGTGAGGGATGAAGGGATCTGGAGCCGTATTTTTGCGGCAGCCAAGGAAATCAAAGAAAAAATTTACGGCAAGCGCATTGTTATTTTTGCACCATTGTATGTAAGCAATTATTGTGTCAATAACTGTGATTATTGCGGCTATAAGCATTCCAACACCGACTTCAAACGGCGCAAGCTGACCATGGAGGAATTGGAGAAGGAAGTAGAGGTACTCCAGTCGCTGGGTCATAAGCGGATTGCCCTGGAAGTAGGGGAGGACCCAAAAAACTGCTCCATGGAGTACATCCTGGAGTGCATCCGCAAAATCTATTCCGTGAAGGTCAACAATGGAAGCATCCGCAGAATCAATGTGAATATTGCCGCCACTACAGTGGAGGATTACGAGAAGCTGCGGGATGCCGAGATTGGCACCTATATTTTATTTCAGGAATCGTACCATAAACCAACCTACGAAAAACACCATCCCCAAGGACCTAAGCATGACTACAACTGGCATACTACCGCTATGCACCGTGCGATGCAGGGCGGGATTGATGATGTGGGTGTAGGTGTTCTGTACGGGCTGTATGACTATAAATTTGAAACCATCGCCATGCTGATGCATGCCGAACACTTGGAGGAATCCTTCGGTGTGGGGCCCCATACCGTATCAGTGCCAAGAATGCGGGCAGCGGAAGGGGTCAATCTGGATACGTATCCCCATCTGGTGTCCGACGAGGAGTTTAAGCAGGTTGTTGCTGTTCTCCGGCTTGCTGTACCTTACGCGGGTATGATTCTTTCCACAAGAGAGGAAGCGGGCTTCCGTGACGAGGTACTGGCTTTGGGCGTGTCCCAGATCAGTGCCGGCTCCTGTACGGGAGTGGGCGGTTATGTGGAGGAATACCGGCTGCATAACCAGGACGAGAAACCGCAGTTCGAAATCGGCGATCACCGTTCGCCTATGGAAATTGTCAAGAGCCTCTGTAAAGGCGGCTATCTGCCCAGCTATTGCACGGCTTGCTACAGAGAAGGGCGGACAGGTGACCGGTTTATGCGTTTGGCCAAATCCGGCCAGATCCAGAACGTCTGTGAGCCGAATGCCTTGTTGACCTTTAAGGAGTTCCTGCTGGATTACGGTGATGAAGAAGCCAAGGAACTGGGCAATCGTGTTATTGAAGAAAGCCTGAAGGGCATCCCCAAGGAAGCGGCCAGAAAAGCGGCTATGTCCCGGATGGAGCGCATTGAGGCGGGAGAACGGGATTTGAGATTTTAGGATAACTGGAAATGGTATACGGGGCGGTTGGCTGCATACGCAATGGCCCCGTTTACAATAAACCTCAGATTTTTGCACTCCTGAATGTGAAAACATTCACGAAATCTGTCGTAGCTATGCTTATTTTATCCCAGTGGAGGAGTGAGAGTGATGAGTAAAACGACCTCAGGCAATCGGCTGCATGTTGCCCTGTTTGGCCGGAAGAATATCGGCAAGTCCACATTATTGAATGCGCTTGCAGGAGCGAGTGCTTCTGCAGTTGCCGATTCTCCGGGCACGACCCAGGAACCTTTGTTTTATCCGATGGAGCTTGACCCTGTAGGTCCCGTTGTACTCATCGATACTGCCGGCTTCGAGGACAATGAGCATACCGAGCTGGGAGGAATCCGCAGCCGGAAGCTGCTGGAGGTTATGGACCAGACAGATCTGGCCCTCCTGATGTTTATGGATACCAATGAAGATTACACGCTTGAGAAACGGTGGTACAAGGAATTGGCCAACCGTCATATTCCTGTATTGGGCATCATCAACCGGATTGATGACCGCTATGTGGATGCCGAGCCGATCCGGGTGCAATTCGATGAGATACCACTGGTGAAAATCAGCGCCTCCAATCGGGTGAATATTAACAGGGTCAGGCAATCCATCCGACGGACGGCTCCTTTTGAGTTTGAACGGAATACCATCGTAGGTGATTTGGTTAAGCCGCGGGATCTGGTGCTGCTGGTAACGGAGGATGAGATGAAGGCTCCGCGTTTCAGGCTGCCGAATATCCACAGCCAGATTATCCGGGATATCCTTGATCAAGGCGCCGCTTCCCTCAGTGTGACGGAGACGGAGCTGGTTCCCACACTTGGCTATCTGAACAAGGCGCCGGAGCTCATTATTACCGACCCTGAGCTGCTTGAGGCCGTCTGCGCGGCTGCGCCGCCCTCCAGTACGGTGACAACCTTCTCCCTTTTGCTGGCCAGACAGAAGGGGAATCTGCAGTTGCTCATCGACGGAGCCAAGGCTGTAGACTCGCTGAAGCCCGGGGACCGGGTTCTGATTGCCGAGGCCTGCAAAGTCCATGAAACTCAAGGGGAGACTTCGCGAAGCCTGCTGCCGGAGCAGCTGCACCGTAAGGCGGGAGGGGCACTATTGATTGATGTGGTTTCGGGGCTGGATTTTCCCGCTGACTTGACTCCGTACAAAATGGTTCTCCACTGCAACGCCTGCTCCTTCAGCCGCAAGCAGTTGATGGCACGGATGGCTAAATCCGAGGCCCAGCGTGTACCGTTTACCAATTACGGGCTTGTCAGCGCTTATCTGAAGGGATTGTTGGACCGGACCTGCCCGGAGGTTGTATATTAAGAGTGTTTTGACGTCAAAAAGGATGTGCAGCTGTTTTGTGGCTGCCGTCCTTTTTTTCTGATGGACTAGGATCCGGTTGCCTAGTCCGCCAGGTTTTTCTATACTGGTTAGGTCAGGACATGAACAGGAAAGACGAATCTTATTTTATGGGATTAAGGATTAATTACATTAAAAATCTAACGCATTTCAAAATGGGGGAACCTTTGTTATGAAGTTCGAAAACCGCAGAGCCGTTGTTCTTGGCGTTTTCGGTTTGCTCGTTATTATTGCGGGCTTATCTCATAGTCTCTACTACCTGACCGGATTCACCAGGGGCTGGGAACGGGACATTTGGAACATGCTTCAGGTTATTGCCGGACTCCTTATGGCAGGTGTGGGATATTGGATTTTCCGTTGGCGGAACCGCAAGCTCACAGGCAAAGCCCTGATCCTCCTGCGGGTTGTCCAATCTGCTGTGGTAATAGGCGGGTTAGCCTGCGTTGTTTTACTTATAGCCATTTGGAGCACCGGGCGGAACAGCGAACCGCAAAAGTCGGACTACCTGCTTATTTTGGGTGCCCGTGTCAAAGGAGAAACCGTTTCGTTGTCCCTCAAGAACCGTCTGGACCGTGGCTTGGACTATCTGAACCGGTATCCGGAAGCCCGTGCCGTCTTATCGGGCGGTCAAGGTCCTGGAGAAGATTTATCTGAGGCGGAGGCCATGAAGCGTTATCTCGTAGCCCGCGGCATACCGGAAAGCCGTCTTATTCTCGAGGCTCGCTCCACGGATACAGCCGAAAATATGCGGTTCAGCAAGGTGGCTCTGAAGCAGCAGGGAGTGGATCCGGCTATAGCTTCTATTACAGTCGTGACGAATGATTTTCACATGCTCCGTGCCAAAATGCTGGCTAAACGCGCAGGCTTGCAGGTAACGGGCTATTCCTCCCGGACGCCGGAATATACAATTCCCAAAGCATATACACGGGAATTAGCTGCATACATCAATAGCTTTCTTTTCGACAGGCAATTAGAAAATAAGCTGGAAGGCAATCCGTCATGAATTGGCTCTTGGGATTGGCGGGCAGCATGCTGATAACGTCGGCAGCTTATTGGAAAAGATCCCTGTCGCTTACCGGTGCTGCTGCAGCTATAGGAGTCGGTACACTGCTGTATGCCCTAGGAAGTTTGCCTTGGTTCGGACTGATGATCGGCTTCTTTATATCCTCATCGGCCTTGACCAAGTGGAAAAAGCACAAGAAGGAGCAAGCGGAGCGAAAGTATGAAAAATCCGGCCGGCGCGATGCGGGGCAGGTGTTTGCCAACGGGGGGCTTGGGGCATTTCTATGCTTACTGTCCGCTTGGAGACCGGAAATGTGGATATGGCCTGCAGCTTATATCGGTGTGATGTCCGCAGTAACCGCCGATACATGGGCTACCGAAATCGGGGGTTTAAGCAGGCGGCTTCCCCGTTCCATTTTAACCGGCAAGCAGGTAAGTAAAGGCACCTCCGGAGCAGTCACCTGGTTAGGCTGGGGAGCTTCCCTGGCGGGCGGGCTGTTCATTGGTGCGTTGGGTATGCTATTGGCTGGTTTATCCTCCACAACAGTCCCATGGGTTCCTGGCGGGGAAGCATATAGCTGGGGGATTATACCTGCCGCGATGGTTGCAGGCTGGTTAGCCTCCAATGCGGATTCACTGCTTGGTGCAAGTGTTCAGGCCCTTTACCGTTGCCCGGAGTGCGGTCTTGAAGTGGAGGGGCACAGCCACTGCTCCCGCCGGACTGTTCTGATCCGAGGGTGGAGATGGATGAACAACGATGCTGTGAATATCATCAGCTCAGCCGCCGGCGGGGGTATAATGGTATTGCTTCTTTATCTGGTACATATTATCGGGAAATGAACCAATCATTCATTTCCCGGGCGAGCGCATAACTCGATGAATAACGACTGCGCTTGCGAACGCTGGCGAAATGGCAGTTGGATGAGTAAAACGCCGTCACAGAATAGACGCTTTTGCTCTCTTGTTTTCTTGTGTAAAACATGATAAATTAGATTTCGCCGCCAAAACAGACGGCAGCATCGACAAAAAGCTGCAAGGATCGAAAAAATAGTTCTTGCATTAATAGAGTCGATGTGATAAAGTTTTAGAGCACTGGACAAGAGCTCCTTGAAAACTGAACAACGAGCAGCAAAACAATGAAGCCAAACGTTTGAACAATTGAGCAATCAGCTCTAACATAACGGTCCTTCGGGGCCACTTTTATGGAGAGTTTGATCCTGGCTCAGGACGAACGCTGGCGGCGTGCCTAATACATGCAAGTC